>CAYQVH010000006.1:0-144376 GCA_964420975.1 uncultured Candidatus Accumulibacter sp.
TGCCCCCGTAGCATGAAGGTCGTGCAGTTGATTTGTAATCATCAGGTGTTGGTTCGATTCCGACCGGGGGCACCAAATAGAACTAACGGTTAGCGCCGTCATCAGACCCGCTTTTGCCTTCCTGCCTTCATGTAGCCCCCCTATAGCCAAATCCGGGCAATCCGGATCAACGGCAGGCACGAAAAACCCGGCGCACAGCCGGGTTGAAGGTTCATGCAGTCGTCGCGCCACCTTTCAGCCAGGTCTGCACACCGCTCAGCGATGCCGCGGGTTTTGCGGGGCGATTAGGCACATTGAGCACGAATTTCACGATTGACTCGGACAGGAACGGACGACATACGCCAAGAACTGACATTGAAATTCCTATCCTTCCGAGGCGGTCCCCCGCCGCGAAGCTTACTTGCGCGCCGGCAAGACATACGGCGCGGTTGCCTTGGCTTGCATGCGATAGGCCGAGCGTCCCCACGAACTCTCTCCGGCAGAAACTTTCAGGATACCGCTGACCCACAGCGCGTCCATCGTCTGCACGTTCTTGAGTGGCTTGTCGGAGACCACGTGGATGATCTGGTTTGCCGGTGGCGGTGGGACGTGAATGCAGGCACCGAAATAGGGCACCAGCAGGAACTCACTGACTTCGTCCTTCACGCGTTCAAGGGGAATCACAAAGCCGGCGATGCGGACGGCGGCACCGTTGAGCGAGCTTGCGACGGGGGCGTTGGCCCAGACGTCGCGCATTCGGGCGAGCGCGTCCATGGCGCGTGGGTCGCCATCTTCCATCTTCGCCAGGTCGACACCCTTGAAGGCGTCAGCAGGATTCCAATTGGGCGGAATGAGGTCGTCCCACTTGACTTCACGGAAATCGGAGGCGGGCTTGGCGGACGTACCGCCGAGACGTTCGCCCACCTTGTAGGGGCTGTCTGACGGGCCAGCGGCCAGCGCCGACGCGCCGGCAACGAGCAGCCAGCTCGAGAACAGGAGCGAGCGGCAGCGAGGAGTGTGCATGGTCAGGTCCTTGGGGTCAGGCCGTCGATCAGGGAAAGTCTATAGGCGCGCCAACCCGGCAAGAGGCTGGCGACACTGCCGGCGAGCAGGATCCAGCCAAGCAGCGCCGCCAGAGAAGTGGCATCGTCGCCAGAGAGGTTCAGGCCATTGAGGGCAATGCCATAGTGGGCTTCGATCCAGGGCGTGGAAAAGAAGAGGAGTCCGGACAGCAGGGCAACGCCTGCCACGATTCCCCCGACGGTGACCGAAAGGCCTTCGAGGGCCAGCAGGAACAGAAGTTCTCTCGGCCGCGCGCCCACCGAACGCAGGATCGCCAGCTCGCGCCGGCGGGCATCCAGACTGGCGAGGATCACGGCGACCAACCCGCCCAGCCCGACCAGGGCGACCATCCACGAAACCAGCAGCAGCGCCTGCTCGCCCTGGCCAACGACTTCCCAAAGCTGATCCAGCGTCACCCCCGGCATGACACCCATCAGCGCTTCATCGCCCTCATCGGCGAGGGCACGCTGCATGGCGAAGACATCACCCCGCTGCTTCAGACCGATCAGTTGTGCGGTGAGGGCCTTCGGGGTGAGATCAAATTTTCTGACCAGATCAGGCGGGATCGAGAACCCCGGCACCGGGGCACCCCCCTGCCAGTCGAGATGGATGGCCTCCATGCCCGCCAGGGTAATGTGCACCGTGCGATCGACCGGCGTCCCGGTGGGCGCCAGGATACCCACGACGAAGAACGGCTTGTCACCGTGCGCAGCGCCTTCCAGTCCACTGCCACCATGCGTCAGCACGATCTTCTCGCCGAGTTGATAGCCCAGTTTGCGGGCGACCTCGGCGCCCAGCACGGCGTCGAAAACACCGGCGAACGGCTCGCCGACCCCCATCCGCAGTGGCTGGCGATCGCCGTAGCGGAAGTGCGTGAAGTAGTCAACGGAGGTGCCGAGCACCGGAAAACCGCGATGCGAGTCGCCCAGCGAGAGCGGGATGCTCCACGCCACGGCGGGATGACTGGCCAGTTTCTGCGCCGAGGTCCAGCGCATGTTCTGAGTTGCTTCACCGACCCGGAAAACGGCATAGAGCATCAATTGGATGGGACTGGCGCGCGCACCGACGACCAGATCGGTACCCGAAACCGACTGTGAGAAGCTCTCGCGCACATCCTGGCGCAGCCGTTCGACGCCAAGCAGCAAGCTGGTCGCCAGGGCGATCGAGACCAAGGTGAATGTCAATGGATAACGCCGGTTCCAGGCGCTGCGCACCGCCAACACGGTCAGATAGTGCATGCCGTCTCTCCATGACTTGCCCGGTTGAGCGCCGGCAAGGCAAGGTCGCGCACAAAATGCGACGCCAGGCGACGGTCGTGACTGACGAACAGCACGGTGGACCCGGCAGCGTTTGCCTCACGCAGAAGCAGATCGAGAAAGGCTTCCTGGCGCTCGGCATCGAGCGCCGAAGTGGGTTCGTCGGCGATCAGCAGTTCCGGATGGCCGATCAGGGCGCGTGCTGCCGCGACGCGCTGTTGCTGTCCCACCGACAGATCCGTTGCCGGGCGCAGCCACAGGTCGCGCGCCAGATCGAGATGGCTCAGCAAACGTTCCGCTTCGCCGCGTAGCGAGGCGCCGCCTGCCTGCGCCTGCTCGCGTCGCCGTGCCGAGAAACGGCAGGGCAGCAGAACGTTGTCGATCACCGGCAGATACGGAACCAGATTGAACTGCTGAAAGACGAAGCCGATGTGGTCGGCACGCAGTCGATCGCGCTGCGTCGACCGCAGGCGCTCCAGATCCTCGCCCAGAAGATCGATGCTGCCGCTGCCAGGCACCAGTACGCCACCGATCAGGCTCAGCAGGGTGCTCTTGCCGCAGCCGCTCGGTCCATGCAGAAAGGCGTGCTCGCCGCGTCGCAGGCGTAGCTCGGGCAGATCCAGGCAGACGGCGCTCTGACGAGGCCAGCGGAAGACCAGATCCGTGATGGCGACGACCGTTTCGCTTTTCATGAGGGGGCTACCAGTTCAATGTGTTGGCCTTGGGCGAGAGTCTGGCCGCAGATTGTCGCTTGGCGGTAACCACTTGCGCGCGGACTTGCCGGAAACCGGGGAAAGCGTCGAACAGCTTCACCTCCAGGCCCTGCAGTGCCGCAGGCTGAGCGCATTGGAACATGAATTCGCCATCCAGGTCGGCGTGCGCGGGCTTGGCGCCGGATTGCCGGGTGCGAGCGGCGGCCTGCGCAGGGCCCGCTACGGCAACGGGAGCCTCGCCGAGGAGCGCGGGGTCGAGGACCGCCGATTCCAGCTTTACGTTTACGAGCTTGCAGCCGGCGCCGGGTGTGGGCAGGAACAGCTTGTCAGCCTGGCGTAACTGGCTCGCCATGCGGTGTACCTTGTCCAGTTCCTTGTCGCCCTTGGGCACCCGCTCGAAACCGAGAAGATTTTCCAGTGGTGATTCGAGCGCGATGCGCAAGGTCTCTTTGTCGACACCGACCTTGAGTTCGGCAAGCCCGTGAACGTGGGCTTTTTCAGCGTGCGCGAGGGGACTGACGATGGTCAAGGCAGCGGCAAATGCAGAAAGCGTACGAGAAAGCATGCGAGATCCTTGTAATGGAGTTATGTGAAACACAGCGCAGGTGAGTCGAGTCCAGAATTCGCTGTAAGTCTGCTCCAAATGGGTTGCTGACGTGCGGGTGTCAAAGCGATCCTCAAACTCCGCCAGCCGTCGCCGTGCCTCAGGCCGATCGGCGGCCTGGAACCCCCGCTTGGCGGCTGCCGCGACCTCGCTGCGGGTCTTGCGACGGCCATGCCCCAAGCACATGGCGCATCCGATGCCCCGGGCAGCGTTGCCAGGGGGCGTCGTGGAAGGGCTTGCGGATCGCATCGCGCAGGCCGTCGCGGCGTAGGCCGCTGACGATGAGCACGAGGCGTCTCTGGACACGCTCGTCCTGCTGGCTCTGATTGAACAGGGCATCGACCGGGAGGAAGGGATCTTCGCCCTCCAGTCGCCGTTCGTTGAAGGCCCGAACCCGGACATCGAGCCCTGCACACAGGCGACTCACGGTCGATTGGGAGAAGCTCGCACCGCACAGCTCTTCGGTCATTGCGCTGACCTTCCTGGTGGACACGCCCTGGACGACCCTTTCCATGAGCGCCAGGACAAAGGCTTGCTCGCTTCGCTGGTAGCACTTGAAGATCTTTGTGGAGAAGCGACCGTCCCTTGTTTGCGGAACTTGCAGGGCCACCGGTCCGATCCGGGGGTAGAGCCTCCGCGTCCGGTAACCCTTGCAGTAGCCGGTACGTTCTTCCGCCCGCTCGTGCCGCTCCGCCCCCAGGGCCTCGCTCTCTTGCGCTTCGAGCCCTGGGTTCCGCACGGCTTCCATCCGTTGCGCCATCCCATCCGGGCTGTCCATCCTGCCGGGCAGCCGTTCCTGGCTTACGCTAACATCGATTCCCGCCATCGCTTCCTTCCTTCATTCGGTTGATCAACGTCTCGTCACGCCAATTTACCGATTCGAAGCGGTGGCTGACCACCACGGGATTTACAGCAGTTTATGGACACAATCCGCACGTTTGCGCTCCGGCTTCCTTCAGACAAGTCCTCGCGACCTTGCCCTTGCCTTCGGCTAGTGGTTATCATGGCTTCATACAGCCATGTCGGCACTCCCACAGGGGACTTTCACCCCATTACATCGCGCCCATGCTGGGCGCACACATTGCGGTCGAGGGAGCGGCCTGCAAGCTGCGCTTGCAGGTGCCCTTCGCGCTACGCGCTCCGGCCGCCCCTCACCTTGAAGGTTAGACCTCACACACGCGCTTGCGCACCATGATCGTTGTCTTCGATACGAACGTCTGGTACAAACAGCTTGGCCTCAAGTCTGCCTCGTCGGCAGCAGTGCGATTCTTCCTGAAGCAACATCATGCGAAGGTCGCCATCCCCGAGGTAGTGCGTCTCGAGGTCTCGCATAACCTGGCTAGACGTCTGCTTCAACACATTGAGAGCATCCGGTCTGAGTATCGACAGCTACTGACCGCATTCGGCAAGCTGCGCGAGGTGGTTCTTCCAACGGAGCCAGAAGTTCATGCGCGTATCGAGGAGCTATTCGCATCTCTCGGCGCTGACGTCGTCGAAGTCCCGTTTTCTATTGACAGCGCGCGTGCGTCGTTCCTCAAGACGATAAGTAAGCTGCCACCCAGTCAGAACTCGCAACAGTTCAAGGACGGTGTCGTGTGGGCGGATTGCCTCTGCCTAGCACAGACCGATGAAGTCGTGCTGGTCACGGATGACCGTGCGTTCTATGAGGACCAGAAGGCAGCGAACGGGCTTGCATCGAACCTACGAGCAGAAGCGGACAACTGCCCGCACGAGGTGCGGGTGCTCTCGAGCCTCTCAGAACTGCTTGACGCGATCCAAACACCGGTCCTAGTCGATCCCGATGTTCTCCAGCGGGCGTTCTTTGCTCAGTACGGCGACAGCGTTGCCGGTACGCTTGACCGTGCCGGCTTCGAGCTTGGGAAACGCACCGAGGTATCGTTCAAGCCGTTCGCCACCGAGCAGCCTGCGAGGCTTTTCGTCCAGTTCAGCATGTCCTTTGCCTGCACGGACTTGACCCAAGAAGGAAGGACGGAAGGGTCGCTCCTGCTTAGCGGAGACTGCTCCTTCGAGCCCGCAACCGCCACTGTCCAGGAAATTCGCAACTTCGGCGAGCCTCTCAAGTTTCGGATGCCAGATGGCGCGCTGGCTGAACGAAGGAATCACGTACTTTTCCCTGACTCTGGCGTCTTGGGCCATCGCGTAGTTACAGACATCACGCGCTACGCGCTTCGAGAACAGTGAGAGCTAATCGGGTAAGGACCGGCTTCTAACCGGTCCTCCCCACACCACCCACCGTGCGGGTCCGCAGTGGGCGGTTCATGAACCGGGCGCACACGACGCCTCAAGCGTAGCCCTGAGCCTTCCTCCAAAGGTCACGGAGACTCACCAGTCCCTGTGGCTTCAACCAATCGTTCGTCCTCCCGACTTGCGTCGCCATGGACGGTGACAGGTGCCCGTAGCTCTTGCCGCTGACCCCGTCAAGATCGCCGTGCGCTGGCCAACCCCCAGCGCCATGAGAGGGCCGATCTTCGTCCGGGTGTGGCGCCACGGTTTCCAGTTGCACAGGCGTACCCGCCGACGCAGCCATTCATCGAGTTCAGGGATCGGCCGCTTGAGCCGCCGGTCAAGGTATGAGTGAGACGGGCGTTGACGCGCTGGCCCGCCCGTTCGCTCCGGACCAGAACCCTCAGGTCATCGGCGTACCGCGCGAAGCGGTGCCTTCTTCCTGTCAGTTCCTTGTCCAGATCGTCGAGCAGGATGTGGGCCAGGAGCGGCGAGAGCGGACCGCCTTGTGGCGTCCCCAACTCGCTGGGTTGAAGTTCGTCATCGATCAGAACGCCCGCCGGCAGGTACGTGCCGATGAGGGCCAGCCATCGCTTGTCGCGCACCTTCCGGGCCACGCAGGCCATCAGGAGGTCGGGATCGACGTGGTCGAAAAACTTCGCCAGGTCGAGATCGACAGCGATGCGATAACCGGCCTTGAGGTCGGTGCGGACCGGCCTGAGTGCGTCAGGGGCGGAATGTCCCGGTCGGAAGCCGTCGCTCGAATCCGAGAATTCCGGATCGAAGATCGGCGTCATGACTTGGGCGATGGCTTGCTGGATCGCCCATCGCACCGGGTGCGGTTGATAGCGGCCATCGTGTAAGGAGTGGCGGATCGCCGGCCAATGTTCGCGGGCGTAGGCCGGAAAGTCGTCGAGGGGCAGGCCGTCGATTCCCGGCGCACCGCGATGGGACTTCACCCGACGCCACGCCTGTTTCACGTTGTCCGATGCAAGTACGGCTTCCATCAAGGTTTCATGCAAGGCGGGCGAGGTGACCTCACGCCGGTCCACGGCTTGCCCGGGCGGGTTCGTCGTCGCGTTCGAGTGATGCACGGCTCTTCCTTGGCTGTTCCTGTTCGGCCCTTCACCCCGTGCCGGCGGCTACTACGGCCTCTGCTGACAACGCGGCGGCGTTAGCCGCCAAAGTGAAACTGGCGTAGCCATTCCGGTTGGACGCCACTTGCGGCGGCACTTCTGATCGATCACGCCGACGATTCCGGGGGTGTCCGAATTTTTGTGTAAACGGGGTTGAGATCAGTTCAGGGCGATACGGTCCCCGAACTGGATGGTAAAACGGGTCAGTGCAGCCTTCCAATCTCTGATCGGCACTGTCCATTTCTTGCTGATGTTACGCAGCGCCAGGTAGAAGAGTTTCAGCAACGCCTCGTCGCTCGGAAACGAGCCGCGATTCTTGGTCAGCTTGCGCAGGCTCATATTCACCGACTCGATGGCGTTGGTCGTGTAGATTACCTTACGGATTTCCGGTGGGTAGTCGAAGAACGGAATCAGGCGTTGCCAGTTGCGGCGCCAGGACTGCCCGATTGGCAGGTACTCCGCGTCCCATTTGTCCTCGAACTCGCCGAGCCGGATTTCGGCTTCTTCGGCAGTGGCCGACTGGTAAATCCGCCGCAGGTCGGCAGCCACCTCCGGCCGCCGTTTCCACGAGACATAGTTCAGGCTGTGGCGGACCGTATGGACGATACACAACTGGACGGTCGCTTTCGGAAACACTGCCTCGATGGCATCCGGGAACCCCTTCAGGCCGTCCACGCAGGCGATGAAGAGGTCCTGCACCCCTCGGTTGCGCAACTCGGTGACGACCTGCAGCCAGAACTTGGCGCCTTCGCTCTGCGCCAGCCACAGGCCCAGTACTTCCTTCTCGCCGTCCATGGTGATGCCGATGGCCAGATAGACAGCTTTCACGCGGACCGTGCCTTCACGCACTTTTACATGAATGCAGTCCAGAGAGACGATCGGGTAGAGGGGGTCCAGCGGCCGCGACTGCCAGGCCTTCACTTCATCGGCGACAGCATCGGTCACCGATGAAATCAGGCTGGGTGAGACCTCGGTGCCGTAGATCTCTTCGAGGGGAGCCTGGATCTCGCGCACGGTCATCCCGCGGGCGTAGAGCGAGAGGATCTTGTCGTCGAATCCCGCCCAGCGCGTCTGGTGCTTGGGAATCAGTTGCGGCTCGAAGCTGCCGTGCCGGTCGCGCGGCACTTCAATCGGCAACTCGCCGAATTCGCCCTTGAGCGTCTTCCGGCTCTTGCCGTTACGGGTATTGCCGATACCGTTGGCGACCGGCTCGTTCTTGCCGTGGCCTAGGTGCTCGGTCATCTCAGCTTCTAGTGCACGCTCCACGACTAACTTGGTCAGGTGCTTGAGGAGACCATCCTCTCCGATAAGGTCTTCAGGTTTCTGATAGTTGGCTAGCAGGCCAGCCAGCAGTTCCTCTGGTACGTCGTGCTTCTTCTTGCTCATTGTGACTCCGGACAAATCGGCAGTCTCCTGCCAAAAGTCCGTTTACACAAAATTCTGCACACTCTTACGATTCCTCGCCGTCGCGATAGGTCCGATGCTCCGCTCGCTGTCGTGTTCGCTCGTCAGCGGCCGACCGCACGCCGCGACGCCAAGGTCGTTGGTGACCGTGACCCGGCCTGTATTTGCGGTGCCTCGGTGCATCGCTCGCCGATCAGATCTCCCTAGGTAAGAACGCGATGTTTCCGCGCACAAGCGCTGCATTTTCCTTGTCCGCTGTTCCGACGGGCTTCGTCACGAGGTGCCAACTCGCCCGCAGACCAGGTCTTTTATGCAGTTTCTGTCCGTCGCCTCGCACGTTTGCGCTCCGGCTTCCTCCGGACAAGCCCTCTCGGGATTGCCCTTGCCTTCGGCTAGTGGTTATCATCGATTCATCATGTATCCCTGTCGGCACTCCCACAGGGGGCTTTCTCCCCGTTACATCGCGTTCATGCTGGGCGCACACCCGTCGTTGCACCCGACATGCATCAGCCGGCTTCGCCGGCTGATGCATGTCGGGTGAACTCCAACGTTAGGGCTGAGCAATCACGCATACCGGAGACACGATGCGAACCAACGTTGTTCTTGTCGATTTCGAGAACGTCCAGCCACAGGATCTCGGCTTGCTCAGGGACGGACCGTTCAAGGTCAAAGTGTTTCTTGGCCCCAACCAATCAAAAATCCCAGTTGCCCTCGCCTCTGCACTTCAGTCTCTCGGTAACAATGCTGAGTACATCGTTCTCGAAACTGCCGGGAACAACGCTCTCGACTTTCACATCGCCTACTACATCGGTGTTCTTTCTGCTGAGGACCCCTCCGCGTTCTTTCACATCATTTCGAAGGACTCTGGCTTCGAGCCGTTGATCAAGCATCTCAAGGCAAGGAAAGTCTTCGCTCAGCGCTCGACATGCATCGCTGATATGCCCTATTTCAAGCCCACGCTACCGGCCACGCCAGAAGCTCAGATTGAGGTTGTCATCGCAGACCTCATCCGTCGAAGGGCATCAAAGCCCCGCACACAGAAGACCCTTCTCAGCACCTTACACGCGCTATTCAAGAAGGGGCTTTCCGAGCAGCAGCTGTCACAGCTTTTCGCCTCGCTGTGCAGCCGCGGCGTCGTGAAGATCGATGGAACTAAGGTCTCGTATGATCTGCCTGTTGAGCCCTAACATTGCGGTCGAGGGGACGGTCTGCAAGTTGCGCTTGCAGGTACCCTTCGCGCCACGCGCTCCGGCCGCCCCTCACCTTGAACGTTAGCCCGCCTCATAACCCGGGAGAGAAGTCAATTTGCACTGGATCGCCCCCGCTGAAAAAGACCCCGCCCCCGCCACTCTCGAAAAGCGCCTGTGGGACGCCGCCGACCAATTCCGCGCCAACTCCGGCCTCAAGTCCCAGGAATACTCCGGTCCCATCCTCGGCCTCATCTTCCTGCGCTTCGCCGAGGCGCGCTTCGACACCCTGCTGACGCTGCCCGAGGCGGCCGACGTCGGCGGCAATGTCAACGCGGCCATGCGCGAGGTGGAGAAGCACAACCCGCAGCTCGCCGGCGTGCTGCCCAAGACCTTCAACCTCTTCACCGGCAGCCTGCTCAAGGAGCTGCTCAAGAAGATCTCCGAGATCCCGGCCACGCTCGACTTCGACGCCTTCGGCCGCATCCTCGACCCCGCCTGCGGCTCGGGCGGCATGTTCGTGTAGTCGGCGCGCTTCGTGGCCGAGCACCACAAGAACCCGACCGCCGAGCTGGCCATCTGCGGCGTCGATAAGACCGACGACACCGGGCGGCTGGCCCGCCTCAACCTCGCCGTGCACGGGCTGGAGGGCGACATCCGCCACGGCGGCAACGTCAACAGCTACTACGACGACCCGCACACGTAACCGGTAACCCTGCGGCGTTTCGGCGATGCCCCTACGGAGCCTGCCGGAGCAACGGAGAGCGCAGCGGGTTGGTGGCGAAGAGCGCCTTCCAGCAGCGAGGCGTGAGTTCGTGGACTCGGTCTGCCGGGTGCTGTCCGACGCGCTGCAGGGCATCGACCAGGTAGTCGTAGGGGTTGATGTCGTGCAGCCGGCAGGTGACGATCAGGCTTTGCAGGATGCCGACGTGCCGGGCACCGAGTTCGGTCCAGCAGAACATCCAGTTTTTTCGACCCATGGGGATCGCTCGCAGGACCCGCTCGAGATGATTCGTATCGATCGGCACGTCCGGGTCGGAGAGGAACACCTCCAGGCCGAGGCGGCGATCGCGGGCATAGGCCAAGGCCTTGGTCAGAGGATTGCTGGGGAGTAATCCCTGCGCCGCGAAGCGTTCGTCGACCCCGGCGAAGAAGCGCTCGACGATCGGCTTGGCCTGCGCCAGCCGATGAGCCTTCTTCCGCTCGCCTTTCAGCCCGACTTGGCGGATGTCTTCCTCGACCTGATACAACTCGCCGATCAGCGTCAGCGCCTCGGCAGCGGCATCCGGCTCGGCGGCCTGCCCTCGAAGAAGCCGCGACGGGTGTGCGCCCAGCACTGGGCATGAGTGATCCCGGTCTTCGCCGCATAGTGGGCATAGGCGTGGTAGCCGTCGGACAACAGGACCGCCTGCTCGGCAGGCGTCAGGCCCAGCGCGACCTCGACGTGTCTGATCTCGCGGGTCTCGAAGAAGGGGAAACAGATCTCATCGAGTTCGCCATAGACCGGCCAGAAGTAGGCCTTCTTCAGCTTCCCCGAAGCTCCCTGTCCGGCCTTGATCGGCGTCTCGTCCATGGCCTTGACCCGGCTCGCCCGGATCGACGCGAACTGGGCCTCGTAGATCGGCTCGAGCAGGGCCGCCCCCTGTTGGGCGATCTGCGTCAGCCACGGCCGGCTGAGGGTGAACCCCGCATCGGTGAGCCGCTGGTGCTGGCGATACAGCGGCAGGTGGTAGGCGAACTGGTCGATCAACAGCCCGGCGACGAAGCTCACGTCCGCCCGGCTGCCGTCGATGACGTGGCGGGGTGCCGGCGCGCAGACGAGGGCTGCGCTGACCTTGAGCTTCACCACCGGCCGGCGATACTGGATCACCCCGTAGCTCCCCGGGCGTTGCGCGAGACGGTCGCTTTCCTTGTGGCGGATGACCTCATAGTCTTCGGGCGAGAGGCCCTCGGTTTCCGGGGCGGACAGTTCGATGACCTCGACCGGCACGCGGGTCTCGTCGAAGAACGGCACGGCATCGCCGTCAGCCGGACGCTGCGTCGCCGCTTTGCGGGTATGCGCGGCAATCCACCGGCCTGGGGGGCTCTGGCAGCGCCGGCTCCGTCAGCCCTTCGCCCAGACTCATCTGGCCGTTCGTTCCGATCTCGATGCGGCGTTCGCTCTTCTGGCCGAAGAGCTGGCGCTTGAACCCGTCGAGCTGTGGTTTGAGGGCGGTGATTTCGCCGCGTAGCGTGTGGTACAGGTCGAGGACCTGCTGCGGGGTCAAGCTCGCGGCTTCTTCGAGAGTCAAAACGCGCTGGATTGGCGCTGAGTTCATAATCGGATTATACCCCGACAAGCAGTATCAAGTCCATGTTTACAAGAGATTTTATCTGCCATGTCGGGGGTCTCGGGGAGACGGTAGCGCTGCCGGATGCGCCCCGGCTCGATGCCCTCGAGGAGGAGTTTCAGGCCGGTCCAGTCGGTTTCCCGGGTGCTCGCCTTCGACCAGTCGGGAATGAAGCGGCCCGCCTCCAGACGCTTGGCCCAGATGCAGAAACCGCTGCGGTCCCAGGTGAGCACCTTGACCAAGGTCGAGCGCCGGTTGAAGAAGACGAACAGTTGTCCGCTCACGGGGTCCTCGCGCAGCACGTGGCGCGTCAGCGCAATCAACCCGTCGAAGGATTGGCGCAGATCGACCGGGCGGCCATAGACCTGCACGCGAATTCGCGCTTCCGGGAAGAACATCAGCCGCGAACGAGCGACAGCTGCAGACCTCCGCCGAGGTCGAGGGTCAGTTCAAGGCGCGCAGCCGACGCGGGCACGCGCTGCAGAACGCCGGCGTCGAGGAAGGCGGCCGGCACCGCACGCTCGGGTTGGCTGCTGCCGGCGGCCCGTAGGCGGCTTCGCCAGCGATGGAAGCGGGTATCGCTGATTCCTTCCCGCGCGCAGAATTCAGCAACGCTCAAACCGCTCCCGTCAAAGCGCGACAGCAGCACCCGCCACTGCTCCGCGCCGCGCTTCACCCGCAACCCCCCGGTCTTCGTCTCCATACCCGCTCTCCATTCCGTCGTCCGAGGAAGGCATTCTCGTCGGGGCGACAAGCGCAGGGAAGAACGCCGCTTGGTTACCGGTTACCCGGCAGCGGTGTCACGGGTCATCGGGTACATGGCTTCCAGCGTCGTTGCCGTAAATGCCGTCCTTGGCCGCGGCAGCGCGTTTGAGCCAGTCGCCGTTGAAGAACTCGCGGTCGCCGAACGACGGAGAACGCATTGTGGGACACTCCTCGGGACAGTGGGAGTCAAGCATACGCCGTCTCCGACACGGCGCGGGCAGCGGGCTGGCGCTTGAAAGACGGCTGGCTGGATGCGGTGCCGGCACAACGTGCCCAGCCAGCGAAACGAGACTGAACTAAAGAACGTTGTCGCATGGCGTCAGGGTATATTGTCGTCCTGGCCCCGAGCGCCGATTCCCTCGCCAAGCGCCAGCAAGCTCGGATGTTGTAGCCAGTCACCGTTGGAATGAATATTACATAATAATTACAGCATGTTGCGCATAGGAATTGACCTCGGCGGGAGCAAGATCGAACTCATCGCCCTCGACTGCGGAGGACGCGAACTCCTGCGGCGCCGGCGACTGACGCCACAAGGCGACTATCGGGCAACACTCGCAACGATCGGCGAACTCGTCGCCAGTGCCGAAACCGAACTTGGCGACAGCGGTCGCGTCGGCATCGGTATCCCCGGCGCCGAGTCGACGTCTACCGGCCTGATCAAGAACGCCAACTCGACCTGCCTGATCGGCAACTGCCTGCGAGGCGATGTACAGGACGTTCTCCGGCGCGAAGTTCGGCTTGCCAACGACGCGAACTGTTTTGCCCTTTCGGAAGCGATCGACGGCGCCGGCGCCGGGGTCGACGTCGTCTTTGGCGTCATTCTTGGTACCGGTGTGGGCGGGGGCATCGTTGTGCACCAGCGCGTCCTGGTCGGCGCCAACCGAATCGCCGGCGAGTGGGGCCACAATCCGCTCCCCTGGAGCGACGACGACGCGGCATCGCCACCCCGTTGCTACTGCGGGCGTTTCGGCTGCGTCGAAACCTGGCTTTCCGGCCCTGCCTTGAGCGCCGATCACTGTCGGTCGGGCGGAGACCCGTTGTCGGCAGAGCAAATCTGCGCCCGCGCCGATCTCGGCGACACGGCCTGCGAGCGATCGCTGCACCGGTACGAGAGGCGGCTGGCGCGAGCGCTGGCGCAGGTGATCAATCTTCTCGACCCGGAAGTGATTGTCCTCGGCGGCGGCCTTTCGAACTGCGAGCGCCTTTACCAAACGGTGCCTCGCCTGTGGGGCGAGCACGTCTTTTCCGACGTCGTGCACACGCGCTTGCTGCGCAACGTGCACGGGGATTCGTCGGGCGTCCGCGGCGCGGCGTGGCTTTGGGACGTGTCGTGAGCGACCTCGCCAGCCCCTCGCCGGCGGCGCGCCCGGAAGCCCGGGGAGCCGTGCTTTGGCTGCGGCTGTTTCTGCCCTTCGCTGGCGGCTACTTCCTTTCCTACCTCTTCCGGACGGCGAATGCCGTCATCGGACCGCTACTGTCCAGCGAACTGAACCTCGACGCCGGCAGCCTCGGCCTGCTGACGAGTGCTTACTTCCTGGCTTTCGCGGCCGCACAAGTACCCCTCGGAATCCTGCTCGACCGTTTCGGTGCACGCCGTGTCGAGGCCGGGCTGTTGGTCATCGCGGCTGGAGGAGCGCTGCTTTTTGCCGTCGGTCACACCGTCGGCGAACTCGCGGCAGCGCGCGCGCTGATCGGCGTCGGCGTTTCCGCCTGCCTGATGGCAGCGTTCAAGGCGTTCTCGCTGTGGTTCCCGGCCAACCGGCAGGCTTCACTGACGGGATGGATCATGTCCTCCGGTGGTCTCGGCGCACTCGCCGCTTCGGTACCCCTGGAAGCCGCCCTGCAACTTTCCGGCTGGCGTGAGTTGTTTTTCGGTCTCGCCAGCCTGACCCTGGGGGTTGCCGTCTGGCTCTTCGCCAGCGTTCCCGAAGGAACGGCCGGCGAACAGCCGCAGTCGATGCGCGAACAGTGGAGCGGCGTCCGGACCGTCTTTGCCAGCACGCACTTTTGGCGCTTCGCGCCGCTCGGTCTGACCTTGATCGGCGGCTTCATGGCCATCCAGAGTTTGTGGTCCGTCGCCTGGCTGATGCGGGTGAACGGGCTGACCCGAAGCCTTGCCGCCCACCATCTGGCGGCGATGAACGTCGCCATGCTCGTCGCGTACGTACTGATCGGCCTGCTGGCGACGCGCCTCGCACGTCACGGGGTCACGCCTCGACGGCTGCTCGCCGGAGGTCTCGGCGGTTCGCTGGTGGTCTTCGCCGGGATTATCGGCAGCGAGAGCGACTACAGCTTGCTGCTCTGGATCGCCTACGGCGGCTGCTCGAGCTTTGGGACGCTCGCCTATTCGCTCGCCGCCGCAGGGTTTCCGCTCACTCTGTCGGGCCGCGCCAACACCGCACTGAATCTGGTCGTCTTTGTGGGCGCTTTCGCCATCCAGTGGGGAATCGGAGTCGTCATCGATCAGTTGCAACACGCGGACCATCCGCCGGCGATGGCCCTGCGGGGTGCTTTTCTGATCTTGTTCGCCAGCCAGTTGGCCGCGTACGCCTGGTTCCTGTTCGCTCGCCCGACTGGCGGTCAGCGGTAGAGGGGCAGCAAGGCGAGCCGGCGGTCGATCTCGGCCTCGACCTCGCGGTAAGCAGCGCTGCCGATGCCGCCGTAACGGCGCTGAAACTCCGCCTCGGACAGATATTCAGGCAGGCCGGCAAGCGACGGAGCTAGGTCGGCGTCGGTCAGCGAATCCCGCAAGGCCCGCGCCAGACGCGGCGAGGCGTTGACCACCAGCTCGCCGAAACGGGTGCCGGCACGGTCCGCGGCCAGGTCGGCGAACGAAAACCCACTGCCGTGGCGTGAATCGTCGATTTCCTTCTGCACGCCGATGGCCTGGGCGGCTGGCTCCCCGGCCCAGGCGGCGAGCGCCGCCGAGATCGCAAAGTGCTGCGCGCTATCGTCGCGCCCGAGAAGAATCAGTTTGACCGGTCGCGGCCGCGGCCACTGTCGCGCTTCAGGCACCAATCGGGCAAGCGGCTGTCCGGCAAGATACGTCGCCAGCACCAGTAGCGACGCCCGCTGCTGCATTGGGGAAGCGTCGTCGGCGCCGTTCAGGAGCGACTCCAACACCTTGGAAAACGGCACGCGCGATCGCGGGGCATAGTGATCGAGCGTTCCAGAGAGCGCGCGTTGAGCCTTTTCCAGGCGAGAGACGTCGGCCGGCGCGATGGCCAGCAAACGCGCGCGATCAAGAACCTCCGGCTGCCAGACGTAGGAAACGGCGACGACTCGGCGGGCGGAGTCAAACGTCAGTCGGCGAACGCTTGTCCGGGCGATCTCCCACTCGTCTCCCAGACCGGCGCGTTGGATCGCCGAGGCCAGCAGAAGCTGGACGATCGCCGGCGGCAGCGAAAGCGGGCCGACGTTTGCCGCGACGACCCTCGGCTCGCCTTCGGCCTCGTTCATTACTGCCCGTAGATTGAGATAGCTGCCGCCGACAATCGCGGGAACGCGTAGCGAAAGCGCGATGGCAGCGGTATCGTCGGTTAGCGTGAAAGCCGCACGGGCTTTGAGGTAACGGCTGGCGAGGTAGTTCGCCGCGTCATCGAGCAAGGAGGCCGGCAGATCGGCCGTCGCCTGCTCGCCACGTTGCAGGCGGCGCGGATCGTGCTGCGCCAGCAATTTCCTGGCCTGCGCGATCGAATCCGGTGAAATCGTATCGCCCCGCACGACCAACGGCTCGGTCTCGAGCGCCACCAGCAAGACGATCAACACGCCGAGCAAGGGCAGCAGGAACATCGCCACCAGAGCGATCAGCAGTCGTCTCACGGGCAGCCTTCAGCGACACCGGGAGGCTGATCGCCCACGGCGTAGCGGCGACGCGTGCGGTCGGGAACCTCAATCACCCTCAGGCGCCGGCAGCTGACAAGCGGCAAGTGACGAACTGGCGGTGCGAAGCACGAACCCCCCTTTGTGAAGTTGGGCGGCTTCGAGTTCGAGGTCGGCACGCGTCAACGGATGCGCGTCCAGCCAGCCGGCAGGAAAGGTCAGCGACAGGCGTTGCGGTTCCGCGCGCAGTCCGATCGGCGGCAGTGGCTCGCTGCTCCGACTGCGATGCAGCACAACCGCCAGCCGCAGGAGAACGCCGAGACGACGCGCCGGAACTTGCCAGATCACCGGCAGGTGAGCAAAGGCGTCGGCCGGATACGATCGCCGATGTCGTCGCACCAGCGCGGCGAGGAGTCGTTGGTCGTCGCGCGAGTAGCCGGGCAGGTCGGAATGTTCGAGTACGTAGGCTCCATGCCGGTGATACTGATCATGCGTCAGGAGCAAACCCAGCTCGTGCAGACGCGCGGCGCGCTCGAGCACCTCGCGCACCTCACGGCCGGTCAGTTGCCAGCGGGCGCGCACTTGGCGCAGGAAGTCGAGCGCGGTCCCGCGGACGCGCTCGGCCTGACCCTCGTCGAGAGCAAAGCGGCTGATGACTTCGGCGATCGTGCGGTCGCGAACGTCCTCGTGGCGAATCCGTCCGAGCAGATCGTAGATCAGGCCTTCGCGCAAGGCGCCGTCGGCGACCTCGATTTCCTGCACGGCGAGTGCTTCGCACAGGCCATGCAGGACGACGAAGCCGCCGGCGAAGACGCGGGCGCGCGCCGTTTCTAACTGCCAGCGACGCGCCAGCTCGCAAGTGCTGCCGACGTCGAGCAAAGCGCCACGCAGCCGACGCAAGGCTTCGAGCGTAATCCGCTCGCGACACCAACCCTCGCCAACGACCACCTCCTGAATCGCCTTGATCGAACCGGAGGCTCCCGTCACGATCTCCCACCCACGGGCAAGATACTCTTCCCGCACTGGCTCGATCTGCAGCTGGACGAGAAGTTCGGCCTTGCGCAACCGACCGGCGGTAATCCGGCCGTCGCCGAAGCAGGCCCGGCTGACGCCAACACAGCCCATGCGCAGGCTCGTCAGATGCAGGGGGTCAAAGTTTTCGCCAACGATCAGCTCGGTGCTGCCACCACCGATATCGATGACTAGGCGCTGACCGTCGACTCGACCGACACTGTGAGCGACGCCGAGATGAATCAGACGGGCTTCTTCCTGGCCAGCGACGATTTCCACCTTGTGGCCGAGCACTGCCTCGGCCCGCTCGATGAACTCGGCGCTGTTGCGTGCCTGGCGTAGGGTATTCGTACCCACTACACGCACGCGCGACGCCGGCAGTTGGCGAAGCCGTTGGCCAAAGCGCGCCAGGCATTCGAGAGCGCGTCGCTGCGACGGCGACGAAAGTCGATTGCGCGCGTCGAGTCCGGCGGCGAGCTGAACCATTTCACGCAAGCGATCGAGGATTTCGACGCGCCCGCCGGCGATCCGGGCGACCACCATGTGGAAACTGTTGGAACCGAGATCAATCGCGGCGACAAATTCTGATGACGACACGAGCTGCTCCTTGGTAGCGGTCACCATCGCTGGCGCCAGGGTACTCACTCCTGCTGCCGGGTCCGGCCTACGGCCCGGACCTGCTCCCGTTCTCTGCATCGCTCAGCATAGCGCCCTGGCGTTTGCCCGCGTGTGTCAAGCGTCACGCTGCGGCGCCCCAACGCTCCCCCGTCGCCGAGTCAGTATCGGCGCCCCTCACAGCGGCGTCAATCGGCTTCGGTTCAGAACTCGAGGGGGTCAACTTCCAGGTGCCAGCGCTCGACGCCGGAGCAGCGGATCCCCTCAAGCTGCCGCACCCAGGCGCCGAGAAACGTTTGCAAGACGCGACGAGAGGGCGACTCAACGAGCAATTGTCCGCGTTCGCGGCTTGCTCGGCGTGACAGACGCATGGGCACGGGGTCGTAAAACGTCACCGCCTGCTCGCCGACGAGAGGGGCGCCACGCGCACGCGCGGTTTGCAGAAACGCCAGTGCTGCGGCCATCGTTGCCGCCTCCGCGCGCAACATCGCCTGGTGCACAAAGGGCGGGAATCCGGCTTGCCGGCGCTCGGCGAGCTGGGAAGCGGCGAAAGCGGAGTAGTCGTGCCTGGCCAGTGCCTCATAAAGGGGATGCTCCGGATACTGGGTCTGGAGCAGCACTTCCCCCGGACGATCGGCGCGGCCGGCGCGACCCGCCACTTGCATGAGCTGCGCAAACAGCTGTTCCGGCGCGCGCCAGTCAGCGGCAAACAGTGCGGCATCTGGAGCGACGACGCCGACCAGCGTCAGATTTGGAAAGTCATGTCCCTTGGCGAGCATTTGTGTCCCGACCAGGATGTCGTAGTCACCGCGGCCAATCTCGGCGGCGAGCGCCTGCCAGTGCGCACGACTGCTCGCCGAGTCGCGATCGACGCGGACGATCCGGGCGGCCGGGAAACGAGCCGCGACGATCCCCTCGAGGCGCTGCGTACCGCGTCCGAAGGCGCTGAGATCCTGGTTGCCACAGCCCGGACACGCCTTCGGAACGGGCGAGCAATAGCCGCAATGATGGCAACGCAGACAGGCGTCGACAACGTGCAGAACGAGATGGGCGGCGCAACGGCGGCAGCCCGATCGCCAGCCACACGCTGCACACGCCAACACCGGCGCGTAACCGCGGCGATTGAGAAAGAGCAGGCTCTGCTCGTAACGCTGCAGACGGGTCTCGATCGCGTGCTGCAAAGCCGCGGTCAAGCCGTTGATCGGCTTGTCGATGCGGGTGTCGATGCGCAAGACACGGGGCAGGCGGGCGCCCTCGACCGCGCGTTCGCGTAACGACAACAAGCGATAACGCGCGTCGTCGCCGATCGCGTTGGCGAAGCTTTCAAGTGCGGGAGTTGCCGAACCGAGCACAATCGGGATCTGCCGCTGGTGGGCGCGGAAAACGGCGAGGTCGCGCGCCGAATAGCGGACGCCGTCCTGCTGTTTGAACGAAGCGTCGTGTTCCTCGTCGACGACGATCAAGGCGAGGTCCGGCATTGGCGTGAACACCGCCAGTCGCGTGCCGAGGACGATTCGCGCCGCGCCCGAAAAAGCGGCCAACCAATTGCGGCGGCGAGCCGCTTCACCCAGTTCGCTGTGCAGGCTGACCATGGCGACCGTCGGAAAGCGTTCGCCAATCCGCGCCTCGAGCTGCGGCGTCAAGTTGATCTCGGGGACGAGCAACAGCACTTGCCGGCCAGCCGCCAGCACCCGCGCCATGAGGCGCAGATAGACCTCGGTCTTGCCGCTGCCGGTGACGCCATGCAGGAGATAGGCGCGGTAACCGTCTGCCGGGCCGGCGATCACTGCCACCGCATCCGCCTGTTCGACCGTCAACGGGGGCAATAACGGGGATTCGGCAGGCGTCGCTCGCGGCGCCGCCCTTTGCCGCCGGCTCGACCGTTGGGCCGTCGCGCGAAGGCCGGCCGGCAGCGTCGACAACATGACCTGGCCAAGTGGCGCTTGATAATAGGCGGCACAAAACTCCGTCAGCGCGAACCAGTCTTCGGGCAACGGAGGAAGGTCGCGCAGAACCGCCACGCAGGGTTTTAGCCGGGAATCGGCAATCTCGGTCGCCGTCGGCAGGTCGACGATTACGCCGACTTTCCGCTGCGCGCCAAAAGGGACGAGCACGCGGCAACCGCGGTCGGACGCCGCAAGGGGTTTTCCAGCGGGCGCCTGGTAATCGAACAGGCGGCGCAAAGGCACGTCAAGTGCGACGCGAACGATCTGCGACATCACGGTACTGGTCAACGACGATGACACAACCCGTCAGGCGGCCGGAGCACCTTGGTGATTCACGAGCGGCGCCCCTCCCTTCAACCGAGAAACCGCCGTCGACAACTCCGTGAAATCAGGCCGTGCATCAACCATTCGAGCGACCAGCGGCGTTTTCTGCGTTCAATCCTCTGGCTTGAGCGTTTCGTCGAGTGGCGGCGCCGGCTCGAGCTCGGACGGGGCGTTCTCCTGATAGAACACCTCTTCCTTCGGACCCCGGCCCGGTCCCGGTGAGGCAAGCGTGACCAGACCCTCGGGAGCCTCCATGAAGGACTCGGGAACGTCTTTCAAGGCTTTGGCCATGAAGGCTATCCAGGTCGGCAACGCGGCCGTACCCCCGGTTTCTCCGGCACCCAGGTTGCGCGGCTGATCAAATCCGATCCACGAACAAGCGACAATCGTCTGCTGGTAGCCACAGAACCAGGCATCGACGTGTTCGTTGGTGGTTCCGGTCTTGCCTGCGAGGTCCTTGCGCTTGAGCGTCGCCGAAGCGCGCGCCGCGGTACCGTACAGCGTCACGTCGCGCAGCATGCTGTCCATCAGATAGGCGTTGCGCGGATCGATCGCGCGCAAGGTATCGTCGCCCGAAGTAATCGGCTCGCTGCGCGCCAGCAGCTGTCCCTTGTCGTCGTGAATTTCACTGACGATGTAGGGACGGATGCGGTAGCCACCATTGGCAAAAATGGCGTAGGCAGTCACCATCTGCCACGGCGTGACGGAGCCCGCACCGAGCGCCATCGTCAAGTAAGGCGGGTGTTTGCTGGCTTCGAAACCAAAGCGCGTCACGTAGTCCTGGACGAAACGCACGCCACTCGCCTGCAGCAGGCGAATCGACACCATGTTCTTCGACTTGGCCAGCGCAGTCCGCATGCGCATCGGACCTTCGTACTTGCCGTCGTAGTTCTTCGGTTCCCATGCCTGACTGCCGGTGACCGACGAGGGAAAGCTGATCGGTTCATCGTTGATCACCGACGCCGGAGTAAATCCCTTTTCCAGCGCACCGGAGTAGATGAAAGGTTTGAAACTCGATCCCGGCTGCCGCCAGGCTTGCGTCGCGTGGTTAAACTGGTTGTGGCTGAAATCGAATCCGCCCACTAGCGCCCTGACCCTGCCGTTGTGCGGATCGGCGGCAACGAACGCCGCTTGCACCTCGGGTACCTGCACAATCCGCCAAACGTTCTTCTCGTCAGTCTGGACGCGGATCACCGCACCCGGTCGTACGCGTTTGTTCGGCGGAGCCTTGTCATCCAGCATGCGGGCAGCAAATTTGAGGCCTTCTCCGCTCAAGGTAACGACCTCTCCCCCCCGACGATAAGCGCGGATTTTCTTGTTGTCCGCCTGGAGAACGACGGCCGGGTGCATATCCTCGGCGTCCTGGAAGTCCTGTAGCAGTTCATCGAGGGCTTCATCCTGCTCCGACTTGACGCCGCTGAGGTCGACATAGGCCTCGGCTCCCCGATAACCGTGACGCCGGTCGTAATCCATGACACCGCGACGCAGGGCGGCATACGCAGCCTCCTGATCCTCCTTGACGATCGTCGTGTAGACGCGCAATCCGCGGGAATACACGTCATCGGGAAAGCGCTCGGCGGCAATCTGACGCGCCATCTCGGTCACGAACTCAGCGTGCAGCGAAGGCTCGGCGACTTCGCGCTTGATCACCAGCGCCTGCGCCAATGCCGCCTCGTGCTCGGCGTCACGGATGAAGCCGAGTTCGCTCATTCGCCGCAGCACATACTGCTGACGCAATCGTGCGCGCTTGGGGTTGATCACCGGGTTGTACGCGGAGGGAGCTTTGGGCAGGCCGGCAAGCATGGCGGCCTCAGCCAGCGTCAGTTCGGCGAGGGATTTGCCGAAGTACGTTTGCGCCGCCGCTGCGAAGCCATACGCCCTCTGGCCGAGAAAGATCTGGTTGATATACAGCTCAAGGATCTGATCCTTGCTCAGGTTGCTCTCGATCTTGAACGCCAGCAGGGCTTCGTAGAGCTTGCGGGTATACGTCTTTTCCGAAGATAGGAAGAAGTTCTTTGCCACCTGCTGGGTAATCGTCGACGCTCCCTGGCGCTTGCCACCACCGATCAGGTTGGCGTGCAGGGCACGCAAGACGCCCAGGGTGTCGACCCCGCCGTGGTGATAGAAACGCTCGTCCTCGGCAGCGAGGATGGCTTGCTTCATCACCGCCGGCACTTCGTCGATCCTGACCACCGCCCGACGTTCCTCGCCAAACTCGCCAATCAGCTGTCCGTCGGCGGTGTATACCCGCAGCGGAACCTTCGGCCGATAATCGGTCAGAATCTCGAGCGCAGGCAGGTTCGGATAGGTGAGACTGAAAACCACTGCCACCAGGGCAATGACGATCGCGACAAGGCCGACCAGCAAGACGATCGGATAGAGGAACCAGCGGAGAGCAGCAGGCAACAGGTCGTCCGGTAAAGAAGCTGAGTGGCCGCCATTATATTGGCGTCGCGGACAAAATGGCGCCCCTTGCACGTCTCCCCGTTCGCGACCGACGACCACGGACAGACGCCGGTAACTGCGCCGTAGCGCGACAAGGCGGCGCGACGCCTTCAGCCAGCCTGCGGCAACTCGCGATCGCCCGGCTCAGCGGACGGTGCAAAGGGTGTACGATTCTTGACCATCGACCCCGAGAGCGTCTTGTCAAAGGGGGAAAAATCGCTTTACATGCCGAAAGCTTGTTGCTAGCATCTAAAGTAGAATATCCATAAGTACGCTAACTACTAATTAATCAAGGGTTTTCTGTCGAGAGGTGGCGATTTGCAGCTAGATCTTTCGATCTTTAATCCCAAGGCGCGCTCACTGATCGGCCTCGATATCAGCTCATCATCCGTAAAGATGGTGGAACTCGGGAGTGACGGCAAGGGCGCTTACCGGGTCGAGCGCTACGCCATCGAAGTGCTGCCTCGTGACGTCGTTTCGGATGGCAACATCGTCAACCTCGAATCCGCAGCCGAGTCGATTCGACGCGCCTGGAAGAAGATGGCCACCTCAACCCGGCATGTCGCCATAGCGCTGCCGGCGTCGCACGTCATCACCAAGAAAATCATCGTTGCCGCCGGCCAGCGCGAGGAGGACCTCGAGATCCTCGTCGAGTCGGAAGCGAGCCAGTACATTCCGTTTGCGTTGGAGGAGGTCAACCTCGACTTTCAGGTCGTTGGCCCCGCACCGTCGTCACCGGAAGAAATCGAAGTATTGATCGCCGCGTCGCGCAAGGAGAAAGTTGAAGACCGGGTCGCCGTCGCCGAGTCGGCAGGTCTCAAGCCGGTGGTCCTCGACGTGGAGTCGTACGCCATCCTGGCGGCGTTCGAGCTGATCGCCAAGCGGCTACCGGACGGCGGCAAGGGACAAATCATCGCGCTGGTCGATGTCGGGGCCAACGTCATGAACCTCACGGTCCTGCGTAATGGCCAACCGGTGTATGTGCGTGAGCAAGCTTTCGGCGGCAACCAGTTGACCCAGGACATCGCTCGCGTCTTTTCGCTCAGCTTCGAAGAGGCCGAGTCCGAAAAGCGGCGCAGCAATCTGCCCGAAAGGTACGAGACCGAACTACAGCGGCCTTTTCTTGAAGCGATGGCGCTCGAGTTGTCACGTGCGCTCCAGTTTTTCTTTACGTCGACCCAGTTCAACCAGATTCACCACATCGTCCTCGCCGGAGGTTGCGCGGTGATCCCCGGGGTCGACGAAGTGGTCGCGGGAAGAACGCAGATCGACACGATCATCGCCAATCCGTTCGCCGACATGCTGCTCGCCGATCGCGTCCGGGAACGACAGCTACTAGCTGATGCGTCGTCGCTGATGGTTGCCTGCGGCCTGGCACTGCGGAGGTTTGACGAATGATACGCATCAATCTACTGCCGCATCGCGAGGAAAAGCGTCGGGCAAGGCGGCAGCAGTTCTATGCGCTATTCGGCCTCATCTCGGTACTTGCGGCGTTGCTCGTCTTTCTCGTCTACACCATCATCGGCGGCTACATCGCAGCCCAGGAGGCGAGAAACGCGTTTCTGAAAAAAGAGATCGCGGTTCTCGACAAGCAAATCGATCAGATCCGACGGCTGAAGGAGCAGACGCAGGCCTTGATGGATCGCAAACGCGTCATCGAATCCTTGCAGCGCGACCGCGCGGAGGCGGTACGGTTATTGAGCGAACTGGCAAAACAGATGCCGGAGGGCGTCTATATCCGCTCGCTGAAACAGGAAGGACAGAAGATCAGCCTCGCCGGCTTCGCCCAGTCGGGTGCCCGCGTGTCGACCCTGATGCGCAACATCGAAGCCTCCCCGTGGCTGGAGAAACCGCAGTTGCTCGAAATCAAGGCGGTGATCGCCGATAAACGCCGAGTGAACGAGTTCAGTCTGAACGCCTCTTTGAAGCGGGTTCCGGTGACGACGCCCGCTGCTCCAGGAGGAACGAAATGAAAGCTCGCCCGCTGCCGAAGATCGACTTCCGGGCTGTTCTGCTCGAGTTCCAGAGTCTCAATCCAAAGGACATCGGTACGTGGCCGGCCATCCCGCGAGCGACGATCCTCGTCGGCTGGTTCGTCGTGATACTGGCGTTGGGTTGGTGGTTCGCCTGGCTCGACGAGTTTGCTGCTCTGGAGGAGAAACAGCAGGCTGAAATCAAACTCAAGGACGAGTACGTCACGAAGAAAAAGGAAGCGGTCAATCTCGACCTGTACATCCAGCAACTCAACGATATCGACCGCGCCTTTGGGACCTTGCTCAAGCAACTGCCGAACAAGTCGGAGGTCGAGTCGCTCCTGGTAGAGATCAACCAGGCCGGCATGGGCCGCGGTCTGCAGTTTGAACTGTTTAAGCCGGGTGTCGAACAGATCAAGGACTTCTACGCCGAGCTGCCGATCAACGTCCGGCTCACCGGCAGTTACCACGATTTCGGGACGTTCGCGGGCGACATCGGCAAGCTGTCGCGAATTGTCACGCTGAACAACCTCTCGATTTCAGTCAATACGCAGAGCAAGGACGGAACGCTGGCAATGGATGCCATTACCAAGACCTTCCGCTACCTTGACGAAGAAGAGCTGGCGGCGAAGAAGAAGGCTGAGCAGGCTGCCAAAGCCAAGGGCGCGAAGAAATGAGCAAAATTGCCGTGGTGTTGTGTAGCCTCGTGCTGATTGGCTGCGCTTCGAGCGACGAGGACGAGTTGCGTCGCTGGATGGAAGGCGTGGCGCAAGATACACGAGGCAAGATTCCTCCCCTACCGGCAGTGGAAGCGTATGAACCCGTCGCCTACGATGTCGGCAACCTGATCGATCCCTTCCGGCCATCAAAGATGGGGGCAACGGAGAAGAAGAGCGGTGGATTCCGTCCCGACCTTGAACGACCCAAGGAGCCACTTGAGGCGTTTCCGCTGGAATCGCTCAAGTACGTCGGCGTACTGACCCGGAACAAGGCGTCGCACGCCATCATTCAGGTCGATAGCTCGCTCTATCAGGTGAAGATCGGAAACTATATGGGACAGAACTTCGGCGTCGTGATCGCCGTCACCGATTCCGAGGTGACTCTACGCGAGTTGATTCAGGACTCCGCCGGTGACTGGGTGGAAAGGACAAGTAACTTGCTGTTGCAGGAAAAGGGAGCAAGCAAATGAGGCAGATTACCCACCACCTTCTCTGCTGGTGCAGCAGCTTGATACTGGCGATCGGCATCTGCCACGCACAGGACTCGCGGCCGAATTCGATCGAAGCGATGAATGTCGCTCAGCAGGGCGCCCTCCTCAATCTCCGCCTGACGTTTCGCGAGCCGCTACAATCCCTTCCTCCGGCCTTCAGTGTCGCCCGCCCCGCACGTATCGCGTTTGATTTCGCAAACACGACCAACGGCCTCGGCCGATCAAGCCAGACATTCAACGAAGGGGAGCTGAGAAGCGCCAATATCGTTCAGACCGAAGATCGCACCCGACTCGTACTGAATCTGCTGAAGGCGATGACCTATGAGGCGACGATCGAAGGCAACAATCTTCTCCTCGTCCTGCAACCGAGCAAGACGCCAGAGGGCGGAGCCCCAGTTGCCGAGCACTTTGCCAAGGTCAATCCGGCGTACCAAAAGGTCAACAGCGTCCGCGACATCGGCTTCCGGCGCGGCAAGGACGGCGAAGCGAGAATTACCGTTGACCTCACCGACTCGAATGCCGGAATTGACATTCGTCAACAAGGTTCGACACTGGTGGTCGATTTCACCAAGGTGACTGTGCCGGAAGCGCTGCGCAAACGACTCGACGTTTCCGACTTCGCGACGCCCGTACAGACGGTGACGACCGTACAAAAGGGGGACAACGCGCGCATGACGATCGTCCCGCGCGGTCTGTGGGAACACAACGCCTACCAAACGGACACTCAATTTGTCGTCGAAGTCAAACAGATAATCGAAAATCCGAACAAGCTGATCCAGGGAACGCGTGGCGGATACCAGGGTGAAAAGCTGTCGCTCAACTTTCAGAATGTCGACGTCCGTCGGCTGCTCCAAGTCATTGGAGAATTCACCGGTATGAACATGGTGATCAGCGATTCGGTCACGGGGTCGATCACCCTCATCCTCAAGGACGTTCCCTGGGATCAGGCGCTTGACATCATCATGCAGCAAAAGGGGCTCGACATGCGCAAGAATGGAAACGTCATTCTTGTTGCGCCGCGCGACGAACTGGCGACGAAGGAGAAGCTTGAATACGAAAGCAAGCTCCAGATCAGCGAACTCGAACCGCTGCAGACCGAGAGCTTCCAGCTTAATTTCGTTAAGGCGGAAGATTTCATCAAACTGTTCGAGAAAGAAAAGCAAAGCCTGCTCTCGAAGCGTGGCAGCGCGATATCCGAGAACCGATCGAACATCCTTTTCGTCAAGGACACGCCGAGCCGTCTCGACGAGCTGCGCGCCGTGATTGCGAAGGTTGACGTCCCATCGCGACAGGTGATGATTGAAGCGCGCATCGTCGAAGCCGGCGACAGCTTCGCCAAGAACCTGGGGGTTCGTTTGGGCTGGAATCAGGCCACCGGATCGATCTACCACTTCGGTGGGCGCGGCGTCAGCGGCAATGCCGTGGCTGGCGCGAGACTGAACGCGCCAGCATTCCAGACGGGTCAGGTAAGAGATATTCCGAACTTCAATACCGATGCGCTGAACGTCAATCTGCCGGCGACGCCGCGCACCGGACAAGCCGGACTATTCTCTCTGGTCCTCTATAACAGCGCGATGACGCAGTTTTTGAACACCGAAATCTCCGCGCTGGAAGCCGACGGGCGCGGCAAGGTTATCTCCAGTCCTCGGGTCATGACCGCCAACAACGTTGAAGCCCTGATCGAGCAGGGCGTCGAAATTCCCTATCAGCAGGCGACGAGTTCCGGAGCCACCAGTATCGCCTTCAAGAAAGCCAATCTCTCGCTCAAGGTCAATCCGCAGATCACGTTTGATGGCCGGATCGCGATGAAAGTCGAGGTCAACAAGGACACGCCGAACACGCGTCTGACGACTGGCGCCGGCGTGGCGATTGACAACAAGCACGTGAAGACCGAAGTCGTCATCGACAATGGCGGGACCGTGGTCATCGGTGGCATCTACACGCAGGAAGTGCGAACCAACACCCAGCGCATCCCCTTCTTCGGTGACCTGCCTTACATCGGCTGGTTGTTCAAGAGCCGCGAGTGGATTGATGACAAGCAGGAGTTGCTGGTCTTCATTACGCCGCGTATTGTCTCGGAGGGCTTAGCTGTTCGCTAGCCACTGACAGTAGGACCCCAAAAGGCCGGCGCAAGCCGGCTTTTTTGTCGCCATCGCCTAACCAGTGGCTACGGTAAAATGCCACCGTGGAGAACGGTCAGAAAAAGCGTAACCTCTTCCTCGTCGGCCTGATGGGCGCCGGCAAGACGACCATCGGCCGCGTGCTCGCGCGGAGAATCGCTTACGCCTTCGTCGACACCGATCGCGAGATCGAATCGCGCACCGGCGTTAGCCTGCCGACAATCTTCGAGATCGAGGGCGAGGAAGGGTTTCGCCGACGTGAAGCACTGGTGATTGCCGAGTTCGCCCGACTATCCGGCCAGGTGATCGCCACCGGGGGTGGCGCCGTACTGCATCCTGACAACCGACGAAGTCTCAAAGCCAACGGCTTGGTGATTTATCTCGACGTCCCGCTGTCGACGCTCAGCGAGCGAACCCGTCACGACAAGAACCGACCGCTGTTGCAGGTGAGCAATCCGCTGCAGAAGCTACGCGAACTCCATCTCGCCCGCGACCCACTCTACCGAGAAGTCGCCGATCTCGTCATCAGCGGCAGTCGTCTTACGGCGCAAGTCGTCCTAAACCAACTGCTTAAGGCACGAATGGAGCCATGGAAACTCTGACCGTCCGCTTGGGTGACCGTTCCTATCCGATCTTTGTTGGCCGATCGCTCCTCACCCAGGCGGAGCTTATTCTTCCGCATCTGCGCCAGCCAAAAGTAGCGATCGTATCCAACGTCACGGTCGCTCCGCTTTACTTGCCCGAGTTGGCGACAGGCCTGCGAGGTCGGGGGATCGAGGTTGCCGAAATCCTCTTGCCCGATGGTGAACAATACAAGGACTGGCCGACACTCAACTCGATCTTCGACGTTCTGCTGCAGCAACGTTGCGAACGCGCCACTACTCTGATCGCTCTTGGCGGAGGCGTCGTCGGCGACGTGGCGGGCTTTGCCGCCGCGTCTTACCAGCGAGGCATGCCGTTCATCCAGGTTCCGACCACCCTGCTCGCGCAGGTCGACTCTTCCGTCGGCGGCAAGACCGCAATCAACCACCCCTTGGGCAAAAACATGATCGGCGCCTTTCATCAGCCACGCGCCGTCATCGCCGACGTCGATACCTTGAAGACGCTCGCCGATCGCGAGTTGCGCGCCGGGCTCGCCGAGGTCATTAAGTACGGATTGATCCGCGATTTCGACTTTTTTTGTTGGCTGGAAGGTCATCTCGACCGTCTCCTGGCACGCGAGCCGGCCGCCCTGATCGAGGCAGTTTGTCGGTCGTGCAGGAATAAGGCCGAGGTCGTCGCCGCCGACGAGCATGAACACGGCGACCGGGCGCTGCTTAATCTGGGCCATACCTTTGGTCATGCGATAGAAACCGGCAGCGGCTACGGCGTGTGGTTACACGGAGAAGCCGTCGCTGCGGGGACGATGATCGCGGCGCAGTTATCGTCGCAACTGGGCTGGTTAAGTAACGGCGACGTGCAGCGTGTTGAGCGCTTGTTTGAGCGCGCCGGCTTGCCTATAGGTGGCCCAGCGATCGACGTCGACCGCTACCTAAACCTCATGCAGCATGACAAGAAGGTTATAGACGGCAAGCTGCGGCTCGTACTACTCGAACGCCTGGGCAATGCCGTCGTTACCGACGCAGTGCCTCTGACCGAGGTACGGCGGGCGATCACCGCCCGCCGTAGCAATGTCTGAACTCGCGCCCTATGCGGCGTCGCCGGCTGGCAGCCGTGGGCGCCAACACCAGGAAAGTGCTGCGCGCTACCGCAACGAATTCCAGCGCGATCGAGACCGCATCGTCCACTCGACTGCATTTCGCCGCCTCGAATACAAAACCCAGGTTTTCGTTAATCACGAAGGCGATCATTTTCGAACGCGCCTGACACACAGCCTCGAAGTGGCGCAGATTGCGCGCGGGATTGCTCGTGCCTTGCATCTGCACGAGGACCTCACGGAGGCGATCGCGCTCGCCCATGATCTCGGCCACACCCCGTTTGGCCACGCCGGCCAAGACGCGCTGAATCGCTGCATGAGCGCGTATGGGGGCTTTGAGCACAACCTGCAAAGTCTACGCACCGTGGACTTGCTTGAACAGCGCTACGCGGCCTTCGACGGGCTGAATCTGACGTTTGAGACACGCGAAGGCATTCTGAAGCACTGCTCGCTGGCGGATGCCCGCCAGTTGGGTGACCTCGGCGAGCGCTTTTTGCTGAGAAGACAACCCTCGCTTGAAGCGCAGGTCGCCAATGTCGCCGACGAGATCGCGTATAACAACCATGACATTGACGATGGCTTACGCGCCGGTCTGATATCGTTGGCGAAGATGGAGACCGTTGCCCTCTTTGCACGCCACGTCGAGGCCGTGCGACGCTCGTCTCCCAACCTCCCGGAGCGCCGGCTGATCCACGAAACCATCCGCGGCATGATCAATACCTTGGTTTGCGACCTCATCGAAGCAACCACCTGCGCCCTCGCTCAGCACCAGCCGCACAATCTGGGCGAGGTACGGACAGCGCCACCTTTGGTGGGGTTTTCAGCTGCGATGGCCGAGGCGCAAAGCGCAATGAAGCGCTTTCTGCGTAATCACCTTTACCACCATTATCAGGTACTGCGGATGGCGAGCAAGACGACCCGGATCGTCAACGAACTTTTTGCGGCATTTCTCGCCGATCCCCGCCTCCTGCCCCCCGACTATCAGACCGCCGGCAAAACGGAGCAAGCGCGACGAGTTGCCGATTATATCGCTGGCATGACCGATCGATACGCCATCAAGGAGCACCGACGGCTCTTCATGGTCGGTGACGGCTGACCCCTACTGTGTCGATCCGAGTCGTCCTCGATCACGCGTCTCACCGACCGAGCAGCGGTAAGCCCGGACTTAATTCAGGGCGCCGGCCAATCCTTGATGTACGCCTTGAGCAGCTTGTTCTCCATATTGCGCTCTTCGAGCACGGCTTTCGCCACATCGTGGAACGAAACGATACCGACGATCGTGTCCCCCTCCATCACCGGCACGTATCGAGTGTGCGTCTCGACCATGAGGCGGCGCAGCTCGTCCACATCCATCTCCGGATCACTGGTCGGTGGATTGGTAGCCATCGCTTCACTGACCAAAATCTCGGCGATGGGTGGCGTCGGACCGACACGACGCTCGGTTTGGCGCTTTGCGAGAATAACCAGAACCTCGCGAAAGGTGAGCATCCCGACCAGTTTGCCGCCTTCGGTGACAATGACCGAGCCGATGTCGTTCTCGGCCATCATGATCACAGCGTCGGAAAGAGGCGAATCGGGATGCACGGCGAAGAGCGCTGAATCCTTGACCTGCAGAACTTCTTTGACCTCCATTTCACCTCCTAGGGCTAGGATAGCGGCGCCCAAAGGCCGTTAATCCCTTTTTGACAGCACAGAAAAATTCTACCAGAACTCGCCACCCGCCTCGGGCTTCACCACTCAGCCGCGTTCACCCACCACAGACAGCGACGCCCGCGACCGCGGGCGTCGTGAGGGCGTTTCCGCACAATAGGCCCGCGCCGCCGCCCGTCTTGGTCTCAACAACCCTCTCAGGCAGCCGTCTTGAGTGCGCCCAGCACCTCGTCAAGCATCTTCTTCGCGTCGCCAAAAAGCATGCGATTGTTATCCTTGTAGAACAGGGGATTATCAACCCCGGCATAACCCGAGGCCATGCTCCGCTTCATCACGATCGACGTCTTCGCCTTCCATACCTCCAACACCGGCATGCCGGCGATCGGGCTCGTCGGGTCGTCCTGCGCCGCCGGATTGACGATGTCATTGGCACCGATGATCATCGCGACGTCGGTCTGTGGAAAATCGTCGTTCAGCTCATCCATCTCCTGGACGATGTCGTACGGCACCTTGGCCTCGGCCAGCAGGACGTTCATATGCCCTGGCATCCGGCCGGCCACAGGGTGAATGCCGAAACGTACGTTCACTCCCTTCTCGCGCAGCAATTTGGTGATTTCATAGACCGTATGCTGCGCCTGCGCTACCGCCATTCCGTAGCCGGGAACGATGATGACGTTACGCGACTCGCGCAATAGTTCCGCCGTGTCGGCGGCGCCCACCGGCTGCACCTCACCTGCCGGCTGCTCACCAGCCTTCGCCGGTGCGCCGCCTTCGGTGCCAAAGCCGCCGGCGATGACGCTGACAAAGTTGCGGTTCATCGCGCGACACATGATATACGACAGGATGGCACCAGACGAACCGACGAGAGCGCCGGTGACTATCAGCAAGTCGTTCGACAGCATGAAGCCCGTCGCCGCCGCCGCCCAGCCCGAGTAACTGTTGAGCATCGAGACCACCACAGGCATGTCGGCGCCACCGATCGCCATCACCATATGAATGCCGAAAAGCAGTGAAATCACGGTCATGATGATGAGCGGCATCATTCCCGCCTGTACCGACGACGCGGCAACAAACTCGCGACCGTACCAGATCACGACCAATAAACCGACCAGGTTGATCCAGTGACGCGCCGGTAACAAGAGCGGCTTGCCGCTGATCTTGCCGGAAAGCTTGCCGAACGCGATGACGGAGCCCGAGAAGGTCACTGCGCCGATCAAAATGCCAATGTAGATCTCGATCTCGTGAATCGCCTTTTCGGCGCCAACGTATTGAATCGAAGTATCGACGTAGCTGGCAAAACCGACCAGACACGCGGCCAACCCGACCAGGCTGTGCATCAGAGCCACCAGCTCCGGCATCTGCGTCATCTGAACAGTACGCGCCGCGTAAAGTCCTATCGCGGCACCGACCACCATCGCCGCGATGATCCACGGAATACCGGCAGCCGCGACGCGCGGCCCGAAGATCGTCGCCAACACGGCGATGGTCATGCCGATGATTCCATACAGGTTGCCACGCCGCGAAGTCTCGGGATTGGAAAGACCTCCCAGGCTGAGGATAAAAAGGATCGTCGCGCTGAGGTAAGCGACGGTCGTGAGGTTCGAAGTCATCTGTCGCTCCTTACTTGCGGAACATTGCCAGCATACGGCGGGTGACGGCAAACCCACCGAACATATTGATACACGTCAGCCCTATACCGACGACTGCCATCCACCGGATCAGTTCGTCCGGGCGACCGAGCGCGCCCGCTTCAACGGGCGGCGCGATCTGTACCAGGGCGCCGATGGCGATGATGCTCGAGATGGCGTTGGTGACGCTCATCAGCGGCGTATGCAATGCCGGTGTGACGTTCCAGATCACCATGTAGCCAACAAAGCAGGCCAGCACGAAAACGGTGAAATGACCGAGGAACGAGACCGGCGCATAGGCACCGATGAGCCAGAAAAGGGCCGCGCCGACGGCGCAGACGACCGCCAGCGTGCCGGCTGCCATCGGCTCGCCGCCCCCCCCGTGGCCATGCGACTTGGCCGCCGCGACCACCGGCTTCGCCGCAGCCGCTGGCGCCCCGGATGGAGCCGCCGAAAGCTTCGGCGCCGGCGGTGGCCAGGTAATCGTTCCGTCCTTGATCACCGTCGTACCGCGAATCACCTCGTCCTCCATGTTGACGTCGATCGTGCCATCCTTCTTCTTGCACAGATCTTCCGTCAGACGAAGGAGATTGGTCGCGTACAGGGTGCTCGACTGCTTCGAGAGACGACTAGGCAGGTCGGAATAACCAATGATCGTCACCCCGTGCTTGACCGTCACCGTTCCGGGCTCCGTCAGTTCACAATTGCCTCCCTGCTCGGCCGCCATATCGACGATGACGCTGCCCGGCTTCATTGACTGCACCATTTCGGCCGTGATGAGCTTCGGCGCCGGCTTGCCGGGAATCAGTGCAGTCGTGATGATGATGTCGACGTCTTTCGCCTGCTTGGCGAAAACCTCGCGCTGCGCCTTCTGGAAACCTTCGCTCATCACCTTCGCGTAGCCGCCGACCCCCGATCCCTCTTCCTGATAATCGACGGCGACAAACTCGCCACCCATCGATTTGACCTGATCGGCCACCTCCGGACGGGTATCGTTGGCGCGCACCACCGCCCCAAGACCACTGGCGGCGCCAATCGCCGCCAGACCGGCGACCCCCGCCCCGATGACGAAAACCTTTGCCGGTGGCACCTTGCCGGCAGCCGTTATCTGTCCGGTGAAAAAGCGTCCAAAATGATGCGCCGCTTCGATCACGGCGCGATAGCCGGCGATGTTGGCCATCGAACTCAGCGCGTCAAGCTTCTGCGCGCGAGAGATGCGCGGCACGCTGTCCATCGCGAGCACCGTCACTCGACGAGCCGCGAGCTGCTGCAGGAGTTCCGGATTTTGCGCCGGCCAAATGAAGCTGACCAGCGTTGTCCCTTCGCGGATCAACCCGACCTCTTCGGCGCTGGGCCCGCGAACTTTGAAAACGATATCGGCCGCGGACCACAGTTCCGCTGCTCCGACGACGATGCTTGCGCCGGCAGCGCGATAGGCCTCATCGGAGATGTTGGCCGCTTCGCCGGCCCCACTTTCGACGGTCACGGAAAAACCGAGTTTGATCAGTTTTTCGATGACTTCCGGCACTGTCGCTACCCGCTTCTCCCCTGCTGCAGTCTCTCTTGGAACTCCGATAGTCAGCGGCATTCAGTCCTCCATCACGTGTTTTTCAATTCCTGGCATTCAACAGAAAAAGGTGCGTCAAACGCGCACCCTGTCTCCACAAACTTGGCAACCGTCTAGGGTTATTATGGGTGTGGTGAGGCGTTCCGCCACCATCGGCCAGCCACGTCAGCCGCCGGTCAAGCCTCCCTCAATTTTCCCCTTCTCCTCCCCACATCCGTACACAGCTTACCACAAGCTTAAGGCCTACTTTACCGTAGGCCGATGGCCGGAGCGTCCACCACAGCCCTTTCGCCCCGCGACAGACAGGGGACAGACAGGGCACGGATTTTGCACCAAAACCCAGCAACCGTGGTCGAAACCCGCAGTGAGGGGCGAATGGACGCTCGTCGCACCGGCAAGGGGATTGCGGACACACGAAGAGCACTCGTTTGGTGCAGCGCAACATCTTGAATGGCTTCGGCAATCGGCGTATAGTGCCGAGTCCCGCGGCGCGAGCTAGCGGCCTTTTCGGCCGTCAGTTGCCAGGATGGCGCCTTAGCATTTTGAGGATTCGAGCGAGATGGAACTGGCCATACCTGAACGGCAGGGGCTTTACGACCCAGCCAACGAACACGACGCGTGCGGCGTTGGTTTCGTCGCACACATGCGTGGCACGAAAAGTCACTCGATCATCGAGCAGGGCCTTTTGATCCTGCGCAATCTCGATCACCGAGGCGCCGTCGGTGCGGACCCGCTGATGGGCGACGGCGCTGGTGCCCTGATCCAGATTCCCGATGATCTTTATCGCGAGGAGATGGAAAAGCAAGGGGTATTACTTCCGCAGCCGGGTGACTACGGTGTCGGGATGGTGTTCCTGCCCAAAGAGTCGGCATCGCGCCTCGCCTGCCAAGAGGAAATCGAGCGCGCCGTGCGCGCCGAAGGCCAGGTCGTTCTCGGCTGGCGCGATGTACCGGTCGACCACCGTCTGCCGATGTCGCCGACCGTGCGGACTCGGGAGCCCGTCATCCGGCAGATCTTCATCGGTCGCGGTGCGGACGTAATGGTCACGGACGCTCTCGAACGAAAGCTTTACGTCATTCGTCGCCGTGCGGCAAACGCCATCCTCGCACTCGGCCTGAAGCATAGCAAGGAGTTCTATCAGCCGTCGATGTCGGCGCGGACGGTTGTCTATAAAGGATTGTTACTGGCCGACCAGGTCGGTGAGTATTACACCGACCTCAAAGACCCGCGCTGTGTCTCGGCGCTGGCGCTGGTGCATCAGCGCTTTTCAACCAACACCTTCCCCACCTGGCAGCTCGCGCATCCGTTCCGCATGATCGCCCACAACGGTGAGATCAACACCTTGCGTGGCAATTACAACTGGATGCGCGCGCGCGAGAAAGGAACGTCTTCACCCCTGCTGCGCGACGATCTGGCAAGGATCTGGCCCTTGATCTACGCCGGACAATCGGATTCGGCTTCGTTCGACAATGCGCTCGAGTTGCTCGTCATGGGCGGCTACTCGCTGGCGCACGCGATGATGATGCTGATTCCCGAAGCCTGGGAATCGCACACCTTGATGGACGAAAAGCGGGTCGCCTTCTACAAGTATCACGCCGCGATGATCGAGCCCTGGGACGGACCAGCTGCGGTCGCGTTTACCGATGGCCGCCAGATCGGCGCCACCCTCGACCGCAACGGCCTGCGTCCGGCGCGCTACCTGGTGACCGACGACGACCTCGTGGTCATGGCGTCGGAAGCTGGCGTGCTGCCGATTCCGGAAGAACGGATCGTCAAGAAATGGCGTCTGCAGCCAGGCAAGATGTTTCTCATCGACCTCGACCAAGGGCGAATCATCGACGATAGCGAGCTCAAGGAGATCTTGTCTCGAGCCAAGCCCTACCAGGACTGGCTGAGCCGGATCAACATCAAGCTCGACGAACTGCCCGTACCGCGCACCGTCGCCGCGCCGACGCCGTCGGCCTCCTTGCTCGACCGCCAGCAGGCGTTTGGCTACACTCAGGAAGACCTCAAGTTCATTCTTGAGCCGATGGCCAGCTCGGGTGAGGAAGCCACCGGTTCAATGGGCAACGACTCGCCGCTGGCGGTATTGTCGAATCGCAGCAAGCCTCTGTTCAACTACTTCCGCCAGCTTTTCGCGCAGGTCACCAATCCGCCGATCGACCCGATTCGCGAGCAGCTCGTGATGTCGCTGGTCTCGTTCATCGGCCCCAAGCCGAATCTGCTCGGCATTAACGAAATCAACCCGCCCTACCGCCTGGAAGTCGCGCAGCCGGTGCTCGACTATGACAACATGGCCAAGCTGCGCCGCATCGCAACCTACACCGGCAACAAATTCCATTCCGCTGAGCTCGACATTTGCTATCCGCTGACCTGGGGCAAGGAAGGCGTCGAAGCGCGTCTCGCCTCTTTGTGTGCCGAAGCGGAAGACCACGTCCATCGTGGGTCAAGCATCCTGATCGTCTCCGATCGCAGGGTTGACGCCGAGCATGTGGCGATACCCGTCCTGCTCGCCACCTCGGCGATCCATCACCACTTGGTCACCAAGGGCTTGCGCACGCGCGTCGGTCTGGTCGTTGAAACCGGTGCCGCGCGCGAAACGCACCACTTCGCAGCCCTTGCCGGCTATGGTGCCGAAGCCGTTCACCCCTACCTGGCGCTGGAAACCCTCCGCCAGATGGTTGGCGGCGACCCCGAAAAAGGGGACAAGGCAATCAAGCACTTCATCAAGGGTGTTGGCAAGGGACTGCTCAAAGTCATGTCCAAAATGGGCATCTCGACCTACATGTCTTACACGGGCGCCCAGATTTTCGAAGTCGTCGGCCTGCAAAAGACGATGGTCGACAAGTACTTCACCGGCACCTCGACACAGGTCGAAGGAATCGGCATCTTTGAAGTCATGGAAGAGGCCATTCGCCAGCACAAACTGGCGTTCGGTGACGATCCGGTACTCGCCACGATGCTCGACGCAGGGGGCGAATATGCCTTCCGCGTTCGCGGTGAAGAGCATATGTGGACCCCCGATGCGATTGCCAAGCTGCAGCATTCGACGCGCTCCGGCAACTACCAGACGTACAAGGAGTACGCCAGGCTGATCAATGACCAATCGCAGCGGCACATGACCTTGCGCGGTTTGTTTGAGATCAAGTCCGCCGGTGCGGCCGTGCCGCTCGACGAAGTCGAACCGGCGAAAGAGATCGTCAAGCGCTTTGCCACCGGCGCCATGTCGCTCGGTTCGATCTCCACCGAGGCGCACAGCACGTTGGCGATCGCGATGAACCGCCTCGGAGGAAAGTCGAACACCGGTGAAGGCGGCGAAGACCCGGCCCGCTACAAACTGCTGGCCGGTGGAGAACTGGTTTCCACGGTGATTGGCAGCTCACGCATCGAGCGCGACTATCGCCTGCAGGAAGGAGACAGTTTGCGCTCGGCGATCAAGCAGGTCGCTTCGGGACGTTTTGGCGTCACCGCCGAGTATCTGGTCAACGCCGACCAGATACAGATCAAGATGGCGCAAGGGGCCAAACCCGGAGAGGGCGGCCAACTTCCTGGACACAAGGTTTCCGAGTACATCGGATTTCTCCGCTATTCCGTTCCCGGCGTCGGCCTCATCTCGCCACCGCCGCACCACGACATCTATTCGATCGAGGATCTTGCGCAACTCATCCACGACCTCAAGAATGCCAACCCGCGAGCGTCGATCAGCGTCAAGCTGGTCTCCGAAGTCGGCGTCGGCACGGTTGCCGCCGGTGTAACCAAAGCCAAGGCCGATCACATCGTGATCGCGGGTCACGACGGCGGCACCGGTGCCAGCCCACAGTCGTCGATCAAACACGCCGGATCGCCGTGGGAACTCGGACTCGCCGAAACCCAGCAGACGCTTGTCATCAACCGACTTCGCGGGCGAGTCCGGATCCAGGTCGACGGCCAGAACAAGACGGGGCGCGACGTTCTCATTGGAGCCTTGCTCGGTGCCGACGAGTTTGGCTTCGCGACCGCACCGCTGGTCGTCGAAGGCTGCATCATGATGCGCAAGTGTCACCTCAATACCTGCCCGGTTGGCGTCGCAACGCAGGATCCGGTGCTCCGACGGCGCTTTGCCGGCCAGCCCGAGCATGTCGTCAACTATTTCTTCTTCGTCGCCGAAGAGGTGCGCGAACTGATGGCACAAATGGGTGTCCGTCGCTTCGACGACCTCATCGGGCGCAGCGATCTGCTCGACATGCAGAGGGGGATTTCCCACTGGAAGGCGAAGGGTCTCGACTACAGCAAGATCCTTCACCGCCGTGGGAATGAGACCGCAACACCCGAGTTCCATTGCGAGAACCAGAACCATGGCCTGCACAAGGCGCTCGACCTTCAGTTGATCGAACAGGCGAAACCCGCCCTTGAACGCGGCGAAAGGGTTCACCTTGAGCTTCCGATACGCAACACCCACCGCACCGTCGGCACTATGCTCTCCGGTGAAGTGGCAACCCGCTACGGGCGCGCTGGCCTGCCCGAAGGAACCGTCGACATCGGATTGAAGGGGACGGCCGGTCAGAGCTTTGGCGCTTTCCTGGCGCGCGGCGTGACGCTGAACCTCGTCGGTGAAGCCAACGATTACGTCGGCAAGGGATTGTCGGGCGGGCGAATCATCGTTCGCCCGAATCCCGGCTTCCGAGGCGACACGACGAGCAATATCATCGTCGGCAATACCGTCCTCTACGGGGCCACCGAAGGCGAAGCGTTCTTCGCCGGTGTCGCCGGCGAGCGTTTCGCGGTGCGCAACTCCGGCGCTACAGCCGTTGTTGAAGGCGTTGGCGATCATGGCTGCGAGTACATGACCGGCGGTACCGTCGTCGTCCTTGGCATGACCGGCCGCAACTTCGCCGCCGGCATGTCGGGTGGCGTCGCCTACGTCCTCGACGAAGAGGGCACTTTTTCACTGCGCTGCAACATGACGCAGGTTTCGCTCGAACCGGTCGAGGAAGAGCTGGCCGCTCGTCAGGGCAGCGACGCCGGGGACGACCTTGAGGGACAGGGCCGGGTCGACGTCCGCCATCTCGGAGTGATCGATGAAGTGCTGCTAAGGGGCCTGATCGAAAAGCACTATCAATTCACCGCCAGCCGTCAGGCGCGGCGACTGCTCGGTGACTGGGAGCAATTCCGCAGGCGTTTCGTCAAGATCATGCCGCACGAATACCGACGGGTACTGACCGAACTCGCCACGCGCAAGCAACTGGAGACGGTATAAGCCATGGGAAAGCCAACCGGGTTCATCGAGTATCAACGCCTGGCCGAGGCAAGCGAGCCCGCTCAACAGCGATTGAAGCACTATCGCGAGTTCGTCAGCGTCCTCTCTGACGACCAGGCCAGCACTCAGGGCGCGCGCTGCATGGACTGCGGCATCCCTTTCTGCAACACCGGCTGTCCAGTCAACAACGTCATTCCGGACTGGAACGACCTGGTCTATCGCGGTCAGTGGTCACACGCGCTGCAGGTGCTGCACTCCACCAATAACTTTCCGGACTTCACCGGTCGCATCTGCCCGGCGCCTTGCGAGGCCGCCTGTACGCTCAATATCAATACCGACCCGGTCGGCATCAAGTCCATCGAACACGCGATTGTCGACAAGGGATGGGAAAAGGGGTGGATCGTTCCGCAGTCGCCGACAACGAAGACCGGAAAACGCGTCGCCATCGTCGGCTCTGGCCCCGCCGGCTTGGCCGCCGCTCAGCAGTTGGCTCGTGCCGGACACGACGTCGTCGTCTTCGAGAAGAACGACCGCGTTGGCGGCCTGCTACGCTACGGCATCCCGGACTTCAAGCTGGAAAAGTCGCATATTGACCGCCGCGTCGAGCAGATGATCGCCGAGGGCGTCGACTTCCGTGTTAACCAGCACGTTGGCGGGAATGTCGAGCTCGCGCACGTACTCGCCGACTTTGACGCCTTGGTCCTCGCCGGTGGCGCGGAAGTCGCGCGCGACCTGGAGATTCCCGGCCGGAATCTCGACGGCGTTCACTTTGCGATGGATTTTCTGCCGCAGCAAAACAAGGTCAACGCCGGAGACCGCTTGTCCAGACAGATTCTCGCCACTGGAAAGCGCGTCGTGGTCATTGGCGGCGGCGACACCGGATCCGATTGCGTCGGCACGAGCAACCGTCAGGGCGCCGTATCGGTCACCCAATTCGAAGTCATGCCACTCCCCCCGGTGGAGGAAAACAAGAGTCTGACCTGGCCCTACTGGCCGCTTAAACTGCGCACCTCGTCGTCGCACGAGGAAGGGTGCGCGCGCGATTTTGCCGTGTCAACCAAAGCGTTTCTCGGCGAGAACGGTAGGGTCCAGGCACTCAAGGTCGCTCGCCTTGACTGGAGCAACGGTAAGATGAAGGAAGTGCCGGAGAGCGAGTTCGAAATCGCTGCCGACCTCGTCTTGCTGGCAATGGGTTTTGTTTCGCCGGTTCGCGAGGGACTTCTCGAACAACTCGGCGTCGAACTCGACGCGCGCGGAAACGTCCGCGCGACCACCGACGGACCGGGGTGCTACGCGACCAGTCGGGCGAAGGTCTTTGCCGCGGGAGACATGCGGCGCGGTCAGTCTCTGGTCGTCTGGGCAATCCGTGAGGGAAGGCAGTGCGCGCGTGAAGTCGATGCTTTCCTCATGGGCCGCTCCGATTTGCCACGGTAAACGGTCGCGGCCGTAGACGACGGCTGGCGGGCGTCCGCGGTCAGGCTGTGCAGGAATTGACTGCTCGTAGACTGCCGTCATGAGTTCGCACCGCTCGCTGTGACATTGTTGTAGGCGGTAGTGGCCTAACCTGCCACAATAAACCGTATTGACCTCACTGGGCGACCGAACGAGCACCGCAGTGAAGCTGTGCCCGGCCCCTGACGCGCCGACATTCCCGCATTCCGTTCGACCAACTGAAAAGCCATGAACATCGTGATTCTCGCTGCTGGACAAGGCAAGCGGATGCATTCGAACTTGCCGAAAGTTCTGCATCCGCTCGCCGGCAAAGCACTCGTCGCGCACGTCATCGACACCGCGCGCAGTCTGACACCAGAAGTCATCTGCCTGGTTTACGGCCACGGAGGCGACGTTCTGCGCGCCGCGATTGATGCGCATGATCTCGTCTGGGCGCTTCAGGATCCCCAGCTTGGCACGGGACACGCGGTCCAGCAAACGCTCCCACATCTGAGCGAAGCCGAGACGACCTTGATCCTCTATGGCGACGTCCCGATGATCCAGGCCGACACCTTGCGCCATCTCGTGCATGCGGCACGAGATGCGCTGGCGATTCTTACCGTCAATCTCGCCGACGCGAGCGGCTATGGCCGCATCGTCCGTGACGACAGCGGGGAGATTCAGCGCATCGTCGAAGAAAAGGACGCAACCGCCGAAGAGCGGACGATCCGGGAGGTGAACACCGGGATCATCGCCCTACCAACCCGCCGTCTCGCCAACTGGTTGGCGCAGCTTTCTAACGACAACGCGCAGCGCGAGTACTATCTGACCGATATCGTCGGCAGGGCCGTCGCGTCTGGAGTCCCCATTCGCAGCGTGCGCGCGCAGGCGGAGTGGGAAGTTCTCGGGGTCAACAGCAAGACCCACTTGGCGCGCCTGGAACGGGTCGCGCAGGCACACATCGCCGAGCGCCTTCTTGAGCAGGGAGTGCGTCTTGCCGACCCGGCGCGTCTCGACGTACGCGGCCATCTCAGCTGCGGACGCGACGTCTTCATCGACATCAATTGCGTCTTCGAGGGCGCAGTCGTCCTTGAGGACGCGGTCGAAGTCGGCCCTTCGTGCGTGCTCCGCAACGCGCACATCGGTGCCGGCTCCCGACTCGCCGCGTTTACTCATGTCGAAGACGCGGTCGTCGGCCCTGACGGGGTGATCGGGCCCTTCGCACGTCTTCGTCCGGGAACCCAGCTCGCCGCCGGAGTTCACGTCGGCAACTTCGTCGAACTCAAGAACGCGCGCTTCGCCGCGCAGTCGAAGGCCAACCATCTTTCCTACGTCGGCGACGCCATCGTCGGCAGCCGCGTGAACATTGGCGCCGGAACGATTACCTGCAACTACGACGGCGCCAACAAGTTTCAAACCGTCATCGAGGACGACGCTTTCATCGGTTCCGACACGCAACTGGTCGCACCGGTAACCGTCGGTCGTGGCGCGACCTTGGGCGCTGGAACCACCCTGACGCGCGACGCACCGCCCGAGATGCTGACTTTGTCACGAGCCAAACAGGCGACCCTCGCCGGCTGGAAGCGGCCGCAAAAGATCAAGAAGTAACGCCTACTCTTACTATCGGCCGGCAACGGCCTCTTACCGGGTGGACTGCGCATGTGTGGCATCGTCGCGGCGGTCGCGGACCGCAATATCGTTCCTGTTCTCCTTGAAGGACTGCGCCGCCTCGAGTATCGCGGCTACGACTCGGCCGGTCTGGCGCTGATCGACGAGACCGGCGACCTGCAACGACTGCGTTCGGTCGGTCGCGTCGCCGAACTCGCCGCGCAGGTCAGCGACGCGGCGGCAGCCAGTGGTGGGACGGGAATCGCGCATACCCGCTGGGCAACGCACGGCGAGCCCTGTGAGCGCAATGCGCATCCACACATCTCGCAAGGACTTGCCGTCGTCCATAACGGGATCATCGAAAACCACGAGTCGCTTCGCGGCCGGCTGATGGCGCTCGGCTACCGGTTCTCGTCCGATACCGATACCGAGGTCATCGCTCACCTGATTGCGCATGAACTGCAGAGCACGCCCGATTTTCTACGCGCCGTGTGCCAGGCAGTTGCCCAGTTGCAAGGCGCCTACGCAATCGCGGTACTCCGCAAGGACGATCCGCAACGCGTCGTCGTCGCTCGCGAGGGATCGCCGCTGCTGCTCGGGGTCAGCGATGACGGCTGTTATGCCGCCTCCGACGCTTCCGCCTTGCTGCAGGTTACGCGCCGGATGATTTACCTCGACAACGGCGACTGCGCCGAACTGGAACGCGATCGGTATCGGGTTGTCCGCGTCGATGGCACTCCGGTAGAGCACGCTGAAACGGAATCGCATTTGTCCGCCGACGCCGTCGAGCTGGGCCAGTATCGGCACTACATGCAGAAGGAGATTTTCGAGCAGCCGGTGGCACTCGGTAATACGCTCGAAATGCTGGGTGCCGCCCGCAGCATCCAGCCCGGCCTGTTTGGCGCCGCCAGCGAAGAGCTGCTCAAGGATGTGCGCCAAGTGCTGATCATCGCCTGTGGTACCAGTTACCATGCCGGACTTGTCGCTCGCTACTGGCTCGAATCGATCGCCGGCATTCCCTGCACGGTCGAGGTGGCCAGCGAATACCGCTATCGCGACTCGGTGCCAGACGCGCAGACCCTGGTGGTGACGATTTCACAATCGGGCGAGACCGCCGATACACTGGCGGCGCTGGCCCACGCCAAGTCGCTCGGTATGCGGTGCACCCTATGCATTTGCAACGTCCCCGAGTCGTCGCTGGTGCGTGAGAACAGCCTGCGTTTCATCACTCGCGCCGGGCCCGAGATCGGCGTCGCTTCAACCAAGGCGTTTACTACGCAGTTGGCTGCCCTGTACCTTCTGACGCTGGTTCTCGCCAAGCTTCGCTCGCGCCTGACCAGCGAAGCCGAGGGGGCGGAGCTGCACGCCGTACGGCATCTACCCCTTGCAGTGGCCAAAATCCTGGAACTTGAACCCGCAATCCGTGACTGGGCCGAGCGCTTCTCAATGAAACAACACGCCCTCTTTCTCGGACGCGGCCGGCACTACCCGATCGCGATGGAGGGTGCGCTGAAGCTGAAGGAGATCTCCTATATTCACGCCGAGGCTTATCCGGCAGGTGAGCTGAAACACGGCCCGCTGGCGCTGGTCGATCGCGAAATGCCGGTCATCGCCGTTGCGCCAAACGACGCGCTGATCGAGAAGTTGAAATCGAATCTGCAGGAGGTGCGCGCCCGCGGCGGACAACTCTACGTCTTCGCCGATGCCGACAGCGAGATGCAGGAGTCGGAGAGCATTCACGTCTTGCATCTACCTGAACATTACGGCGCGCTGTCGGCTTTGCTCCATGTCGTTCCTCTGCAATTGCTCGCCTATCACGTCGCTCTCGTGCGCGGCACCGACGTTGACAAGCCCCGAAATCTCGCCAAGTCGGTAACTGTCGAGTAACCCCGCCAACCAGCGTTTCACCAGAAAACAGCCCGGGCGATCCGGTAGAATCGGCAGTCGACACCGGCGGCGCGTGGTGGACTTCGGCTCGCGGGGAGCGAGCGTTTCCTCACGTCATCGGATGTCGCCTGGAGAGTTGTCATGGACGTCTCGATCACTGCCGTCACCGCCGCCGATGTCACGTCGGTAGTCGCCCTGGCGCGCCACGTCTGGGAGCAAACCTACCCTGGGATCATCAGTCGGGAGCAGATCGAGTTCATGCTCAAGCAGCGTTATGACCCGCATCGCGTGCTCGAAGAACTGTCGATGCCGCAGCTATGGTGGGAGCAAGTCCGAGTCGATGCCCAGCTCGCAGGCTTTGCTTGCAGTCTCATTACGGCGCGCGGAGAAATGAAAATCGACAAGCTGTATGTCGACCCTCAGCGACAGCGCTCCGGACTTGGCCGGCGACTGCTCGAAGGCATTGCCCACCGGGCTATGGCAACCGGCTGTACGCAACTCGTCCTCGCAGTCAACAAACGCAACGAACACGCCATCGCCGCTTATCGCAAGTATGGCTTCAGGGTTCGTGAAGCCGTCTGCGTCGACATCGGCGGCGGATTCGTCATGGACGACTTTATAATGGCCAAGCCACTCGCAGGCAGTTGAACGGCGGTCGATTGCGATGATTTTGTCTTTCTCCAAAATGCACGGTCTGGGTAACGATTTTGTCGTTATCGACGGAATCCGGCAAACGATCACCTTGACTCCACAACAGTTGCGTCACTTGGCCGACCGGCACGTTGGCGTCGGTTGCGACCAGATTCTGCTCGTCGAGCAGGCCCGGCAGGCGGACGTCGATTTCCGTTACCGCATTTTCAACGCTGACGGCGGTGAGGTCGAACAGTGCGGTAACGGCGCACGCTGCTTCGTCCGTTTTGTTCATGAGCAGGGGCTGACCGCCAAACGAGAAATCCGCGTCGAGACGACGAACCGTATCGTCGTTCTTCGCCTGGAAGACGACGGCATGGTCACCGTTGACATGGGAAAGCCCCAGTTCAATCCCGCCGCACTGCCTTTTCTGGCGACCGATGACGGCCTTCTGCAGTGCCTTCGCGTGGGCGATGAAGACGTCTGGATCACGGCCGTCGGTATCGGCAATCCACACGCGGTGCAGCTGGTCGCCGATGTCGACCGTGCTGCCGTCGCACGGCAGGGGCCGTTGATCGAGTCGCACGCGCGGTTTCCGCAACGGGTCAACGCAGGCTTCATGCAGATCGTCGATCGACAACGCGTCCGCCTGCGAGTCTACGAACGCGGTGCGGGTGAAACGCTGGCCTGCGGCACCGGCGCCTGCGCTGCCGCGGTCGCCGGTATCGCTCGTCAACTCGTCGATTCGCCGGTGACGGTCGACATGCGCGGTGGCAGGCTGACCATTGCCTGGAACGGTCAAGGCACGTCGGTTCTGATGACCGGCCCGGCGGTCACGGTTTTCAAGGGAGAAATTGAACTATGAAGTCGGATGAAGTGGCGCACTACCTCCAGAACAATCCGCAGTTCTTCGAACAACACGCTGAACTCGTCGCCAACATGGTCGTTCCGCATCCGCACAGCGGCCGGACGATCTCGATCACCGAACGACAAATGTTGGCGCTGCGCGACAAGAACCGACAGCTCGAAGGAAAGATGGGAGAGCTGCTGCAGTTCGGCGAGGAAAATGATGAAATCGGCAAGAAAATGCATCGCCTCGCCGTCGGTCTGATCGCTGCACCGTCCTTCCATACCGTCCTGCATACCGTGCATCTGCACTTGCGCGACGACTTCGAGGTTCCCCATGTCACGCTGCGCCTTTGGCAACTGCCGGTCAATGGCGACGATCTCCCCGAGTTCGCCGACGTCAATCCGGATCTGCAAGCGCTTGCGGACACGTTACTTCAACCCTACTGTGGGTCGACCAGCGGCTTCCAGACGGCCTCGTGGTTTGGCGAAGCCGCGCTGCACGTCCGCTCGCAGGCGCTGATTGCGCTGCGCGAGGGCGATCCCACGATCGGCATGCTTGCCTTGGGAAGCGAAGATCCTGAACGCTTTTATGCGCAGATGGGAACCCTCTACCTCGAACGCCTCGGCGAAATGGTCGCCGCGGCTTTGTCGCGTGCCCTGCGCAGATAATCAGACTCGCCCAAGCGACGACCTTCGCGTCAGCGCCTACCTGGAAGAACTGGCGCATCAGCGGCGTGCGTCGCCACACACCGTAGCCGGCTATCAGCGCGACCTGGACGCCCTTCGTCGCCTGCTTGGCGAGTCGCTCAGCGTCAGCGACCTCACCTCACTGGAGCCACCGGACATCCGCCGCGCCGTTGCCACCCTGCATGCCAGAGGACTCGGCGGACGTTCGCTGCAACGCGCTCTTTCTGCTTGGCGCGGCTTTTTCCGCTGGCTGATAAGGCGCGGCGTGCTGACGCAGAATCCAGTCGAGGGCATACAACCACCGCGACGGCGACACCCGTTGCCGAAGACTCTTTCCCCGGACGAGGCCGTAGGTCTTCTCTCCGACGCGGGAGACAGCCTGTTGACCGTTCGCGATCAGGCGATGTTCGAGCTGTTCTATTCATCGGGCCTGCGACTCGCCGAACTTGCCGCCCTCGACGTCAACTGTCTGGCGGACGTCGCCACCGGCGAAGTGCGCGTGCTCGGCAAGCGCAACAAACCCCGAATCGTGCCGGTCGGCAGTCACGCGCGCGCGGCGCTCGCACGCTGGGCGGCAGAGCGGAACCAGTTGGCGGCGCTAGAAGAGACCGCACTCTTCGTCGGCCAGCACGGCAAGCGACTCGGAGTACGCATGATCCAGATCCGTCTCGCCCGGCAAGGTCTGGAGCGCGGATTGACGACGCGAGTGCACCCGCACGTGTTACGTCACTCGTTCGCCTCGCACCTGCTACAGTCGTCGGCCGACCTGCGGGCGGTGCAGGAAATGCTCGGCCACGCCAGCATCTCCTCGACACAAGTCTACACTCACCTCGATTTCCAACACCTTTCAGCCACTTACGATCGGGCGCATCCGCGAGCCAAGCGCCAACCCAGCGAGGGGCAGCAGGCGCCTGCCGGCCAACCGTCGACTAACCACGACGGCGGCGACGCGCTACCAGCCAGCCGTAGACCCCGAGGTTGACCGCGACGACGATTGCGGCCAGAACGTACTGGATCTCGCGCGTCAGCCCCGCGGGATAGATGATCGGCAGCAGGTAGTGGGCGACGAAGCTCGTCTCGTAGCCAGCAGCGCCGGCTGCCTGACGCCACGAGTTCTCGAGCAAGGTCAGCGGACACAGTCCGCCAGACCACTCGATGGCTGCGCCCCAACACGCGGCAGGCACGTGGACTAGCGTCGTTCTCGGCCAACGCACGACGAGCAGCCCACCGAAAACGACAAACACGACGAACATGAAGTGAATGACGACTACCACCTCGGCAAGTACGCGGTAAGTCATTGTCGCACGGCCAACTGCCGCATCCACCGACCGGACACCACCAACTCCCTGTCAATCAAAGTCATTCCCTGGCCGGCCGCTTGCTCAGCTTGCGCTGCAGCGTGCGGCGATGCATCTTCAAGGCCCGAGCGGTGGCCGAAACATTTCCCTGATGCGCCTTGAGGACACGCTGGATGTGCTCCCATTCAAGCCGATCGACGGACAAAGGCGACTCGGCTACGGTCACCGTCGGGTTACCCGCACTTCCCCTGTGCAACGCAGCAACCACCTCGTCGGCGTTGCAGGGTTTCGCCAGATAGTGTACCGCGCCAAGCTTGATCGCCTCGATCGCGGTCGCGATGCTGGCGTAGCCGGTAAGCACCACGACGCGCGTATTGGGATCAATTTCGATCAGTTTTTCGATCAAGGTCAGTCCCGAAGCTCCCGGCATCCTGAGGTCGACGACTGCATACTCGGGCGCATGCGCCCGCGCCTTCACCAGTGCCGTTTCGACGTTGGCAGCGACTTCCACGGCGTACCCCCTGCGCTCGAGTGCACGCGCCAGCGTGCGGCGAAACGGGTCGTCGTCATCGACTACCAGCAGTGTCGGTCGCTCGTCGTCAGAGGTCTGCATGTGGAGCGGTGACATCGGACGTCACTCCAAGGCTGGACAAGGGCAAGATGACTCGGGTACATGCGCCTCGACAGCCATCCGTGCGATTGTAGAGTTCGACACGACCGCCAAAGCGCTCAATGGTCGCATTGGCAAGGAAGAAGCCGAGGCCCAACCCGCCTGGCTGACCGTGGGTAGGCGCTTTGGTCGTGTAGAACGCTTCGCCCAGGCGTTGCGCGTCGTCGGCTGTCACGCCTGGGCCGTGATCGACCATCTCGATCCGGCAACTTTGGCGGTCCCAACGGGCGGTGATAGACAACGTATGCTGCTCGCCCTGAGCGTCGGCAGCATTGTCGAGCAGGTTGAGGATCGCCTGCTGCAGCGTCGGCTCGGCGGCGATCGTCGGTGGCGCCAGGTCACCCTGCAAGTCGAGGGCTACCCGTGCCAACGGACGAATCAGTTGCCAGTCGTCGATCGCTCGCCGAAGGTACACGTCGAGTGGGGCAGCGCACAGACTCTCGTCACGCCGGCTGCCCGCCCTTGCCAGTAGGTCGGTCAGCGTCTGCTTGCAGCGATCAATCTGTTCGCGCAGGAGCCGTAGATCGTCCCGCGCCACCGTATCCCCGCACTGGTGGACCTCAAGCTCGCGCACGATCACCGCCATCGTTGCCAGCGGCGTCCCCAACTGGTGTGCAGCGCCTGCGGCCAGTGTCCCCAAAGCCAGGATCTGTTCGTTACGCAGGGCAGACTCGCGCACGTTAGCGAGTTGCCGCTCGCGATCCCTCAGCGTGGCGGCCATTCGCGTCAGAAAAAAGGCAACGACGCCGACGCTGATGACGAAATTTAGCCACATGCCGAGAACGTGCAGTGCAAACCCGTGCCCATGCGCGGAGTGCTCGCCTTGTCCGATAGCCCGTGCGAGCAAGGCGTCAAGATCGGCCAGATCACCCTGAGGCGGCGGCAGAGGCAACTTCCAGAAAACGAGAAAAGTGTAGGCACTGAGCGCCAGCCCCGCCGTCATCCAGGCATAGCGCGCCGGCAGCATCGCCGCGGCCAGCGTTGGCGGTAGCAAGAAGAGCGAAACGAAGGGATTGGCCGACCCGCCCGCATAGAAAAGGAGGGCAGCGAGCCCAGCGGTGTCCACCACCAAGTGGGCAAAAACTTCCATGTCGGTAGCCGGCGCCGCTTGTTCGAGTCGCCACCGGGTCAACACGTTGCCCCCCGCGAGTAGCGCGATGACCCACGCCATGGGAATCACTTCGAGCGGAATTCTCAACCACACCAGCGCGAGAACGAGCACGCCCGTCTGAGCGAGAACTTCGACACGACGTAAGGCGACCAGACGCCTCAACGGTGAAGCCATCGCGACGCCCCGGTCTGGCGGCCGCGCTTGAGTGAATGTTGCCATCGCCTTGGCCGAACACCGCGGCTACCGCAAAGCCCGCATTTTACGCCACGGCGCTGACCGCAAACGGCCCTGCGGCGATTCGCCGCACGCACCGCCAGGAACCACAAGGCAGGTGACGACTTGAGAGGCAGACAGCGAGCGCGGCCAACGGAACGCGGTATAGTCGCAGTCTGATGAGCAATCACGATTCCCTCGCCACCGCCGTAGTCCTCCTTTCAGGGGGACTGGACTCGGCCTGCACGCTGGCGATTGCCAAAGCAGGCGGCTACCGTTGCCATTGCCTGTCGATCGATTATGGCCAGCGGCACCGTGCCGAACTCGCTGCCGCGGCGCGTGTCGCGACGAGCCTCAAGGCCGACGAGTTCCGGGTCGTGCGGTTGGCACTCGACGCGTTCGGTGGCTCGGCGCTCACCGACCCGCAGATGGCTGTCCCGGTCAACGGCGTTGGCGACGGAGTCCCGGTCACCTACGTCCCTGCGCGCAACACGATCCTGCTCGCTCTCGCCTTGGCGTGGGCCGAAGTGCTCGGCAGCAGGGATGTTTTTGTCGGCGTCAACGCGGTCGATTACTCGGGTTATCCCGATTGTCGACCCGAGTTCATCACCGCTTTTCAGGCGATGGCCAATCTCGCCACCCGCGCCGCGCTAGAAGGGGCGACGATGACGATTCAAACGCCACTGATTGCGCTGCGCAAGGCCGACATCATCCGGCGCGGCATGGAACTGGGAGTCGATTTTGCGCTCACGGTGTCGTGCTATCAGGCGACAGAGGACGGTCGCGCGTGCGGGATCTGCGACTCGTGCCGCCTTCGGCGAGCCGGCTTCGCGGCCGCCGGGGTCGCCGATCCAACCCGCTACGGCCCTTGAGTTTTTCGTCGCACCCCTTCGTAAAGGCGACAGGCTGGGCGTCAGCCCCGATAGATACCGGCGACTCCACCGTCGATGGCAGCGCGGCAGCGAGACACCAGAACCTTGTCGACGCGATGACCGTCCATATCGACCACCTCAAAACGGAGATCGCCAACGAGGCAATGGTCTGCCGGCGAGGGGATGCGTCCGAGCAGGTACATAATCAGTCCCCCGATCGTGTTGAAGGCGTTTTCGCCTTCGCCAGGCCACTCGACGTGTACTTGCAGAGCGTCTCTGACGCGCTCGATGGTTGCGCTGCCATCGACGAGCCACGATCCGTCCTCGCGAACGACAATATCCATTTCCCCGGCACTGTCCGAGCCGGGAAGATCACCGACAATCGAGGTGAGAACGTCCGTCAAGGTCGCCAGCCCGATCACCTCGCCGTATTCATCAACCATCAGTGCGCATTGCTGACGGGCGCGGCGGAACGTTTCCAGCAGTTGTGTCGTCGTCACCGCCGACGGAACGTAAAGCGCAGGCCGCACGAACGGTTCAATCGACAGCGGAGCACCGGAGAGCGCGTCTTTCAGCAAGTCGCTGGTCCGCAGCACGCCGACGACTTGCTCCAGACCCCCTCGGCACACGATCACCCGTTTGTACGGACTATCGGCCAACTGTTGACGAACCTCGTCCGCGGATAAGTCAAGGTCGAGCAAGTAGAGGTCTTTCCGATGCGTCATGATCGCGCTGATGCGCTGCTCGTCGAGACGCAGGACATTGGCGACGATCGTCTGCTCGCTGGCGTGGAATACGCCGGATTCTGCCCCCTGCCCCATCAATGCTTTGATCTCTTCGTCGCTTACTGGCGTTTCCCGAGCCCGGTCAGCGCCGAGCGCGCGTAGCACCGTATTCGAGGACGACGCCAGCAGCCAGACCAACGGACGCGACAGGCGAGCGAGCCATTGCATCATCGGCGCGATCATCGCCGCAGTCCGCTCCGGGGCGAGCAAGCCGAGCCGTTTCGGCACCAGTTCGCCAACCACCACCGAGACGTAGGTAAGCGCCGCAACCACCAGCGCCAAGGCAATACCGTCAGCGTGCGGCGCAAAGGTTGGCACGTTTGCCAGCTGCCGGGCCAACGGTATCGCCAACGCCGCCTCGCCAATCGCTCCACTGAGGATGCCGGCGCTGGTGATGCCAACCTGAACCGTCGACAAGAAGATCGACGGCTCATGGTTGAGCTCCAGCGCCGAACGCGCGCCGCGATGACCTTCGTCAGCCAGATTCTGCAGTCGCGCCGCTCGCGACGAAACGACCGCGATCTCCGACATCGCCAGCAGGCCATTAAACACGATCAGAAGCAGCAGTAGCGCGATGTCCATAGCCCGATCCATCACTTGCGATCGCCTCGCAGCGTACCGTAGACGGCCCGCCAGCATCAGGGTCACTGCCTTGATAGCACGAAGAAACGATCATTTCACAGCACCCAAGACCGCCGACTCCATCCCCCTCTCACGATCAGGTGGACAACCTACAGCCGGTCTCGATCCCCATTATTTCGCCTCCTGAGGCGATTTCGCGTGGTGGTCTCAGCCGCTCGCTCACGGCCAAGAATTCTCCAACGCGGGTTGACGAGAGGCAGACGAGTCACTAGACTGCGCCCTCTCGTGCAGCATTTCCGTCATTTCTGACCATTCCGCTGCACTCTGCCGCTCTGTCGGCGACCGCAATTCGCCCAGAGTTCCGGCCTCAGGGGACGTTTCCCCAAGCACTCGAGGCCCTGCACCCGCCTGCAACCGTACATCGTCGTGCCGCGCGTCGGTTCGACGACCAAAGTTTAGGAGAGAGCATGTCCGCCACACTGTCGTTAAGAGGTCCCGTCGGCTGTCGTATAGACGTTACCTGGAATTTTATTCAGCATTGCTTGATCACCGTTTCGCTCGTCATCGCGCTAGCGCTGCTCAAGCCCTTTATCAACGCCGCGGCAGAAGCAACGCGCGCTCAAGCTGCAGACCCTCCGCCGGTGGTCGAGGAAGCGCCAGTCGAACCCGTCAAACCGTCGGTCGAGGCGCTGCCAATGCGCCTCCAGCGCGTGCTCGACCACGTCTCCCGCCGCTACCGGGTCGCTCCCGAAGCGCTGGTTCCGGTTTTCGAAGCCGCCGACGCGGTTGGCCGCGAGCGCCGCGTCGATCCTTTGCTGATCATCGCCATTATCGGAATCGAATCACGGTTCAATCCCTTTGCCGAGAGCCCGTTCGGAGCCAAGGGTCTGATGCAGGTGATCCCTGGCTATCATCTCGACAAGGTCCCGCCAGGTTCCGGCGAGCGGCCCTTCCTTGATCCGGTGACCAACATCCAGGTCGGCGTGCATGTACTCGAAGAGGCGATTCGTTGGCGAGGCAGCCTGATCGCCGGCCTGCAGCATTATGGTGGCGCGCCAGACGATCCGGAAACCGGCTATGCGAGCAAGGTACTGGCGGAAAAGCAACGGCTCGAACAGGCGGCGTCGCGTCGCGGTACAGGTCCACGCGCCTAAACGGGGAGACTCTGCCGGCCTCGGCTGCAGGCGGCTAGCCGCCAGTTGTCCGAGCCACCCGCTGGATCGACTGGCGAGCGTCGAGCGACAGTACCAGCTCGGCGTCTGCCAGCGGAAAGAGCAAACGCTGATCAAAATGCAGGCGACCCGCCTCATCCTCGCTCAGGAAATCACGTTCAATCAGGTCCTCAATAATGGTCGCGAACGTCGCCTTCTCGGGTGAGTCCGGGGCGTTAAAGTCGTAGAGTCGCGACAGGCGTTGTGCAAGCAGCTGGCAATGGTCCGCCAACGCCTGCCGCGTCAGCTCACCCGACCCGTGTCGCTGAAGCAATGCGAGCGTTAGAAAATGGCGCTCGAGCAGAGGTCGAATCGTTTCCCCCAGCAAGTGCAGGTCCGAGAATTCCGGGCACACCGGTTCGGGTGCCGCGAGGCTGCCGTCAACCGCCCGTCGCCGCACTAGAGTGCGAGCAACCAGCACGTCAACGACCCTCGCCAGCACGTCATCGAGTTCGGATTCCGTCCAGCGCAGAAAGAGCTCCGCGCGCATGAGACGAAAAATGCCATTCACCGCGTGCCGGACCCGAGGGTAGTCGAGTTCGTGATGATGACTCAACAAACAGGCGAGTATCGCCGGCAAGGCAAAGAGGTGTACGACGTTGTTTCGGCAGTAAGCCAGCAGAGGCGCTTGGTCGGCCGGCACGCGGATGAGGTCGCCAAGCGGATCGCGAAGTCGCTCGATCAGCGCCAGCCGCTCGCCGTAGGCGACGACCTGGTGTGCCTCCAGCTCACAGCCGATGGTCTTGGGCGCGTACGGAACCTGGGAATGCAACGTCTGATAGTGCCCGATCAGGCGCCGCAAAGCGCCTTCGTCTGCCGTGTGCTTCGGTGTTGCCAACAACGCGAGTCCAATCAGGTTGACCGGGTTGATGACCGCCGCTTCGTTGATCCGCTTCGCCAGTTCGACGGCCAGTCGTCGCGTCGCACGACGTTCCAAATCCGGCTGCCCGACGCCGCTTCCGCGCCAACCAGCATTCTGTTGGTCGAGCAGGTCTGCCAGAACGAGCGGCTCCCCAAAGCTGACCTGCACCCTGCCGAAGACACGTTTGAGGCTGCGGACACTCCGTAACAGGCCGAGCAGCGACTCATGCTGTTTTGGTTGGCCCGCCAGTTCGTCGACGTACGTTCGCCCCTCGATGACCTTTTCGTAGCCGATATACGTCGGAACAAACACCAGGGGCCGCGTATGGTGACGGAGGTAGCTGCGCACCGTCATGCCGAGTATGCCGGCCTTCGGCTGCAGCATGCGCCCGCTGCGGCTGCGTCCGCCTTCGATGAAATACTCGATCGGAAATCCGCGTACCAGCATCAGGTGCAGGTAGGCGTCGAACACTGCGGCGTAGAGGGCTTGCCCCTTGAAACTGCGGCGGATAAAAAAAGCGCCGCCTCGACGCAGCAGCGGCCCGATGATCGGCAGGTTCAGGTTGGCCCCTGCGGCGATATGCGGCGGCGTCAGCCCGTGGCGATGAATCAGATAGGACAGCAGCAGGTAATCGATGTGGCTGCGATGGCAAGGGACGTAGACGATTTCGTGACCGGAAGCGATGCGGGCAACGCTATCAAAGTGGTGCACGCTTATCCCGTCGTAGAGCCGGGTCCATAGCCAGTTCAGCAGAATTTCCAGCGCCCGCACGACACCGTACGAGTAGTCGGACGCGATCTCGAGCGCAAAGTCCGCCGCCCTGGCCCTTGCCGCTGACGGTGAAAGGCCGTTACTCGTCGCTTCCTGTGCGATTGCGAGACGAACATCCGCGCTAGCGAGGACAGCGCTGACCTGCGTGTTGCGATGAGAAAGGTCAGGCCCGATCGCCATTTGCCGTTGCCGGCGGAAATGTACCCGGAAAACGCGCGACACCTTACGCAGCGCCTGCACTTCGTCAAGCCCACCCTGTAGGACGTCCCGCAGAGAAATCGGCGAGTTGAACCGTACCAGAACGTGTCGGCCGTGCACAAGAATGGCAAAAAACTGGCGCCACAGACCGGGCGGACGCCACGTTTCGGAGAACAACGCTTGCAACACCGAGTCCTGCTGACCCGGGCTGCGGCCCCAAAGGACGACGACCGGGACGAGTTGGACGTCGAACGGCGGGTCAGTCGTCACCACCCGAATCAGCTGGCTGAGCAAGGACGAAGCCCGCGGGTGTTCTCGCCGACGCCCAAGCAGCGCGTCATCGCGATTGAGAAAGAAGAAAGCGGGCGCCAAACCTGGCCGGTCAGCCGCGACGCGGGTCTCGGCAGGCGGCAAGCCACGGCGTCGCGTCTCCTCGACCAGGATCAGCAGATTCGACAGATGCCGGTCCTGGAGGACATAACACACCGGCTTCTCGGGGTCGATCAGCCGGGACGCGTCCTCCCGAAAGACCGAGGTGCGTACCCAGCAGTACAGCAAACGCCGCGCCAGCGGGATGAGCCACTTCGAGACACGGAAGAGCTTGCCATCGGCCACTCCGCCCGGCCTCCCAACTCAGCGCGTCTAGTCCTCCTCGACGACCTTGTATTGCGCTGCCAGCTGCTGCTGGGTCGCCGGCGGAACCTGTGCGTAATGCGAGAAGGCGATGCTATACGATCCTTGGCCACCGGTGATCGACTTCAAGCGCGACTGATATCCGTCGAGTTCGGCGAGCGGAACCTGTCCGGTGATCGCCATCACTCCCGTGCCGCGCGGCTGCGTCCCGGTAAGATGGCCACGTTTGCTCGACAGATCGCCGGTCAGGTCGCCCGTCATCGCGTCCGGTGCCAGGATCTCGATATCGACAACGGGTTCAAGAATGATCGGCTTGGCGGCACGGATGGCTTCCGTCGTCGCCTTACGCCCGGCGGTAAAGAACGCGATGTCTTTCCCATCCACCGGGTGCGACTTGCCGTCATGAACCGTGACACGCAAGTCTTCGACCGGATAGCCGGCGACGACGCCGTCGGCGAGCGCCTGGCGAACGCCCTTCTCGACTGCCGCCATGAAAACACCGGGAATGACGCCACCCTTGACGATATCGACGAACTCGAAACCGGCGCCCCGCTCCAGCGGCTCGACGCGGAGCATGACTTCACCGAACTGGCCGGCACCGCCGCTCTGCTTCTTGTGTCGGCAGTGGCCTTCGGCGGCAGCGGTAATCGCCTCGCGATAAGCGATCCGTGGCGGCTTGGTATCGAGTTCGAGGCGGAATTGCTGCGCCAGTCGAGTCAGCTTGGCACGCAGATGCATTTCGCCCAGCCCACGAATGACGGTCTCGTTGGTCGCCGCATGGCGTTCGACCTTGAAGCAGGGGTCTTCGACCTCGAGCTTGCGCAGAATTTCGATCAAGCGCTGCTCGTCGGCCTTGCGTCGTGCCTGTACTGCCAAACCCTGCATGGGCTGCGGAAATTCGAGGGGCTTGAGATGGATGTGATCCTCTTCATGAGAATCGTGCAACACGCAGTCGAACTCGATTTCTTCGACTTTGGCGATGGCACCCAGGTCACCAGGTGCCAAGGACTCGACCTCGAGATATTCCTTACCCTGCAATCGATAGACGTGCCCCACCTTGAACGGACGCTTGCCGTCACCGACGAAAAGTTGCGAATCCTTGCGAATCGTCCCCTGATGAACGCGAAAGACCCCGACCTTGCCAATGAACGGATCACTGACGATCTTGAAGACGTGCGCCAGCACATGCTTTTCCGGGTCCGGAGTCGCCTCAAATGAGGAGACCGCACTACCGAGCTCGCCACGATAGAACGGCGGCGGGTTGCCTTCGGTCGGATTCGGTGCCAGCTTGGCGAGTACGTCGAGCAACTGTGGGATGCCGGCGCCAGTCTTCGCCGACACGAAGAGTATGGGTATCAGGTGACCCGCCCGCAACGCCTTCTCGAAGGGAACATGTAGCTCATCAGGGCTCGGGTCCACGCCGTCTTCGAGGTATTTGGCGAGCAGATCCTCGTCTTCCTCGACGATCTGGTCGATCAGCGCGCGGTGCGCTGACGCGATGGACTCGAAGTCACTTTCGCCACCGTCGTGACCAAGCAACTCGACGACTTCGCTGCCATGCTTGGCGGGCAAGTCAAGCAGCATGCACTCCTTGCCGAAGCGCTCGCGGATACTGGCGACGAGTCCCGGCAAGTCGATGTTTTCGGCATCGATCTTGTTGATCACGACCATGCGACAAACACCACGCGCCTCGGCAAGGCGCATCATGCGCTCACTGGACAGTTCGATACCGTTCTGCGCATTGATGACTACGAGCGCCGTATCGACGGCGGCCAAGGCGCTGATTGCCTGGCCGGCAAAGTCCGGAAAACCGGGAGTATCGATCAGATTGACGAGAACACCCTGCCACTGGAAGCTCGCGAGGGCCGAATTGAGCGAATGTCCGAACTCCTTTTCCAGCGCGTCGAAGTCGCACACAGTGCCACCCTTCTCGACCGCGCCACGACTGGCAATCGCACCTGCCGCGGCGAGCAGGCTCTCAGCGAGCGTCGTCTTGCCTGCGGCCCCGTGGCCGACGAGAGCAACCGTACGCAAGTTCTTGGTGGCGGTTTGGCCCATTCATTGATCTCCCGTGAAGTCGAACGCTTACCGCGGCGGCTGGCTCAGCCCCCCGATCTGACCGCCGCGGCTCCTCTGCATTCTACCCCGCTGACAAAGCAGCGCTGACCTCGATGTCGCTTTTTTGCATCCTGGGCTTCCCATCGGGCGTCAAGCCAGCCCGAAGAGGCGCGTTCATTTTTGTGTAAACGAGACGAGTCGGCTAAAGTCTCGCACCTTAACAAAGACAAACGCCCTGTATCAGGAGGAGCCCCATGGAAAATGATCCGCGCCAGGCGCTTCGCGAAGCCGCCCTCGACTATCACCGCAACCCGACCCCGGGAAAGATCTCCGTTCAGCCAACCAAAGAGCTCAGTAACCAGATCGACCTCTCCCTGGCCTATTCGCCTGGCGTGGCGTACGCGTGTCACGCGATCGTCGACGACCCCGGATCGGTCAGCCTCTACAGTTCGCGCGCCAACCTGGTCGGAGTCATCAGCAACGGGACTGCCGTCCTCGGTCTGGGCAATATCGGCCCGCTGGCGGCCAAGCCGGTCATGGAGGGCAAAGGCTGTTTGTTCAAGAAGTTTGCCGGCATCGACGTCTTCGATATTGAGCTTGCCGAAAACGACCCCGACCGGCTGATCGACATCATCGCCGCGATGGAGCCGACGCTCGGCGGGATCAATCTCGAAGACATCAAGGCTCCAGAGTGCTTTTACATCGAGTCCAAGCTCAAGGAGCGGATGACGATACCCGTGTTTCATGACGATCAGCATGGTACGGCGATCATCTCGGCAGCCGCCATCCTCAACGCGATCAAGCTGACCGGAAAACCGATCGGCGAAATGCGGGTCGTTTGTTCCGGTGCCGGAGCCGCCGCCATTTCGTGCCTGAACATCTGGTGCGACCTCGGTTTCCGGCGCGAAAACATTCTCGTCTGTGACTCGAAAGGCGTCATCTATACCGGCCGTGATCCGGACATGGAGCCGAACAAAGCGCGCTATGCGCGCGATACCGACGCCCGCACGCTGGCGGACGCCGTCGTTGGTGCTGACGTCTTTCTGGGCCTGTCGAGCGCCGGCGTTCTGCTACCAGAAATGCTGGCGACCATGGCGGAGCAACCGATCGTCTTCGCGCTCGCCAATCCCACGCCAGAGATCATGCCTGAGGTGGCGCGCGACGTCCGTCCCGATGTCATCATGGCCACCGGCCGCTCGGACTACCCCAACCAGGTAAACAATGTGCTTTGCTTTCCGTTCATCTTTCGTGGTGCACTCGACGTTGGCGCGACGAGCATCAACGAGGAGATGAAGATGGCATGCGTCACGGCGCTCGCCGCCATGGCGCACCAAGAAGTCAGCGATGAGGTGGCGATGGCGTACCCCGGACAGGATCTGTCCTTCGGCCCGGAGTACCTGATCCCCAAGCCTTTCGATCCACGTCTGATCACGACCATTGCGCCGGCGGTTGCGGAAGCCGCGATGCGTTCGGGCGTGGCAAGCCGGCCTCTTACCAACCTCAACGCCTATCGGGAAAAGCTCCGAGAATTCGTGTACCGGGCGGGAGTCGGCATGCGCGCGGTTTTTTCGGCCGCCAGAAGGGGCCGCAAGACGCGCATCGTCTACCCCGACGGCGAGGAAGAGCGGATGCTGCGCGCAACGCAAACGATCATCGACGAAGGTCTGACGCGGCCCATTCTTATCGGCCGCCCCGAGGTGATTGCCAACCGCCTCGAACGGATTAGCTCCAGACTTCGCATCGGCGTCGATTTCGATCTCGTCGACCCCAACAACGACGGCCGCTACAAGGAATGCTGGACGGCGTACCACCAGCTGCGCCGGCGGCAAGGGGTCACGATGGATATCGCGAGAACCCGTTTGCGCAACAACAATACGATTATCGGAGCCATGCTGCTCCGCCTGGGTTACGCGGACGGAATGATCTGCGGCTTGTCGGGCCGCTTCGGACATCACTTGCGACAGGTCGATGAAATTATCGGCAAGTCTCCCGGCGTCAACACCATGGCGGCGATGACCCACCTGCTGCTTCCCGGACGCGCGCTCTTTCTCTGTGATACGCACGTCAACGCCGACCCTGACGCTGAACAGCTGGTCGAAATTACCTTGCTGGCGGCAGAGGCGGTGCGTCGCTTCAAGCTCAAGCCCAAGGTCGCTCTGCTATCACATTCCAATTTTGGTTCGTCGCAAACACCTTCCGCGCGCAAGATGGCGGAGGCGGTCGCGCTGATTCGTCAGCGCGCGCCGGATCTGGAAGTTGACGGCGAAATGCACGCCGACAGCGCGCTTTCGGAGACGATCCGCAAGCACGCTGACCCCCAGTCGACCTTGTCGGGGGAAGCGAACCTGCTGGTAATGCCGAACCTCGACGCGGCGAACATTTCGCACCACCTGCTGAAGATGACCGGGGCCGATGGCATGGCCGTGGGTCCGATTCTTCTTGGTGCAGCGCGACCAGTTCATGTGCTTTCACCGACCTCGACCGCGCGACGCGTCGTCGACATGACGGCCTTGGTGGTCGTTGACGCGGCGACCAAGTAGTCCCATCAGGAGGGTTGTCCGCGGCGTCCACAGCCGATCGCCGGGGCCACGCGTGACAAGCCTCCACCCTGGCCGGGCGGCTGACGAAACCCGCCGGCGATCCGCCGCGCTTTACAAAGACGTCTCAGCGATGCATCATCGAACAACGCCTTTGGCAATCGCCTGAATGTATTGCTTCTCATGGTCTTGCGGGGATCTCTTGCGAGCAGATGGCAGCTAATCCGCAACACTCGTCGCTCAGCGGCTTGGCGCGCGCGCTGGTACAGGACGGCCGGCTGAAAGAAGCCGAGGCGGAGTCTTTGCTCGCGCAGGCCGCGACCAACAAGACGTCTCTGGTCGAACAAATCGTCGCCGCCGGGAAAGGTTCTTTCCTCGACTTGGCTCGCTTTGCGGCAGACAAGTTCGGCTATCCGCTGCTCGACCTGGCGGCGATCGACGACAGCAGCCTGCAGAAGGCTGCCGTCGATCGCAAGCTGATCGCAACTCATCGCGTCATCCCGTTGCACAAGCGGGGCAATCGTTTGGCGATTGCGACAGCGGATCCGACCAATCTGCGCGCGTTGGACGAGATTCGCTTCCAAACCGGGCTCGCCGTCGATCCGGTGGTCGTCGAGGAAAACAAACTCGCCCCCTTGGTAACGAAGCTCAGCGAGTCCGCCGAGGAAAGCTTGAAGAGCCTCGCCAGTGAGGATCTCAGTCTCGAATTCACCGACGAGCAGGCTCAGGAGAAGGCCGACGACGCGTCGAGTATCGAAGTCGATGACGCGCCTGTCGTCCGCTTCATCCAGAAGATGCTGCTCGACGCGATCAGCGAAGGGGCCTCCGATATTCACTTCGAGCCCTACGAGAAGAGCTACCGCATTCGTTTTCGGGCCGACGGCATCCTGCGCGAAGTGGCTGCACCTCCACTGGTTATCAAGGACAAGATTGCTTCCCGAATCAAGGTCATTTCCCGCCTGAACATTGCCGAAAAACGCGTTCCTCAGGACGGTCGAATGCGCCTGGTGCTCTCCAAGAATCGCGCGATCGACTTTCGCGTCAGCACCTTGCCAACGATGTATGGGGAAAAGATCGTCCTCCGCATCCTCGATCCAACCAGCGCGACGCTCGGCATCGAAGTCCTGGGCTACGAGCCGGATCAGAAGAAGCTGCTGCTCGACGCGATCCACCGGCCGTACGGAATGATTCTGGTGACTGGACCCACCGGATCGGGCAAGACGGTGTCGCTTTACACCTGCCTCAACCTTCTGAATCGGCCCGGAATCAACATTTCGACCGCCGAGGATCCCGCCGAAATTCCGCTGCCCGGAATCAACCAGGTCAACGTCGATGACCGCGCGGGACTGACCTTCCCGGTGGTTCTCAAGGCTTTCCTGCGTCAGGACCCGGACATCATCATGGTCGGCGAGATTCGCGATCTCGAGACCGCCGAGATCGCGATCAAGGCAGCGCAGACCGGCCACTTGGTGCTGTCTACGCTGCACACCAATGATGCACCCGCAACGCTGACGCGACTCATGAACATGGGGATCCCGACCTTCAACCTGGCGTCGAGCATTCTCCTGATTACCGCACAGCGTCTTGTCCGCCGTTTATGCACCTGCAAGAAACCCCTCGAGACGCCGATCGAGACGCTGCTCAACGCCGGTTTCGAGGAGCCCGATCTCGACGGCAGTTGGGTGCTTTACGGCCCTGGCGGTTGCGAGCGTTGTAAGGGAACGGGCTACAAGGGGCGTGTCGGTCTCTACGAAGTGATGCCGGTGACCGAGTCGATCCAGCGCATCATCATGGCGAACGGCGGCGAACTCGACATTGCGAGCCAGGCTCGCAAGGAGGGCGTCAATGATTTGCGCCGTTCGGGACTGCTGAAAGTCAAGCAGGGACTAACCTCTCTTGACGAAGTGCTAGGCAGCACTAACGCGTGAACAAGAGGACACCATGGCGACCGCAGTAAAACCGTTCAAGAAAGCCACGCCCGAGGTCAAGGAATACGTTTTTCTTTGGGAGGGAAAAAACAAGGCCGGCAAGGTGATCCGCGGCGAGCAGCGAGCGACGAGTATCACCGTCGTCCAGGCGACACTGCGCCGACAAGGCGTACTGGTGAGCAAGATTACGAAACAGCGCTTTCGTGGCGGGCGTCGAATCACCGAGAAGGACATCACGCTGTTTACCCGACAGTTGGCGACGATGATGAAGGCCGGAGTCCCGCTGCTACAAACCTTTGAAATCGTCGGTCGCGGGCACGACAATCCATCCGTCGGCAAGTTGCTACTCGATATCAAGGCGGACGTCGAAACCGGGAGCTCTCTGTCGCAGGCTTTCCGCAAGTACCCCGTGCACTTCGACCTGCTGTACTCCAACCTCGTTGCCGCCGGCGAACAGGCGGGGATTCTCGAAAGCCTGCTCGATCGCTTGGCGACCTATAAGGAAAAGATGCTGGCGATCAAGGGCAAGATCAAGTCGGCCCTGTTCTACCCGGTGGCGGTCATTGTCGTCGCTTTCATCATTACCGCCATCATCATGATCTTCGTCATCCCGGCGTTCAAGGAGGTGTTCAGGAGTTTCGGTGCCGACCTGCCGGCCCCGACGCTGGTCGTGATTGCCATGTCCGACTTCGTCGTCGCCTATTGGTGGGCGCTTTTCGGTGGAATCGGCGCTTCGGTCTACGCGTTCTTCTACACCTGGAAGCGTTCGGAGAAGATGCAGATCATCCTCGACCGCCTCTTTCTGCGCCTGCCGCTGTTTGGCGACATCATTCGCAAGGCGGTGATCGCCCGCTGGACGCGAACGCTGGCGACCATGTTCGCAGCCGGCGTTCCTCTGGTCGAGTCGCTAGAGTCGGTTGGCGGTGCGGCCGGCAACTACATCTACAAGATGGGCACGCGACAGATCGAGAGCGAGGTGAGTACCGGTACCAGCTTGACCATCGCGATGCAGAATGTCGACCTGTTTCCGAATATGGTGACCCAGATGGTCGCCATTGGCGAAGAGTCCGGCGCTCTCGATTCGATGCTGGGCAAGGTCGCCGACTTCTTCGAAGCGGAAGTCGATGATGCGATTGAGGCGCTATCGAGCCTGATGGAGCCCATGATCATGGTCGTGCTCGGCGTTCTGATCGGCGGCATGGTGATTGCGATGTATCTACCGATTTTCAAGATCGGCGCCGTGGTTGGCTGATGCCGGATGCGCTGCTAGCGATCGCCGACCCGCCCATTTTCGCTCTCGCCTGCGGGCTGATCGGGCTGGCGGTAGGCAGTTTTCTTAACGTCGTCGTCCATCGCCTGCCGAAGATGATGGATCGCGACTGGCGTCTCCACTGCGCTGAACTGCGGGGTGAATCCCTGCCAGAAGTGGAAGCGATTTCGCTCGCCAAACCTCGCTCGCGCTGTCCGTCGTGCGGCCACCGGATTTCAGCTAGCGAAAACATCCCGATCGTCAGCTGGCTTGTTCTGCGCGGGCGCTGCTCGGCCTGCCGGCAACCGATCTCGGCACGCTATCCGCTGGTCGAGGCAAGCAGCGGCGTCTTGTCGGCCGTTGTCGCCTGGCACTTTTCTTTCGGTTGGGCAGCGGCGGGTGCTCTCATCCTCGTCTGGTGCCTGATCGCGCTGGCGCTGATCGACCTCGATACCCTCTTGCTCCCCGACTCGATTACCCTGCCGCTGCTTTGGATCGGGCTTCTGTTCAATTTGTTTGGAACCTTCACCGACCTGCAGTCAGCGGTCGTCGGCGCCGCCAGCGGCTACCTTTCGCTATGGATCGTCTACTGGGCGTTCAAATTGCTGACCGGCAAGGAAGGCATGGGTCACGGCGATTTCAAGCTGCTCGCAGCCTTGGGCGCCTGGATGGGTTGGCAGATTCTGCCGTTGACCATCCTGCTCTCCTCCATACTCGGCGCTGCAGTCGGCATCGCATTGATTTTCCTTGCCAAAATCGGTCGTGGAGTGCCGATTCCCTTTGGTCCGTATCTCGCGGCCGCGGGCGGACTGGCGTTGTTCTGGGGCCGACCTCTCACTCATTCCTATCTCGGACTGCTCTGAAGCCTCAGCGGCCCTTCGAGCAGACAGCAACCGCTGACGTCATGGCGACTTGGCATGGCGTATAATTTCGTGTTTTTCAGCCTCGTCGTCGGGGTTTGTTGATGCCGATTTACGCCTACCGTTGTTCCTCCTGCGGATTCGAGAACGATCACCTGCAAAAACTGAACGATCCCGTTCTCACCAGCTGCCCCAGCTGCGGCAAGGAGAGTTACGAAAAGCAGGTCAGTGCCGCCGGTTTCCAGTTGAAAGGCAGCGGTTGGTATGTCACCGATTTTCGGGATAGCGGTAGCAAACCGTCAGGGACGAAGGCAGTGCCTGGCCAGGAACCGCCAGCGAAGAGCGAACCGTCCCCGGCGCCATCCACCGCGACGGGAGATTCCGCATGCGCCGGCAGCTGATCAAGCGTTACTTCATTACCGGCTTGCTGATCTGGGTGCCTCTGGCGATCACTGCATGGGTACTGGCGCTGATCGTCGGCACCATGGACCAGTCGCTACACCTCTTGCCGGCCGCCGTTCATCCCCGCAACGCACTTGGCTTTGACGTCCCCGGCGTCGGCGCCGTCCTGACGTTGCTGATCATTTTCCTCACCGGTGTGCTCGCCGCCAACTTCATCGGACAGCACTTGGTCGTCTGGTGGGAACGCCTGCTGGCACGAATCCCGGTGGTCAACTCGATCTACCACAGCGTCAAGCAGGTCTCGGACACGCTCTTTTCGTCATCGGGCAATGCCTTTCGCAAAGCTTTGCTGATCGAATATCCACGCCGCGGCGCGTGGACGATCGCCTTCTTGACCGGCAGGCCCGGAGGGGAAGCGGCGCAGCATCTGGGCGACGATCACGTCAGCGTTTACGTACCGACAACCCCCAACCCGACTTCGGGCTTTTTCCTCATCTTGCCGCGGGCAGAGATTATCGAGCTCGAAATGAGTGTCGACACGGCCTTGAAGTATGTGATCTCGATGGGTGTGGTCGCGCCGCCGGTTAGCCGATCGGCGGCGGTCATTACTCCCCGTACCTCCTGATACAAGGACCGCGAAGAATCATGCGTACTCACTATTGCGGACAAGTCACCTCGGCGATCATTGGTGAGGAAGTGGAACTTTGCGGCTGGGCACATCGGCGGCGAGACCACGGCGGGGTCATTTTCATCGACCTGCGCGATCGCGAGGGTTTGGCGCAGGTCGTTTGCGACCCGGATTGGCCGCTGATGTTTAAGACGGCCGAGTCGGTGCGTAGCGAGTATTGCCTGCGTGTCACGGGACGCGTCCGTGCACGTCCGGCGGGGACGGTCAATCCAAACATCGCGAGCGGGGAAGTGGAGATTCTTTGTCGGGAAATCGAGATTCTCAACTCGTCCTTGACACCACCTTTTCAGCTCGACGACGACGATCTGTCGGAAAACACCCGATTACTGCATCGCGTGATCGACCTTCGCCGGCCCCAGATGCAAAGAAATCTGCAGCTCCGCTACCGTACGACGCGCGCCTTCCGGCGATTTCTCGACGAAGCGGGGTTTATCGACGTCGAAACACCGATGCTAACGCGGAGTACGCCGGAGGGAGCGCGCGACTATCTGGTCCCGTCACGCGTACATCCTGGCCACTTCTTCGCTCTTCCGCAGTCGCCACAGCTCTTCAAGCAATTACTGATGGTGGCGGGCTACGACCGCTACTACCAGATTACGAAGTGTTTTCGCGACGAGGACTTGCGCGCTGACCGCCAGCCAGAGTTCACCCAGGTGGACATCGAGACGTCGTTCATGAGTGAAAACGAGATCATCGTCCTCATGGAAGCACTGATCCGAACGGTATTCCGGGAGGCAGCCGATTGCGAGCTACCCAACCCTTTCCCGCGCCTGTCGTATCGCGACGCCATGGACCGCTACGGCTCGGACAAACCGGACCTGCGCGTGACGCTGGAACTCGTCGACGTGACCGACGTCTTGAAGGATGTTTCATTCAAGGTCTTCGCCAACGTCGCCAATAGTCCGGGCGGACGCGTGGCGGCGTTGCGCATCCCCGGGGGAGCGAGTCTCACCCGGGGCGAGATCGACGCTTATACGCAATTCGTTGGAATTTATGGTGCCAAGGGCCTAGCCTACATCAAGATCAATGACCTCGAACAGCTGAACGAGACCGGTCTGCAATCACCGATCGTCAAGAATCTGCATCACAAAGCCTTGCGCGCCATCGTCGATCGCGCCGCGGCACAAACGGGTGATCTGATCTTCTTCGGTGCAGACCGGCGCAAGGTCGTCGATGACGCGCTCGGCGCGTTACGTGTCAAGATTGGTCACGACAAGGGTTTCGTCAACGGTCGGGCGTGGGAACCGGTATGGATCGTCGATTTTCCGATGTTCGAGTTCGACGAGACGGAGCAGCGCTGGACCGCGTGCCATCATCCGTTCACCAGCCCGAAGGACGAGCATCTCGCACTGCTTGACGACCATCCGCAGCAGTGCCTGGCGAAGGCCTACGACTTGGCCGTCAACGGTTGTGAGCTCGGAGGCGGTTCGGTCCGTATTCACCAGGCGGCAGTACAGCAAAAGGTGTTTACGATTCTCGGCATCAGCGAATACGAAGCTCGACTCAAGTTCGGCTTCCTGCTCGACGCGCTCAAGTACGGCGCCCCACCGCACGGCGGGCTGGCATTTGGACTGGATCGAATCGTCAGCATGCTGGCAGGAACCGACTCGATACGCGACGTCATCGCTTTCCCCAAGACCCAACGTGCACAGTGCCTGCTGACGGATGCGCCGAACCAGGTAGACGAAAAACAGTTGCGCGAGCTGCACATTCGACTACGCCACCGGGTCGACACGCAAGTCGAAGTCAGTCGCGAGTAAGCGCACGTGCGCAGGTTTCTGGTCGTTCTTGGCTGGTGGTTGCTCCCGGCGCTCCTTGGGGGCCCGCTCTCAAGCGGCACTTCTCACGCACGTGAGGAGGGGTACAGCGCCAGCATCGCCTTCGGCGACCTGCCATTCGAAGCGCAGAGAACCTTGCGCCTGATTCAATTGGGCGGCCCCTTCCCCTATCCGCGCAAGGATGGCAGCGTCTTCAACAACTTTGAACGGCGGCTACCGGTCCGGCCACGCGGCTATTATCTCGAGTACACCGTTTCTTCGCCGGAGAGCCGCGATCGCGGCCCGCGGCGAATCGTCGCCGGCCGCGGTGACACACGCGACGTCAAAACCTCGAACGAGTATTACTATACAGACGACCACTATCGTCACTTTTCCCGGATACGCGAAATCCCATGAGTCTGCCGCTGCAATCCCAGCTCGAGGACGCTCGCCTTGCCGGAATTTACGGCCTACCTACCAACGCGGCCGGGCTGGTCAGAATGGCGGCAGAGGCTGCCGGCTTTGCCTGTTTTGAAGTGGACTTCTCGAGTGTTCGCAGCTTGCCGTCGGCGCTCGGCGCCCTCGCTCGCGGACTGGAACTCCCGGACTGGTATGGGCAAAACCTCGACGCGCTCTATGACTGTCTCACCGACTTCTCTTGGGCTGCGGCAGCCGGTTATGTCGTGATCGTCGCACATGCCGAGGCGCTGCAACGAGTCGAGCGGGGCGCCGTGGTGGCACTATGGGAGGTGTTCGGCGCGGCCTGCGACGATTGGCGCCTGCAGGACTTTCCCTTTTGGGTTTTTTTTGATCCCGGGCTGGAAGGCTTGAGCACTCTGGAAATTCCCGGGTGACTGCGTTCAAACGACCGGTATCGGTACTGGTCGTCATCCATACCGCCGAACTCGACGTCCTGCTGCTTGAACGCGCCGCACACGCCGGGTACTGGCAGTCGGTGACCGGCAGTCAGGAGGTTGGCGAAACCTTGCTGCAGACCGCGCTTCGGGAGGTCGCTGAAGAGACCGGAATCAACGCCGGTCCCGAGGAGTTGCGTGACTGGCAGATTCACTACCGCTACGAAATTTTCGCGGAATGGCGCCACCGCTATGCACCGGGGGTTACGCACAACACCGAACACGTACTCTCGCTGCAGTTGCCGGCTCCAGTCGCGGTCATCATCGCCCGTGATGAACACCGCGACTACTGCTGGTTACCGTGGCGGGATGCGGCGGCGAAGTGCTTTTCGTGGAGCAATCGAGAGGCGATTCTCAGGTTGCCGGAGCAGACCGGACAGCGTCGATGCTGAGTCGCTGCGCCAAACACGCGGGGCAATAGCAGCGTGGGTTGGCTTCCAGCCCCTTACTTGCCAGCGGCGGTTGCTGCATACACCAGCACGCGCCAGTTTGCGCCTCGCACACGAAGCTGCTCGCGCAGTCGGGGCACTCGCTCACGACGGAAGGTGGGAACTTGTCCAACATGATTCGGGTAGCCTGTTTATCTTGGCCTTCGCCAACGCCTATTTCCAGCAGACGCCGGCAGGGTGAACGGCGGTCCTTCAGCATACGCCGGGAAAATGTCTTAGGGAACCTTCCGAGCGATTAGCACTCTACTCGCACGAGTGCTAAACTTCTACTTCATGAGTACGAAAAGGAGTCGTTCGAGATGACGCAAGCTTTGGTGTTGTCCCCGTCCCTGTCGCCGGTCGGTAGCATTGATGCGTATATTCAGGTCGCTCGGCAGTTTCCGCTGCTAACACAGGAAGAGGAGTTTCGACTGGCGACTCGGCTTCGTGAGGACGGCGACCTGGAAGCCGCGAGGCAACTGGTACTGTCACACTTGCGCTTGGTGATTGCCATTTCGCGTGCTTACCTCGGCTATGGCCTACCACACGCCGACCTCATTCAGGAAGGCAACATTGGCCTGATGAAGGCCGTCAAACGCTTCGATCCGGCGCATGGCGTACGTTTGGTGTCTTTCGCCATCCAATGGATCAAGGCCGAGATTCATGAGTACGTGTTGCGCAACTGGCGCATGGTCAAGGTAGCGACGACCAAAGCGCAACGCAAGCTGTTTTTCAATCTTCGCAGCCTTAAAGCCAGCAGCGAGGCTTTGCGTCCGGCACAAGTAACCGCTATCGCCCACCGCCTCAGCGTCAAACCTGACGACGTGATGGAGATGGACCAGCGGCTATCCGGACACGATCTCGCACTCGAGCAGGATGACGAAGACGACGCGTTTGCGCCAATTGCTTACTTGTCCGACAAGACGAGCGAGCCGGAGCAGATCCTGGCGGCGAGGGCGCGCGACCAGCTTCACGGCGATGGCCTGCAAAACGCGCTTGGCAGCCTTGACCCGCGCAGCCGTCGAATCGTCGAAGCACGTTGGCTGACCGAGAGCTCGCCGTCAACCCTGCACGAACTCGCCGCCGAATTTGGCGTTTCCGCAGAAAGAATCCGTCAGATTGAAGCAAAGGCCCTGCAGAAAATGCGTGCGTCTCTGCTTCCTCTGGTCACTGCAGGCGACGCCCACGCATAGGCCGGGCGCGTCTACGGTTTACCCGGCCAGCTAGATGTCCCGCTTCTCCTGCCTCCGTCCCGTCGAACGGAAAATAGCTTGCTTTCCCTTCAGTGCTTGATCAGCTTTCCGAGCTCGCTGATGAAAGCCTTCGGTTCGGCGTCGTCCGGATAGCGGAAAACGAGCAGCCCGCGACGGTCAACGAGATAAATGGAACGTTGCGGGCTATCACCCAGGCTTTCGACAAGCCTTCCGTCCACAGCCGTCACGACGACCAAGTCGCGATGCGCGGCCAGCAAGTCGGCGTCCGGCGGCACTCCGTCGCTAACGATCCACAGGCGCTCGACTCGCGTCATGTTTCGCCCCTGCGCCGTACGCGACTGGCGAGTGAGGTAGAGCGAGTGCTGGCAACGCGCGTCACAGCCGCCGGGAGCGAAAATGACGATCCGCCACTTCTCACCGATCTCGGCTTGCTCGAGCGGCGTTCCGTCCGCACGCCGAAGCAGCTCAAACGGCATCAACAAAGGGGTAAGAGGCGTTCCCACCGTTGGTGCAGGTAGTGGCGGCGACACAAAACGAAAGTAAAGTGCGGCGATTAACGGCAGCGCGCAAATCACGACCACCGCGAGCACCGTCGGCCACGCCCGACTGTAACTACGCTTGCCCGTCGGCACGGACGTCAGAGGTGGTGAATCGTCACCCAGACCGCGCGCTTCGTTCATGCCTCTCGCCGGCGATTTACCACAGCAAAACCGGCGGCCGTTAGCGCAAAGGCGACCCACATCAGCGCGTACCCATAGTGTTTGGTGGCGGGGTTCTCGGGCCTCGCCCAATCCCTCACCAAGCCATCGTCAGTCGCGGCAGAGGTCTGAAGGACGATAACGGGCAACGCGTCGAGACCGCTAATGCGCCGATAGTCGTCTTCCCGCACGTGCTGCCAAACGGCATCGGTCGGATCGAGCCGCTGCAATTCAAACACTCGCGTCTCGAAACCGCGGGTAACGCCTGTCACTTCGACCTCGCCCGATGGGGTCTTGACGGACGGGAACTCCGAACGCAGCTTCGGTGCCCTTACCCATCCCCGATTTACCAGGACAACCGTGTGGCCACCGACCAGCTCTAGCGGTGTCAACACTTCGTAGCCGGGTCGGCTACGGTAGATCTTGTTGTCCAGAAACAGGGTCTTTTCAGCCAGCCAGCGACCACGCATGACCACCGGCCGATCAACCAAGCTGTCGCGATCACGTTGCGCCGCCGAAAGCGTCACCGCTGCTTGACTCGCGGCTTCCCGCTCGCGCACGAAGCGTTCGCCCCTGGTTTCGGCTCGCCATAGTTGAAGCGCGGCCATCATCAGACAGACGGCAGCCACTCCAGCAAACAGCAATGAGCCCGAAATCCGCTGTTGCCGTCGGTCCGGCTGAGCGGGCGGCAAGTGGCCGCCTTCAATTGGTCGCCCTTTGGCGGCAAGTCCGGTAGACTGGTGATTTTCTGAGGCCAGCACCATGCGTATCGTCGTCATACTGCTGCTCGTCGCGATCGTCGTCAGTCTCGGCAGCGCCTTGATTTTCATCTATCGAGACGAAAACACCGGCAAAACCCGGGCGGTCAAAGCGTTATCGCTACGTGTGGGCTTGTCGTTTCTATTGTTTTTGCTGCTTATGGCGGGCTATCGGCTAGGCTGGATTTCCAGCACCCTCTAGCCGGTAACGACCCCTGGTGGCACGCAGCACGGACGTACCACCAGGAGGGGAGGGACTCCCTGCTTAGGTCAAAGCCAATATACGACGACGAACAGGCCCAACCAGACAACATCAACAAAGTGCCAGTACCACGCAACCGCCTCAAACGCAAAGTGTCGTTCGGCCGAAAAGTGGCCTTTCATCGCCCGCAAGAGGATGACGGCGAGCATTGTTACGCCTAACGTGACGTGGAAGCCGTGAAAACCCGTGAGCATGAAAAAGGTCGAGCCGTAGACGCCGGTAGTCAGTTTCAGATTCAGGTGTGCATACGCCTCCCGGTATTCATAGACCTGCAAGCCAAGGAAGACTGCGCCAAGGACGACGGTGAGGACCAGACCAAGAATCAGTTGCTGCCGCTTGTTCGCCAATAAACCCCAGTGCGCCCAAGTGACTGTCGCACCGGAACTAAGCAGCAACAGCGTGTTGATCGCCGGGATACCCCAGGCATGCATCGGCGTGAACGGGTCTTTCGCGCCTGGCCCGGCGGTCGGCCACTGGCCGGAAAAGCCATCCCACAGCCCCGCCTGCGCGGGACTTGCCAAGTCCGGAACCGAGAGAACGCGGACATAGAACAAGGCTCCGAAGAAAGCAGCGAAAAACATGACTTCGGAAAAGATGAACCAAGCCATTCCCCAACGGAACGACCGGTCCACCTGCAAATTGTAGCGTTGCCCTTCGGATTCCCCGATGACGCGGCCGAACCAGCCAAACAACATCACCGCAAGGACTGCGAAACCCGCCAGCAAGACAAAGCCGCCGTTGGCGATCGAGTTGAACGTCAATACGGCGCCGGTCGCCAACAGCAGCAGCGCACACGAACCGACCAGCGGCCAATGCGATGGCTCGGGAACGAAGTAACGGCTTGCGGATACGGGTTGACTCATCAAGATTTCCTCCAATTCGAATTCGTATTGTCGTTGCGACCCCTGAATACCCTTGCCCTATTGCTCCACCTTCTCACGGGCGAGCGAGAAGACCGGCCACGCCGACCAGCGTCAGAACAAAAATGATCATGAACGCCAGTGCCGTGAGCACGAGTTTCCACGGCGACAACGGCTGCCCGTCGTCGCTGTGCGGCTGGTGGCCACGAACGCCGAACAGTGCCCAGGCAACCGTACGCACCGTACTCTTTCGCCCATTTTCAGGTAGCGGCGGCGCACTTCCCGACATCTTTCACTTTCGCTCTGTCGACGCCACGGCTACCGGCGGCGCGCTACTGCCCGGCACCTCGAAGAAGGTGTAGGAAAGCGTCATCGTCGTCACCTCTTCCGGAAGTTTTGGATCGAGCAGAAAAACTACCGGCAGCTCGCGCACTTCATGCGGCGCAAAAGTCTGCGGCTTAAAGCAAAAGCACTCCAGCTTTTTTACATAACTCCCTGCGTACGCCGGACCGTAGCTCGGAATGGCTTGTCCGACGACCGTGCGATCGTGGGTATTTTCGATACGATAGACCACATGAACGATGTCCCCCGTTCTAACTTCGACGCTGCTCGACTGTGGCTGGAAACGAAGGCCGTTTTCATGGCTATTAGCATCCAGCTCGAGCACCAACCGGCGCCCGGGAGCCATCGCCACCACATCTTCTTCAGCGCGATCCAGGTCGTAAATACCCGTCCATTCACAGAACGCGCGATACAGGCGCGGTTGAAACGCGACAAAGACCAAGCTGCCGACGACGACCGCCAGCAATATCCTTACGATACGGACGTTTCCCGCGCCGCGTGGCGCGCCGACCGCGGCAACCGCGCCCAACGACCCAGTTTCGTGATTCAACTGTTAGCCATCCATTGTCGAACAATGAAGCTGACGAAGATCGCGGCAGCGAACAAAGCGAGCCCGATCGCCAAGCGACGGCTGCCTCGCTGCCGCTCTTCGTCGCTTTCCTGACGCGTCATGCGTGGGCTTCGGCCGGATTGAACACCGGCGGATCTTCAAACGTGTGGTAAGGAGGCGGCGACGGCAAGGTCCATTCCAAACCGTGTGCCCCGTCCCAGGGTCGACTTTCGGCCTTGGCGCCCCCTTTCAGAGCCTGGAAGACGACCACCAAAACCAACAGTTGACTGATACCAAAGCCAAACGCACCGATCGTCGAGATGACGTTGAAGTCGGCAAACTGTTGCGCGTAGTCCGGAATCCGCCGCGGCATGCCGGCCAGACCGAGGAAGTGCTGCGGGAAAAATGCGATGTTGAAAAAGATGATCGACGACCAGAAATGCAGCTTGCCGAGACCTTCGTTATACATGTGACCGGTCCACTTTGGCAGCCAGAAATAGAGTCCGGCATAAGCGGAGAACAAAGCTCCTGCGACCATCACATAGTGAAAGTGGGCGACGACGTAGTACGTATCCTGAAGCTGAATGTCGACCGCGGTCATCGACAGTACGAGACCGGTCAAGCCGCCGATGGTAAACAGGACGAGAAAGCCCAGCGAAAAAAGCATCGGCGTCTCAAAGGTCAGCGAGCCGCGCCACATGGTCGTCACCCAGTTGAAGACTTTGACCCCGGTCGGCACCGCGATGAGAACGGTTGCATACATGAAATACAACTGGCCAGTAAGCGGCAGGCCAGCCACATACATGTGGTGCGCCCAGACGAAGAACGAGATCAGACCAATCGCGGCGATCGCGTAAACCATCGAAGTGTAACCGAACAGGTGCTTGCGGGAAAACGCAGGAATTACGTGCGAAATCACGCCGAACGCTGGCAAGGCAATGATGTAAACCTCAGGATGGCCGAAAAACCAAAAAATGTGCTGGAACAGCACGGGATCACCCCCGCCGGCGGCATTGAAGAACGTCGTGCCGAAGTGGCGGTCGGTCAGCAGCATGGTCACCGCACCGGCGAGGATCGGCATCGACGCGATCAACAGAAATCCGGTCACCAGCCACGTCCAGCAAAAGAGGGGCATTTTCATCAGGGTCATGCCCGGCGCCCGCAGGTTGAGGATCGTGGTGACGATATTGATCGAGCCCATGATCGACGACATGCCAAGGATGTGCACCGCAAAGATGGCCATATCCATTCCGATGCCCATTTGCACCGAAAGCGGCGGATAAAGCGTCCACCCGGTGCCGGGAGCACCTCCCGGCACAAAAAGCGACGCGCTAAGCAGAAGCGCCGCTGGCGGCAACAACCAGAAGCTCCAGTTATTCAAACGGCCAAAAGCCATGTCGGGAGCGCCAATCATGATCGGGAGCATCCAGTTGGCGAACCCGACGAACGCCGGCATGATCGCTCCGAAGACCATGATCAGCGCGTGCAGCGTCACCATCTGGTTGTAGAAGTCCGGTGACACATACTGCAAACCTGGAGAATAGAGTTCGGCACGAATGACCAGCGACATCGCGCCGCCAACCAGAAACATCACGAAACTGAACCAGAGGTACATCGAGCCGATGTCCTTGTGATTGGTCGTCGTGATCCAGCGCTTCCAGCCGGTCGGATGATGACCGTGATCGTCGTGGGAGTGCTCGCCGGCGTGTCCGGCAGTGTGCGTCGCTTGCATATTCAAATTCTCCTCAGGGCCTTTGCGTAATCACTTGCCGCGAAGTGCCTTGACTTCAGCGGGCTGAATGACTTCAGCGAGCTTGTTTGACCAGGCGTTGCGCTCGTACGCGACGACCGCAGCGATATCCGTGTCGCTCAGTTGTGCGCCAAAGGCCGCCATCGCGGTTCCCGGCACGCCCTTGAGGACCATCTCGATATGCGCCTGCTTACTTCCTTTGACGACCTTCGAGCCGTCGAGCGCCGGGAACGCCGGCGGCACGCCTTGGCCAGTCGGCTGATGGCAGGCCGCGCAGTTTGCGGTGTAAACCGCTTCACCCCGGGCCACCAGCTCATCCAAAGCCCACGTCTTGTTCGGGTCGTCGGCGGCGGCAGCCATCTTCTGTTTCTGATCGGCCACCCAGGCTGCGTACTTTTCTTCCGACACCACCTCGACGACGACCGGCATGAACGCGTGGTCCTTGCCGCACAACTCGGAACACTGACCGCGATAGGTTCCCTCTTTCTCCGCCCGGAACCAGGTATCGCGCAGGAAACCGGGAACCGCGTCGGTTTTGACCGCAAAAGCCGGAACCGACCAGCTGTGAATGACGTCGGTTGCCGTTGTCAGAACTCGCACTTTCTTGCCGACCGGCACCACCAAGGGGTGATCGACTTCGAGCAGATAGTGCTCACCTTTTGGCGACTTATTCTCAATCTGTTCGCGTGGCGTCGACATCACGCTCATGAACTTGATCCCGGCAGCGTCACCGGTCAGGTATTCGTAACCCCACTTCCACTGATAACCCGTAGCCTTGACCGTCAGGTCCGGCTGCGAGGTATCGCGCATCTTGATCAAGGTTGAGGTGGCGGGGAACGCGAGGCCGACCAGAATCAGCAGCGGCACCACCGTCCAGGCGATCTCGAGCGAGGTGTTGTCGTGGAAATCCGAAGCTTTGAACCCCTTGGACTTGCGGTGAACAATCAGCGAATAAGTGACCACTGCAAAGACGCCGAGGAAAATGAGCGTAATGACCCACAGCAAGAGACTATGCAACTCGTAGACACGCTTCGCGGTCGCCGTGACCGGCTCCTGCAGGTTGAGCTCCCACGCGGCAAGTGCGGCACCACTAAAGGTGGCAAGCAAGAAAGCCGCCCACCCCACGACTCCCCGACGGCCAAGGAACCCGCCCCGAGCTCCCTGGGTTTGGCGGTGAGCGAACTCGATACGCGGCGCCCTAGAGGTGCCCAGTTGCTTCAGGTCATCGTTCCTGATTGAGTTTCGCGCCATTTTCTCCCTTTCCTGTCAGGCGGTAGGCAACCCGCTCGAAGCGGAAGCTCTCCCCTGCTGTCTTCGAAAACTGCCCAACAACGGTCCCAAGCGCCAAAGTGCCCGGTTTTTGCGAAGCGCGAAGGTTAGCACATTCGTTTTTGATGTGGATCAAACCGGAGGAAAAAAACCTGGCCTTGAACAGTGGTAAGCGCGAGGCAACGGCGACCGACGCGCGTCGGGCGGCGACTTTGCGCAATGAATCAGCGTTGAGTCGACTATTGCCACCTCAAGCGGCCCCCAGGATGACGGGCGTGGCGCCTGCGGCTTGTCCCGCATCTGGGTTCGCGTGCTACAATTTTTGCCGAGACGCCTTGATTCATATCAAATCCATAGCGGCCACTCGGAGCAGTCGCCCGACAGGAGGAGTTGATGAGTCTGGTCGGTGGCCAAACACGAACAGGATGGACTTGGACCGCTCGCCCGAACCATTCGTTGACGGTCACCGGACGGCGGTACGTGTTCGTCGCCATGACCGTCGGTTCGGGAACGATCGCCGCGGTCTTCTCGTACTTTGGTGCGTGGCCGATCGCGCCGTTTACCGGCCTCGAACTCGCGCTGCTTTGGTTCGCTTTGCGTCACAGCGAACTTGCTGCAGCGGACTACGAGACAATCACGCTCGAAAGCGGACAGCTAGTGGTCGACCGGCACTATGGCAAGCAGGCGGAACGGGTTGTTTTCCAGTCCTACTGGCTTGCTTTGGACTGGGTCAAGGGTCCTGGGCGAAGCAGCTACCGCCTGCTGCTTCGCTCGCGCGGAAAGGCGGTTGAAATTGGTCGCCTGCTGACCGATGAACAGAAGAACACGCTAGCCGCAGAACTTCGGCGAGGCCTGGCAGATGGACAATGCGGCGGGGACAACCGGGGAGGCAGACTAGATTGAAGGTCTTCAGTGAGGGCTCGATACGGGCGGTGACGAGAAGGGCGCCGCGTTTGAGCGCGCTAATGCTGGTATCGGCCGACGTGCGAAACGGATGGTCGATGGCTACGAGCGGTGTGACGAGCGACGCGGCGCTACCAATTCACGGCTATTTCCTGGCGGCGATCACCTTTCTCTTCCTGCTCGTGTTTGCGATAACGATTTACACGATGGTCAGGCACGGCAAGATCGTCGACCGCGTGCCCAACGAGCCCGCCGGTTCGACCGGGGCCTTGCAATGGCTGTGGGCAACGGTACCGTTCGCCATCTTGTTCTTCGTTGACTACGCCTTGATCGGCAGCCACTATAACCGCTGACACGCCTCACCCCGCCAACTGGCAGCGGATAAGAACGGGCGAAATCACTCTCAGCAAGCAGGAAGCAACCATTATGGCCGTTGTCAGCAAGACTTCCCGGCGTTCGGCAGCCGACCGTCTGAAGTTTTTCTTCGAGCTCTGCAAACCGAGGGTTAATAGCCTGATCGTGTTTACCGCGATGATCGGGATGTTTCTGGCTGCACCCGCGTTTCCGCCGTTTGGTCTTTTTGTTGCCGCTTCGCTCGGAATTGCTTTGGTCGCTGGTGCCGCTGCCGCCATTAACTGCCTCGTCGAACAACAAATCGACGCTCGCATGGCGCGCACCCGCGCGCGTCCGACCGTGCGCGGCGAAGTAACCGCCGGCGAAACCGTCACCCTGGCCACCGCGGCTGGTGGCCTCGGACTGTGGATTCTGCATACCTTTGTCAACCCGCTGACGATGTGGCTGACGCTCGCCACCTTTCTCGGCTATGCACTAATTTATACCCTGCTGCTGAAGCCGGCGACACCGATGAACATCGTCATCGGCGGCGCTTCAGGGGCCATGCCGCCGGTTCTCGGCTGGTCGGCAATCACCGGCGAAGTCGGTCCACCGGCTCTTGCGCTGTTCCTGATCATATTCATCTGGACGCCACCGCATTTCTGGGCCCTCGCCTGTTACCGCTGCGCCGAGTACGCTAAGTCCGGCTTACCGATGCTGCCAGTGACGCACGGTATTCGCTTTACCTGCCTGCATAGCCTGCTCTACGTCATCATGCTCAGCGCCGCGACCGTGCTGCCGTTCACGCTGGGAATGAGTGGGCCCTGGTATCTTGCCGCCGCGCTGATCCTTGACGCCATCTTCCTGCTCTACAGCGTAACCCTCTGGCGAGACTACAGCGACAAACTGGCCAGACTGACCTTTCGTTACTCGATCATCTATCTGACGCTATTGTTTACCGCGCTGCTCGCAGACCACTTTCTGCGCTGAGCGACTGGCTGGCGAGCGCAGCCAGCAGGCGGTCGTGGATACCGCCAAATCCACCATTGCTCATCACGAGGACGTGGTCGCCCGGACGAGCCGCTACAACGATTTGATCGATCAAGAGTTCGACACGGTCAACGACGGTGGCCTGATCGCTCAAGGAAGCCAGTGTCGCCGCGGCATCCCAAGAGACCCCCGACGAGCAGCAGAAAACCAGGTTCGCGTCGGCAAGACTCGGCGCCAACCGGTCCCTCATGACGCCAAGTTTCATCGTGTTCGACCGCAATTCGATCACTGCCAGAATGCGAGCCGCAGCGCCAACCCGTCCCCGCAAGCCGGCAATCGTCGTCGCGATCGCGGTCGGGTGGTGCGCGAAATCATCGTATACGGTCACGCCGGCTACACAACCCCGCCATTCGAGTCTTCGTTTGACACTCTTGAAGCGCGACAACGCGGCGAGCCCTCGTGCCAGCGGCACGCCGACGTGTTCCGCCGCGAGCAGGGCGGCGACCGCGTTACTTCGGTTGTGGTGGCCACTCAGCTCCCAGTGCGTGCTACCGACGACCTCGCTGCCGTTGACTAGCTGCAACGACCCGTCACGGTCGTCACCTTCGGCTCGCCAACCGGCGAAATCGTTGAAGCGCTTTATCGACGTCCAGCAACCGCGCGCCAACACGCGCTCGAGACTTTGCTCGGCTGCGTTGCTGACGATCACGCCATTGCGCGGCAAGGTCCGCACCCAATGGTGGAACTGCGTTTCGATCGCCGACAGATCGGCGAAGATGTCGGCGTGATCGAACTCCAGGTTATTGAGGATCGCCGTCCGCGGCCGGTAGTGAATGAACTTCGAGCGCTTGTCACAGAAAGCGGTATCGTACTCGTCAGCTTCGACGACGAAAAACGGCGACTCGGAAGCTCCGCCGAACAGGCGAGCGGAAACGCCAAAATTGAGTGGCACGCCACCGATGAGAAAACCGGGGCTCAGCCCCGCATCGTCGAGAATCCACGCCAGCATTGCGGCAACGGTGGTCTTGCCATGAGTACCGGCAACGGCGAGCACCCACCGATCTCCGAGCACCTGTTCGGCCAGCCACTGCGGACCAGACAGGTAAGGCAGCCGGCGATCGAGTAGTTCTTCCAGCAACGCGTTGCCCCGCGAAATCGCGTTGCCAATCACGTAGCAGTCCGGCTCGAACGCCGTCTGAGCGGCATCGTAGCCTTCGATGACCTCAATGTCCGCAGCCGCCAGCTGCGTGCTCATCGGTGGATAGATCTCCCCGTCACAACCGGTGACGCGATGGCCCGCAGCGCGTGCGAGAAGGGCGAGACCCGCCATGAAAGTGCCACCAATACCAAGGATGTGAATGTGCATCGGTCGATCCAGGCTACAATTCCGGCGAAAGTGCGGCATTGTACCCGCTTGACGGGAGGTGCTGCGGTCAAGCGCCGTCGAGCACGGGCGGTGAGAAATGGCCGCAGGGAGGAATGGAATGAACCGCCGAGCCGATCGCAAGCCCGGCTTGCGCTTGCGTAACCACGTCGCTGGCGTCGCCGCCCGTTTGATGGCCGAAGAGGGGATAGGCGACGTCGCACTCGCCAAGCGCAAGGCGATGCGTCGCCTTGCGCTCCCCAGGAACGCCGTGCTCCCCGACGACAGCCAGGTCGAAAGCGAACTCAGGGCCTATCACCGGCTTTTCCAGGACGACGAGCAGCGGGCAAGAAGTGCCTTCCTGCTGCGTAAGGCAGCCAGCCTGATGACGGTACTGCAACGTTTCAATCCCTATCTGACGGGTGCCGTACTTGAGGGTACGGCGGGGCGCTACGCCGAAATCGATCTGCAGCTGTTCCCTGACAGTGCGAAGGACGTCGAGATCTTTCTTCTCGACCGGCGCATCCCGTACCACCACAGCACACCGCGTAACGACCGGGCGGAGGCGGTCTTGACCGTAGCCGACGCAGAAGCGATTGCCAACCTGGTGGTTTATCGGCGCGATGCCGAACGCGTTGCCGGGAAAACACGTGACGGCAGGACACGCGAACGCGCCCGCCTCGCTAGCGTTGAGGAATTGCTCGCGGCGGCGACCACCGTGCCGTGAGCTCCCGCCGGGTACGGATGGTCGGCGCGCTGACACTGCTCGTCGGCGCGATCATGCTTGCCGTCGGCGCGTACAGAGCGCTCATTCAGCCCGCCCAGCGCCTGCTGACGACCGATCGAGACGAGGTGGTGACGGACTTTTTCGCCATCAGCCTGGCTGACGCCGACGGTCGCCGACATGCTTTTTCGACTTGGCGGGGAAAAATAGTCGTGGTCAACTTCTGGGCCACTTGGTGCCCGCCGTGTCGCGACGAAATGCCGGTTTTCTCTCGCCTGCAGGACCGCTACGCGGCGCAGGGCGTTCAGTTCCTCGGCATCGCCCTCGACACGGCCGACGCCGTCCGCGCGTATGCCCACCAGCAACGTATCGCCTACCCGCTGCTCATTGGTGGCTCGACGGGGGTCAACCTGGTCCAGCGATTTGGCAACCGCACACTCGGTGTTCCGTACACAGTGCTCATCAACCGGGAGGGCAAGGTACACACCGTGCATGCCGGGCCGCTGGCCGAGCACCAACTGGACGACCTTCTGCGGACGACTCTGCAGCGCTGATCGGCGGTCCGCGACCACTTGCGTGATGGCGCGTAGAGTAGACAAAATGACGTCATCTGCGGCAAACTTGCTGCCATGAAGAAGGCAGAAGACGGTTCGCCGGCAGCCGACCGGAAACCCGAAGTTCCCCGGCTACTCGTCCTCCACGGCCCCAACCTCAATCTCCTTGGCACGCGCGAACCGGAGCATTACGGTTCAACGACATTGGCCGAAATCAATCGTGCGCTGGCCTTGCGTGCGGACGCCGCTGGGGTCGCGCTGGAGGCTTTTCAGAGCAATCACGAAGGGGCTTTGATCGAACGTATCCATGCCGCTCGAGAACAGGGCGTGCGTTATCTGATCGTCAATCCGGCGGGCTATACGCACACCAGCGTCTCCCTGCGCGACGCCATTGCGGCGACCGGCTTACCGTTCATCGAGGTGCACCTCTCCAATGTGCACGCCCGCGAACCGTTCCGCCGACACTCGTATTTCTCCGACCTGGCGCTTGGCGTCATCACCGGGCTCGGTCGTGACAGCTACCTGCTGGCACTGGAGTACCTGCTGGGCAAGATTGCTGCCGAGTAAAGCCGCCTGCCGAAGGCAAGCTCGCTCACCGCTGCCGGGACACGCCGCAAACTGAACATCACACTCACCTGAAGGAAACTCATGGACCTGCGTAAACTCAAGAAGCTCATCGACCTCGTCGAAGAATCGAGCATCACCGAGCTGGAAATCCACGACGCCGAGGAGAGGGTACGTATCGTCAAGCACGGAGTACTCACGGCGCAGCAGGGCTGGTCCGCCCCGCCACCGCCCCCGATGTCGGCGGTCACGGAACCGCCAGCGCCGGTTCCGACCCCTGAAGCCACGCTGCCCGAAGGCAAACCGGTGAAAGCTCCCATGGTTGGCACCTTTTATCGCGCCTCGAGTCCAGGCGCCGAGCCCTACGTTCAAGTGGGCAGCGTCGTCAAGGTGGGCGACGTCCTCTGCATCATCGAAGCGATGAAACTGCTCAACGAGATCGAGGCGGATACGGCGGGAACGGTGAAAGCGATCCTGGTCGAAAACGGTCAACCGGTGGAATACGGCGAGCCGCTCTTCATTGTCGGCTAAGGGAAACGGCAGCCATGTTCGGAAAAGTCCTCATCGCCAACCGCGGAGAAATAGCCTTGCGCATTCAGCGCGCGTGCCGCGAACTGGGTATCAAGACGGTTGTCGTCCATTCGGAAGCCGACCGTGAAGCGAAATACGTGCGTCTCGCCGACGAATCGGTGTGTATTGGGCCGGCGCCTTCTGCGCAGAGCTACCTCAACGTGCCGGCGATCATCTCGGCCGCCGAGGTGACTGACGCGCAAGCCATTCACCCCGGCTACGGCTTTCTTTCCGAGAATGCCGACTTCGCCGAACGCGTCGAGTCTTCCGGTTTCGTCTTTATCGGTCCGCGTCCGGAAACGATTCGCCTGATGGGCGACAAGGTTTCCGCCAAGGAGGCGATGCGCATCACTGGCGTACCCTGTGTTCCCGGTTCCGAGGGAGCGCTTCCCGACGACCCGAAGGAAATCGTGCGCATCGCCAAGGCAATCGGTTATCCGGTGATCATCAAGGCGGCTGGAGGTGGGGGCGGACGCGGCATGCGGGTCATCCACACCGAGGCAGCGCTGATCAACGGCGTAACGATGACGCGCTCGGAGGCGCAGAGCTTTTTTGGCAACCCCAACGTGTATCTCGAAAAATTCCTCGAAAACCCGCGCCACATCGAGATCCAGGTACTGGCCGACAGTTACCGCAGCGCGGTGCATCTCGGGGAGCGCGATTGCTCGATGCAGCGCCGCCACCAGAAGATTATCGAGGAAGCGCCGGCGCCAGGCATCGCCACCCGGCACATCGTGCGCATCGGAGAACGTTGCGCCGAAGCCTGTCGGCGCATCAACTACCGCGGCGCCGGCACGTTCGAATTTCTTTACGAAAACGGCGAGTTCTACTTCATCGAAATGAACACCCGTGTGCAAGTGGAGCACCCGGTAACCGAACTGATTTCCGGGGTTGACATCGTCACCGAGCAGATTCGCATCGCTGCCGGCGAACGGCTACGTTTTCGGCAGCGCGACCTCAGTTTCCGCGGACACGCCGTCGAATGTCGCATCAACGCCGAAGATCCCTACACGTTCGTTCCCTCGCCGGGCAAGATCAACGCCTATCATCCTCCGGGGGGGCCAGGTATTCGGGTCGATTCGCACATCTACCAGGGTTATACCGTTCCCCCGAACTACGATTCGATGGTCGCCAAGGTGATCGCGTATGGCGACAGCCGCGAACAGGCGATTCGTCGCATGCGCATTGCCCTCTCCGAGATGAGTATCGAGGGCATCAAGACGAACATCGCGCTCCATCAGGAGCTGATGAATGACGCCCGCTTCATCGAAGGGGGAACCAGCATCCACTACCTCGAACACCGTCTGGCGGCCAAGGACGAAGTGAAGAAGGACGCTTGACCGGTAGCACGACCATGGCGTGGCGATCGCTAAGTCTTGAAACGGACCACCCGCACGCGGAGTCGCTCGCCGAGGCCTTGCTCGCCTGTGGTGCGTACGCGGTCAGCATTGAGGACGCCGACGCCGGCACCCCGGCGGAGAATCCGCACTACGGCGAGCCCGGTTCCACGCGCCAAGCGGCTTGGGCACGGTCGCGCCTGAGCGTACTGACCGACGCCGAAATCGATACCGCGGTGTTGGTCGCTGCGGCCGCGCGCGCCGCCGGGCTAACGCAGTTGCCCGCCTTTTCAGAGGAGAACGTCCCTGATCAGGATTGGGTGCGGTTAACCCAGGATCAGTTCGAACCGATCCGCATTTCGGAGCGACTCTGGATCGTTCCTTCCTGGCACCAACCTCCGAATCCAGCAGCGACAAACCTCATCCTCGACCCCGGAACAGCGTTCGGCACCGGTTCGCATCCGACGACCCGGCTGTGCCTGGAGTGGATCGAGTCTCGTGTCGAAGCGGGGATGTCGATGCTCGACTATGGCTGTGGCTCAGGAATACTGGCGATCGCTGCCGGGCTGATGGGAGCGGTCGGGGTGGTCGGTGTCGACATCGACCAACAGGCCGTAGACGCGGCGCGGCACAACGCCACACGTAACGGTGTTACGAGTATCCGTTTTCAGGACTCCGCGCAAACCCTGAGCGGACAGTTCGATCTCGTCGTCGCCAATATCCTTGCCAATCCGCTGAAAGTGCTGGCCCCGGCCATCTGTGGCCACGTTCGTCGCGGCGGCAGCCTGGCGCTCGCTGGCATCCTCTCCGAACAGGCCGATGACGTCATCGCCGCGTATCGCCCTTACCTCGCCCTGCGGACGGTTGCGACGTGCGAAGGCTGGATCTGCCTGGCGGGCGACAAGTCCTGACCGCGCATGAAAACCTACTGCCCCCGTTGCCAAACGGTGTTTCGCATCACCGCCGAGCAGCTCAGGGTGCGCGCCGGGCGAGTCCGTTGTGGGCAGTGCAGCCATCGCTTCAATGCCCTCGATCGGCTGCTCGACGACAGCGAGTCGATCGTCATTCCGGCGCCGATCGCTGTCGGTGAACCACCACCTCCCGAACGATCGACGGCGCCCACTGCTCTGGAGGTGCCACCGGTGGTCGGCGTACCTGCGGCGGACGCAACGGCGCCAGTTGCTGTGCCTCGATTTCTCGTCGCCGATGCGGGAGGAGAGGACCCCTTTGCTGGCGCCGCAACGAGTCAGATCTCCGCAAGCGACCCGCTGCCCGCCGTCGAGCCGCTCGTTCCTGCGCCCGAGCACAGTGGAACGCGGCGCTTTGCGTCATCGGTACTCCCCCCGGATGGCAAGGTCGACAAGCTGTTCGCTGCCGCCGCATCGCTCCTCGCGCTACTCCTGCTGGCGCAGGCGATTTATCACTTTCGCGGCCCGATCGCGATCGCCGCACCCGTCCTGCGACCCGCGCTGACCGGCTTGAGCGAGCTCATCGCAACCGAGTTGCCGTTACCCCGAAACGCCGATCTGATCAGCATCGAAGCGTCGGATTTGCAAAGCGAACCGGGCAGGAATCGTGGACTCGTCCTGCAGGCGACGCTGCGCAACAGCGCGCGCTACGGACAAGCGTATCCGGCGCTTGAACTGACATTGACCGACACCAAGGACAAAGCGCTCGTTCGCCGTGTGCTCCTCCCCGAAGACTACCTCCCGGCGACAAGGCTTGCCGAAGGCGCTTTCCCCGCCAACGGAGAACTGGACGTCCGGGTCTGGCTTGAACCCAGAGAGGTTCATGCCGCGGGCTATCGCCTCTACGCCTTCTACCCTTGACGCTGGCGATCCTCACCGACGCCTTCTGCCACCCGCCTCGTTCCTGGACGCTTCTGACACCATGCCTACGCTCATCTGCGGATCAATCGCCTTCGACAACATCATGGTCTTTCATGACCGCTTCAAGCATCACATTCTTCCCGAGCAAATCCACATCCTGAACGTCGCCTTCCTGGTTCCCGAAATGCGCCGGGAATTTGGCGGCTGCGCGGGCAACATCGCCTACAACCTGCAGCTGCTCGGCGGCGATCCCCTGATCATGGCGACCGTTGGTGACGACGCCGATGCCTATCTTGTCCGCCTCGACGACCTCGGCCTGTCCCGTCGCCACGTCCGCAAAGTCGCTGGCAGCTTCACCGCGCAAGCCTTCATTACCACGGACCTGGACGATAACCAGATCACCGCCTTTCACCCCGGAGCGATGAGTTTTTCACATTTGAATCGGGTGATCGATGCCGCCGGAGCGACGCTCGCGATCGTCGCTCCCGACGGACGCGAAGGCATGCTCCAGCACGCGCGTGACCTGGCGACCACGGGCATCCCCTTTGTCTTTGATCCGGGCCAGGGACTGCCGATGTTCTCCGGCGAGGAACTGCTGGGTTTCATGAAACTTGCCCGCTACGCCTGTGTCAACGACTATGAAGCGAGGATGCTGTGCGAGCGGACTGGCATTTCCCTTGAGGGTTTGGCGGCCAACGTCGAGGCGCTGGTCGTCACACTAGGCAGCGAGGGCTCGCGGATCTACGCCGAAGGGCGTTGTCACGACATTCCGCCGGTCCAGGCGACGGCAGTGGTCGATCCGACCGGTTGTGGCGACGCGTACCGCTCCGGTCTGCTCTACGGGATTGCGGCTGGCTGGGATTGGGAGCGGACGGGCCGTATCGCCGCGGTGATGGGAGCCCTCAAGGTCGCCCATCGTGGGGGTCAGAACCATCGTCCGACGCGACAGGAAATTGCCGACTGCTTCTACTCGGCCTTCGAGACGAGACTCTGGACATGACGATAACCCTCAAGCACTTGGCGGCGGTCGGCCTGTTGCTCCTGGCGAGTCTGGTTGCCGGCTGCGCGAGTAGCAAGTCGGCCAACGTCTATACGCGTGGCCAGGCGCAACAGGAGCTTGTCGTGCGCACGGGGACCGTCGAAAGCACGCGCGACGTACTCCTGGAGGGAACGAAATCGGGAACGGGTGCGATCGCCGGAGCCGCCGTCGGCGGGGTCGCCGGAAGCAACATCGGCGGTGGTAAAGGGCAAATCGTTGGCGCCATCATTGGTGCCGTCGCTGGCGGTCTGGCCGGGGCGGCGATTGAGGAGAACGCAACGCGCAGGCTGGCGCTGGAAATCACCGTCCGGCTTGACAGCGGACAGCTGATCGCCGTTGTCCAGGAGCCGGACGTCCCCTTCCTGCCCGGCGAACGCGTTCGCGTCCTGAGCGGGCGTGAGCAGACGCGCGTCACCCACTAGATTCCGTATACCCCAGGCTGGGGGCTGTCGCCGATTGCAGCCAATCAGCGACACCGACAGCAGGGATTGAGCGCCGTCTTGGTCCCCAGGGCGGGACGCAGGCCGGTAACGTTTGTCCACCCATGTTTCGAGGAGGAGACCATGTCGCTAAGAATCAATAGTCAGGCACCGGATTTCACGGCCGAAACGACCGAAGGAACGATCCATTTTCACGAATGGATCGGCGACGGCTGGGCCATTCTTTTTTCCCATCCGAAGGACTTCACCCCGGTGTGCACGACCGAGCTGGGTTATATGGCGCGTTTGAAACCCGAGTTCGAGAAACGCCACTGCAAGATCATCGGCCTCAGCGTCGACCCGGTCGGTGACCACGTCCGCTGGGTCGGCGACATTGAGGAAACGCAGGGTCACGCGGTCAACTACCCGCTGATCGGAGATCCGGAGTTGAAGATCGCCAAGACCTACGACATGCTACCCGAAGACGCCGGTGCAACCTCTGTCGGTCGGACCGCCGCGACCAATGCGACGGTTCGTTCGGTCTTCATCATCGGCCCGGACAAAAACATCAAGGCCATGCTGACTTACCCGATGAGCACCGGGCGCAACTTTGACGAAGTCCTCCGGCTGCTCGACTCGTGCCAGCTGACGGCGAAACATCAGGTGGCGACGCCGGTAAACTGGAAGCAAGGAGAAGACGTGATCATCATCCCGGCGGTTTCCGACGAACAGGCGCGTGAAAAGTTTCCCGACGGATGGCGAGCCCCCAAACCTTACCTGCGGATCGTTCCACAGCCCAAATAGCGTCGGGGACTTCCCCCGTAGCGCCGGGCGCTCGCCCAACGGCGTGACTGCGCTGCGGGGAACAGCCAGACCATGATCGTTTTTCGCCAACTGCAGGACCTCGCGTCCTCGACCTACTCCTATCTGCTCGCCGACCCGAGCTCGCGTGAAGCCGTCCTCATCGACCCGGTTTTTGAGCAAGTCCGGCGAGAGGTCGCGTTGATCAAGGAGCTTGGGCTGACGCTTCGATATACGATCGACACCCATGTGCACGCCGATCATGTGACCGGCGCCTGGCTGCTGCGGCAACGGCTTGGAAGCCGGATCGCAATTGCCCAACAAAGTGGCGCCGAAGGCGCCGACCTTTACCTTCGAGACGAGGAGCCGGTCATCTTCGGTTGCCGCTCGCTGACCGCGATCGCCACCCCCGGGCATACCGTCGGCTGCATCACCTTGGTCCTCGACGATCGGACGATGGCATTCACCGGCGACGCGCTGCTGATTCGCGGCTGTGGCCGAACCGATTTTCAGGCGGGCGATCCGGAACAGCTCTATCGCTCGGTTCGCCAGCGCATCTTCTCGCTGCCCGACGATTGCCTGCTCTATCCGGGTCACGACTACAAAGGGTCCACGGTGACGACGGTCGCCGAGGAACGACAGTACAACCCGCGTCTCGGTGGCGAGATTGGCGAGCAGGACTTCGCCGGCCACATGCGAAATCTCGCCCTGCCGCATCCCATGAAGCTGGACATCGCGGTTCCGGCCAACCTTTTCTGCGGCAAACCGGCTGGCGACGCGCACCTAACGACCGAGCCCGACTGGGCGCCGCTGACGTACACCTATGCCGGCATCTGGGAAGTGCACGCGCAATGGCTGGAAGAACACGTGTCCGCGGTGCAGTTGGTTGACGTCCGCGAGGCCGAGGAATTCGATGGCGTGCTCGGACACATCGCTTCCGCCCGGCTGATTCCACTCGGCGAACTCCCGGCCCGCCTCGGTGACCTGGACCGCGGCAAACCGATCGTCACCGTCTGCCGTTCCGGTTCGCGTTCGGCACGCGCAGCGGTCATCCTCGAGCAAGCCGGCTTCACAAAAGTCGCCAACCTCTCCGGCGGTATGCTGCGCTGGCGCCTGCTTCGACTACCCACCGACGCCGCCGGCAGCGCCGCCGCGCCGTAACACGTTCGTGCGGCTTGACCAGCACCCCAACCGGTCTCTTGATGCACCAGGCAAGTGCGCGACCCCCGGCCCGCGCACCATGCGCTAGCGCGACCGGCCGCGCCGCTGACCAATCCACCGGTCAGCGCCCTACCCAACGCATGGCACGCTTTCTGCTTAATTAAGCGGGTCACACGGGCGAGAGCACCATGGAGACTTCCTTCTACAACGAGATGTACGACGCGGAGGGCGTTCTGCGTCCTCACTACCGCGGTTTGGCCGACTGGCTGGCGGCGATGCCGTCCGAGCGGCTGGCGCACAAACGAGTCGAGGCCGACCGGGCATTTCATCGTGTCGGGATTACTTTCGCGGTCTACGGCGAAGAGGCCGGAACCGAGCGGCTGATTCCTTTCGACATCATTCCGCGCATCCTTCCGGCAGCCGAGTGGAAGGCCCTGGAAGCCGGCCTGCTGCAGCGCGTCAGGGCGCTCAATGCCTTCCTCGGCGACATCTACCACGATCAGGAAATCCTTCGCGCGGGACGAGTCCCCGCCGAACAGGTGCTCACCAACGCCCAGTTCCGCGCGGAAATGATCGGTATCGACGTTCCCTCGGGGATCTACGCTCATATCGCCGGCGTCGACATCGTCCGCGCCGGCGCTGGCGAGTCGTATGTCCTCGAAGACAACTTGCGGGTTCCTTCCGGCGTGTCGTACATGATCGAAGACCGCAAGATGATGATGCGGCTTTTTCCGGAATTATTCTCGCGGCACATGATCGCGCCGGTTCAACACTACCCGGACATGTTGCTCGAAAACCTTCGTACGGTCGCGCCGAAAGGAGTCGTCAACCCGACGGTCGTTCTCCTGACTCCGGGCTCGTACAACAGCGCCTACTTCGAGCACGCCTTCCTCGCCCAGCAGATGGGAATCGAGCTGGTCGAAGGACGCGATCTGTTTGTCCGAAACGAGACGGTGTTCATGCGCACCACACAGGGTCCGCAACGCGTCGATGTCATCTATCGCCGCCTCGACGACGACTTTCTCGATCCGCTGGCCTTCAACCCAAGTTCGATGCTGGGTGTTCCCGGCCTGCTTTCTGCCTACCGCGCCGGGCACGTGACGCTGGCCAACGCCATCGGCACGGGCGTCGCCGACGACAAGTCGATCTACCCTTACGTTCCCGAGATGATCCGCTTTTACCTCGGCGAAGAGCCCGCGCTCAACAACGTGCCGACCTGGATGCTGCGCAAGCCGGACGACTTGAAATACGTCCTGGAGCACCTGTCGGAGCTGGTGGTCAAGGAAGTCCACGGTGCCGGCGGCTACGGGATGCTGGTCGGTCCAGCGGCGACACGCGCGGAAATCGACGCCTTTCGTTCGCGAATCGAAGCGGCGCCCGAAAAGTACATTGCGCAGCCGACACTCGCCCTGTCGAATTGTCCGACTTTTGTCGACGCGGGAATCGCGCCGCGTCACGTCGATCTGCGTCCCTTCGTCCTCTCGGGCAAGGAGGTCGGCATGGTACCGGGCGGGCTGACCCGCGTCGCCCTGCGTGCCGGTTCGCTGGTCGTCAATTCATCGCAAGGCGGAGGCACCAAGGACACCTGGGTGCTCGAAAGCTGAGCCTGACGGAGAGCCGAGATGCTGAGCCGCACCGCTGATCACCTTTACTGGATGGCGCGTTATAGCGAACGCGCCGAGAACCTGGCTCGACTGCTTGACGTTTCGTATCAGATGTCACTCGTGCCGCAGTCCTTGGCGGCCCAGAACGAGAACTGGCGAGCGATCCTGGCGCTTAACAGCCTGGAGTCGGCTTTCGCGGCGACGTACGACGAAGTCAACGTCGATAACGTACTGCGCTTCATGGTCGCTGATCCCGGCAACCCGTCGTCGATCTACAGCTGTTTGCGCGCCGCGCGAGAGAATGCCCACGCCGTTCGCGGCACGCTCACCGCGGAAACGTGGGAAAGCTTCAACGCGACCTGGATCGAACTTCGGCAACAGACTTTCGAACAAATCCTCTCGCGTGGAATCAGCGAGTTTTTTGACTGGGTCAAGTTGCGCGTGGCAGTCAGCCGCGGCGTCACCTTCGGCACCATGCTCAAGGACGACGCGTTGCATTTCATCCGCCTCGGCGGCCTGCTGGAACGCGGCGACAATACCGCCCGCATCCTGGATATGCAATACCACATCCTGCGTAACGGGGACGAGGGGGTCAGCGACTTCTACCGCTGGGGCGCGCTGCTTCGCTCATTGTCGGCGTTTCAGGTCTACCGGAAGGTCTATCGCGACGCGATCACGCCGGGCCGCGTCGCCGAGTTGCTGATCCTGCGGATGGACATGCCACGCTCATTACACGCCTGCGCCGACGGGGTTGTCCGCATGCTGCAGCTGATCGCCAACAGTTCATCCGCCGAGACCGAGCGACAAGCCGGTGTACTCCACGCCCGGCTTCATTTCGGCCGTATCGAGGACGTGCTTGCCAGCGGGTTGCACGATTACCTGACCGACTTCATGGACCGCATCTACGAACTCGGCGACGGCATCAGTCGCGACTTTCTGGTACCGGCCTGAGGCCGGCAGCCAACCGAAATGCCAACCCGCGCGACGTCCTGGCGACGAACGGACAAGCCGTGACCTACTGCGTCGCTATCCGCCTCGATGCCGGGCTAGTCTTTCTCGCCGACTCACGCACCAATGCCGGCGTCGACCAGATCAACACCTTCCGCAAGCTAACCGTCATCGAACGCCCGGGCGAACGCTTTCTGGTACTGATGATGGCCGGCAATCTGTCGATCAGTCAATCGGTGATCAACCTCCTCAGCGAGCGCATCGCGGACAGCCACACGGAAAATCTGCACACGGCCCCCAACCTCTTCGAAGCCGCGCGCCATGTTGGCGACATCATCCGTGAGGTCTATCAGCGAGACGCTGCCGCACTGAAGGAATTCGGTATCGACTTCAACGTTTCCATCCTCTTCGGCGGCCAGATCGCCGGCGAGCAACCCCGCCTCTTCAACCTCTATGCGGCGGGAAACTTCATCGAGGCCGGTACCGACACGCCGTATTTTCAGATTGGTGAATCAAAGTACGGCAAACCGATCATCGACCGTGTCGTCACGCCTCAGATGAGTTTTGAAGACGCCGCCAAGTGTGCGTTGATCTCCATGGACTCGACGATCCGCTCGAATCTTTCGGTCGGCATGCCACTCGACTTGCTGCTCTACGAGCGCGACACCTTTCGCCTGCACCAACACGTTTGCATTGGCCCGGAGAATCCGTACTTCAACCGTATCCGCAGCTTGTGGGGGGAACGCCTACGCCAAGTGTTCAGCGAACTCCCGGATCCCGATTGGAGAAGCGGCTAACCCGAATATTTCACGCTACCTGCGCGCTTTACTTGATCGTCATCATGAGTCCGGCGAATGCGGTCGAGGGGTCGATCTGCTCAATTTTTGAGCGTTTTTCAAACATCAGACGGACTCCCCGCAACCTCCCGCAATGTCATCGTGGCGGGGGCCACTCGATGTTGGCTATCCGGAAGCCAAGCGTTTGGCGACCAGCCGAAATATCGCCCGGTGAGGAAAGGCACTGGCGAGGAAGAAGCGAATGCGGCGAGTGTGGCGTACGATGACGGCGCCAATTTGCAGCAGACGCATGCGGATCGTTCCGACTTGCGCCCTCGCCCGCTCAGTGCCGACCAAACCGATGGCACGCAGCCGTTCCCTGAGCACATAGGCCAATGACGCCAGCAACAGCCGGAATGGGTTTGGCCACCACAGATGGCAACTGGTGCGATCGGTGAACAAGCCGAGCTGACGGTGCTTGCGCAAGTGAGGCGATGAACTGCTCGACCAGGATACGCTGCGTGGCCACGGCGCCCTCTCGGTCGGCGCGGTTCTCGAATCGGCAGCGTCGGGCTTGAGGCCGTTGCCGTGTCACGTTCCCAGGCCGTTTGCGCGGCCAGGTCGTCACGCAAGGTGGTCACTTCACGCCGGCAGCAGCCCGCGCCAGTGCTCGTAAGCTCGGGAACCGCTTTCCCGCCGGCTAGCGGCTAGCCTATCTACCCCGGCCCCACGGAGGGCGTTACCGAATCGACATCTGGCCGACTGCGGTCAGCCGCGAGCCCTGTCCCTGTAGCGTCGCCGAGCGCTGGCGTAGCGCTTCGCGCAAAGTTCGGTCGTGGCCGTAGAGATCAGGAAAGAAATACACGCGGTCGTTACGCACCGTCGCGGTACGGTAGGCGATCACCACCGGCACTTCATCGTGAACACGAACACTCAGCGATCGTCCGCTCTTCTTGGTCTGCACGATCCGGTTTCGCGTCCACTCGCCCGAACCGGACAGGACAAACTCCGCGAGGTCCACCGGCGCCTCGACGCGGATGCAGCCGTGACTGAAGTCACGCCGGTCACGCTTGAAGAGCGACACTGAGGGCGTGTAGTGCAGGTAAATGTTGTCACCATTGGGAAGAACGAACTTGATGTCGCCCAGCGCATTCCCCGCCCCTGGCCGCTGGCGAATGCGCATCTGTCCTTGCGCGATGGCGGTGAGCCCGTCTTCCGGCAGGCTGTCGATCACCCGACCGTCGCCGCTGACGAGCTCGTACCCCTGGCGCGCAAAGAACGCCGGATCGCGTTGCAGTCGAGGCAGGGTTTCATCGCGCAGGATCGACGGCGGAATATTCCAGTACGGGTTGAATTCGACGGCCCGCATCGGTGCCGAGAAGATCGGTGTCGGTGTCTTTCGCGCGGTGCCGACGACGACGCGCATCGCCAGACTGCTGCTGACTTCGTCGCCCTCGATACGGTAGGCGTGCAACATGAATTCGGGGACGTTGACCTGAATCAGACGCCCCTTGCGCGGCAGCGGTGTCCAGCGCAGCCGTTCAAGCGCCAGCTCAAGCTGCTCGACGCGTGCTTGTGGCGGCACTTTCAACTGCTCGAAGGTTTCCTTGCCGATCACGCCATCGGGTGTCAGCCCGTGCCTTTCCTGAAACGCCTTGACGCCTTCGACCAGGCGGCCTTCGTAGCGGGGCGGAGATTCCGCGTCGGGGGACAGGTCACCGAGCGCAACCAAGCGTTCCCGCAGGCGAGCCAGGCCCGCGTAGCTCTGTCCAGGATGCAGCTTGCTACCCACCAAGGGCGGCAGGTCGTTTGCCCAGGCAGAATGGCCGGCGAGTTCACGATAGGCGGCGAGCGCCCGTCTCAGACTGTCGTACTCGGGCCAGCGCGACGGTGCGGCTGCCGTTACGTCGTCGACCGACGCAGCAACGGTCGACGTCTCCTCGGCACTCGCCTCGCGCGCACCGCTGACCAGATAACGGAAACCGACCTGCTGCGGCTGGACCCTGCCATTGCGAAGGTCGCTCTGATAGCGATGCAGCGCTGAAGCAAGGGCGGCGTTGAGACGTGCAATCCGGTCAGCGGTCAGTTCTTCACCGTCGACAGACCGTTCAATCTCGCGCTGCCAGCCGGAAATACCGTAATCGTTGGCATCGAGGCCGTCCAGGGCCGCCATCGACAACCGTTCGACAGCTTGACGCGCGGCGATCGTTGGTCCTTGCTCGTTGAACCACGCGGGCTCTTCACCAGCGGTACTGAGACGAGCGAAGGTAGCGAGCAAGCACAGCGTGCAAACGACGCGTAGGCGGACCCTGCTCGGATCGGTGACGGGAGCGGTCAGACGTGGTCGGCGAGCCATGGGCGATCCGATGACAGAGCAGTACGCAACATCCAGACTCCGTAGAAAAAGCCGTGCGCGATGGCGGCGGACGATCACCGCTGCTTAAGCGTAGATCGACAGAACGTGCCGACGTTCCCGGCGACCGCCAAATCCGGTTGGGCGGGCAGCCCAACCGTCAGACCGGACGCACGCGCACGAAAAGAGCGCAATCATACACGCGGGATCCGATCGGTCGACTACTCGGGGCGACGCGAATCGATGCACACGGTGACCGGCCCGTCGTTGATCAGATGAATCTGCATCTCGGCGGCGAAAATTCCGGTCGCGACGGGGCGCCGGATCTCGTTCGTCAAATGCACGACGAACCGGTCGAACAGCGGTTGCGCAACGTCGGGTCGTGCGGCGCGGCTCCACGACGGGCGATTCCCTTTCCTCGTCGATGCAAAGAGGGTGAATTGGCTGACCGCCAGCACGTCACCTTGGCAATCCAGCAGGCTGCGGTTCATCACCCCCGCCGCATCCGCGAAGAGGCGCAGCCGTACAAGCTTGCCCGCCATCCAGACCAGGTCGGCGTCGGTGTCGGCTTCTTCGAAGCCGGCCAGCACCAGCAAACCGGCACCGATTTCGGCGACCACCTGGCCGCCAGTGTCGACGCGTGCGGCGGCGACGCGTTGCACAACGACCCTCATTCCGCCCCGTCGAAAAGGCGGCAGCTGCCGGCGGAACGCGGCGATCCGGATCGGTCAAACGGCGGTGTCGACATCGGGCGTGGCCGGCTGGCGCCGGCCGGGAAATGGCAACCAGCGAATCGGTGTCGCCAACGGCTCGGGCTGCAAGGTGACGTGCGCGATCCCCTCATCGGCGAGCACGCGCTGGCTAGCGGCGAGCACGGCCGGCCAACGGTCAAGTGAATCGACGACGAGGTGTGCCGAGAGCGCAACGCGGTTGGAAGAAAGGGTCCACACGTGCAGGTCGTGCACCGAGTTGACGCCCGACACTCCGGCCAGCGCGCGCCCGATGGTTTCGCTCGAAAGGCCCGGTGGCACGCCTTCCATCAAGGCGTGCAGCACGTCGCGCAGCAGGCGCAAACTCGAGACAAGCATCAACACGCAGATCAGCAAGGAAAGCAGCGGGTCGATCGGCGTCCACCCGGTCCACACGACGACGGCCCCGGCAAGCAGTGCCGCCAGCGAACCGAGCAGGTCGCCGAGGACGTGCAGCAGCGCGCCACGCGTGTTCATCGTCTGCTCGCCCTGCATCAGCAGCCAGGCAACGCCCAGGTTGAGAAAGAGGCCGAGCGCCGCCACCAGCGTTACCATTTCGCCGTTGATCGCGGTGGGTCGGTCGAGACGATCGACCGCCGCCAGCGAAATGCCGACCACTACCAACACCATGAAGACAACGTTGAGCAGCGCCGCCAGCGTTTCGACGCGCCCATAGCCATAGGTGTGACGCTGTGTCGGCGGCCGTTGCGCGAACCAAGCGGCAAAGGCGGCAAGTGCCAGCGATGCGCTGTCGGTCACCATATGCCCGGCGTCGCTGAGCAACGCCAGCGACCCCGACCAGAAACCGCTGGCCGCCTCCACCGCGGCAAAGGCGAGCGTGCACAGCAGCGCCCAGAAGAGCCGCGAGCCGGCGGCACCGTGAGCATGGCTGTGCTGCCCGGCGTGGTCGTGACCGGCGTCCGTAGGGTGCTCGTGAGAGTGGTCGTGGTTCATCGCGGAAGTCCGTCGTTTGCCTGTCGTACGCCGGCGTCGGTCCGGCGCGCGTCGCCGACGGCGGCTGGCGGTGACGCGCTCGCTGTCGGATCGTCGAGCGGCGTCATGGTAACGGCGACGGCGAGTTCGTGCGCACCGCCGCCGAGAATGACGCCACGTAGCGGAGAGACGTCGGAAAAGTCGCGTCCCCAGGCGAGAGTGACGTGCTGCGTATCGGGCATCAGGTTGTTGGTCGGATCGAAGTCCAGCCAGCGCCCGCCCTCAACCTCAGGACAATAGACCGACACCCAGGCGTGCGACGCATCCGCACCCACCATTCTCGCCTGGCCCGCCGGCGGCGTGGTCAACAAATAGCCGCTGACGTAACGCGCGGCGAGCCCCAGAGAACGCAGGCACGAGAGCATGAGATGCGCGAAGTCTTGGCAGACACCGCGCTTTTCGGCGAGTACCTTGAGCACCGGCGTGGCGACCGTGGTCGCTTCGGGATCGAACTCGAACTCCTCGAAGATGCGGCGGGTCAGCTCGCGCGCGGCGTCCAGCAACGGGCGCTGGGGCGTAAAACAGTCTCGGGCGTAGTGAGCGAACTCGTGTTTGACGCGGACGCAAGGCGACTCGAACTGAAAGCGGTTGGCGGTGAGCAAAGGCGGACGCTGGCCGTAGGCAAGCTGGTCGCGCACGACTTCCCACTCCGGCGACGGGCAGGCGCCTCGCGTCGCTCCGACCGGGAGGTGCGGGAGGACTTCAATGAGGCTCTCGGCACGCACACCCAGCGTGTCGTGCGGATACTCGAGCGCCACTTCGGTGATCGGGTTGCCGAAGCAGTCTTCTCGCGAACGCGTGGCGCTGGCTGCCGGCTCAACGTCGATCCGGTGGTTCAGACAGCTCTGCCAGGCAGACGCCCGGGGTGTCAGATGCAGGAGTTGTCGCGACAACGACACCGGACTGGCGTAGGTGTAGTGCGTTTCGTGCAGGACGTGGTAGCGAGCAGCGTGCACGGTGATCACGAAGCCAGCGTATGGCGACTGACGTCGCCGACATGACTGAAGTAGCGCATGGCCAGACGGTCAGAGAGCGCCGCCGCAGCCAGCGCGCCGTCGCCAAGGAGAGCCATCAGCTCGCGTGCCGCACCGTCCTCGGACAGCAAATCCGATTCGAGGCGCTGCCGGTCGAAGGTGTTCACGCATACGTGCAGCGCACGCAGCGTCTGCTCGCGCGGACCGCCGAGCAGACGCGCCTGATTGTCGAGGTAACGCGTCAGGATCACGAGCTGAAAAGCCACCGAGTGGGGATTGGTTTCGTCAAAAACGATCAGATCAAGCGTCGGCAGGAGCTGCGGCAGGCTCAGGTAGCGTGAACGGTAAGTGATGATGCTATCGGCGATTTCGAGCAGACACTCGAGGCTGCCGGGCGACGACACCGACTGGAGGCTCAGGAAATGGCGGACCACGTTGGCGAGAAAAATCAGGCGTTCGAGACGGCGGCCGATGATCAGGAAACGCCAGCCGTCGTCGCGGGTCATGTTGTCCATGGCAAATCCGGCAAGCGACGACGACGCCAGCAACACCTCGTCAAGAAAGCGCAACGCCTCCCCAGATTCGGGAGCCAGCGAACCTTGAGCCGTCGTTTCGACGTAGCCCTCGAGCACCTGCTGCAGGCGATTGAGGGTGTGCCAGTTGTCCAGGGAAAAGCGCTCGCGCACTTGCAAGGCGACCCGCAGCAGCCGGCGCAAGTCTCCGGTGAGACCATCGTCGGCGTCGTCGTCGTGGATCGCGGCCAGCAACGACTTCTCCGGTGGCACCCGGCGCTGCACCGGGCGTCCGTCAGCGGCCGCTGCATCCTCCTGCGGCAGCAGCTGCAACAGACGGCCGAGTGCCAGGGCAGTGGTCAGCGCCGGCTGATGGTCGTTGGTCTCGAGGCAGCGCGACAACGCGACACGCAGCAGCCGGCAGGTTTTGTCGCAACGCTCGGCGTAGCGCCCAAACCAGAACAGGTTTTCGACCAAGCGTGATGACAAGTTGTGTCCGCCGCGTACGAGGTCGGCGACGCCAATCGACGGCTTCAGCAAGCTGAAGGTATTCACCGCTTGCCGGGCGGGTACCCAGGTATCCTTGCTCGAACCGCCACGCTGCATCGAGATGACGCGGGCGTTGGAGAGCGCGGCAACGCGCGTCAGTCCGCCCGGCAAGACGACGTGACCGGCAGTGGTCGCGGCGACAAACACGCGCAGGCCGACGCCGCGCGGCAGCAGCTGGCCACCGCCGGTGGCGCTCCAGGTCGGAGCCTGCGAGAAGTTGACCAGCTCCTGTGCGACATACGCGTTCGGTCGGGCGCGCAGACGGGCGATCATGACTGCGCGCTGTTCGGCGTTCAATTCGTTACCAAAAACGGGATCGATTCGTTGCGTCGGATAGGAACCCTTGATCACCAGACGGTCGAGATGTTCGATCGCAAAATCGAGCGCCGCCTGCTCGCCACACCACCAGGTCGCCACCGAAGGCATCGCCAGCGATTCGCCGAACAACTTCTCGCAAGCGCCAGGCAGGAAGCCGGGCAGCGCCGGCGACTCGAGCAGCCCGCTGCCGAGCGCGTTGGCGACCAGCACGTTGCCCGCACGCACCGCCTGCAGCAAGCCGGCGACGCCTAGCGCGGAATCGGCGCGCAGCTCAAGCGGGTCGCAGAAATCATCGTCGAGCCGGCGCAGAATGGCGTGCACGCGCCGCAGTCCGTTCAACGTGCGCAAGTAAACGCATTCCTTGCGCACCGTCAAATCCTGTCCCTCGACGAGCGGAAAACCGAGGTAGCGCGCGAGGTAGGTGTGTTCGAAATAGGTTTCGTTATAAGGACCAGGCGTCAGCAGGACGATCAAGGGCGCTTCGTCGCCACGCGGCGCCCAGCCGGTAAGACCTTGCTGCAATTCGCGAAAGAACCAGGCCAGGTGCTGCACGCGCAGATCACGAAACTGCTCCGGGAAAATACGGCCAACGATCGTCCGGTTTTCGAGGGCATAGCCAGCACCCGACGGCGCCTGCGTACGGTCGGCAATCACCCACCAGCGGCCGTCGGGAGAGCGCGCCAGGTCGGCAGCATAGAGATGAAGATAAACGCCGCCGGGCGGGCTGATACCCTGACACGGCCAGAGAAAATTCTTGTGGCCGAAAACCAGTGCTGGCGGCAGCGTCGCGTCCGCCAGCAATTCCTGCGCGCCGTAAAGATCGGCCAGCACCGCGTCGAGCAAACGCGCACGCTGGGTAACCGCCGCGACGATCTGCTCCCACTCGGTTGCCGACAGAATCAGCGGCAGAGGGTCCAGTTCCCACGGTCGGTCCGCCCCTTTCGGGTCGGCGTAGACGTTATAGGTGACGCCGTTCTCGAGAATGCGTTGCCGGACGTTGGCCAGCTTCTGCTGCATCTGCTCGCGCGTAGAAACCGCGAGGTCGCGCAGAAACGGCTGCCACGCCGCGCGGACGCCCCCGTCGGCGGCCAGCATCTCGTCGTAGCGGCCGTTTTTCGATCGATAGGCCGCAAGCAGCGGACGTTTTGGCGGGGACTCTGGCGTAGGCAAAGGATTCATCACCGGGCACGGTGGCGGCAAGTCTAACGCATTCTTGAGAGTCGTCGCATCTTGAAAACCCGGCGGCTCCCAAGTGACGCCGTGTAACACGTTGATTTGTAGGAATAGACAGAGTGACTTTCGGACGACTTGCGGCAGCAGCGGTGGCCGAGGACCCCGCTCTCAAGAAACACCTCGCCAGTAATGGGTTTTGAGTTGAGCTATGTTTTCAAGCGGGTTGTTCGGTAGCGACGAGCTTCATGCCCACTCTTTCGGCGCGCTGAGCGAGATTTCGCAGGACGCGTTGGCGGTAACGCTCCTCGTAGTCGTTCTGCCCCTGGTCGGTGTATTCCGCGCCCTTGGTGAGCATGGTGTAGATCAGCCGGGCGAGCTTGTGCGCGGCGGCGGTCACGGCCTGGGGCTTATCCATCCGTGAGCCCATGCGCCTGAAGTACGCGCCCAGTGCCGACTGGCTGGTGCGCAGGGCTGCCGCTGCGAGCCGCAGGGCCTGGGCGGCGCGGTGGCTGGCTCTATCGAACTCCTGACTGCAGCTTGGACGTTGAACGCTCGGCGCCGGACCCTTGACGCGAGTGGCTGCTAATCAACCAGCCGACTGAACTGACTTCGCTAGCTTGCCTGGGGTGATCGTGTCGGCGCGCTAGACTCCCTCACTGAACCCCATCGTCTTCGCGCACGCATCGAACGCGCCTGTGGTTGAACTCACCAACCCTCTCCGCTTCCCCTCCCTCGTTCATGAACTCCGCCCGGACGAACCGAAAGCGTGGTCGGCAAGTTCGGCCAATCCAGCTGTTGCTGCCTTGTCGCGGTCACACGTCCTCTACCGCGTGCGTCGACTCGACTTGCTACATCTTGCTCGGGAACTACAATGAAATTGGACCAGCGGATGGTCCGCAGGGTCCGATGATGAGGAGAGTCACCATGCGCAGCAGGCGGTTGTCGAGTATTGTCCTTGCGACCTCGGTCGTATTGTTTGCAACGAATGTATTGTCGGCTGAACGTCTCGACATTGGGAAGCGTGAGTATGAGGCCAACTGTGTGGTCTGTCATGGTGTTCAGGGTAAGGGTGACGGTCCGTTTAATAAGTTTTTGACCGTTAGAAGCGCTGATTTGACGACTTTGAGCAAGAACAACAACGGTCTGTTTCCGGTCAATAGGGTGCTGGAAACCATTGACGGTCGCAATCTGGTGAAGGGGCACGGGACGCGCGAGATGCCTATATGGGGCGACGTCTATCAGGCGCAGGCCGCACCACAGTTCGACGACTATCCATACAATGCGCCGTTATTCGTCTGGGCGCGAACGCTGGCTCTCATCGACTATCTCAGTCGCCTACAGGTGAAGTAACAGGCGCCTCCACGAGCGCGGTTATTCCCGAACGACTACCCTGACCGACCGACGCAACCCCAGCTGCGAGGCCGTAAGTACTACAAGAGAACACCTCGGCAACCCTCCACTACTCGTTACCGAGTACTGGAGGGTTGTATTGTTTCGCTATCGCAGACTTCGTCGACCGCCGCTGCCGAAAACTGAAATCACGACGGGATAACGAGGTACACGCCGAGGGCCAGCATGACGATTCCGGAGATCAGCTTCAACAGGCGCCCTTGCTGCTCCTGCAATCGACGCTGGCTCATCGTGCTCACGCCAATCGCAAGGACCAGCAGGTCGTCAAGCATGTACATGACAATGTAGAGCAGCAGATAGGCGTAGTAGTCGGCGACGTCGAGTTGCCGAAGGGTGAGAACGCGCGTGTAGAGCGCTGGGAGTCCTGACGTGCAGAGGAGTTCTACTATCTGCACCAACAGTGCGAGGATCACTGTTCCGGAAATCGCGGGCCACAAACTCCCGGCGCTCAGAATCGCGCGCAGGCGAAGGTAGATCCTCGGTTTGGCGGCCTGCGGAATGGAGAGGGTAATCCCTCGCCCAAACGCAACGCAGTCTTTGACGTTGATCAGTCCGGCCAGCACGGCAAGGAGGCCAACGACAATTTCCGAAGCGCGCGACAAGCCAACGAACAAGAAGACGTTGAGCCAAGCGGCCAGGAACGCGAGATAGACCAAAGCCTCGACGGCGACAAAAGTACCTGCGACGACGAGCATTCGCCGCCGATCGGATAGCGACGCGAGCAATGAGAGGATCAAAATCAGGACCCACATTGAACAGGGGTTGAATCCGTCCAGCAGGCCGATGACGATCGTAAATAGCGGCAAGCCCAGCTCTTCGACACTCAGGCGACGATTGAACAGGAGTACGGTCTGATCGGTGTCGCCAGCGGACGCCAGTGGCGGCGGGCTGGCGCTGACGTCAGTCATTCGCGAGGCGACCGCCTCGACCAGCGAACGGAGCTGCGCGCCGGTGCTCTCGGCGCTCTCGAAGCCGACCACGAGATTTCCGGCGATATGGAACGTGGGCACGCCGACGGTTTCGACGCCCGCCGCGTGTGACAGTTCTTTCAGGCGCTGCAGACCGGCAGCGTCGCGACGGACGTCGATCAACTCGACCCGCAAGGTCGGATGTTCGCTCTGGAGTGCTTTCAAGAAGACCTTCGCCGCGTCACAGTGCGGGCAACCCTCCCTGACAAACACCTCGACGTGTAGCGAAGCAAGCGACGTCTCTTCAGCGTTTGGTCCACGAGCCGGGACCAGCAAGAGGAGCAAGGTGAGCAAAACCCAACCCGCGCGAGGAGACGCGAACGACGAAGTCATCGCGGCCGTGATATGAGCGTTGGAACGAGTTCAAGCACTTTGGACAGGAGTGTTGCGTTACATGTAACGAGAACGTATGCTTGCCACTTCACAGGTGGAGGTTCAGCGAATGCGGGCGAGTATCGCCGAACGCGTGCAGAGACATCGCGCCGGGTTACGGGCAGCGGGTCTACGGCCGGTCCAGATCTGGGTTCCCGACACCCGGCGCAGCGGTTTTGCCGAAGAATGTCGGAAACAATCGCGACTCTTGCGAGACGATCCACTGGAACACGCGACGCTGGATGCGTTTGCCGGCGCGCTTGACGACCCAGGCTGGCGGTGAGGCGCGGCGACCTGATCGCGCTCACCGCTTTGGGCGATGCGAAGCCACGCTTGGCGCTGGTCATCCAGTCCGACCTTTTTTCCGGGCATCCATCAGTCACCATTCTCCCGGTGACGAGCGAGCTTCGAGATACCCCACTGTTTCGAATCCGGCTGCACCCCAATGAAGTCAATCGACTTGAAGACGTTTGCGACGTGATGGCGGATAAAGTGCAGACCATTGCGCGCCAGAAAGTCGGAGACGTTTGCGGTCACGTACAGGAAGAAGACCTGATCGCCATCAGTCGCGCCTTGGCGGTCTTCCTCGGCGTCGTTTGATCGCGTTACCGCGTCGCCAGCGATTGTCAGCGCACGCCTGTCGTTCGCTAAGGCTCGGCGAACGGACGATCAGCAGCGTTTGCTTGCGCGACTACTTCACCCGTTGCAAGCGCGGCCGGGTAGTGGATGGCGCGCCGTCCGGTGGCTCGGGGATCGGGCCGTCAGAGACGCTTTCGTCAGAGCCGACGTCTTTCGCCTGCGTTTCCGGTTCGAACGCCATTCCCGCGCCGTTCTCGCGCGCGTAGATCGCGATCACGCGCCCGACAGGAATCGATAGCTCACGCGCCACCCCATTAAAGCGCGCCTGGAACGTGATGAGGTCGTTGCCGAAGTGCAGGTTGGCGGTCGCCTGGTAATCGACGTTGAGCACGATCTGACCATCGCGCACGTAGTCGGGCGGAACGTGCGTGCGTGCATCAACGGCCACCGCCAAGTACGGCGTAAACCCGTTGTCCGAGCACCATTGGTGGATGGCTCTTAGCAGGTAGGGCTTAGTCGACGGCAGATCCACACCTTGCTCCTGCGCAGTGAGTGCGCGTCAATCGGCGCAGCCGCTGGGTTGTGTGCCCAACGATCTCGCGCCGCGAGACTACTTGCGCATCGCCTTTTCAGACGGCGTCAAGGCATCGATGAATCCTTGTCGGCTGAATATCCGCTCACCGTACTTCATCAAGGGCGCCGCTGCACGCGACAATTCGACGCCGTAATGATCAAGCCGCCAGAGCAACGGGGCGATGGCGACGTCCAGCATGGAAAACTCCTCGCCAAGCATGTGTTTTTGCTTCACGAAAACGGGCGCCATCTCGGTCAGACGATCGCGGATTTGCTGCCGCGCCCTGTCGGCCGACTTGCCGTTCTTCTCCAACGGTTCGATGTAGGCGAAGACTTCGCGCTCCATGGTAATCAGGAGCTGACGCGCGCGTGCACGCATGATCGGATCGGCCGGCATCAGTTGCGGGTGTGGGAAGCGCTCGTCGATATACTCGTTGATAATGTTCGGCTCATAGAGGATGAGGTCGCGTTCGACGAGCACCGGCACCCGGCCATACGGATTGATGATGGCAATGTCTTCGGGTTTCGCGAACAGATCGACGTCAATTACCTGGAAGTCCATCCCCTTTTCGAACAGGACGATGCGACACCGGTGACTAAACGGACACGTGGTTCCCGAGTACAAATTCATCATGGTCCAAATCCCCAAAAAGGATTCGGCATCGCAACAGCGAAGGGCGCGCTGCGCGCCACATCTGACGACGCCTTAGTAGGCTCCGAGCTACCTCCTTATGGATTGAAGGAGTCAGCGGATGTCTTTCCAGTACGCTTTCTTCAGTGCATAGGAAACCGCAAAGAGCACGACCAGGAAGGCGAGCACGCCAACGCCAAGGCGCTTGCGAAAGCCCGCATCGGGCTCACCCATCCACACCAGGAAGCCGACCAAGTCCGCGACCTGTTTGTCGTAATCCGCCTTCGACAGACTGCCCGGCACCTGGAGCTCAAGGTGGTCTTCCTTGCTGAGGACTTGCAACCCTTGCGACTCCCAAAGAACGTGCGGCATTCCGACATTGGGAAAGAGGGTGTTGTTCCAGCCGGTTGGGCGCTTATCGTCGACATAGAAGGAGCGCAGATAGGTGTACAGCCAGTCGGCGCCGCTACCCGCTTCCGAGGCGCGAGCGCGGGCTATCAGGGTGAGGTCGGGGGGTGCTGCTCCAAACCATGCCTTTTGTTCATCCGAACGGGCAGCGACCCGCATTAATTCGCCGGTCTTCTCGGCGGTGAACAGGAGATTGTCCTTGATCTGTTGCTCACTCAACCCGAGATCCAGCAAGCGATTGTAACGAACAAAGCTCGCACTATGACAGTTCAAACAGTAGTTAACGAAGGTCCTAGCGCCCCGCTGCAAAGCCGCCTTGTCGCCCTGGACGTCAGGCGCCTTGTCGAGATGGAGCGCCGCTCCGCTCGCCAAAGCAACAAGCGGCGCGAAAAGCAAGGCGGTCAGCACTTTTTTCATGGTCGACAGTCCTTTACGTCGTGACACGGTCGGGTTCCGGCTTGTACTTGTCGATCTTCGACCACCACGGCATGGTCAGAAAGAACAGAAAGTAGTACGCAGTCATGATCTGGGCAACCGGAGCGCCTGGAATGACATCGAAGAAAGCGTAGGAAGGCGGTTTCGTGCCGAGATAACCGAGGATGACGAAGGAAATGACGAACAGCGTGAGCAAGGTCTTGAAAATCGGACCCCGATAGCGGATCGACTTTACCGGACTGCGGTCCAGCCAAGGCAGGAACGCCAGGATGACGACGCCGGCCCCCATCGCGACCACCCCCCAGAATTTCGCGTCGAGCCCAAACAAGGGCCAGACCATGGCTCGCAGCAGCGAGTAGTACGGAGTGAAATACCAGACCGGCGCGATGTGGGGAGGCGTTTTCAGCGGATCAGCCGGGAAGAAATTGTTGTATTCCAGCAGGTATCCGCCACCTTCCGGCGCAAAGAAAACGATGATCGAGAAGACCATCAGGAAGACGACGACACCCACGATGTCCTTGACCGTGTAATAAGGATGGAACGGAATGCCATCGAGTGGCCGGCCCTGACTGTCCTTGCGCTTCTTGATTTCGACGCCGTCGGGATTGTTCGAGCCGACCTCGTGGAGCGCCAGAATGTGTGCCGCCACCAGCCCCAACAGCACCAACGGCAGGGCAATGACGTGGAAGGAAAAGAAACGATTGAGCGTGGCATCGCCAACGACGAAGTCGCCGCGAATCCAGATCGACAGCGGCTCGCCAACGAGCGGGATGGCCGAAAACAGGTTGACGATGACCTGCGCGCCCCAAAACGACATCTGTCCCCACGGCAGGAGATAGCCCATGAACGCCTCGGCCATCAAACAGAGAAAGATGAGCGTGCCGAAGATCCAGATGAGCTCACGCGGCTGCCGATACGATCCGTAGAGCATGCCGCGGAACATGTGCAAATAAACGACGATGAAAAACGCTGACGCGCCCGTTGAGTGCATATAACGGATCAGCCAGCCCCAACTCACATCGCGCATGATGTATTCGACGCTGGCAAAGGCGACCGGAATGCCGTTTGCGTTGAGCGAAGCGTCGGGCTTGTAGTGCATGACCAGAAAGATCCCGGTCACGATCTGAATGACGAGGACGACAATGGCCAGCGAGCCAAAGAAATACCAAAAGTTGAAGTTTTTCGGCGCGTAGTATTCGGACAGATGGCCGCGCCACATCGAAGTCGCCGGAAAACGCGCGTCAACCCACTCCAGCAGGTTGCCCTGCAGCGTGCCATCCGACTTGTACTTCTCGAAATCCGTGTTCGACGCCATGACTCAAGCCCCCTTCTTGTCTTCGCCGATGAGAATGCGCTTTTCCGACAAATACGTGTGCGGCGGCACCTCAAGGTTATCCGGTGCCGGCTTGTTCTTGAACACGCGCCCGGCGAAGTCAAAGGTCGAGCCGTGACACGGGCAGATGAAGCCTCCCAGCCAGGCGCCGTCCATGCCTTCTTCGGTGCCCTTCTTGAACTTGGCCGACGGCGAACAGCCAAGGTGGGTGCAAATACCGACGACGACCAGGATCTCGGGTTTGATCGAACGCGTCTCGTTCCGGCAGTAAGCCGGCTGCATCGGCTTGTCCGATTTCGGATCGGCCACCGATTCGTCAAGCTTGGGCAGCGTCTCGAGCATCGAAGACGTTCGATTGATGATCCAGACCGGTCGGCCACGCCACTCAACGGTAATCATCTGGCCGGATTCGAGGCTGCCGAGGTCGACTTCCACGGGGGCGCCGGCCGCTTTGGCGCGTTCGGAAGGCAGCATGCTGGAGACGAAGGGAACGACGGCGGCCAGCGCTCCAACACCGCCTACCGCAGCAGTTGCAACGACCAAACGTCGCCGTGTGCCGTCCACTTTGCACTCATTGCTCATTACGCTGTTTCCCCGGACGAAATGAAGTTAGAGAAGCACTCAAAGCGAATAATTATACGCTAATCTCACGGCAAACTGAACGTGCCGCCGCGTCCGCGTGGTCGGTCCCGATCGTCTGACGTCTGCCGACACCGGGCTTCCGCCCAAGCTATGCACCGAGCAGTCGGCGTTCGCGCAAAGCCTGCGCCAAGGTACCCGCGTCCACGTGCTCCAGTTCGCCACCGACCGGGACACCACGGGCGATGCGCGAGACCTTGATGCCTCGCTGACCGAGCATCTCGGCGAGGTAATGTGCGGTGACTTCACCTTCATTGGTGTAATTGGTTGCGATGATGACTTCCGTGACTTCCTCGTCGCTGGCGCGCGCCAGCAGGCGCTCGAGATGAAGCTCGCTCGGTCCGATGCCGTCAAGCGGCGAAACGCGCCCCATCAGGACATAATAAAGCCCGCTGTAAGCGTGCGTCTGCTCCATCATGTTCATGTCGATCGGCGTCTCAACGACGCACAACAGGCTGGTGTCGCGTTTCGGCGAGACGCAGCGGGCGCAGATTTCGGATTCGGTAAAGGTATTGCAGCGTCGACAGTGACGAACGGCAGCTAGCGCCGTTTCGAGTGCGTCGGCAAGCCGTTTCGCTCCCGGTCGATCGTGCTGCATCAGGTAATACGCCATCCGCTGCGCCGACTTCGGGCCAACGCCGGGGAAACAGCGTAGAGCCTCGATCAGCGCGTCGAGGCTTGACGGGGCGGACATCAAAACGGCATCTTGAACCCAGGCGGCAGATTGAGGCCGGCCGAGAACCCCGCCATGCGCTCCTGGGTTGCCTGCTCAACGCGGCGCATCGCGTCGTTGAGTGCGGCTGCGACCAGGTCCTCCAACATTTCGCGGTCGTCCATCACCGACGGATCGATCGTCACGCGGCGGACGTCGTGGCCACAGGTCATCAGAACCTTGACCATACCGGCGCCTGACTGCCCCTCGACCTCGAGCTGAGCAAGCTGCTCCTGGGCTTTCTTCATGTTTTCCTGCATGACTTGCGCCTGCTTCATCAAGCCGGCGATTCCACCTTTCATCATTGCTTTCTGCCTCGGTCTGGAGTGGGAACGGGGGTTTCCGTCAAATAGGCCTGACCGACGATTCGATCAGTGTTGCATCAAAGACTTCGATCACTTCGCGTACGAAGCTGTCGGACTCCACGGAGGCGATCGCTTGGTCAAGCCGCTGCCGCCGGTCACGTTCGGCGACAGCGGCTGGTGTGTCACCGTCTGTCTCGACGACCTCGATCAACAACTGCAGCGGTCTTGCCAACGCTTCCGACAGTGATTGCTGCAACTTGTCCTGCGCCGGCCGCATCAGCATATGTCGATGCCTGGGCGACAGCCGGAGAACGACTCGCCGCTCAGCGACTTCCCGCAACTCACAGTGCTGGGCAAGCTCGCGCGCCATGCCACTGATCTTGAGTCGAGCCAGCAGCGTCCCCCAGTCTTCGGGCAGTGACCGCGTCCGCGATGCGGAGTCGACCGGGTCAGCGACCACCCGCTGCGCGGGATCTGTCGCACCCGGCGCGCGTGGCCGCGCCTCGTTCTTAACGCGACCGGGATGTCCTGCCGGCACCGGCCGCTCGTCCGCCTCGACATCCAGCGGCCGGAAGGTGAACAACCGCAACAAGGTCATGACAAAACCCGCCTGCTCGTCGGGCGCCAGCGACAACTCCTGGCGGCCATGGATACTGATTTGATACCCGAGCTGGACGAACTCCGGGTGCAGCCGGTCTGCGAGGTCTAGCAGGCGCCCCCGTTCGGGAGCCTCGTCGGCGATCGCCTGCGGAGCCAATTGCGCGACCTGGACTTGGGTGAGCAGAGCGGCGAGTTCCTGCAGCGCTGCGTCTAGCGACAAGCTGCGCGACACCATCTCCTCGGCAATCTGCAGCAGTGCCGCTGGTTCGCCGGCCAGCAAGGCTTCGAGAAGCGCAAAGATCTGATCCAGATCGACCGTGCCAAGCATTTCCCTGACCTGCGCCTCAACGACGCTACCGGCGCCGTGCGCGATCGCCTGGTCAAGCAGCGAGAGCGCATCGCGCATGCTGCCGGCAGCCGAGCGCGCAATCAGCTGCAGCGCAGCCGGCTCGGAGGGAATTGTCTCGGCGTCGAGAATGCGCTGCAGATGGGCGACGATGGCCGCCTGTGGCATCTGCTTGAGGTTGAACTGCAGGCAACGCGACAGAACGGTTACCGGAATCTTCTGGGGATCGGTCGTCGCAAGGACGAACTTGACGTGCTCTGGGGGTTCTTCAAGCGTCTTCAGCATGGCGTTGAACGCCGACGTAGACAGCATATGCACTTCGTCGATCACATAGACCTTGAAGCGACCGCGCGTCGGCGCATAAACCGCGTTCTCAAGGAGCTGCCGCATTTCATCGACGCGGGTATTGGTCGCTGCGTCGACTTCGAGCAGGTCGACGAAGCGGCCCGCGTCGATTTCGCTACACGCGGAACACGTCCCACAAGGCGTCGCGGTGACCCCGCTTTCGCAGTTCAGCGCCTTGGCCAGAATACGCGCGAGTGTCGTCTTGCCAACGCCACGGGTGCCTGTGAACAGGTAGGCATGATGAAGGCGCTGTGCGGTGAGGGCATGGCTGAGCGCGCGAACGACGTGTTCCTGGCCAACGAGACTGGCAAACGAACGCGGGCGCCATTTCCGCGCCAGAACCTGATAACTCATGACGACGATTCTAGCAGATGGCCAGGCACGCTTTTCCAGCGTTTCCGGCAGCTTGTGGGGCAACCGGCGGAGAACGACAAGGGCATGGCGCTCTCAGGACCAGGCAAAGCGCAAAGTGGCGAGCCTTACCCCCGGCACTCACATCAGACGACTGTGGCTGCTTCCTTCCGGACCTGACCAGGTTCACCGTCCTGCGATGCGGGGAGACCCGCCGCGTAGAAGCATATCACATCAGCCACCGCCACGCCGGAAACAGTCCATGAAGCCGGCAACGAAGGCGTCTTGCTGCGTCGCATCGCTGCCGCGAAAGCGCAGCGCGACCTCGATGCGCGGCAAGCGAAGCGCTCCGAGCTGGACAGCGGGAAGCGGCTGGCAGCTGATCTCGACGACCTGCTCCGGTCGGCGCAACAGCCAGGAGGTGGCCGCCGGCTGCTCAACCGAAGCGCCGCTGAGCAAGGGTTGCAGCTGGCGCGAGAACTCGATGGGAGTCAGTGCCATCACGAACCGCCGCACCATTCAACCGCCCGCGATCGGCGGCCAGATCGCGATCACGTCACCGGGTGACAGGCGCCTCGCGGCGCGCTCCGGTGGCACGACATACTCGCCGTTGACGAGAACGAGGTGCACCATTCGCGGCGGCAAGGCCCAAGTTTCAATCAGCTGTGCGAGAATCGTGCCCTCAGGGACCTCAACCGGCACGGCATTGGTCCGCCTGGCTTCCAGCGGCAGGCGATCACTCAGCCCAGCGAACAGCTTGAGAGTGACTTGCATCAGTGCGTCGTCGCCGATAGCCCTCTAGCCAGATACGCCTCGCTCAACAACAGTGGGTTGGCGAGTAGCTTCTCCTTCCACGGCCCGAGGCGCACCCGCCCCTGGATCAGGCCACGAAGGACGCCGAGGCGCTCGCTGTGGCCAATGCTGTTGGCGCCGACCAGTCGATCCCCGTCGAACGCCAATCGCAAGTAGCGGAATTCGGCTTCATCGAGCAACTGCGTCGTCTCACCGCCGGCGACTCCCTGCCACTGACCAAACGACGCCGAGATCAAGCCGAGCGTATCAAGGATATTGAAGACAAAGGTGGACGGGAAGCGCCCGCCCTGCCCCGCCATGTTGAGTGCGGCCACTCGGGCCTGCTCCACCGCGTTGGGCTGAATGGCATTGACCACACGCTTGCCCGTTCCCAGTTCGACCGCCTCGGCAACGTCGCCCGCCGCGTAGACGCCGGCAACACTGGTTTGCATCGCGTCGTCGACCAGCACCCCGTTCGCAACCTCGACCCCGCTGCCAATAAGAAAGTCGGTATTGGGCCGGACTCCGGTCGCGTTGATCACGACGTCGACCGTGTAGGCTTCCCCATCATCGAGCGTAACCCGCAGGTGGTCACCGGTAGCGGTGATTTCCTCTACGCGCCGGCCGGTCCGTACGCCAACCCCGCGCTCACCGCACCAGCGGCGAATCATCGTCCCGGCGACCTCGTCCATCATCCGCGGTACCATCCGGTCGCCCATTTCGACCACCGTCAGGAGAGCACCGCGGACGGCCAGCGACTCCATGATGATGCAGCCGATAAACCCGGCGCCCATTTGCATAACGCGCGTCCCCGGCCCAACACGAGCGGCGATCGCGCGCGCGTCGGCCATTGTCCAGCAAGTCAGGACCTGTGGCAGATCGATACCCGGTAACGGCGGTCGCAGCGGCCGCGCGCCGCTGGCAATCAAGACCCTGTCGTAGGGTAACGCACTGCCGTCGGCCAGCAGGATTTGCCGCGACCCGGTGGCCAGCACCTGGACTCGGCCTTGGCGCAGGGTGATTCGCGAGGACTGAAAATGATCCACGTCCTTGCGCAAGTAACACCCGGGTTCGTCGATCTCTCCCATCAGCAGGTAGGGAATCGCCATGCGTGCATACGGCGGTTCGGGCTCGTCACCGATCAGCGTAATCGTCGCCTGCGGGTCGGCCTGACGCAGCGTTTCGGCGGCAACGACCCCGGCCGGGCCATTGCCGATGATGACGTGCGCGGTCACGTCAAAGACCGAGGCGGGCGCGCGTCGCCGCCGTCGGCACACCGTCGTCGGTCCAGCCACGCAGGCTGTAATACTCGGGAAGCATCTTGCCGAGTTCGGCGACCATTCCCTTCGAGGCGCCGGTCTGACAAGGCTCGTTGAGCAGGCGTGGCGGCAGGGTATCGTCCTTGCCGGTTATCCCGGCAGCCAGGTTGAAGTCACGTTCCAGGTTCCAGATCCGCTCACCCATCTGCAGCAGGGCGTCTACTGACCAATTGCCCTCGCACGCCGCCTGTATCTGCGGCTGGATGTCATTCATCGTCCAGGCAAAGGTCGTGAAGACGCACAGACCGCTCGAGTCGACGGCCGCCGTCGTATCCTGAAACGCCTTCAGGAGCTCCGGCTTGCCAGCCGTTTCCCTGGGGTCGGTCTTGACCGGAATGCCGAAAACCTCACTCGACACCATGTAGCCGCGGAGGTGGCAGGCGCCCCGGTTCGAGGTCGCGTACGCCAGGCCCATCCCCTGCAGTGCGCGCCCGTCGTAGGCAGGAAACTCCTGTCCCTTGACCGTCATCGACAAGTCTGGTCGCCCGTACCGCGCGCATAAGCGCTTCGAACCGAGTCCAACGATCCGGCCGAAGCCTTCGCCGCGCGCAGTCATTTCCGCCAGCCGACAAAGCGCCTGCGCCGACCCGAAGGGGGCCTCGAAACCAATCTCGTCCTTGCTTACCAAGCCAAGTTCGTAGAGCTCCATCACCGCGCCAACCGTCGCGCCAAACGAGATGGGATCCATGCCGTCCTCGTTGCAGAGGAGGTTCGCGTACTGCAGCGCTTCCAGATCGTCGACTCCGTTGGCGTTGCCCAAAGCCCACGCCGCCTCGTATTCGAGACCGCCGCTGGCACCCCAGTATTGGGGTTTGGTCTCTACCGAGAAGTGGGTTTCGTCGATTCGTGAAATCCGACCACAAGCGATCGTGCAGGCGAAGCACGCCTGATTGGTGACGAGATGCGGGCGACCGTCGCTCGCCCGTTTCTCGAGCATCGCTTCGGCCGAAATCTTGCGCGCCCCCTCGAACTGAACGTCGCGGTGATTGCGCGTCGGCGACGCACCCATCTCGTTGATCACGTTCATCAACACCTGCGTGCCGTAAGTCGGCAGCCCCTGACCGGTGACCGGGTTTTCCGCGAGTACTTTCTTGCCGGCCGCGACCGCCGTCATGAAGGCCTTCCGATCGGCAATGTTGCCGACGCCGCGCGTCCCGCGTACGGCGATCGCCTTGAGATTTTTCGACCCCATCACGGCGCCGACGCCCGAGCGTCCGGCGGCGCGATGCAAATCGTTAACAATTGCCGCAAAAAGGACCTGGTTCTCGCCGGCACGGCCAATGCTCGCAACCCGCAGCAAGGAATCCTGATGACGTTTCCGCAGTACGGCCTCGGTATTCCAGACGGTCGTCCCCCACAGATCGTCGGCCGGCAGCAGACGGGCTTGCTCGTTTTCAATATGCAGGTACAACGGCTGTGCCGCCTTGCCCTCGACGATGACCATGTCCCAGCCGGCCGCTTTGAGTTCCGCGCCGAAGAATCCACCGGAATTCGAACAGGCGATCGCTCCAGTCAGCGGCCCTTTGGTGACCACCGAGTAGCGACCGGCAGTCGACGCCATCGTTCCGGTCAGTGGACCGGTGGCATAGATGAGCTTGTTCTCCGGCGCCAGCGGGTCAACGCGCGGATCGATCTCGCTCGCCAGATACTTGCTCGCCAGCCCGCGCTGGCCAAGGTACTGGGCTGCCCAGGCCATATTCAGGGGTTCGCTGACACAGGTCTCCCGCGACAGGTCAACGCGTAGAATCTTTCGAGTCCAAGCCATCGTCAATCCTCCTCAAACACGTGCCGTGTTGTCGGTTTTCTGCGCCCAGCGGCGCATTTTCTCCAGACCTGTCCAGTCAGCGTCAATGTACGTGATGGCTCCTGTCGGGCACGACTCGGCACACGCCGGTTGCCCGTCGCAGAGGTCGCATTTCTGGACCTTTCCCGTCTCATGGTTATAGTTGATCGTCCCGAACGGGCAGGCGATGGTGCATACCTTGCAGCCAACGCACACGGCGGAGAGAACGACCTTGGCGCCGGTCGTGCCGTCCACTTTGATCGCCTCTACCGGACACGCGTTAAGGCACCAGGCTTCGGCGCACTGCGTGCAGGTATACGGCACCTTGCGGCCTTCGTGGTGAAAGTCAAAGACCTTGATCCGTGACTTCGCCGGATTGAACAGACCTTCGTTCTCGTAGGAGCAGGCCATTTCGCATTGCAGGCAGCCGGTACATTTTCCGGCATCGATGTGCAGGGATTTCTGCATGAGCTCTCCTCCACTGAGTGATCGGTGACTCGCCGTAAGGGCGCCGCGACGGGTTGCGCAACGCCTACTCACTATAGCAACTTGTCCGGGTGGCGACGGTTGCGACGCAGCAATCGCTTTTTGGCAAGACCGGCCTCAACCTGCTCTGTCGAGTTGGCCAAGGTCGACTGGCGGAGGCAAAGCACGCGCGCCAATGACTTAGAATGTGCCCGGCGATAGAGGCGACCGGGACGCTTCCCACTTTTTCGATTCGACTCATCAAGTCCGACAGGCTGCTAGCTGACACCATTAGTGATGCAAACCACCCGAATTTGTCTTGTCCGGCACGGCGAAACCAGTTGGAACGCACAACAGCGGATCCAGGGACAGATTGACATCGGCCTCAACGAAGCGGGTCTGGAGCAGGCGATGGCAGCGGCCAAATGGCTGGCCGCGCAGACGTTTGCCGCTGTTTACAGCAGCGATCTGCTGCGCGCCCGGCAAACCGCCGAGTGTATTGCCGTCAGTCTCGGACTGCCACCCGTCCTGCGGCCGGACTTTCGCGAACGACGCTACGGACTCTTTGAAGGACTCACGTACGCCGAATCACGCGCGACCTATGCCGCCGACTACTTGGCCTTCGAGCGTCGCGACCCGGAGTTCGTGATTCCGTGTGGGGGCGAAAGCCTGTTGCAGCTACACGAACGCGTGAGCAACGGACTACAGTGGCTCGCTGCCGCTCATAGTGGAGAGTCGATCATCGTCGTCACCCATGGCGGCGTGCTTGATATTGTGAATCGCCTCGTCCGTGGCAAGCCACTCGACACGCCTCGGGACTTCCTGATTCCGAACGCAGCGATCAACTGGGTCAGCACGCGGGGAAACGCGTGGCACCTCGACGCCTGGGGAGAAACTCAACACTTGGCACTGTTTGTGCGCGACGAAATGCCGTGACTCCCCAACGTGTTTCCCGAGCGATGGCGACCGCCCCACTTCCCTCTCACCAGCGCCAACCTCAGACGACGGAGCAAACAGCGATCAGCCGGTAATGTACCGTTCCAACTGCTCGATGAGGAATTGCTGTTCGGAGATCTTTTCCTTCACCACATCACCGATGGAAACGACGCCAAGCACTCGGCCGTCGCCATCGAGAACGGGCAGGTGGCGGAAATGCTTCTCGGTCATGATCGCCATGCACTCATCAACCGTTCGTTCCGGCGTCACATAGAGCACTTTATCGGTCATGATCTCGCGCACCCGCGTGTCCTTCGAAGCCTTTCCATAAAGAATCACCTTGCGGGCGTAGTCACGCTCGCTAAAGATGCCAACGAGTTGCCTGCCGTCGAGAACGAGGACAGCGCCAACGTTGTGATCGGCCATCACCTGCAAAGCGTGAAACACCGCGTCTTCAGGCGAGACAATGACCAGTGGTCCACCTTTATCGGCGAGCAGTTGCCTGAGGGTCTTCATCGAGCGTCCTTTCTGGTCTGGTCAGGAAGTCACTGCCATACTAGACCGTCAGGCGCGGGTTGCCAAGAGGAAGGTCTCAACCGCTCGTCGGCGCGAAAGAGGCAGAGCGCGAGCAGTTGCTCGGCCATTCCCCGCTCGCGCAGTCCGGAAACGGAGTCGGCATCGACTACTGGTAGTAGCCGACCGCGCAGACCTGATCGCTGACCTTGGTGACGTAGGCAACCTTGGGCACGGGCTCGGCGTGGCCCGGACGCGACCACAGGTAGCTGACTTCGGCGATCGACCCTTCTTTGGCCGCAGCATAGAGCTCCTCGCCCAACGCTTTCCCGCCCTTGTCCTTGAGGTCTCGCAGACTCTTGCCAAGGAGGCTGGGATGCGCGGTGAAGTTGCCGTCGAGGCCACCGCAGTAGACGTACAGGTCGCGGTCCAGAAAGCCGTCTTCACCTTTGTTGAACTTCTCGATCGCTTTGGGTTTGTCGGTCTTTATCGCAACAACCGCTCTCTCCAGCATCCCGCGCGCCTCCGCTGGTGTGCCATAGGGCGCTGCCGAAGCGGTGCCAATCGATCCAGAAACCGCCAGCAGCAAAAGCCATCGTCTCTTTTCTCTCACCACAACTCTCCTTCCTGGTTCGGACATTCCAATGGTCGGCGTAAGCAGAATCAGGATCACGCCGCTTGTGAACCGCAAGAAACACCGGGCGGACACCGTTCGTCGGTCGAGCCCACTTCCCGGCTTCGTCGGCAGCCTCTTGCGAGCACTCCCGCGAACCTCTTAGCGAGAATCGTGCCCACTAAAGTTTTTAACAACCAATCAGTAGGTTAGTCGTCGCGCCCAGGCTTAACGACGATTCGGGCCGAGCAGCTGTCGGGAAGCCCCGACAGCTGCGCCGGTCGGCGGGTAGAAACGCCGATCCGACAAACGCTTGCCGTGTCGCTGCCCGGCGACACGGTTCAGGCGCTTCTTCGTGACTGACCATTGACGATAGTGACGCGCGACCACCATACTCGGCCGTTGGCAACGACGCGACCTTATGCCGGCGAAAGGGATACGGGGTGGGCTATGGAAACAGCGAGAAATCGGTATGCCTTGGCGCTCGCCGGCGCGTGCCTGGCAGTCGTCGGTTGCACAAGCGACCAACAACTGCTCGCCAGCGAGGAGAGTATTGCGATCCAGACCGCGGTTCGCCGCGGTCAGTTCGAACTGTCGTGCCCGGGCGCGACCGGCGTCGTACTGTCGACCAATCTGTTGCAACCGGTCCTGTGGAATGGAATGGAGCGCGCCGAATACACGATCGGTATCTCTGGTTGTGGCGAAAAGGCGACGTACCTCGTCGTCTGTCCGCTGGGCTCGCCAAGTTGCTTCGCGGCTTCGGGCAGAAACGCGGCTGTCTGGCAGTAGCTTCCCGTCACCATGGCGCGGCCTGAAGCGGGACTTCGCCGGGGATCCCTGGACCTCGCGCCAGCGGCCTGTTGCACTTCGCCGAGACTTGTCAGTCGACCCCGGAAAACGATACTATTCACCTATTGCGAACGGGAGAGAGCGGCTCTGCCGCCGCCGAAGGCGCAATCCCACCCGGAAACGCGCAGGCATCAAGGACCGTTCGTGTAGTGAACTCTGGAGAGCGGCGCCGGCAGTGCAGGGCGCCCACCGATGGGGCAACGCGGCGACGACGGGCAACGTGAGTCGCGCGGACAATCTCTCAGGTAGACGGACAGAGGGGTGAGCTCGATACTGGGTTCGCCCCTTTCTTGTTTGTCGAATCGGCTTAAACAAGGCCGTGCAAGAGGTTGATCATCATGCAGAAGACAGCCCTCAACGAGACTCACCGCCATATCGGCGCACGGATGGTCGACTTCGGCGGCTGGGAGATGCCGCTCCATTACGGATCCCAGATCGAAGAGCATCATGCTGTACGCCGCGACGCCGGCGTGTTCGACGTCTCGCACATGTGTGCGGTCGACCTTGTGGGGAGGCACGCGAAAGACTTCCTGCGTCGCCTGCTGGCCAACAACGTCGACAAGCTCAAAGTGCCGGGTAAAGCGCTCTACAGCGCGATGCTCAACGAGAGTGGAGGCGTCGTCGACGACCTGATCGTTTATTTCTTCGATGAGACACGCTACCGGCTGGTCGTCAATGCGGGTACGGCGGCCGGCGATCTCGCCTGGATGGCGACCTGTCTTGCCGATTGGCAACTCGCGGCGACCATTCGCCCGCGCCGTGAGGGCGAGGATGCGCTGGCGATGATCGCGGTTCAAGGCCCGAACGCGCGTCGGCGCGTCTGGGAAACGCGACCGGAACACCGTTCGGCGTGCGAGTCGTTGCCGCCCTTTACATCGTGCGTCAGCGGCGATCTTCTGATTGCCCGTACCGGTTATACCGGTGAGGACGGCTACGAGATTACGCTGCCGGCCGAACAGGCTGCCGCGTGTTGGTCGGATCTGGTTGCCTCCGGCGTCCGCCCTTGCGGTCTCGGTGCGCGCGACACGCTGCGTCTGGAGGCCGGAATGAACCTGTACGGTCAGGACATGGACGCTACCGTTTCACCGCTCGACGCCGGCCTCGGCTGGACCGTCGACTTCGTTTCCGAGCGTGATTTTGTCGGCAAGTCAGCGCTGCTCGCACGTCCGCGGCAGTCGCAGTTTCTGGGCCTCGTGCTCCAGGATCGCGGCGTTCTCAGGGCGCATCAGCTGGTCACTACTCGCCACGGGGACGGTCAGGTGACCAGCGGCAGTTTCTCGCCGACCTTGCAGCGATCGATAGCGCTCGCCCGTTTGCCGTTGCAGGTGGCGATCGGCGACGCGGTGGACGTCGTCATTCGCGACCGCCCCCTGACCGCAAGAGTCGTCAAGCCGTGCTTCGTCCGGCACGGTGAAATTCTGGTTTAGCGATTGATTTCGTTACGATTTTGCCGGTCAAGAGCCCCCTTACCCTCGCCCCCCTTCAGGAGTAGCCATGAACCTTCCTGCCGACCTCAAATACACCAGGAGTCACGAGTGGGTCCGTCGTGAAGCCGACGACACGATCACCATCGGGATTACCGACCACGCTCAGGAGCTGCTCGGCGACCTGGTGTTTATCGAACTACCGGAGGTCGGCGCCCTTTTTGCTGCCGAACAGGAGGTGGCCGTCGTCGAATCGGTGAAAGCAGCCGCCGACGTCTATGCGCCGGTGGCCGGCGTCGTGCTTGAGGTCAACCAGGCGGCGGTCGATGCGCCCGAACTCGTCAACCAGGATCCTTATGGCCAGTGGCTGTTCCGCCTGCGGCCCGAGCAATCCGCCGACCTTGAGAACCTGCTTGATGCCTCCGCCTATCAACAGCTGTTGGACGCCGCTTGAGTTCGTCTGATTCCGCCTGGATCCGCCCATGGAAGCGCCTCCCCTTTCTGTCCTCGAACAGCGCGACGACTTTCTGAGCCGTCACATCGGTCCCTCGCCAAGCGAGATGGCCACCATGCTGACAGCGGTCGGCGCCAGCGACCTGGACGATCTCGTCGAGCAGACGGTGCCGGCGGCGATCCGGCTCACGGCGCCGCTGGCGCTGCCGGAGCCGCGCCCAGAACACGAAGCGCTTGCCGCCTTGCGTACAATGGCCGACCGTAACCGTATCCGGCACTCGTTGATCGGTATGGGCTATTCCGACACCTTGACGCCGGCAGTCGTCCTGCGCAACGTGTTGGAGAACCCCGCCTGGTATACCGCCTACACCCCGTATCAGGCGGAGATTGCGCAGGGGCGTCTGGAGGCTTTGCTCAACTTTCAGCAGATGGTCGCCGATCTTACCGGCCTCGAACTGGCCAATGCTTCGCTGCTCGACGAAGCGACGGCCGCCGCCGAGGCGATGGCGATGGCCAGGCGGGTAAGCAAGGCAAAATCCAATCGTTTCTTCGTCGACGCAGCGTGTTTTCCGCAAACGATCGACGTCGTCCGCACCCGCGCCGCGTTCTTCGGCTTTGACCTAGTGTTCGGTGCCCCCGACGAAGCGGCGCGACAGGAGGTGTTTGGAGCCTTATTCCAGTATCCAAACGATCACGGTGAAGTCAGCGATCTCAGTGGCCAGATCGCGGCAGTCAAGTCGCGCGGCGGGATCGTCGCGCTCGCCTCCGACCTGATGGCGCTTGTTCTGCTGCGTTCCCCTGGCGAGATGGGCGCCGACATCGCGCTCGGATCGTCACAGCGCTTTGGCATTCCGCTCGGTTTCGGCGGCCCCCACGCAGCCTTCTTTGCTACCCGCGACGAGTACCGGCGTGCCGTTCCCGGTCGCCTCATCGGCGTTTCGGTCGACAGCCGCGGAAAGCGAGCCTTGCGTATGGCGCTGCAGACGCGCGAACAGCATATTCGGCGCGAAAAGGCCAATTCCAACATCTGTACGTCACAGGTATTGCTTGCCAATATGGCGGCGATGTACGCCATCTACCACGGACCGCAAGGTTTGCGCACCATCGCCACCCGCCTCCACCGTCTGGCGGCCATCCTTGCCGAAGCCGTCCATCGTTCCGGAATCAGCGTCCTGACCCGGCAATTTTTCGACACCGTTCGATTCAATCTCGGTAGCCGTGCGCTAAGCGCGTACAAGGCCGCTGCCGAGGCCGGCTACAACCTGCGCCAGGTGGCTCCCGGCATCCTCGCCGTCGCGGTCAACGAGCGGACTTCGCCGGCCGACATTGGGCGTCTGATCAAGCTGCTGACCGGGGTACACGCCGACGTCGCAGCGCTTGACCGGCAGCTGCTGGACGCCGACCCCGCGCTGCCCGCGGCCCTGATGCGTTGCGACCGCATCCTGCAACATCCGGTCTTCAACCGCCATCACACCGAGACCCAGATGTTGCGCTACTTGAAAACGCTGCAGAACCGGGACCTGGCGCTCGACCATTCGATGATTGCGCTGGGCTCGTGCACGATGAAACTGAATGCCAGCAGCGAAATGATTCCGGTCAGCTGGTCGCAGTTTGCCGACCTTCACCCCTTTGTTCCACTCGACCAGGCCGAGGGTTACCAGCAGATGATTGGCGAACTCGAAGGCTGGCTACGCGCGATCACCGGATTTGACGCCCTCTGTATGCAGCCCAACTCGGGAGCGCAGGGGGAATACGCGGGGCTGGTCGCCATTTCGCGCTACCACGCCAGTCGTGGCGAGGCCCAACGCAACGTCTGCCTGATCCCGAAATCGGCCCACGGAACCAACCCCGCCACCGCGCAGATGTGTGGCATGCGCGTCGTGGTCGTCGACTGCGACGACGCCGGCAACATCGAAGTCGCCGACCTCGCCGCCAAGGCGGCGGCGAACGCCAATGAACTCGCTTGTCTGATGCTCACCTATCCCTCAACGCATGGCGTCTTTGAGGAGGCGGTGACCGACGTCTGCCGCATCGTGCACGAGCACGGCGGACAGGTATACATGGACGGCGCCAACCTCAACGCGCAGGTCGGCTTGACGTCACCGGCGCAAATTGGTGCCGACGTCAGCCACCTCAACCTGCACAAGACCTTCTGTATTCCGCACGGCGGTGGTGGCCCGGGAATGGGGCCGATCGGCGTCAAGGCCCATCTGGCACCGTTCATGGCCAACCATTCGGTGCAGCCGATTGGTGGCCCCCACCTTGGCCAGGGAGCGATCGCTGCGGCGCCTTGGGGGTCGGCGTCGATTCTGCCGATTTCCTGGATGTACATCGCGATGATGGGTGGCAAGGGGCTGACGCGTGCCACCCAGGTGGCGATTCTCAACGCCAACTACCTCGCCAGCCGGCTGCAGGCGCACTATCCGGTGCTTTACCGAGGGCGCAACGGGCGTGTGGCGCACGAGTGCATCCTCGACATCCGGCCTCTGAAGGCGGTGACCGGCGTCAGCGAGATCGACATCGCGAAGCGACTGATGGACTACGGCTTTCATGCCCCGACGGTCAGTTTTCCGGTTCCGGGAACGATTATGGTCGAGCCGACTGAATCGGAGTCGAAGGCCGAACTCGATCGCTTTATCGCAGCCCTGGTTGCCATCCGCGATGAGGTGAGACGGATCGAGACCGGCCAGTGGCCGACCGACAACAACCCGCTGAAACGCGCACCGCATACCCAGGCCGATCTTGCCGAAGACGACTGGCAGCGACCCTATACTCGCCAGCAAGCGGCGTTTCCGCTTCCCTACGTGGCTGACAACAAGTTCTGGCCGAGCGTGAACCGCATCGACGACGTTTTCGGCGACCGTCACCTGTTCTGTGCCTGCGTACCGGTTGACGACCTGCCGGCATAGGACGCCCCCTATTGTTGCGGAGAAACGACGATGACCTCCCCTCTTTACCAATTCACCGCCGACTGCCTGCAAGGCGGTAGCCAATCGCTCGCCGAGTTCCAGGGCCAGGTCCTGCTGATCGTCAACACCGCCAGCGCGTGCGGATTCACGCCGCAGTACCGCGGCCTTGAAGACCTTTACCAGCGCTATCGGGAACGCGGATTCGCCGTTCTCGGTTTTCCCTGCAACCAGTTTGGTGGCCAGGAACCCGGAGAGGCGACGGAGATTGCCCACTTCTGCGAGAAGAACTACGGGGTCAGCTTTCCGATGTTCGCCAAGATCGACGTCAATGGCGACGGCGCCCACCCGCTGTACCAGTACCTGAAAAAGGCGGCGCCTGGCTTGCTCGGCAGTGAGGGAATCAAGTGGAACTTCACCAAGTTTCTGGTCGATCGACAAGGTAAGGTCAGCGCGCGCTTTGCGCCGGCGACGGCGCCGGAGACCCTTGCCAGTCAGATCGAGGAACTGCTGGCGGGATGAGCGCCATGCCAGAACCCTATCGCAGCCTCAACGAACGACGCGGCTCGGCCTGGCGACGGCAAACGACCGTCGTGTGTGCCGCGTGACGATTCGCCAGCAGGCTTTCGACGCCCTTCTCGTGCCAACGCCAGAGGCGAAGTGTGCTGCCGTCCACGCAATCGGCGTCAGCGGCGACATCGACCTCAGCCCGCCCGACCAGAGGCGCCTATTGGCCGGCGAGTCGCTTCCCGGTCGTCCGCCGCGCCCGCCGCTCGTCTCGCCAACACAGGTTCCACAGCGGTCAGTGACGACGATTGCCGGGCGAGCGGCGATGCTTCATGCGCTGGCGCACATCGAATTCAATGCCATTAATCTGGCACTCGACATCGTCTGGCGGTTCGACGATCTCCCACTCGCTTTCTACCGCGACTGGATCGCAGTGGCTCACGACGAGGCGCGTCACTTTCGGCTACTGCAGCAACACTTGGCCACTTTGGGTTTCACGTACGGCGACTTTCCGGCACACGATGGTCTCTGGGAGATGGCCGAAAAGACCCGCCACGACTTGCTCGCACGCTTGGCGCTGGTACCGCGGACGCTCGAAGCGCGTGGCCTCGACGCGGCACCGTCGATCCGCGACAAACTGCAACGCGTCGGCGATGAAGGCGGTGCGGCGCTCCTCGACCTCATCCTTCGCGACGAGATCAGTCACGTGGCGATTGGCAATCGCTGGTTCCACTGGCTATGCGCAAAACAGCGCCGGGACCCACTCGCGAGCCAGGAAGAGCTGGCACGGACTCACCGCGCGCCACGCCCGCGCGGACCATTCAATCTCGAAGCCAGACGGGCGGCTGGCTTCGACGAGCAGGAGCTGTCTGCCCTACAGGCTCCTTAGGCGTCGCGCACGGCGTTCGCGCGGCTTGCCCACCCGCCGCGCTGCTGCGGGATAGACTATTTGTTCCGCTTCGCCAATAATGTCGCCCCTCACCCTCCCGCTAATCCGCCCGGCAACGACCGTGCCCTTCCCGAGTCGAGGTTTGGCCATGCGCTATCAGGTATTTGTCGAAGAAGAGGAAGGCGCCGAAGAAACCGGCAACCTTGGCAACTTCGACGACCTCGCCGAGGTCTGGGATTTCATTCGCTGCCACCTGCCGACTGGCGTCTTCAGCGACCGCCGCCTGGTCTGGGTCAGGGACAATCAGGCCGACGGTGAAGTTTCCTTTTCGCTCACCGCGGAGCTGTGGGCGGAACACTGCGAGACCCCGCTTGCTTTCGCGCGTTGCTTCAAAATGTTCCTCGACTTCAAGGGACGCTAGCCCGAGCGCTGGCAGTCCTCGCGTACAAGGCGAATCCGTGCTCGACCGAGAAACGACACCGAGCGCGATTGTCCGCTATCTCGACCAGTACGTCGTTGGCCAGGACGAGGCGAAAAAGATCCTCGCGGTCGCCGTCTACTCCCACTATCGCAAGATCGCGCTATGGCAGGACGAGCGCGAGCGCTTCGCGAAAAGCAACGTGCTGCTCGTCGGCCCTTCGGGAACCGGCAAGACGCTGCTCTGCGAGACGCTGTCGCGGCTGCTAAAAGTCCCTTTTGTCACTGCCGACGCCACCTCGCTGGCGCAGACGAAATACGTCAACGAGGAAATCGAGGCCATTCTGCAGCGCTTGCTCGATCGGGCAAACGGCGATCTGCCGGTGGCCCAGCGCGGAATCCTTTTCATCGACGAAATCGACAAGCTGAAGGTCCGCAACGCGCAGGAGGGCGGGCCTTCGGGCGAAAGCGTGCAACACGCGCTGCTGAAGATCATGGAGGGCGCGCCAGTCAAGCTAAAAGGCGAGCGCTATCTCGACACGAGCCACATTCTGTTCATTTGCGGCGGCGCTTTCGTCGGCCTCGAGAGCATCATGGCGAAGACTCACGGCTTCGGGTTCATCGCTACGTCGAACGACGATAACCAGAAAATTCTCGATCGTCTGAACCAGCGCGTCAAACCAACCGATCTTTTCGAGTTCGGTCTGATTCCGGAATTCACGGGTCGCTTGCCTGTGGTCGCCATGCTCCATCCACTGTCGCGATCGATGCTCGTGCGCATCATGAGCGTGCCGAAAAACTCGATCTATCGACAGTTCGTCGAAATTTTCCGGGGCGAAGGAGTCGAGTTGCGGATCGCTCAGCGGGTCTTCGAACAGATCGCCGATATCGCCATCGAATACAAAACCGGTGCCCGCAGCCTGCGTGGCATTTTCGAGGAGTTGATCACGCCGATCCTCTATCTCGTTCCCGACGATCGCCAGATCAGCCGGGTCGAAATCACCTCGCTGTTCGAGGACGCACGTGTCGTCCGACGCCCCTGATCAGGTTTCGCCGTCACGGGTCGATGCGACCACGACGACGCGTCCGCACGCAAGGCGCTGGCAGGCGCCGGCTGTCTTGCAAATCGTCATCGGCAGTTACCTGCTGTTCCTGACCGGAGTCGTCATGTTCCAGAGCCACCTGCTTTACTTTCCGGCCGTCGCCAGCGTCTCCGAGATGGTCGCCGACGGGTTGACAGCCTGGCCAAACGCTTCCGAGTTCCAGGGGCTGCTTGCCGAAGCACCCGGCGAAACCCGTGCCACCGTTGTGGTGTTTCATGGTAACGCCGGCCACGCCGGCCACCGCCAATTCTATGTCGAGGTGCTCAGTCGCCTGGGATTGCGTGTCATCCTCGCCGAGTACCCCGGCTACGGTCCGCGTCGCGGCGAACTCGGCGAGCAAAGCCTGGTTGCCGCTGCGGAACAGACGATTGCGCTCGCACGTCGCGAGTTCCCCGCTCCCCTGCTGATCGTTGGCGAATCGCTTGGTGCCGGCGTAGCAGCGGCAGCAGCGAGCCGGCAGAAAGACCTGGTCGACGGACTGTTGCTGATTACGCCTTGGGACCGCCTGGCAAACGTTGCCAGCCACCATTACCCCCTGCTCCCGGTGCGCTGGCTGCTAAGGGACGAGTACGACAGCGTCACGCACCTCGCCGCGATCAGGCGGCCGGTCCTGGTGGCCATCGCCGACGACGACGAAATCATCCCGCCGCGTTTCGGACGTGCTCTTTTCGATGCGCTTTCGGAACCCAAGCGCTTGTCGGTGATTAGGCGCGCAGGACACAACGACTGGTTTTGCCAGCTCGATGCAAGCTGGTGGCAGGAGGCCTTCGATTTTCTGCTCGGTGCTGCTCGCTGATCGTCGGTCACCGCGCTGTGCCGGCGCGGCGACCCGGAAAGAAAAACTCTGCGCCGATGGCTAAACCTTTTCCCAACATCGGCCGTTAATTCATCCAAGAGCCTCGCTCTTGGGAGAATCACCATGATGCACACCTGCACCGAGCGTACCGACCTCGACGAACTGATCGGCAACCAGCACTGGGATGGACACCATCTTTGTTTTCACTATGGTCCGCTGGCACGGGCGATGAAGGAGGGTGAGGAGCTGATCCTCGAACACAGCGAAACGCTGTCTCCCTTCATGATTGCCAAACTCGGCTTCTTGCTCCAGGACATCTTCATCGACGACACCTCGGAGCTGATTCACCCGCATACGGGCTTCCGGCTGACGCTCCGCTAACCCCAAGCGCAGTCTTTCGCCGCGATCGGCGGCACGCCCGATAGCTCTCTACGAACCGCCTACTTAACCAGCGCCGCCAGTTCCTGATCGAGTTCGGGAAGCCGCTTGCGACCGGCGCTGGTGAGCGCCATCGTTTCACGCCATTCGACGTACAACTGCCGCAGCTGGTCGATGTTCGGACAGCGTTCGACGCGCTCGATCAGGCTTGAGGCGGCGATCCCGACGAAGGTGTCGAGCGTGTTGATCATGAAATTGCGCGCTTTGGTAAGGCGTTCGAACTCGCTGCCGGGCACCCGGTCGGACGCGCTGGCAGAAGCCGGTTGCAGGAGGGTGGCGAATCCTGGATCGATCACCGCCAGTCTCGTCTGCAACTCCGGAAGTTGCCGCCGCCCGTCGGAGGTAGTCGCCAGCGCGTCGCGCCAGGGAAGCGACAGCGAGTGCAACTGTTCGAGCCGGGACGCGGATTCCAGGCGCGTAACTACGCTCATGGCGGCAGCGCCAGCGCAAGTCACCAAGCTACTGATCATGACGTCGCGCGCCATCTTCACCCGCTGTTCATCGAAGGCTGAAGGACGCGGCGCAGTCGCGGTCACCGCCGGCGGGTGGTTGCTCACCGCCGGTGCCGGCTTGTGCAGCGGGGTGATAAAACCCCCTTCGATCAGCTGCTGAACGACGCCGGCCAAAGTGTTTTCGGGGAACATGGCGATCAAGGCGTCGTAGTCACGTTTGCCGTCGATCATGATCAGGATTTGGCGCGTCCGCATCGGCAGGCGATACGTTCGGCGCTCAACTTCTTCGAGCCCTTTCGGCGTTTTGACGCAAACTGGTAGCACGGTTTTCCGCCTCCGTTCAATCCGGGGCTTGACTGCCGACGGCAGCGGACGTCGTTGCGAACGTCTGCGATCGTACCCCACACGACTGACCCGCCCCGCTAGAAGCCTCGCTGCGCCGGTGTTGCCCTGCCGGCCGTTCGGGACGGGTGAAGTTATCGCCCGCTGGTCAAGGAGGGACGAGACGCCAAAGCAGACCGATGGCGGGAGACAACGGACAAAGTATAGGTGGCGACCAGAAACAGCGTCAATCGACGCTCGGCAGCGTTGCGGGCAAATGTCACGAACACGCTGCGCCGCACCGCCTGGTCGTACGTCATTGAATTAAAATTTCCGCCGCGCCGCCAATTGCTCATGCAAGGTGCGCGATGCCGGCTTCAGCGGCGTCCGACTGAGCGTCCAGCCGCCCTGTGCAGGCGGCGTCAACCCGCGAAATCGTGTCGCCAGCCAGGAGAAGACGCGGTACCACGTCGGATGGGTGTACAAACTCGCCCACGCCGACCACACGGCGTCGATCATCCGGCTGCGCGCGGCTCCTTGTCCGCGCAGCGGCGGCCGACCGGCACTCGCCGGGTGCTGCGCGTCACTCCGCAATCGGATCAGGAGCTCGGGAATGGGAATTCTGACCGGGCATACTTCGCCGCAAGCACCGCAGAGGCTTGATGCCGTCGGCAGCACGTGCGTCGCCCCCAGGCCGAGCAGATGTGGAGAGACGATATCGCCAATCGGTCCCGGATACGTCGTTCCGTAAGCGTGACCGCCGATGCGTGTATACACCGGACAATGGTTCATGCACGCGCCACACCGAATGCACTGCAGCGTCGCGCGGAGCTGCTGATCGCGGTAAGCCTGCGTACGACCATTGTCGACCAGAACCAGATGCAGTTCGCGCGGACCGTCCTTTTCATCCGCCCGGCGTGGTCCGCTGATCAGGTTGAAGTAGGTGGTGATCGCCTGACCGGTCGCCGAGCGCGTTAACAGTGCAAACAGCGGCGGCACGTGCTCGAGCTTCTCAACCACTTTCTCGATACCCGTGATCGCGATATGCACGTCGGGAACCGTCGTGCACATGCGCCCGTTACCTTCGTTCTCCACCAGACAAAGGGTGCCCGTTTCGGCGACCGCGAAGTTGACGCCCGACAGCCCAATTTCCGCCTGCATGAACTTCTCGCGCAGCACCGCGCGCCCAATCCCGATCAGTTCGTCGACGGACTCGGTATAAGCCGCCCCGGGAACTTTGGCAGCGAAGAGGCGCGCAATTTCGAGTTTTGTCTTGTGGATCGCCGGCATGATGATGTGCGCCGGCTTCTCGCCGTCGAGCTGGACGATGTACTCACCCATGTCGCTCTCAAGCGCCTCGATGCCGGCCTCGGCCAGGGCGTGGTTGAGTTCCACCTCTTCGCTGACCATCGACTTCCCTTTGACGATCAGGCGTGCAGCGTGGCTCTTGGCGATGCCAACGATGATCTCGTTGGCCTGTTCGGCGTTCTCTGCCCAATGCACCTGCACACCGTTTTCGGTCAGCTTGCGTTCGAGTTGTTCAAGCAACTCCGGCAGACGCGACAGGCTGTACTGCCGGATTTGTTCAGCTAGCCGGCGCTGGCGCTCAAGCGCCGCCGGGTCAGGAAACTGCGCCGCTCGGCGGGCGATCAGAAAGTCCATCGCACCACGAAAGCTCTTGCGCAGTTGCTGGTCAGCGAGCGCGGTCGTCGCTCGCTGCTTGAATTCGCTGGCGGATACAAAACGCACCTCCTGTCCGCTCATCACGCGTCCCCCTCGTCAACCCGCAAGAGCACAATCAGTTGCTTCGGGCCGTGCGCGCCGTAAGCCAGCGTCACTTGAATGTCGGCCGTCTTCGACGGTCCCGAGACCAGCAAGGCATTGCTCGGCAAACCGTCGGCCCACCGCTGGTCGGCGATCACGTCGAGAAACGTGTCGTAAATGCAGCCAGCGTCGAGTAGTGCGAAATGGATCGGCGGTACCAGCGACATCAGACGCGGTTCCTTGGCGTCCGGCCAGAGAATCAACGTCCCGGTTTCCGCGATCGCGCCGCGGGTCGAGGTCAGGCTGGCGTCGACGCTTTCGAACAGCGCCTGTTTCCATTCGTTTGCCGGACGCTCGTAGGCCAGCAGTCCGTCGCTGCCGGTCGCCACCAGGGCCGGTGCATGCGCCGTCTGCGCGCCGTAAAGCAGCGACCGCACGCCCTTCGCGGCGCACAACTGGCGCAGTCGGATCGGCCAGTCGTGAGGCGTCACGCGGATCACTTCCCCGCGCCAAACGGCCATCTTCTCGCAGAACAGCTCGATTCGCGTTGCGCGGCTGCTCGCTGGCAGGAGCGACCTCTCGCCTTGGTCGAAGCGACGTACGTCGGGCGGAGTCAGTGATTGACCTCGCGGGGCAGCGCGCAAGCGCTGCAAGATCGCCTCGCGCGCGCTCATCGCTCGCCTCCGCCGTCCGCCGTTCGCTGCCAGAGGAAACTCGCCAGATGTTGGCCCTGAAACGGACTGCCACGCTTCTGCAAGGTGTGATTGAGGTTTAGCAGGCAACCGCAGTCCGCGGCAACGAACGTCTTGGCGCCGGTCTCCTGCAAAGCGTCGACCTTGTCACCGGCCATCGCCGATGAGATCTCCGGATGCTTGAGCGAAAACGTGCCGCCAAAACCACAACATTCCGCTTCGTACGGGTGGACACGCAGCTCGACGGCGGTTAGCTGCGAGAGCAGCTCACGGCCGTGACCGTGGGTCCCCATTTCACGCCGGGCGGCGCACGAGGTGTGTAGCGCAACGGCGACCGGCTGGCCGCGATCGACGAAATGCACGCGTGCAACGTGCACCAGAAACTCGGTCAGCTCAAAGACGCGGTCCGCCAAGTCGATCGCCTGCGCGTGCAAGGCGGGATCGTCGGCGAAAATCTTCGAATAGTGTTGGCGCATCATTCCGGCACACGATCCCGAAGGAACGACGATCGGCCAAGGCTCCGGGAAAAGCCGCATCTGCGCCAACGCCACGGCGCGTGTTTGTTCGGGAAAGCCGCTGCTGTGAGCCGGTTGCCCGCAACAGGTCTGGTCGGCCGGGTAGTGAACGGTGATCCCTTCCCGTTCGAGCAGGCGAACCGCGTCAATCCCCGCCTGCGGATAGAACATGTCAATCAAGCAGGTTCCGAACAGGTAGACGTTCGCCGGTTTGTCCGGATACCGGCGCTCCGCCGTTTCGTGCATCTGGCTTCTCCTCCTTCGCAAAAAGTGCAAGTGGTAAGACCACTTTGCCAAAAGATTACGGGGAAGTCGCTCGATTGTCAATCGTCCTGCGACAAGGCTTAGCGCACCACAGTCATCCGTCCGACAACTGGTCAGACCTCGGACTTGCTGCCATAATCGCCCTGCAGTAGGCAGTCTAATCGCCAATCACCGCATGACTTACAACAAGCTCCACCTGCCGCGTATCCCCGACGCCATCGCGCACCAGCTTGAAATGCGCATCGTCGAGGGTTCGTTGAAGCCGGGTGATCGTCTGCCGGCGGAACGCGAACTGGCCGCTGAACTCGGCGTCTCGCGGCCCTCGTTGCGCGAAGCAATCAAGAAGCTGGTGTCACGCGAGCTGCTCGTCAGCCGCCATGGTGGCGGTACTTTCGTCACCGACCGCCTCACGTCCACCTTCAGCGACCCTTGGCAACAACTGCTCGATGAGCACCCGTTGCTGCAGGAGGATGTCCTCGAGTTTCGCCATTTGCTCGAAGGCTCGGCGTCGGAACTCGCTGCACAACGGGCGACCGATGCCGACCTGCAGCGACTTGAAGACGCCTTTGACCGTCTCGACGCCGCCTACCAAGGCAGCGACCGCAGCGCCCAAGTCGCCGCCGACGTCGCTTTTCATCTGACGATTGCCGAGTCGTCGCACAACGTTCTCTACGGCCATCTCGTCGCCAGTGTCCACCGCCTGTTGCACGAACAGGTGCGACGCAACCTCCAGGAAATGTCGCTCAGCCGCGAAACGGCGCGTCAATTGATGACACAACACCTCGCCATCCGCGACGCGATCCGGGCGCACCAGCCGGAATTGGCTCGTCAGGCGGCCGAAACGCACATCCGTTTCGTTCGCCAGCGGCTGAACGACGCAGCGTGCTCGCACAACCGGCAGCAGCGCTCCTTGCGCCATGCCGGGTGATGACACCCCGGTCGGCTGTGGGCTTTCCCCTTGCGTGTCGCGCAGGCACGGGTCGGGACCGGGTTGCAGGCTTTGGCAACGACAAGCGATCATTCTTCGCTCGCCAAGTCGTTGCGAATTGCCGCACAATCGACCATAATTGGCGTTTTGCTCGATTCAGTCGGCGACTCGCAATCCTCGCACTTGCTTCCGCCGCCCTCTCCTGGAAAGTTCCCCGATGAAAGCCAACGTTCACCCCGCCTACAACGAGGTCACGGTTACTTGTTCTTGCAGTAACACGTTTGTTACTCGTTCGACGATGAAGAAGCCGCTGCACGTCGAAGTGTGCTCGGCGTGCCACCCGTTCTATACCGGCAAACAAAAGATCATTGATACCGCAGGCCGCGTCGAAAAGTTCAACCAGAAGTACGGAGCCATCCGCCGGCCGGCCTGATTCGGTCCGCGAGCTTGGCTCGTTTAGGCAGCAAAGGCAGCCCGACGGCTGCCTTTTTCGTTTAATTGCCGGTTCGTCCGCGCCCCGACGCCGATGCCCGTTCATCCGGAAGTTCCCCGCTTTAGAGGAATCACCCTGCCGCCCAGCGGCTGGACGTTGGCGATTCTGCTCGCGCTCTACATCTTCAGCGGGCTGGTCGGCCATGATCCGTGGAAGAACGACGATGCGCTGACCATCGGCGTCACGAACGAGATGCTGTCGGCGGGCAACTGGCTTACTCCTGGCCTCGCCGGCCGTCCCTACCCCGACGCCCCGCTGTATTACTGGCTGGCGGCGGTGACTAGCTGGCTGGCGAGTTGGCTGCTACCGATACACGACGGCGTACGTCTCGCCAGTGGCGTCTGCACGGTGCTGGCGCTCGCTTTCATTTTGCTTGCCGCGCGCGAGCTCAACGGTCGAGAGCAGGCGCCCACGGCACCCTTACTGCTTGCCGGCAGCATCGGTTTCCTTTTTCATGCCCACGAAGCGCAGCCGATGCTTGCGGCGCTGACGGCGCACACCGCCGCTTACTGGGGGCTGTTACTCCTTGCGCGTCAGCCTATCAAGGGCGCGATCGTCTTTGGTCTGGCCCTGGCGGCTGGCTTTCTGGCCAATGGCTTGCCCCCCATGCTGCCGCTCGTACCGCTGGCGGCCTGTATCGTTTGGCGCTCAGGCAACCGTCGGCGAGCAGCCGCAGGCGTGATCGCCGCCTTTCTCCTCGCCATCCTGCTCGGTGGTGCCTGGCTGCTTACTCTGCAGTTCGTGTCTCCAGCCTACGTCGCTGCGTTCTGGCAGGCAGACCTGACCCAGTTGCGTGGCAATGGCCAAGCCTTGAACAACCTATGGGGGTTCTTGAAGTTGCTGCCTTGGTACGCGTGGCCGGCGTTGCCACTTGCCGGCTGGACGCTGTGGGCGAAGCGCCGCCAGCTCGCGGCACCCGCGATCGTGATCCCGGCGGCGGCGTTTCTGGTCGTTCTTGCCAGCATCTGCATTCCCTATAGCGCCCGCAGCGCGCCGGCACTGCTGCTGCTGCCGCCACTGGTGCTGCTGGCCGTGCCGGGAATTGCGTCCTTGCGGCGGGGAGCAGCCAACGCTTTTGACTGGTTCGGCATGATCACCTTCAGTGTGTTCTCGGCCCTGGTTTGGGTTGCCTGGAGCGCACTCGTCTTCGGCTGGCCGGAGCGCCTGGCACGCCAAGCGAGCCGACTCGAACCCGGCTTCGTCGGCTCGATCAACCTACCGGCGCTGCTGCTCGCCGTCGTTGCTACCGCTGCCTGGTTATGGCTCATTGTTACCAGTCCGCGCTCCCCAATGCGTGGCATCATGCACTGGATGGCCGGCCTGACCTTGTTCTGGCTGTTGACGGCGATGCTCCTGCTACCGTGGGTAGACTACGGCAAAACCTACCGCCCGGTCTCGGCAGGGATCGCCCGCGCCTTGCCGGCCGACTACGATTGCATTGCCAGCCTCAACGTCGCTGATTCGGTTCTTGCTTCGATTGACTACTTTGATCGCCTGCGGACCGTGCCGACGAAAAAGGCGAACAGCCCGTGTGGTTGGTTGCTGGTGCACGGTTTGGCGGTCGAGCGCAGCGACAGCGCCGCCCGCGAATGGCGAAAGGTTTGGGAAGGCGGGCGGCCAGGCGACCGCCGGAGCGCCGAGAAGCTCCGTCTGTACCAGCGCTTAGAGCGATCGGTACCGCCAAAGAGCTGACGTCGCGGCCGGCGGACGCGCGGCGGATCACCCTCGGATGAAGTGCGTGCGGTAGTACTTCAGTTCCTCGATCGATTCCCGGATGTCCGCCAGTGCGCTGTGGTCAGCCTTCTTGGCAAAGCCTTTGGCGATCTCCGGTCGCCAGCGCCGACAGAGTTCCTTGAGCGTGCTGACGTCCAGGTTGCGATAGTGGAACCAGGCTTCGAAACGCGGCAGATAGCGGACCATAAAGCGGCGATCCTGACCGACCGAATTGCCGCACAGCGGGCTTGTCGCCTGCGGCACCCATTCCTGAACAAAGGCGAGCGCAGCAACCTCGACCGCCGCTTCGTCGAGTACCGAAGCGCGCACGCGCTCGAGCAGGCCCGAACGCCCGTGCGTCTTCCGATTCCAGTCGTCCATTGCTTCGAGACACGTCTCGCCTTGGTGAATCGCCCAGACCGGCGACTCGGCAAGCGTCGTCAGCTGCGCGTCGGTTACCACCATCGCCAGCTCGATGATGCGGTCGCGCTCGGGGTCGAGCCCGGTCATCTCCATATCCAGCCAAACGAGGTGATTCGCATCCTGTGCCATATAATCCGCCTGAACAATCGAAGTCGGCATTGTGTCACAGGCAGATGGACAAGCTACTGACGATCTCCTTTCTGACTGCGCTGCTCGCCATGGTGAGCCTGCGCCTCTGGCTCGCCAGGCGACAGATCGCGCACGTCGTCGCCCATCGCGCCACCGTGCCGGCGAGCTTTCGCTGCCAGATCCCGCTGACTGCCCATCAGAAGGCCGCCGACTATACGGTGGCCCGCACGCGTTTCGGTTGCTTGGCGCTGGCAGTCGAGGTCGCTGTCCTCGTCGCCTTCACGCTCGGCGGCGGTGTGCAGGCGCTGCACGACTTCTGGTTGCTTCGCCTCGACGGGCTGTTCTACGGCGTCGCGCTGATCTTCGGCGTCGTCGCCCTGTCAGCACTCGCCGACCTGCCGCTAGCGGTTTACTACCAGTTTGTGATCGAAGAACGGTTTGGCTTCAACCGCATGTCCTGGCGTCTTTTCCTCGTCGACCGCCTGAAGCAGTCCGCACTCACCTTCCTCATCGGCGCTCCCGTACTATTCGCCGTGCTCTGGCTGATGACGAGGATGGGCGAGCATTGGTGGTTTTACGTCTGGATCTTCTGGTGTGCCTTTAACCTGTTGTTGGTCGGCATCTACCCGACCTGGATCGCGCCCTTGTTCAACACCTTCTCGCCGCTCGACGACGCCAGCTTGCGCGCGCGAGTCGAGGCGCTGCTGGCGCGTTGTGGTTTTGCCAGCTCGGGCCTCTTCGTGATGGACGGTTCGAGGCGATCGCGTCACGGCAACGCCTACTTCACCGGTTTCGGCAAGGCCAAGCGGATCGTATTCTTCGACACGCTGCTCGGCCGCCTGCAGGCGCCGGAAGTCGAGGCGGTGCTGGCACACGAGCTGGGACACTTTCGTCACCGGCACATCGTCAAGCGCATCACCCTGTTGTTCGCGCTGTCGTTGGCGGCGCTGTTTCTCTTCGACCAACTGGTCGACGCCGCCTGGTTCTATCGTGGCCTCGGAGTCGACACCCAGAACCGGGCGCTTGGACTGGTGCTCTTCTGTCTTGTCGCCCCGGTGTTCACCTTTCTATTTACCCCGTTACTGACCGTCCTCTCGCGCCACGACGAGTTCGAAGCCGATCGCTACGCGGCGGCCAACGCGTCTTCGGACGATCTGATTACGGCGCTCGTCAAGCTCTACGAGGACAACGCGGCAACGCTGACGCCGGATCCCCTACACTCGCTGTTTTACGATTCGCACCCGCCTGCGGCGCTACGCATTGCTCGCCTGCAGTCGGCGTGAAGCGCACACGGGAGGTGCCGATGACCACCGACAATTCACTCGTTCGCGAAAACTGCCGGCCGTTACGTGGCGGCGAACACCGCCTGTCTTTGGAACAGGCGAACGAACTGTTGTCGTTCTTGCCCGGCTGGGCAGTCAGCGACGACGGCGTGCTGCACAAGTCGTTCACCTTCGCCAGCTACGCCGCGACCCTGTTGTTCGTCAACACGGTCGCCGGCCTGGCTGAACGAGAAAACCATCACCCTGACCTCGATGTCCGCTACGGCCGTGTGAGCGTCCGCTACAGCACTCACGACGTTGGCGGCCTGTCCCGCAACGACTTCGTCTGCGCAGCGAAGATCGAGGCGCTGCTCGCGATTTGAGCCTCAGCGGCGTTGTCGTCGCCGCCTACGGGAGGCAGTATCGCGTCGCGCTGACCGACGGCACACGCTTGCTCTGCTTCCCGCGCGGAAAGAAAAGTGAGCTTGCCTGTGGCGATCGGGTAACCGTCGAACGCACTGGCCCCAGCCAGGGCGTCGTAAGCGGCCTCGAAGCCCGACAGACGCTGCTCTACCGCTCGGACGGCGATCGACAGAAGCTGATCGCCGCCAACGTAGACCAAATCCTGATCGTCGTCGCCACCGAACCCCCGTTTGCCGACGAGCTCATTACCCGCTGTACGGTTGCCGCCGAAGAGCAGGAAATCCGCAGTCTGATCGTCCTCAACAAATGCGACCTGGACGAACGCGTCGACGCGGCGGCGGCGGTTCTCGGCCCTTTCGAACGGCTCGGCTACCCGGTGGTGAAGCTCGCCGCGATCACCGGAGCCGCCGTGTTGCTGCCTTATCTCGCGGCGCATACGAGCCTATTAATCGGGCAATCAGGAATGGGCAAGTCGACCTTGATCAATGCCTTGATTCCTGGCGCTCGCGCCGCCACGCGCGAGATTTCGCACGTCCTGCACGCCGGCAAGCACACCACGACCTACGCTCGCCTCTACCAACTCGACGCAACGACCGCGCTGATCGACTCGCCGGGGTTGATGGCCTTCGGACTGCACCACCTGAGCCGTACCGACCTGGCACAGGCGTTTCGCGAACTGCGCCCGTTGCTCGGCGGCTGCCGCTTTCGCGACTGCCGCCACGACAGCGAGCCCGATTGCCGCGTTCAAGCCGCCTACCGCCGCGGCGAAATCGACCCCCGTCGCTTCGCCGCTTTCCGCGCGCTAAGCGGCGAAGTCGCCGACCCCTTGAGGAATCCGCAATGAGTGAGATCAGCATTCGCCGCCAGCACGGCAAGACGTTGGCCGAAGCGCGCGCGGCGGCCGAACATCTGGCCGCCGAACTGCAGCAGGAGTTCGACCTCAATTACGCGTGGACGGGTGACGTTTTACGATTCAATCGTTCCGGCGTTAGCGGCGAGCTGACGCTGGACGCCCGTGAAGTCGCCCTCCGTATCCACCTCGGCTTTCTCCTCTTTGCACTCAAACCGGCGATCGAGCGAGAAGTTCATCGTTACTTCGACGAAAACTTTCCGGCGTGAAGCGATGGTCCGCGCCGATCGTCCTCGGCCCGGCGAGCGGGTTTACATGATTCGGGTGTGTCGATATAATCCGCACTTCTTTCGACGGGGGTATAGCTCAGCTGGGAGAGCGCTTGCATGGCATGCAAGAGGTCCGCGGTTCGATCCCGCGTACCTCCACCAGCAAGTCGAAAGAACACCTGTTTTAGGTCCCCATCGTCTAGAGGCCTAGGACACTACCCTTTCACGGTAGGTACCGGGGTTCGAATCCCCGTGGGGACGCCAGGCCAGGCCCGATCGGGCGTGCGGGTGACCGCACTGAAACCAAAAAGTGACGTAAGATCCGCAGCGTATGCGATCGTTGCGCACGACGTTGCCCGAACCCATCCGTCCTTGCGCGAGGTACAGCGCACCACAGCAATGGGTATCCTTGTGGATATCCTCCGCGGATCCGGGCGCGATACCTACAATCGATTGCTGTGGCCACCAATCGTCTGACTGACGTGCGCCGCCGATCGGCAAAGCCGGCCGAGTCTCCTTACAAGTTATTCGACGGCGGTGGGCTGTACCTTTGGGTGTCGCCGACCGAGGCGAGGACTTGGCGGCTGGCGTACCGTCTCGCCAGATCACAAAAGACGATCGGCTTTGGTGCCTACCCTGCTGTCTCTCTGGCGCAAGCGCGCGAGCGGCGGAGCGATGTGAAGCAGGCTCTGCTCGCCGGCGAAGATCCTCAGCCGCCTCGTCGCCATCGAAGCGCTCCGGGACGCGCTCCGGGACGCGCTACGGCAACGGAAGACCACGGCGAGCGAATTGATGAAGTATGCGGCCATCGACCGCGTCGCCAACCGAATCGCGCCCTATCTCAAGGCGATGCAATGAAGGTCAAGAGACTCAAGAATCGTCACTCGGACGTGCCGGGCGAAGGCGATGCGGTTGGCCGAATTTGGCGATAGGGAGAGCCGTGTTGCACGTATCGAACCGCGGCGAGAGGGAAGCGAGCGCGGTTGTGGCCGCTCGCTCGGGGTGGCCGGCGCGGCTGGCACTGGATTTCGAACGACGGGACGAGCGGACGGTACTGGCGGGCGTCGAGCACCAAGGGCCATTGCGCGTACAAAAGGCGCTCTATCCGGAAGGAGGCGACGTCTGTCAGGCGATCGTCCTCCATCCGCCCGGCGGCGTCGCCGGCGGTGACTGCCTCGAGATCGTCGTCACCGCGGCGCCGGCGGCGCACGCGCAGATGACGACACCGGGCGCCGGCAAGTGGTATCGTTCGGGTGGTCGGGTGGCGCGGCAGTCGCTGCTCTTCCGGGTCGGCGAGGAGGCTGTTGTCGAATGGCTACCGCAGGAAACGATCGTTTTCGACGGCGCCGAGGCGCAGATGACGACGCGCGTCGAGCTGGCTGGCGGCGGCGTGTTTTGCGGCTGGGAAATTCTCTGCCTCGGGCGAACGGCGGCGGGTGAACGCTTCAGCCGTGGCCAGCTCAACCTGGCGACGCGGATCGAAAGCGATGGACGGCCGCTGTGGATCGAGCGCGGCAGCTTGCGCGGAGGTTCGTCCTGGCTCGAGGCGGCAGCCGGTCTCGGCGGGCAGCCGGTCAGCGCGACGCTGGTGCTTGCCGGCCGCACGGTCGATGGCGCTTGGCTGGCGGCCTGCCAGGCGATCGCGGGCGAGGGTCTGCGCAGCGGAGTCACCGCCTTGCCCGAGGTGCTGCTTGCCCGCTGCCTGGCACCAGGCGCCGAGGTGGCGCGAGAATGGCTCGTCGCCGTCTGGAAACAGCTGCGCCCGCTGGCGCTGGGCCGGGCGGCGGTGCCGCCGCGCATCTGGAGCACGTGATTTTTTGAGGGAGCATCATGGAACTGACGCCACGAGAAAAGGACAAGCTGCTGCTGTTTACCGCGGCGTTGCTCGCCGAGCGACGGCGGGGGCGCGGTTTGAAGCTCAACTACCCGGAGGCGGTGGCTTTGCTCAGCGCGGCGATCGTCGAAGGCGCGCGCGACGGGCGGACGGTCGCCGAGTTGATGAGCTACGGCAAGACCTTGCTCGCTCGTGACGACGTGATGGACGGCGTTGCGGAGATGATTCACGAGATTCAGGTCGAAGCGACGTTTCCCGACGGGACGAAGCTGGTGACCGTGCACCACCCGATCGTTTAAGGAACGAGGCCATGACTCCCGGAGAAATGCAGATCGCCGCAGGCGAAATTGAACTCAACGCCGGCCGCGCGACGATCCGGCTGACGGTCGCCAACAGCGGTGACCGGCCCATCCAGGTCGGCTCGCACTACCATTTTGCCGAGACCAACGCGGCGCTGGCTTTTGATCGCGCTGCGGCGCGTGGTTTTCGTCTCGACATTGCCGCCGGCACCGCGGTGCGTTTCGAGCCCGGGCAGACGCGCAGCGTGCAACTGGTGGCGCTCGCCGGCGAGCGCCAGGTTTATGGCTTCAACGCACAAGTGATGGGAGATCTGGCATGAGCCTGCGGATAACGCGCCAGGCGTACGCCGAGATGTTCGGGCCGACGGTCGGCGACCGCGTTCGCCTCGCCGACACCGAGCTGTGGATCGAAGTCGAGCGCGACTACACCGTCTATGGCGAAGAGGTCAAGTTTGGCGGCGGCAAGGTGATTCGCGACGGCATGGGCCAGGGCCAGCGAACGGCCGCCGAAGTCGCCGATACCGTGATCACCAATGCCCTGATCGTCGACCACTGGGGGATCGTCAAGGCCGACATCGGCCTCAAGGCGGGACGCATCGCCGGCATCGGCAAAGCCGGCAACCCCGACATCCAGCCGGGGGTGACAATCGCCATCGGCGGCGCAACCGAGATCATCGCCGGCGAGGGAATGATCGTTACCGCCGGGGGCATTGACAGCCACATCCATTTCATCTGCCCGCAGCAGATCGAGGAAGCGCTGATGTCGGGGGTGACGACGATGATCGGCGGTGGCACCGGGCCGGCGGCCGGCACCAGCGCGACCACCTGCACGCCGGGACCGTGGCACATCCAGCGCATGCTCGAAGCGGCCGACGCGTTTCCGATCAACCTCGGCTTTCTCGGCAAGGGCAACGTCTCGTTGCCGGAACCGCTGCGCGAGCAGATCCGCGCCGGCGCGATCGGCCTCAAGCTGCACGAGGACTGGGGGACGACGCCGGCGGCGATCGACAACTGCCTGGCCGTTGCCGACGAGATGGACGTACAGGTGGCGATCCACACCGACACGCTCAACGAATCGGGCTTCGTCGAAACGACGCTGGCGGCGTTCAAAGGGCGGACGATCCACACGTTTCATACCGAGGGCGCCGGCGGCGGGCACGCCCCGGATATCCTGCGCGCGGTCGGCGAAGCCAACGTCCTGCCGTCGTCGACCAACCCGACGCGGCCGTACACGGTGAACACCATCGACGAGCACCTCGACATGCTGATGGTCTGTCATCACCTCGACCCGGCGATTGCCGAAGACGTCGCCTTCGCCGAGAGTCGCATCCGCCGCGAAACGATTGCCGCCGAAGACATTCTGCACGACCTCGGCGCGCTATCGATGATGTCTTCCGACTCGCAGGCGATGGGGCGCGTCGGCGAAGTCATCCTGCGCACCTGGCAGACGGCGCACAAGATGAAGTGGCAGCGCGGCCCTCTGGCAGCCGCGGGCGAGCCGCCGGCAGCGAACGACAACTTCCGCGTCCGCCGCTATCTCGCCAAGTACACGATCAATCCGGCGCTGACGCACGGTATCGCGCATCTCGTCGGCTCGATCGAGGTCGGCAAACTGGCCGACCTCGTGCTCTGGAAGCCCGCCTTCTTCGGCGTTAAACCGTCGCTGATCGTCAAGGGCGGGATGATCGTCGCGGCCGCGATGGGCGACGCCAACGCCTCGATTCCGACGCCGCAGCCGGTGCATTACCGGCCAATGTTCGGCGCCTTCGCCGGCGCTTTGAAGACCTCGGTCACCTTCGTTTCGCAAGCCGCGCTCGACAGCCCGCCACTTGCCGCGCTGCGGCTGGCCAAACCGCTGGTCGCCGTGCGGGACACGCGTGGTCTGCGCAAGTCCGACATGATCCTCAACGGCGCAACGCCGCGGATCGAGGTCGACCCGGAAACCTACGTCGTGCGCGCCGACGGCGAGCTGCTCACCTGCGAGCCGGCAAGCGTGCTGCCGATGGCGCAACGTTACTTCCTGTTCTGAGTCGAGTCTCGCATGCTGTTTGCCGAATCTTTTGCCGCCGCCGACACCCCGGTCGCCGGAAGGCTGTGCCTTCCCTACGACGCCCGGCGCAAGAGCCGACAACGTGTGACGCTGACCGACGGCCAGCAGTTCGGTTATCTGTTGCCAGCCGGGACCGTGCTTCGCGACGGCGACCGCCTGCTCACCGGTTGCGGCCGCGCCGTGGTCGTCGAGGCAGCGCCGGAAGCGCTGCTCGAAGTCCGCGCGGCCGACAGTTTTCAGCTCATGCGCGCCGCCTACCACCTCGGCAACCGTCACGTCGCGGTCGAAGTCCGTACGACCGCGTTGCGCCTGCAGCGTGACCACGTGCTCGCCGAGATGCTGGTCGGTCTCGGCTGTACGCTGGTCGAAGTCGAGGCGCCCTTCGCGCCGGAAGGCGGCGCTTACGGCGCGCAGGCGCACGGCGGATCGGCACCGGCCGCCGACGATCATCACCACTCCCCGCACGACCCCGGCCATGGGGCGCACCGGTCGCCGGCGCGGATCCACGAATTCAAGTGACGCTCGCGCTCGTTCGCCTGCTGCAACTCGCGAGCCCGACGCTGCCGGTCGGCGCCTATACCTACTCGCAAGGACTCGAATGGGCGGTCGAAGTGGGCAATGTCCGCGACCCGGCGAGCGCGCTGGCGTGGATCGGCAGTCTGCTGGAAGAGTCCGTCAGCTGTTATGAAGCGCCACTCACCGCTCGCCTGCAACTCGCCTGGCAGCACGCCGAAGACGATGAAGTCCGACGGCTGAACGCCGATTTCATCGCCAGCCGCGAAAGCCGCGAGTTGCGCGCCGAGACGCTACAGATGGGCTATTCCTTACGCCGCCTGCTGCACGAAGTCGACCCCGTCGCGCTGCCGGCGGCGAGTCTGTCCTTGCCTGAAATCGCGTTCCCCACCGCGTGGGCGCTGGCTGCCGCGGCCTGGCGAATCGCGCCCAGCGACGCGGTGGCGGCGTACCTCTGGTCGTGGTGCGAAAACCAGGTGCTGGCCGCGCTGAAGACCGTACCGCTCGGGCAGTCCGCCGGGCAGCGCCTGTTGCTGACGCTTGGCGCCCGCCTGCCGGCGCTCGTCGAACGGTCGCTGGCGCTACCGGAGAGCGCTTGGAGTAACTTCGCGCCCGGACTCGCGCTCGCGTCGAGCCGTCATGAAACACAATACGCCAGGATATTTCGCTCATGATCACCCTCCCTTCGCCCGCCACCCGGCGCCCGGCGCTGCGCGTCGGTATCGGCGGCCCGGTCGGTTCCGGCAAGACCGCACTCACCCTCGCCCTCTGTCTCGCGCTGCGCGAGCGCTACAGCCTCGGGGTCGTCACCAACGACATTTACACGGCCGAAGACGCCCAGTTCCTCGTCCGCCACGCGGCGCTGCCGCAACAACGCATACTCGGCGTCGAGACTGGCGGCTGCCCGCACACCGCGATCCGCGAGGACGCTTCGATCAACCTCGAAGCCGTTTCCCGGCTGACGACTACCTTTCCAGACATCGAAATCGTCTTCGTCGAGTCGGGTGGCGACAACCTCGCCGCAACCTTCAGCCCCGAACTCTCGGACCTGACGATCTACGTCATCGACGTCGCCGCCGGCGACAAGATCCCGCGCAAAGGGGGCCCCGGAATCACCCGTTCCGACTTGTTGGTGATCAACAAGATCGACCTCGCGCCGCTGGTCGGCGCTTCCCTCGAAGTGATGGCGCACGACGCCCGTCGCATGCGTGGCGAGCGACCGTTCGTCTTCAGCAATCTGAAGACCGGGCAGGGATTGCCGGAAGTTGTCGCCTTCATCAAGGACCAGGGGCTTCTCTGAGAAAGCCGTGACGCACCGCGAGTCGGCGGCACTCCATTCTTTTCCAGCCGTTCGGCTTTCTGGGGTTGGCGCATGAGGACCGCTCACCATCCGCGTCAGGATACGACTGCAACCGCCTTGGCACGCGCCCATGCGCTGGCGCTACGCTTCCTCGACTCGCTGCCGGAGCGCCCGGTCAGCCATGTCCCGTCGCCTGCCGACCTGGCGCTGCGACTGCGCCAGATCGACGGGACAGTGCGCGCTCGCTGGCGACCTGAACGTTGGCCAACGACACGCCGGTGACCGATTCGCTTCGCCACAGTCGCTTCGAGGACGCCCAGGCGCTGGTCGCAGCCGCCATGGTCGGTTCGCTTGGCCTCGGTCTGCTCAAGGAGGCGGGGCTGATCACCGGCGGTACCGTCGGCCTCGCCTTTCTCGCTCACTACGCGAGCGGCGTCAGCCTCGGTACGCTGTATTTCGCCATCAACGTTCCGTTCATGGTCTTTGCGTGGTTCCAGGTTGGCCGCGCGTTCACGCTGAAGACTCTGTGCGCCATCGCGCTGCTCGCCGCCGCCACCGATCTGTTGCCGCGCCACGTCCGCTTCGGCCAGCTCGACCCGATCTACGCGGCGCTGATGGGCGGGCTGCTGGCCGGAATGGCGATGATCATCCTTTTTCGCCACCAGGCGAGTTTGGGCGGACTGAACATTTTGGTGCACTGGCTGCAGGAGCGTTTCGGCTGGCGCGCCGGGTACGTCCAGCTGGCGATCGACCTCGCCCTGATCGGCGCCGCGCTGACGCTGCTGCCGCTCGATCGCCTCGCGATCTCGCTGCTCGGCGCCGCCGTCCTCAACCTGACGCTGGCGATCAACCACCGGCCCGGCCGTTACGTCGCGGTTTGAGTAGGCGCCGCGTTTCTCGCCCGTGAGGACGGAGCAAAGAAAAACCCTCGCCGGGCGGATCGCCCGACGAGGGTTTTGTCAGAAGCCGGTCTGGCTGGCGGATTACTTGCCGCCGATCACGCCGGCTTCGTTGGCAGCGGTGTTGCCCTTGCCGATCGCGACCGCAGCGGCATTCTTCTGCTCGGCCTTGATCTTGGTGTTGCCTTCGACGCTGGTGTTGCCTTTGATCGCGCCAGCGGTGTTCTTGGCGGTGTTGTCCTTACCGATCGCGACGGCCGCGACGTTTTCCTGCTTGGCTTGGATTTCGGTCTTGCCTTTGACTTCGGTCTTCTGAGCAAAAGCCGGGGAAGCAGCGAAGGCGGCGACGACGATCAGGGTAGCGATAGAGCGCATGGGGTTTCTCCTTGAGGGTAAGTTAGAGCGTTGCTTTGACTAGGTTTTACTGAGCTTGAGGCTTACTTGCCGCCGATCACGCCGGCTTCGTTGGCAGCGGTGTTGCCCTTGCCGATC
>CAYQVH010000006.1:144476-152714 GCA_964420975.1 uncultured Candidatus Accumulibacter sp.
CTTGCCTTTGACTTCGGTCTTCTGAGCAAAAGCCGGGGAAGCAGCGAAGGCGGCGGCGACGATCAGGGTAGCAAATGTGCGCATGGTGTTTCTCCGTGGTTAGTATGGTTGCTACGACGATTTCTTGCGGAGGGTTTGTTTCCGACTGCGTCGTACTTGCCTTAACGACCGACGCCGGAGGCGGTTGACGGCCAATAACGAGAACTTCGAATCTCGTCCGCAAGGCGCTCGTCGCCGAGACCTCGACCACTGCCTGTCGTCCGCCGGGAATCGCATATACTCGCGGCGCTTGCCGCCACCCGACGACGTTTGGCTGCCAGCTGCAGCTTGACCGATAGCCCCCCCTCTTTACCTTTGGCGAGAACGGAATGGTCCGCATTTATGCCCTGATCTTCGCTTTATCCGGTATCTCCGGGCTGATTTACGAATCCGTCTGGAGCCACTATGTCAAGCTGATTCTTGGACATGCGGCGTTTTCGCAGACCCTGGTATTGGCGATTTTCATGGGCGGCATGGCCGCTGGCTCGTGGCTGGCGTCGCGTTTTTCATCCCGCCTGCGCAGCCTCCTTCTCGCTTACGCGCTGGTTGAAACGGCGATAGGCGTGATCGCGATCGGCTTTCATCCGTTTTTCGACGCCAGCACCCACTTTCTCTTCGACCGTCTATTACCGTCACTCGACCCCGGCGCGGCGGCTCTCGCCGCCAAACTGATCGTCGCCACGGTGTTGCTGCTGCCGCAATCGCTGCTGCTTGGCGCCACCTTCCCGCTGATGAGCGGCGGCGTGCTGCGCCTCGACCAGACGGCAACCGGACAAACCGTCGCCTTGTTGTACTTTGCCAACAGCATGGGCGCCGTGGTCGGCGTCTTATGGTCGGGATTCTGGCTCATTTCGGCGGTCGGACTGCCCGGTACCTTGCTCACTGCCGGTCTGATCAACCTTGGCCTCGCGCTGCTGGTCTTCGTTCTCACCCGCGTCGGACCCCGCGAGTCAGTGGCGGCCCCGAACGAGGCAACCAGCGCCGGCAACCTACGTGGTTTGCGCTGGATCCTGTGGGCCGCCGCCATCACCGGCGCGGCGTCGTTCTGCTACGAAATCGCCTGGATTCGCATGTTGAGCATGGTGCTGGGGACTTCCACGCATTCCTTCGAATTGATGCTCGCCGCGTTCATCCTCGGCTTGGCGCTCGGTGGTCTCTGGATTCGCCGGCGTATCGACAGCTTGCAGAATCCGAAACGGTTCCTTGGTGCGGTACAGATCGTGATGGGTACCTTGGCGCTAGCGACGTTGCCGCTCTACAACTACTCCTTCGACCTCATGGCGGCGATGATGCAGGGCTTGAGCCGCAGCGACAGCGGTTACGTGTTGTTCGCCCTGAGTGGTCACGTGATTGCCATGCTGATCATGTTGCCCGCCACTTTTTGCGCCGGGATGACGCTACCGCTGTTGACGCTCATCTTGTGGCGCAGTGGTTGTGGCGAACGGGCGATCGGTCAGGTTTATGCCGCCAACACGCTCGGCGCGATCGCTGGCGTGATCGCGGCGGTTCACCTGGCCTTGCCGACAGTCGGTCTCAAGGGTCTGATGCTCTTCGGCACCCTGCTCGATGGCGCGTTGGGACTCTACCTCCTCGCCGGGGCACTGGCGGGAGTGGGAGCGCTACAACGCTACGGCGGACTCGCGGCGTTTGCCTTGGCCTGGGTCGCCTGCCTGACGAGTGTCGACTTCGACCCGCAACGCATGGCGGCCGGCGTCTATCGTCACGCCAGCGCGACTGTAGACCCGGGTATCGACGTGTTCCACTGGCAGGATGGCAAGACGGCGTCGATCGGCCTCGCTCGCGACGCGCGCGGACATGTGGAGATCACAACCAACGGCAAGACCGACGCCTCGCTCAACATGAGCGGCAAGGGCTCGCCGTCGCCCGACGAGGTCACCATGGTTCTCGCCGGAGTGATTCCGATGCTGCACAACCCGGAAACCCGAGTCATCGCCAACGTCGGTTTCGGTTCCGGCCTGACGACCCACGCCTTGCTCGCCTTCCCGCAGGTCGAACGGGTCGACACGATCGAGATCGAGCCGGCAATGGTCGCCGGCGCGCGCATCGGTTTCGAAGCGCGTGTCACGCGCGCCTTTAACGACCGGCGTAGCTTGGTCTATTTCGATGACGCCCGATCGCACTTCTCGAGTCACGGCAATCGCTACGATCTAATCGTTTCGGAGCCGTCGAATCCGTACGTTTCCGGCATCGCGTCCTTGTTCTCGCGCGAGTATTACCAGCACCTGACGCGCTACTTGTCGCCGGACGGCCTGTTCGTCCAATGGCTGCAAATCTACGAGACGTCGCTGCCCGTGGTCGCTTCGGTGATCGGCGCCTTGGACAGTGTTTTCTCCGACTACGCCGTTTACGCCACCGACGACGTCAACATGCTGATCGTCGCCCGTGTGACCGGAAAACTTGCCGCGCCCGATTACCGCCTGGTCGATCGCCCGGAGGTCCGCGCCGAACTCGAACCTCTGGGAATTGCCAGTCGCGCCGATATTGCGCTACGCCGAGTGGGTAGCAAAGCCTTGTGGTCGCCGATGTTCGCCGCGCTGAGCACGCCGGCGAACTCCGACTACTATCCGTACGTCGATCAACACGCAGCGCGCTACCGCTTCCTGCGCAAGAAGGACACCCTCGCCCTGCTCGAACTCGGCGACCATCCGGTACCGGTGCTCGAAGCCCTCGGCCTGCGCCCACAACCCGAAGCCGAACCGGTGGGAGCGCAAACCTTTTTCGACGCCGGCAACCACGCCTACGAAGCGCAGCGAATCCGGGATTACCTGCTCCGCGGTGACGCGTCGGACGCGCTGCCGGCAAGCTTCTGGTGGGGCTACGCGACGATCGTCTCCGATCGGGATTGCACCGCGATGTCCGAAGCGATCGTTCTCGCGCTGATCGATCTGGCACGTCGGACGCATCCGGCGCTCGGCGCACGAGAGGTCGACGAGATCTGGTCGCGGTTGGCGGCGACCATGCCTTGCCGCCAGAGTGACCCTCGCGTCGGCCAGTGGCTCGCCTTTCTCCGCGCCACCGGGACGCGAGACTGGTCGCTGGTCGCCCACCACGCACGCGCGATTCTCGACCGCGAGGGAACGACACTAGCCGGTTCGCCACTCGAAACACTCCTCATCGCCGACCTGACGGCGCGTCTGGCAAACAACGACGGTGACGGCTTCCGGCGAACGCTCAGCGACACCCTGGTACCCGCGCAAGCGGAGCGACGCGCCGGCCAGCCGCTACTGCTCGACTTGGTCGTCGCCCAGGGTGGCGCACGCGGTTGGCGCTAGCCGCCTCTGGAGTGAGTAAGCCCCGGACCGGACCTTAGCGAACGTCGTTCAAACGCCAGTCATAGTCCAGAAATTCCAGCTTGTAGTTGCCTTTGCGCAGCTGCGACTGCGATTCCGGGGTATCCGCGAGGCGGTCGGCGTATCTGGCGAAGGTCTCCGGCAGGGTCCGAAAGCCCGCGTGCCCTTGGCTGAAATCCTTGCCGTACCAGTCGAATAGCTTCGATACCTGGAGCGTGCCACTTGCCGGATCGAAACGGTTTCGACTTCGGTCAGCGAGAAAGCGGCGCAGGCTGTCTTCCAGTTGGGCGCCGAGCCGCTCGGCGACGAACGCTTCCTGGCGCAGCATCGGGCAGCCGATTGACGCGCAAACCACTGCGAAGTGGATGCGCGGCTCGTCAAACGCGCCGGGAGCCCGGATCATTTCGTGCTCGACCTCGTCCAGCGAGCGCTGCTGGCCCCGGAGGAGGAAGAACTTTTTCTTCCATGGGGATTGAAAGACGCTGCCAAGATCGCGGATCGACTGCAGATCGGGATAGCGGCTGAGTACCAGGTCGATGGTCTGCGCGTTGTAGGCGTTGATCAGGAAAGCCAGGCGCTGCGACCGTGTCCAGCCAGCGTAGTCCGCCTCGCTGGCTTGCGACAGGCTGGCGAGATACGCCTTCAGCACTTTGCGCTCGGCCGGTAGGGCGAGGGCGGCATAACGCACTTGCGACGCCTTGCCATCGTCGATCAGTCGGACGTGTTTCTTGAGCAGCGCGTCCCACGCGGCGTGGTTGTGGTCGAAGGCGCTGGCGGTTGTCGTCAGCACCAGGAAAACGGCGGCTAACAGGTCGCGAGCTGACATGGCGTTCGCCTTAACCGCGACGCCAGGCGTGGAAACGGGCGACCCAGGCGAGCACCTTCTGCGGCGCATGCGCCTTCTTCCAGTTGCCGGCAGCGTACTTGTTGGCCTCGGCGAGCGTCGGATAGATGTGGATCGTACCGAGAATCCGGTTCAGGCCGATGCCATAGCGCATCGCCAGCACGTACTCGGCGATCAGATCACCGGCGTGCTCGCCCACAATGGTGACGCCGAGAATTTTGTCCTTGCCGGGTACGGTCAGGATCTTGACGAAACCGTGCGCTTCGCCGTCGGCGATGGCGCGGTCGAGGTCGTCGATACCATAGACCGTGACTTCATGCGGGATCTGTCGGGCGCGGGCTTCGCTCTCGCTGAGGCCGACACGGGCGACTTCGGGATCGACGAAAGTCGACCAGGGAATCACCGAGTAATCGGTGCGAAACTTGCGAACAGGGTCAAACAGCGCGTTAACCGCCGCGTACCACGCCTGGTGTGCCGCAGTGTGAGTGAACTGGTAGGGACCCGCGACGTCGCCGGCGGCGTAGATGTTCGGGTACTTGGTCTGCAGGAACTCGTTGGTGGCGATCGTCCGCTCGGCGGCGATGCCCAGCTCTTCGAGGCCATAACCGCTGACGTTGCCAACCCGACCCAGAGCGACCAGCACCGCGTCGAACGCGATCCGTACCTGCTGCCCCTGGTGTTCGGCGATCAGCGTCTTCTCGCCGTTGTCGACGACGAATTCGAGTGCCCGGTGGTCGACGAGGACGGCGATCCCTTCGCTGCGAAAGCGCTGGATGACGAGTTCCGAAACCTCCGGATCCTCGCGCGGCATGATGCGCGGCCCTCTTTCGACTTGAGTCACGGAGGCGCCGAGGCGGGCAAAGGTCTGCGTCAGCTCGCTGCCGATCGGGCCGCCGCCGAGGACGAGCAACCGGCGCGGCAGGACGCGCAGATCCCAGACGGTATCGGAAGTCAGATAGCCGACGGCTTCAAGTCCCGGGAGCGGCGGGATGAAGGGGCGAGCGCCAGCGGCGACGACGATGGCACGAGTCGTCAGACGTTCGCAGCGCCCGTCGTGGTGCGTGACTTCGACCTCCCAGGGCGAAACGAGGCGCGCCTGCCCGGCGATCACCTCGACACCCAGGCCGGTGTAGCGCTCGGCCGAGTCGTGCGGCTCGACGGCCTTGATGATCGCTTGCACGCGTTCCATGACGGTCGCGAAGTCGAACTCGGCGTGGGCGCTGCGCAGACCAAACTCCGACGCCCGCCGGATGTGCGAGAGCAGTTTCGCCGAACGGATCAGTGCTTTTGACGGCACGCAGCCGGTATTTAGGCAGTCGCCGCCGAGTTTGTGCTTTTCGATCAAGGTCACTTTGGCGCGTACGGCGGCCGCGATATACGAGGTCACCAGCCCCGCCGAGCCGGCGCCGATGACGATCAGGTTACGGTCGAAGCGGGCCGGCTTCTGCCAGCCGGCATAGACCTTGCGCGCCGCGAGCACGTCGACGGCGTTCTTGGCGAGCAAAGGGAAAATGCCGAGAAGGACAAAAGAGCCGATCAGCGCTGGCGAGAGTATGCCCACCAGTGAGTCAATCTTCGCCAGCTGGGTGCCGGCGTTAACGTACACCAGCGTACCGGCGAGCATGCCGAGCTGGCTCACCCAGTAGAAAGTCGGCGTCCTGATCGGCGTCAGACCCATCAGCAAGTTGATGACAAAAAACGGGAAGATCGGCACCAGGCGCAAGGTGAAGAGGTAGAAGCCGCCCTCCTTTTCGACCCCGGCATTGATCGCGCGCAGACGATCGCCAAAGCGCTTTTGCACCCAGTCGCGCAAGAGAAAGCGCGAGGCGAGAAAGGCGAGCGTGGCGCCCAGCGACGACGCGAAGGAGACCAACACCAGCCCCCAGAAAAGGCCAAAGATTGCGCCGCCAGCCAGCGTCATCACCGCTGCCCCAGGCAACGACAGTCCGGTGACGGCGACGTAGGCGACGAAGAAGGCGGCCGCTGCCTGCAACGGTTGCGCGGCCCGCCAGGCTTCGATCGCGGCTTGCTGGGTCTTGAAGTAGTCGAGGCTCAGGAAACGGCCGAGGTCGAAGGCAAAAAAGCCCAGCACCAGAGCAGCAAGCGCCGCCAACAGCAGGGTTCTACGTAGATTCATGGCTCAACCTCCCTCCGATCGTTATCCGTCTCCACGAGCTTCTGTCGATCGGCAGTCGGCAGTCCTTACACGCGCTTACGCGTCGTCGGGCGTTGCCCCTGATTATTGACTCCAACCAGGTTCTTGGCCGGCGTCACGACCAAGCTCGCGGGGTCTTCCTCGTGGAACGGGCAGCGGCCGACCAAATCCTTGCCCGCCTTCTTGAGCTCGATGCCCGATGCCTCGACCAGGGCGACAGGCAGATTCAGCGCTCGCTTGATCCTGACGGGTGTCTGGCGCGATTTGTCGCAGCCATGAAACGAAGAAACGGGCGTGATCGGCCGCTGCAAACGGAGATGCCGTCTCAAAACCGGCGGCTGGCGCCGCCATGGAATCGTTCACTCGCTTAACTCCGGCCGGCTAAGGGTGTCCCTATTGATGCGCATAGCTGCTTGACAGACGTACGCAATGACGTACCATTTGGGTCTTCTTTGAAGGAGCACGAAATGAACACACTTACCGCCAGCGAAGCTCGCGCTAACTTGTACCGTCTCATTGATCAAACAGTAGAGTCTCATGAACCAATCATCATTGCTGGAAAACGCAGCAGCGCTGTGCTGCTCTCCGCTGAAGATTGGAGTGCAATTCAGGAAACCTTATACCTGTTGGCCGTGCCTGGCATGCGAGAGTCCATTAAAGTTGGTATGGCCGAGCCCCTCGCAACAAGCTCGAAGGCGCTTAAGTGGTGAGTTGGGAAATTGTTTATGCCACGCAAGCAATGAAAGACGCAAAGAAGCTTGCTGCAAGTGGTCTTAAGCCGAAGGCACAGGAACTCCTCGTGGTTCTTGCCGAAGATCCATTCAAAAATCCACCGCCCTTCGAAAAATTGGTCGGTGATCTTACTGGCGCGTACTCTCGTCGCATCAATATTCAGCACCGCATTGTGTACGAGGTCTTTACCAAAGAGAAAACGGTTCGTGTCCTACGCATGTGGACACACTATGAGTGAGCCGAGGCCCAACTACCAAGGTTAGATCGTGCTTGCCACGATCTGAACCCTTTGTTGGACGAGCCCGGCCCCTGAGCGGCGAGGCGGGCGCTGTATAGCAAATATCTTTTTGGAATCATCCCGGCAGCAGGCCGGATCGGCGGCGGGTTCTGAATCGGCAGCGTCTGGCCTGCCCTTGCGACAAAGCCGGGCCGAATGGGGGCGAAAGCGCGGGGTTCTCGTGTGCGGGCCGCTGATTGTTGGGGAGCCCCTCCCTCAGCTTGTGGGCGCCCCTTCCCCGCCGCTTGTTAGCGAATGGTTCGCCGACAGGATCAGAGGGCACTGCCTGGGGCAAGCGGCATCAACGGCCCTCCCGCGAGCGCCGACGGAATGCGCGTCTTCACGATCATCCTCACCGCCCCGCAGCACGCGCAGATGATGGGCGCGCGTTTCCTCATCCACGCCGAAGCCAGAGGGGGCACGAATTTCAGCAGCCAATGCAGCGACGCGATCAAACGCTTGCCGTTCGGATGCAGAAAGCCAAAATTGCGCGCCCGTCGAAATCCCTTCGGCAGCACAGGCTGTAGCACCAGCCAGAGGAAATCGGCACCGGCCACGGTGCGTTGCTCCCTTTGTCCCGTCTTCGCGTTTCGATCGCGAAATATCCCCTGGCCGTTGCGGCAGGCCAGAATATCCTCCTCACGGATGACGCCCCGATACCGATAGCGACCGAGGTAGAGGAGCGCCGAGGCGCCACTGCCGACGGCTTTGCAATCGACCACCCACTGTGTCGGATAGCCCGCCGGCAGTGCGAGTCCGGCAGCGGTGATCCCGGCCAGCATCCTGGCCCGGAAGACCTTGGCCAACGCCTTGTGACTGAATCAACCTAAAAACCTCAGTTAGCCGATTCCATAAGCATCGAGGATTGGAAGTGCAGGAG
>CAYQVH010000007.1:0-138075 GCA_964420975.1 uncultured Candidatus Accumulibacter sp.
AACTCCACAGGCCACCTCTCCCCTTGATCTCACACAGAGAACAAATTTACCGTGCCCCTTGGTTGGTCGGAGTCAAGCGAGTCAACGATTCGATGGCGGCGGCGCGAGCTGCCGGTTTTAAAACTCTCCATCCGCTCGCCGTAGCCGATCACGCTCGTTTGTTGAAATAATGGCTGCGACGAATCGCGCCCGGCAACCATCCGGATCAAACGTGCGGCGTTAAAGCTGACGGCCCCCCTGGCGGCTTTGCTGCCGCAGAAAAAAGTGGGTGCCGCGATGTGCATGTGCTCATGGCTGGAAGCCCTGGGATGCGGATAACGCAACCGATCGGTTGTTCGCCGCTGCCGCTGCGCCGTAACGGCAGCCCGTATCGCGGAATCAATGCGCCGCTTTCGTGGGGCGGGGCCATCCAGAAGGGCGAACGCAGTTCGCTCGTCGTCGACACCGACGGGATCATAAGGACCGAGGCCAACGACAAGCGCGAAGAAGTCGCACGCGAAATCCGCCACATGAAGGGTCACAGCGCCCTCAGTGTGAGGGAGACGGCGACGAAGGCGAGCGGTTTCCACGCTGGCTATCGACGCCCATGGAGTGAAAGACTGTAGCAATCAGGTGCGTGTAGCCTGTCGGACGTGATGAGTCGAAGCGAAAAAGGCGGAGGCGAGGACAGACTTTCACGAACTTCGAGCTACAGTCGACCTATTGGCATCGAAATTCGGGGGAACATGGACTGCTACGCTGCTTTCTGCAGCCGATTTTGCCCAGTCCGACAGGCTGCCAAGCGCCAAGAAGCTATCACGACCTCTCTGTCCACTTCCCGCCCCCCAACTCGCTGCCATCTTCGAGGGGGACAGACACCGTGATCGTTAAATCAGTCTTAAATCTCCGTCCGCGCCGGCCGAGCGCGGACGCGTAGTTCGTCGAGTTCTTCCATCAGGTCGGCGACCAGTGCGGCGAGTTCGGGTACGGCGTCGAAATCGCGTTCGAGTTGCCGCATGCGCCGCGCTCGAAGCAGGCTGACGCTGGAAAAGCACCAGACGCCGGCAACGCTTTCGACGCACGGGAACAGTCCCTCGTCGAGGTGGCGCCGTAGCCACGACGGGTCGACGGTGCAGGCCGCCGCCACCTGTTCGAGCGTCAGCCCGCTGTTCTCGATCAGGCTGCCCATCAGAATGTCTTCGTCACGCATGGCTTCAGTCTCTTGCCGATTGACGCGGGTCGAACGCGAGTTCGCGCGCCATGTTTTCGTAGAATGCCCGTGCCTTGGGCGTCGTCGCCGGCGGCACGACGATCTGGACGTCGAGCAGAAGATCGCCCGGCGGCGACCCCGGGATGCCCTTGCCGCGGACGCGCAACTGACGTCCGCTGGGCGCGCCTTCGGGGATGCGAACCTTGACTCCGCCTTGCGGCAGATCGACGGCGACGACCGCGCCAAGCGCGGCTTCCCACGGCGCGACAGGTAACGTCAGGGAGACGTCGCGGCCCTGAACGTGAAAGCGCGGGTGTTGCTTGAAACTGACCTCGAGCAGAAGATCGCCCGCTGGCGCGCCGCCGAAGCCGGGACTGCCCTGGCCGGCGAGGCGGATCATCTGCCCCGGATAGACCCCTTGCGGGATGCGCACGTTGAGCGTGCGCGTCGCCAGCGTCACTCGCCCCTGATCGTCAACTTTCGGAACGCGCAACGAGATTTGGCGCGTCGCGCCGTTGAACGCGTCTTCGATGTCGAGCAGAACCCGCGCGTGATGGTCTTCGCCACGAGCCGCGAACGTTGCCCGCTGCCCGGCGCCGAATCCCCGCGCGCCGCCCATGCGACCGAACAGTTCGGCAAAGAAGTCGGAGAACCCGGCTGCCTCGCCGGGCGAAAAGCCGTGGCCCGAGAACTCGAAGCCGGCGTCCCAGTCAGGCGGCGGCCGAAAGTCCTGACCCGGCTGATAGTCGCGTCCCAACTGATCGTAAGCGGCGCGCTTTTCGGGATCCGAAAGTACTGCGTACGCCTCGTTGATGTCCTTCATCCGCGCTTCGGCGTCCGGTTCCTTGGACACGTCGGGGTGATACTTGCGCGCCAGTTTGCGAAACGATTTCTTGATCTCGTCGGCGGTGGCGTCGCGCCCAACGCCGATGATCTGGTAGTAGTCCTTGAATTCCATTCGCGCTCCCTGACTCTCTGCGGCGAGTCAACCGACCCACTACAATGGTGTTGATAACCGCTATTTCAAGCCATTGAAGTCTGCCGGGAAGTCCCCAAATTCGCCCTCAGGTACCCGCTCGCGGGACCCTTTGTTACTCACTGCCAGGAGGATACCCCTATGATGTACCGATCGCTGTTTCCCCGCGACGTCCTCGCGGAACTGGATCGGCTGCAGCGCGAAGTGCAGCAGACCTTCCATCTCTCGCCAAGCATCCGTGGCGTTGCGCGCGGCGGTTTTCCGGCGATAAACGTCGGCGGCACGGCGCAATCCGTCGACGTCTATGCGTTTGCACCGGGGATCGATCCGGCGACGCTTGACGTCCAGATCGAAAAAGGCGTCCTTACCGTCGCCGGTGAGCGCCAGCTCGACGAGGTGGGCGAGGGCGGGACGGTGCACATCGACGAGCGCTTTGCCGGTCGCTTTCGCCGGGTGGTCACGCTTCCCGACGACATCGACGCCAACGCCGTCGAGGCGAGCTATCGCAACGGCGTCCTGCGCATCCGCATCGCCCGCAAGTTGTCGGCGCAACCCCGCCGCATTACGATTGAATGAGGAGAGAAACCATGTCGAACAGCCACCCTGTGACCAAGCAGGCCGACAGCGACGACAGAGCGCTGCTGCCACCGGTTGACGTGATCGAGGACGCCTCGGGAATCCTTCTCTATGCGGACCTCGCCGGGGTTCCCAAGGATAAACTGCACCTGCAGGTGGAGGCCGACACGCTGATCATCGAAGGCGAGATCGACCTCGAAATCCCGAGCGACCTCCAGGTCAGTCATGCCGAAGTCAGCTTGCCACGCTACCGCCGAGTGTTTACCCTGTCCAAGGAACTCGATCCCACCCGGGTCAGCGCCGAATTGAAAAACGGCGTCCTTAAGCTCAGTATTCCGAAAGCGGAGCATGCGCAGCCACGGAAGATCGACGTCAAGATCCTCTAGCCGTCTGTCGGACGTGAAGAGCGGCAGGCTGGCAGCAGCCTGCCGTACGCGCAATGGCCCAGGCTTCCGGCCTGGGCCATTGCGCGTACGGACGCTGACGGTGCTGGTCGCATGAGGTCGCCCAGGCAGGATAGAGATCCGCCTGACACCGAATGATCATCTCCCGTCTTCCAAGGAACCCCATGACCCCATTGCGCCGCCAAAGCGGAATTCTGCTTCATCCCACCTCGTTGCCCGGTCCTCACGGTTCCGGTGATCTCGGCCCTGCTGCCTACCATTTCGTCGACTGGCTGGTTGCCGGCGGCCAGTCCCTGTGGCAGGTACTGCCGCTCGGCGGCGTCGGCCCGGGCAATTCGCCGTATATCAGTCCGTCGGCGTTTGCCGGCAACGAGCTGCTGATCGACCTCGGTCAACTGCGTGAAGCCGGCTGGCTGAGCGACGCCGACCTCGCTTCACCACCGGCGTTCTCCGAAAATCGGGTCGACTACGGCGCGGTGCGCGGTTTCCGCATCGCGCGCTTGCGCCGGGCGGCGAAGCGCTTCTTCTCTCGTCACGGCGGGGCAGAGCACGACGCTTACCGGGCTTTCTGCACCGAGGCCCACGGCTGGCTCGAAGACTACGCGCTGTTCATGGCGCTTGACAGTTCGAAGGCGTGCGGTGGCCGGATCTGGCACCACTGGCCGGCGTCGCTGGCGCGTCGACAGGCGGAAGCGTTGCAGGAGGCACGTGTCACTTTCGGCGACGAAATGAAGTTTTGGCGATTCTGCCAGTGGCAATTCTTCGAACAATGGGCAAAGCTCAAGACCTACGCGCATTCGCGGCAGATCGAACTGGTCGGCGACCTGCCGATTTTCGTTGCCGAACACAGCGCCGACGTCTGGTCGCACCCCGAACTCTTCGATCTCGACAAGCGCGGCCGGCCGCGCTCGGTCGCCGGCGTACCGCCGGACTACTTCAGCGCCACCGGGCAGCGCTGGGGGAATCCGCTCTACCGCTGGTCGGCGCACGCGGCTGAAGACTATCGCTGGTGGGTCGAGCGCATGCGGCAGACGATGAAGCTGTGCGATATCGTCCGCATCGACCATTTCCGTGGTTTCGAGTCGTTCTGGGAAATCCCGGCCGGCGCGGAAACGGCGATCGACGGCAAGTGGCGGCCGGGACCCGGCGAAGCCGTCTTTACCGCGATGCGCCGCGAGCTCGGTGACGCGGACGGCCGCCTGCGCATCATCGCCGAAGACCTCGGCATCATCACGCCCGAGGTCAATGCCTTGCGCCAGGCGATTGGGCTGCCGGGAATGCGCATCCTGCACTTCGCTTTCGACGGCAGCGCCAGCAACCCGTATCTGCCGCACAACCATGAGGCCGACACGGTCGTCTACACCGGAACGCACGACAACGACACGACGGTCGGCTGGTGGCACGCGCTGAAGCACGCCGAGCGCGACCACGTTCTGAGCTACCTCGGGCTCGGCAAGGAGGCGGGGGACAAGATTCATTGGCACCTGATCCGGCTGGCCTACGCGTCGGTCGCCGCTTTCTGCATCATCCCGATGCAGGACGTGCTCGGACTCGACTCGTCGCACCGCATGAACCAGCCCAGCGTCGGCGAAGGATCGTGGGAATGGCGTTTCAGCTGGAAATGGGTGGACGCGTCGCACGCCCGGCGGCTGGCCGAGTTCGCTCGCCTTTACGGCCGTCACCGCGCCTGACACCGGGGTTGCCGTCGATCGCCGCGGGTTTGGTGAACGATCGCTCGCGGCAAGCGACGGCGATCGGCAGAGTACCCTCCAAACACCGTGTCCGAAAACGGCGTGCAGGAAAACGGTGGCGGCGCATAATCGGCGCATGTTTTCCGACCCCACCGCTCTTTACGCCGCGCTGCTTGCGCACGACCCCCGTTTCGACGGCCGCTTTTATGTCGGCGTGACCTCGACCGGCATCTACTGCCGGCCGGTTTGTCGGGTCCGCGCGCCGAAGGCGATTCATTGCCGCTTTTTTGAACACCCGGCGGCCGCTGAAGCGGCGGGTTTTGGTCCATGCCTGCGCTGCCGGCCCGAGCTGGCGCCCGGACACGCCGCCATCGACGGCTCGGCGCGACTGGCGTGGGCCGCCGCGCAGCGCATCGACGCCGGTCAGCTCGACGAGCATGGGCTCGGCGGACTGGCTGACCGGCTGGGAATCAGCGACCGTCATTTGCGACGCGTTTTCAGCGCAGCGTTTGGCGTGACGCCGGTCGCCTACGCGCAAACGCAGCGCCTGCTGCTGGCGAAACGGTTGTTGACCGACACGGCGTTGCCGGTGACCGACGTCGCGCTCGCCGCCGGATTCGGCAGCCTGCGCCGTTTCAACGCGCTGTTCCAGAGTCGCTACCGCATGGCGCCGGGAGACTTGCGGCGGCAAGCGCCACGTTTGGCGGCGACTGACGGGGTGCATTGTGAACTCGCCTATCGCCCGCCGTTCGACTGGCCGCGTCTGCTCGCCTTTTTCGCCGCTCGTTGCGTCGCCGGGGTCGAGGAGGTCAGCGACGGGGTTTACCGGCGCAGTCTTGGCGTGCAGGCGAAGGGCGAACGACACGCCGGCTGGCTGTCGTTGACCCTCGCCGAAGGACGCGACGCGCTCGCGGTTACCGTCGCACCCGGTCTCGTCCGCGTGCTGCCGGCGGTACTCAACGGCGTGCGACGGCTTTGCGACCTCGATTGCGAGCCCGAGCGAGTGGCGCAGATTCTCGGTCCCCTGGCAGCGGACGCGCCGGGACTGCGCGTGCCCGGAAGCTGCGATGGCTTCGAAATTGCGGTGCGCGCCATCCTCGGCCAGCAGGTGACGGTGCTCGCGGCGCGGACGCTCGCCGGCCGTCTCGCGGCAGCCTTGGGCGACCCGGTGGCCACCCCGTTTCCGGCGCTCGAACGTCTCTTTCCGAGCGCGGAACGATTGCTCGCCGCCGGCAGTGAAGCCATCGGCGCGCTCGGCGTCACTCGCCAGCGAGCGTTGGCGATTACTGCGCTGGCCGAAGCGGTCGCCAGCGGCCGGCTGGACCTCGGCCCGGCCGCCGACGTCGAACAAACGCTCGCCAGGCTGCAGGCGCTACCCGGCGTTGGACGATGGACGGCCGAATACATCGCCTTGCGCGCGCTCGCCTGGCCCGACGCCTGGCCAAGCGGCGACCGGGCCTTGTGCCGGGCGCTGGCGGTTGACCACGCGCGCCAGGCGGACGTCGCGGCTGGCGCTTGGCGGCCGTGGCGTGGCTACGCGACGATGCATCTCTGGCGGCGACTTGCCGAAACGAGCGCAGACCAGGGAGTACGCTCATGACGACGCGTTGGCTCGAACACCGCTCACCGCTTGGCCCGATGATCGTCGCCGCCAGACCCGAAGGGGTGGTGGGCGCATGGTTTGTCGGTCAGGCGCATTTTGCCGGCGCCGCCACCGACTGGTGCGAAGACCGTACCGACCGCGTGTTGCGGGCGACGGCCGAGCAGCTCGACGAATGGTTTGCCGGCCAGCGCCGTCAGTTCGCGCTGCTGCTCGCACCGCACGGCACGGCGTTTCAGCGCGCGGTCTGGGAGGCGATCGCGCGCATCGGCTACGGCGAAACGCAAAGCTACGCCGCCCTCGCCGCTAGCCTGGGCAAGCCCGGCGCGGCGCGCGCCGTCGGCGCGGCCAGTGGGCGCAATCCGCTGTCGATCGTCATTCCCTGTCACCGTCTGCTCGGCCGTCAGGGCGCGCTCGTCGGCTACGCCGGCGGGCTCGAACGCAAGCAGGCGCTACTCGCGCTCGAGGCGGCGCATGCGCGCGCGTGACGTCGCCGACCTCGTTCTGCTCGCCGCACTCTGGGGCGCGTCCTTCCTTTTCATGCGCTACGCGGCTCCGGCCTTCGGCCCGCCGACGCTGATCTGGTTGCGCGTCGGCGTCGCCGCAGCCTGTCTGCTGCCTCTGCTCGTCGTTCGTGGACAGATCGGCGAAGTCCGCCGGGTCGCGGGCCGTCTCGCCGTCATGGGCGTCTTCAGTGCTGCCTTGCCCTTTGTCCTCATCGCCTGGGCAATGCTGTCGATTACCGCGGGTTTGGGGTCGATCCTCAACGCGACGGTGCCGATCTTTACCGCGCTGATCGGTGCGGTTTGGCTCGGCGAACCGCTCGACCGCTGGCGGAGCGTCGGTCTCGTCGTCGGTTTCACCGGCGTGCTCCTGCTCGCCGGTGAGCAGGCCGACTTCAAGCCCGGCGGCAGCGGCTGGGCGATCGCCGCCATGTTGCTGGCGACCTGCTCTTACGGTTTCGCTGCCAACTTCGCCAAACAGCGCCTTGCCGGTGTTCCGGTGCTGGTCAACGCGGGCGGCTCGCAACTGGTCTCCACTGCCGCGCTGCTGCCGTTGGCGATCGCCTATCCTCCAGCGGAGAATCCTGGCCTTTGGCCGTGGGCGGCGGCGATTGCGCTCGGCGTCGCCTGTACGGCGCTGGCGTTTCTCCTCTTCTTCCGCCTGCTGGCCAACGTCGGCGCTTCACGCGCGGTCACCGTCACCTTTCTCATTCCGCTGTTTGGCGTCGTCTGGGGCAGGCTGTTCCTCGATGAAACGATCAACGGCGGAATGCTCGCTGGCGGCTGCGTCGTCATTCTCGGCACCGCGTTGGCGACCGGAGTCCTGCGGCCAGGGCGCCGCTAGCCGGCGCGGTCAAGCCCGACACGAGTGCGGCCGGTTCTCACAGCAGAGGGCTGATCACCTGCACGGCGTTTTCGAGCAGACGTCGCCAGCGCGGCCGCGACCGCCAGTGGGCGAGCTGCAGCGGGCGCGACTGTGCGGCGTAACGGCGCTGCAACTCGCGCATCGCGGCCGAGAACGGGGCGTCGTAGGCGATCAGTGACACTTCGAAGTTCAGTTCGAAGCTGCGCAGGTCGAGATTGACCGTGCCGAAGATCGTGACCTCCTGGTCGATGACCATGCTCTTGGTGTGCAGCAGCCCGCCGTGAAAGTGCAGGATCGTGATCCCGACTGCGAGCAGGTCGTCCTTGTAGGCATTGCTGGCGTAACGTACGAGCCGTGAATCGACCTTCTCGGGAACGATCAAGGTCACATGCACACCACGCAGTGCCGCCGAGCGTAAGGCGGTGAGCAGCGTCTCGCCCGGAACGAAGTACGGTGTCGTCAAGACGATTTCGCTTTTGGCGGCGTACACGGCTGCCAGCAGCAGCTGCTCGATCTGCCGGCTCGGCGCTTGCGGCCCGGAAGGGAAAATCTGCACGTAGCTGTTGCCGGTTGTCGGCACCTCGGGCGGTTGCGGTGGCGCGAAGTCGGCGCCGGTCTGTAGTGCGGTCAACGACAACGATACGGCTTCCAGCACCCACGCCGCCGGTCCTTCAACGCGCACCATGGCGTCCACCCACTCGCCGACACCGGCGTCCTGCTTGAAGAAACGCGGGTCGGCGACGTTCATGCTACCGGTGTAGGCGATGCGCCGGTCGATGACGGCGATCTTACGGTGGTCGCGCAGGTCGAGGCGGACGAAGAGCGCGCGCAGCGCATTCACCGGCAGCACTTCGACGATCGCAATCCCGGCGCGACGCAACTGTTGCAGCGCATGGCTGCGAAAAAAGGGGCGGCTGCCGAGCGAGTCGAGCAGGGCACAACAGGCAACGCCGCGGCCAGCGGCCCGGATCAGCGCCGCGACGAGGTCATCGACGAAGCCGCCGGCACTCCAGATGTAGAACTCCATATGCACCGAGGTGCGCGCGGCGTCGATGTCGGCGATCAAGGCGCGCATGATCGCTTCGCTGTCGGCGAGCAGTTGCAGGCGGTGACCGGCGAGCGGCGGCAGTCCGACCGATCCGGTCGCCAGCCGGCTGATGCTCTCGCCGCCCTCGGAAAGGACACACGGGGCGACCACGGCGGTCGCCGGGATGCGCTGCGCCCAACGCAGAACCTGCGGCTGCAACGCGATCGCGCGCCGCATCCAGGTCTTGCCGAGGCGTCGCTCGCCGATCAGCAGGTACATCAGGACGCCGAAGGCGGGAATCAGGACGATCAGCAGCAACCAGGCGAGCGCCGTCCCGTGCGCGCTGCGGCGCGAAAAAATGCGCAGCGACACGACGACCAGTGCCAACAGGTGCAGAAGCGACAGGAAGCTCAGATCCACGCGCCAGAGTATGCGGCCGGCTTCCGGGAGGGTCAATGCGTCGCAGGGTGAGTCGCGACGCCCGGTTGGTCAGGCGCGGCGGGCGCGGCCAAACGACTGGTTTTCGATCTCCGCCGCCTGTTGTGGATGGTAGTAGTGGTAACCCTGAGCGAAGTCGCAGGCCATTTCGCGCAGCGCGTCGAATTGGGCGAGCGTTTCGACGCCTTCGGCGGTCACCGCGAGGCGCAGGGTTCTGGCGAGGGTGACGATGGTGCGCACGATCGCTTCGTCGTTGGCGTCACGCGTCATGTCCATGACGAACGAACGGTCGATCTTCAGCTTGTCGACCGGGAAGCGTTTCAGATAGGCAAGACTCGAGTAACCGGTGCCGAAGTCGTCGACCGACAGGCAAAAACCCGCGTTCTTCATTCGCCGCAAGGTTTCGAGCGCCTGCTCGCCGTCGTGCATGACGGCCGTTTCGGTGATTTCGAGTTCGATGCGAGAAGGTGGGACGCCGCTCTCGCGCACGATGGCGGTGAACAGGTCGACCAGGCGCGTGTCGCGAAACTGCATCGGCGACAGGTTGACGGCGAGGACCGGCACCTGGAGACCCATGGCATCCCAGGTGCGGAGCTGTTCGCAGGAAGCGCGCAAAACCTGTTCTCCGATCGCCGCAATCAGACCGGATTCTTCGGCAACCGGGATGAAGCGCGCCGGTCCGACCAATCCCAGTTCCGGGTGGCGCCAGCGCAGCAGAACTTCCATGCCGGCGACGGCACCGTCGGCCAGGCCGACCCAGGGCTGGAAAAAGGGGACGAACTCCTGGCGATCGATGGCGCGACGCAAGGCGCCTTCTATCTGGAAATGATGTTCTGCAGCGCTGGTCATCGACGCGTCAAAGCGGCGAATGGCGTTGCGGCCGGCGTTCTTGGCGGCATACATCGCGCTATCGGCGTGGCGTAGCAGCGTCTCGGCGCTGCCGCCGTCCTGCGGGTAGACGCAAATGCCGATCGACGGCGTCGCAAACAGTTCGTGTCCGGCGAGGTAGATCGAACGTTGCAGCGCGGCGTGCAATTTGTTGGCGATCAGTTCGGCGTTCAATACCTGGTCGATACACGGCAGGACGACGACGAATTCGTCGCCGCCGATCCGTGCCACGGTATCGCCGGCGCGCAGCACGCCGGTGATGCGCCTCGCCACCTGCTTCAACAGCGCGTCGCCGATAGGATGGCCGAGCGAGTCGTTGATGTTCTTGAAGCGGTCGAGATCGACAAACATCACCGCCGCCGACAGTCCTTGCGCCGCTGAATTCTCGAGCGCCTCGTCGAGACGGCGATTGAGTAGTGTTCGATTGGCCAGGCCGGTCAGGCTGTCGTGGTGCGCGAGGTACTTCAGGCGCTGTTCGGCGCGGCGGCGCTCGACCATCTCGGTTTCGAGTTCAGCCGTGCGTTCCTTGACTCGTTCTTCGAGCTGGTCGTGCGAGCGCTTCAGCGCCTGTTGGGCTTCGAGGCGTTCCGTGATGTCGGCACCCACGAGCAGGAAGCCCTTGACCTGCGTTCCGCCTTCCAGCAGCGGCGACACCGAGAGCTGTACCGGCAGCGTCGAGCCATCGTGGCGCAGGAAACGCCATTCACGCTCGTCGTTGCTGCCCAGCCGCGCGCGCGCCAGAAGGACGTCGATCGCGTGGCTGGCCGGGTAGTCGAAATCGGCCGCCAGCGCCTCGCGCTGCAAGGCAATCGAGTCGGCGCTGACAAAGACCTCGGTCGGCAGACGCCCCACCAATTCGTCGGAGTTCCAGCCGAGCAGCTTCTCGGTCGCCGGATTGCAGGTGACGATGCACCCGTCGCGATCGGTGGCGAGGATCATCAGGTTGGCGCTGTCGAGGATCGCCCGTTGCAGCGTTTCGCTCTCGCGCAGCGACTCCTCGGCGAGCTTGCGGTCGGTGATGTCTTCGAGATTCCAGATCGAACCACCGTCCGGGTCGGCGGGGTCGATCGCGCGGCCGGTGACGCGCACCCAGAACGGCTCGCCGTTGCGCCGCCGGTGGATGACTTCGGTGGTGTAGGTGTTTCCGTCTTTGAGCGCGGAATAAACCTTCCTCCCCGCGGCTTCGTAGGCGTGCTCGGAGAGAAAGGTGACGCGCGTCGATTGTCCGATGAGTTCTCCGGGACCAAAGCCGTAGAGCTCTTCGACGCGCCGGTTGCAGCGCTGGAAGACGCGGTTCTTGACGAAAGCGATACCGACGACGCTGTGGTCGAGAATCAGCTGCTGCTCGTCGTGCACCTGCTTCAGTGCCTCTTCGGCGCGACGAAAGGCGCTGCGATCCTCGAGAATCCAGATCGTGCCGCTTGTCGGTCGCTCAGGGTTCTCGACGTAACCGATCAGGTTGACCCAGAGGTCGCTACCATCCTGGCGACGCATCCACAGTTCCTGCTGGAAGGGTTTGCCGCTTCCCAGCAGCGGTCCGGCAATTCCACCGACCGTCGCGTATTCGTCGTCGCTGCGATAAAGCAGACGCGCCGGCCGGCCGAGTCCGGAATCGCCGGCGAAACCGAACATCTCGGCAAAATTGCGGTTGTAGCGCACCATCAGCCGGTTACGCGTGATCAGGACGCCGACCGACGCGTTGTGCATGATCGCTTCCACCTCGTGCAGCGCCAGCTTCAGCGCCTCCTCGGTCTGTTTGGCGTCGGTGATGTCCTCGAAAATCCACACCGTGCCGCGCGTGGTGTTCCGCGGATCGACGGCTCGTGCATAGATGTGGCACCACACGGTGTCGCCGTGGCGACGGCGCATCAGCCACTCGGCCGAAAACGCCTTGCCCGTCGAGAGCAAGGGGCTGGCGGCTTGGCCGACCCGGTCGTAGCTTTCCTGATCCGGATAGACGGTAATCCCCGGCTTGCCGACCAGTTCGTCCGGCGAGTCGTAACCGAAAAGTTCGGCCGCACACTGGTTGCAGCGCTCGATCACGCGGTTGCGCGAAAAGAGGATGCCGACCGCGGCGTTGTCGAAAATCGCCGTCAGTTCGAGCAGCGAACGATCGAGCGCTTCCTGGATTCTTTTCTTTTCGTCGATGTCGGACATGATCCAGATCGTTCCCTGGGTCGGATCAGCGGGATCGACGAGATAGGCGACAGCATGCGCCCAGAAATGCGCATCGTCCTGCCGGCGCATGCGCATCTCCGACTCGAACGGCAATCCTTGCGACAAGCGCGGCGTCGCCTGGGCGCTGATCGCCGCGTACTCCTCTTCGCTTGCGTAAAGCTCCAGCGTCGGACGACCGATGCCTTCGTCACCGGCGTAGCCGAACATTTCGGCGAAGCGCTGGTTGTAGCGCACCAGGCGGCGATTGAGCGAATAGCCGATGCCGACCGGTGCATTGACGAGCAGCGAGTGGTACTCGCGCAAGGTGCGGCTGACGTTCTCGGTCGCTTGTCGCGCTTCGTTGTCAATGGCGCGTGCCGCGACCAGGAAACCGCCAGCGACCGGGAAGACGTCGATCAGGGCGGCCGCGCCACCGCCGCGCCCCCCACGCAGGTCGACCGCTAGCGGCGCTGCCGCTAGCGGATTCTGGCAACGCTCACGCAGCAGGCTGGCGTCGCCTGCCGACAGAAACGGGGTCAGCGGGCCGCGACACTCGACGGCGGTCGTCCCGAGCAGAGCGGCAAACGCCTCGTTCGCGGACAGCAGATCCCCGTCGCTGTCGATCGCACACAGCGGCGAAGTCACGGCTTCCACAAGTCGCTTCAACATGTTCAGATTCCCTGTGCGACGGTCTCAGCGTCGGCTCCCTTCTTTTCATTATGGCTCATCGACGCGATTTCGTTTGCGAGATGCGGCTCCCGTGTCCTCTTGCAGCACTCACGCGGCCGGCGCTCGACCCGTCGTCAGGCTCGATTCTGGCGCAGCCAATGCCTCACGGCCGATGGTCAACAGACACTTTTTCGGGCGAAACGTGCGTCAAGCCATTGCCGGTCGACATCGACCCGATCCTTACCATCGCGACTACGCCAGCGACCACAGTCAGCGAATGGTGACTGTCGATTTTCTTTACAGGAGGGTCGTCATGGTCTTTAGAGGAAAGCATAAGGAATTGATTTGGCAGGTGTATAAGAAAATGGCGCAGAACTTGCTTGACGTCCCGATACGCCTTGACTCGGGCGGTACGGTTCGATCACCTTTTCTTGTGGAGGTTAGCCATGGGCTTGACTGCACCGACTTCACGTCAACGATGCCGCGCTTTCTTCGCCTCGATTCTTGGCGCAGCGTGTCTCTCCCTTTTCAGCCCGGCGTTTGCTGCGCCGGTCAGCTATTCCGACGCCGGCCTCACGGTAGCCGACTTGACCGGCCCCGCTGACGCACTGACGAGGTTTCGCTCCGACCTTGGTGCCAACAACGGTGCCGGGCCAGCGCCCGGGACAACGACCGGCCGCCGCGAAATCAACTGGGACGCTGCCGGCCTCGATGCGGTTGCCGATCCCAACTTCATGCCTGGCGATCAGTTCAATCGCGTGGCTGCCCCGTTTGCCCGCGGCGCGGTGTTTACGACTCCCGGTTCCGGATTTTTCGTCAGCCGACGCTGTGAGCAGGACGGGGCCGCTCCACCGTGTGGCGGCAGCAACATCTTGCTCGGCCTCGGACCGGGTTCCGGCACCGACGTCAACCTGGTCGCCTTCAGCGCGCAGCGCATTTTCAGTCCGGTCGCCAGCAACGTGATGGACGTGTTGTTTGCGGTTCCGGGTTCGCCGACAAAGGCGGCGACGGTCAGCGCGTTCGGCGCCATTTTTCTGGATGTCGAAGCGGCCGATCTGACGTCGATGGAACTGTTTGACGTGGCCGGTGGCTCGCTGGGTAAGTTCGCCCCCGAAGTCGCCGGGGATTCGGGATTCTCGTTCCTCGGCGTGCGCTTCGACGCCGGTGAGCGGATCGCGCGTGTGCGGCTGACGCTCGGTGACATGACGGTGACCGGCCACGGCAGCTTCGATGCCGTCCGTAACGACCTGGTCGCCCTCGACGATTTCCTCTATGCCGAACCCTTGGCAGTGCCGGCACCCGGTAGCCTGCCCCTGGCGGCGGCGGGCCTCGGTCTGCTGGCGGCCTTCGCCGCACGGCGCCGGCGGTAAAGTCGGAGGACTGACTTTCCCATGACCGCTTGGCGGGGCCTGCGCCCCGTCACGCCGTCATCGATCGTCGCAGGTCAACAAACCCCGCGTTGATTGATACACTGTCCGGCGGGCCTTGCGACGAGGGGAGGCAGGCGCACCATGGATCCGGCGTTGACGCTGTTCATCAGCCTTTTTACCACGTTGCTGGCGATCATCAACCCTTTGGAGGCGATCCCGGTATATCTGGGTCTGATCGACAAGCGAACGGAAGCGGAACAGCGCCGGGTTGCGCGCCAGGCGTGCTGGTACGCGACACTCCTGTGTTTCTTCTTCCTGCTGTTCGGTACGCTCTTGCTGCGCGTTTTCGATGTGCCACTGAGCATGGTGCGCGTCGTGGGTGGCGTCATCCTGACGCGCGTGGGTTTTGAACTGTTTTCCCCACCGGTTTCGGGAGGTTTGATCCCGCGGACCGAAGAGGGCAAGCAGGACGTCGCCTTCGTACCACTAGCGATGCCGATCATGTTCGGTCCGGGTGCGATCGCGACACTGATCAGCATGGCATCGACGATCAAGCAATCGCCAGAGGAACTCACCCATTTTTTTGCTGCTGTCGTGGCCATCGTCGTCTGCATGGGAACGACCTTTCTTTCTCTGCTTTATGCGAAGCCAATCCTGCGCAAGTTCGGCGAACAGGGGATCGACGCAGCGACCCGTATCGTTGGCTTTTTCGTCGCCGCGATGGGAATGGGCCTGATCTTCAACGGCACGATCGAGTTCCTGCAACCCTATTCCGTCGCCTGCAACAACGGCGGTCACTGATCGGCCGCATGACGGGAGGTCTCGCTGTCGGCCGGCGCCGATGCCACCGGTTCGCGTCACGCCGCCAGGCGAATGAACCGAAAAACTCGGTTAGCCGATACCGTTTACATCAGTGGTGAGTGACCGGAGCGTTGGAGGCGGCCGGATGCTGGCGAGGGTGTGCTCTCAAAGCGGCCCGCGCTTTCTCGAAATGGGCGTGCAGGCCGGTCAGCGTAATCGTCGTCTGGCCCGCGTGCTCGGCTCTGCGCCCGACCGAGGACATCCGCCACGGCCGGCTGGTGATCGCCTCGCGCCGCGCCTCGGGATGGGCCAGCCGCACGAACAGGCTTCACCAGTGGTAGGCCAGCCACGTCACGGGCAGCCAACTGGCAGTTTCGTCGTCAGGGAGGCGCTGTGACAGGCAACTGTTGGACAGGACGGCCAACTCCATTTCGGCGAGGTTGAGCCCACTGCCATGCTTCAGGGGGGTAGTGGAATTTGAGCTTTTTGGCGATAGCGCGCCTCTTCGGGCGGGAAGGCTTCGTAAAGCGAAGCCGGCTTATGGGGGTTGAGGTGGTCGAGGACCCCACGACGGGTCGTCGCCTCGGGGAAACACTCCACCAGGTGCTTCATGGTGTAGGCAAAGTCGATCGGGGTTCACCGCTCGGTGATCAAGTCTTCTCGCCAGCCGCGCTTGGGTTGGCACCGCATCAGACAGCTGCCGGACGGCTTCATGACTGAACCCCTCGTCCGATGGCCTTCCCACTCGGTGGTGCCGACTCCGTCGAGTTCGGCACGCGGCGAGCTGACGGTTAGCGTGTTTGATCGCCCGGCTCCGGCGCCGGGGATTGCTGCGGCTCCGCCGCTGGCTCCTCGTCATCGCCGATGTGCAGGTGTTGACAAGCGTCGCGGATGAACAGCAGCTGCCTGCGGTAGTTTCGGCAGCCGGCGCAGATCAGGAGGTGCAGCCGCAGCGACCAGCGCTCACGGTTGGCCAGCGCTCGATCCAGACCTTCCGACGCGATTCGCGTTGCTTGCCGGCAGTTCATCAGGCGGCCTCGATTCCCGCGGCGAACCACTTTTGGTCGAGACACATACGCAGTCCCAAACGTGCGCGGTGAAGAACGACCCAGCAGTTGTTGCTACTGATTGAGAGCTCGCCGCAGATCTCTTCGGTTTCCAGGCCGAGCAGCTCGCGCATCATGAAGACGCGCGCTGAAGCGGCCGGCAGGCGGTTGAGGCAGGCGTCAAAGACCGCCCAGAAGCGGCGGTTCTCGAAACTCGCTTCGGGATCGCCCCAATCACTGGGTCGCGAGTCCGCCTGCCAATGTCCGTCGTCCCTGAACAAGGGGTCGAAATCTGCTTCGTCGACATCTTCTTCGGGACGTTCATAAACCGGTTCCCGCACGCGCTTGCGGATGATGTCGATGATCTTGTGCTTGAGGATCGAGAACACCCATGTCTTCAGCTTGGCACGCTCGGCGAAGCGGTCGGCGCCCTCGAGCGCGGACAGCATGGCTTCCTGAACGGCGTCCTCGGCGCTTGCCTGATCGCGCAACTGCAATAGCGCAAAGCGCAGCATGTCGCGACGAAAGCCGACCAGTTCGTCGGCGATCGCGCGTGGCTGTGACGACGCGGCTGTTTCGCCTCGCGAACGGTGGGCGGCGCTGGGTGCAGGATCACGAGTCATTCGGCGTCATGCGTGGGGGGGTGGCGACTTTCCACCGGTGGGCGCGCTACCGGTTGGGCGGTAGTGTAGCGCCGGTAATCCTGGCTTGACAGTCCTGAAACGCAAGGAAACGGCATACAATGCTTCGCCGGAAGGGGTTCGATGGCCCATTCGGCGCAGCGACGCAGATCGGTCGAGCAGTGATTCATTGACCCGCTCCAACTGCAACGGCAAGGAGACGAGGATGGACATCGGGGTACCCAGGGAAATCAAAAATCACGAATACCGCGTCGGCTTGACGCCGTCGTCGGTTCGCGAAATGGTCGCGCATGGTCATCGGGTGACGGTTGAAGCCGGAGCCGGCCGTGGCATTGGCGCCAGCGATGAGGTCTATCGCAAGGCCGGCGCAGTCATCGTCGACACGGCCGAGGAGGTTTTTGCCGGCGCCGAGATGATCGTCAAGGTGAAGGAACCGCAGGCGGCCGAACGTGCGCTGCTGCGCGAGGGTCAGATCGTGTACACCTATCTCCATCTTGCGCCGGATCCCGAGCAGTGCGCCGACCTAGTCGCCAGCGGCGCCGTCTGCATCGCCTATGAAACCGTGACCCAGCCAGGCGGCGGTCTGCCTTTGCTGGCACCGATGTCGGAGGTTGCCGGCCGTTTGGCGATTCAGGCGGGCGCCTACTGCCTGGAAAAGGCGCACGGCGGGATGGGCATCCTGCTCGGCGGCGTTGCCGGTGTGCCGGCGGCGAAGATCGTGATTCTGGGGGGTGGCGTGGTCGGCACCAACGCCGCGCAGATGGCGGTCGGCAGCGGCGCGCAGGTGGTCGTCATCGACCGCAACCTCGACGTCCTGCGGCGGATCGACCACATCCTGGGAGCCCGGGTGACGACCGTGTACTCCAACCGCGACAATGTCGAGCATCACGTCTTGCGCGCGGACCTGGTTGTCGGCGGTGTCCTCATCCCCGGTGCGGCGGCACCGAAGCTGATCTCGCGGCAGATGGTCGACCTGATGAAGCCTGGGTCGGTCATCGTTGACGTCGCGATCGATCAGGGAGGTTGTTGCGAGACGGCGCGGGCGACGACCCACGCCGATCCAACCTACGTCGTCGGCAACGTCGTGCACTACTGTGTCGCGAACATGCCCGGTGGCGTGCCGCGGACCTCGACTTACGCGCTGAACAACGCGACGCTGTCGTTTGCCCTGCAGATTGCTGACAAGGGTTGGCGGCAGGCGCTGCGCGACGACAAGCATTTGCGCCACGGGCTGAATATCGCTTTCGGCAAGGTCACTTGTCGCGAAGTGGCGGACGACCTCAATTATGCGTATTGCGATGCGCTGACCGTGATCTAGACGCGTTCGGCGCGTACCTTGCTGACTGCACGTGCGTCCGCTTCGACGACCGTGTAGCGGTAACCCTGTTCGACGACCGAGTCGCCGACTTCGGGAATGTGGCGCAGGCGGTTGGTCAGAAAACCGGCGATGGTGTGCGCCTCGCCGACGGGGAGTCCAAGTTTGAGCGAGTCGTTGAGTTCCGAAATCGGCGCCCGACCGCTGATCAGATGCGTGTCGTCGTTGACCGACTGGATGCTTGGCCGCCGCGCCTTCATGGTGTCGAAGTCGTATCCGGAATCGACCGCGCCGACGACCTCTTCGAAAATGTCCTCCATCGTCAGGATGCCGATCGCCGAGCCGAACTCGTCGACGACGATCGCCATATGATCGGTGCGACTACGCAGTAGCGGCAACACCTGATCGAGCGTTTGCTTGGGCGACAGATAAAGCGCCGGTTTGATGAAGTCGGCCGGAGGCCGCTGCTCGACGTCGGGCAGCAGCAGGTCCCAGGTGCTCAGCGTCATGACGCCGGTGACGTTGGTGATGTTGCCGCGGAACACCGGCAGGCGGTTGAAACCGGAGCGCCAGACGCGCCGCACCGCTTCCTCCATGTTGCGTTCTTCGTTGAAGCCGATCACTTCGGCAAGCGGCGTCATCACCTCGCCGACAGTCGTGTCGGCAAAGCGGAAGATGCGGCGAATCCTCTGTTTGCTGGTCGCTGCGCTGTCTGACGCGGTTTCCGAAAGGTCGATCAGGACGCGCAGCTCGTCCTTGGTGATGAAGCCGCTTTGCGACGAACTGGCGCCGCCAAAAAGGCGGGCGGCGAAGCGTGCGACGCGGCTGAAGACGAAGATCACCGGATAGAAGACGAAGGAGAAGAAGCGCAGGCCGTAAATGATCTTGGTGACGATGTAGTCGGCTTTCTGCTGAAAGATGCTCTTCGGGACGATTTCGCCAAAGATCAGGAGAAACGGCGTAAATACCAGGACCGAAACCACGTCGCCGGCGTCGCCAAAAAGGTGCACGAAGATCAGCGTCCCCATGGTCGTGATCGTCACTGTCGCGATGTTGGTGCCGACGAGTGTCGTTCCGAGCATCACGTCCGGCGTCCGGAACAGGTGAAGCACCAGCTTGGCGCCCGGATCGCCGAGCCGCGCCTGATGGCGGAGGTGAATCTTGTCCGAGTTCACCATCGCCAGCTCGGATCCCGAGAAGAAGCCTTTCAGCAGCAGGAAGACCAGGATCACCAACAATTGCAGCGCCAGTTCCATCATTCGTCCTCTCTCTAGTCGACGATAGCGATCGGTTTTCCGCTGCCGTCTGCTGCCGGCTGATCACTGGTCGCCGCGGCCGGGACCTCCGGCACTGCCTCGTCCGACGTCACATCGAGCGGCGCTTCGCTCAGAAGGTCGGCCTCCGCGTATTCCTCGCTCGCTTCCTGCTCCTGTGCTTCAAGCGTCGCATCCAGCGGCTGGACGGCGACGCTCTCCCTCTCCACCGGTACGTCGGGGGTCTCTTCCGGCTCGTCGGGCGTGCTGCCATGGCAAATGCGGACCTTGGTGATTCGCATGCTGCTGACTTCCTTGACCGTAATCTCGTAGTCGGCGAAGAACACCTTCTCGCCGACTTGCGGCAAGCGGCCGAAGAGCACCAGCGTCGCGCCGCCGATGGTGTTCATTAGCGGGTCGTCGATGTCGAAATTGGTCAAGGTGCGCAGATCGGCGAGCCGCATATAGCCGGGGACGATGAAACTGCCGCTGCCTTCCTGCTGGAAATGCTCCTGGCCGCGCATCTTGCCCGAGATCTCGCCAAAGATGAAACTCAGGACGTCCTTGATCGTGACGATGCCCAGGACTTCGCCGTACTCGCCGATGACGACCGCCGCCCGAGTGTCGAAGCGCTGGAAATACTCCAGCATCTGATCGATTTTTTTCGTCGGCGGCACGAAGTGTGCCGGTTTCAGCAACTCGCCGAGTTCAATCGGCCGTTGCTCGCCCGAGTGCACGCGGCGCAGGAGATCCTCGGCGTGCAGGAAACCGATTACGTTGTCCCAGTGGCCGCGATACACCGGCACCCGCGGGTGTCGGTAAGCGCGAAACTGTTCAATCAGTTCGTCGATCGGCAAATCGGCGTCAAGGAAGCGAATGCGTGGTCCAGGCGTCATGATCCGGGCGACGTCGGTTTCCGCTGCTTCGAGGATCTTGTCGATCAGAACCCGCTCGGACGCCTGAATGACGCCGGTTTCCTCGCTGTCCGCCATCAGTGTCCGCAGTTCGTCCGGTTTGAGAATGTTCTCGCGGCCGACGTGTTCGCCGACGACGAAGGTCGTCACCCGGTCGGCGACCAGGCGCACGACGTTGCGCAGCGGCGTGACGATGAAAATCCATTTGGGTAAAAAGCGCGCCGAAAGCAGCGTCGCAAACTTGACCGGAAAATTGACCGCAATCGTTTTCGGCGTCACTTCCCCCAGCAGCAGCAGCAGCGGCACCATGACGACGACGTTGATCCAGCCGGCGTCCTCCTCGCCGAAAAGGCGGACCAGAATCATCGTCATGTTGGCGGCGGCGGCAATATTGACCAGTTCGTTGCCGCAGAGCAGGGAAACGATCAGCCGCCGTGGTTCATCGAGCATCGCATGGATGCTTTCGGAATAACGGTTGCGCGAGTTGCGCAGTTTCTGCAGATCAATCCGGCTGAGCGAAAAAAGCGCCGTCTCCGAGCCGGAGAAGAAAGCGGACATGCTGAACAGGCAGCACTGGACCAGGAGCCGCACGACCAGTTCCCAGTCGACCGCGGCCAGACCGGCAACGACACCGGCTACAGTGAAGTCCATCTAAGGTCCTCGCTACGGGTTGTCTACGAATTCCGGACGGCCATCCCCGTCTGGCCGGAGGAGTCGGATAGGCGGCCCTCCCTTCAGCCAAGATCGTTGTCTGGCTGGTGCACGCCAACCCGCGAGCATAGGCGTAAACGAGTGACGAAACAAGGGGAAAAGCGGAAAGGCGGGTCGAGCGGTACGGCGTATGAGCGCAATCCCGCGTGCGCGAGGGAGCCGGATGAACAGGCCGGCGCGATCAACGCCGGAAGGGGCGATCTCCCGCGGTCGCCAGCTTGTTTCGGACACGGCGACAGGCTGCAAAAACTCGCTTTCTGGAAGATTCGCCACTCTTTCCGACTTCTCCTTTATCGCTCCAGATTACGTGGCTTGCTACCCATCGCAGGCATTGATATGTCTGGGCATAGCAGGCGGACTTGCCGGGAGCCTGGCCGGAAAGGCTACGACCTGAGGGTTTCCGGCTCTGGCGAACTGATGATGCTGCACGTAAAATCGCCGTCTCTCGCTTTGCCAGGGCGTGATTCTTGCATGGCATCTCTCGTTTCCCTTCCTGTTGTCGAGGTTGGAATCCCGGCCGCGCTCTCGCCGCCGCTCGCCATACTCGCTGGAGTTGCTGTTGACCAGCTATTTGGCGAAGCGCGGCGCTGGCATCCCTTGGTCGGTTTTGGCCGGCTGGCCACCGCGCTCGAACGGACCTTGAACACCGGTCGGCGCCGGCGCGCGCGCGGCCTCCTGGCCTGGTCGCTGTTGATCGCGCCAGCGCTGGCCTCGACCTGGGCCATCATGGGCAACGGCCCTATTGCCTGGCTGGTCGAGGTCGGCCTGCTCTACCTGGCGCTTGGCGCACGTAGCCTCGGCGAACATGCGACTCGCGTCGCTGCCGACCTTGCCGCGGGCGACCTCGATCGCGCGCGCACGCACGTCGGCTGGATCGTCTCGCGGCAGACCGAGTCGCTTGACGCTGGCGGTGTTGCCAGTGCGTGCGTCGAATCGACGCTGGAAAACGGTAACGACGCGATTTTTGGCGTGTTGTTCTGGTTTCTGGCGCTGGGTGGAACGGGCGCCGTCCTCTTTCGACTGGCCAACACGCTCGACGCGATGTGGGGCTACCGCAACGCACGCTTTTCCGAATTCGGCTGCGTGGCGGCGCGTATCGACGACGCGCTGAATTATCTGCCGGCGCGCTTGACCGCGTTTTCCTACGCCGTTTGTGGCTCGGCGGTCGACGCCCTGCGCTGCTGGTGGCAACAGGCGCCTCTTTGGAAAAGCCCGAACGCGGGAGTCGTGATGGCGGCGGGAGCGGGAAGTCTGGGGGTGCAGCTCGGTGGAGTCGCGGTCTACCTCGGGCGCATCGAACAGCGGCCGCCGCTCGGCACGGGTCGGCCGGCGAGCGGCGACGATATCCCGCGAGCCCTGCGTCTCGTTCAGCGCAGCCTGTGGCTGTGGCTGGTGCTTTGCCTCGCCTGGGGAGCGGCGGGTGCTTGAGCACGGCGGCCGGCTGCGCGCTGCTGCGGCGCGCTTTTCAGCTCCGGGTCGCCGACTGGCCGACTGGCTCGACCTATCGACCGGCATCAACCCGCAGGGCTATCGGGTACCGATTCTCGACGCCGCGTGCTGGCGCTGTCTGCCTGACGACGATGACGACCTGGCTGCGGTTGCCGCCGCCTACTATGGCAACCCAAACCTGCTTCCGGTACCGGGTTCGCAAGCGGCGATCCAGCTCCTCCCCGCCTTGTTTCGTCCGCTGGCGGTCTCCTGCCTGACGCCAATCTATGAGGAACACCCGCAGGCTTGGCAGCGAGCGGGTCATCAGGTGCGTCGATTGTCGCGGGCGACGCTGGCGCGGGCGCTCGCCGCGGCGACCCCGGTGATCGTCGTCGGCCATCCCAACAATCCTGACGCTCGCCGATACGCGGCCGGCGACTTGATCGAAGTCGCCGCGCAACTGCGTCGGCGCGGGGGTTGGCTGATCGTCGACGAAGCCTTCGGCGACTGCGAGCCAGACAACTGCGTGACGCCAGCGGCCGGGGCGTTGGCGCCGAATCTGATCAGCTTGCGTTCGCTGGGCAAGTTCTTTGGCCTCGCCGGGGCACGCGTCGGCTTCGTTTTCGGTGCTCCGGACAAGCTTGAGCGGCTGCGCGATGCGCTCGGGCCGTGGCCGCTGTCCGGCCCTTCACGCGTCGTTGCCAGCCGGGCGCTGGCCGATGCCGCGTGGCAGGAGCGCACGCGCGGCCAGCTCGCGCTGGCGTCGGCCAGGCTGCAGTCGCTGCTCGCCGCATATGGCGAGCTGTCGCCGGGTCCTCTGTTTGTCTCCCTGTCGACGCCGCGCAGCCTGGCTCTCTATCAGCACTTGGCGGAGCAGGCGATCCTGACGCGTCACTTCCCGGCCGACGATCTCCTGCGCTTTGGGCTACCCGGAAGTGAAGTCGACTGGCAGCGGCTGGCGGCTGCACTGGCGCACTGGAAGGGCTGAGAGGGTGCTGGCGCGCTGCCTCTTGCTGGCTTCGCTGTGGGTGGGAGTCGTCGTTGCTGCTCCGGTGTCCGTGGTCGATGACGCCGGCAGGCCGGTGACGCTTGCCCAACCGGCGCGACGCATCGTCAGCCTGGCGCCACATCTCACCGAAACGCTGTTCGCCGCCGGCGCCGGGGCGCACCTTGTCGGGACGGTCGACCATAGCGACTACCCGCCGGAGGCGAGCACGATTCCCCGCGTCGGGAGTTACGCCCAACTCGACCTCGAACGCGTCGTCGCGCTGCGTCCCGACCTGATCGTCGTCTGGCAAAGCGGTAACTCGACGGCGCACATTGACCGACTGCGGACGATGGGTTTTCTTCTCTACGTGTCGCAGCCCAACCGCATCGAAGACATCGCCGGCGAAATCGAGCGCCTCGGAGTCCTCGCCGACAGCAGCCGGGTTGCTGTCGCCGCCGCGACGCGTTTGCGCGAGCAACTGGCGGATCTTCGACAGCGCTACGCGAGCAAGCCCAAGGTGCGAACGTTCTATCAGATTTGGCGTCAGCCCCTGCTGACCGTTGGCCGACAACAGATCATCGGCGATGTGATCCGGCTTTGCGGTGGCGAAAACGTATTCGATCGGTTGCCGGCAATGGCCCCGGCGGTCACTGTCGAAGCCGTGATCGCCGCCGACCCCGAGGCGATCGTCGCCAGCGGTATGGGCGAGGAGCGCCCGGACTGGCTTGACGACTGGCGGCGATGGACGACGATCACCGCGGTGGCTCGTGGCAACCTCTTTTTTGTTCCGCCTACCTTGATTCAGCGTCACACGCCGCGACTTCTCGACGGTGCCGAGAGGCTTTGCCGCCAGCTCGACGTGGCGCGCCAGCGGCGGCCAGGTCAGTGAGCGGCTCGCCTCGCGGGGAGAGGGATCGTGCCCCCGTGCAACTCGTGATCTTCGATTGCGACGGCGTCCTCGTCGATAGCGAACCGATCGCCAGTCGTGTTCTCGCCGAGACGCTGACCGAGGTCGGCTTTCCGTTGGCTGCGGAACAGGCGATCGATCGCTTTACCGGCATCAGCCTGACGGCGGTCATGGCGCAGATTGAGGCCGAGTGGGGCAGGGCGCTGCCGGCTGACTTCGTCGTTCGGGTTCGCGAGCGCGATCGGGCGGCGTTTCGTGTTGAGTTGCGGGCGATCGCCGGGGTCGCCGAACTGCTTGAAGTCCTGGCTTACCCCCGCTGCGTCGCGTCGTCCGGCTCGCCCGAGAAAATTTGGGAGAATCTCGCGCTCACCGGTCTGCTCGAGTCTTTCGCGCCACACCTCTTCAGCGCGTCCATGGTTGCCAAGGGGAAACCCGCTCCTGACCTCTTTCTCTTCGCCGCGGCGGCCATGGGGAAGTTGCCGAGTCACTGCGTCGTCGTCGAAGACAGCGTCGCCGGCGTACTGGCGGCGCGTGCGGCGGGGATGCGGGCGTACGGATTCTGCGGCGGCGGCCACTGTCGCCCCGGTGACGGCGAAGCGCTGCGCGCTGCCGGAGCAACGCGGCTCTTCAGCCGAATGGCCGATTTGCCCGCGCTGCTCGCCAGCGCCGACTGAGTCCGGCACAGCGCGCCGCTTCGATCACGGCAGGCGCTCCAGCCAGCGCGTGATGCTCTCGGCGGCGGCCTGCCAGTGGGCGTCGAGCATCAAGGTGTGACCGGCGCGAGGGGCGATGGCTACCTCACCGTGCCAGCGGGCCGCCGTGTAGGCCAGCAAGTTTGGAGGGAAGACGGCATCACGCTCCCCGCCGACGACCAGCACCGGCAGACGCGGTCGACGCCCAGCGGCGCGCAGCGGGAGCAAACTCAGGTCGACCAGCGCGCGTCGTGATTCGTCCTGAAACAGCGGCCCAAATCGCAACAGATCGTCGCTCGTCGTTTCCGGCGAATAGTAAACCTCGCGTATCGTCCGCAGCGTTTCGGCGCCGATCTCGCCGCGCGTCGCGCGCGCCTGTTGGTCGAAGAATGCCGGTGTGTGGAAAGCGACTTTCAGCGTTGCACCGACGATGCCAGTCGCCGGCACCGGTGACATGAGGACCGCGGCGCGCGCCGCGTGTCGCTCAAGGTAGCGTTCAACGATCACGCTGCCCATCGAGTGACCGATGACCACCACTGGACGTTCGAAGTCGCCGGCGGCGTGTGCCAGATCCTGCACGTAATCATCGATACCGAAGGCGTGCAGTCGCTCGCGGCCCTCGCTGCCCCCGTGGCCAGACAGGTCGAACGCGTGGCAGTCATAGCCCTGGCGGCTGAACCAGGGGAAAAAGTAGGGCGCCCAACACTCGGCGGTGGCGTAGCCGCCATGCACGAACAGTAGGCACGCCTTGGCCGGCACGCGGTCGGTCGGGCGACGAATGCAATGGAGGCGACGAGGATTCATGCGTTCTCTTGGTGACGAGGGAGGTGCCTATCGTAAAGGTAACCGGCACGACGCGGCAGGCCAGCCAGGGCCGGGTGGCGACAATGCCACTACTGGCGCCGGCCGGCCCTGGCTGGCCTGCCGTGGCGTGTCCGGTTCACCGATGAGTTAGGCGGCACCGCGTCGATGAAACTGAACAACACGGGCAAATTGCTCGAGCCGAAGGTTGTGGCTTAAGACGACCAAGTTGAAGTTGTTCCCCGTTCTTCGAGTTGATGGGTAGCGAATCGCGTCTATAGACGACGCCCGAGCGCAGTCGGCAACGAATCGGGATACAACATAGTGTGGGCGCTGCCAGCCGTCGTTCTCCTGCCTCGCACTGACCAGAGCAGAATAGACAAGACAGTTCAAGAGATCAGTGTGATCGAGCGAAGCTCGATCGCCATCGTAAGGATTGATCAGATCAAGGACACGCAGCTTGGCCTGGAACTCAAACTCGACGATCAGGGACGGCGCTTCACGTAGCTCAGCGTGACACGTTTCAACGTCGCTTCCGAGATACAAGACAGAATGACCGGAGTGATTGAATCCCCCTTCCTGTACTACTTGCGGTGGTCGAAAGTCAAACTCGTGCACCTGCTCCGCTACCGCGCCAATTGCCTCGCTGCGACCACGGTAGAGATGGTGGTCCAGTTTCTGTAGTGGCAGGCTCGCTGAAAGCGATCGCACTGCAGACAGCACGTTCCTGCAGAAGTCGTGTTCCAGAAGCAAGAACGGGGTTGCCCTGGCAAGTGCGTCAACTTCGCGAATCGTATGTTCGATGTCGTCCGGAACGTTGAACGGGAAGTTGTAAGGCCAGATGTTTCCACCAAGCGGGCTGCCACAACGCGGGCAACTGAGCTGACAAATTAAGCGATCGAAATCGGGCTTGGAGTATTGATCGCGTAGGTAGCTTCCCTCGTAAAACGTATCGAGATCAATGCCTGTGGTCTGGAACCGATAGTCGTCTGCACTGTCCGCGTACGGCCAGACTACAAGGAAGTCATCGTGGCATGCGTCGCAGCACGCGATGTCAGCCGTGAATCCCTTCTCGAGATCGCGGTAGAACCACTCTTCAAAGGCGTCAACTTCGGCGTTCGGCATTGTTGGTTGGTTGTGCGGCCTAACGAGCTGTGTAGCGCAGTATCTCAGGCATAGGCGATCGACGGCAATCGCCGACCGCGCGACCAGGCCGGATACTTGGCGAGGGCTGGAGCAAAGCGCCCAATCGATGCCTTCCGCGGGCAGCCTCTTCGTGTTATCCTATCCCCCAGGATAGGTTATAGGAACAGCCATGAGTGAGCACACGTCGCATCCCGAGATCATCAAGCGCCTGAAGCGTGCCGAGGGCCATTTGCGAAGCATCATCGCGATGCTTGAGGAGGAGCGCGGCTGTCTCGACATCGCCCAGCAGTTGCAGGCGGTGGAAAGCGCTGTCGGCAACGCCAAGCGGACGCTGGTCCATGATCACATCGATCACTGTCTGGAACGCGCGGTGAACAGCGGCGAAAAGAGTGCGGGTGAGACGATTCGCGAGTTCAAGGCGATCAGCAAATACTTGTGAGGTCCGGTCGATGAGCGAATTTTCGTCCTTGCTGGCGCAGGGCAACGCCTGGCTGTTCGTTCCGAGCGCGGTCTTGCTCGGCGCGCTGCATGGCCTCGAACCGGGGCATTCGAAAACGATGATGGCGGCGTTCATCATCGCCATCCGTGGTACGCTGGCGCAGGCGACGCTACTCGGTTTGGCGGCGACGCTTTCACACACCGCCGTGGTCTGGGCGGTTGCAATGGCCGGTTTGTACTTCGGCAGCAACTGGAGTGCGGAAACGAGCGAGCCCTATCTGCAACTGGTTTCGGCGATACTGATTGTCGGTGTCGCGTTCTGGATGATCTGGCGAACGTGGCGTAGCCGCGAGCCGACGCACGCACACGACCATGATCACGAGCATCCCCCACATCAGGACGAGGTGAAGCGCATCGACACCGGTCACGGTGTCGTCCGTCTGGAGGTGTTCGAAGACGGCGTGCCACCGTGCTTCCGTCTTTACGAGGAGCGTGCACAACGCGCTCGGTGGCCGGCCGATCAGGTAAGCGTGGAAACCGAACGCAGCGACGGCAAGCGGCAGTCTTTTACCTTTGTCCAGCGCGAGAATTTCGTCGAGTCCGAGCAGGAGATCCCCGAGCCGCACGAGTTTGTTGCGCGCCTTCGTCTCGGGCATCACGGGCATAGTCACGACTACGACCTCGAGTTCGTCGAGCACGGCCACCACCACCACGCGGTCGCCGATTACGACGGGCTCGACGTTTCGGCGCCCGGTTATCAGGACCCGCACGAGCTGGCGCACGCGAACGACATTCGTCGCCGCTTTGCCAACCGCCAGGTGACGACCGGCCAGATCGTCATTTTTGGGCTCACGGGCGGTCTGATCCCCTGTCCGGCGTCGATCACCGTGCTGCTGCTTTGCCTGCAACTGAAGGCGGTCGCGCTTGGCGCGGCGCTCGTGCTCGCGTTCAGCGTTGGGCTGGCGCTGACCATGGTCGCTGCCGGGGCAGCGGCAGCGCTGAGCGTCAAACATGTTGCCGGACGCTGGAGTGGCTTCGGCGAACTCGCACGCAAGGCTCCCTATCTGTCGGGGGCCCTGATCGTCATCGTCGGCGTGTACGTCGGCTATCAGGGACTGCTCGGCCTCGCCGGCCATGGATAGTGACGGTCCGCAATCACCGCCGCTGTCGCCGCTCGCGGCGCTCGTTCCCGCCGCGTTGTTGGCGGCGCTGCTCCTGATCGATACCGGTCCGCTCGACTTCGCCGTACAAAGGGCGTTCTACACTGCGGGAGTGGGGTTTGTCGGCCGACACGTCTGGTGGCTGGAAAACGTGTTTCACGATTTCCTCAAGCAGGCGGTGATTGCCTTTGCGGCGGTGATCGCGCTGCTCTGGCTGTTTAGCCTGATGCGTCAGCGCTGGCGCCAATGGCGCCGCAGTCTCGGCTATCTGGTGCTCGCGATGAGTGTTTCGTCGGGCTTGGTGGCGTCGCTCAAAGACGTCACCGGCGTCCACTGCCCATGGGATCTGCGCGAATTTGGCGGCGCCTATACCTACGTGCCGGTCGGCGCGACGAGGAAAAGCGATGAGCCGCCGGGTCGATGCTGGCCCGCCGGACACGCGGCGACAGGATTCTCCTTGTTCGCGCTGTTTTTCGTATTACGAGATCGGCGACCGCTGCTTGCGCGACGAGTTCTCGTCGCCGTCATCGTCTTCGGGAGTCTGCTCGCGATCGTGCGCATGAGTCAGGGCGCGCATTTTCTCTCGCACAGCGTCGCCACGGCTTTGATCGTCTGGCTGGTATGTCTGCTGTGTTATCGGGCGCTGCTCTGCCGACGAAGAGACCCCGCGGCTGATCCGGCTTACGCCGAACGAACACGCTGAGCCTCGTCCAGCCAGCGTTGGACCGACGGCCGCTGCCATTGTCGCCTGGCGTAGGTGGCGAGCTTCTCGGGAACGTTGTCGCCGTTACAAACCAGGCGGTTGAGCATCAGAGCAAGGTCGGTGTCGGCGATGCACCAGTCGCCGAACAGGTGACTCGCGCCGTCGGTGAGCAGCGCGTCGGCGGCGGCGAAAAGGCGCGCCGCAGCGGCCTGTCCGGCGGCCGACAAGGGCCGATCGGTCGGCGCGAGGAAGACAACTTCGGTCGACCGCTCTTCGCGAATCGCCATCAGGTCACTGCGCAGCCAAGCCTGGATTTGCCGTGCGCGCGCTCGGGCGCGGAGCGTTCGTGGAAAAATCGTCGGATAATCAGGGCCCGGATACTGCTCTTCGAGGTACTCGCATATCGCCGACGATTCAGAAAGCGCGAAGTCGCCATCGAGTAGCGTGGGCACGCGACCGGTAAGCGACAGCGAAGCATAGTCGGCACGCTGATGCTCACCACGGTCGAGATCAAGACAATGGACCGAAAACGGCAACACCTTCTCGTGCAGCGCGACATACGCCGAGAGCGCGTACGGGCTGAGGAAACGGGATTCGATGAATAGTTGCAAGTTCGGTGGGGTCATGGCGATCTCCGCTGGTCGATCGCTCACATTATCCTCCTTTGTCGGCGTGTTCTGATCGATGACCGCCGGTTGAGGATTAAGGGAGATCTGCGATGGCGATCACTGCCGTTCAAGAGTCAGACCACGCGCCCGACAGGGGAGGCTCCTCCAGGAAGTCGGAAATCAAGCCGTCGGAGGTCTCTCCGGCCCGCTGATCGGAAGGTCGAGCCTGCGTGGGGTGACTTTGCCAACGAGCCGAAAGACCAGGTCTTACGCCATTCCTCTTTCACTCTGGATCATTGGTGTGCGCCTGTGCTTCTCGCCTATATGTTTACGTCGTATACTAATGAACGTCGTAAACAAATATCCTGAAGAGCATGAGCCCCCTGCCTGAATCTGTTGAACCCGGACGCCGCGAACGCAAGCGCCTGCAGCAGCTTGACACCATCGCCGAGATCGCCTGGGGTCTGTTCGAGGCCGAGGGATTCGGCGTAGTGACGATGGAACGTATCGCTGCGGCGGCTGACGTGTCCAAGGTGACGTTGTATCGGCATTTCCCGGTTAAGGAGGCGCTGCTGCGTCACGTCTTCCACCGCGAATTGCGCGAGGCTTGGCCGGCGATCCGGGAGGTGCTCGATCACTTGGTTCCAGGGCGGGCGCGGCTGGCCCGCTTTCTCGAACTGCAGGCGGCGTGGTGCGAACGCCGGCGCAGTTTGTTGCTGCCCTATGTCCGTTTCCGTCTTGGCGACACCCGCCTGCCGTCGGAGGGACGCGAGCGCAGCGGCATGGATGTGATCTTCTCCGAATTGATTGCCCAAGGACAGGCCGGCGGCGAATTTCGTACCGATCTACCGGCACCGTTGCTGGCGATGCATTTCCAGTTCATGCATCTGGCAACGCTGTTGCGCTGCCTGGCGGATGAGCGCCTGTCGATTGCCGCCGAACTGGCCGGCATGCTCGAACTGGCCTGCAACGGCATGGGGGCGGACAGATGACGGCCGGCCTCGAATTGATCGCGGCGTCGGAAGCCGCGGCGGCGGCGGTCGCCACCGTCGGTGGTAAAGGGCAGCAGCTTGGGCTGCTGCGGCGCTATGGGCTGCCGGTGCCGGACTTCTTCGTCATCCCGGCGGCGTGGAGCCGGTGGCGCGGCGTTGGCCTGCCGGCCGAGCTGCAATGGCGTTTGCAACACGAAGTCGTCAACCGCGGCTGGGAGCGTCTGCCCCTTGTCGTGCGTTCCTCGGCGGTGGGCGAGGACGCGGCCGCTACCGCGTTCGCCGGTATCTACCGCTCGCGGCTCAATGTGTGCGGCTTCCTGGCGCTTGCTGTCGCCGTTGCCGATGTTTGGGCCTCGCTCGACACGCCGATGGCGGTTGCGTATCGAGAACGCATGGCCGTTTCCGGCGAGCCGGCCATGGCCGTGGTCGTCATGCCGCTGCTCGCGGCGGAGGCCTCCGGCATCGCCTTCACCTGCCATCCGGCGAGCGGGCGCGAGGACCGCATCGTCGTACACGCCAACTGGGGCCTGGGCGAAAGCCTCGTCGGCGGCGAGGCGGCGGGCGACGAATATGTCTTTGCCGAGGACGCGACCGATACCTGGCGCCTGCTGCGAACGAAAACGGGCAGCAAGGCGATGGCGAGCTTCCCCGTACCCGGAGGTGGCACGCAGCTCAGGCTGCTCGGCCAAGAGCAAGCCGCGACGCAGGTGTTCGACGTCGCCCGTGCCGAAGCGTTGGCGGGGCTGCTGCGCGATGCCGCGCTGGCGCTCGATTTCGTCTCGCCGTTCCATGATCTGGAATGGGTCTGGGATGGTCGGCAGTTCTGGTTGACGCAAATCCGGTCGGTGACCCGCCGGCCGCACCATACGTACGAGGGCCTGCGTTACCAGCCGGCGATCTGGACACGTGGCAACACTTGCGAAGTCATGCCCGAGCCGCTGCAGCCGATGGACTGGAACTTCTCGCGGCGTGGCTGCAACGACCTGCTCGAACAAGGCTGGAAGCTGGCGGGTTTTCCCGTCCTGTCCGGCGTACAGCGGGCCGGTCTGTTCGACGGCTGCCTCTATTTCGACGCCTCGATCATGCAGTGGGAGGCCTGGGACGGCATCGGCCTATTGCCCGAGCGTTTCAATGCACTGATGGGCGGGCATCAGCCGACGATCGCCGTGTCGCCACCGGGCTGGCGCCAGCGTTTGCGCCGCATCGGCAACGTTCTCGGCTACTTGCGGCGCGCGCCGGCCATGGCGCGGCGTGGGGAGGCGGAAGTGGCGGCGGCCCGGGCGCTGGAACGCGAGCTGCGTGCGGTGCCGCTGCCGGAGGATCCAGCTGACGTCGTGCGGCTGCTAAACCGCCTGCTGAAGCCGGCACGCGAATCCCATGGCATGTTCTTCCTGCAGGGCTCCGGCGGCGGCAGCCTGAGTCTCCTGCTCGACACGCTGGAACGCGCTTTCCCCGGTGAAGGCGAGGCTCTTGGTGCGGCCTTGCTCGCCGGCGGTGAGGCGAGCGTCACGGCGGCGCAGGGGTATGCGCTGCTCGACCTGGCGCAGCGGGCGCAGGGTGCCCGCGATCCGGAGCGGCCGCTCGACGATCCGGAGTTCGCCGCGGCCTTTGCTGCCTTTCTCGACGAATACGGCCATCGCGGTCACTACGAAACCTATTTGCGCAGTCCTCGCTGGCACGAAGAACCCGAACGCCTGCTCGAACAGCTACCGGCGCTGGCCGAGGTCGACTCCGCGGCCATGCGCGCGCGCCAGCAGGGCAGGGCTGCCGCGGCCTGGGCGCGTATCCGGCGCGAGCAACCATTCTGGTTCCGGCCGCTGCTGCGCGCTCAGGTGCGCGCCGCCAATCGCGACTGTAACCGACGCGAGGCGGCGCGCAGCGCGATGGTCGCCTTGCTCGCCGCCGGCCGCCGCGTCTGGCTATTGATCGCCGATCGTCTGGTTGGCGAAGGCGCGCTGGTGCGCCGCGACGACATCTTCCTGCTCTTGCCGGGCGAGGTGCAGCGCTACCTCTTCGGACAACTACCCATCGCCGGGCTGCGCGCGCGACTGACGGCCCGGGCCGCGCAGTTCGCGGCCTGGCAGGCGAGCACGCCGCGCGAGTGGCTGGCTCTGGCGCCGGCCGGCACGCCGGCGGTGGAAGTGTCGTTGCCAGTATCCGCGCGGCCGTCGACCCGGTGTGACGGGCAGGTATTCCGCGGTGTCGCCACCGGCACCGGCGTCGCGCGCGGCAGGGTGCGCCGCCTGCACCATCCGGCGGAAGGAATGGCCCTGCTGCCGGGCGAGATCCTCGTCGCGCCGTCGACCGACCCAGGCTGGACGCCGCTTTTCCTCAAGGCCGGCGGCTTGGTCGTCGAAACGGGTGGCTACCTCTCACATGGTGTGATCGTCGCGCGCGAGTTCGCGCTGCCGACAGTGGTCAACCTGCCGGGGATTCTCGATGCGCTGCGGGATGGCGACGAGGTCGAGGTCGACGGCCTGCGTGGCGAGGTCGCGCGCCTTCAGCGCTAGCAGCCTGTCGGACTTGATGAGTCGAAGCGAAAAAAGTGGGAAGTGCGGACAGATTTTGACGAATTTCAAGTCAATAGTCGAACTATTGGCGCCGAAATTCGGGGAAATAGGGACCGCTCCCCCACTTCTTGCAGCCGACTTGGTCAAGCCCGACAGGCTGCTAGGTTGCGTTGCCCGGCAGGTCCCAGTCGCCGCGCTTGATGTTGTCGGTCTGGTGGATGGTTGTACCCAACTGACGAAATCACGGCAGTCGGCGTTCTCGGTGGCGAGGTGGTTGCCGGCGCCAGCGATCACGGTGTCCGCCTCCAGGGTCTGGCTGTTCATGGCTGAGCCCATCACGATGGAAACCGGCCCGCGCGCCGCCCGGGGCAGCGCGCCGGCTGATTTCAGTTCGCCGTTTGCTGCAGGCGCGCGGCCGCTACCTCGCCGATGCGCCGGCCCATGGCGAGCCCCACTTCGGTCGAATTGCGGTAATGCACGCCGTCGTAGATGCGGGCATTGGCCACCTCGCGCATCAGCTCATCGACGCTTGCCCAGCGCCGCGTGGCGCCCTTGGCGGTGGGGCTGGCGGTGGACAACTCCCAGCCCGGCAGCGCGTCCATTTGCGCTTTCAGCGTCGTGCCCACGGTGGCGGCGAGGACGCAGTGGGCGCAGGGATACTCCGGGTGCGCTGGAGTGTCGATGAGCGGCGCCCACGTCGGGTCGCGCTCGGTGGCGTCGTGGCCGTCGATGTCGCCGTTGCGCACGGCGGTAATGGGACGCCAGAAGTTGTAGCGATACTTGGCGTCCATCACGCTGATCAGCGCGTCGTCCATGGCCTGCGAGGTCACCGCGTACAGCCGGGCGTTGGCAAGCGCGTCTCGGCCGGGCGCGCTCGCCACCGAGCGCACCAAGCCGTGGTAGATCGCTGGCAGAGAGAATTCCCAGAAGCGTGCGATCTCGGTCTGCTCTGCGCTGCGCGACGTGCTGTTCTTGCCTCCCAGGATCTTGACCTCGTTGAAGTCGCGCGCCCAAGCCTCGCTCGTCGTGGCCGGCGGTGGGCCAGGGCGTAAGCTCGTCGGGCTGTCGATCAGCCACGGTTTGCGTGCCGCCCACTGAGGTACTGCCGGTAGCGCTGTCGGAACGTAAACTCCAGGCGTGGTGTGCGGGCGGTAGGTCTCGGGCGTGGTGGCGCCATCGGCGGCGCGAGCAGCAAGTACGGCCGCGGCGGCGCGTTCGCCGATGGCGATGCCGGCGTCGCGCTCCGCTGCGTCGGAAATTCCGGCCAGGGCAGTTTGGTAGGCTGCCTGGATGGCGTTCTGTTGTCCCGGCAGCGCGCGGGCGAATACTGCCCGGTTGGCGGCGGCCACCGCGGCGTCCAGCGAAGGCCGCGGCGTGCCGGCCTGTGGCCCCATGGCGGCGGCGCGGGCGACCTCGCCGACCGCGTCATACACGGCGGTCTGCACGATCGCCATCAGGCGCACCGCCGGCGGGGTGCCCATCTTCGCCTCGACGATGAGGTCGTTGGCATGAATGTTCCACTCGGTGACCGCGTCGGCGCGCGCCGAGGACGCGGCGGTGGCGATCAGCATTGCGGCCAAGGTGGGGCGGGTGAAACGGATAAGCGTGCGATCGAACATGATGAAGTCCTTTCAGAAAGGTTGGGGATGACCATCGCGCGGGTCAGCGCCGCGCGTAGAGGAAGTCATCGGCGCTGCAGGGCGCGCGGATGGTGGCGCCCTCAGGCGACGGTGATGACGGCTTCCAGGTATTCGCCTGGCACTACGAGCGAATCCGGGCCGGCGACGTTCAACTCGTCCAGCAGGCCGAGGATGTCGCGCTCGAGCGCGGGGCGGGCGGCCGGATCGAGCGCGGCGAAGGCCTTGAGGGTCGGGCCGTAGTAGTCGCGGAACACCTGCAGCCAGTGGGCGGCGGAGCGGTAGCGAAAGTTGAAATGGCGCCGCTCGCAACGGATGGCCGCGGCATGGGCGCCGAACAGCTCCACCAAGCGCGTTTCGCTGCCCCACAGTGCGGGCGACTTCAACCCGGCGGGCGGCGGCAGGTGGCCGCCGATGGTCTTGAACAGCCGGCCGATGAAGCTAGTCGGCGTCCAGCTCGCGAGGCCAATGCGGCCGCCCGCGCGCACCACCCGCAGCATCTCGCGTGCGGCGCGTTCCTGGTCGGGGGTAAACATGACGCCGAATACTGACAGCGCGACATCGAAGCTGCCATCGGCGAAGGGCAGATTCTCCGCGTCAGCCGTCTGGAAACGCACCCGCGCCCCTTCCGCTTCGGCGCGCTGGCGCGCCCGCTCGAGCAGCTGCGGCACGTAGTCGGTGGAGGTGACGTCGGTGTGACGGCGGGCGGCGGCCAGCGTGGCGTTGCCGTTGCCGGCGGCCACGTCGAGCACGCGCTCGCCGGCGCGCAGGTCGAGCGATTCGCCGAGCGTCTCGCCGACGATCTGCAGGGTGGTGCCGATCACGGCATAGTCGCCGCTCGCCCAGGTGGCCTGCTGACGGGCTTTGATGGCGGTGTAATCTGGCGTCGCGGTGCGGGTGTCGAGTGCGAGGGTCATTTTGGTCTCCTGTTGGGTCGTGTGGGGGTCGCCGCGCCGGCGTCACGGGCTGAATGCCGGTGGTGCAAGGGTGGCGCGACGTGGGTGCTATTATTCGCATCGCGTTTCGTCGGCGCTTTTCCGCCTGTCGCCCGAATTTGCTCGCGGCTCCGCGATTGCGGCAGCGGCTTGCTCGAGGCTCCGGCGCGCTTGATCCACACTCCGCCGAGGAGGGTCCATGCAGCGCGATCCGCTGTCCGATGTGCTGACCAGCGTGCGCCTGCGTGGCGCGATCTTCTATTACGTGAGCTGCGATCACGAGTGGGTGGCCGAGACGCCGCCCTCGCCGGAGTTGGCCGAGGCGCTCAGCCCCGGCGCCGAGCACGTCATCGCCTATCACATGATCTTGCGCGGCGGCGGCTGGGCGGCCATGGACGGCATGGCGCCGCTGCGCTTCCAGGACGGCGACATCGTCATGTTCCCGCGTGGCGACGCGCACGTCCTTTCCAGCGCGCCGGGCATGCGCGCCGCGGGCGGCGACCAGTCCTGGCGCGCCACCACTCGCGACCACCCCAAGCCCATCCTGCTGGCTTTCCACGACGGTGTGTGCGAACTGGATGTCGAAGTGCCGGTTAACCGCGCCAGCGTGGTCTTGGTGTGCGGCTTCATCAGCTGCGACCTGCGGCCCTTCAACCCGCTCGTCGGCGCGCTGCCCCGGTTGTTGCACCTGCCGGCCAGCGGTGTTGGTGCCTGGGTGGCGCCCATGCTGGGCCAGGCGGTGGCCGAATCGCGCAACCGCCGTGCCGGCAGCGCTGCGGTGCTGGAGCGGGTGAGCGAGATGGTGTTCGTCGACGCCGCGCGCCGCCATCTGGAGTCGCTGCCCGAGGAGGGCGGCAGCGGCTGGCTGGCCGCGCTACGCGACCGCTACGTGGGCCGCGCCATCGCGCGCATGCACGAGCGGCCGGCAGAGCCGTGGACCGTAGACGAACTCGGCCGCGAGGTCGGCCTGTCGCGCTCGGCGTTGCACGAGCGCTTTGTCGAACTGGTCGGCATGCCGCCCATGCAGTACCTCGGCAACTGGCGCATGCAGCTCGGCGCCAACCTGCTGCGCGAGAGCAACGCCATCGTCGCGACCATCGCCCAGGAAACCGGTTACGACTCCGAAGCCGCCTTCTCCCGCGCCTTCAAGCGCCTCACCGGCAAGCCGCCGGCAGCGTGGCGAAGGGAGCAGAGAGTGGGGGGTTAACAGCCCGTCGGACTTGACCCTGCCGGCTGTAAATCGTGGAGCAGCGGTCCCTGTTGCCTCGAATTTCGGCGCCAATCGTTCGCACAGGTCTCGCCATTCGCCTGCTCGCGACGATTTCTTCACCAGCGTTCAGCTCAAGGCCGGGTTCGCGCGCAGCCGGTCGACGGCCAGGTCGACGAAGCTGCGCACCTTGGCCGAGCCATGCCGCCCTTCACGATGAATGACGTGTACCGGCAGCTCGGGGCCTTCGTAGTCGGTGAGTACGGTCTGCAGTTCGCCGGACGCAAGCTGTGGTGCAAGCTGGTAGGAAAGCAGGCGCGCCAGTCCGAAACCCAGACGCGCCGCTTCCAGCGCGCCATCGTTGGTGTTGACCACGATGCGCGGCTGCACCTTGACGGCGAGCCGCTCGTCTTGGTCGAGAAAGACCCACTCGGCGGTGGGCGATAGACTGGTCGAAGCGACGAGCTGGTGCTGCCGTAGATCCGCTGGGGTTTGCGGGACGCCGTGCTGTTCGAGGTAGGCCGGCGCGCCGCACACCACCCGCCGGACTCGCCCGACGCGTATCGCGCGCAGTGACGAATCGGGCAGACGGCCGATGCGGATGCCGGCGTCGAGTCCCTCATCGACGAAGCTGACCACGCGGTCGACCAACAGCGCGGCAACCGTCGTCTGGTCGTAGAGCGACTGGTATTCGACGATGAGCGGCATCACGAACAGCTTGCCAAACAGCACCGGCGCGGTGACCGCCAGCCGTCCGCGTGGTGTGGCGTTGTTTCCCCCTGCCGCCGCATCGGCCTCCGCGAGATCGAGCAGGAGACGGCGGGCGTCCTCGAGGTAGCGCGCACCGGCCTCGGTCACCCGGACGACACGCGTGGTGCGGGTGAGCAGCCTGACGCCCAGCCGTTCTTCCAGCGCCAGCACGGCGCGCGTGACGGCCGGCGCGGACATCTGCAGGCGCCTCGACGCGGCCGCGAAACTCTCCTCCTCGACAACCGCCACGAAAACACTCAGAAGCTGGAAACGGTCCATGATTATTCCAAAATAAGGAACGATAAATTGCATTCTACGGGTATTCTTGTGTTCGTTCGTCTCTGGCAAAGTGGCAGGCGTCGACCACACGACGACCCCCACCACCCAAGCTCATGCAAAGGACAGAGATCATGACTCGTATCAACATCGTGACGCACGCAAGCGCCAACGCCGAACAGCAGGCGCTGTTCGACGCCATCCATTCGCAACTGGGAATCGTCCCCAACTTTCTGAAAGTCTTCGCCAACTCGCCGGAAGCGCTGAAGGCTTTCCTCGGTCTGTACGGCATCGCCAGCAGCGGCTCGCTGGATCCGCAGACGCGTGAGCGGATCGCGCTCGCGCTTGCCCAGCAGAATTCGTGCGCCTACTGCCTCTCCGCGCACAGCGCGATTGGCCGCAAGCACGGCCTCGACAGCGCCGAAATCGAGGCCAATCGCGGCGGCTCCAGTCACGACGCCAGGGCAGCCGTTGCCGTGAAGTTCGCTCGCTCGCTGGTCGAGCACACCGGCGAAGTGACCACCGGCGAGCTGCAGGACATGCGCGCTGCCGGCTACAGCGACGCCGACATCGTCGAGGTCATCACCCATGTCGGCATGAACCTGCTGACCAACATCCTTGGCAAGGCGAGCCGGGTGGACATCGATTTCCCCAAGGTCGAGCTGAAGATCGCCGCATAGAGGCCCCCGGCGGCGTCATGGGGATTCGCGCCGGGAACCCCGCGAACCCCTATGACGCCGGATGACTGGTACTCGAAGTCGGCGGGAGGCGGCAAACGGGAACCGCTTCCTGCAAGGAGAACACCAATGGCTGGATCTTTCGCTCAGATTGCCTTCACTCCTCACGTCAAGGCGCAGCAGACACGTCTGGGCAGCCGCGAGGCCTACGGTCGCTGGGAAGCCGGCGAGTTGGAGGTTGCCTCCCTCGGCCCCGACGAAATCCGCTTCATCGAGGAACGCGACAGCTTTTATCAGGGAACGGTCGGCGAGACCGGCTGGCCCTACGTCCAACACCGCGGGGGGCCGGTCGGCTTGCTCAAGGTGCTCGACGAACGGACGCTCGGCTACGCCGACTTCAGCGGCAACCGGCAGTACGTCTCGGTCGGTAATCTCGCCGGCAACGATCGCGTCTGTCTCTTCCTGATCGACTACCCGCGGCAGAGGCGGCTCAAGATTCTCGGTCGCGCGCGCGTGGTCGAGGAAGCGAGTGAGCCCGAGCTCATCGCCCGCCTCGAGGATCCGCACTACCGCGCCCGCGTCGAGCGCGCAATCGTCATCCGGATCGAAGCATTCGACTGGAACTGCCCGCAATACATTACCCCACGCTTTACCGAAGACGAAGTGGCGAGGCGGGTGGCCGAGGCGGTGCGCGCCGGTGCGCATACGCAGGCCCCGGCGCGCGACCTCGTCGACGCTGCCGACGCGGTCGCGCCGCTTGGCAGCGGTGAACTGTCGCTGGTGGTTTCCGGCGTCCAAATGCTGACCCCGAGAATCCGCGCCTACGAGCTGCGTTCGGCCGACTGGGGCGAGCTGCCGGTAGTTACGGCCGGGGCGCATCTGGAGCTGCCGGTCCGCTTGGCGAACGCTACGCTCGCGATGCGGCAATACTCGCTGGCCAACCACCCGGAGCGGCGCGACCGGTACGAAATCGCCGTTCTGCGCGAGGAAGACGGTCGCGGGGGCTCGGCGGCGATCCATGCCAGCTGGCAGATCGGCACCCGCCTCAACGTGCCGCTGCCGCGCAACCATTTTCCGCTGCATGGCGACCATCGGCCGGCGGTGCTGATTGCCGGTGGTATCGGCATTACGCCGATCGTGGCGATGGCGCAAGCACTGAAAGCGCGCGGCACGGCGTTCGAGCTGCACTACACGGGACGGACACCGCTCGAGATGGCTTTCCGCGATCGTCTGGCGATCGAGTTTCCTGCGGGTTATCGCACGTATTTCAGCCGTCTGCCCGGCCATTCCCGGCTCGATATCGCCTCTGTTTTGTCTGCCGCTCCGGCCGATTCGGTATGCTATGTCTGCGGCCCGAGCGGGCTGATCAGGACCGTGCTGGCGACCGCCAGGGATCTGAACATCGGGCCCGAAAGGGTACAGTACGAATCGTTCGCCTGATTCGTCGGCTCAAACCAGAGCCCGGATCGACGAACGCGAGCCGCGCCCGCGGAGGATTCAGCAGAAGGAGTTCCGAGAATGCCTGATCCGAACAACAACCAGTACCTTTACCTGGTTCAGCACGGCGAGGCCGTTGCCGAATCGATCGATCCCAAGCGGCCGCTAAGCCTGCTAGGCCGGACCGTCGTCGAGCAGGTCGCGACGTGGGCAGCGCAGCGAGGCGTGGCCGTCGACCAGATTCGTCACAGCGGAAAACTGCGCGCCGCGCAGACGGCAACGATCTTCGCGGATAAACTGGGCCCCCGCGACGGCGTCGGCGTGCAATCGGGTCTGGCTCCCAACGACGACGTCCGGCCGCTGGCGGAGGCCCTGGCGACCGAGTCGGCCGCGCTGATGCTGGTCGGTCATTTGCCCTTTCTGAGCCGTCTTGCCAGCCTCCTGGTGGCTGGCGAAGGCGCGCGACCCGTGATCCGGTTTCGCAACGCCGGCTTGGTCGGCCTGGTCCGGGAGGGCGAGCAGTGGACGATCGAGTGCGTCATACCGCCGCCATTCACCGGGCCGCGGTAGGGGCGGTTGCCGGTGTCGCCAGGATCGGGCATCCGACCCGTCCGCCGACGGCTGCGCAACCGGGTCTCTCTCTCCAGGAGCGGTGATGAGAGAAGCAGCAAACTCCGCCGAGTTTCGCTTTTACGAAGAACTCAACGATGTTCTTCCTGTTGGGCGGCGCAAGCGGTCTTTCGTTTACGCCTTTTCCGGCCAGCCAGCGATCAAGGACGCGATCGAAGCCCTCGGTGTGCCGCACACCGAGGTCGATCTGATTCTGGTCAACAGCGTGTCGGTTGGTTTCGACTACCGATTGCAGACCGGAGATCGCGTGTCGGTCTATCCGGTTTTCGAGTCGCTGGAAATTGGCGGGGTGACACCTCTGCGGCCGCGGCCGCTGCGCGAACCGAAATTCGTCTGCGACGTACATCTCGGCAAGCTGGCAAGACGTCTGCGGCTGCTCGGCTTCGATGTCGCCTACCGGAATCTGGCGACTGATCCCGAACTGGTCGAGACTGCTCTTACCGAGCAGCGAATCCTGCTCACCCGAGACCGCGGCCTGCTCAAGCTGAAGCAGGTGACCCACGGTTATCTGGTGCGCTCACCGCAGGTCGGCGAACAGGTCCTGGAGATCATCAGGCGGTTTGACCTGTTGCAACGCGTCCAGCCGTTTTCGCGCTGCACTCGATGCAATGGCTTGCTGCGACCGGTTGCCAAGGCCGAGGTGGAAGACGCGCTGCCGCCGAAGACGCGCGAGTACTGCGAGGAATTCCATCGCTGCGCCGTCTGCAGCCAGGTTTACTGGAAGGGGACGCACTTTCGTCGCCTGGCAGCCGAAGTGCTGCAGATGATTGCCCTGAGTTCTGACCCGGGCGACCGCCCGGTGCTTACCCTCCCCTGATTTGCGAGGCCCTGCGGGCTGAGGAAACGGGACGCGACGAATCGTCGCCACTTCGGTAGGGTCGTAGCTATCTCCGCCAGTCGACTTCTGGCATTATCCTTTCTTGTCGGGCGTGTCCTGGTCGAAGAAGGCCGGTTGAGAATTGCGGGAGATCTGCGATGACGATCAATGCCACCGAATTCGGCAGCATCACGATTGATGGTGTGACCTATCCACACGACGTCGTGATCCGTCTTTCGGGCGACGTGGGAAAAAGAAAGAAGCGTCTGTCGAAACAGTACTACGGCAGCTCGCACACGATCTCGCGCGACGAGGCGGCGTTCGTGTTCGAAGCGGGTTGCGATACCCTGATCGTCGGCGCCGGACAATACGGTCGTGTGCAGTTGTCGCCTGAAGCGGTGAGCTTCTTCGCCGGACATCATTGCCGCGTACTGCTGCAGCCGACGCCGGCGGCGATCGAGACCTTCAATCGGGCCGTCGGGGATCGGGTGGTGGGGCTGTTCCACGTCACCTGTTGAACGTTTCCTGTCGACCGTCGCCATCCGCGGCGGCGATCGGGGTTTGTGGTACCTGTCGGGGAGGTGAAATGCGCGTATCGCTGTCGCCGGAGCAGATCGAGAAGACGCTCCAGGGAATCGTCATCCCTTCCCGGCCGCAGGTGCTCAGCCAGCTCGAACGCGAGTTGCGGCGGGACGATCCGAGTCCGCGGATCGTCGGGCGTCTGATCAGCGCCGACGTCAGCCTGTCGGCGGCGGTGCTGAAGATGATCAATTCGCCAGCGCTCGGCGTGTCGCGCCGGATCAGTTCCGTTGACCAGGCGGTGAGTCTTCTCGGGATGTCCTCCGTCTCCCGTCTCGTGACCGGGCTGGCGCTGAAAATGGCGGTTGCCGGAAAAGCTGCGTCGCTCGATCGCTTCTGGGACAGCGCCGAAGACGTCGCCGGCATCGCCAGCCGGATCGCGTTGACCATCCCGCGCGGGCCGCGGGACGACGCTTATTGTTTCGGGCTGTTTCGGGACGTCGGCATCCCCTTGCTGATGCAGAAGCTGCCAACGTTTCGCCAGACGCTGATGCTCGCCGACGGCGTCACTGACCGGCCGTGTACGGCTGTCGAGCAGGAACAGCACGCGACCGACCACGCGACGGTGAGCTACCTGGTCGCCAAGAGCTGGTTCCTGCCTACCGACATCTGCAGTGGAATTCTTCACCACCACGATCCGGCAATCTTCGACGAGCCGGGCACCGTCGGCGCGCCGGCGCTGACGCTGATCGGGATCAATGCGGTGGCCGAACATTTCCATGACGAGTACGTCCGCATGCGCCCGAACAATGCCTGGGGCCTGATCGGCGACCGCGCGCTCGGCCACTTGGGCCTCGACGCGTCCGATTACCGAGACCTGCGCGAGGATATCGTCGCCGCCTGCTGAATCACCCCAGTTCGCGAGCGACGGCGGCGACCGAGGCCGCGTCGGGCAAGCGCGCGAGCTGCGCCAGCATGGTGTCCTTGACCAGCGCCAGCAGTTCGTCGACGCGGGTTGCCGTCATCCCGACTTCGGCCGCCACCGCCTGTACAGCGGCCAGTTCGTCGGCGGTCAGCGCGCCGTCGGCGTAGGCGAGCAGTAGACAACTGGCGACGACGAGGTCGCGCTGCGCGGCTTCAGGGAACGTCGCCGCCGACACCGCGGCCGGCGGTTCGCCTTGCAGGGCGGAGAACGGCGGCCAGTCGGCGGCGTTGTTGCGGCAGGCGTCGTAGAAGTCGCGAATCAAGGCGACCTCCTCGGCTGTGCGCGCACCGTCCACCTGGGCGACATGCAGCAGGTGCTGTGTCGCGCTGGCGGTCTGAGCGGCATCGAGCGTAACGTTGGCGAACTGGGGAAGCATGGCGGCGGCTCCTTCAAAGGTTGATCTGGTGCCGAAGGTCGGCGAGTCGGGTTTGCACGTCGTCTGGCGAAAGCTGGCGGAAGCGTTGCGGCAGCAAGGAGCGGCGTGACGTCTCGGCAACGGCGAGCAGCTCCATGTAAGCGATCATCGTCGTCTCCTGGGGCGGCATGAAGTCGTCGATTGCCCGCGCGAGAACGTCGCTGCTCAGGGGAACGCCGTCGCGCTGGGCGAATTCGGCGGCGAGCAGGGTGACGGCTTCGAGGTCGGCGTTCGAATAGCCGGTCAGCGTTTCACAGGCGGCACAGAGCGCGGCGTCCGAAAGCTCGCAGGCGATCTGATAGCGTTTGCAGAGGGCCGTAATGATCGCTGCCCGTTCGGCGGCGGTCTCGGCATAGAAGAACGGAATCTTGCGGTCGAGGCGCCCTGGCCGTTTGATGTCGGTGTCGAGCTTGTCGGGGCGGTTGGTCATCAGGATGAAGACGACCTGGCCCCGGTTTTCAGGGTCGGACATGAACTCCTTGAGGCGGGCGATGACGCGGGAACCGGTGCCGCCGTCGCCGTCACCGTTGCCACTGCTGCCGAAACTTCGGTCGCCCTCGTCGATCACCAGCGCGATCGGTCCCATCGCCTTGACCGTCGCCAGGACGCGTTCGAGGTTGGCCTCGGTCGAACCCACCCACTTCGAACGGAAGTTCTTCAGCGCCACGCCCGAGAGTCCCGCCTCCTTGAGGAAGGCCTTGATGACGAAGGTCTTGCCCGCGCCCATCGGTCCCACCGCGAGCAATCCCATCGGTGCGCGCGCACGGTCGCCGCCACGGATCAGGCGGGCAATGTCGAGCAGTTCCCCCTTGATGTGCTCGTTGCCGCCGACGCTGTCGAGTCCGAGCCGCGGTTCGATGAATTCGATCAGTCCGGCGCATTCCTTTTCGATCAGCTCGCGCTTGCGCCGGCGGACGACCGCCATCATTTCGTCGATCGGATCGTCGGCCTCGGGCAGCTCGCGCGTCGGATCGACGAGTTGCTGGATCTCGCCCGGCGTCATGCCGGCGGTGATCGCCGCCAGGCGCTGTGCGCGTTCGCTCGCATTCGGGCTGCCGGCGAGCAGACCGACGATGAGGTTGCGCCGCTGCACTTCGCTAAGCCCTTGAGGCGCTTCGCTGGCGACCAGGTTGGCGAGCTGGATCAGGCGCAGGCCGGCGGTCTGGTCGGCGAGCAGATCGGCGTCCGACTCCGGCAGCGCCGGCGCGTAGTGTCGAATCGCCGCCCGCCGCGCGTCGCGATCGGGCATCGGCAGCTCGATGGCGACGATCCGCGGATGCGTCAGCAAGGCCGGGCTGATTTCCGCCAGCGATTCGGCGACCAGAATGACGACGTTGTCGCGGTCGGCGAAATCCTCGTCCAGCGACCAGCGGTGCAGGGCGGTAAACGCGCCGCGCTCGTCGAGCGACAGGAAGTGCGGTTCGGCCGCCGGGAAAATCGTTCCGGCGTAAGGAATCAGCAGCGCGCTCGAGCGCTGCTCGCGCATCTGCCGTTCGAGTGACTCGAAGATACCGGCCAGCCCCTTGCCTTCGAGGTGACGATAGAGTTCGGCCTTTTCTTCGACGCTGCTGCCCTGAACGATGCGTACGCCGCGGTCGATGCTGAGTTCGAAAATGCGCTGCTTGTTGTCCTTGAGCAGAACGTCGCTGAGGAAAGGCTGCAGCGTGTAGTAGCGATCACCGACCCGGTAGCGGTCGAAGACGTTGCGGTAGACGACGAAAACTGCCGCCTCGCCAGCCAGATACTTCTGGCGCAGCGTATCCGCCCACGCCGGCAACGGCTGGCGCGAGGAGGCGGAGGCAGAGGCAGAGGCAGAGGCGGAGGCGGAGGCGGACTCCGGTCGACGGCTGCTGGCGGTCACGTTCGGCCGCCTACATCGACTTGCCGGCAGTCTCCGCCTGCGCTGCCCGGGCGCGCTTCATTTCCTCGAGCTGCTGGCGTGCGGTGACGGCGCCGCTGCTCTGACGCAGCTTGGCGAGCTTGACGTCGAGGTCGGAGTCGCGCAACTCGGAGCCCATCTTGGCCTCGGCGACGGTGTTGCGGATGTGTTCGCGAACGTTGTCGAGCGCGCGCACTTCGGCGTCTACCGACAGTCCTTCGAGCTGATTCTGGATCTTCAGGCGTGCCTGTGCGCTCTGCATCTGCGCCAGCATGCGGTCCTTCTCGTCCTTCAGGCGCTGGATCTCGGCTTTCACCTGCAGCAGCGAATCCTTCGCTTCCTGCGCGTCGGTGCGCGCCTGCTCCATGTCCTGCTCCAGCGTCCGGATGCTGGCGTCGAGCGCGTTTTTCTTTTGAATCAGAACGATCCCAAGGTCATCCTGGCCGGTCGCGAGGGCCGTGTTGAGGTCGGCGGAGACCGCGGCCAGCTCACCGCGTTCGCGTTCGAGGCGTGCCGCGACGTCTTCGCGGCGGCGCATGATCGCCGCCGTCGCGCTCTTCAGCTTGCCGTATTTCTCGATCATGGAGTCGATCGCGTTCTGATAGGCGATCTCGGGGTGTCGCTTTTCGACGTCGGTGATCCAGAGTGAAACGAAGCCCGACCAGAGGTTGGAGAGACGTCCAAAAAAATTGATCTCAGCCATCGCCTTCTTCCTTTCAGGACCGGGTTGCCGGTCAGAGGTCCATCACTGAATGACGCCTATCGCCATCCGCCACTGCACTACGTTCTTCCTTATCGGCCGCCGGCGTTGGCGACGCGCGCCGGTCGCCGGACTCCGGCGCTGCTGCCGGTCGCAATCGTGACGCCGGGAAGGACTTCAGCGATGCCGCTCGCCAGGTCGGCCTCGATGTCCTCCTGCAGGCGCAACTTGCCAACCGCTTCCTCAAGCCGGACGCCAGGGTCTTCGGAGGCCGGCAAGGTGACGATCGTCTGGTAAATCTCGTCGAGCTGGTCGGGCATCGACAGCATCGCCGCTTCCAGCGCCCGGCGCCGGCTCAGCATCCGGTTGTGGCGCTCGATCAGCGCGGCGTAGTCACTGCGCGCGCGTTGCAGCTGCCGGAGGTCGCTGCCCGGACGTGGCGCCGCCAGTTCCTTGTCGATCGCGGCCAGCTTGCCGTCGATCTCGCGCAGATTGATCGCTTCGACGCGGTCGTCGATCACCAGCGCCGACAACCAGAGCGCGAGGTACTCGACGGTGACGTCGTCGAGTTGTTCGACGTCGCGGTAGGCGAGGCGTGAAGACCCGGTCGCGGCGCGCTGGTAGAGCGAACGGACGCGTTCCAGCATGCGCTGATACGTGCGCAGCCGGGCAGTAAACCCGTCGCGTTTCGCCGCCCGCTTTTGCAACTCGGCGATCAACTGCTCGCGCGACGATTGCCTCGCCTGCTCGCGCCAGCGCCGATCGACCTTTTCACGAAACGTCGGCAGCGACGGAATATGCAGCGCCGCCAGCACTTCGCCGGCGGCAAAGGCGATCAGCGGAATGGCGCCGACGCCGAAACCGAAGGGGATCGAGAGCACGGCGCCGGCTGCCAGCGAACCGAGCAGCGCGTAGAGGTTGGTCTGACTGGTCAGCACCTCCTTGACGTACGACGGTTTGCCTTCCGCCATGGCTAGATCGTGACCCGCACCTGGCCCTTGCCCGGACTGGCGTGGAGCTGGTTGAGGATACGTTCCTCGAGCGCCAGCGCCGTGCGCGAACGCTGCCACTCGGCCGAGCGCGGACGCGGCTCGCTGATCTCGAAATCGTCGGCGACGCGCGCCGGCTGGCTGGAGAGGACGATGACGCGGTCGCCGAGCACCAGCGCTTCGGTGACGTCGTGCGTGACAAAGACCACCAGACACGGCCACGCGCGGTAGAGGTCGATCAGCAGACGCTGCATTTCGTCGCGCGTCTGCGCGTCAAGCGCGCCGAAGGGTTCGTCCATGAGCAGGATGCGGGGCCGCAGGACGAGCGCGCGGGCCAGTGCGACGCGTTGATTCTGGCCGCCGGAAAGCTGCGCCGGGCGCAGTCCCGCCTTGTCGGAAAGGCCGACCGCCTGCAGCATGTCGCCGACGCGCTGCCGCCATTCGCTCTCCGCAACGCGCGTCTTCCACAGCTTGAGCCGGAACGGAAAGGCGACGTTGTCGAAAACCGAGAGGTCGGGACGGTTGGCGTAGCGCTGAAAAACCATGACCGAATCGTCGTGCGCGCCGTTGCATTCGACGCCGTCGATGAGCACGCTGCCGGAAGTCGGCGTCGTTACCCCGTGCGGCCGGACGCCGCCGAGCAGGTGCAGCAGCGTACTCTTGCCACAGCCCGACGGGCCGAGCAGCAGGTTGATGCCGGGTTTGTCGAAAGCGAGCGAGACGCGGTCGATGACGCGCGTGACGCCGCCGGCGGCAGGGTACTCCTGAACGATGTCGCGGACGACGACCGAGAGCTGCGGCTTGCTGCTCGCGGTGGTCGCGGCCGCCGCCGGCGCGCTCACAGCTGGGTTTCCCACGGATAGCGTCGGCGCTTGAGCCAGAGCATGCCTTGGTAGGTCGCCAGCGCCAGCGCGATGATGACGAAGATGCCGGCAAACACCTGGTCCCAGGCACTGAAGCGGCGGGCGTTCTGAATTAGCTGGCCGAGCCCCTCGCGCGCATTGACGTACTCAGCGACCGTGATGTACGTCCACATCACCGAAAAGGCGACGATCACGGCGTCGGCGATGCGCGGCATGGCGATCGGCACGACCGCGTGGCGGATGCACTCCCACGGTGTCGCGCCGAGGTCGCGGGCGCTGACCCAGTAGCTTTGTGGTACCGCCTGAACTGCGTCACGGACCATCGGGATCAGGTAGACGACGGCGCCGAGGAAGAGGAAGGCGATCTTCATCGCTTCACCGATCCCCATCCACATCACCAGAATCGGCAACAGCGCGACGACCGGCGCCGAGCGGAAGGGGTCGATCAGCGGCGAGAGCGCCGCGTTCAGCCGTGGCGCGGCGCCCATCAGGATGCCGATCGGAATGCCGATCGCCGTCACCAGCGCGCCGGCGACGAGCAGGCGTCCGACCGACCACAGGGTCGCCGTCAGCAGCAGACTTTCGCCGTCGTTCCAGGCGAGATAGGCAAACGCCGACAACACCTGCCACGGCGCCGGCAGCTTGGTCGGACTCACCAGGCCCGAAACCGCGACCGCGCTCCACAGAGCCAGCAGCATCAGCACCGCCCCTGCGCCAAGCAGCCGCCGACGCCTGGCGTCGAGCGGCGCGTAGGGATTCCAGAACTCGCTCACCGGGGGGCTTGGGCTTGTTGGGCTTGGGTTTGGATTGGGCGTCCGACCGGTCAGCGACCGCCGTACACCGCGATTCGCGTCGTCCGGTTCATCGCCCGGCAGTCATCGAGCGACAAGCCTTCGATCGCGGCGTTGACTTCATTGCAAAGCGGGCGATCGGGGCCGTAGCCGACGATCTTGAAGCGCTCGCGCGGAAACTCCCATTGTTTGACCAGGTAGTCGACCACCGCGCGGGCGCGCGCTGCCGAGAGCCGTTGGTTGGTGTCGCGCGATCCGGTCGAGTCGGTATTGCCGCTGACTTCGAAGTAGGCTTTGCCATTGTTCTCGATGAACGGCACCATTTCCCCGTCCACCGTCTTCTCGCCGCGCTTGGTGAGTTCGGCGCTTCCCGAGGCGAAACCGACGGTCACCGGTTTGGTGACGATCGCCTCCTGGGTCGTCGCCTTCTCGAGCGACGCTTGCGTAAACGTCGTCTGCGGCTGCGCAGCCGCGGCGGCTGCCGGCTTGTCACGGGCGAGGAGGGCCTTCACGAAGCGGTAGTCGAAACTGTCCTGCGGCGAAATCACCGGCGACTTCGGATTGGCCAGCGCTCCCGCCTTGCGGTAGATTTCGTCGAAGCGGCGATAGACGCGCTCGTAATGGTTGGTGCTGCCGGCCAGGCCGAGGATGCGCGCATTCTCTTCGACGCCGGTCCATACGACGTTGTCGAACAGGCTCTTGACAAAGGGCTTGCCCTCCTTGTCGGCGAGCAGTTTGAAGAACTCTTCGGTCTTGACCAGCGCTTCGACCGCACGATCCGGGTTGGCACGCGCCGCCGCTACGCCCTCCATCCAGCCATCGACGAATTTCTGCACGACGGCCTGCCCCTCGGGCTTGGCGAGCAGACGGCTGTCACAGACGATGACGTCGAAGATCAGGTTGGTCGCCGTCTTTGTCGAATAGACGACCTGCGCCCCCTTGACGTTGCGCAGCGCCAGCGCGAGGTCGGGATCCCAGAGCGCAGCGGCGTCGACGTGTCCCGCCTCGAGCGCCGCGCGTACCCCGGCGGTCCCTTCTTCGGCGTTGATGAAGACCATCTTGACGCTGTCCTTCTTGCGCGCGGTAAGCGACGAATTGTCGATGGCGTCGATCAACATCCCGTGCGAGGGAGTGAACTGCAGCAGCGCGACCGAGCGGCCGGCTAGATCCTCGATCGACTTCACCGCCGGATCGCGGGCGATCACGGCGTCGCCGCCCTGCGTATTGTCGACCACCATCACCGCGCGGCCGTCGAGGCCGGCGTTACGCAGATTGGGCTGCTCCTGTGCCCAGAAGTCGGAGGTCCGCCAGACACACTGCGCGGCGCCCGATTCGAAGACCGTCGCCAGCGTCGGGATGTCGTCCTGAATGACGAAGCGCACGCTGACGCCTTTCTGGTGGAAGATCGACCCGGCTTGCGTCTCCAGCGCGTTGCCATTGGCGACCAGCGCCGGGGCGTAGCCATGGAAGCTGACCAGGCTGACCTTGAGCGGGTTGGCCGCACTCCCTAACGGCGCGTTCTTGTCGTCAGCCGCCGCCTTGGCCGGCGCCGGACTGGCCTTGGCCGGCGCTTCGCTCGACGCCGGCGTCGGCTTGCTCACGCTTGCCGTCTGGCCGCCGCCGAAGCGCTCCTTGAGTCCGAAATTCCAGGCCAGCGAACCGGCGACGCCGATCACGATGACCGAAATCAGTCCTTTGGCCAGGGGGGTCAGTTGGGCCATCGCGGGGTCTCCTTATCCGTGCGTCGCGGCGCCAGACGCTTTGAAAGTGTTGGGAATTTCACGCAGCCGTTCGATTTCGACGTCCATTCGCCGCTGCTCGCGCGCCGCCGACTCGCGGCTCGCGCGCAGCGCGGCTTCAACGCTCGTCGTTTCCTGCGCGGCGCGCGTCACCGAACGTTCCAGCGCCCGCTCCAGCTCGCCGATCTGCTGGCGGATCGCCGCGCTGGCGTTGTCGAGCGCCAGCTTGATCTCTTCGACGCTTGCCGCCGATTGCTGCTCGCGCTCCTGCAAGTGGCGGTCGATTTGCTGCTTGTACGCGTTGAGCGCCCCGATCTTCGCTTCGGCGTCGACCAGGCAGTCGCCGATCTGCCAGTTGTCGTCGGCGGCGTCCATCGCCAGCACCGCCGCCTTGCGGGTTGCGGCATCCATGGCGCGCAGGCCGTCGAGCAGGCGCAGCAGCTTTTCCGCCGGGTACGGCGACGAGGGAACGCCGGCGGCGGAATAAAGCTCGGCGAGATCGACCGCTTCGCTCTCCGCGGCGAAAGGATCGGCATCGATCCCGCTGGCCAGCGCCGCCGGCGGCGTGACCCCGCTGTCGAGCGGCGGCGGTGAAGATCCTTCGGCAGCCGGCGGCGCCACGTCGACGGGAACGGGCTCGCTCGCGTGCTCGGCGGCGACGCGTTCCTCGGGAGAGAGCTCGACGAGCTTTGCGCGTGCCAGAAAATTCAGAATCCCTTTCATCCCACCTCCCGTGAGACGCCATTCGCGTCGCCGCTGCCCTGCAGGCAGAGTCGCAGGATTATACGAAGGAAACGTCGTGTGGCGAGAAAATTGCCTCGGCGCGATGAGGGTTGCCGAGTCGCCGGAGGGCGGCCGTGGCCGCAGGCTGTCCACGCCGCGCGGCGGCGTTTTCCGGGCGCGTGCTATGCTCGCCGTCATCGGGCAGAGGAGGGCGTGCACGCCGATCGGCGTGCGGCAGCGCCTGGCCGCCCGTGTTTTCAAGATTCGTCGACTCCCGCGCCGCCGACCTGCGATGAACGAACTGCACCGCGCCGTCAAACTGCTGCAACCGCACATGAGCGACGATGAGCGAGACACTTGGCTGACGCTCGCTTTCGCCGACCAGCGCGCAATCTACGATGCGATCGAGCGCAGCGGCGCGGCGGCGCACTTTACGGTGCGCTGCGTGCGCACCCTGATCAACCGTGGCTGCGTCGGTTCGCGGCACGCGCTCGCGCTCTTGCTGGCGGTCGTCGCCGAAGGCGCCGGGAGTGAGCGGCAGGCGGAGTTCCGCGCGTTGATCGAAGAACTCGACGCGACGTGTGTGAGGCGTGACGTCCCGCCCGTGGCGCCGGCCGAGCAACCGACACGTTCGACGATCCTGCTGCTCGCCGCGAACCCCGCCAACACGCAGTGTCTGGCACTTGACGAAGAAGCGCGGCAGATCGAGCAGAAAATCCGCGCCGCCGCCTATCGCGACGAGCTCGACCTGCGCACAGCCTGGGCGGTGCGGCCCGATGACCTGCTACAGTACCTGAATCAGTACCGCCCGCATGTCGTTCATTTCAGCGGCCACGGCGAGCAGCAGGCGATCGTACTCGACGACGATTCGGGCCAGGGCCAGCCGGTCAGCGGCCACGCGCTGCGCGCGCTGTTCGCCTTGCACCGCGAACGCGTCCGCCTCGTGGTGTTGAACGCGTGCTACTCGATGGCACAGGCGCAGGCGATCGTCGAGGAAGTCGACTGCGCGGTCGGGATGAACACCACGGTCGGCGACCGTGCGGCGATCGTCTTTGCGGCCGCGTTCTACCGCAAGCTCGGTTTCGGCGCCTCGGTGGCGGCAGCGTTTGCCGAAGCGCGCGTCGCGCTGCTGCTCGAAGGAATCGGCGAGGAGAACACGCCCGAGCTGCTCGTGCGGACGGGTGTCGATGCCGGCAGCGTTTACCTTGCCGGGCGCGCACGTCACGCGGTGATTCTCCCCGGCGGCGGCAACCCGCCCGCGCTGTCCGCAAGTGCAGGGCAGCGCATCCCCCGCCACTCGCCCGGCAACCTCGACGACTACCGGCGTTCGCGCGTCGCCGAATGGTCGCAGCCGCGCTACGCGCTCGACCGCCGCTTCACGCGGCTGACGCTGCTGCTCGACCAGGGACCCGATGCGCAAGGCGTGCGCTGGCAGGCGCAGGCGCGTCGCGAGCCGTACTCCGACCTGCGCGAAGTCCTCGCCGAAACGGACGCAGCGCCCGCGCTCGTGTTGCTCGGACCGCCGGGTTGCGGCAAGAGCACGCTGCTGCGCCGGCTCGAACTCGACCTCGCGCTCGACGCACTGCGCGGCAGCGGCGCGGCGCGGGTCAGCTTCTTCGTCCCGCTCAACCGCCACCGCGCGGCACGCCCGAGTGCCGTCGAACCGGCTCCGCGCGAGTGGCTGGCGCAGGAATGGGAACGGCGCTACCCCGTGCTGCCGCCGTTTGACGAACTGCTCGCGAGCGGCACACTCGTCCTGCTGCTCGACGCGATCAACGAAATCCCGCACACCGACGCCGCCGACTATCGCCGGCGCATCGCCGAATGGCGCGACTTTCTCGCCGATCTGCCGGCGGGAACGCGGGCGATCGTCTCCTGCCGCAGCCTCGACTACAGCGCGTCGCTGTCGACGCGCGAGCTGGGGGTGCCGCACGTGCGCGTCGAAGCGCTCAGCGACGCGCAGGTCGAAGCGTTCCTGAGACTCTACCGCCCCGAGCGCGCCGCCGCGCTCTGGCAGCAACTGCGTGGTACGCGACAGCTCGACCTGTTCCGCTCGCCCTACTACCTCAGACTGCTACTCGCGCAGGACGGCGACACGCCGCTGAACGGACGCGCCGCTCTCTTTACAGGTTTCGTCCGCCAGTGCCTCGAACGCGAGATCGACGCCGACAACCCGCTGTTCCGCCCCGAATTCCTGCTTTCGGCGCGCGATCACCAGCGCTGCGTGCAGCGCGACTGGCGCCAGCCGCTCGAACTGCCGGAACAGGGCGTACTGCTGCCCGCCCTCGGCCGCTTCGCGTACGCGCTGCAGGCGCGCCGCGCGCCGGGCGAGGCGTCGCTCGTGCGCGTGCCCTACGACGACGCGTTGGCGCTGCTCGGAACGCCGGCCAGCGACCTCTTGCACGCCGGTGTCGCGCTGCAGGTGCTCGAAGTGCAGTCGGACGACGTCTTCTACGTCCATCAACTGCTGCAGGAGTACTTCGCCGCGCGCGTCGTCGCCCGCGAAACGCACTTCGCGCTGGCCGCCAGCGCCTGGCGTGCCGGCGAAATGACGCCGACGTTGCCCGAAGTCGTCGCCAGCCTGGCCGACTCCGACCCACTGCCGGCGGCGCCGGCGACCGGCTGGGAAGAGACCTTCGTTCTCGCCAGCGCGCTGGCGGCGAATCCCGAATCCTTCATCAGCGCGCTGCTGGCGGTGAACCTGCCGCTCGCCGGCCACTGCGCGGCGCAGCCCGAGCTGCCGATCTCGCGCAGCCTGCGCCAGCGGCTGCAGCAGGGGCTGATCGAACGCAGCCGTGATCCAGCCGCCGACCTGCGCGCACGCATCGCCGCCGCACGTGCGCTCGGCCAGCTCGGTGACCCGCGCTACGAGCGCCGCCGCGGGCCGCACGGCGACTACCTGCTGCCGCCGGTCGTTGAGATCCCGGCGGGAACATACCGCATAGGCAGCGACGAGGGGCTGTACAACGATGAGGCGCCGGAACATCCGGTGACCCTCGCCGCGTTCGCGATCGGCCGCTTTCCGGTGACCAACGCCGAGTGGCGATTGTTCGTCGAAGCCGGCGGTTACGACGACGAGCGCTGGTGGCAGGGCGAAGTCGCAAAGCGCTGGCAGCGCGGCGAAGGAACCGGCGAGGGGCCGAAAGGACGGTGGCGCCGAGATTTCCGCTACGTGCGCGAGAATCCGGAATGGGCGGAGCGCGAGTTGCGCGACGGGCGGATCACCACCCAGCAAGCCGAATTCTGGGAAGAAATCCGCAAGATGCCGGACGACGACTTCGAGGATTTGCTGACGAGGCGGTACCCCGGCGGCCGCCAGAGCGAGCCCGCGTTCTGGAACGACCCGGCGTACAACGACCTGAGCCAGCCGGTCGTCGGCGTCTGCTGGTACGAAGCGCGCGCCTACTGCGCGTGGCTGAGCGCGCAGAGCGGGCAGCCCTGGCGGCTGCCGAGCGAGGCCGAGTGGGAAGCCGCCGCCCGCGGTCCGGCCGCGCGGTGTTACGCCTGGGGCGAGGAGTTCGACTCGGCGCGGTGCAACACGTTCGAGAGCCATCTTCGCATGGTGACGCCGGTCGGCGTCTTCCCTGACGGCGATACGTCCGAAGGGGTCGCCGACATCACTGGCAACGTCTGGGAATGGATGAGCAGCGCATACGAAAGGTACCCCTACGCTGCAGATCTCGAGCGCGGAGATCCCGAACGAATGGGTGCCCGGCGCGTGGTCCGCGGTGGTTCCTGGGACAACGACCGTGTCCGCGCGCGCGGCGCCTACCGCTACCACGCCGATCCCGGCCACCGGGACGACAGCCTGGGTTTGCGGTTGGTGTGTTTCTCCCCCATCCAGAAACGCTGACCACTGTCATTCTGATCTCTGGCAACTCTGGTCCACTGAAACGCCGCCCGCCTCGCGTACGACTCGCGTCGCCGGCGTAGTAGAGTGCGCAGCGCAAGGGTTTCTCGGCGGAGGGGAAAGCGATGCAGTTCCTGGAACGGGCGACGGCGCTGCTGCAGCCGCTGCTCGACGAAGAGCGGCGTGGCCGGCTGCTGACGCTGGCGTTCTTCGAGTCGCAGCGCGCGATTTTTGACGCGATCGCGCAGAGCGGCGCGACCGATGTGTTTACGGTCGACTGCGTACGCCGGCTGCTCGCGTTGGGCTGCGTCGGGGGGCGGCACGCGTTGTCCTTGCTGCTGGCCGTCGCTGCCGACGAGTACGCCGGAGACGCACGCCGCCAGGCCGAATTTGCCGCGCTGATGCGCGAGCTCGACGCGCAATGCCGCTGCAGCGAAACCGGCGACGCGCCGTATCGTGGCCTGCAGGCGTTCGGCGAGGAAGACGAGCGCTTCTTTTTCGGTCGCGAGAGCTACACACGAGAACTGCTCGCCGCGGTCGAGCGTCGCGCATTCGTCGCCGTGCTCGGCGCTTCCGGCAGCGGCAAGTCTTCGCTCGTGCAGGCCGGACTGCTGCCGGCGCTGCGGCGCCAGGGTGGATGGGCGGTACTCACCTTGCGTCCGGGGGCCGAACCGTGGCGCAGCCTCGCCGGCTGTCTGCTCGCAGCGATCGACGGCGAAGCCGCAGCCGGCGAAGGCGTATCGCGGCTGCGGGCGATTGGCGACCTGGCCAACGATCTGGCTCCTGAACACGCCGGTGAGGCGCGTGCGGCGCGCGTTGGTGTGCCACACCTGGTCGACGCCGTGCTCGGGAAGCGGCCGGATTGCCGGCGGCTGCTGCTCGTCGTCGACCAGTGGGAGGAACTCTACACGTACCGCGAGACGAGCGCGGCGACCGCGGCGGCTTTCGCGGACTGTCTGCTCGCGGCGACGGCGAGCGCGCCGCTCCACGTCGTGCTGACGCTGCGCGCCGACTTCACCGGCCGGTGCGCTCGAGCACCGGCCGCTGCGCAACCAGCTGCAGCAGGCGACGGTCTTCCTCGGCGGGATGACGCGCGCCGAGCGCGAGCAGGCGATCAGCGGTCCGGCGCGGGTCGCCGGACTGCGCTTCGAGGCCGGGCTGGTCAGTCGTCTGCTCGACGACGCCGAAACGCCGCACGCGCTGCGCGCGACGATCGGCGACCGCCTCGCGCTGTTGCCCGGCGGCGACCCGCGAGCAGGCGTCGGCGTCGACGCGGACGGGCTGCCGGATATCGTCTGGCAAGCGATTCCCGGTGGCGAGGTCGAACTCGAAGTCGAGGCGAGCGGCTGGCTGCGGCGCTGGCGTGGCCGGCCGCGTTTTTCCGTCGAGCCGTTCTACCTTGCGCGCTATCCGGTGACTGTCGCGCAATGGCGCGCGTTTCTTGATGCACCCGATGGCTACGAAAAGTGGATTCGCGCGCGTTTCGGCGCTCCGCCGGGGCTGCAACGCGGGCGCGACAATCAGCCGGCGGTCAACGTCTGCTGGTGGGAAGCGATCGCCTACTGCCAGTGGCTGAGCGACAGGCTTGGCTTTGCGGTGTACCTGCCGAGCGAATGGCAGTGGCAGCACGCCGCGACGAGCGGTGAGGCGCGCAACGAATACCCCTGGGGAGCAGCGTGGCAGGAGGGGCGTGCGAATACCGTCGACAGCGAACTCGGCCGCATCGTCGCCGTCGGGTTGTACCCGCTGGGCGTCTCGGCGCAGGGGGTTTTCGATCTGGCCGGCAACACCTGGGAGTGGTGCCTGAACGCGTTCGACACTCCGGCCGACGTGACGCTCGAAGGAAACGCCCGGCGCGTGGTGCGCGGTGGTTCCTGGGGCAGCTTCCGTGTCAACGCGCGCGGCGCCTACCGCTTCCACGACGATCCGGGCTCCCGGAACCACAGCCTGGGTTTGCGGTTGGTGTGTTTCTCCCCCATCCTGAAACGCTGACCGCTGCCACTCTGATCTCAGGCAACTCTGGTCCACTGGAACTCTGAAACGCCGCGTAGCGGCGTTTTTTTGGCAAGCGCCGCACGAATTACCCAAGCACCGCCTGCCGCCTTGCCCGCCGCCCGAGCGGCCGGCTCAGCGCTGGCCGAGGACGAGCGGAAAATCGGGGACGCCGCTGGGGACGATGGTCACCGGCGACTGCGCGCCTTCGGTCAGCGCCTTGACGCGTTCCGAGACGTAGAGGTCGAGCATCTTGTGCGTGATGCGGCCCGATTTGTTGTAGTCGGCCTTGCCGCGCAGGCCTTCGAGAATCGCCTTGGTAAAGGCTCCGTTGCCCCAGTCCGGGGATTCCTGCGCATACTGGCGGCCGGTCGCCGCGGCGAAAACGATGACGCCGTTGTCGGCGCTCGACAGCTCGTTGATCACCGCCGTCGTGTCGAGCCGCAACGAACGCGTGCCGGTGCCGAGCACGTTGCCCGAATGGCAGGTGTCGATGAAGAACATCGCCTTGCCCGGCAGCGAAACGAGCGTGTTGCGGATTTCGGTGAAGATGACGCCGGTGCGTTTCAAGGCCTTGATGTTGACGTCCTGTGGCAGGAAGTAATACGTGCCGTCGGCGTCGTTGACGCCATGCCCGGCGATGAACACCAGCGCGACGTCGCGCGCGGTCAGCTCGCGCCGGATCCACTCGAGCCCGTCGAGCACGTCGTCGCGCTTGGCGCTGCCGTCGGTGAGCAGGCGGACCGAAACCTTGCGGTAGAGGCCACCCTCCTGCGTCTTGAAGAAGTTCGACAGGTCGGTCGAGTCCTTGGCCGCGAACTCGAGCTGGATCGAGGGGTCCTGGTACTTGCTGACGCCTACGGCGAGGACGTAGAGCGCCGGCCGCAGGTCGACGCTGGACGGCGTGCTCGCCGCGACCTCTGGCGCTGCCGCCGGCTTCTTGAGCGCAAAGACGGCTTCCGGCGAGACGCCATGCTTGTTCTCGGCAAAGAGCAGGATCTGCGCGTCGAGCCCCGGTTGGGGAATTGGCACTTCGTAAATCACTTCGTCACGGCTGCTGTCGGAGCGCGTCGCACGCAGCGCCGAAAGGGCAGGCAGTGCGACCGGCTGGCCGTTGATGCGGGCGCGGATTTTCGTCGTCGGCGCATCGGCCGGTGCGCGAACCGCGAGCTGCAGCCGGATTTCGCCGCTGCCGGCGGTATTGACGCGGTCTGGCGTGAGAATGCGTACGCTCGGCGGCAACTTTTCGCGGATCGCCTGGGGTGCCGGCGTCGCCGCGGCCGGTGGTGAAACGGCGGCGAGCTTGCTGCCGCTGGGTTTGCCGACGAGCTCACTGATCTGTTCGGGTTGGTAGTACTCGGCGCGGAAGTGCGACACCGGGTAGAAATCCGCCGCCTGCGCCGGGCCGCGGTCGACCTGCCAGCCGACGAGGTTCTCGCCTCCGGGGCTGGCGGCAAACTGCCCTGACGGAGTCCACATCACCCAACGCTTGCCGTCAGCCAGCGGGAAGAGGGCGAGTTGCTCGCTGCCATCGTGCTGCCGGTACCAGCGCAAGGTGCCGTCGCTGAAGCCGGCGACGACCCAGCGGCCGTCGTCGCTGAGATTGACCTGCCACGGCGTGGCGGCTGCCGCGTGGCTCCAGAGCAGGGTGCCGTTGCGGTCGTAGAGGCGAATACGGGTGTTGGTGGCGATTGCGACCCGGCTGCCGTCGCGTGCGACGCTGGTTGACAGCGACCATTCGCCGCGGTCGAGCAGCAAGACCTTGCCGCTGATCGACGGATTCTGACGTTCGAACCAGTTGTCGACCACCGTTTTGCCGGCGCTGATCCGCGGCGCCTGCCAGTCGCGACCTGACCGCGCCCAGGCTAGCTGGCGGGTGTCGAACGCGTCGCTCGTCCGGCCGGGACGTGCCTCCTGGAAGGCGATCGCCGCGCCGTCGCCACTGAGGCGGAAACGGCTGCGCTGGTTGCGGTAGTCGAGCAGGCTGCTGCCGGCGCTGATCTGCGCCTGGCCGTTTTCGGCGACGACACCCCAGGCAGGGTCAGCCGAGCTGTAGCCCAGGCGACCGTCGGTCATCGTCCGCAACGCGGTGATCGTGTTGCGCGCCACCGGCCAGACGACCGGCTCGCCCTCGCCGCTGGCCGGCCAACTGAGGATCGCAAATTGGCCTTTTTCGGTGCTCCAGCTGCCGGCGGCGTGGATCCGCTGGCCATCGGCCGACCAGGCGACCGCGCCGAGGCCGCGGCCGAGGCTGCCGCGGGCGGGCGACAGCGTCTTGCGCGCTTTCAGCGTCTTGGTGTCGAAGAGCGTGACGCTGCCCTGATCCGAAGCGCCGGCAGCAATCGTCTGGCCATCAGGCGCGAAAGCGAGGCCGAAAGGGACGCCGGTGCCTGTCGGCAGTCCCCGCCGCAGCAGCTTGAGCCCTTTGGCCGTCGGCTCGTAGGTTCGAATCAGGCCGTCGGCGCTGCTGACGGCGAGCAGCTTGCCATCGGCAGACCACGCAGTCGCATGGACTTCCTGCTCGTAATCGGGGTCGCCTTCGAGCGCCTGGGCTTTGCTCCAGCCGTCGCTGCCCTGGTAGAGGCGAACGCCGTTTCTGCCCCAGAGGCCGACGGCGAGTTGCCTGCCGTCGGGCGAAAACGAGAGATGGGTGACGACGTCGGGCAGCCCGGTGATGCGATGGACGATCTGCCCGTCGCTGCGGCGGACGAGATAGAGATCGTTGCTGACCGTCCAGCCGGCGGTGGCGAAGACGGCACCGTCGGGCGTCATCGCCACGGCGTAGAGTTTGCCGTCGTTCCCGGGGGCAGACGGTGGGCGGAAGACGGCCAGCTGGCCGCCGCCGACGGCGTCCCAGACGCGTGCGGTCTTGTCTTCGGACGCGGTGACGAGGTAATTGCCGCCGTCGTCACCCCCCAGCGCGCGGATCGGCGCGACGTGCGCGCCGGTTTCGATGCGTAGCGTCGGCGGTGACTCGCTGGCGTGCAGCCCGGCGGCGCACGCCATGCAAACGCCGATCAGCAGCGGCCGGGTGAGGGCGCGTTCAAGAACGTGCCAAAGCCGGCGACGGATCGTCATCGCCGACCCATCAACAGGCGACCTTCTTGAACTCGATGCGTTGGTCGAGCGCGTCCGAGTCGTTGCCCTTGCCGGTGCCAACGACCGCGCGTTGCGAACCATAGCCTTTCGCCGAAGAACGCTTGGCGATCGCCGGGGTCGCGGCGACCATCTTCTGGCGGACGAATTCGGCGCGTTGCAACGATAGCCGCTCGTCCATCTGCTCGGAAGCGCTGCGCCGCGTGTGCCCGGCGACCTCGACGCACGACGTTTGGCGCAACGACTGTTTGGCGATTTCGGACAGCCATTGCGAATACTGCTGATCCGGCGCGAACGCCGTTGCTCCGGGTCTGAAATCGAAGCGCACCGCGAGCCGGTCGGTCGCCAGACCCATCTCGACCAGCTTGCCGAAAGCCTGCATCGCCGGTTTGCGACGGCCGAGCCTGGCGTTGTCGAGATAGATGCCGGCATAAACACGCGCCTGGTTGCCGGCCGGGTTCTTCAGCACCGATTCGTAGAGCGCCAGCGACTCTTTGTAGTTCCTCGCCTGGTAGGCCTTGATCGCCTCGCTGATCGTCGACGCAGCGAGGACGGCGTCGATGTACGCCGGGTTGATCGGGTCGCCGGCTTTGGTCCCCTGACACGTCTTGACATAACCCTCGACGGCGGTGTCCTTGGCCCAGACCGGCATTTCGCGGAAGAGCGCGATCGGCGTCGGATCGAAGCCCTCGGGCAGCGAGCGGGCGAGCCCTTTGCTGATGATCTTGCCCGACTTCAGGTCGGCGAGCGCAAAGCAGATGCGGTAGGCGTCGCGTTCGCCGTCGGCCTTGCCCTGAAGGTTGATCGGGGTGAAGGTGCCGACCATCAGCAGCGGCAGCGATGAGACGATTTCGCTGGTGAACGGCTTGACGTCGACTTGTTTGTATTGGTCTTTTACCACTTGTACGACCGACTGTTCCATGGCGACGGTCGCTTCCGTCTGCATGCCGCTGTTGCCGTCGACCAGCGGGTCGACGACCATGCTGTACTTCTGGTCCGGGGCGAGGTTGGCGTTCTTCAGCAGTTCTTCCGCCGCCTTGCGAACCGCTTGGTCATACGGCAGAGCAACGATCGGTGCCGGTGCCGGCGGCGGCGCCGGCTTCTCTTCGGTCGTGGTGCAGCCGCCGAGTAGTGCGGCGAGGACGATGCAAGCCACGGTCAGGCGGCGCGAGTGTGCGGTCATAAGTTTCCCCCCAAGGTGTTTGTGATCAGTCTTCGACCAACAAAGTGCGGCGGCGTTCGGCGGCGCGGCGGATTGTAACGTGTCGCGCCGCCGTTTCCATGGCGCCGGTGGTAGACTTTCGATCGCCGGTACGAAACGACTTTCATGGCAGCCCGCGTGTGGCGAGCGATCCCGGCGCGCAGACCCGAAGACGCGCAGCAGGAGAGACAAATGGCCCTTAGCAAGGAATTTGACGATTTACTCGTGGCTCCGCGCGCCGGTTGGGGCGCTGCGGGCCGCCGGCACACCATGCGCTCGTGTTCGCTCCGTTGCCTCGGGCCGCATGGACTGCATCGGATGGCCTACGTCGAGTGGGGTGATCCGGACAATCCGCGTGTTCTCGTCTGTGTCCATGGTCTGACGCGCAATGGCCGTGATTTCGACGTGCTTGCCAACGCGTTGGCGGCCGAATATCGCGTCGTCTGCCCCGACGTCGTTGGCCGCGGCAGCAGCGACCGTCTGCCGGTAGCCGACGACTATGCGCTGACAACCTACGCCAACGACATGGTCACGCTCCTCGCCCGACTCGACGTCGAGTCGGTACACTGGGTGGGAACCTCGATGGGCGGGCTGATCGGCCTGCTGCTCGCCAGCCTGCCGGGGTCGCCGATCAGTCGACTGGTGCTCAACGACGTCGGACCGACGGTGCCGCTCGACGCGCTGCAGCGGATCGGCGAGTACCTGGGTAAGGCGCCCGATTTCGCTGACCTCGAGCAGGCCGAAGCGTACTTGCGGATCGTCTCCGCCCCATTCGGCGATCTGACCGACCGCCAGTGGCGCTATCTGACCGTCGTCGCCACTCGTCCCAAGCCCGACGGCGGTTACGAGATGAACTACGACCGGGCGATCGCGCAGCCGTATCAGAAAGCTTTCCTCGAGGCCAAGGAAATCAACCTCTGGCCATTGTTTGACGCCGTCCGCTGTCCGACGCTGGTCGTGCGTGGCGCGCAGTCCGACATTCTGGCGCACGCCACGGCCGAGGAAATGACGACCCGCGGCCCGCAGGCCAAACTGGTCGAGGTGGCGGCGGTTGGTCATGCGCCGATGTTCCTCAACGAGGAACAGGTTCGTATCGTTGAAGATTTCCTGCTCGCCGATCGCGGCTAATCCTTCTCGTCGACCGGCGCATCACTCCCCGGTGAGCTGACGCCGTCGCGCAGCGATGCGCCTCGGCGGTGGGCTCGTCAGGCCTCCGCCTCGCCGCCGGGCGAGTCTCTCCCCACGCGTTCCGGTGGCCGCTATCTGCTCCAGCCACCGCCAATCAATACGCTTTCTCGCGTCAAACAATTGACTTCTTCTTAAAAGTAAGTATTCTAATTGGTGTGTAACGATTATTTGTTTGTTCAGCGATTCCCGCGAGGTGACGTCCTTGCTCAGGACGCTGCTGTTGGAGGTCCAGTCCGCCCATGACGCCCGAAGACAACGCTTTTCCCTGTACCCCGGTCGATTCCGCGGCGAAAACCGCCGGACCGCTGTGGGTCAACGTGCGGGCGGCGATTCTGCGGCAAGTCCAGGCGCTGCCTCCTGGCGAGGCGTTGCCGACCTATGACGCGCTGGCGGCCAGCTTCCGTTGCTCGATCGCTCCGGTCAAACGCGCGATGGAGGATCTGGCGCGACAAGGTTGGGTGTCGCTGCATCGCGGTCGTCCAGCGCGCGTCTTGTGGGTCGGCAGCTTTAGCCGCAGCGCCGAGCGCCGCGGCGCCAAGGTCGAGTCGCGCGTCTTTCTCGCCGATTTCCGCGTCCTTGAAGGGGCAGAGCGCGAGATTCGGGACGAGCTCGGCCTGGCCGCCGACGAGAAGTGCCTCGTTTGCGGGCGCGTACGCTTGCTCGACGGTCAGCCGATTGCGATGCAACAGACGTGGATCAATCCGCGCGTCTTCGCGCAGCCGGGTCGTTTCTTCGTCGATCACGACCTGGCGTCGGCGTCGTTGCGCGACGTCTATGCTCGCCTCGGGGTACGGCCGTTGCGGGTGTCGGCGACCTTGAGCGCCGCCAGCGCCGATCAACGCGAGCGTGAAATTCTTTCGCTGCCAGAGGCGGCGCCGGTATTGAGAGCGCATCAGACGTCGCTGGTCGAAGTCGATGGAAAACTACTCACGCTCGAAGTGATGGACGCGAGTTATACGCAGGCGGTGCGTTACGCCGTCGATCGTCTGCCGTGGGCCGGCGGTAGTGAGGCGTGGGAGCCCGGTGATGCGCGCGACTGACGACGGCGCGTCGTTTCAGGTACGCACGCATTGCGAGATCGTCGTCCGCGATTATCAGCGGGCGCTGCTTTCCTTACCGGCGCTCGACCGTGACGACGAGACGACCGGCAAGGACTTGCTGGCGGTGACGCCGCAGCGCGAAAGTGGCAAGTACACGCTCGACGAGCACCTCGCCGCGCTACGTGCGCAAAACACGATTTCGCCCGATCAACCGCTGCTCGTCGTCGGTCTGCGCAACAGTCTAGTCAATTTGCGCGCGCCGGTCATTCGCGGTGGCCGCATTTACTCGCTGGTCGACGAGTCGCCGACACGGAGTGCTCGACCGTACTTCGGTCTGGGGTGCGAAGAGGGACGTCTGCGGATCGACTGCGCGCTTGCTGGCGCTGGCGGACCCGAACAGTGGTCGGAGTTCTTCTGTGCCGCGCCACCGGTACTTTGGGACGACGTCGGCGAGTCGGAGTTGTTCGAGCGGATGCTTACCGAGTTCGCCGACCATTCCCATCTCTTCGCGCTCCCCCGCGGTGGGCATCCACTCGCCAGCGACGCCTCGCGCGCGCTGTGGTCACGGCTACAAGCCGTCTTTGCGGCAAACGTGCATAGCGATCGAGTCACGGCCGTCGCGGCGCTGCGTGCGGTGCTCACTGCCCTGGAGCAGCCGTTGCCGCGAGCCGAAGACTACTTTCATGCCGTGCTCGGGGAGCGTCGCGAGGGGGATCTGGTGTTCCTTTTTGCCCATGGCCGACCCGAGGAACTCGGGCGGCAGCTGCGGCTGCGAGGGTGCCGGCGCGCGCTGTGCGTCGAGAATTCGGGGTCGATCATGCCGACCTTTCTGCCAGCGGGATTGAATGGCGAAGCGATACCGCTCTTGCGGGCGCCGAACTTTCGTCCTCGCGGTCGCGCGCTACTGGTCTTGGTGCTCGCTGACAGTCGCTTCGCAACCTTGCCGCCGCTTAGTCAGCGAGTAGGAAGTTTTGAGTAAAGGAGGCAGAAATGTCGAACAACCAGGCAGGCGGCACGGCCGCGATTTGGGATCGGTCACGGACACGTTGGCTGGAGGGGAACGCGAACCCGGCGGACGAGTCCGGGCTTTGTGGCCACCACCTGCGCTACCTGGCGTGCCTCGATTGCCCGTTGACCCCGCTCGATCCACCAGCAGACGTTGTGGCCTTCTCCTACTTTCCCGTACCGCTTATCGGACGCTCCCTACGGCAGATGCGAGGGGCGCATCCGCAGGCCTTTTCCCGTCTCGAGATCGTTGCCACGGGTATTCCCGAGGGGCTCGCAACGAGTGGAAGCGAGCGGCGCTTCACCCTCTGGCTGCCACGTGTGGCACCACAGCAACTGCTCGTCGAGCCCGGTGCAGGCGAAGATGGCAACGTTGTCTGGAGTGCGCAAACGTCCGACCTCGCCGCGTCGCTGATCGCGCGTTACGTCGCCGCAATGGTCATTGGCCACGCGGTCTCGTATGCGCCGCGGCGGATTGCGCTCGACTACGAAACCCCTGAGCTTCGTTCCCTGTGGTCGGCGTGGATCAACCGTGCGCTCGAAGAGAACGGTCGCAACGTCATTGAAAAGTACCTCGAACAGGTGCTTTGCCCCTCGGTTTCGATCAACGCCCGGCTCGAGCAGGTGGCTCCGTCCGCCGACGTCACGGCCACGGGCGGCGCATCGGCTGCCGAGGTCGAGACGGTGCGCTTGCTCGGCGTAGACATCGGGGGTACGACGATCAAGCTGCAGTGCTTCGAGCGCAGAAATAGCCGTACCGGACACGCCGCGTGGCTTCCGATCGGCGAAGCGGAGACCGTAAGCTGGGAAACGTTCGAGGGCCACGAGGGCGTTCGTGGACGCAAGCCGGACTGGTCGGCATCGGTCGCCGATGGGCTGCGCGACGCTGACCTTCTGGCGGCGCTCGTCGCTCAGCGCGTCGACCGGGAGCCCTTCGTCGCAATCGGTCTCGCCTTGGCGGCCCCGGTTGTCAACGGTGTTCCGGCAGGTGTCAGCGGCGTTCTGTCGTACTTCCAGGGAGTCAGCAAGTGGATCATTGAAGGGAACCCGCTACGCCTCCACGAGCTCGACTTCGCGACGGCGTTTGAACGCTGCTTTGGCGTCACGACGGTCTGCATCAACGACGGAGAGGCCGACATCCTCGACGATGAGGACGACTTCGCCAACGCACGAGGCGTATCGTTGGTGTTGAAGACGGGTACCGGCGTCGCTTTTGCGGTGCATGTCGACGGCCGACCCGTCGGAGTGCTTGGCGAAACGGCAAAAGCGGTGGTTAATCTCTGTGCGACGCCGCAGTCGGCACCACTCGACCAGCGCTTTCCTGAAGGCGTCGTCACCGAATGGTGCGCGCACAAATCGCTGGCCAAACTGATGCCCGGTCCGGCATGGGAAAGCGTTGTCGGCGACGACCGCGGTCGCTGGCTTGGCGCTCAGCTCGTAGCGGCGGTCGACGGGACGACCGCGACGGTCGCATCGATCGCGGAGGACGCCGAATTGGCCAGTCTTTGTGAGAGATTTGTCGGTGAACTCAATGCTCTCGCCGGCCTGCAAGATTTCCACGCCGAGTGCCGGCGCCTGACGACGGTTCCCGTCGGGGCCGACCCGGACCCAAGCTGTGTTTTCGCCAATCTCGTGATCGACCAGCGTTTTGCGATTGCGTGCGCCTGGGTGCTCGGCCGCTGGCTGGCGGACGCGATGGCGCTGGCCGTCGACCTTTACGGCGCCGACGAGACTCGGCTTGCCGGCGGTCCGCTGAGCGGTCAGACCGGGCTGTACGTCACGCGGTCGAGCGAGCTTGCCCTGACGGCAGTCTATGGATTCGCCGTCACCAGTGACCGTGACGAGTCCAGCCGAGTCAAGGCGGCCAGTAGTGGCAGAGCGCTGCGCCTGACGTACCCCCCCACACGCAGCGCGCAGTCGGGTCCGCGCGGCGCGGCGAAAGCAGCGTTTGCCGCCTACCTGCGCCGGCGTTAGGCACCCGAGGTAGTAGCGAACGCAGACCGCACGGATCGCTCCCCTGGGTGGGGTCGGTCAGGGTTTGCGATAGATCGTCGGGCGCACCGGCAACAGCTTGTCAGTGATTCCGTTCAGCGATTCCGAGTGGCCGACGATGAAATGCCCTCCTGCTTGCAAGTGTGGCAGGAGATTGGCGACGACTTTGCGCTTGGTATCAGAATCAAAGTAAATCATCACGTTGCGCAGGAAAATCGCGTCGAACAAACCACTCTGCGGCGCGATCGATTGCGTCAGGTTGACCTGGGAAAAGCGCACGCGTTGGCGTAGCGCGGGGATGACGACGAAGGTGTTGCCTTGCTCGCTGCTGTTGCGCACGCAGTACTTCCGCATATACGCGTCGGGGATGCCTTCGTTACGGTCCACAGGATAGTGGCCAGCGCGCGCCTTGGCCAACACCTGGGTGCTGATGTCGGAACCAAACACCTCCCATTGCGCCGTGGGTGGCAAGGTGTCGGCGATCACCATGGCCATGCTGTAAGCCTCTTCACCACTTGAACTCGCAGCGCTCCAGATGCGGAAACTCTTGCCTGGCGGGCGGCTGCGCAGAAGCTCGTCGCGCAGGAAGTCGAAATGCCGGCTTTCGCGAAAGAAATACGTTTCGTTGGTGGTCAACAGATCAACCATCGTCTGCAGTTCACCCGGGTTGGTTCCGCTCGTGACCAGGCGGTAGTAGTCGCCAAAAGTGGCGAGTCGGTGTTCGCGCAGGCGTCGCTGTAAGCGCCCGACGAGAAGAACCTTCTTGCTGTCCGCAAGGCTTATCCCTGCGAGCCGGTAAATGAGGCTCTGGAAAAGAGAAAACTCTTGATCGGTGAGCGACGGCGGGGTCATGACGCGAATTCGACTCCGGAAACGAGTAAGCGAGAAGCTGAAACGGCAAAGGTAATGACGGAAGTGAAACCGGTCACCGCGGCGCCACTGTAGGCTGAACGCGAACCCTGCGCGGCACCGGCGCCAGCGACATCGCGAGTGCTGGCGTTACCAGCAAGGGCAAGCTGCGCGTTAACTGTTGTTCTTACCACATTGTTGGTGTCAAGACGGAGCGAATGTGCGTTAATTATCGTGCTCTCGCGACGGAACCAGTACTCTAATGAATGTTGGTCGGAAAGTCTTGCTGCCGCGTGTGCGATGGCTTACGGCGTTGGCCGCCGAGCTGCCAACTGCCTGCGCTTGTGTCGAAGGTTGAACCAAGGTCGTTAGCAGGGGTACTTTCATGCAGCCAGAATCTTCCACTATACTGTGGCGCCCTTTGCGACGCCGTCTACGACGTTCTGGCCGCGTGTGCGGCCGGTCGTGGTTCGGCGGCTGACGATGAAACAGGAGAGGATTATGTTTTCAGTTCTGCGTGGGAAACTTGGCGCCGTATTGGTTTCACTCGCCGCCGGCACGCTGGTGACGCTTTTTGGCGGCTGTTCCTCGTTTCCGCCGGCGCCGGTAATCGCGGCGTCACCGGACTACCGGTATCTCATCGGCCCAGGCGACAACGTCAATATTCTCGTCTGGCGCAATCCCGAGTTGTCGATGACCGTCCCCGTACGGCCCGACGGCTTGATCGCCGGGCCGTTGATCGAGGATATGCCGGCGATGGGCAAGACACCGACGGCGCTGGCGCGCGATATGGAGAAGGCGCTCGGGACGTTCATTCGCGATCCGGTAGTGACGGTGATCGTGACCCAGTTTAAGGGTACCTATAGCGAGCAGATACGGGTTGTCGGCGAAGCCGCCAAGCCACAAGCGCTTCCTTACTCGCAAAACATGACCTTGCTCGACGTCATGATCGCCGTCGGGGGGTTGACCGACTTTGCTGACGGCAATGGCGCGACCCTGTTGCGCGCCGCCGAAGGCAACGCTCAGTACAGCGTGCGCCTCAACGATCTGATCCGTCGCGGTGACGTCTCGGCCAACGTCGACGTCAAGCCAGGTGACGTCCTCATCATTCCGCAGAGCTGGTTCTGAGCCGCCGCGCGCCAAGCCGTACGACCCGCTCGTCGGCGAAACGTCGCCCACGCTGTCCGGCAGCGGGGAGTTTCTCTAACCGTACCTGATAGAGCCTACGTCCGATGGATGAGCTGATTCGACAAGTCACCACGATTCTCCGCGGCATGTGGAAGCGTCGCTGGTTGGGGGTCGTCGTCGCCTGGGTGGTGGGTCTCGCCAGCGTCATCGCGGTGCTTGCGATTCCCGACAAGTACGAAGCGTCGGCGCGCGTCTTCGTCGATACGCAGTCGATTCTTCGGCCGTTGATGTCGGGTTTGGTGACACAGCCCAACATTGACCAGCAGGTGATGATGTTGAGCCGGACGCTGATCACTCGTCCCAACGTCGAGAAGCTGATCCGCATGGCGGACCTCGACCTGAAGATCTCGGGCAAGACCGAACGGGAAGCGCTGATCGAGACGCTCATGACGTCGTTGAAGATTCAGAACACGACGCGCGACAATATCTACACGATCACGTATCGCGATACGCAACCCGAGAGCGCGAAACGCGTCGTTCAGTCGCTGGTTTCGATCTTCGTTGAATCTAATCTGGGCGACGCGCGCAAGGATTCGGAATCGGCGCGCAAGTTTCTCGACGAGCAGATCAAGGCCTACGAGCACAAACTGGAGGAGGCCGAAGCGCGACTCAAGGAGTTCAAGCTGCGCAACATCGCGGCGCAATCGTCCGAAGGGAAGGATCACTTTAGCCGCATGAGCCAAGTGAGCGAACAGCTCGAGCAGAGCCGGCTCGAGCTACGCGAGGCCGAGCACTCGCGTGACGTCCTCAAGCGGCAGCTGCTGGCGGGCGACGAGCCGGCTCTGATCCCGGGTGTGGGCGATGCGACGTCGACGGCCGGTGTTTCGATTCCCGAGCTTGACAGCCGGATTGACGCGCAGCAACGCAATCTGGATGCCATGCTGCAGCGCTTCACCGAGAAGCACCCGGACGTCATCAGTGCGCGTCGGTTGATCAAGGAACTCGAGGACAAAAAGCGGGAAGAGATCGCTGCCCGGCGGAAAGCTGCTGCGGACAACCCCGCGGTGGCGCCGGTCGGCAATCCGGTTCAACAACAGCTCAAGATCACGCTCTCGGAGACCGAGGCGCGCGTCGCGGCACTGCAGACGCGGGTGGCGGAGTATCAGGCGCGTTACGAGAAGATGAAGGGCGATATCGCGCTCGCGCCGCAGATCGAGGCCGAATTCGCCCAGCTTAATCGGGATTACGACATCCACAAGAAGAACTACGAACAGCTGGTGCAGCGGCGAGAGTCGGCCAGCATCGGTAGCGAGATGGACAACACTGCGGGCGTGGACTTCCGTTTGATTGATCCGCCGCGTGTGTCGCCGAAACCGGTCGCTCCGAATCGCCTCCTGTTCTTGCCATTGACCCTGCTCTTGGCGCTGGCAGCGGGGATCGCGGTCACTTTTGCGGCGAGCCAGATCCGCACGGTGTTCTTCGATTCGCGGTCGTTACGTGATGCCTGCGGCCTGCCCCTGTTGGGAACGGTGTCGTTGCTGATGGACGACGCCGCCAAACGCAAGGAACGTAAGAATCTGCTGCGCTTTGCTGCTGCGTGCGGGTCGCTGGTGGCAGTCTACGGCGCGGGTCTGCTGGCCTTGTTTGTCTTCTCAGCCCGCACTGCCTGAGGAAAAGCCATGAGCCTCATCGAACAAGCGGCCAAACGTCTCGAGCAGCTACGCAAAGCGGGAGTTACCGTGCCCACGGCAACCGCCGAGTCGCCGCGCACGGAGACCGAAAGTCCCGTCCAAGATCCGGCGCTACAAGTCGCGGCCCAGCCGCTTGCGGAGTCGGTTGCGGTCGCCGAGGCCGTTTCTGTTTCTCGTGTGCCGCCCCTGGTTGCCAGCGAAACCAGCACCAGTGAAGCAGGGGTCGTGTCGCGCCGGATCGACCTCGACATTACGGCGCTTGCGGCAAGCGGGCTGATTACGCCCGACGCGCCGCGCTCGCAGATTGCCGACCAGTATCGCGTGATCAAGCGACCGCTGATCGCCAACGCCATGGGCAAGGGAGCTGCCCCCGTCAAGCGTGGCAACCTGATCATGGTTACCAGTGCGGTATCGGGTGAGGGCAAGAGCTTCACGGCCATCAATCTCGCCATGAGTATCGCCATGGAACTCGACAACACGGTGATGCTGGTCGATGCCGACGTTCCCAAGCCGTCGATTCTCAAGATGTTGGGCGTCGCGCCCGCACGCGGTTTGCTGGACATTCTGGTAGACAAAGAGGTCGCGATGTCGCAGGTACTGATGCGGACGAACGTCGAGAAACTGAGCCTGTTGCCGAGTGGAACACAGCATGCCCGGGCAACGGAACTGCTTGCCAGCGACGCGATGATGAGTCTGCTCGACGAAATGGCCGGTCGCTATCCCGATCGAATCATTATCTTCGATTCGCCACCGCTCTTGATGACTACCGAGTCGCGTGTCCTCGCGACGCACATGGGTCAGGTCGTGGTGGTCGTCAAGGCAGAGAGCACTTCCCGTAGTGACGTAAAACATGCGCTGGCGGCGATCGACTCCTGCCCAGTCAAGCTGATGCTGCTCAACCAGGCGCGCTCCACGGCGCAGGACGGCTATGGTTACGGCTATGGTTACGGCTATGGTTACGGCTACGGCTACGGTTATGGTTCGACCGATGGCGTGTGACGCGGTGCCGAGTATTCATGGCACTTCGTTGACGTGGCGCTGGAATAGCGCGTTTTGTCCCGGCGCCACGCTCGCTCGACGGAAGGCTGTCTCCGGAGCGTCGGCGATCGGGTGGACGGTATTGCTTGGGCTGCTCGTCGCGGTTCCCTCGGCGCACGCCGGAAAATGGGACATCAAGCCGTCCATCGCGGTCAACGAAACACTGACAAACAATGTTTTTCTGTCGTCGTCGAATCCGACCAGCGACCTAGTGACCTCCATTACTCCCGGGATCTCGATCAACGGCAAGGGGGGGCGCGGAAGTTTGCGTCTCGATTACGGATGGACGCAGAACCTCTATCTGCACGAGTCTTCGTCGAACAACCACCAGAACTCACTGCGCGCGTTCGGTACGCTTGAAGCGGTTGAGGATTGGCTATTCATCGATGCCTCGGGGACCATCTCGCAGCAGTACCTGACTGCGCTTGGTCGGGTGTCGCCAAGTAGCGCCAGTGTCAACAGTAACCAGACTGAAACCTCGAGCTACACGCTGGCGCCGTACATCAAAGGTCGTTTGGGCAAGTCGGTAGACTACCTTTTCAAGTACTCAGCGGCGACGACGTCGAGCAAATCGAATCTCGTTTCGGACCAGACGACGCAACAATGGATCGGTCGAGTCAATGGTCAGACGCCGCTAACGGCAGTCACCTGGTCGTTGGACGCGAGCAAGGTCTCGGTTGACTATGATGTGGGAAGAGATCGCGACGATACGCGTTATGGCGCCACGATCGCTTATCGCTTCAACCCGCAACTGCAAACCTCGCTGATATTTGGCCGCGAAACGACCAATCTGGTGACGTTACAGGAAGAGACGCACAACGACTCGGGGTTCGGCATCCTGTGGACCCCTGGCCCTAGAACCAAGTTCGAGGGAACCGTCACCCGCCGGTTTTTTGGCAATGGCTATCAGGCTGCCTTTACGCATCGCATGCCACGCTCGTCGCTGTCTTACACCGCCAGCCGGCAAGTCTCGTATCAGCCGGCGGGCGTCGGCAACACCGGGCAAGGCAGCAACTATGACGCGTTCTATGCCATCGTCGCTGCTAACAATCCGGGGATGTCTCCCGAAGCAATCAACGAACAAGTCGTTCAGATCCTTCAGAACAGGGGACTGCCAGTCGATGGGACGGTGGTCAACGGCTTCCTCACCAATCGTCCAAGTCTGCAGCAGTTGCAGCAGCTCTCTCTGGCGTTGATCGGCGTTCGCAATACAGTCACGTTCACCGCGACCGAAAGTTCGCAGCAACCACTTGGTTTGGTGAGCGGTCTTACGGACGATTTTTCGCTCAGTAATCGCGTTCGCCAACGGGGCCTTGGCGTCGTCTGGGGACATCAACTCAGTGGCTCGTCGTCGCTTTCCCTGTCGCTCAATCAGCAGGAAAGCACGCGCTTTACGGCCGGCAATCCCGACACCAAGACGCAGGGCGCGTATCTCCTGTTTACCACGCGCCTTTCGCCGCACACCAACGTCAACATGACGGTTCGTCGTGTGATCTCCGACGGTGAGACGGGCTACAACGAGAGCGCGCTGACCGGCGGACTGACGCACGCTTTCTGATTCCACTCCATGTACGAGTCCTTCTATGGCTTGACCAGCAAGCCGTTTCAGCTCAATCCCGATCCCGCTTTCTACTTCGCCAGCAAGCAGCACCGGCGGGCAATGGCTTACCTGGAGTACGGCCTTAATCAGAATGAGGGATTTATCGTCGTCACTGGCGAGGTCGGCGCCGGCAAGACGACGATCGTTCGCGGTCTGCTCAAGGATCTCGACGAAGCGAAGGTGGTCGCCGCACAGCTGGTGACCACGCAGCTTGATGCCGAGGATACCTTGCGGATGGTCGCTGCCGCCTTTGGCGTCGGGACCAAGAACATCGGCAAGTCGGACCTTCTGCTCACCCTCGAAGCCTTTCTCGTCGATGTCACGCGTCAGGGAAAGCGCTGTCTGTTGATTGTCGATGAGGCACAGAATCTGACACCGCGCGCGGTGGAAGAGCTGCGGATGCTGTCCAATTTCCAGTTCGGTACGCAGGCGCTGTTGCAGAGTTTTCTGATCGGCCAGCCGGAGTTCCGGAAAATCATGCAGAGCCCGCAGATGCAGCAGCTGCGTCAGCGTGTCATCGCCGCGTGTCATATTGGCCCAATGGATCAGGACGAGACGCAAGCCTATATCGAGCATCGGCTCAAGTGCGCCGGATCGCAGGGGCTACCGCGCTTTGATGCGGGCGCCTTTGAGGCGCTTTTCGAAGCCAGCGGCGGCGTCCCACGGCGCATCAACGCGCATTGTGACCGTCTGCTGTTGTCTGGATTTCTCAACAGCAAGACCGACTTCACACGTGCCGACGTCGAGGAGGTGGCACGCGAGATTCGTGAAGAAACCCTGTCAACGTCGGTCGTTGGTGGGAAAACCAGAGAACGCGATGTCATGGCCGACGGCCTGCCGCTCACCGACAGCCAGATCCTCGATATCGATCTGTCGCGCATTCCGCTCGACGGAGGCACCGCCGATCAAGCCTCGCGCGTTATTGCCGACCTCAAGAACGGCCAGGCGGAACAACGCATGATACGGATCGAACGCAGCATGTTTCGTTTGGAGCGAAACAACGCGGCGCTTCTTTCACTCCTCCAGCAGCTGGTGGATGCCGTCCGAACGAAGAATCCGGAAAAGAATCGGGAAGGGAAGCACCCTTGACTGCCGAGAGTTGGCCCGCCGAGCTGGGTCCAGTCATTTGCGTCGTTGGCGCCCGGCCGAACTTCATGAAAATGGCGCCGATCCTTCGTGCCTTTCGCGCGCATCGACCGGCGCTGCCGACCTTGCTCGTGCATACCGGCCAGCACTACGACCGGGGCATGAATGACCAGTTGTTCAGCGACTTGCGACTGCCGCATCCCGATCTCAATCTCGAGGTCGGTTCGGCGACGCACGCGGTCCAGACGGCCGAAGTGATGCGCCGCTTTGAACCGGTGCTTGACGGCCATCGGCCGTCGGCCGTGCTCGTCGTCGGTGACGTCAACTCGACGCTTGCGTGCGCACTGGTCTGCGCCAAGAAAGACGTGCCGGTCGTCCATGTCGAAGCGGGACTGCGTAGCTACGATCGCAGCATGCCGGAGGAAATCAATCGTCTCCTGACCGACCAGATTGCCGACCGTCTTTACACGACCGAGCGTAACGCTCATGTCAATCTGGCGCGAGAAGGGGTCGACGAAAACCGGATATGTTTTGTCGGTAATGTCATGATCGACTCCTTGCTCTCGAACCGTGAACACGCGACATCGCCGGCAGCGACCTTACGGGCGGCTGGCGCCGATCCTGGCCTTGTCGAGCAGGCGAATGGCTTCGGAGTGGTGACGCTGCATCGACCGTCCAACGTCGATCGGCCGGACCGGCTGGCAGCGCTGCTCACTGTCCTGCGTGAAGTGGCGTCCCGTGTTCCCTTGATCTTTGCCTTGCACCCTCGCACGCGCGCCAACGTCGAACGCTTTGCTCTTGGCCATCTGCTTACCGATTCGCAGATCGTTGTTCTGCCACCACAGGGCTATCTGGAAATGCTTGGCTTGCTTGCCAATGCTCGACTCGTCCTGTCGGATTCGGGTGGTCTGCAAGAAGAGACGACGGCGCTCGGAGTTCCCTGCCTGACGCTGCGGGAGAACACCGAGCGCCCGATCACCGTTGAGCAGGGTACGAATACCCTGGTGGGTAGTGATCCGCAACGGATTCGTGAGGCGGTTGCAGACATTCTTGCCGGGGCGGGAAAGCGTGGTCGTGTTCCGGAACTCTGGGATGGCCGGGCGGCCGAGCGCATCGCCGCTGATCTTGCTCAATACCTGTTCTCCCGTCACGGACGGCAGGTGACCTAGGCCGGACGATGACGCCAGTGACGACCAGACCGTCGATGACCAACGCGTTGACCATCGACGTCGAAGACTACTTCCAGGTCTCGGCGTTTGAGCCCTACATTCGGCGTGACCAGTGGGAGACTCGCGAGTGCCGCGTTGAACGCAACGTGGACCGTATCCTGGCGATGCTTGATGAGTGCCAGACGAAGGCGACCTTTTTTACGCTTGGCTGGATCGCCGAGCGCTATCCTCGGCTGGTGCGACGCATTGTCGATGGCGGCCATGAACTCGCGAGTCATGGGTACGGACATCAACGCGCCAGCGACTTGAGCGAGGCGGCTTTCTCTGAGGATGTGGGTCGCGCGAAGCAGCTACTCGAGGACCTCTCCGGGCGCGAAGTCAGAGGCTACCGCGCGCCGAGTTTCTCGATCGGCGAGCGCAACCTCTGGGCTTTCGACTGCTTGCAGCGCGCCGGCTATACGTACAGCTCAAGCATTTACCCGATCCGCCACGATCATTACGGGATGCCCGATGCGCCGCGTTTTGCGCACCAGGTCGGCAGCGGGCTCCTGGAGGTGCCGGTGACTACTGCCCGTTTCGGGCGCCGCAACCTGCCGGCAAGTGGTGGCGGCTATTTCCGCCTCCTGCCGTACGCGCTGTCGCGCTGGCTTCTGCGTCGGGTGAATGACGTTGACCGACGCCCGGTGATTTTCTACTTTCATCCCTGGGAGATCGACGATCGTCAACCACGAATCGCCGGCATTGATCTGAAGACGCGCTTCCGGCATTACGTCAATCTCCGGCGCACCGAAGGGCGTTTGCGGCGTCTGCTCGCGGATTTCAAGTGGGGGCGAATGGACGAGGTGTTTCTCGCACGCGGCACCGAAGGCAAAGGGGTCTCCTGATGACCGTTGCGAGCCACCTGCCAATCGGCCAGAGGCGAGACGACGCGGCGCTCAGAGTACTTAGCCTGCACGCTGACGACGCGGCGGCGGTCAGCCGCTGGGATGCATTCGTCGTCGCTTGTCCCGAGGCGACCTTCTTCCACAGGGCGGGCTGGCAGCGCATCCTCAGCGGCGTCTTTCGCCATCGTACGCACTACCTTTATGCGGAAAGGGCTGGGGTCATCGAAGGTGTTCTGCCGCTGGCGGAAGTCAAGAGCCTGCTCTTCGGCCACTCGCTGGTCTCCTTGCCGTTTGCGGTCTACGGAGGTGTCGCCGCCGCAAGTCCGGCGGCCGTCGCGGCACTGGAGTACCAAGCTCAGTCTTTGGCGCACGAGCTTGCCGTCGACCACCTCGAACTGCGCAATGTCCGGCAGCGCCATGCCGATTGGCCACTGCAAGACCTTTATGTGACGTTTCGCAAGCCGCTGGCGCCCGAGGTGGAGGCCAACCTGCTGGCGATTCCTCGCAAGCAGCGGGCGATGGTGCGCAAAGGCATAAAGAACGGGTTGCGTAGCGAAATCGACACCGACACGGCGCGTTTTTTTGCGCTTTACGCGGACAACGTACACCGTCATGGGACCCCCGCCTTGTCGAAGCGTTACTTCCAGGAACTGCAACGCGTCTTTGGAGCCGATTGTGAGGCGCTGACGGTGGTCGACGGCAGCGGCTGCGCGCAAAGTGGTGTCCTCAGTTTCTATTTCCGCGACGAGGTCCTCCCGTACTACGCCGGCGACCGGGTGTCAGCGCGCGATCTGGCGGCCAATGATTTCAAGTATTGGGAATTGATGCGCCGCTCGTGCGAACGTGGTTTGCGCCTTTTTGACTACGGTCGCAGCAAGCGGGGAACCGGTTCTTACTCGTTCAAGAAGAACTGGGGCTTTGAGCCGCAGCCCCTGTCGTACGAGTATTGTCTATACCGGCGTCAATCCGTACCACAGAATAACCCCTCGAATGCCAAGTACCGATTGCTGATTGAAACCTGGCGCAAACTGCCAGTCGGAGTTGCCAACTGGTTGGGCCCGAAGGTCGTCCGAAGCTTGGGGTAGTCGGGCGTCGCCTCGAAGTCACCGAGATTCTGCCTGCAACGCCAATTGCGCCTGTTACTGACGACGACGCCATGACCCTGTCCGTGACCCGCGCTCCGTCCTTTGCCGTCCAGTCCGGTTGGCGAGTGACCTTGCCCGTTTTTCTCGGCACGCTGGCCGTCGTGCTCGCGCTGTTTCATGAAACCGCGCTGGCAATGGCGGCGATCTGGCTGCGCTCGGATACCTATGCACATGGTTTTCTGGTGCCGGCCATCGCTTTCTATCTGGCGTGGCGCAAGCGCTCCGATCTACTGGTATTACCGCCTGGTCACAGCTATTCAGCGATTTTTATGCTCGGGCTAGCGGGACTGGCCTGGCTGCTGGGCGAGGTCGCGGCGGTGAACGTCGTTTCCCAGTTCGCCTTCACTTTCATCGTCGTTCTGACCGTTCCCGCCGTGCTCGGTTGGCAAGTTGCGCGGGCGGCAGCCTTCCCCTTGGCCTTCCTTTTCTTCGCCGTGCCGTTTGGCGACTTCGCAATGCCTCAGTTGATGGACTGGACGGCCAAAGTAACGATTCTCGGGTTGCGCGCCAGCGGCGTTCCGGTACACGCGGAAGGGCTGCGCTTTGTGATCCCTACCGGGAGCTGGTCGGTCGTGGAGGCTTGCAGTGGTGTTCGCTATCTCATTGCGTCGGTCACTGTTGGCACGCTGTACGCCTATCTCACCTATCAATCCTGGCGCCGGCGCTTGATATTCATTGGCGTTTCCATCGCGGTGCCGATTGTCGCCAACTGGATGCGCGCCTACATGATCGTGATGCTCGGCCATCTTTCCGGAAACAGGATTGCGGTGGGTGTTGATCATCTGATCTATGGCTGGCTATTCTTCGGCATGGTGATCATGGCGATGTTCTGGATCGGTGGGCGCTGGCGGGAGGACGTGATTGCTGCGCCTGTGTCAGAAAGAGCGCCGGTGGTCAGGGTGGAGACGTCCGTTTTGCCAACGCTGCTCGCCGCGCTCACGACCATTGTCGTTAGCGCGGCTTGGCCTTTGGCCGAGTGGCGGCTGGAAAGCAAAGTCGCCACCCCTCTGACACGCCTTGAGCCGCTGGCGCCGATTCCTGGTTGGCAGTCGCGGCCGTCGGCGCCCGACGAGTGGCGGCCACGCTACGGAAACGCTGCGGCCAGCGTGCAGCAGACATTCGTGGACGATGGTCGAGTCGCTGGACTGTTCATTGCCTATTACCGTAACCAGGACTCACAACACAAACTTATCAGTTCCACTAACGTCCTGGTGAGCAACGACGACCCGCTCTGGGTCCGGGTGGCGAGCGGAGCTGGGGAAACGTCGTCCGGCCAACTGTCGGTAGCGGCGCGCAGCGTCGAACTGCAAAGCCGCGACGGCCGGCGGCTGCTGGTCCGGCAGTGGTACTGGGTGACGGGGCGCTGGACGACGAGCGACGTGATGGCCAAGGTTTACGCGGCCATGTCGCGGCTGGTCGGGAGCGGTGACGATGCAGCGGTGATCGTCGTTTATGCCGCGCCCAACCAGCCCGGCGGCGCAGCTCTTCTCCTTGACGACTTCACGCGTGCCGCATTTCCGGCTGTCGAACGGTCGCTGCAGCAGACTATGGCACTTCGCTAAGGCGGCGCATCGGCGGTCGAGCAATCTTCAGCCAATGGCGAGTATCGCTTGACCTTCGGCCACGACACCATGACGCCGAAAACGGTGTCGTGGGCTTGCGACAATCGCTAACACATCCCCGACAGCCGGCTGCCAGTTTGACCACCAAGGCTGACGGCTGAACCGCTTGCGCTTTACCATTCGTGAGGAATGGCACGGCGTGCGCCGATGATTTATCTGAGAATTTGACCTATGGTGGACGCGTTCTACAGGGCCTGGAAGCAGCGATTGTCGTTGGCGGCGGTAAAGTGGGCCGTTGGCGGCTGACCGCTCGCTTGGCGACGACATGAAGAGTGACGAGCGACCGTTGATCTTGCACGTAATCCATCAACTGGCTACCGGTGGTTTGGAAAATGGATTGGTCAACTTGATCAACCATCTACCCGAGTCAAAATTCCGCCATGCGATTGCTTGCGTCGAGGACTCTTCCGACTTCAGTGGGCGAATACGGCGCAAGGACACGCCGGTGATCGCTCTGTATCGTTCGCGAACGGGCACTGGGCGCCTGCGACGTAACCTGTTCCACCTCTGCCGGCAGCTACGGCCAGCGATCGTGCACTCACGCAACCAGTCAGGACTCGACGCGTTGCTGCCAGCGCGGCTGGCTGGCGTTCGCCATTGCATCCACGGCGAACACGGTTGGGACGTCAACGATCTTGATGGCCGTCGGTTGAAGCCCGCCTTGCTTCGCTGGCTTCACTCTCCGCTGGTTGATCACTACATCGCGGTGTCACGCGAGCTTCGCTGCTATCTGATCGACCGACTGCACATTTCGCCTCGACGCGTGACGCAAATTGTCAACGGCGTCGATACCGAGCGCTTCTCCCCGCCGGCAAAGGATTTTCACACGATCCTGCCAGACGGCTTTGTCGAACCGAACGTTCTGGTTATCGGCACGGTGGGGCGAGTCCAGGCGGTGAAGGACCAGGAAACGTTGCTTCGTGCGTTCGCCGCCTTGGTGGGTGGAGGACGCTCGGCCAGGCTGGTGATTGTTGGCGAGGGGCCATTGCGGAGTTCATTGCAGTCCCTTGCCGAGTCGCTCGGTGTCGGAGAACTTACTTGGTTTCCTGGCAATATCGACCAGGTACCCGATGTTCTGCGCTCGCTCGACGTTTTCGTTCTACCGTCGCTTGCCGAAGGGATCTCGAATACCTTGCTGGAAGCGATGGCGACCGGCCTGCCGCTGCTCGCGACGTCTACAGGCGGCAATCTGGAACTGGTCGTCGATGACGTCAATGGTCGTCTGTTTGCGCCGCGTGACGTCGCGAAACTGACCGAGCTGTTGTGTCGCTATCTCGACGACAGGTCGCTGCTCACCACTCATGGCGCCGCGGCTCGGGAAATCGCTGTCCAGCGCTTTAGTCTGTCGACCATGATTGCCAGCTATCAGGCGGTCTACGACGAATTTTGTGCACGCCGATGACGGGAGTCTCTGGACGTTAGCCGACCTGGAAATCCCTTACTGCCGACACCGGCGGTACCCCATAACGTTTTGCGAAAATAAGAAAATTACTCATGTGCGGCATCACTGGAATCCTGGATACGCGTGGGCGGCGCGAGGTAGACCGTCGGCTTCTCGACCGCATGAACGAGTCACAACGTCACCGCGGACCGGATGAAGGGGGCTTGCATCTGGAACCGGGAGTGGGTCTTGGTCACCGACGGCTGTCGATCATCGACCTGTCGACCGGACAACAACCGCTGTATAACGAGGATCAAAGCGTTTGTGTGGTCTTCAACGGCGAGATCTACAACTACCAGCAGCTGATACCCGAGCTGCAGGCTCTCGGCCACGTCTTTCATACCCGTAGCGACACCGAAGTCATCGTTCACGCGTGGGAAGCGTGGGGAGAAGACTGCGTCCATCGCTTTCGCGGCATGTTCGCTTTCGCGCTTTGGGACCGCAACCGCGAAACGCTTTTTCTCGCCCGCGATCGCTTGGCTGTAAAGCCGCTGTACTACGCGTTGCTGGCCGACGGAACCTTCCTGTTTGGTTCCGAGCTGAAATCCCTGCTGGCGCACGGCGGTCTGCTGCGCGAAATCGATCCCCTGGCGGTCGAAGAGTACTTCGCACTCGGTTACGTCGCTGAGCCGAGAACGATTTTTCGCCAGGCCAGGAAGTTGCCGCCGGCGCACACCCTGACCGTTCGCCGTGGTCAGCCGATCGGCGAACCGAAGGTGTATTGGGACGTTCGCTTTCAACTGGATAGCCCCTGTTCGCTGGTGGAGGCGTGTGCAGCACTGAATGACAAACTCAGCGAAGCGGTTCGTCTACGCATGATTTCCGAGGTGCCGCTCGGAGCCTTTCTTTCCGGTGGCGTCGATTCGAGCGCGGTGGTGGCGATGATGGCGGCGCTGTCGCCCGAACCCGTGAACACGTGCTCGATCGCCTTCGATGATCCAGCCTTTGACGAAGCGCGTTTCGCGCAGCTGGTCGCGGATCGCTATCGCACCAATCACCATTGTGACGTGGTGATGAGCGACGACTTCGGTCTCATCGACACTCTGGCCAGGCTGTACGACGAACCGTACGCCGATAGCTCGGCGATTCCGACGTATCGCGTCTGCCAACTGGCGCGCCGGCACGTCACGGTCGCCCTCTCCGGCGATGGTGGCGACGAAACCTTTGCCGGATACCGCCGCTACCGACTGCATCTGATGGAAGAACGCATGCGTTCGGCGCTCCCGTTGCGATTGCGGCGCCCGCTTTTTGGCCTCCTTGGACGCGTTTATCCGAAAGCCGACTGGGCACCCCGGATGTTTCGCGCAAAGACCACGTTTGAAGGCCTCGCGCGCAACACCGTCGAGGCGTACTTTCATTCGGTGTCAATCCTGCGTGGTCCGATGCGGCGCCAGTTGTTTTCCGATCGCTTTCGGAGCGAAATCGCCGGTTACAGCGCCGAAGACGTTTTTCGCCGGCATGCGCAAGGCGCGGATACCGACGACCCGCTGGCGCTGATTCAATACCTCGATCTGAAAACCTATCTCGTCGGCGACATCAACACCAAAGTCGATCGCGCGAGCATGGCGCACTCGCTCGAAGTGCGCGAGCCGCTAATGGATCACCCCTTGGTGGAATGGATGGCGACCTTGCCGTCGGCACTGAAAGTATCCGGACAAGAGGGGAAATTCCTGCTCAAGAAGGCAATGGAGACGCGCTTGCCGCAAGAGATCCTGTATCGGCCGAAGATGGGATTTGCCGTACCTCTGGCACGCTGGTTTCGCGGCCCGTTGAGAACGCGGGTGCGCGAGGCGGTACTCGGTCCGCGCCTGGCTGAAACCGGCTGGTTCAATCAGGACTACCTACGTCATCTGGTCGAGGCGCACCAGTCGGGGACACGCGATTACAGCGCGTCGCTGTGGACCGTGCTGATGTTCGATGCTTTCCTGCGCAACGTGCTCGACGCGCCAGCCGAGCAGTCGGCACTTTCGCCTGAATCGGCAAACACGTGATGAGCCTGCGCATCCTCCACGTTCTCGATCACTCGTTGCCGCTGCACAGCGGCTATAGCTTCCGTACGCTGGCGATCCTGCGCGAGCAGCGCGCTCTGGGGTGGCAAACCGTGCATCTCACGTCGCCAAAACAAGGTGCCGGGGCGCTGCGCGACGAGGTCGTCGACGGCTGGCGTTTTGAGCGTACGCCGAGCGCTGAGGGGACCGGGCTGATCGCGCAAATGCGTCTGACCGCGCGGCGAATCGACGAACTGGTAGGAACACTCCAGCCGGACCTCCTGCATGCCCACTCGCCGGTTCTCAATGCCTTGCCTAGCCTGTGGGTCGGCCGTCGCCGCCGCTTGCCGGTCGTGTACGAGATGCGCGCCTCGTGGGAGGACGCCGCGGTCGACCACGGAACGACGGCCGAAGGTAGCGTGCGTTACCGCGCCTCACGCGGACTCGAAAGTTTGGCTTTGCGCTACGCTGACCAAGTGACGACGATCTGCGAAGGGCTGCGCGAAGACATCGTCGGCCGTGGTATTCCACCTGACCGAGTCACGGTGATTCCGAATGCGGTCGACGTCCGCGCCTTCAAATTCGGGACCGAGCCGGACGCCCAGCTACGGCGGAGTCTCGGGCTTGACGGCGCGATCGTCATCGGTTTTGCCGGTTCGTTCTACGGTTATGAAGGCTTGTCGCTGCTGATCGAGGCGGCGAAAGAGTTGCTGCCGCGTTACTCCCACTTGCGTTTATTGCTGGTCGGAGGGGGGCCGCAGGAAGGCAACTTGCGCGCCCAGGCAACGGCGGCAGGCCTGCAGGACAAAGTGATATTCACCGGTCGGGTGCCGCATGCCGACGTACAACGCTACTACGACCTGATCGACGTGCTGGCGTATCCACGACTGCCGATCCGACTCACCGAACTGGTTACGCCGCTGAAGCCTCTGGAAGCCATGGCGCAGGGCCGGATGCTCGTCGCTTCGGACGTTGGTGGGCATCGCGAGCTGATACGTCATGGCGAAACAGGGTTCCTGTTTCGCGCCGGAGACGCGTTGGCCTTGGCCAAGGCGATCGACGACGTCCTCAGTCGGCGCGCGCAGTGGCCCGAGATCCGCGCGCGGGCGCGCCACTTCGTCGAGGTGGAGCGTACCTGGGCGACCAGCGTGGCGCGCTATCGCGAGGTCTACCAAAGGGCGTTGGCGGGTAGTGCGAGACGACCTTTCCTTTAGTGATCGAGGCTTATCGTGTGTGGAATTCACGGCATCTATCGTTTTGACGGCCTGGGGGTGGAGCCGGGCGTACTCGCCGCCATGGGCAGGCGAACGCAGCATCGCGGTCCAGACGACGAAGGCAGTTACGTCGATGGCCCTTGCGGAATCGCCATGCGTCGATTGTCGATCATCGACCTTAGCGGGGGTCATCAACCCTTGTCGAATGCCGACGGCAGCTTGTGGCTGGTGTGCAACGGCGAGATCTACAACTTTCGCGAGCTGCGCAGCGAGCTGCAGGCCAAGGGCTATCGCTTCAAGACCGGTTCGGACTGCGAAGTGTTGTTGCACCTCTACGACAGCGAAGGCGATGATTTCGTCCTCCGGCTCAACGGCATGTTCGACTTCGCGCTCTGGGACGCGCGGCGGAGGCGATTGCTGATTGGTCGTGATCGACTCGGCGTTAAACCTCTGTACGTCCTGCAGGACTGGCAGCGACTCGCTTTCGCGACCGAAGCCAAGGCCTTGTTGGCTCTGCCCGGGGTGAGCGCTGAACTCGATCGCGAGGTCGTCGCCGACTACTTGCACCTGGGTTACGTCGCTGCCCCGGGGTGCATCTTCAAGGGCATCCGCAAGCTGCCCCCGGCGACTTTGCTGGCGGTAGAAGACGGCAAGGTTCGCGAGTGGCGCTATTGGCAACTGCCGACCCGTCAGGCGGTCCGGATCTCCGAGGACGAGTGGATCGCCCGCGTGCGTGCGCAGCTCGAAGAGTCGGTTCGCATGCAGATGGTCAGTGACGTGCCGATCGGCGCGTTTCTTTCCGGTGGCATTGATTCGAGCGCGGTGGTCGCGTGCATGGCCAAGCACTCCGCGCAACCGATTCGTACCTACGCCATCGGTTTTTCGGGTGGCAAGGCCGAGTCCTTGTACAACGAGCTCCCGTACGCTCGCCGGGTCGCCGAGCTGTTTTCGACCTCACATCGCGAAATACTCGTTCGGCCGGACGTCGTCGCGCTCTTGCCGAAATTGCTCTGGCACATGGACGAGCCCCTGTCGGACACCGCGTTCATCACCACTTACCTGGTTTCGGAGTTTGCACGCCAGGATGTCAAGGTGATCTTGTCGGGTGTCGGTGGCGATGAGCTGTTCGGTGGCTACCGGCGTTATCTTGGCGGCCACTACGTTCAGCGCTTCAACCGCTTGCCAGGATGGTTGCGCAAAGGGGCGGGGGTTATTGCTCAGTGCCTTCCGGCCGATCGCCACTCGCGAATGTTCAATACGCTGAGATTGGCGAAAGGCTTTCTCGCTTCAGCGACCATGAGTGCCGACGAGCGTTATCGCAGCTACGTTCAGGTACTGGATCGGGAAGCGGTCTCGGCCCTGCTGCTGGAGCCCGCGACGAATCTGGACGATCCCTTGGCACGTGCTTTTGGAAGTGCGGGCGGCGACGACGAATTGAATCGGATGCTTGCCGTCGACGCCGAAACCCAACTACCGGACGATCTGCTGCTGCTAACCGACAAGATGAGCATGGCGGTTTCGCTGGAATGCCGGGTGCCGCTCCTCGATCACCAGCTGGTCGAGATGGCGGCAGCGGTTCCCGCCGCGATCAAGGTTCGTGATGGCCGGCTGAAGCACCTGCTGAAGGCGGCGCTGAGCGGACTCCTGCCCGACGATATCCTCAATCGCCAAAAGCGCGGTTTCGGAACGCCCATGGGGGCCTGGTTGAAGCGCGAACTGGCGCCCTTGCTGAGGAGACTGCTCTCTGACGAGGTGGTGAGCGCGCGCGGGCTCTTCAGGCAATCGACGATCAATCGACTGGTGGCCGCACATGACGCCAACCGAAGCGACGGCACGGACATCCTGCTTGCCCTGATGAATCTCGAGATCTGGAGTCGCATCTACCTGGATCGCCGCAGCCCGGATGACGTCGCTGAGGAACTGAAAGGCTACGTGGTATGAACATTCTCTACGTTTGCCACCGTTTTCCGTTTCCTCCCAAGCGTGGCGGCAAGATCCGGCCCTTCAATATGATCCGCCATCTCAGCGCTAGCGGTCACCGAGTGACCGTCTGTTCGCTGGCGCGCTCGGTCGAGGAAGCCAACGAGGGGCAGGGAATCGCGCCCCATTGTGAGGCCTTCGAGATGGCGCGCGTCGCGAATCCGGTGCAGACTCTGCGCATGGTTGCGTGTCTGCCGCTCACACGGCCGTCGTCGATGGGCTATTTCTACTCGAGCGCGCTACAGCGTCAAGTGCGTCGGCGCTTGCAGGAACAGCGCTGGGATTTGATTTTTGTTCATTGTTCGTCGGTCGCACAGTACGTCGAAGACGTTCGCCACGTTCCGAAAATTCTTGATTTCGGTGACATGGATTCTCAGAAGTGGCTCGAGTACGCGCACTACAAGCGTTTTCCGCTTTCGTTGGGATACCGCCTCGAAGGCGAGAAGATGCTGGCTGCCGAAAAGCGTTTGGCCAAGCGCTTCGACTTGTGTACGGCAACGACACGCGCCGAATGGGAGACGCTTGAAGGGTACGGCACCGGAGTCCTGACCGACTGGTTTCCGAATGGCGTCGACGCCGACTTCTTTTCGCCGTCGGCAGAGCCCTACGATCCGGAGACGATCAGCTTCATCGGGCGCATGGACTACTATCCCAACCAGGAGTGTATGACCCGCTTTTGCGGGCAGGTTTGGCCGCGCTTGAGGTCGTTTCGGCCGCAGCTCAAGCTACTGATCGTTGGCGCCGACCCCTCGCCGGAGATTCGACGGCTCGGAGAACTGCCCGGGGTCACCGTCACCGGTTCAGTGCCCGATGTCCGTCCTTTCGTTCGCCGTTCAGCGCTGATGGTGGCACCCCTGAACATCGCCCGTGGCACCCAAAACAAAATTCTCGAAGCAATGGCCTGTGGCGTTCCCGTGGTGACCAGCAAGGTGGCAGCCGGTGGCGTCGACGCCGAGTCCGTGAAACACTTCCTCGTGGCTGAAACCACCGACGATTACGCTGCCGCGATCCTAAAACTTCTGGACGACCGCGCGGAGCGGCAACGACTTGCGGTGGCTGGCCGACAGCGCATGCTCAGCAACCATGCGTGGCCGCATTCGATGACACGACTCGACGGAATTATCGACCGCTGCCTCCGGACCTTCTCGCAAAATAAAGGGAAAATTATATGAAAATCAGCATTTTCGGTCTTGGCTACGTGGGTGCAGTGTCTCTTGCCTGCCTCTCGCGCGACGGTCACGAGGTCATTGGCGTCGACATCGACCTGACCAAGCTCAATCTGATTATGGCTGGCAAGACGCCGGTGGTCGAGGAAGGGATGGTTGATCTGATGGCGCTCGCCGCCAGCTGTGGCCGGGTGACGGCGACCACGAACGCACAGCGTGCCGTGCTCGAGAGCGAGGTGTCGCTGGTCTGTGTAGGCACTCCGTCTGCCGCCAACGGGAGTCAGGACCAAGGCGCCGTGCTCCGCTTGGCGGTTGAGCTTGGACGGGCGATCGCCGTCAAGAGTGAGCCCCATATCGTGGTGTTTCGCTCGACGTTGGTTCCTGGAACGGTCGAGGACGTCCTGCGACCGATCATTGAGCGCGAGTCGGGAAAACAGGATGGCGAGGGATTCTTTCTCTGCTTTCAGCCCGAGTTCCTGCGCGAAGGTTCGTCGATTCGCGACTACGACAAGCCGCCGTTTACCGTGGTTGGCGCCAACCATCCGTATCCGGTCGCCCGTTTGCGCGAACTCTTCGGCAAACTGCCGTGCCGATTCATCGAGACGTCGGTGCGTTCGGCCGAAATGATGAAGTACTGCTGCAACAACTTTCACGCGCTCAAGATTACTTTCGCCAATGAAACCGCTCGTCTCTGCGAGGCGCTGGGGGTCGACGCCTTCGAAGTCATGAATCTGATTTGTCAGGACACCCAGCTCAACATTTCAACGGCGTACTTGAAGCCTGGCTATGCGTTCGGAGGATCGTGCCTTCCCAAAGACCTGCGAGCGACCACCTATCTCGCCAAAACCCATGACGTCGAACTGCCGATGCTTGGCGGGATCATGCAGTCGAACCGCAGCCATCTCGATCTCGCGCTACGTAAGGTGCTGGCGATTGGCAAGCGTCGAATCGGTTTTGTTGGACTGTCGTTTAAGACTGGCACCGACGATCTGCGCGAGAGTCCGCTGGTGACCCTCGCTGAGCAACTGATTGGCAAGGGCATGCAGCTCACGATCTACGATCCCGAGGTGCAGCTCGCCAGCCTGCTCGGCGCCAATCGCAGCTACATCGAACAACACCTGCCGCATATCGGTGCCATGATGCGCCAGGATCTGGAGGAAGTGATCGGCGAGGCCGACGTTCTCGTTGTTGGCTTGAGTGGTCAGGCCATCGCCGAGACGCTCGCCGCGAAGTGCCGCCCCGAGCAAAGCGTCGTTGATTTGGTGGGCCTGCCGAATCGGTCAGCCATTGCCGCCGAGGTCCGGGGACTCTGCTGGTAGGTGGCGACACGTGACGGAGGCAACCTCCCTGTCGTGCAGCGGCGCCTGGATCAGTCTGGTGGTACTCGGGTTTGCCTTGCTTTCGCTGACGCCTTATCTCACACGATCGACCCAACTCGTACGGATGCGGCACGCGCTGCTGCTGGCTGAAGGAGCCGGCTTTGACTGGACGCCGGCCGACGTACCCGCCGACTACCTGCTTGAACGTCGATCGCCTGATCCGGCGTTTGCCGAAGTCGTCGTTCGCCTCGGACTGTCGGGTCTCGCGTCCGATTGGGAGCGGGCACTGGCGATCAGTCGGCATTTGCTGGCGTCTCACGCCGTCTTGCGAGGTGGTGCGGTTCAGTCCAACCTGCTTGACACCTATCGGCGGATTGTCGACCGGGGAGAGGGATATTGCGGCGATTTCGCGCGCGTTTTCTGCGGTCTGGCGATTGCTGGCGGCCTCTCGGTTCGCGCCTGGGGGTTTGCCTTTGACGGGTTCGGAGGTCACGGACACGTCTGGCCGGAGATCTGGAATCGACAGCTTGGTCGCTGGCAACTCCTTGACGTCTTCAACAACACGTGCTTCACCGGCGCCGAAGGCGTTGCCTTGTCCGCATTGGAGGTGCGGCAGGCGTTGCTCGTCGATCCCTCATCGCTGAAGCTCGACCGTTTGCACGCCGATCTCGACGCTGGCTACGCAATCGAGGCTAAGGCACGCGATTACTATCGCCGGGGTTTGCGGGAATGGTACATGCTGTGGGGCAACAACGTGTTTACGTACGATAACGCGCTTCTGGTGCGTACACTGGGGGTTTTCTCGCGCTCGCTGGAACAACTGGGCGGCATCATCCAGGGCGTCTGTCCGCGGATCCGGATCCTCGCCGATGACGGCAATCGCGCCCAGGTCGAAGCGATTCGCCGCTTGCGGCGTCATCTCTTGCTCGTCGCGGGCGTGGCGATCGCCATGCTGCTGACGTTTTCGGCGTCAGCGGTCGGCTGCTGCAAGGGCAGGCCCGAAATCTGGTTTTGAGGTGAGACGGCCGCCATGGCGTTAATCAGCAAGCTTGCGGGTGAGAGGATGAGTGGCGGTTGTCCGGCTCCGATCTGTATCGTAGGTCCCTTGCCGCCACCGTCCGGGGGGATGGCGAATCAGTGCGAACAACTCGTCCGTTTGTTGCGTGGTGAAGGCCATCCGGTTGAACTCGTCTGCACCAATTCGCCCTACTGGCCGCGCTGGGCAGGTCGCCTGCCCGTACTGCGCGCCGGCTTTCGCCTCTTGCCGTATCTGTGGCGGTTGTGGTGTGCCGCCGGCAGGGCGAAGGTGATTCATGTGCTCGCGAACTCGGGGTGGGCCTGGCATCTGGTCGCTGCTCCGGCGATTCTGGTCGGCCGTTGGCGCGGGGTTCCGGTGGTCGTCAACTATCGGGGAGGGAATGCGGACGCGTTTTTTTCCCGAGCACCGGCGTGCGTGTTGCGGCTGCTGGCGGGGGCCAACCTGCGAGTGACGCCTTCTGCGTTCTTGCACCGGGTTTTCGCACGCTATGGACTCAGCGCTGAAGTCATTCCCAACATCGTCGATCTCTCACGTTTCACGCCGGCACCGGCGCGCGAGGTGGGTGACGCGCCACAACTCGTCGTGACTCGCAATCTGGAACCGATCTATGACCTTCCCACTGCCATTCGGGCGTTTGCGCGTATTCGGTCGGTGTTTCCGCGGGCGCGACTGACGGTTGCCGGTAGCGGCCCGGATTTGACACGCCTGCAGGCGCTGGTCGGCGAGCTCGGCGTCACCGACGCCGTCTGCTTCAGTGGGCGTATCGACAATGCCGACATCCCGGCGCTGTACTCCGCTGCCGATTGCGTGCTCAACCCGAGCACGGTCGACAACATGCCGATCTCGATCCTTGAGTCGTTTGCCAGCGGCGTGCCGGTGGTCAGCACCAACGCTGGCGGCATCCCGGATATGGTCGAAAACGGGGTTACTGGCTTGTTGGTAGCGATTGGTGACGACGCGGCCATGGCGCAAGCCGTTCTGCGCGTGCTGCAAGAGCCTCGGCTGGCGCAGCGCTTGCGCCAGGCGGGGCTGGCGCAAGCACAAAGGTACGCTTGGTCTTGCGTCCGCGAGCAGTGGCTGGAGGCCTATCGCCAAGTGACGACGATAAGGAGTCCTGCGTGAGCCTGTATACGATGTTCTGTTCGGGAGTTCTGTTTCCGCTGCACGAGCGGCTCAAGGGGCATGACTCGGTGGCACTACGCAAGCGACTCGAAGTGAGTCAGTGGTGGTCGCCCGATCGGTTGGCGAGCGACCAGGCTCAGCGGCTGCAAGCGTTTCTGGTCGAGATTGGCGCGCGCGTTCCGTATTATCGGCATCTGTTTGCTGAAACCGGTTTCGATCCGCGCACGGTGCGCGACGTTGCGGACCTGGCCGCGCTGCCGCTGCTGGGAAAGCCGGAGATCCGTGCCAATACCGAGCGCCTGGTCGCCGAAGGTCACGGTCCCCTAACCCGTTACAACACGGGGGGCTCGTCTGGCGAACCGCTGATCTTCTATATGGGCAAGGGGCGGAAAAGCCACGACGTGGCCGCCAAATGGCGCGCAACACGGTGGTGGAGCGTGGACATCGGTGATCCGGAACTGGTCGTCTGGGGCAGTCCGATCGAACTTGGCGCACAGGATCGCGTCCGTCGCTTGCGCGACGGTTTGCTGCGTAGCCGTCTCCTGCCGGCGTTCGAGATGTCTGCGGCGAATCTCGACCGTTTTGTTGGCGCCATCCGTTCGACGCAGCCGACGATGCTTTTTGGCTACCCGTCGAGTCTGGCGCTGATCGCCAGACACGCCCGGGCTCACAACGTGCGACTCGATCAGTTGGGGATTCGCGTCGCCTTCGTTACTTCGGAAAAGCTGTACGACGAACAGCGGGCGGTGATTAGCGAGGTATTTGGCTGCCGGGTAGCCAATGGATATGGTGCCCGCGACGCCGGCTTCATCGCGCATGAGTGTCCGGCAGGCGGCCTGCATCTCAGCACTGAGGATATTGTCGTCGAGACGGTTCGTGCCGACGGCAAGGCTTGCGCGCCTGGAGAGGCGGGTGAGATCATCGTCACGCATCTGGCGACGAGCGAGTTTCCCTTCGTTCGCTACCGGACGGGCGACGTTGGGGTGCTGAGCGGCCGCTCGTGCGCGTGTGGTCGTGGTCTGCCGCTGCTCGATGAAGTCCGGGGTCGCACGACCGACTTTGTCGTCGCCAAGGACGGAACCGTCATGCACGGGCTGGCGTTGATTTACACCGTTCGCGATCTCCCTGGAGTCGAACGGTTTCGAATCGAGCAACTGTCAACCGATCAAACGGTGGTCAAGATTGTTGCCAACGCGCAGTTTGAGCTCGCTTCCGAACAACGTATCGTCCGAGATTTCAAGGCTCGACTGGGGGAATCGGTCGAGGTGCGGGTCGAAAGGGTCGCCGAAATTGCCAATGAGGCGTCGGGCAAATACCGTTATGTCGTTAGCCACGTCAAACCCGCCAATGTTGCCGCCGAAAGCAACCCCGACGCGGCGCCGAACACGATGTCAGCGGAGTAATCCCTTGCCGAGCGGAGAATTCTGAAATGCGCGATATCGTATTTGCGATCATCATGATCGCGCTGATACCCCTGATCTTGCGCAGCGCTCGCCTGGGGACCTACGCCTGGGCCTGGGTTTCGATCATGAATCCCCACAAGAGCACCTGGGGCTTTGCGCAGTCGATCCCGGCGGCGCAACTGGTCGCGTTGGCGACGATGATCAGTTTTTTCTACTCGCGCGATCGTCGACCTTTCCCGTTTACGCCGGTAACAGTGGTCTACATGCTGCTTCTGGTCTGGATGACCTTCACCTGCCTGTTTGCGATCAATACCGCCGACGTCGTCTTCCAGCGCTGGATCTTCGTCCTGAAGATTCACATCATGATGTTCGTTACGTTGATGCTGGTGCGCGGCCGCGAACAAATCCACCCGCTGATCTGGGTGGTGACGCTGTCGCTCGCTCTCTTTGGCGTCAAGGGCGGCGTGTGGACGGTGTTAACCGGTGGCGGCAGTCGGGTTTATGGCCCTGCCGCCGGTATGGCCGCCGAGAACAACTCGTTCGGCTTGGCGCTGATCATGGTATTGCCGTTCCTGTATTACCTCTACCAGGTGTCGAGCCGACGCTGGGTTCGTTACGGTTTGTTGTTTGCGCTGCTTACGGTGCCCTTTGCCATTCTCGGCTCACAGTCGCGGGGCGCGTTTCTGGCGCTGATCGTGATGGCGACGTTTCTCGGATTGAAGGGCAAGCGGCCGGTGCTCACGACTTTGCTGATCTCGGCTGGGGTGCTGACAGCCATCGTTTTCATGCCCGATTCGTGGAGCGGACGGATGAAGACGATCGAGACCTTCGATCAGGATACCTCCGCGATGTCGCGCATTTACACCTGGAAAACGCTGTGGGCGCTGGCGCTCGATCGTCCATTGGTGGGCGGCGGCTTTGTCGTCGATACGCCTCAGGTCTTTGCCACCTATGCGCCGGCGGGTGGGGTCGGCATTTTTACCGGCGCGCCAACCGCGTATGTTGCCCATAGCATCTACTTCCAGATGCTTGGTGAGCACGGCTTCCCGGGTTTGTTCCTCTACCTCGCGCTGGGATTCCTGGCTTGGCGCCGCGCTTCCCAGGTCGCGAAGGAGGCGGTCAAAGATCCAGAGTTCAAGACCTGGATGCCATTGCTGATGAGAATGTGTCAAGTCAGCTTGGTCGGGTTCGCCGTTGGAGGCGCATTTCTCAGTCTCGCCCATTTCGACCTCAGCTATTACATTGTTTCCTTCGTCGTGCTGGCGGATGCCACCTTGCGCGAGCGACAGAGCGCAAGGCCGTCCAGCGTTCCTGTAACGGCCACCGCGTCGCCAAGCATCGCGGGCAGCCCCTCGTGACCTTTTGGGCTGGAAGAGAGGCCTCAATGACCACTTTGTCCGAGAATCTGTTGCGCAAGTACTACGCCAACAGTTCGCATCCCTACCGAATTCTGGAAGAACGGATTGCCGCCCTGCTGACGCCTGACAGCGTCCTGTTGGACGCCGGCTGTGGGCGGACGGTCCCGGTCCTGCGCAAGTATCTCGGGCGTGCCAAGCGCCTGATCGGCGTCGAACTCGTGAGCTTCACCGATGTTCCGCCGGGGATTGAGACCTACAACGCTGATCTGTCGTCCATTCCTCTGCCGGCGGCGAGCGTCGATGTGATCCTGTCGCGCAGTGTCTTCGAGCATCTGACCGATCCGGAATCGGTGTACCGCGAGTTTGCACGCCTCCTTCGTCCCGGAGGCGCCGTCGTCTTTCTGACGGCCAACATGTGGGACTACGGGACGCTGGCGGCGCGTCTGGTCCCCAATCGCTTTCATGCCCGAATCGTCAAGGAAGTCGAGGGACGTGCCGAGGAAGATACCTTTCCAACGGCGTATCGGACGAATACTCGCGCCGCGGTCGACCGCCTCGCTGCGGACTCCGGCTTGCGAGTTGAGTCCTTCGAGTATCTCAGCCAGTATCCCAACTATCTCATGTTCAACGGCGCTCTCTTTTTTCTCGGAACCTGTTACGAGAAGCTGATCAGCCGGTTTGACAGCTTGCGCTTTCTTCGCGGCTGGATCCTGGTGACTCTGCGCAAGCCGGGAGCCGGCGTTTGAAGGGCGCCGCGTCCTTGCTGGGTCGAGCAGAAGCGCCCTTGCTGGTCGCCGCCAACCGGCTTGCACAGGGCGTGTGCCGCCTTGTTGCTGCGCCGCGCTTGTCGATCCTGGTCTACCATCGGGTGCATCGGCAGCGCGACGAGCTCTATCCGCGTGAACCTGACGCGCAGCGCTTCGAGCGCATGATGCGTTTCGTGGCCCGCACCTATCACGTGATGACGCTCGGTGATGCCGCCAGGCGGCTGGTTCGTGGCGACTTGCCGCCACGCGCGCTGGTCATCACCTTCGACGACGGCTACGCCGACAACGCCGAGGTCGCTTTGCCCATCCTCCTGCGCCACGGTTTGGTCGCGACGTTCTTCATTTCCTCGGGCTTCCTCGATGGCGGGCGGATGTGGAACGATTCGGTGGTCGAGACGATCCGCGCCTGCCGGCAACGCGAACTCGACCTGTCGCCGCTTGGACTCGACCGGTGCGTCCTGGCGGAGACGGCGGATCGCCGCAGCGTCGTCGCGCGGGTGCTGCAACGCCTGAAGTACTTACGTCTGGGCGAGCGCGAGCAGGCCGTCGCCTGTTTGCAAACGGTGTGTCAGGTGCCGGTTCTGCCGTCTAGGCTGATGCTGCGCAGCGAACAGGTGCGCCATCTGCACCGGGCCGGGATGGAGATCGGAGCCCACACGGTCAACCACCCCATATTGACGACGCTCAGCGCGGAAGAGGCGGAGTTCGAGATTACTGCCGGCAGGAGGCGACTCGAGGAAATCATCGAGTCGCCGGTGGGAGTTTTTGCTTACCCGAACGGCCGTCCAGACAAAGACTACGACGCCACTCACGTCGCACTGCTGCGGCGACTGGGTTTCGACTGTGCGGTAACGACGGCACCCGGGGTGTCACAACGCGGCAGCGACCTCTTCCAACTGCCGCGTTTCGGACCGGCGGCCGAGGGCCTGACGGTGTGGGCGCTGCGCTTGCTCAAGAACCAGTGGAACCCCCGGCACCAAATCGCCGGAGGGCACGCTGCGCGCTGAACCTCTCGCCGCCCGATCCGGCTGACGGGCGGTGCGGATCCTCCTGAATCACTGCCCAAACCCACGGGAGCCTTCTTGACGACGATACGCCGCTCTGTTGCCTACTCGCTGGCCGAGAGCTATTTCTCCGTGCCGCTGCAACTGATCAGCACGATGATCATCTCGCGCCTGCTGACGCCGGAGGAGGCAGGCGTATTCGCGGTGGCAGCGGTATTCGCTTCCCTTGCGAGTACCGTCCGCGACTTCGGCGTCGCCGAGTACCTGATACAGGAGCGGGAACTGACGGCCGAAAAGCTACGGGCTGCCTTGACGGTGAACCTCGCCATCTCCTGGGGAATGGGCTTGCTGCTCTTTGCCGGTGCACCGTTGGCGGCCGGATTCTACCGATCGGAGGGTGTTGCAGAAGTCATGCGCGTGCAGGCGTTCAACTTCGTGTTGATTCCCTTTGGCGCGGTGACCATGGCCAAGTTTCGCCGTGATCTCGACTTTCGGCCAATCTTCTTCGCCAGCGTGCTCGCCAATACGACGAGCTTTATCGTCGCCACCCTCTGCGCCTGGGCCGGTTTGGGCTACATGAGCCTCGCTTGGTCGTCATTGGCGGGAGTCGTGGTCACGGTGGGAACGTCGATCTGGTTTCGCCCGGCGGACTGTCCCAAGTGGCCTGGCCTGAAAGGCGTCGGTCGTGTGATCCAGTTTGGAAAATTTGCCAGCGGCATCTACATTTTTGGCCAGCTCGGCAAAGGCGCTCCCGAAATGATCATCGGCCGCGCGCAGGACATGGTGGGTGTCGCGCTTTTCAGTCGCGCCAGCGGATTGGTCGAACTGTTTCACCGTATCGTGTTACGCGCCATTCTGCCGGTTTGCCTTCCCTACTTTGCCAAGAGCTGCCGCGAGCAGGGTAGCATCCGCCAGGCTTACCTGCTCTTTGTCTCCTACCTGACAGTGATTGGCTGGTCGTTCTTTGCCTTCGTGGCGACCATCGCGTTTGCTGCCATTCGTATCTTCTATGGTCCGCAGTGGACGGCAGCGGTTCCTCTGGCCCAGATCCTGTGCCTGGTTGGTGCCGTCGAGCTGATCCATTGCTTGTCCAAGGAGGCGCTGATCGCGGTCGGCGACGTCAAGCGTAGCAACGCCTTACAGGTGGGCGTTCAGCTCAGTCGGGTCGCTGGTCTGTGTGCGGTCATCCCCTTCGGCCTCGAAGGAGCCGCATGGGGGCTTTTCGCGGCGGCCATCGTCGGCACCTTGGGAGCGCAGCTGAGTCTGGCGGGACGAATTGAACTCCCTTTCCGCGAGGTCATTCACACTTGCCTCCCCAGCCTTTACATCGCTGTCGTCTCAACGGCGCCGGTCGGGTTGTGGGTGCTTGTGGAAGGACTCTCAGAGGCGAACTTTTTGTCCGTCGCCTTCGGCGGTGGGGTGATCACGGGAGCAGTATGGGTGCTAGCGCTGCGTTGTTTCAAGCACCCGTTATGGAACGAGATCACCGTTCTACTTGCGCGACTCGTCGATAAATATCGCGCGCGCCGGCAATAAGCTCGTCGCCGGCATTTTGGATACAATCCACGAGGTGCACGAAGCCAGGCGCAGAGTGGGCACATCGCACTTCGGTTAGGAGACCGCATGGCAGACGAACACCCGCCACGGATTGCGGAGCAAGCGAGTCTGAGCAACTTCGCGAGCTATTACGCCGAGACCAGTCTTTCGAAGGAAACGGCGACTAGGTTCGAGTCGATCCGCGACGTCTCGCTTCGGCTGTACCGACAGCACGGCGCCAATCGCGCGCAGGTCCTTGAGGTGGCTGATGTCGGCTGTGGGGCGGGTACGCTGAGCATGATCTGGGCTCGTGCGGGACACCAGGTACACAGCATCGACATCAACCAGGAATTGGTCGGTCTGGGGCGCCAACGCGCGGCTGCCGAAGGGATGGCCGTGGACTTTCGGGTTGGCAGTGCGGTTGCGCTTCCCTGGGACAACGCCTCGATGGACATTTGCCTGATGCCGGAGCTGCTGGAGCACGTCGCCGACTGGCGCTCCTGCGTCAGCGAATGCGCGCGCTTGTTGCGGCCAGGCGGCTTGCTGTTCTTGACCACGACGAACCGGCTGTGTCCGAAACAGCAGGAGTTCGACTTGCCGTTTTACAGTTGGTATCCGGCTCCTTTGAAACGCTATTGCGAGAAGCTGTCCGTCACCACCCGCCCCGAACTCGTTCAGCACGCTCAGTATCCGGCCGTTCACTGGTTCACCTTTTATCAGATGCGAGACGAACTCAAGGTCCTCGGCTTTGCTCAGTACTTCGATCGATTTGACGCCATCGACGCAGCGCGTAAGCCGGCGCCTTTGCGCGCGCTCTTGGCTAGCGTCCGGACAGTGCCTTTGCTACGCTGGTTGGGACATGTGGCGACTCCGAATTTGCGCCTGTTCGCGATCAAGGCCTTGTGAACCGTGGGTCACACGAGCGCGGTGCGCGCGCGTGACCTGTCGATGATTTCCAGGTTTTGTCGGTTCCTGGGGTCTGTCCGGTGGTCGGGACGGCTGGTCGCTGGATGGGCGCTGGGATGGATGCTGGCGTTGGGTCCGGCGGTGGCTGCCGAGACCATCGCCAGTTCGGGTGGCGGTCTTGAAACGCGCCGGGTTCTGTACGAGGGTGAGGGGGGAGCCGCCTGTTCGGACTACCTGGCCGGTGTGCTCGCCTGGCAACGCCGCGGTGGCGACTGGCGCGACGCCAAAGGCAAGCCATTTGGCGAGCAGCCCTATAGCGACAGCCTTGTCGGCCCGGGATCAACCATTTTCGACATCACCGAGCTGATGCGCAAGTGGGGAACCGCCGGGGAGCGCAGAGGAACCTTGTTTCTGCGCCGCACCAGTGGCAACGGCTATGCAAGCTTTGCCAGCCGCGAAGCACGGGGCGTCGCGGACTGGCCGCTGCTGGTTCTTGAGTTCTCCGGCGGACGCCGGGAGATGCTCAAGCCGACCGGAGATACCCATCTCGATTGTTCGACCTACCGTTCTCAGGGTCGCAGCGATAGTCTGCGGATCGTTGGTGCGAGCAGTGTGTTGCTCGAATTCCCCTTGCCGTCGGCAGCGGCTCTACGGGGATTGACGCGGGCGCAACTTGTGCTAACGACTGTCCAGCCGACGGGCGGGGGTCCGCTGCGTATTGGCGTCTTTGAGGCGGCGATCCCTTCCTTCCCAAGTGCGGCGGCCGAGCCGGGACTGGCAACGAACTACCCCGGCGACGCCGGGATCGAGCGTGATGGCGACGTCGTGTTTGCTACCAGCTTCGACGAATCCGGCCCTTGGCGATCGCGCTGGGCGAGGGAATCGGCCGGGGACGGCGAACCGGTAAAGGACGATCCGGCCAACCTATTTGAAGCGTTAGCCGGGAAAGCTTTGCGCATCATTCTCAAGAAAGGAAGCAACCTCGGTCTCGACCTTCGCCTTAACCTGCGCGACCATGGTGGAGAGACTTCGGAACTGTTTGTCCGTTATTACTTGCGCTTGGGTAATGACTGGGATCCCACCGTCGAAGGCGGCAAACTACCAGGCCTCGCGGGAACCTATGGCAAGGCAGGCTGGGGTGGGCGGCGCTCTGACGGAAGTAACGGATGGTCGCTGCGCGCGTCGTTTCTGCGCGCTTTTTCACCGGATCATCCGATGTACGGACTGACGCAGCTGGCGACCTACGCTTACCACGCCGACATGGCGAGCGCCTACGGTGACCACTGGATCTGGCCCGGTGCGCTCTTGCAGCGTAACCGGTGGTACTGCATCGAACAACACGTGCGACTGAATCGTCCCGGCGGCGCCGACGGTCTGTTCCGGGTGTGGATTGACGGGAGCCTCGTTCTCGACCGGCCTAACCTGCGCTTGCGTACGCTGGACAACATCAAGATCGAGAATTTCTGGCTCAACGTTTACCACGGCGGTACAGCCGTCTCGCCCTACGATCAGCGCCTCTACGTCGACAATGTGGTGATCGCGCGCCGCTACATCGGGCCGATGCTTCCCGCATCGAAGCGCTGAACGCGGACGTGCGGTTTCCTGCCTGGATCAGAACCAGCCGATCGCGTTGCGTACGTCGCGGAAGAACGGCTGGACGTCCTGGCGGCTCCACACGTAGTAACGAACCGATGGACGCAGGAAGTCGGCAAGAAAGCGGGCGATCTCGTAGCCCGGCCGGCGTTGGAAACTGCGATCGCGAATCTTTCCCGGTTGCAGGAGTATGCGTTGCAGGCGCTTGAGTTCGGTCGCAACCATGCGGACGCGCAGCGTGTTGCGTAGCGGGGGAAGCGGCGGCAAGGTTCCGAGCCCCTGCAGCGAATAGGCGAGGAGGCCGAAGCCGGCGCCGCATTGCGAAGCGAGTGGAAAGCTGCCCCAGAAACGGCCATTGACTTCCATCAGCACGGCACGGTCTTGCTTGGCGTCATATCGGAACTCGACCATCGCCACACCCTCCCAGCCGATTTCCTGGAGAAGCCGTATCGACTGTTCCTGGAGATCGGCAAACCGATCGAGCGGAACTGCGTCACAAACGCTCGAAAATCCCCCCTCGGGTGGCCACTCGGCAATCCTTAAGTGCTGAAAGCGCCGTACCGCCTCTCCCTGATGCATGAAGAAGAATTGACCTAGCCCGACTCCCGAACAATACTCCTGTACCAGAGGCCATTCGCCTAGCGGGCGGTAACGCTCGCACGCCTGAAGAAACTCTGCCGCGGAGTACACGTATTCGGCCTTAACCAGCTCGATTCCCTGCGCACCGAGCTTGCCGGCGACGGCGTTCGGGTCGGACCATTTGAGTACGGCGGGAAAGGGGAAGCTGTCAGCGATCTCCTCGACCGCAAGCCAACTCGTCGGTTCGGCGCTTCTCGGCAACGATAGCCCGACGCGTTCGGCGACGCGCAGCGTGGCCTGCTTGTCGAGCACAATCGAGAACGCTTCTTTCGGTGGCAACACCGGCTTCAGCGCCCCGAGCTGGCCTTCGCTCGCCATCAGCCACGCGAGGTTGGGTTCAGAAATCGCCAACAGGATCCCTGCCCCGTAGCGTTCGCCCAGGGCGCGCAGCTCTGCCAAGCCCTGGTCACAACGCGGATGACGAAGAACGACGCCGGCGGTCAGAAAGCGCGAGACGAGGCCAATCGCGCGTTCTTCGAGGGCGACGCCGATCACGGGAACGCCGGCCGCGCCCAGCTCGCGGATGAGGCTGAGGCCAATTTGAGTCTCAATCCCGAGCACATAACAGGGAACTTGCGGTCGCTCGCTCATCCGACGATCCGGCGTAACAGTTGCTCGCCGTGTCGGCGCAAGGTCGGGCCCAGTTTGGCTTTCGGCAGAGGCGCCCTGATCGCCGGATTCGCGATCACGGGCGTGCGGTCGAGGGTGGCGGCACGAAAACGATCTCGTTCGGCGGCCAGGTAAGCGCAGAGCGCCGCGAACCGGCGGACGACGATCCTGTCCGGATCGCAGCCTTTCTGGCAGAGCATCTCGAAGTTGTGCGAAAGAATCACGAAGTGCTCGGTTCCGCTCTCGTAAGCCGAGTTCAGCGCGGTGCGCAATTCGCCAAAACTGCACGATCCCACCTGTGCCGGACGCCAGCGACCCGTTCCGTCTTCGATGACGGTCAGCGGCAACAGGGTCAGGTCCTGAAACACTTGCGGCTGCGTCAATTCGATCTGCCCACGCAGGTCGGCACCGCTGACGCCATGAACCGCGCTCAGACTGCTGTCCACGGCGACGTTGCACTGGCGCAACGCGCGAAAGGTGTCGCCATTGCAGGCGAAGCTCCCGGCGCGGAAGGCGTTGATCTTCCGACACCCGACCTGAGCCAGTAAATCCAGGCCGAGCTGGAGGAGAATCGTCTGCTCCTCAAGCGAGTAGTAGCACAGATGCTGCCTCTTTTGAGTGGCTCCGGGAAAAGGGAGGGGTCGCAGTTCGTCGGCCCACTCAGGATGCAGGTGGAGTTCGACGTCGTGGTCTCTGTGCCGGATCAGATCGACGATCGTTGCCAGGTGTTCGACGCCGAAGCGCGCCGCGAACAGCGGTTCAACAAAGAAAACTCCCGGCAAACCGTGGCGATCCAGGATCTCCAAGGTTTTCGGCAGCGCGTAGTCGCCCTTCGCCGAACGGCCGTAAATGTAGCGTTTGACCGCACCCGGGAAGCGCCCGTCGAGATCGTCCCAGCTGTTGCACCAGAGTTCAATGTCGAAGGTCAGGTAGACGTTCATCGGTTGACGCATGGACTTCCTTTCCTCCGCAGCTCGTCGACCAGGTTTGACACCGCCGAAAAGAGGATGGCAAAGCACGTTCGAAAGTAAGCGTCGCTGTGATGATGCGGATCATGGATATGAATCCGGTGTGGGCGCGCCCAGTGTCCCAACAGTGCAATCGCGTGGGCCGGTATCCCGCGGCGAACAAGTTCGCGGGCGTGCCGGACTTCCATGACCAGCAGAAGATCGCCGGTCTGAAACGTGTAGTCGTCGAAGTTGGTCGCCCGGTGGCCATCGAGACCGATGCCATAGACTGGCGCTGTCGTCAATGCCTTGTCAAAGGCGGGCGCTCCGGTGGTCGTTGACAAACCGATCGAAGTGGTTTCGGCGCCGCAGCGCTCGGCGACGGCTCCGGCAAATGCGCTCCGATTAATATTGCCGAGACAGACAAATACCAGCCGCTGAACAGTTTCGGGATCGAGGCGAACAAAGGTTCGCAGGCGACCACTGAGGAACTCGATTTCGCCGAGCGCAAGACGCACGAAGCCGCGAAGATTGCCGTAGCTTACATCGAGAAGCGAGCCAACGGTCTCGCTGATTCCACAGTCTGTCGTTGTCAGGTGCGTCACGCAAGGAAGGCGTCAGAAGTCGGGACGACGGTCGGCCGTCGTACGGTCACGTGCAGCAATATCTGGTTGCGGGGCCATCGGCCGGCCCTCTCTTATTGCCCGACTTCGAAAGGGGGCGGTGGCAACGGCTCGCCCACTCCGGGCTGATCGTCGTCACACGGGCTTCACCCAATGCCGTGACGCCGCGCTTCGGAGCTGGGTGAGATCGGCGCCAGAACCTCTTGCGCAACCGAACGCGATAGTAATGGGTATTCCCTAGCACTTCAATGTTCCTTTGGCAGCGAGCGCGGCGCCCAGGTTGCTGGCGCACCGAAGCGGCCGCTCGTCGAACCGACGCCGGAGTGGCTTGCGAACGGCGGGGAGGAGGACGTCGGCCAACAAGGGGGGATGCGCGTTAGTTGGTCAATCTGCCTGCCGTGACGAGATTAAGGCGCTTTCGGTTGCGGCGGTTCTATGGTTGCCGCGACGTGAAGCGTGCGAGCGGCCTGCTTCGGAGGAACAGACTGTGAACCGAATCCTGCGCTTCGGCGCCACCTTGCCGCTCTTGTTGGTTGCCGCTTGCTCGACCATCGTCCCGACCGGACCCGACACCTACATGATTTCGGACATCGCCGGTTGGGTGAATTACAACCGGGCTAGCGGTTTCTGCCGCGACCAGAACAAGGACATGTTGCCGGTCGCGAGCAGCTCGTACTACGGGAGCCTCAATACGCCCGAGTATCCGAAAGTGTTTTTCAAGTGCGTTCCGTTGTCGGAGGCGTCACGCGAGGAGCCGGCGACGGCGAAGACACCTGGAGGGTAAAGCCGTCGGTGCAGCCGTCGTCTCACTCCTCGAGCAGGCTGCGCAGCATCCAGGCCGTTTTCTCATGCACCTCGAGGCGTTGTGTCAGCAGATCGGCCGTTGGCTGGTCGTTGGCTGCATCGACGATCGGAAACAGCTCGCGCGCGGTACGCGCCGTCGCCTCCTGGGCGGTTACCAGATAGCGAATCATCTCGATCGCTTTGGGCACGCCTTCGACTTCCTTGATCGAGGCGAGGCGGGTGAACTCGCGGTACGTCCCGGGAGCAGGGTGGCCGAGAGCGCGTATCCGCTCGGCGATGACGTCGAGCGCCGTCCACTGCTCGGTGTACTGCTCCATGAACATGAGATGCAGCGTGTTGAACATTGGTCCGGTAACGTTCCAGTGGAAGTTGTGCGTCATCAGGTACAAGGTGTAGCTGTCAGCGAGCAATGTGGCCAGCCCCTTGGCGATTTTTTCGCGTTCGCTGGCGCCGATGCCAATGTTGATCGAGGGGGCGGTCGCATTCTTGGTTTTCATCGTCAGACTCCTCACAAGGTAGAAGGTGTTCCAGACGCCGTTGCGTCCGGGTGCGGGAAAGCGAGCCGGCTTCCGTTTCTGCTGTCTGCTTCCCGATGAGTCGATTCTAGGACCGCGCCAACTGTCGCGCAAATTGATTGTTTGCATCAAATCGATTGACGATGACTATTCTCGCCCCGACTCGCATGGGGTCTCTCGGCAGCGTACCGGGCGTCGTATAATGTTGGGCTTGACCGATTCGCCAACCCAGCCCCCCCCGATGAGTCAGCACCTTAAGCTTCACGTTGCCGAATTGGTGCGGACAGCGCTAGACAGCGTTGCCCCGGCCGAGAACGATTGTGCGATCCACATCGAACGTCCGAAGCTGGCGTCGCATGGGGATCTGTCGTGCAATGTCGCGCTGCAGCTGGCGCGATCGTTGCGGCGCAACCCTCGGCAACTCGCCGACCTGCTGAGGTCGGAGCTACCGTTTTCGCCGCTAGTGGACAAGACTGAGGTTGCCGGAGGCGGTTTTATCAACTTTCACTTGACGCCTGAAGCCAAGGTCGGCGTCGTTCGCGAGGCGCTCGAACGAGGGCAGGACTTCGGCCGTTCGCCGATCGGCGGGGGGCGCAAAGTGCTTGTCGAGTTCGTTTCTGCCAATCCGACCGGCCCCTTGCACGTCGGACACGGTCGTGGCGCGGCTTACGGCGACAGTTTGGGCAAGTTGCTGGCGTTCGCCGGCTGGGACGTGACGAGTGAGTACTACGTCAATGACGCCGGGCGGCAGATGGACATTCTCGCCCTTTCCACCTGGCTGCGCTACCTCGAACTGGCGTGCAGTCTGCCGGGGCCGGAGTGGTTTCCGCCGAACGCGTACCAGGGCGACTACGTGCGCGAGATGGCGCGGCAATTGTTGGCTGCGCACGGCGAGCGTTTTCGGCGGCCAGCGAACGCCATTCTGGAAGGTGCGCCGGGGCTGCCCGATGCTGAGCGGACCGATCCCGCCGCCGTCCAGCAGCGGGAGGCGCAGCTTGATGCGCTGATCGCCAACGCCAAGCAATTGCTTGGCGCCGACTGGCGCTACGTGCACGACTTCGTGCTGACCGAGCAACTCGCCGATTGTCGCGGCGACCTCGAAGCGACCGGGGTTTCTTTTGACGTTTGGTTCTCAGAACAGTCGTTGTTCGATACCGGTCTCGTCGCGCGTTGTGTCGCCGAACTCGACAAGGCCGGCCACCTCTACGTCCAGGATGGCGCTCGCTGGTTCCGATCGACGGCCTTTGGCGACGAGAAGGATCGTGTCGTTCAGCGTGACAACGGTCTGTATACCTATTTCGCGTCCGATATTGCGTATCACCTCAACAAATATGAACGCGGTTTTGATCGCCTGATCAACGTCTGGGGCGCCGATCATCACGGCTATATCGCTCGCGTTAAGGGTGCGGTGAGCGCGCTCGGGTTCGATGCCGGCCGACTTGATGTTGCGCTGGTTCAGTTTGCAGTCCTCTATCGTTCTGGTTGGAAGGCTTCCATGTCGACGCGTTCGGGCGATTTTGTCACGCTACGCACCCTGCGCGAAGAAGTGGGGGCCGACGCCTGTCGTTTCTTTTACGTTCTGCGCAAGTCGGATCAGCATCTCGATTTTGACCTCGACCTCGCCAAAAGTCAGTCCAACGACAATCCGGTGTACTACATCCAGTACGCGCATGCACGCGTGCGCTCGCTGCTCGCGCAGTGGGGGGGCGATACGCAGTCGCTGGTGGCAGTCGACCTCAGTCCTTTGGTCGGGCTACGAGAAGTCGCCCTGGCGTCGAAGATCGGAGAGTTCTCCGAAATCGTCGACACGGCGGCGGCCGAAATGGCACCGCACCTGATCGCCTTCTACCTCCGGGATCTGGCCGCCGAATTCCACAGCCACTACAATGCCGAACGAATTCTCGTGGACCAGTCGGAGATCCGGGACGCACGGCTGGCCTTGGCGCTTGCAGTAGGTCAGGTGATTCGCAACGGGATGGCGATTCTCGGTGTCAGTTGCCCCGAGTCGATGTAGTTCGAAGGACAGAGGTGTCGCATGAGTCGTGACCTCAAGCCCCGCAAGGTGGTGCCAGCGCGCAAGTCGCGCGGCGGCACGCTGTTCGGCCTGTTTATCGGCCTCGTCATCGGGGTCATCGGTGTCGCCGCTGTCGTCTGGTACATCAACAAGGCACCTCTGCCGTTTACGACCAACGGACAGCAGCCGAAACTGGCGCCGCCAGCCGTCGGCAAACCGGCAACGACGTCTCAAGAAGCGCCGAAAGTCGCTGCTTTGCCGGCCCCGTTACCGGGAAAGCCGGGCGACCCGATTTCGCCCGAGAAGCCGCGCTTCGATTTCTACAAGATCCTTCCCGGCCAGGCCGAGGCGATTCCCGACCCCAAACCCGAAGAAGCCAAACCGTTGCCGAGCAAGTCGGTCGAAGCCAAACCGGAGGAGGGAAAAGCCGCCGAGCATAAACCGGTTGACAGCAAGCCGGCGGAAGCCAAGGTCGCCGTTGTCAAACCTGCCGAAAGCCGACCGGCCGAGGTCAAGCCCACGGAGGGCAAGACAGCGGAAACCACCCGGTCGAGCAAGGAGGCGACCCTGAAGGAGCCGATTTATCTGCAGGCGGGGTCGTTTCAGAGCGCCAGCGAAGCCGACAACCAGAAGGCGAGGCTTGCGTTGTTGGGAGCGGAAGCACGCATCCAGCAAGTGATGCTGCAGGATAAGGTCTGGTACCGGGTTCGCCTCGGGCCTTATCACAAGATGGATGACGTCAATCACTTGCGCGCCGACCTCGCGCGTCAAGGGATAGACGCCAATCTGGTTCGTAAGGACTAACAGCGGTCTTTGAGGAGACACCTGATGCAACGACGCCCGAGTGTGTGGTGGTTTCTGCTGACTCTCGCCTTGTCGGCCTTCGTCGGACCGGCGCGCGCCGAACTGGTGGTCGGGCGTGACTATGTTCCGATTGTCCCGGCACAGGCCACCGACAACCCGGCGAAGATTGAAGTCATCGAGTTCTTCTCGTACGGTTGCCCGCATTGCAACGAGTTTCATCCGGTGGTCAGCAAGTGGGCGGCGGCACTACCGGCCGACGTCGTGTTCAAGCGTGTACCGATTTCGTTTAATCGGCCGCAATGGGCGAGCCTGGCGCGCCTGTATTACGCGCTGGAGGCAACCGGTGACCTCGGCAAGCTCGATGGGGCCGTCTTTAGCGCCTTGCACCAGAACGGCGCCAAGCTTTACGACGACAAGACGATCATCGATTGGGTCAGCGCGCAGGGCGTCGATGCGAAGAAGTTCGCCGACACCTTCAACTCCTTCGGTGTCGTCAGCAAGGCGAAGCGCGGCGACCAGATGAGGCAGGCGTATGGCGTTCAAGGCGTTCCCGCGCTCGCCGTCGACGGCAAATTCCTGGTCACCGGCAAGGAAACGAAAGGCTTTCCGCAGCTGCTCGCGCTTACCGACGAGGTCATCAACAAGGCGCGCGCCGAACGCGGCAAGAAGTAGGGCGCGGCGGCGCGCAGCGCGGGCCTGCGACCGACGGCTGTGATCCCAACACGGCGCGTCGGCAACGAGTCTCGGGCTGCGTCTTACGGGGCGAGCCGGCGCTTACCAGTCGATCGGCTGGCTGTCGCGGAAGAACCCGCCGCTCGGACCGTCGTCGGGCAGTAGAGCCGCCCAGACGATCCCCTGCGCGCCCTCGTCGGCGCTTCGTGTCGCGTCCGTGCCGCCCATGTCCGTGCGACACCAGCCGGGGCAGACCGCGTTGACCTTGATCGGAGACCCTTCGAGTTCTTTTGCCGCTACCCGCGTCAAGGCGTTGAGCGCTGCCTTGGACATCCGATAACCCGGCCAGTGGCCGCCCATGGCTGCCAGCTGGCCCATACCCGAGGAAACATTGACGATACGCCCCCAGCCGTTGTCTCGCATCAGCGGCACGATCGCCTGAATCAGCCGCAGCGGAGCCAAGGCGTTGCAGGCAAAGGTCGCGGCGACAATTTCGGGGTCGACGACGAGAACGCTGGCGCTTGTGACGCCGGAGCCATGAGATTCGAGCTGGACACCGGCGTTGTTGACCAGAATGTCAGCGCGCCCGAATTCGCGCCGGACTCGTGCCGCCAGGGCGGCGACGGCGCTGGCGTCGGTGACGTCGGCGACGTGCGGCAATACCTGGTGCCCCTCGGTCTGGAGTTCCCTCGCCGCCTTTTCGATCGCCTCGGCGTTACGCCCTACCGCCAGCACCAGGCAGCCGGTTGCAGCCAGGTCGCGTGCCACCGCGAACCCGAGGCCCCGGTTGGCACCGGTTACCACGGCAAGTTTCTGGCTTAGCATCTTCCGCTCCTCACTAGCTGCTTACCACGTCTCAGAGGCCGCATCATGCAATGGTCCGGCGCGATCGGCAAGCGACACGTTCGCGCTCCGGGTACGGTGCCGTTCGCTCAGCCGCCGCTTCCGGGCGATGGTGAGAGGGCGTCTGCTACGGTTGGCGGGGTTGCCGAGCAGCCTCTGGTGGGAGCCGAATCGCGGCTGAATTGACCGGTATCAATGGCCTGCGGAGCGGGCTGGCTATACTCGCCGCTTCGCTTGACACGGAGACTTGCCATGCCACGCGCGACCATTCCGCAGCTGATCTGCCCGGCGGGAAGTCTGCCGGCGCTGAAGGCGGCGGTCGACCACGGCGCCGACGCCGTGTACCTCGGCTACCGCAACGATACCAATGCCCGCAACTTTGCCGGCCTCAATTTCGATCCGCAGACGATGCGCGAAGGCCTCCGCTACGCGCAGGCGCGACGCAAGCAGGTGTTGCTGGCGATCAACACCTTTGCGCAACCTGGGCGAGCCGGCGAATGGCGCAGTGCCGTCGACGGAGCTGTCGACCTCGGCGTGGACGCGGTGATCCTTGCCGACGTCGGACTGCTCGACTACGCCAGCCGGCGTCACCCCGGCTTGCGTTTGCACCTCTCGGTGCAGGGGTCGGCAACGAGTTACGAGGCGGTCAACTTCGCGCAACGCGAGTTTGGCATTCGCCGCGCCGTGTTGCCGCGCGTATTGACGTTGGCGCAGGTCGGGACAGTCATACGTAACACAACGGTCGAAATCGAGGTTTTCGGCTTCGGCAGCCTGTGTGTGATGAACGAGGGACGGTGCTGGCTCTCTTCGTACGCCACAGGCGAATCGCCGAACACGGTCGGCGCTTGTTCGCCGGCAAAGTATGTGCAATGGCAACGAACGCCGGGAGCGATGACGACGCGGCTCAACGGTATCCTGATCGATCGTTTTCGCGACGACGAACCGGCGGGTTACCCCACCTTGTGCAAGGGTCGCTTCGAAGTCGATGGCGAGACGTATTACGCGCTCGAAGAGCCGACGAGCCTCAACGTGCTCGACATCCTGCCGGCGATTGCCGAGCTCGGGGTGGCGGCGATCAAGGTCGAGGGCCGGCAACGCAGCCCGACTTACGTCGCACAGGTGACGAGAGTGCTGCGCGCGGCGCTCGACGAACTGGCGCAGTCGGCTCAGCGTTTCCACGTCAAACCGACTTGGCAGGCAGAATTGGCCAAGGTTTCCGAAGGTCATCAGGTGACCCTCGGCGCTTACAACCGCCCTTGGAGATAAATCAGCACCATGAAACTGTCACTTGGTCCGTTGCTTTATTTCTGGCCGAAGCACGAGGTATTCGATTTCTACGCTGGAATCGCCGACAACCCGGCGATCGATATCGTCGTGCTCGGCGAGGTCGTTTGTTCACGCCGCCAGCAGATCCGCGTCGCCGACTGGCTGGGCCTGGCGCGAGATCTCTCTGCTGCGGGCAAGGAGGTCGTCATCGCCGCACAGGCGCTGCTCGAATCGGAAAGCGATCTCAAGACTGTGCGCCGTCTGTTCGACCAGGTCGCCGAAATTCCGCGCTGCTTGCTTGAGGTCAACGATCTCGGCGCGATCAGTATCGCCGGTGGAAGCGCTTTCGTCGCCGGTCCGCATCTAAACATCTATAACGAAGAGACGCTCGCGACCTTCGCCCGCTACGGTATGCGGCGCTGGCTGCCGCCACTCGAAGGCGACCGGCCGCTGATCGAAACCTTGCATCGCGCGCGTCCGGCGGGTGTCGAAACGGAGGTTTTTGTCTTCGGCAAGCTGCCGCTGGCCTTCTCGGCCCGTTGTTTCACCGCGCGTCGCTACCGTCTGAACAAGGATGACTGTCAGTTCAAGTGCCTCGACCACCCCGAGGGCCTGACCCTAAGGACGCGCGACGGTCAGCCGTTCCTGACGATCAATGGCATACAGACGATGTCGGCGCAGACGTACAATCTCCTTGGCCAAGTTCCCGAGCTGATCGCGATGGGGGTGGAGGTCGTTCGCATCAGTCCGCAGGCAACGGCGATGGCGTCGGTCATCCGGGCCTTCGACGCGGCGCGCAACGGCGGTGTTCCGCTTGAGGAAGGCGCTGACTGGGCGCGGGATGGACTGGTCAACGGTTACTGGTTCGGCGATGCGGGAATCACCCATCGTGCGTCGTCAGTTTCGCAAGGATAGGAAGGAGGTTGGGAATGAGCACGCTGTTCTCGATTCCACGTTTTACGCTGCCGCGGGTGATCGCGGTCGTCGGCAGCCGTCTGCCGCAATGGCCGCATTCGCTGGCGCTCGCCGCCGCACTCAATGTGGCTGCCAAGTGGGGAGTGTTTCCCGAGGAGAGCTTGCGCCAGCTCGAGGGACGACAGTTCGTGGTCGACGCAATCGATACCGGCGGGCAAGCGTGCTTCACCTATCGTGATGCTCTCTTTCGCCCGCTACTCCGGCGGCCGCAAGATCCCGATCTGGCGTTCAGCGCCAATCTCTCGACCTTCTTGCAGCTGCTCGCGCGCCAGGAGGATCCGGACACGCTGTTCTTCAACCGCGAGTTGGCGATTACCGGCGACACCGAACTCGGCCTACTGGTGAAAAACCTGCTCGACGCGGTTGAGTGGCCGAGCTTTTCAGCCCTGCAGCCGTTCCGTCGTTAGCCGGTGACCCGCCAGTTGGCCGGTAGCCGGCGTCGCGCCGAACGCCGGTGAGCTTTCTGGCCAAGCGATCGTCGTCGTCCGCGCCGGCAACTGCCGGGGGCCAGCCTTTGTACGCCTTGCTCTGGGTATTGCTAGTCATTGCTGTCGTCTGGCAGTTCCCGTACGGGCGCTGGATCCTCTATCCCTTTTCGTTGCTTGCAACGACCGCGCATGAACTCGGACACGGCTTGACCGCGTTACTCGTCGGCGGCGAGTTCAACCGTTTCGTCCTCTACGCTGACGGTTCTGGAGCCGCTTTGTGGACCGGTTCCGGCAGCCGTCTTCAGCGCGCGCTGGTCGCTGCTGGCGGCCTGCTTGGTCCGAGTCTGGCCGGTAGCGCATTGATCGTCGTCGCGCGCTCGCCGCGGGCGGCACGGTGGGCGCTGGGATCGCTCGCCACCGCGCTGCTCATCGTCGTCTTTGTCTGGGCGCGCAACCTCTTCGGCGCCTTCTTTCTGAGCGCGGCGGCCTTGGCGTTCGCCGCCGCAGCGCGCTGGCTGGGTGACGGCGGCGCAACCTTCGCCCTGCGCTTGACCGGTGCGCTGTTGTGTTTGAGCTGGCTAAACGACGTCGACTATCTGTTTTCCCCCCAGGCTGAAGTTGGCGGCGTGCGCCACCCCTCGGATACGGCCCAGATGGCCGACGCACTGTGGCTACCGTTCTGGTTCTGGGGCAGTGCCATTGCGCTGCTGTCGCTGACCGTTCTCAGCGTCGGGCTTTGGCTTGCCGTCCGGCGATCGCCGTCGCCCTGACCGCGACTTGTTTTTTTGTCGCACGAGGGCGCTGACGATCCCCGGTCGGCAGCAAGGATTTCTGCCGCCGCCGCTCAATGTCCGATTAGAATCCCGTTCGTCGAATACCTGCGCCATAAACATGGCCAGGTGCGACGGATCACTATCGACCACCCTACCCGAGGAGACAACCAAAATGACCGTTCCCGTAAAAGACCTGCGCGGCAGCACCCCGGAAATCGTCGACAAGCTCAAGGCTGCCGGGATCAGTAACAACGAACAACTGCTCGCCGCCGCGTCGGCTCCGGCTCAGCGCAAAACGCTCGCCAGCAGCTGCGGCTGCGACGCCCGTACGCTCCTCGAACTCGCCAACCGTGCCGATCTGGCGCGCATCAAGGGAGTCTCCGGCGTTTACTCGGATCTGCTCGAAAAGGCAGGCGTTGATACGGTCAAGGAACTGGCGACGCGTCGGCCGGACAACCTGCATGCGCGGATCGTCGAAACGAACAACGCCGACCAGATCACCAAGCAGCCGCCATCGCTGAGCATGGTCGAGTCGTGGGTACAGCAGGCCAAGGAGTTGCCGAAAACGCTCAGCTACTGACTGGCTCGCAGGAGGGCGCGACGCCGCGCCAGTGAAGCGCGATGGTCGCCTCAGGGCGCACCGTTATCGCTGTCCGGGAAGGAATTGACTGCCAAGGGCGGCAGGGTCGGAAGGGTGCAAGCGAAATTCGGACGATCCGGTGGATGGCCTGACGTCGTTTGCACCCGCTCAAGCAACGCGGAGTTCCGCCAAGGAGGCGACCGCGCTGCCACCCGAAATGTCGGGCACGACAATGAGCTGCAGTTCGTCGACATCACAGGCTTCGAAACGGTGTTCTTCGGTTTCGCAGGTCGAACCCTGTGGACTGAAGGTCCACTGCTGGCGAACGATGTCGCGGACCGTCCGTCCATCGGATGACCAGCAGCGCAACAGATATTCCTGCGTTCGCTCGACTGCCGTCTCGACAAAGACCAGCCGAATCCGGCACAAGCGTTGTGCCGGAGAAAAGATCAGCCTGATCGATTGCCTGCCGCTGGTACTTGCCCGCCAGCCTCCGCCTGGCGCCGGCAATAAGGCGGCTTCGACCGGGTGCAAGGGATCCTCGGAGCTGACTTCAACCTCCGCTATGTTCTCAAGAGGCAGCCACTCGACGGCCGCGGCATGCGCGGCCGTGTCGCTGTCAACTATGCGCTTGCGCATGGCGTTGTGCCGCACCGACCTTAGGCTGCCACTTCGCCGAGCTGAAGCGCGATCTGTTTTTCGGCCGCCATCCAATAGGCGGTCGAACACCCCTGAAAGCCATCCTTTTCAGCCATGAAATAGGCTGCCGATTCGATCATCCGGTAGCGCTCCTCGGCGCTCGGAGCGACGGGCGCCGGCTCAACGGCGGCGACTGGCGTGTCAGCCGGCTGAGGTACAGGCGCCGCGTTTGGCGTCGCGCGCGCGCCGCGTGCGTTCGTCGGTGCGCTGGTGGCGGTGCCCCCCGCTGCGGTCTGATCGGCGGTGGAGGCGGCTTTGCGGACCGATCGCTTCTTCTCGCTGGTGACGGGAGCAACGGCTTCCGCGTCTGCCGGGGGGGTCATCTCGGTACTGGCCGTCAGGTTGCTGACGGCAGTTTTCTTTGTCGTCGGGGTTTTCTTCGTGGTGCTCTTGGGATCAGTCATGATCGTTTTCCTATCCTCGATGTCGGTCAAAAAGGGTGGTGTCGATGCCATAAAAACCGTATTGGCAGCGTGCCAAATAGACGGCGCTCAGAATAGGAAAATCGCGTTCCGCGGTCAAGCCGAACGCGACGTCTGCCGTCGGCAGGCTGCTAGACCTTGAAAAAGGAGACGGCGGCCTGCAAGGTCGCCGCCAGGCGTTTCAGTTGGTCGGCGGCTGCGGCATTGTTGCGCGTCGCTGCATTGGTCTGCTCGGTCATCGAGGCGATCTTCTCCACGTGGCCGGCGATCTCGGTGGCGGCGATCGCCTGTTCGTTGGCGGCGGTTGCCACCTCACGCGCTCTTGCCAGCGAGTCCTGCGCGTGACGCTCGATCTGATCGAGCACGGCGGTCGCTCGCTGGGCCAGTTCCTGCCCTTGCTGCACTTTCGGTTCCGCTTCCTGCATCGCTCTGACCGCGTTGTCGGTGTCGTCCTGAGTCGTGCGGACCATGTCGCTAATGCGGGCGGTTGCCTGCGTGGTTCGTTCAGCCAGTTTGCGCACTTCGTCGGCAACCACGGCGAAGCCGCGTCCTTGCTCGCCGGCGCGCGCTGCCTCGATGGCGGCGTTCAGGGCGAGAAGATTGGTCTGGTCAGCAATTTCCTTGATGACCTGCGTAATGCTGCCGATTTCCTGCGAACGCTGGACCAGCGCTTGAATGCGCTGCGCGGATTCGGCGACCGACAGTGCGATGCTCTCGATTTCGCCGGCGGCAGAACGCACGACGTCGGCACCCTGGTGGGCGAGTGCAGCGGTCTGTTGCGAGTTGTCCTCGGTCAGCCGTGCGCTTGCCGAGACCTCGTTGATACTGACCGTCAATTGCTCGATCGACGCCGCTGTGGCGGCGCTCGATTCCGCCTGACGGCGCGCGGCGTCGCTGATTTCGCTGGCGGCCGACGAGACGGCGCGCGACTCGCTGGCCAGCAGTTCGGTGCCGCGATTGATCTCGCCGACGACGCCCTGCAGGCGGTCCTGCATGGTCGCCAACGCGCCAAGAAGGTTGCCGGGAAGCGAGCTGTCGGAAGTGATGCTTTGTCGCAAATCGCCCTCCGCAAACCGCTCGACCTCTGCTGCGGCGACGGCCGGTTCGCCTCCGAGTTGTCGTTGCACTCCACGATTGATCGCCCAGCCGAGCGCACCCAAAAGCAGACTGACGAGGGCGATGAAGGCGATGTTCTCTGCAGCGCTGCGCGCGAAAGCCGCGTCGACATCCTCGACATAGACACCGGTCGCCACCCACCATCCCCAGGGAGCGAACACCTTGGCGTAGCCGACTTTCGGAATCGGTTTCTCGGCGCCGGGTTTCGCGAAAGCGTAGTCCATTTCGCCCTCGCCGTCGCGCTTCAGGAGTTCGATCCAGTCACGAATGTACAGTTTGCCGGTGGGATCCTTGGCGTCAATCGTGTTCTTGCCCTCGCGTTCCGGACGGGTACCATGCATCAACGTGGTCCCGGTCAAGTCATAAATGAACAGGTAGTCCTCGCTGTTGAAGCGCACCTTGCGCAGCGTCTCGATGGCTTGGCGCTGCGCCTCTTCCCGACTGAGTTCGCCGTTTTGCTGGCGGGCGTACTGATGGTGGAGCACACTCAGTGTCGAGTTGACCACCGCGCGAATCGCCAGACGCTTCTCCGCCAGAACGTGCTGGCGCAGGTCAACGACGGAGTAGCCGCCCAGCAGGACGAGCCCGAGCAACATCGCTCCGAGTAGGGTGTAGAGGCGAATACGGAGGCTGACGCGGCGGTTCTCTTCGAGTCTCATCTCATTCTCCTGAACGTGGCTTGGAGGTGAAGCACGAGGGTCGAGCGCTGATACGGACGCGCGGCAGGGCGATTATAGGCCGGTTGCGGAAGGCAACGGCTGCAGTGCCGGCTGGCCGAAGCGCTACACATCTCGACGCGGACGCTGGAAGGGCGGAGACTGTTACGAGAAAGGGTGATCTGGCTCCGCAAGTAGTGTGGAATGAAGGTGGGAGAGCGGTGTGCGGTATCTGGGGCTTATCTGACGACGATCAGGACGTGGTTGGCCCGGGCCAAGCGGAAGAAGAGCGTTCGCTGGAAGAGAAGCCCCGGGGCCGAGTTCTTCTGGGGGACGAAACGGCGCCGCGGGGCGAAAGGCGTTTTGCAATCGCCGAGGGCCGCATCCCTAGCGAACGCTTTATCACCTTCCTGGTCCCGTTGATCGAAAGGGCCGGGCGCAAGATCTTCCTGATCGTCGATAAGCTGCGGCTTTATCATGCCAAGTTCGTGCGCGAATGGCTCGAACCCCGGAAAGACCCAATCAAAGTGGCTTACCTGCCGCCCTACGCCCCGGAATCCCTCCCGACGAATACCTCAACCGGAATTTCAAGACCGCTCTGCGGTCGGGCCCCGCGAGCTCCAACAAGGCATCCCTGCTCCAGAACGCCGTGACCTTCATGACCTTCCTGTCCAGAATACCCGAAAGAGTCATCGCCTCTTTCAAACACCCCGCCGCACGCGATGCCTCAGCGTGAGTTTACGGGCCGGGCTAATAAAACTCCGGTGAGAACGGCTCGCTCGGCCGTGCCTTCCTTGGGCGAAACGACTTGTTCTTCCGCCAGCAGCGACAGCGAGCAGCGCTTGGGTGTTGTCCAGGGCATCTGATAGAATCCGCCGCTTCCTGGAGAGATGGATGAGTGGTTTAAGTCGCACGCCTGGAAAGCGTGTGTGGGATCATCTCCCACCGCGGGTTCGAATCCCGCTCTCTCCGCCAGCAATGCCGTCGAGTGCCGGAGGGGGTTGCGGCACCAGCGCGACGCGGGTGGTCGTGGTGGTCTGACCGTTGTGGCTGCGGTTCAGGTAGGCGCCAGGATCTGATCGAGGAAGCGGACGACCAAAGGCCCAACCGCCGGGTCGCGCGTGCCGGCGATGTTGAGGGTGACCACTCGCGGTCCACTTTCCGGGTTGGCGAGGAATCTCGAAAGCCGGAATACGTTGTCCTCCTCGCGCAAGTGCAGCCATGGCTTCCGGTAATACTCGGCAAAGACGGCGGTCAGCTCGGAGCCGCCGGTGAGTGGTCCGGAAAGGGTAAAGATAACCGTCGCGTCACTGTCTCGCACATTCCATTCCGTGCGCTGCCGATATTTTCGACTAGGTGTTTCGTGCAGCGCATAACGCGTGTCGATGGGCCCGTCCTCGGCGCGTCGGCCCCGAGGACACCAACCGCCATGGGGGATTCCATGTGTGATGGCCCAGTCCAGGGCGGCCCGGTCGGCCCCGGTTTGCCCTCCCGAGACCATGCGAAAGCCGGGGGGCAGGGCAAATCTACCGGACATGGGAGTCTCCAGTATTCGCTGACTGTGGCTATTGTAACGAGTGCTGTCTCCGTTGCCAGCCGCATGTTGTGCGTGTTCGTTTGAGGGCGACGTGCCGTTTCGCTTGAGTCCGCTTGCCGTGCCGTCGGTACTGGCCGTGGTCGCCGGGTGGATGGGGGCGGTGGTCGCCTTGCACCATCCTCTTTGGCCGGGCGCGCTGACCCTGGCTTTTGTCGCGGCCAGCGTCGGCTTTTTCTTGCGGCCCGATTACTGTCCGATCGTGTTGCCGGCGCTGCTTCCGCTTGGCAACTGGTCGCCGTGGACCGGCTGGCTCGCTATGGAGGAGTTCGACCTGTTCGTCTTGGCCGCCGTCGCCGGAGGTAACGCGCGATTCGCCGTCAGCGAGCGATTTCGTACGGCGGCTGTCAAGGGCGTCGGCGATACCGAACCTGCGCCGTCGAACCCGAATTCGCGACTTGAGCAGCTCGCCGGATTGTGCTGGCTACTGCTGGGAATCTCTTGGCTGTTGGCGTGCGGTCGGGGCCTGGTCGACGCCGGGGGGCTTCCGAAACACTGGTTTGAGGGCTACGAGGAACCCTTGAATACCGTGCGGGTGGCGAAAAGTTTCCTCTTCGTTCTCCTTCTGTTGCCACTGGTGCGCTGGCTGTTGCGAGCGGAAAGTGATCGCTTCGCGCGCGGTCTCGTCGTCGGCGTTGCTTGTGGGTTGGCGCTGGTGAGCGTAGCCGTTGTCTGGGAACGCGCGGGCCATCCGGGACTTGTCGAATTTTCGATCCCGTATCGCGCGACGGCGCTGTTCTGGGAAATGCACGTCGGCGGGGCGGCCGTCGACGGTTTCCTGGTCCTGGCGCTGCCGTTTGCCGTTTGCGCTACGCGTTGCGCGCCAACTTTTCGTCGCTGGCTACTCGCCGCATCGCTTTCGCTGCTCGCTAGCTACGCTTGCCTGACAACCTTCTCCCGGGTCGTTTATGGCGGTGTCTTGCTGACGCTCGGCCTGCTCGTGGCCAGCCTTTCGGCTCCGCCATGGTCGCCACGAGACCTGTTGCAAGCAAATCGCGGTCGGTGCGGTTTGATCGCTTCCCCGCCGCGCTGGCGGAAGTGGGGCAACCGCGGGCTACTCTTGCTGGTCGCTGTCGAGGCGGCGGTCGTCATCGGGCTGGGCGACTTCATGCGTCAGCGACTGTCAAGCAGTGAGCACGATCTGGGCGGTCGTTTGCAGCACTGGCGGGAGGCTGTCAGCCTACTCGATAGCGCCACTGCGCTCCTCTTCGGCAAGGGGATGGGCCGTTTTCCTGCGGTCTACTCACAGACCGTTGCCGAACGGCAGATGCCGGGCCGACTGAGCCTTGTCGACGACACGAGGGGAAGCCACTTGGCTTTGCAGACGCCGGCAACGACGCGTCGTCAGGGAACGTTCGAGCTGCTACAGCGTATTCCACTCGCCGGCGACAGTTATCTGCTGACGATGGATGTACGTGCGCCAAGCGTGGTGAATCTGGGTGTTGGTGTGTGTCGCAGACACTTGCTCTACGACGCGGCGTGCGTGCGCGGTGAATTGTTGGTCACCGCCGACGACGCTTGGCGTCGCGTTGCCGCGTTGCTGGCGGCCGAGCGACTCGCCGTGCCCTGGTGGCAGCCGTTTACGGGTTTCCTGACTCTGCGCCTGGAAGACCCGGCGGCAACCGTGGAGATCGATAACCTGAGTCTACGCGATGCTTCAGGTCGCAACCTGATCGCCAATGGCAGCTTTTCGAGCGGCATGGCGCACTGGTATTTCGCCAGTCGCCACGACTTTCTGCCCTGGCATGTCGACAATCTCCTGCTCGAGGTGCTGATCGAACAAGGAGTGCTTGGTCTGGTGGCGTTTCTTGGCGTGCTCGTAGCCGCAATAGCCAATCTGCTCGTCGGTCGGGGGCACGATCACTGGCTGGCGCCGTACCTCTTGGCAGCGATCGCGTCAGCGCTTGCGATCGGTCTTCTGGTCAGTTTGCTCGACATGCCTCGAACGGCGTTCCTTTTTTTTCTGCTGGTGGGTGTTGCCCTTTCGCTCGACGGACGCCGGAGTTCCTGCCGCGCCGGCGATGTCTGAAACGATCCGATCCGACGGTGCAGTGAGCGCTCATGAACTCGGGATGATGATAAAGATACACGAAATTTCAGTTGGTTACGATGTTGCGTGTCAACCCGTCGCTTACCTCGACGGTAAGCGATCCGGTCCGCCGCGCGCCGTCTTTTTCTTCGTCCACCGCTTGTGCATTAGGTCACGGTCCGCCTGTTTGCCGGGTGGTAGCCTTGAAACTGTCGCTGTTGGATGCTTTGATGTCGATACGAAGGCCGTTTCGACCTAAGGCAAAGACAGGACACGTTCTCAGGTTCTTGCTTGCGAGGGTTCGATCGTGATCAAAGTATTCAACCACTGGTTTCATCGGAAGACCATCGCTCAGGTGACGCTTGACCTGATGTTTCCCATCGTGTGCGTCATACTCGCCGCCGCGTGGATCGAGCGGGGAGGGCGGTTGGCACTCGACAAGGTGGCCTTCTACGCCGTCGTCTTTGCTCTGACGATGATCATGCTTAATGCCTGGCTTGGGATCTATCAGCGGGTTCATGACCGCACGCGTAGTGAGACTCAGGCGCGTGCCGTACTGTCGCTCTATCTGGCGATTCCGCTTGCGTACGTGGTGTTTTCGGTGCTCGCGGTCGCCGAAGTGGATCGTGGTTTTCTCCTCCTTTCAGGGTTGGCGGCGCTCTTCGCGACCCTGGTGCACCGCGTACACTCGGCGCATAGTCGGACAGGCTATCTGTTGAATCGACGCGTCCTCGTCTTTGGGGTCGGTGAGGACGCGGAAAATGTCGGTCGGGTGCTCCGCAAGTCGGATCCCGACCTGGATATCGTGGGTTTCTACCCAAGTCCGACCGATACCGAGGTGGTGGTGCCGACGCAGGTCGTGCTGTCGCAGGCCATGTCGCTTTCCGACACGGCGCACTCGTTGAAGGTCGACGAAATCATCGTCGCCGTTCGCGAGCGTCGTGGGGGCGCGCTGCCCTTGCGCGAGCTGCTGGAGTGCAAGCTGTCGGGAGTCAAGGTGCTTGACTTGGCAAGCTATTTCGAGCGTGCCCTGGGGCAGATCCGGATCGACTCCCTGCGCGTGAGCTGGCTGATCTTTGGTGACGGATTTCGCCAAACGTGGCGTCGTGCCTTGGTCAAACGAATCTTCGACATCGCCGCGGCGTCGGTTCTCCTCGTTCTTGCGCTTCCTGTGATGCTGCTGGTTTCAATTTTGATCGTTCTCGAAGACGGCTTTCCGATTTTCTACCGTCAGGAGCGCGTCGGTCTCGAGGGGCGGTTGTTCAAGGTCGTGAAGTTTCGCAGCATGCGCAACGATGCCGAGAGCGACGGCCGCCCGCGCTGGGCGACGGCGGATGACGACCGGGTCACGCGTGTTGGCCGCTGGATCCGCCGCTTGCGAATCGACGAACTGCCGCAGCTGTGGAGTGTCCTTACGGGTGACATGAGCCTCGTCGGACCGCGTCCGGAACGACCGTTCTTCGTCGATCAGCTGACGCGCGACATTCCTTTCTACGCCGTTCGCCACAGCGTCAAGCCGGGAGTTACTGGCTGGGCCCAGGTCAGCTATCACTATGGCGCGACGGTAGACGATTCGGTTCAGAAGCTGCAGTACGATCTGTACTACGTCAAGAATCACACTTTGTTTCTCGATATCATCATTCTCTTCCAGACCGTCGGCGTCGTCCTGACCGGCAAGGGGGCTCGATAGGGTCTCCGCGGTCGGCGGCGCAACGCCGACCGGTGTCCATTTGGAGGCAGGACCCAGATCGTGATGGATAGCAAAATGGCAGTGCTTGCGGCGTGGAGCTACGGTCTGGCCGGCTTTCTTGCCGCGTTCTTGTTGCTCTACGTCGTTTCCGGTTGGCGGACGAGTGGTCGCAGTCGGGCGATGTGCTCCGCGGTCGCCGTCTCGGCGCTCTGGGGAATGCTCGGTCTCGCCTTCGCGCTGACCCAGCAGCGCCTTTTTCTTGCTGCCAGTTTGCTCGTCGATCCTCTACGTTGTGGTATCTGGTACGTCTTTCTGCTGATCTTGATCCGGCCGGAGGACAACGAAGTCGGGGCATGGCAGCGACGATTTCGCTGGCTGGGCAGCATTGGCGGGGTGCTCACGATCAGTGATTTCCTTGCCCAGGCGATTGTCGTCTCGGGCGTCGATCTTGCGTTGTTGCCGGTGCCACCGCAGCGCGCTGCCTTGTTTGCGTCGCTGGCGATGAATGTATTTGGTCTGTTGTTGATCGAACAGCTGTATCGCAAGGTATCGCCGGATTTCCGCTGGAGCATCAAGCCGTTATGCCTGGGGCTGGGTGGCGCTTTCCTGTTTGATCTCTACCTTTTTTCTGATGCGTTGCTGTTCAGTCGGATCGACGCCGATGCTTTCAGCATTCGCGGCTTTGCGCACGCCGTGGGCCTGCCGCTGATCGCCTTGTCGGCAGCGCGCAGCCACGACTGGAAGCGACGTTTGGTGATGTCGCAGCGGGCGGCGCTGCAGTCGGTGACGCTCGTCATGGTTGGCGTCTACCTGCTGTTTATGGCGTCGGCGGGTTACTACGTCCGCTTTTTCGGCGGCGAGTGGGGGCGGGCAGTGCAGATGGCGCTGCTCTTCGCCGCGCTGCTGGTTCTGGTCGCGCTGACGCTTTCGGGTTCGATGCGGTCGCGTTTGAGGGTTCAGGTCGGCAAGCATTTCTTCAGCTACCGTTACGACTATCGCGAAGAATGGCTGCGCTTTACGCAGACCTTGTCTTCGCAAGGCGGCTTCTCGGCGATGGGGCAGCAGGTTGTCCGCGGCCTCGCCGACATGGTCGAGAGCCCGGGCGGCGCGTTGTGGCTCAAGGATCCTTCGGGTCGATTCTTCGCTCAGGCGGCGTGCTGGAACATGCCCACGTCGTCGGCAACAGAGGACGGCGACACTTCGTTGTGCAACTTCCTGCTCGAAAGCGGCTGGGTGATCAACCTTGAGGAGTATCGCTCACTGCCGCGTCGATACGACGGCCTGTTGCTGCCGACTTGGTTGGTAGAGGTGCCCAATGCGTGGCTGGTCGTCCCGCTGACTACCGGCTCCGAGCTGATCGCCTTCGTCGTGCTGGCGACAGCGCGTACCCGGATCGATGTAAACTGGGAAGTGAATGACCTCTTGAAGACGGCGGCGCGGCAGGCAGGAGCCTTCCTCGGTCAGATGCAAGCGAGCGAGGCGCTGCTGGAAGTCCGGAAGTTCGACTCGTTCAACCGCATGTCCGCTTTTGTCGTCCACGATCTGAAGAATATCGTCACGCAGCTGCAGCTGATGCTCAGGAATGCTGAACGTCATCGTGGCAACCCCGATTTCCAGGAAGACATGTTGATGACGGTTGAGCATTCGGTAGAGCGGATGCGGCAACTGATGATGCAGTTGCGCGAGGGCGCTACGCCGTTGGACGGGCCGCGAGGAATCGATCTCGCCGACGTGCTGCGCCGGATTCAGAGTGCGAAAGCTGGGCAAGGACGGGAGATCGATCTGAACGTTGAGGATCGCCCGATGGCACGGGGGCACGAGGATCGTATCGAACGGGTGATGGGTCACTTGGTGCAGAATGCGCTCGACGCTACCGATGCCAGCGGACGTGTCTGGGTAAGACTCGCGCGCCAGGGGAATTTCGCACTGGTTGAGGTCGGCGATACCGGTCACGGCATGAGTCCAGAGTTTGTCCGCGAGCGCCTGTTCAAGCCTTTTCAGACGACCAAGCCAACCGGAATGGGGATCGGTGCTTATGAGAGTTTTCAGTACGTACATGAACTTGGCGGCAGAGTGTCGGTAGATAGCGTCGTTGACGTGGGAACACAGGTAAACCTCCTGCTGCCGCTTTTTGAACCCGGTACCAGCGGCAAACCGGCGGTACCCCTGAAGGAGTCGCAATGAGTTCCGAGAAGCTGCCGTACTTGCTGATCGTTGAGGACGACAAGGCGCTGCAGAAACAGATGCGCTGGGCGTTCGACCAGTATGAGACGCTGACTGCGGACGATCGGGAGAGTGCGCTGACCCAGGTGAGGCGTTACCAGCCGCCGGTAGTAACGATGGATCTGGGTCTGCCGCCGGACGCCGACTCGGTTTCGGAAGGCTTCAAACTGTTGGAGGAAATGCTTTCCTATGCACCTGACACCAAGGTAATCGTTCTCACCGGACAAAATGACCGCGCCAACGCCCTGCGCGCGATTGCCCTGGGTGCCTACGATTTCTTTGCCAAGCCCTTCGAGATCGAGATGCTGGGCCTGACGATCCAGCGAGCGTACCGATTGCACGAACTGCAGCAGGAGAACAAGCGGCTGCAGGCGATGCAGCAGCCCGACGTGCTGGCTGGACTGCTGACTCGCGACCCGGAACTGCTGCGAGTCTGCCGGACGATCGAGCGCGTTGCGGTGACTGATGCGACGGTGCTTTTGCTGGGCGAAAGCGGAACGGGCAAGGAACTTCTGGCGCGCGGTGTGCATGAGGGCTCGCCACGGCGGCGCGAGCGTTTCGTGGCCATCAACTGCGCGGCGATTCCCGAGAACCTCCTCGAAAGCGAGCTCTTTGGCTACGAGAAGGGCGCGTTTACCGGCGCCGCGAGGACCACTCCGGGCAAGATAGAGACCGCCAACAACGGGACCCTGATGCTCGACGAGATTGGCGACCTGCCGCATTCTCTCCAGGCCAAGCTGCTGCGCTTTTTGCAGGAGCGCGTCATTGAGCGTATCGGTGGCCGCCAGGAGATTCCGGTCAGTGTGCGCATCGTTTGCGCCACCCATCAAAACCTCAAATCCCTTATCTCGGAGGGGCGTTTCCGTGAGGATTTGTTCTATCGCCTGGCGGAAATTGTGGTTAATATCCCACCCTTGCGAGCGCGTTCGGGCGATGCGGCGCTGTTGGCACACGCGTTTGTCCGGCGCTTTGCGGGCGAACAGAATCGCAGCCGGATGACCTTGCGTGAGGACGCGGTGCGAGCGATCGAAGCGTACTCGTGGCCGGGTAACGTCCGTGAGCTCGAAAACTGCGTCAAGCGTGCAGTCATCATGGCTGACGCTGACCAGATTTCCGCCAGGGACCTCGGACTCGCGAGTGACGGTCCCAATGGACAAGACGTCCTCGACCTGCGTCATGCCCGCGACGACGCGGAACGCCGAACGATCATCGCCGCTCTCGCGCGTGCTGATGGCAACGTGGTCAAGGCTTCCGAACTTCTCGGTGTCAGCCGGCCGACACTGTACGATTTGATGCATCGTTTTGGTCTCAAGTAAAGACCTTCCTGATAACCACCATTCGATCGATGAGAGGTCATCCATGATCCGTCCTAGTCCGCTCGGAAGTCTTCGCAGGGTGACGACTTCGGCTTTGTTGGCGGTACTGTTATTGACCGCCTGCGGTGGCGACAAGCCGGCGGCGATGGTGGCATCCGCCAAGGAATATTTGGCCAAGCACGATCACAAGGCGGCGGCGATCGAACTCAAGAACGCCCTGCAGAAAGATCCCCAACTGTCGGAGGCGCGCTTCCTGTTGGGCAAGGCTCTGCTCGAAGGTGGCGACGCAACCGGTGCTGAGATCGAGCTTCGGCGTGCGCTCGAGCTGAAGTATTCCGCTGATGAAGTGACGCCTGTGCTGGTGCGGGCGATGCTTCAGAAAAACGAGTCGGAAAAGGCAATCAAGGAGTTTGGCAAAGTCGAATTGACCTCGCCGGCCGCCAATGCGGAGCTACAGGTCAACCTCGGGCAGGCCTACCTGATGCAGCGCAAGCCAGAACTTGCGGAAGCGGCGTTCTCGACGGCGTTGCGTCTGCAGCCGGGTTTTGCCGCGGCCCTCACCGGGCAGGCCCGACTGAAAGCGAGTCAGGGGGATCTGCCGGGCGCCGTTGCTCTACTCGACGTTGGCCTCGAGCAGTCGCCGCGGCTTTTCGAAGCCTGGCAGCTGAAGGGCGAACTTCTCGTCGCCATGGGCGACGCCGCAGGAGCTATGACGGCCTTTCGCAAGGCCCTCGAGTCCAAGCCAGACAGCCTCTCCGCGCACTCGGCGGTGATTCGCGGACTGCTGGCAGAAGGCAAGATGGACGAAGCGACGCAGCAGCTCGAAGCGATGAAGAAGGTATCGGCCAATCATCCGCAGACGCTCTATCTGCGTTCGATGTTGGCGTACCAGAAGAAGGATCTGGCGAACGCCAAGGAACTGATTCAGCAGCTTCTGAAGGCGACACCGGATAGCCCTTACGCCTTGCAGCTTGCTGGAGTCATCGAATACGAACAGAAAGCCTACCCTCAGGCTGAGGCGTACCTGCTGAAGGCTCTGCCGCGGACGCCGGAGATCGGCGTTTCGCGGCGGGTGTTGATCGCGACCTACCTGCACACCAATCAGCCGGCACGGGCGTTGGCGATTCTCGAACCGGTCCTCGACAAGATCGAGAATGATTCCAACATGCTTGCGTTGGCGGGCCAGGTGTTCATACAGAACGGTCGAGCCGATCAGGCAGCGATCTACTTTGGCAAGGCATCGGCGCTCGATCCGAAGCATACCGGCAAGCGCACGTCGTTGGCGATGGTCAACCTCGCGCGAGGCGAGGCGGACACGGCGTTCCGTGACCTGGAACAGGTCGCTGCAGCCGACACGGGCAACCGCGCCGACTTGGCATTGATCGCTGCCCACTTGAAGCGGCGGGAATACGACCAAGCGTTGAAGGCGATTGCCAGTCTGGAGAAAAAGCAGCCCGACAATCCCTTGGCATACAATCTTCGCGGTACTGCGCTGCTGGGCAAGCGGGACGTCGCCGCCGCGCGCAAGAGCTTCGAGGAGGCGCTGGCCAAGAATCCGGCGTATTTCCCGGCTGCCGCCAATCTGGCCAGCCTCGACCTCGGCGACGGCAAGCCGGAGGAAGCGAAGAAGCGGTTTGAAGGGGTTCTCGCCAAGGATCCGAAGAATGTTCAGGCGATGCTGGCCCTGGCGCAGTTGCGAGCCAAGGCAGGAGCGACTACGGAGGAAGTCGCCGCCTTGATCAGCAAGGCGGTGACCGCGAATCCGACCGAGGCTGCGCCACGCTTGGCTTTGATCAGTTACTACCTTGGCAAGAGCGAGTTCAAGAACGCTCTCTCGGCGGCGCAGGAAGCGGTTGCGGCGCTTCCCGAGACGCCGGAAATCCTCGACGCTGCCGGTCGCGCTCAGCAGGCTGCCGGGGATAACAATCAAGCCCTGGCGACTTATGGCAAGCTGGCAACACTGAGGCCCGATTCGATCCTGCCGTATGTGCGGATGGCCGAGGTCGATGTCGCGGCCAAGAACCGGGACGGAGCGCTGCAGAGCCTGCAGAAGGCGCTCAAGGTGAAAGCCGACTCGATTGAGGTCCAGCGGGCAATCATCATGCTTGAACTGGAAGCGGGGCGCGTCAAGGAAGCACTGGCCGTTGCCCGCGAAGTGCAGAAGCAGCGACCCAAAGAGGCGATTGGCTACGTCTTCGAAGGGGACGCCCAGGCAACGCAGAAGGCATGGTCGGAAGCGATTGCCGTTTATCGGAGCGGAATCAAGGCGGCGACCGAACCAGGCGATCTGGCGCCCAAGCTTCATTTGGCATTGTTGGCTAGCAACAATGCTGCGGAAGCGGAGAGATTCGCCGATAGCTGGCTCAAGGAGCGTCCAAAGGACGTTCGCTTCCGGCTCTATCTGGCGGAGCAGGCGAGTGGGCGCAAGGATTATGCGTCGGCCATCAAACAGTATCGGATTCTGCTTGAATCGCAGCCGGACAATCCGGCAGTGCTCAACAACTTGGCCTGGGTAGCCGGACAGCTCAAGGATCCGAAGGCCGTTGAGTATGCCGAGAAGGCCAACAAACTGGCACCCAATCAGCCGGCGCTAATGGATACCCTGGGTACCTTGCTGGTCGACAAGGGCGACACCGCGCGCGGTCTGGAATTGCTCAAACGAGCGCTCGATATGGCGCCGCAGGCCGCCCTGATTCGCCTCAACTACGCGAAGGCACTGGTCAAGGCGGGCAAGAAAGACGAAGCGCGCAAGGAACTCGAACAACTTGCCAAGTTGGGCGACAAATTCCCGGCGCAGGCAGAGGTTGCGCAGTTGCAGAAAAGCTTGTAGCGAAGGGTGATGTCGCTACCGCACAACAACAAGACATAGGATGAGATGACAATGGCGATTGTGGCTGTAGTGGGGCTGGGTTATGTCGGGTTGCCGCTGGCGGTTGAATTTGGCAAACGTCGGCGGACCATCGGCTTCGACCTGTCGGCGAGCAAAGTGGCGCATTATCGGCAACACGTCGATCCTACCGGCGAGGTGAGCAGCGCCGACCTCGCGGCGGCTGTTCATCTCGAGGTGGGTACCGATCCGGCCGTTTTGGGGGAAGCCGACTTCCTGATCGTCGCCGTTCCGACTCCAGTCGATCAGGCACACCAACCCGACTTTGGGCCACTGGTCAGCGCCTCCGAGATCGTCGGCAGCAACTTGAAACGTGGTGCGACGGTCGTCTTTGAATCGACCGTTTATCCGGGCGCGACCGAGGAAATCTGCATTCCGATCATCGAAAAGTACTCGCGTCTGACCTGGAAAAAGGATTTCTTCGTAGGCTACTCGCCGGAGAGGATCAATCCCGGAGATAAAGAGCGGACGCTGACACGTATCGTCAAAGTCGTCTCGGGCGATACGCCGGAGACGCTCGCGCGCGTCCAACAGGTGTACGCCGAAGTCATTACGGCGGGCGTCTTCCCGGCGTCGAGCATCAAGGTGGCCGAGGCGGCGAAGGTCATCGAGAACACGCAGCGCGACCTCAACATCGCGCTGATGAACGAACTGGCGATCATCTTTGATCGGATCGGCATTGATACCCTCGAGGTTCTCGAAGCCGCCGGCAGCAAGTGGAACTTCCTGCCCTTCCGCCCTGGTCTCGTCGGTGGTCACTGTATCGGTGTCGACCCCTACTATCTGACCCACAAGGCCGAGATGCTGGGTTATCACCCCGAGGTGATCAATGCCGGGCGTCGCATCAACGATGGCATGGGTAAGTTCATTGCCGAGCAGACGGTCAAACAGATGATCCGCAGCGGCATACCGGTCAAAGGCGCGCCGATCATCGTCCTCGGCTTGACCTTTAAGGAAGACTGCCCCGACTTGCGTAATTCGCGGGTGATTGACGTGGTTCGCGAGCTGGAGTCCTACGGCGCCGAGGTCTTCGTTCATGAACCGGTGGCGGACGCTGACGAGGCACGCCACGAGTACGGTGTCGATCTGACCGAATGGGAACAGTTGCCGCGAGCCGCGGCGATTGTCGCCGCCGTCGCGCACCGCCAGTTCAAGGAGCGACCGGTGGCGGAGTACGTCGGCAAGCTGCAGCCGGGAGGCGTTTTTACCGACGTGAAGAGTCTCTTCAACCCGGCCGAACTGGCGTCGCAAGGAGTGACGGTGTGGCGCCTTTGACGGCCTGTTCGCTGCCTCTCGGAGCGATTGGCGGCGCCTTGGCGGCGCGTTCCGCGCGCTGGCTGGTTACGGGTAGTGCCGGATTCATTGGTTCTCACTTGGTCGAGACGCTGTTGCGACTCGACCAGTGTGTCGTCGGACTCGACAACTTTGCCACCGGGCATCGGAGCAATCTTGACGAAGTGCGTGCGTCGGTCAATGCCGAGCAATGGTCGCGACATCGCTTCATGGAAGCCGACATACGCGAGCTCGACGCCTGCCGCGAAGCGTGTCGTGGCGTCGAGTTCGTGCTCCACCAGGCGGCTCTGGGCTCGGTACCGCGTTCGTTGGCAAATCCGATCGCGACCAATGCCGCCAACGTCGATGGCTTTCTGAACATGCTGGTCGCCGCGCGTGACGCCGGCGTCAAGCGTTTCGTTTACGCGGCGTCGAGTTCGACCTACGGTGATCACGAGGCGCTGCCCAAGATCGAAGAGCGCATCGGGCGTCCGCTTTCTCCCTACGCTGTTACCAAGTTAGTCAATGAGTTGTATGCCGACGTTTTCGGTCGCTGTTACGGACTAAGTTCGACCGGATTGCGTTACTTCAACGTTTTCGGTCCGCGTCAGGATCCCGAAGGTGCCTACGCCGCCGTGATTCCGCGTTGGACGCGAGCGATGTTGTTGGGTGAGCCGGTGGTGATCAATGGTGACGGAGAGACCAGTCGCGACTTTTGCTTCGTTGCAAATGCCGTCCAGGCAAATCTGCTGGCTGCAACGTCCGACGATCCGGCGGCATTGAATCAGGTGTACAACGTCGCTGTCGACGATCGAACGTCGTTAAATCAACTGTTCGAGATCCTTCGCGACGCACTCGCCGAGTTTCGCCCTGGCGTGCGTACCCTGCGGCCGACGTACGGTGAGTTTCGGCCGGGCGACGTACGCCACTCACAAGCCGATGTTGGCAAGGCAAAGCGGCTGCTTGGCTATCAGCCTAGTCATCGCCTGGCCGACGGGGTCAGGGTCGCGATGCCGTGGTACGTTTCCCGCTTCGCGCTGGCTGACGAGGCGTGCCGATGAAACCTCGCTGCCGCCGGCTCTTGCTGACTTCCGTGCGGAGATTGCCGTTTGTCGCGTGCGGGCTGTTTGGACTGTTTATATTGTCAGCCAACGCCGGCGAAACCGACTCGGAACGACTGAGTTCACTGCGCAAGGAGGCGGTTGCCTACGAACATGGCGAAGGCGTTGCCAGGGATCCTGCGCGGGCCGTCAAGCTGTACTGCGAGGCGGCGCGGGCCGGTGACGCCGAGGCGCAGTTCAGTGTGGGCTGGATGTACGCCAATGGTCGCGGTGTCGAACGCAACGATGCGGTTGCCGCCTACTTCTTCGACCTTGCCGCCAAGCAGGGGCACCCGCAGTCGCAGAAGATGAAGCGCTTCGTCGGCGAGCCGACGGCTGAAATACCGGAGTGCTTGCGCCCATCGGTGCCGAACGACGACGCGTCCGATTTGATCGTGCCCAGCAGTGAGTTGCAGAAGCAGGTCGTGGGTCTCGTCAACCAACTGGCGCCGGAATACGGAGTTAGCCCGCGTCTGGCGCTGGCGGTGATCCGGACCGAATCGAACTTTAATCCGGTGGCACTCTCGAATAAGAACGCACAGGGACTGATGCAGCTAATTCCGGATACTTCTGCACGTTTCAACGTCAAGAAGCCGTTTGACCCGGAACAGAACCTGCGCGGAGGTCTGTCGTATCTGCGTTGGCTGCTAGCCTATTTCGAAGGCGATGTCAGCCTGGTTGCCGCGGCGTACAACGCCGGTGAAGGGGCGGTGAATCGCTATCGCGGAATTCCCCCGTACGCCGAGACGCAAGGCTACGTGAAGCGGATCATCTCCCTGTTCAAGCGGGGTGAGCACCCCTACGACGCGCGGGTGACGACGCCGTCTCCCGAGTTGCCGCGAATTCGGCTTACCAAGGGTTCGTAGGCCGGGGACACGGCATGTCGACCTTGCGGGCCGTGATGCTCGTTGTTTGGGCGGGTTGCTTGTCCTTCTTCGCGCGTGCCGAACTGCCGGACATTCTCGACCACGTGAAGCCGTCGATCGTTGCTGTCGGTACCTACCAGGCAACGCGCAGCCCGCCGTTCGTGATTCGCGGGACGGGGTTTGCGGTCGGCGACGGACGGCAGGTGGCGACTAACGCGCATGTGTTGCCGGAGGCGCTCGACATCGCCGCCGGTGAGACGCTGGCGATTGCCGTTCGCTTGCCGAATGGTATGGCGCAGCCACGCGCTGCGAAGGCGTTTGCGATCGACAAGCCGCATGACCTCGCGGTGTTGCGCATCGACGGCCCCCCCTTGCCGGCATTGGTGCTCCACGACGGCGCGGTGCGCGACGGTCAGTCGATCGCGTTTACCGGTTTCCCGATTGGTGGCGTCCTCGGACTGACCCCGGTGACCCATCGTGGAATCATCGCCGCGATCACGCCGATCGTCATCCCTGGCGCCAATGCCCGGCAGCTCAATCCGCGTGTCATCCAGCAGGTGCGCAGTGGAACGTTTGACGTCTACCAACTCGATGCCACGGCGTATCCGGGGAACAGCGGCGGTCCGCTGTACGAAACGACCCGCGGCGAGGTGATTGGCCTGATCAACATGGTTTTCGTCAAGGAAAGCAAGGAGTCGGTTCTCAGCAAGCCTTCCGGGATCAGTTTCGCGATTCCGGTGCGTTTTCTGCGCGAGCTGCTCGCCAAACCCGATCAGTAAGTGCTGCCGGCGCGTAGCGGGCCGACACGCCTGGCTGCTTCTGGTAGCATGCGCGCTGTTGCCATCGAACCGCCCATGTCCGTTCCACTTGCCGAAATTTTTGCTGTCGATGGACCGCTGGCCGCTGGTGTCCCCGGCTACCGCCTGCGTAGCCAGCAACTGGCGATGGCGGAATCGATCGCCGCGGTGATCGCCGATAGCCGTGTTCTGGTCGCCGAGGCCGGAACAGGGACCGGCAAAACCTACGCCTACCTGGTGCCGGCAATGCTTTCCGGCGGCAAGGTGATCGTCTCCACGGGCACGCGCAACCTTCAGGACCAACTCTTTGCGCGGGATATTCCGACTCTCCGCAAGTTGCTCGCGACGCCGCTCAAGGTCGCCCTGCTCAAGGGGCGTGCCAATTACGTCTGCCAGCATCACCTTGCCCGGGCGTTGGCCGACGGGCGCTTCCTGTCGCGCGAAGACGCGTCGTACGCGCAGCGGATTGCACGTTTTGCGCAGCGAACGCGGACCGGTGACAAGGCCGAGTGCGCCGGTGTTCCGGAAAACGCGGCGGTGTGGGCGATGGTCACCTCAACTCGCGACAACTGCCTTGGTCAGGAGTGCTCGTACCACAAGGAGTGTTTTGTTCTCGGCGCACGACGAGAGGCGTTGAGTGCGGACTTGGTGGTGGTCAACCACCATCTGTTCTTCGCCGACGTGATGTTGCGTGATGAAGGATCTGCCGAGCTACTGCCAGCGTGCAACACGGTGATCTTTGACGAGGCACACCAGCTGCCAGAGGTCGCCAGTCTTTTTTTCGGTGAGAGCCTGTCCACCGCGCAACTGCTCGAACTCGCACGTGATGCACGGGTCGAGGGGCTGGCGGCGGCTCGCGACTGCCTTGATCTGCCTCCCGCCTGCGCGAGTCTCGAAAACGCGGGACGTCTGCTGCGTCTGGCGCTGCCCCTCGATCCGGCGCGTTACGCGCTGCAACAGCTTGACGCATGGCCGGCGTTCGCGGCGGCGCTGAACGGGACGGAAGGGGCGATTGCCGCCCTCGCTGGCGTTCTTGAGGAACAGGCGCAGCGCAGTGAAGGGCTCGAAAATTGCTGGCGGCGTGCGTGTGAGTTGCAGGCGCGTCTGGGTGCTTGGCAGCGCGGTGACGACGCCGAGTTTGTGCGCTGGTGCGAGACGCATGTGCATTCGGCGCAACTCAACGCGACGCCGCTGGTGATCGCAGAAATCATGCGGAAGCAGATGGTCGGTCGCCCGCGTGCCTGGATTTTCACCTCGGCGACGCTGGCGGTGCAGGAGGATTTCGCGCATTACTGTCGTGAGATGGGCCTCGACGACGCTTTGGCAGTCCGTTGGGAGAGCCCGTTCGACTATCCGCAGCAGGCGCTCCTCTACGCGCCGAAAGACGTCCCCGATCCGAACAGCGGCCACTATTGCGAGGCGGTCGTCGCCGCCGCACTCCCTCTACTGGAGGCGAGCCGCGGACGCGCGTTTTTTCTTTGCACCTCCTTGCGCGCCATGCGCCGAGTGCATGAGCTACTCAGCGAGCAATTGCCACGCGCCGGTCTCGACGATCTTCCCTTGCTGTTACAGGGAGAGCGCAGCAAGCACGAGTTGCTCGAACACTTTCGCCGACTCGGCAACGCGGTGCTGATCGGTAGTCAGAGTTTCTGGGAGGGCGTCGATGTTCGCGGCGAGGCTCTGTCGCTGGTCGTCATCGACAAGCTGCCGTTTGCGCCACCCGATGATCCAGTGCTTTCAGCGCGTCTCGACCGTCTGCGCAGTGCCGGCCGCAATGCGTTTCTGGAGTATCAGCTCCCTCGCGCCGTGATCAACGTTAAGCAGGGCGCCGGTCGACTGATTCGCGACGAAACGGACCGCGGCGTACTGATGATCTGCGACCCGCGACTGGTCGGCAAGAGCTATGGCAAGCGTATCTGGCGTAGCCTGCCGCCGATGAAGCGGACTCGCGAATTGTCCGAGGCAGTGGCCTTTTTCGCCGCAGCGGCCTGAAGCGATGGACAGCGAATCCGTGCGCAGTGCGCGCCGTGCTCTTTCTGGCGACTGTCGCACAACGGCCGCCTGGCTCAATCGCGACTGCGCCTGTGTTACCGTCGACCAGGATGCGCTGCGCGAGGCACTCGAAGCGGGAGACGGCGCGCTGTCGCACGCCGAGATGTTGGCCGCCCGACCTCATCTCTTCTCGAACAGCGTAGTCTTCGTCAGCGAAGTCCACTTACAGCGGATGGCAACGATAGTCGCCGCGCTTGAACGGGTGGCCGCCATGCCTGCGTACCGCGAGCGCGTGTTCGCGCACGCCCCGCTGATTGCGCGTCACGCTTCCGGGGCTGCTGGTGCATTTCTCGGCTATGACTTTCATTTGGGTCAAGACGGCCCGCGCCTGATCGAAATCAATTCCAACGCCGGCGGCGCGTTGCTCAACGCTCGGTTGTTGCGGGCGCAGCGGGCGTGTTGTCCCGCCGTGACGTCGAGACTGCCGGCGGCGAACGACGCGGAAACGGCGTTCCTCGCCATGTTTCGCGAGGAGTGGCGTCGTAGCGGCCACGCCGCCGCCAGCAGACCTTTGCGGACGGTGGCGATCGTTGATACCTCGCCGGCCGCGCAGTATTTGGCACCGGAGTTCGAGTTATTCCGCCGGTTGTTCGCTGCCGATGGCCTTACGGCACTGATCGCCGATCCGGCAGAGTTGGCGTTTGATGGGGAGCGTCTTGCCTGCCGCGGAGAGGTCGTCGATCTGGTCTACAATCGTCTCACCGACTTCGCCCTCGCGGCGGAGGAGAATGGCGTACTACGTGCCGCGTATCTGGCTGGCGCGGTGGCGGTGACGCCGAATCCGCAGACTCACGCCTTGTTTGCCGATAAGCGTAACCTCGTCTTCCTTGGAGACCCAGTCTGGTTGCAACAGATCGGCGTCGACGCCGGCGATTGCGAAGCGTTGGCGACCGCCATTCCGCCAACCGTCGAGGTCGGCCGTGACAACGCGCCGGCGTTGTGGGAGACCCGCAAGCGCTGGTATTTCAAGCCGGCTGCCGGTTTTGGCAGCCGAGCGACGTATCGTGGCGAGAAGATGACGCGACGGGTCTTCGACGCCGTGAGCCAAGGAGGTTACGTTGCACAGGAAGTCGTCGTTCCCTCAGAGCGGCGTTTGTGGATCGACGGCAAAGAACACGACTTCAAGCTCGATCTCCGCAACTACGTCTATCGTGGAAGTGTCCAGCTGGTATCAGCACGCCTCTATCGCGGACAGACGACCAACTTCCGGACACCAGGGGGTGGCTTTGCCGCCGTTTTCCCGGTTTCCTGCCGGTCCGCGCTCGAGGAGACGACGTGAAAGTGTTCGGTATCGCCGGCTATTCGGGGGTGGGCAAGACGACCCTGCTGGAAAAAGTCGTTCCGCAACTTGTGGCGCTCGGTCTGCGAGTTTCCGTGCTCAAACATACACACCACGAGTTTGACCTTGATCGTCCAGGCAAAGACTCCTTCCGCCATCGCGAGGCGGGCGCTGTCGAGGTTCTTCTGGCGGGGGGGCGGCGCTGGGTCTTGATGCACGAGTTGCGGGATACGCCGGAACCGACGCTGGGGGAACATCTGGCGCGTTTTGCGCCGTGCGATCTGGTGCTCGTCGAAGGTTACAAGCAGGAAGCGCTCGCCAAACTCGAGGTCTATCGTCCGGCCAACGGCAAGCCGCCTTTGTGGCCGGACGACCCGCAGATCGTGGCGGTCGCCTCCGACGTACCGGCGAACGCCGGTGGCCATCCACGTTGGCTTGACCTCAACGACAGTCGCGCCATCGTTCGTTTTCTGTTGGCGACGCTCGACCTCGAAGGATGCGCTGATGCTTGCCTTTGACGAAGCACTCAACTACCTGCTGCAGCACGCGTTGCCGGTTGCTGAAGTAGAAACGGTGTCGACGCTGGCGGCGGCAGGGAGGGTTCTCGCGCAGGCACAACGGTCGAGGGTGAATTTGCCACCCCTCGACAATTCGGCGATGGACGGCTATGCCGTCGCTTGCGACGATGTTCCGGATCCCGGCACCAGACTGCCGATTTCACAACGCATCGCGGCGGGAAGTGTCGGGTTCGCGCTGGCGGCCGGAACCGCCGCCCGGATCTTCACTGGCGCGCCGATTCCGGCCGGTGCCGACGCCGTGGTCATGCAGGAGGCGTGCACGCTGGTCGGCAGTGAGGTGAGCATTGATCACCGGCCACAGCCTGGAGACCACGTTCGCCGCGTCGGCAGTGACCTCGCTGTCGGCAGCGAAATCCTGCCGGCCGGACAGCGGCTGAGGCCGCAGGACGTGGCGCTGGCGGCCGCGGTGGGCATCGCGGCGTTGCCGGTCCGTCGCCGACTACGTGTCGCCGTCCTGTCCACCGGTGACGAACTGTGGATGCCGGGAGAGCCACTGCCGGACGGTGCGGTCTACAATGCCAACTACTTCTTGCTCACGGCCTTGCTCGTCGGCTGTGGCTGTGAGGTCGTGAGCCATAGCCAGGTGGTCGACGATCTGACTGCGACGCGTGCCGTGCTGCGGCGGGCGGCTGCGGAGGCCGACCTGATCTTGTCGTCCGGCGGCGTCTCGGTTGGTGAGGAAGACCACGTTCGGGCGGCGGTCCGCGCCGAAGGTCAGCTAGCGCTCTGGAAGATTGCCTGCAAGCCGGGTAAGCCGTTGGCTTTCGGCGAGGTCGCGGCGGCTGATCGCCGGGCGGCGTTTATCGGGCTGCCGGGCAACCCGGTTTCGAGTTTTGTGACATTCCTCTTGCTGGTGCGGCCCTACGTGCTGAAAAGGCAAGGGGTACGCCACACCCAGCCGGTCAGCCGTTTGCTGCGCGCCGACTTTGATTGGTTGCAGCCAGACGTGCGGCGCGAGTTTCTACGTGCCCAAAGCACGCCCGATGGCGGCGTTCAGATCTTTCCAAACCAGAGCTCGGGCGTGTTGACCTCGGCCGTGTGGGCCGATGGCCTGATCGACAATCCGCCGCAGCAGGTTATCCGTCGCGGCGACGCCGTTCGTTTTCTTCCCTTTTCAGAACTCTTGTCCTAACCGGCCGTGAAGCTCTTGCGATTGAAGATTCTTTACTTTGCCAGCCTGCGCGAAAGAGTCGGCACGAGTAGCGAGGAAATCGCCCTGCCTGGGCCGGCGAACGTCGCTCACGTCATGCACTGGCTTGCGGCGCGTGGCGGCGTATGGCACGAGGTGACGACGTTGCGCAATCTGCGTTGCGCCGTTAACCACGAGTTGGCAAGCGCCGATTCGCCCCTTGCAGACGGCGACGAGCTGGCTTTTTTTCCGCCGGTAACAGGGGGTTAAGGTGACGGTTCGGGTCCAGGAGGGGGACTTCGATGTGAGCGAAGAGTTGGCGGCGCTGTGTCGCGAGCACACACAAGTCGGCGCCTTGGCCTCGTTCATCGGTCTCGTGCGCGAAGTCAGCCAGGGCAGTACGCTCGCGGCGATGATGCTCGAGCATTATCCGGGGATGACCGAAAAGGCGCTGCAGGCGATCATCGACGAGGCTCGCCAGCGCTGGACCCTCATCGATGCGATCGTCATCCATCGCGTCGGCCGCCTGCATCCGGGCGAGCGGATTGTTTTTGTCGGCGTCGCGAGTGAGCATCGCGCCGACGCTTTTGCCGCCTGCGAGTTCATCATCGACTACCTGAAGACGCGCGCTCCTTTCTGGAAAAAGGAGCTGAGCCGCGATGGCGAGCGCTGGGTCGAGGCGCGGTCGGCCGACGATGACGCCGCTGGGCGCTGGCGGCGTGACTGAAATGACTAGGTTCGGGCGGATCACGGCGGAGTCGCTGCCCCATAGGGATCGCGATCCCGGTTCCCGGACGACCCTGGTTTCGGACGTGTCGCGGCAGGAGAACAGCGACGACGGGAAGACTTCGACTGACCAGCAACTGCCGCCGTTCGACACCGCGAAGTGTTTCTCTGCCATCGCCAGGCAGCGCGAACTGGAGCGATTGCAGCAGACGCTCGGTGCCGACTTTGCGATCGAATTCGTCGCCGTGGACGTCACTGACGAGCAAAGCGTCGCGGCGCTTGCCGATCAGTTTGCCGAAGCGCGCGTCAACGGCAGTGCGGAGGACGGGCGACGCTTTGCACTCGAGGTCGCCGAGAATACGATGATCGTTGGGGCTGACATGGCGCCGGTGGCCGCGCTGACGGCGACGGGCGTCTACCGCGACAGCGGAACGCCACGGCGCTTTGGCTTGCTGGCCTTCAACGCGCGCAACAACCACGTCCTGGAGTCGGCTTTTGGTGAACTGCGTCGCTGTTTTGGCGATCATCCGCTGCGCGAGATCGAGCGCATGGCCTTGCTGCACGAGGCGGCACACTGCGTCGTCCAGCACGCGGAGCAGTCCGGGGCGGACGCATGGAGCCGCGCGGTCGGCGTTCTCGACGAACCCTCCGGCAAGGCTGGCGACGAGATTCGTCGCTGGGCGAAGAGCGATGAAGGCAGCATGGCTTACCCGCGCGTACGCGACTTGTTGCTGCTCGAGGCTGCCGCGCTTGATCGGTTGCAGGAGCGCGTCCGTATGGGCGAGGAAGGTCTTCGCTATGATGCCGATGCTCTACGCGACGCCTACCAAGAGCAACAGGCGGGCCCCGACTATCGGAACTATCAGGAACAGGTCAGCGACGCCTTCATGGCCCTCACGCTCCAACAGGAGGGCGTCGACGTCGCCGCAACGCTTGCCGCGGCACGCGCGCGTGGAGACCGCGAACACAACACCCAGGCGACTCTGATGGCGATCGCTGACCTTCCCCGCGCGACCCTGCTCGGGATGAGCCGGCGTCAGCTGATGACGTTTTCAGCCGCTGTCGTCCGGCAAGCGTTGCAGATCGAGTCGCCGGCGGGTAGCTCGAACAACCCCCTGGACCAAGAGGGAGTGGCGAAGCGCATACCCGCTCCGCGACGGCACGGCAATCAATCAGGAAGGAGTTCCCCATGACGTTCAAAGGTGGGTGGTATCGCGATCGACTCAAGAAACGCGCGCAGCGGGGATTTCAAGGCTATCCGGCGGCATCGGTCGCGTATTACGGTCCAGACGATCGTCGGGCGACCAAGGTGGTCGTTGGCGTCGTGCCGATCGAAGGCGCCGAGGTGACCGAGCTTGCGCGCTGGTCGTCAGAGCTTAACGACGCTCGGGTCGACCCAACGATCGCCGAAGCGCTTATCCGTTTCCTTCAGCAGCACGGCGTCAAGTCGGTGGTCGTTCCGGACAGAATCCTCGGCTGTCCGCACGAGGAGGGAATCGATTACCCGGACGGGGAGTCCTGCCCGGAATGTCCGTACTGGCGCGATCGTGACCGCTTCACCGGCAAACGGCTGACCCCGGACGGCGGCGGCTGAGGATCGCGGTCGGCCCGCCGGCAAGAGGCAGCGGTCGAGCCGTGGGGTCGGCCGTTGCTTTACCGATTCGGCGGAGGGGAATCGATTTCCGTTTCGTGCCTACTGTCGGCGCTGTTGGTCGTGGTGTCATGCACGAGCGCCTGGCGAAACCGATCGTAGTGGTTCGAAAGTTCATCCGGCCAAGTGGCGACCGGGAGTGCCTGCGCACGCAGTGCCATCTCGATTTCGCGCGCCTTAGCGGCGAGCGCCAACGCACCGACCGTCGCCGCTGATGACTTCAGTGAGTGGGCGACGCGCTGCATCGTCGGTCCATCGTGCTGCGTCATCGCGCTGGCAAATTCGGCAATCGCCTTGCCCGCGCTGTCGACGAAGAGGTCGATCACGTACTTGCCGAAATCGGGATTGGAGCCATCGGCGACCATCGGCAGGGCAGCGACCACCTGTGGGTCGAACGGCGGTAGCGTCTGCTGTTCGTCGGTTGTCGTCACGTTCGTGCCTGCTTTCACGACGCTCGGCCGGGCGCCGCGTGGCAGCAGCCATTCGTCATTCCGGCCATCGGTAGAGAGGGTTCAAGCGCTACGGCAAGCTGTCCACGGGAAACGGGTCTTCGGAAGCGTCCGTCCGTCTCCCCGTCGAAGCGGCTTATTACACCGGATGCGTGTTGTCGCACATCAGGCTCCGACCGTTGTTTGCAAACAACCGACAAGACCCGATAACACGTTGAGCGATCGTGTGTTATCTGGTAGGCGCGATTGGACTCGAACCAACGA
>CAYQVH010000008.1:0-133980 GCA_964420975.1 uncultured Candidatus Accumulibacter sp.
AACTCCACAGGCCACCTCTCCCCTTGATCTCACACAGAGAACAAATTTACCGTGCAGTCGATACCGCTCGGCATTGACAGAGCAAGTGCCAGGACGCAGAATGGCCGGTCGGCGCTTGTCGCGAAGTTCCTGGCGGGTCGGCTCATCGATCCAGAAGGTGCGGCCGGTTTGGCGGTGAGATACCGTCGGTTGTTTCAATCGTCTTCAGGAAAGGAAAGAGAACTATGACGCAACGTGTTGCTTTGGTGACAGGAGCGATGGGCGGCATTGGTACCGCGATCTGCCAGGAACTGGTCAAGGCCGGCCATAAGGTTGTCGCCGCCTATCATCCGGAGTTTGACAAACCGGAGGAGTGGAAACAGGCAATGTCGGCTGCGGGTTTCAACGACTTCATTTGCGTCGCCGGAGATGTCTCGGATTTCGATTCGTGTGCTGCCATGGTCGCCGAGGCTGAAGCCAAGGCGGGGCCGATCGATATTCTGGTCAATAACGCCGGGATCACGCGCGACAAAATGTTCGCGCGGATGGAAACGGCGCAGTGGAACGCGGTCATCTCGACGAACCTCAACAGTTTGTTCAACATGACCAAGCAAGTGTCGTCAAAGATGGCCGATCGCGGCTGGGGGCGGATCATCAATATCTCATCGGTCAATGGCTTGCGCGGACAGGCGGGGCAGACCAACTACTCGGCTGCCAAGGCGGGCGTCATCGGCTTCACCAAAGCCCTGGCGGCTGAAGTGGCGGCCAAAGGCGTGACCGTAAACGCGATCACTCCGGGCTACGTCGCGACGCAGATGGTGATGGCGATCAAGCCCGAGATCCTGCAAAGCATCATCGACACCGTTCCGATGAAGCGCCTGGCGAAGCCGGAAGAGATCGGCGGCGCGTGCGTCTACCTCGCTTCGGACATTGCCGGGTTCATGACCGGTTCGACCCTGAACATCTGCGGCGGTCTCTACTACCAGTAAGCCCGTTATCGTGTGCGGTGGATGATCAACAGGCTCCCAGGGGAGCCTGTTTTTTTTGCCTGAAGTATAATGGTGGTGCACCGCACCAACGGGTGCGAGCGATCCGGTGACTAGCCATCGCGCCATGGAGGAGCGAGCGTCATGCCTGAACAGTTACGACTGATCAAGAAGTACCCCAATCGTCGTCTATATGACACGCGCACGAGTGCGTACATTACCTTAAGTGACGTCAAGGACCTTGTGCTTTCGCGCGAGAATTTCAACGTCGTAGACGCAAAAAGCGGCGACGATATTACGCGTGCCATTCTGCTGCAGATCATTCTTGAGGAAGAGGCCGCAGGCATCCCACTGTTTACCACCGATCTTCTCTCACAGATCATTCGGTTTTATGGGCATGCGATGCAGGGTATGCTCGGCAAGTACCTCGAAACCAACATCCGATCTTTCGTTGACTTTCAGAAGAAGCTGCAGGATCAGTCGCAACTGCTCTATGGTGAAAGCAGCAGTCAGATGCAGAGTGACATGTGGTCGCAGTTCATGAACCTGCAGGGACCGGCAATGCAGACCATGATGGCGACCTATATGGAGCAGAGCCGGAAGATGCTCCATCAGATGCAGGATCAGCTGAAGACGCAGACGCGAACCCTGTTTACCAGCATCCCGTTGCCCGGATTTGCCGCGAACTCGTCGGACAACGAGAAGCCGGCGGATGGCGATCGTCCAAAATCGTGACCGCAACACGAGCCGCATGGTGTGGCGATTGTTCGTCGCCGCGTCGTCTGCTGGCCACGAATCCCTGCGTTCTAGACCCTATCTGAGCAGGGCGACGTAAGTGGCAGCGATGATCGCTGTCGTAATTACCCCGCTGATGTTCGCGCCGAGCGCTTGCGGCATGACGATCGCCCTCGCGTTGGCCGAGCTGGCAACCTTCTGAACGATCTTCGCGGTCGTCGGCACGCAACTCACTCCGGCAATCCCGATGATCGGGTTGAACTTGCCACCGCTCCAGAAATAGAGAAGATAGCCCCCGAGTAGCCCGCCGAGGGCCGAGATCGTCAAGGCCAGCATGCCGAGGAGCAAGAGCTTGAGCACGGTCGGCTCGAGCAGCGTGTTGGCTTCGCAGAGAACGCCCAGCGTGAGGCCGAGAAAGAACGTCGCCGCGTAAAGGAAGACCTCGCTCAGGAGCTTGTTGAAGGCTTCGATGCCGCTTTCCCGCACCGCGACACCGAGGAAGAGCGAGAAGAAGAGTGGAGCGGCAACCGGGAACAGCAGGCAAAGCAAGGTGCAGGCGATGACCGCAAAGGTCAGCTTCTGCTGGCGACTGATCTTCGGTCCGCGATCGTCAGCCATATTGATGCCACGCAGATGCTCGGGCACCAGCCACTTGATCAGGTACGGGTAGGCGCCATAAGTCAGGCCAAGGTAGAGGTAACCAACCACCGTAATCGGAACGAACAAGTCTTTGGCGAGGACCAGCGACGTAAACAACACCATCGGTCCGTCGGCGCCGCCAATGGTCGCCACCGCGGCCGACTGGTTTTCATTCAGGCCAAGCGCGACGGCAATCGGAAAAACGGCAATCGTCCCCAGCTCCGCGAACAGGGCGATGAACATGCTTTGAAAGGGACGCGCCATGACGTAACCGACGTCCAGAAGGACGCCGATCCCCATGAAGACCAGGCAGGCGATCAGGCCGTTGCTGAAGGTCAGCGTATAAACCGGCTGCAACCAGTCGATCTGCATGATATTGACCAGATCGATCGGATCCGACAACAGCGGGTCAACAAACAGGGTTCCCATCTTTTTGGCTTCGAGGAACATGACGCCCGCGTTGACCGACGACATCCCGAGCCCCATGGGAATCATCAACAGGGGCTCGAGGACGTTTTTCGAGCCCAGATAGATGAGCAGGAAGCCGAGCAGCATCAGGAAGATGCGCCCGAACATGATTTTTGGCTCCGAGGCTGCCAAGGTGGCGATCCCCTGGAACAGGTCGAGAAAACTAATCCCTTCCATACGCTTGAGTCCTCACGCAGTGCGCCGAGCGCAGAAGGCTCGCGCTTCCAATAGTCGGTGGTCAGTGGCGAAGGGCGCGGCGTTGCCGCGCGAGGAGGCCTGGCTCAGGCGATCGTAACCAGTGGCTGTCCCCCCTCGACCGCGTCTCCTGGCTTGACCAGGACGCGCGTGACCTGGCCGGCACGGCTCGACGTCACCGGGGTTTTCATCTTCATCGCTTCCAGCACCAGCAGACGGTCTCCGACGGCGACCGCCTGTCCGACCTTGACGTCAACCTCGACGACCACTCCGCCCATGCCGGCGACTTCGTCGCCAGCGCCGGCCGCCGGAGCAGCCGACGGTGCGGGCGCCGGGGGCGCGGCGGTCGTTGCGCCGGCACTGCTGGCAGCCGGCGCGGCGGCAACCGCGGGCGCTACCGACGAGCTTGCGGCGCCAGCCGTCAGTTCGAGCACGCTCACCTCGTATTCGCGTCCGTTGACCGTCACCTTGAATTGTCTTGGCATGACTTGCTCCTGTCCTGTTATCGAGGGCCGCGGCTGGCAGCCCCTGGTGTGTGGGAAGAGTGCTGGGCGCTGCGGCCACCGCTCGCCCAGCCATGAGTTGTGGGGGTAATGTGGAGTATGCGGTGCGGTCCCATGGCGACGAAGATCGCTGCCGAGAGAGCGGCAACGTCTTCGTCGGGAACGCCGAGCCCGATTGGACACACGGTACCGGTCGGTATCTCGGCCGGCTTCGCTTTCTCGATGCGGGCCGTGAGAGCAACGAGCACCTTGATGACCAGCGCCACCAGCAAGGAGATGACGATGGCGATACCGTAAACCTGCAGCGACTTGATGATGGCAGCAGTAACCATAGTGGCGCGTCCTTCGGTGGGGCCTTACATCGGAATGTTGCCGTGCTTCTTCGCGGGCCTCAGTTCCCGCTTGTCGAGCACCTTGCGCAGCGCCAGGGCGACCATCCAGCGCGTATCCTGCGGCTCGATGACGTCGGTAATGTAGAAGTTGCTGGCCGAAGCATAGGGCGAGGCGAACTCGTCGCGGTATTCCTGCGCCAGCTCCGCGGCACGCGCCGGCCGGTCCTCTGCCTGGTCGAGTTCCTTGCGATAAAGAATCTTGACCGCGGCTTCGGCGCCCATGACGGCGATCTCGGCGGTCGGCCAAGCGTACACCATATCGGCTCCCATCTCCTGACTGCACATCGCCAGATACGAGCCGCCGTACGCCTTACGCAGGATGACCGTGATCTTCGGTGCGGTGCACGACCCGTAAGCAGAGAGCATCTTTGCGCCGTGACGAATGATGCCTCCGCGCTCCTGCTCGACGCCCGGAAGAAAACCGGGGACGTCGACCAGGGTGACCACCGGGACGTTGAAAATGTTGCACGTACGAACGAAGCGGGCGACCTTGTCGGCCGCGTTGAGATCGAGCGCGCCGGCCATTACCATCGGTTGATTGGCGACGATGCCGACCACCACGCCGCTGATGCGCGCGAAGCCGACGATGACATTACGCGCGAACCCCGCGTGTACTTCGAGCAACTGCCCGCCATCGACGACGCGCCGGATGACCGCGTACATGTCGAGGGGTTCGGACGGACTTTCGGGGATGCAGTCGTTGATACCCGGGTCTTCCATTTCCTCGATCGGTGCGGCGAGGTTGTGCGGCGGATCCTCGGTGTTGTTTGCCGGCAGGTACGAAAGGATCTGCTTGACCAGCTCGATCGCGTGGCGATCGTCCTCGGCAACGAAATGGGCGTTGCCGCTGACCGTCGAGTGCATTTCGGCTCCGCCGACTTCAGCCATGGTTGTCGCGCGACCCGTAACGGCCTTGATGACTTCCGGCCCGGTGAGGAACATGTGCGCGTGGTTCCGGGTCATGATCACGAAGTCCATCAGCGCCGGCGAGTAGGCGGCGCCCCCGGCACAGGGACCGCAAATCACGGCAATCTGTGGGACGACGCCGGAAAGCAGAACGTTGGCGTAGAAGACGTCACCGTAACCAGACAAGGCATCGACGCCTTCCTGAATGCGGGCGCCGCCGGAATCCTTGAAGGCGACCAGCGGGACGCCGGTTTTCAGGGCGTGGCGCATGATGCGCGTGATCTTGCGCGCCTGCATCTTGCCCAGCGTTCCGGCGACGACTTGAAAGTCCTGACTGAAGGCGGCGATCTGCAGACTGCCAACGTAGCCGGTCCCGGCGATTACCCCGTCGGCCGGGAGCACTCGGCCGCCCAAGCCAAAATGCGTCGCCGCATGCGAGGCGTGCAGACCGAGTTCCTGAAAGGTGCCCTCATCATAGAGCGTGAGCAGCCGCTCGCGTGCCGACAGCAAGCCCTTGGCATGTAAGGCCTCCAGCTTCTCCGGACTGACGTGCTCAGCCAGTTTCGCGCGCTTTGCGCGCAGCCTGTCGATCAACTCGGGTCGTATCGTCATTGGGCTTCCTAACTAGTTATTGTCCGTGGTCTCTGTGGGAGTAGGTGCTCGGGCTCCTGCAGCTGAACGCCATCCGCGCCTAACGGTGGGACAGTATCCCTGTTTTTTTTTGTGTTGACCAGCGAGGGTCGATTCGTCAGCGGGATCGATCCCGGTGTGTTGCCGCGGTCACCCCCTGGCTGAGCGGGGACGGCCCGTCAACCGGGACAGGCTGCCAGGCTTGGGCAAAAACAGTCGCCCCACAGGGGTGGTGTGCGTTGCGCGGATGATAGTCGGTCGGCCGGTCTGAGTCGGTTACGGCGACCGACTCCTGGCGTACAATGCGGCTGCCGCTCTAGGTTTCACCGGTTGTCGCCTATCCGCTGCAGGTCGTTGGCGCTGCCACAAAAAAGCCTCGCTGTGGCGAGGCCTTCTGTTCATGGTGCCCAAGAGAGGAATCGAACCTCCACGGTGTTGCCACCACTAGGACCTGAACCTAGCGCGTCTACCAATTTCGCCACCTGGGCTTGTCCGGCGAAGGCGGAATTCTATAGGAAGAGAAGCAGATGTCAATAACGAAACGCTCGGCGATTCGCCGTCGCGACCCCTGGCTTGAGCGCGAGCAGGAAAGGTATGCGCAGCCGCTGCCGTCTCGCCAGTTTATCTTGCAGGTGCTCGAAGAGCAGGCCAGACCGGTTGCGCTGGACGCCCTTTGCTTGTTGCTCGACGTCGAGGATGTTGAACGCGAGGCGTTTTTGCGCCGCTTGGCGGCGATGGAGCGCGAGGCGCAGTTGCTGCGCACACGCAAGGGCTCGTACCTTCTTCCCGAGCGTGCGAACTTGATTGCCGGGCGCGTCGAAGGCCATCCCGACGGTTATGGCTTCCTGGTTCCCGATGATGCCGGTGACGACCTGTTTCTTGAGGCGCGGCAGATGTCGAAAGTGCTGCATGGCGATCGGGCGCTGGTGCGCGTCGTCGGCGTCGATCGTCGAGGGCGGCGCGAGGCGGTGATCGTCGAAGTGCTGTCGCGGGCCAATCGTCGTGTCGTCGGACGGGTTCTGATCGAACACGGGATTACGCTGGTCGTGCCCGAGAACCGCCGGATCAACCAGGACATACTGGTCGCCCCCGACGGCGGTCTGCCCGCGAGCTCAGGCCAAGTTGTTACCGTCGAAATCATCGAGCAGCCCGACCGGCACGCGAAGCCGGTCGGCCGCGTCGTTGAGGTGCTGGGCGCTTACGCCGACCCAGGCATGGAGATCGAGATCGCATTGCGCAAGTACGATCTGCCATTTGAATTTTCCAGCGCCGCACTGGCGGAAGCGGCCGCCTATCCGGCGACGCTGAGCGCCGCCGAAAGCGAAGGGCGGACCGACTTGCGGCACTTGCCGTTGCTGACCATTGACGGCGAGACGGCGCGGGACTTTGACGATGCCGTCTTTGCGGAAAAGAATGAACGCGGCTGGCGCCTGGTCGTCGCGATCGGCGATGTCAGCCATTACGTGCCGCCTGACAGTGCGCTTGATCGCGCCGCGCGCGAACGCGGCAACTCGGTGTACTTCCCGCGGCGGGTGATTCCGATGCTGCCGGAAAGGCTCGCCAACGACCTCTGCTCACTCAACCCCGAGGTCGATCGCCCGGCGCTGGTTTGCGATATGCAGGTCGATGCTCACGGCGAGATCGTCAGCTACCGCTTTTACGCGGCGGTCTTTCGTTCACGGGCGCGACTGACCTACGAGCAGGTGTGGGGCTGGCTCGCAGGCCTCGAAGACGCCGCCAACGATCGCGACCGGGAATTGCAGCCCCACCTGCAGGCACTTTACGGCGTGTACTTGGTGCTTGGCGAGGCGCGTGACCGACGCGGCGCGATCGACTTCGAGACCGTGGAAACGACGCTGACGTTTAACGCCGAAGGCAAGATCGCGACGATTGTCCCGTCGATTCGCAACGATGCGCATCGTGTGGTCGAAGAGTGCATGTTGGCGGCGAACGTTTGTGCGTCGGCTTTCCTCCGAGCGCACGGACATCCTGGCCTGTATCGTGTCCACGAAGGTCCGACGCCCGAGAAACTCGAATCGCTGCGCGCGTTTCTCAGAGAGTTCGGTCTCCAGCTCGGTGGCGGGAAAGAGCCGAAAGCGAAGGATTATGCTGTTCTGATGACGCAGACCAAGGCACGCCCTGACGCCCAGTTGCTACAGACGGTGATGCTGCGTTCGCTGCGTCAGGCGGTCTACAGTCCGCATAACGTTGGGCATTTCGGACTCTCGTACGAGCATTACACGCACTTTACGTCACCGATACGGCGTTACCCCGACTTGCTGGTGCACCGGTCGATCAAGGCGTTGCTGGCAGGCGGTCGTTACCCGGCTGGCAACTGGGAAGAGATCGGCGCCCACTGTTCGATGACCGAGCGGCGAGCCGACGAGGCGACACGAGACGTTGGCAACTGGCTCAAGTGCTACTACATGCGTGACCGAATCGGAGAGTTTTTCGCGGGGACGATTTCAGCCGTAGTCCCGTTCGGCGTTTTCGTCGTTCTCGATGCGGTGTACGTCGAGGGTCTGGTTCATGTCTCGGAACTCGGCGAGGAGTACTTCCGCTACGATGCCGTCAAGCACCAGATGTTCGGCGAACGGACGGGCAAACGTTTCCGGCTTGGTGATCGTCTTGAGGTGAAGGTCGTTCGCGCCGATCTCGAAAGCGGACGCATCGACTTTCAGCTGTCCCGGGGCGGGTGACGTGGCGGCGACGGTCTCGTGAGCGACTTCGCTAGCCGGCGCGCTTTTCTCCGCGGGCGGCCCGGGTCGGTGAAAGCGGCCTTGCGCCCGCCCTGGGCGACAACGGAAAGCCGCTTTCTTGCCACCTGTACGCGCTGCGGTGACTGTCGGGGGGTTTGTCCTGGCGGCGTCATCCGCTTGCCCGGAGGAGTCGGCTCTCCGGAAGTCGATTTCAGCGCGGGCGAGTGCACTTTTTGCGGGGCCTGCGTCGAGGCGTGCCGCCCAGGTGCTCTGCAGCGCCAGCCCGGTGAGTCGCCGTGGTCCGCGAAGGCGGTGATTGGCGACCAGTGCCTGGCTCGCCGCCGGGTCGAGTGCCGCATCTGCGCCGACCAGTGCGAGGCCCGTGCGATTTCTTTTCTGCTGCAAGCCGGTACGGTTGCTGCGCCACGGGCGCACCCTGCTCACTGTACCGGTTGTGGCGCGTGTGTCGCGCCTTGTCCAGCGAACGCGATCGCTGTCTTGAGCGACGCGCAACGTTGACGGAAGGTCTTGACTCAAGATGACCCCGCGGTGTCCGGGAACAGAACTGTGAGCGCTCTGCCCGGGGGCCGACAAGAACACGCGGCGACCTCGTCGGCGATCGCTGACCGGGTCTTGCGTGTGGTGGCCGATCTGGTGGTGGAGACGCGCCCTGGAGCCAGCGACGCCCGCGTTACCCTGCTGAGCCATCTCGAGCGCGATCTCGGCCTCGACAGTCTGGCGCGCGCCGAGCTGCTGTTACGCGTCGGCAGCGAGTTTGCCAAGTCACTCCCTGAAGCGGCGATGGCCGAAGTGGAAACACCCGCCGACTTGTTGCGCTTTCTCGCCCTGGCCGCTCCCGACGAGCTGGCGGCGCTCCCTGCAGCTTGGCAGAGCGAGGGTGCCGTAGAGGGGCATCCGAGCGAAGCGACGACGTTGCTCGAGGTACTCGAATGGCACGTCGAACGCCATGCGCAGCGGACGCACGTGTTGTTGTACGGCGACGCCGGCGAGCACGGCGAGTCGTCGGTGGAGAGGATTTCCTACGCGGATCTGCTGCGAGAAGCGCGTGTCCTGGCAGCCGGACTCGTCGGTCGCGGCGTGACGCCACGGCAAACCGTGGCTTTGATGCTGCCCACGGGGCGTGCTTACCTGACCAGTTTTTTTGGTGTTCTGCTTGCCGGCGGCATTCCAGTGCCGATTTACCCGCCGGCTCGGCTCTCACAGCTGGACGATCACCTGCGCCGACATGCGCGAATTCTCGCCAACGCCAAGGTCGGCGCGTTGATCACGATTGCCCAGGCCAAGGGGGTCGCCGCTTTGCTGCGCGCCGAAGTGCCCTGCTTGCGTGAAGTTCTGACGCCGGCAGAATTGCACGACGAATCGTATGGCGAATTGCACGACGAATCGCAACCCTTGCTTTATCGGCCGCGGGCCGAGGACATTGCCTTTCTCCAGTACACCTCCGGGAGCACCGGTGACCCCAAGGGAGTGGTTCTCAGCCACAGCAATCTACTCGCCAACCTGCGTGCGATGGGCGCAGCGATAGCGGTCAGCAGCGACGATGTCTTCGTCTCCTGGCTGCCGCTGTATCACGACATGGGGCTGATCGGGGCCTGGTTTGGTGCGCTCTACTTCGGGCTCCGTTTGGTGCTGATGTCGCCGTTGGCTTTTTTGGCGAGACCGGTCCGTTGGTTGCGAGCGATTTCGCAGCATCGCGCGACGCTCTCTGCGGCGCCAAACTTTGCTTTTGACCTCTGCGCCCGCAAACTCGACGAGAGGGATCTGCAGGGGCTTGATCTGTCGTCGTGGCGGCTGGCGTTGAACGGTGCCGAGCCAGTCAGCCCGACGACACTCGCGGCCTTTGCCAAGCGCTTCGCTCCCCACGGGCTGCGTGCAACGGCATTAACTCCGGTGTATGGCCTGGCCGAGTGCTCGGTCGGCCTGGCTTTTCCGCCTCTCGATCGCGGTCCGCGTATCGACTGTGTCCGCCGCTCGGCCCTGCTTGAGACGCGTTGCGCGCTGCCAGCGGCGCTTGGTGATGCCGACAGGCTCGAAGTGCCGGCGTGTGGACGCCCTTTGCCGCAGCATGAGATCCGTATCGTCGATGACAGCGACTGCGAACTGGCCGATCGACGCGTCGGGCGCCTGCAGTTCCGTGGGCCGTCGGCGACCACGGGCTACTATCGGAATCCGACGGCGACGAAAGCGCTCTTTCGCGATGGCTGGCTCGACTCTGGTGACTACGCCTACAGCGTTGATGGCGAGATCTATCTCACTGGCCGGGTCAAGGATCTGATCATTCGTGGCGGGCGAAACATTTATCCGTACGAGCTCGAGCAGGCGGTCGGCAACCTTCCGGGAATCCGTCGCGGCTGCGTCGCTGTCTTTGCCAGTAGCGATCCGACAACCGGTAGCGAGCGACTGGTGGTTCTCGCCGAAACGCGGGTCAGCGATCCGCTGCAACGCGATGCACTGCGGCACCAGATCAACGACGCCGCGATAGACACCATTGGCCAGCCCGCTGACGAGGTGGTTCTGGCACCACCGAATTCGGTGCTCAAGACGTCGAGCGGTAAGATTCGGCGTAGTGCCTCACGTGAGGCCTTCGAACGGGGTGCGATCGGAGCGACGGCGCCGTCGGCTCGTCTGCAGCTCCTGCGCCTGGCCGTGGCTGGGCTGCGCGCGCGTGGTGCGGAAAAGGCGCAGCGCGTGGCTCGGCGGGCGTATGGCCTTTGGTGCTGGTTTGTTTTCTTGTTGCTCGCGCTGCCGGTATTCGCCGGTGTGGTTATCTTGCACTCGCCAAGTCTCTGTCGTCACCTCGTCCATCGCGCGGCGAGAATCTTTCTTTGGCTGGCAGCGATGCCCGTTGCGCGGATCGCAGCGAGTCGGCTGCCCTCTCGACCCCATCTCCTGCTCGTCAATCACGGCAGCTATCTCGACGCGCTGGTGCTGTGCGCCGCTTTGCCACCGGAGGCCGCGTACGCATTCGTCGCCAAGCGCGAATTCGTCGCCCAGCCGGCGATCTACGCTTTTCTCCGGCAACTCGATACGCTGTTCGTCGAGCGCCACGAGGCGTCCAGGAGTGTCGAAGACGTGGCGGCGCTCGTCGCCGGTCTGACCGCCGGCCGCAAACTGGTCATCTTTCCCGAAGGAACGTTTTCGCGCGAGGCGGGCCTCAAGCCGTTTCACATGGGCGCTTTCGTTAGTGCGGCGCGAACCGGCGTGCCGGTGTTGCCGTGCGCGCTACGCGGGACGCGTAGCGTTCTCCGCGACCGGACGTGGCTACCGCGGCGTGGAAACCTTGCCGTCGCGCTTGGCGAACCGTTGTTTCCGGAAGGTACCGATTGGGCGGCCGCGGTCTGCTTGCGCGATACGGCGCGCAGCGCTGTGCTCGCACTTTGCGGCGAGCACGATCTCGCGCGCTGAGCGCTGTCGCCGACGGCGGACCGCCAGTCGGGCCGCGGCGGGTCAGTTCTTTTTGACCACCTTCTTGACGGTGTCGCCCTTGAAAGTGTTGTCGACCAGCGGGGGGGCATCGACCTGCGGTACATGACACAGCACGCAGTTGTAGCGACCACCGGTCGCCTCGGCGTGTTTCTTGCCGTCACGGTCGATGAAGTGGCTGTCACCGACTTTGGGCGCCTTTTTCTTTTGATAAGTCGCTGCCGAGTGGCAATCCATGCACTGATTGTTTTCGAGGTTGATCTCGTCGAAGTTCTCGACGGCGTGTGGGATCACCGGCGGTTGCGTGCTGAACGTCCTCGCGATCGGCGCCTCGGTACCCGGACGTTTGCCGACGTAGGTCTTGACTTCGGGTGCCTGATCGGGTGCCGCAACGTCGGCGCCGCGCATCGACTTCGTCGTGTCGGCGGCAAAAACCAGCGCGCTCAGGCAGCCGGCGGCGATGGCGACAGTAAGTTTCAGAGATTGGGTCATGATTGGCGCTCCCTCCACGTCAAAGGATGATGTCCTGCAAAGTTTGTTCAGTTGCCGCGACTCGCGGCGTGCATGGCGGCCGGCGTTCCGTTGTCGGGCGGATTGTTGAAACGTAGGCCGAAGGCAAAAACGTCTTTCGAGCAAACGTCGATACAACGTCCGCAGTTTGTGCAGTTGGCGGCGACGATGACCGGTCCGACGCCGTTGCCGGCACCTTTCAAGGCGGGACGAATGACTTGCGGCTCCGGACAAACGGCAAAGCAGTCCATGCAGTCGTTACACGCCGCGCGCTGCACCGCCGTCACCCGTAGCGGACTCCAGCGTCCGAGCAAGCTGTAGAAGGCTCCGACTGGGCAGAGGTGACCACACCAGCCGCGACTCATGACAAACAGGTCGAACAGAAAGACGGCGACGACGACGGTCGTCGCGGCTCCCAGTCCGAAAAGCAGGCCGCGGTGCAACATCGAGACGGGGTTGACCAACTCCCAGGCAATCGTCCCGCTGAACATTGCGAGCACCAGGGTCATCGCCAGAATCCAATAGCGGCTGCTGCGCGAGACGTGCGCGCTGCCCTTGATTCCCAGGCGACCGCGCAGCCAGTGAGCGAGGTCCGCGAGCGGGTTGATCGGACACACCCAGGCGCAATAAACACGCCCCCCGACGAGCAGGTAGACGATGCCGACGATCAGCGCGCCGATCCAGGCGAGTCGCTCCGGGACGTGACCGGCGAACAGCGACTGCAGCAGGACGTAGGGATCGGTCAATGGCAGCGTGTCGAGCGTCAAACTGTAGGCAAGGTTGCCCTTTACGAGCCAGATACCGGCGACGGGTCCGAGCAGGAACAGACCCAGAATGACGACTTGGATCAGGCGTCGCGCCAGCAACCACTGGTTGGCTGCCAGCCGCCCTTTGCTCGCCATCGCTTCAGCACCGGCACGTTGCGTGTTCATGGGGTACGCGGGTCGCCGAGTGTCCGGTCAAGGACGGGGGGTTGATGGCGTTGCCGGACGACCGAGCCCTGGCGGTAGGCTGGGGACGACCGGGCTGCTGCCGGGGTCGAAGTGGCCTTCAAGTTTTGTTCCTTCGGGCAAACGATCCGGCAGATCGATCAAGTCCTTGTCCTCGACCAGCGAGCGACCTCCCGCCTTGGCTTTTTCCTCCCAGCCGAGACGATAGTGCTCGCCGAGAGAACCCTTGACGAGTGGTCGCGGTAGCACGCGAATCGACGCCTCGTCGGTGACACACGCGTTCTCACACTTGCCACAACCGGTACAGTGTTCCGAATGAACCGTCGGGATGAACATCGTATGGCGACCGGTGCGGGTATTGGGCCGCAACTCGAGGGTGATCGCTTGGTCGATGACCGGACAGACGCGGTGGCAGACATCGCAGCGTAGACCGAGGAAGTTGAGGCACGTCTCCTGATCGGACAAGACGGCAAGACCCATCCGTGAGTCGTTGATGTTCGTCAGCCGGTGATCAAGAGCTCCCGTCGGACAAGCCTTGACGCACGGAATGTCTTCGCACATCTCGCAGGGGCCGCTGCGCGCCGTGAAGTAGGGCGTTCCGGTGGCAACGGACGCTTCCGGCCTGGCCAGTTCGAGGATGTGATACGGACAGTCGCGCACGCACATGCCGCAGCGGATGCAGGCGCCGAGAAAATCTTCTTCGCGACCCGCTCCGGGCGGTCGAATCGCCAGCGGGGCTTTGGCTTTGGCGTGTCTGGCGTAGCCTGCGAGTCCAAGCCCGAGGATGCCGACGCCACAGAGCAGTCGCGCCGACTCGACGACAAACCGCCGTCGCGCCGGTCCACCGGTCCGCTGCTCGGGCTGCAAGGCGCTGTTCGCCTGTTCCTTGACCATCGTGACGTCGCAGAAGAGGGATCAGCCGCAGGCGGGCGGCGTGACTCCGCCCGCGGCTTTTCCTGATACCCGGTTTTCGGCGCTCAGGCCTTGACCACCTTGCACGCGCACTTCTTGAAATCGGTTTCTTTCGAGATCGGGCACGTCGCGTCCAGAGTCAGCTTGTTGACCAGGCGATGCTCGTCGAAGAAGGGGACGAAGACGAGCCCGACGGGAGGCCGGTTGCGGCCGCGTGTTTCGACGCGAACCTGAATTTCGCCGCGACGGGTAGCGACCTTAACCACGTCTCCGCGTTGCAGGCTGCGCTTCTTGGCATCGTCCGGGTGCATGTACATCCAGGCGTCGGGCATCGCCTTGTAGAGTTCCGGAACACGCCGGGTCATCGACCCGGTGTGCCAGTGCTCGAGCACTCGCCCGGTGCACAACCAGAGGTCGTAGTCCTTGTCCGGCATTTCTGCCGGCGGCTGGTAGGGAAGGGCGAAGATGACCGCCTTGCCATCCGGGTGGCCGTAGAATTTGACGCCTTCGCCGGTCTTGACGTAGGGATCGTAGCCTTCGCGGAAGCGCCACAGCGTCTCCTTGCCACCGACGACCGGCCAGCGCAGCCCGCGCGCCTTGTGATAAACGTCGAAGTCGGCGAGGTCGTGCGCGTGTCCGCGACCGAAGGCGGCGTATTCCTCGAACAGTCCTTTCTGCAGATAGAAGCCGACGGCCTTCGATTCGGCGTTGTCAAAGCCTTTATAGGTCTGGGCAAGCGGGAACTTGTTGACCTGTCCGTTGGCGAACAGGACGTCGTACAGCGTCTTGCCCTTGTACTCGGGATGCTTGTCGAGCAGCGCGGCGGGCCAGACCTCATCGGTCTTGAAGCGTTTCGAGAACTCGACGTACTGCCAAAGGTCGGATCTCGCCTGACCCGGAGCGGCGACCTGCTGCCGCCAGAACTGCGTGCGGCGTTCGGCGTTGCCATACGCGCCTTCCTTCTCCATCCACATCGCCGAGGGCAGAATCAGGTCGGCCGACATCGCGGAAACGGTCGGGTAGGCGTCGGAGACGACGATAAAGTTGTCGGGGTTGCGCCAGCCGGGGAAGATCTCGTCGTTGACGTTCGGCCCGGCCTGCATGTTGTTGGTCGTCGTCGTCCAGTAGAAGTTGATCTTGCCGTCCTTGAGCAACCGGCTCTGGGCCACGGCGTGCGCACCAATCCAGTCGGGAAGTATTCCCGCCGGCAGTTTCCACTGTTTCTCACTGATTTCCCGATGCTGCGGGTTGGTTACCACCATGTCGGCCGGCAAGCGATGGGCGAAGGTGCCGACCTCACGCGCTGTACCACAGGCGGAGGGTTGGCCGGTGAGCGAGAAGGGGCTGTTGCCCGGCTCGGAGATCTTGCCCACCAGCAGGTGCACGTTGTAGATCATGTTGTTGACCCACGTGCCGCGGGTGTGCTGGTTGAAACCCATCGTCCAGAACGAGGTGACACGTGTGTTGGGGTCGGCGTAGGCCTTGGCGAGCGCTTCCAGCTTGTCCTTGGGAACGCCTGACAGCTCGTGGGTCTTGTCGAGCGTGTATTCGGCGACAAAGGCCTTGAACTCGTCGAAGGTCATCGGGCTCGCGGCGCCCGGGTTGCCTTTTGGCTTGCCATCCTCGCCGGGGTAGCCGTTGTTCATCGCGACCTTTTCCAGGGGATGGTTGGGGCGCAGACCGTAGCCGATATCGGTCACACCCCGCTTGAAGTTCACGTGGCGGGCGACAAAATCCTGTTTGACGGCGTTGTTCTGGAGGATGTAGTTGCAGAGGTAGTTGAGGATCGCCAGATCACTCTGCGGTTTGAAGATCAACTCGTTGTCGGCAAGCTCGGTTGAACGGTGACTGAAGGTCGACAAGACGTGGATCTTCACGTTCTTGCCGGTGAGCCGCCGATCGGTGACCCGCGACCAGAGAATCGGATGCATCTCCGCCATGTTCGAGCCCCAGAGCACGAAGGCGTCGGCGTGTTCGATGTCGTCGTAGCAGCCCATCGGCTCGTCGATACCGAAGGTGCGCATGAAACCCGCAACCGCGGACGCCATGCAGTGGCGCGCGTTGGGGTCGATGTTGTTGCTCAGGAAGCCGGCCTTTATCAGTTTGGCGGCGGCGTAGCCTTCCCAGATCGTCCACTGTCCGGAGCCGAACATGGCGATGTTGCGCGGGCCCCCCTTCTTGAGTGCCACCTTGCACTTGTCGGCCATGAGGTCGAACGCCTGATCCCAGGAGATCGGTGTGAACTCGCCGTTCTTGTCGAACTTGCCGTCCTTCATCCGCAGCAAGGGCGTCGTCAGGCGGTCCTTACCGTACTGGATCTTCGACAGAAAGTAGCCCTTGATGCAGTTCAGGCCTTTATTGACCGGAGCGTCCGGGTCGCCTTGGGTGGCGACAATACGGCCGTCCTTGGTGCCGACGAGTACGCCACAGCCGGTGCCGCAGTAACGGCAGGCGCCTTTGTCCCAGCGTACGCCATCGTCTTTGCCGGCGGCGGCTTCGGCGAGGCCCGGCACGCTGATGCCGGCGACGCTGGCAGCGGCGGCGACCGCCTGGGTCTTGATAAAGTCGCGACGCGTCAAAGTCAATTTCATCTCACACTTCCTCGTCAGGATCGGGTTCGAACTGGTGGTAAACCATGGACGCAGAAAGCACGCCCGGTTGCTGGTTGATTTGGGTGAAAAGATTGGCCACGGCCTGATCGGAGTCAGCCTCGATGGTAACGATCAGCCGTCCCTCCGCGGTTGTCGCATGGATCTCGACGCCGGCCAGCAAGGACAGGCTCGCTGCGACCTCGTCCAACGCCTGCGGCAAAGCGTTGACCAGTACGCTGGAAAGGTTCATGGACTCGAGGCGATTCTTCAGGCTTGTCGGTCGGAGTCCCGTGTATTACCCCGTCCGACCGGGACACCATGGTGTCAGACGCACACTCTATGCCTCCTGCGCCTTCTTTTTTTGATACAGGTCAAGCCGCAATAAATGAATTTACGGCCAGCTGAGTGCCAGTCCCTGAACAAAAAAAAGCGCGGAACCACGTTCCGCGCTTTTGGTGATTGTCCCCGCGAGTGCCGTCAGGCCGGCATCCTGAACCTGGATTCAGTAGGGTCACTTTCCTCCCGCATCAGGCATGCTCGACATGAGGAGCACACACAACAGCAGTTTCGATGGTCGGCGACCGATGCCTTTGAGCATTGGTCCACGGAATCTATGACCTTAACAAACACCGCAGGGAACTCCTCGGGAGGTTGCGAGAAGATCTACCTATCCAGAATACTCACTTCTCACCCTGGGGCGGTTTGAGAACCGCCACCAGTGCTTCCTCCATGCAGGAAATTCTACGCCTAAGCGTGTCGATGTCCACTCCCATCGCAGATTCAATTTTTCGATCTGTGTCGAGATTCCTCTGATTTGAGATCAGATGTTCGTGCGCGATGTTCAAGGCGGCCATAACGGCGATTCGCTCGGAGAGATTGCTGCGCGTCTTCTCGGCGATACCGCGCATCTTCTCGTCGACGTAGGCGGCGGCGTTGGCCAGCGCCGATTGTTCCTGCGGTGGGCAGGCGACGCGATACTCCTTGCCGAGCAGTGTGATGTCGAGGAAGCTCGCTTCGTTGGGCATCGCAGCAGGGTTGCTCACGGTTTTCCGGCGGGCAGTTGCAAGGCGAGCTGTTCGATCCGGGTGCAGGCGACTCGCATCCGTTCAGCGAGTTGGTCGCGAACGGCATCGGCGGCGTCGAGCCGCTGGCGAAGTCCTTCGTTCTCTGCGCGCAAGGCCTGACAAAGCGATACCACCTCGGCGATTCGGTTCTCGAGCGCGTCAAGTTCTGGGAGCATGGGCCGGACTATAGAGGTAACAAGTTCGCCTGGTCAAGGCGTAAGAGGCGGTTCTCAACGTGGTTTATCGTCTTCGAGAGTTTTTCCAACCTGTACATCGTCGCCTGTTCAAGGCGCGCTATAATCGCCCGCTTCGCGTTCACCAGGGCGCGGAGAAGACGGTGCGAGGTGCCGTGCTGCGCATTCAGGCAGTGCGGTGAAACGGGAAACAGGTGCGTGTTACCAAGACACTAGGCCTGTGCTGCCCCCGCAACGGTAAGCGAGTGTGGGTGTGTCCAAATGCCACTGGGTCAAGGCCTGGGAAGGCGACACATCAAGACTCGTCAGCCCGGATACCGGCCAGCGCACACGATAGGGCGGAAGTACCGCGGGGAGGCGGGCACCGGACGCTTGGCGTCTGAACCTCTTGTACCCCAGCAGTCGTTCCGCATTCGAAGCCCACCGGGTTGCGGGGACGCTTGCCGGTTGTCAAGGGAGACCTTCATCATGAATCAAGCACACAGGCGCCAACGCCGGGTCGTGAGGACGACTGCCGCGTTGCTCGCCGTTTGTTCGCCCGTATTGCTGGCGGGCGAGTTGACCAACGATCCGATCGTCGTGACCGCGACGCGTCAGCCGACCCGTAGCAATGAACTCAACAGTGACGTATCGGTCATCACGCGCGAGGAGATTGAGCAGGCCGGAGAGACGACGCTGGCGCAGCTGCTGGCGCGGCAGCCGGGAATACAGTACGTCGCCAACGGGGGCGCGGGAACCAACGCCAGCGTCTTCATCCGCGGAGCGGCGAGCAACCAGTCAATCCTCCTCATCGACGGTCAGCGAATCGGCTCGGCGACTACCGGCAGCGCGGCGCTGTCGCGCATTCCGCTCGATCAGATCGAACGTATCGAGATTCTGCGCGGCCCTGCGTCATCCCTTTACGGTGCCGATGCGATTGGCGGCGTGATCCAGATTTTTACCCGCCGCGGCGACGGTCCGACGCGCCTTAACGCCAGCGCCGGTTACGGGTCGTATCACACCAGCGATACGACGGCTGGCGTTTCAGGGGGCAACGAATGGGTTTCCTACAGCGTGCAGGCGGGGTACCTGAATACTGACAGCTTCAATGCCATCAATAACAAGCAGAGCCCCTTCTTCAACCGGGATCGCGATGGTTACTGGAACCGCAATCTAAGCGCCAGTGTCGTCGTTACTCCGGCGAAAGGCCAGGAGTTTGGCGCCAGCGCGCTGGTCAGTAATGGCACCAACCGGTACGACGGCAATGATTTCACACCCAATGGTGCTGACAAGAACTACACCGGGGAACAGACGGTCGGCACTTACTCTGTCTACACGCGCAATCGGATCGGACAGAGCTGGACCAGCACCTTGCGCCTCGGACGAAGCACCGACGACGCCAAGGACTCCATCGGCAGCACGCGCGACGCGAGCTTTCGCACCGACATGAACCTGCTTACCTGGCAGAACGACATCAAGCTGCCGATTGGTGAAGCGTTGTTGGCGGCCGAGTACAACCGGCAGAAGGTGTCGGGTACGGTGGACTATACCGTCGGCGAACGGACGATTCGTTCGCTGCTCGGCGGCTGGAACGCAACCATCGGCCAGCACCGGGTGCAGGCCAATCTGCGCCGGGATGACAATTCGCAGTTTGGCGGTGAGAACACCGGCTCGATCTCGTACGGCTACCAGTTTACCCCCGAGTGGCGCGCACACGCTGCCTACGGTACGGCCTTTCGAGCGCCGACGTTCAATGAACTGTACTTTCCTCCGAGCGCCTTCTTTGCTGGCGGTAATCCGGATTTGAAGCCGGAGCGGGCGAAGAACACCGAGTTCGGCGTCAATTGGGAAAGGGCGGGTCAGCGGCTGGGGGCGGTACTTTATTACAACTCGGTGTCCGACCTGATCGAGTTCCGGCCGCCGACCTTTGCTCCGGTCAACGTCAGCGAGGCCCTGCTGCGTGGGGCGACGCTGACCTGGGACGGCCGTTTCCCGGGCTGGTCGGCGGGCGTTGCGGTTGACCTTCTCGATCCCGAGAACCAGGAGGACGGACCGAACAAAGGGAACCAGCTCGCTCGGCGGGCTCGTCAGCAGGTCAGCAGCTACGTGACGCGCTCCTTGGGCGACTGGGAACTGCGTGCAGAGTGGCAAGTGGTCGGCAAGCGTTACGACGACCCCGCGAATCGCGTCTCGCTGGGCGGCTACGGCCTGATCAATCTCTATGCCGACTATCGTCTGCAACGCGAGTGGACGCTCTTCGTGCGTGCCAACAATATTTTCGACAAGGAGTACGAAACCATCAACGACTACGCGACCGCTGGCGCCAACGTTTTTGCGGGTGTCCGCTACGCGCCGAAGTAAGCGACCATGCCCACCCGACGCCGGGCCCTGCTGATCGTCGTCGCCCTCGCCGGGCTGGCGCAGTTCAGCATCGCGCTGGCGTTAATGGTGGGCAGCGTTCACCTCTCCTGGTCAGAGGTGGTGTCAAGCCTGATCGGCGATGGCAGTGGGGTTTATGCAGACCTGGTGCGCAGCTTGCGTCTGCCGCGGGCGGCGACCGGCTTCGCCTGTGGCGGCTTGTTGGCGCTCGCTGGGGCCTTGCTCCAGGTCTTGCTGCGCAATCCGCTCGCCGATCCTTACGTTCTCGGCATTTCCGGCGGCGCCGGCATTGGCGCTTTGTTGGCGATCGTTGTCGGTTTCGAGGTCGCTGGAATCAATGCCGCGGCGTTTACCGGCGCGCTTGCCGCGATGCTTCTAGTCTTTGGGCTGGCGCAGGGCGACGGTGGCTGGAACCAGTCGCGCTTGCTGCTTACCGGCGTCATCATTGCTGCCGGTTGCGGCGCGGTCGTGACACTGATCCTCGCCGTCGCGCCAGACGACCGTTTGCGGGGCATGTTGTTCTGGCTGATGGGTGATCTGTCGCAGGCGGGAGAGCCGCAGCTCGCCCTTGCCTTGATGGTCGTGGCCCTATTGGCGTCCTTGCCGTTCGCGCGTGAGCTCAACGTCTTGGCACGCGGCGTCGACGTCGCACAAGCCCTCGGTGTCGAAGTTAGACGCTTGCGCCGTGGCGTCTATGTGATCGCCTCGTTGGCGACGGCAGCGGCGGTTACTCACGCCGGAACGGTTGGTTTTGTCGGTTTGGTGGTTCCGCATTTGGTCCGTCTTGCCGCGGGTAACGACCAGCGCGTGCTGCTTCCCGCCTCGATGCTGGCCGGTGGCAGCCTGCTGGTGATCGCCGATACGCTGGCGCGGACCGTCCTGGCACCGCAGCAGCTGCCAGTCGGGGTGCTGACGGCACTGCTCGGAGTGCCGGTTTTCCTCTTTCTGCTGTCGCGCACCGCGACGCGGTGATTCGCTGATGAGCGACGCACCGCCTTTGCTCGCCACGTGCGCACTGCGCGTCGGCGTTTGCGGACGGACTTTCTGTCGCGATTTGTCGCTTACCGTCAATGCCGGTGAGTGCCTCGCCGTTCTGGGTCGCAACGGTGCCGGCAAGTCGACGCTGTTGTCGGTGCTCGCTGGCTTGCGCGAGCCTGACGAGGGACGGGTGCTGATCGACGGCGTCGACTACCGTCAGCTCGGTGCTCGATCAATCGCCCGGCTTCGCGGTTGGCTGCCGCAACACCGTGCTGATTCGTTTTCGTCGACCGTACTCGAAACCGCGCTCCTCGGACGTCACCCGCATCTTCGGCGCTGGGACTGGGAATCGGCGACCGATGCGACGATAGCGCGACAGGCGCTGGCGGCGGTCGGCCTCGCCGAGTTCGAGCGACGCGACGTCCAGACCTTGTCGGGTGGCGAGCGGCAGCGATTGGCGATCGCCGTGCTGTTGACGCAGCAGCCGCGCCTTTACCTGCTGGACGAACCGCTGGCCCACCTCGACCTCAATCATCAGCTGGCGGTACTCGACCTGCTGACCGGGCTTGCCGTCAAGCAGCATCTGGCTTTCGTGATGGTGCTGCACGAACCTGGACTTGCCGCAAGGTATTGCGACCGTTCGTTGCTCGTCTTTGGTGACGGCACGTGTGTGTATGGCGCGAGTGACGAAGTGATCAACTGTGATTCGCTCAGTCGACTTTACGGCTATCCGCTACGTGAGGTCGGCGACCGCGATCGGCGCTGGTTCATGCCGGTGTAGCGACGCCGCTTGCCGTGGCGGCGCACTGTCGGGCCTGTTTGCGCCGGTACATGTCGGCGTCGGAGCACTGGACGAGCGATTCGACGTCGTTTCCGTCTTCGGGAAACACGGCCAGACCGACCGTCGCCCCCGCCTGACCGCCCTGGACCGCGGATTCGAGCGCCAGCAGGGGTTCGGCCAGGAGCTGCTCCAGCTTGCCTCGTGCGCTTTCGGCGTCGTGGCGGTTGTGTACTGCGTCAAGCATGACCACGAACTCGTCGCCGGCGTACCGGGCGACGAGATCCCGGCTGCGCAGTCCGGCCAGCATCCGACGCGCCATTTCCTGCAGCACCTTGTCGCCCACGTCGTGGCCGAAGCGGTCGTTGATGTGCTTGAAGTCGTTGAGGTCGATGAAGAGAACGGCGAACGGACGCGTGCCTGGTTCTGACGCCTGTTGTTCAAGGCGGTCTTCGACCCGGCGCAGGAACGCTTCCCGGTTGGCGAGACCGGTCAGGCGGTCGCTGAGCAGCTTTTCCTGCATGGCGCGAAAGCTTCTTGCGAGATCACCGATCTCGTCGCCGCGGTCGACGTCGAGCGCCGTGTCGAGGTTGCCACTTCCCACTTTGCGCGCGGCCAAGGCAAGCTGTTTCAGATCGCCAGCGACGACGGAGAGGACGCGGAAACCAACGACGATGGTCATCAGCGACGCCAACAAGGCAAGAACGACGTTGCGATGAAAGCTCTGTGTGACCCCACCGAGAAAGTCGTCGCGTGGGACGGCAACGACGATCGTCCAGTCCAGTCCGGCTGCGTCCTGCAGGCGAGTAAAGGCGGCTCCGACTTGCTGACCGTCAGTCGTCGCGAACGTCGCCGTGCGCGGTGGCGTTGCGCCGTTGGCTTCGCGCAGCAGTTTCCGGATTTCGTGGTAGCTGGCGGCGACCAGTGGATCCTCGCTGTCGGCAACCTTGAGGCGAACGTTGCGGCCTGCGGCGTCCTTGCGCAAGTGAGGGCCGCGCGACACGCCAATCAGCGCACCGTCGGGTTCGACGACGTAGGCGATACCATTTTCGGTGAGTTTCAGGTGGTGCAAGAATTGGTTAACCTGTTGTAGCGAGAGGTCGGTGGCAACCACGCCCTGAAACTCGCCCTGCGCGTTGTTGACCCGGCGGGCTCGCGTTGCCACCAGCTCTTCGGTCTTGAAGTCGATGTAGACCGACGTCCAGGTATGCAGCCGGGAACTCTGTCCGGACTTGAACCAGGGGCGCTCTCGGGGCTCAAAAATCTTGCTTTCCGTCTGCGGGTTGGTCAGTTCGCCGCTTATTCCCGTGAATCGGTAGAGCGTTCGTGGCCCGCTTCCCGAGGTCCGCAGACGCAGTTCGGCCTCATCTTCGGAATGCCGCCAGAGACCGAAAAACTCGCCGTTGCGATCGCCGTAGTAGGCATAGTGGTTCGGATCCCGGTGTACCGACGTCGCCAGCCAGAAACGCGTACGCAAGCGGTCGAGGTCGTCCGCAATACGCGCCGGCGCCGCGACCCCGCTAGGAAACGCCGTTTCCAGCACGGCCCCTGAGCCGAACACGTGCCTCTCCGCGGCTTGTGCGATGCGATAAACCATTTCCGAGAGCAACTGGTTCGACAAGGCGTTGACCGCCGCGTGGCCGGCCGAATACGACAGACCGCCGATGGCTGCGGCGAGCAGCAGAAGCAGAATGACGTACGGCACGGTGAGCATCTGCCGCAGGGTAAGGAGGCGAAGAAGCGTCATCGGTCGGCGGGGTTGAAAAAAAGAAGGGGACGAAACCGCTTGCCGGCAGGGGATTTTGAGACCCCGCCAAGTGTGCCGGCAACACCCTCTGGTTGGCGATAAAGCCACGATGCTACCGGCGTCTGGTCGCAGCGGCGGTGCAAGATGTCACGTCGTCAGGTTCCTGCCTGCCTGACCGGCGGGTGCCAGGCGACGGTAGTCGCCGGTTGGCTCGTTGCTCGTCAGCTATCAGGCGCCGCCAAGCGCTCGCTGGCGGCCTTGACGCTGGGCACATAGGCAAAGTCGGCGATCAGAATATGGTTGTAAAACCATCCATTAATCAGAAACTTGACCTCTTCGGCGATCTCGTCCAGGGTCATTTGCTTGGCATTTTCGAGCAGTTCGAAAAGCATCCGGCGAAACTCTGCGTGCAGCCGCTTGTGGCCCTCGAGTCCAGGGTAGCCGCAGGCCGCCATCATTTCCTCTTCCTCGCGCAGATGCACCTTGACGTAGTCGGTCAGCATCGCCAGCGACTTGAGGACGCGGATATGCTCACCATTGCCATTGAAGGTCGCAGCGAGTTCAAACAATTGCCGGTGTTGAGCGTCGATGATCGGCAGACCGACCTCGATCGCCGTCGACCATTCTGCCAACTCAAACTTCATCACCTCCTCCGTTGGTTGCCCGCCTCGATCGGCCCATTTTCTCACGACGCGAGTCGGCGGCTTGCCGCCTCGATCTGATCGACGATCTCGAGCCACTGGTCTTCGAGGGCGGATGCCTCGTCCGTGATCGCCTGCAGTCGTCTGCCGATCACCGCCAAGCCGGCGGGCGGGTGTGGGTCGAGAAGACTCGCCTCCAGCAGCCGTTGCTCGCGCTGCAACTCGCCGAGCGCGTGATCGATATGTTCTTGGTGGCGTTTCAAGGCCTGCAGGTTCCCGCTGGCGCGTTTTCTGGCTGCCAGCGGCGAGCGATCGTCACGCACCGGGTTCGCCCGCGTCGCCTGCCGGGAGAGGTCGCGTTTGCGCCGCGCTTCGTCAAGCAAGTAGCGCTGGTAGTCGTCGAGGTCACCGGAAAAATCCTGCACGCTGCCGTTGGCGACCAGCCAGAAGTCGTCGCACACCGCGCGCAGCAGCGCGCGGTCATGGCTGACGACGACCACGGTTCCCTCGAACTCGTTGAGGGCAATCGTCAGCGCCTCGCGCGTCGTCAGGTCGAGATGGTTGGTCGGTTCATCGAGCAGGAGCAGATTGGGGCGTTGCCAGACGAGCAGAGCGAGAACAACGCGCGCTTTTTCGCCGCCGCTCATCGTTCCGACCGCTTGTCGGACCTTTTCGCCGCCGAAGTTGAAACTGCCGAGAAAGGTCCGCAGGTCTTGTTCGCGCTCGCTTGGTCCGTGTTCGGTGGTCTCCCGCGCCAGCCGCTGCAGATGCTGCAAAGGGGTTTCCTGCGGCCGCAAGACCTCAAGTTCCTGTTGTGCGAAGTAGCCGACGCGCAGTCCACGGGCGGTACGAAGACTGCCGCCGACACAGGCGAGTACTCCGGCAATTGTTTTCACCAGCGTCGATTTGCCCTGGCCGTTGGCGCCGAGAATGCCGATTCGTTGTCCAGGTAGCAGTGACCGACGTACCCGATTCAGGATCACGGTTGCCGGCGCGTTCGCTGGCGCGTCGCGAGCGGGCGGGTAGCCGAAAGCTGCGTCGTCGATCGCCAGCATCGGGTTGGGCAGATGCGTCGGTGGCTTGAACTCGAAGCTGAAGTCGGAACTGGTTAGCACCGGCGCCAGACGTTCGATCCGCTCGAGCGCCTTGACCCGGCTCTGCGCCTGCCGAGCCTTGGTCGCCTTCGCCTTGAAGCGGTTGATGAACGACTGCAGGCGAGCGATCCGGTCCTGCTGGCGAAGATAAGCGCTCTGCTGCAGTTCGATCTGCTGCGCGCGCTGTTCCTCGAAGGCACTGTAGTTGCCTTGGTAGCGGTTCAGCTTTCCCCCCTCGAGGTGCACCGTGGTCGAACAGACGGCGTCGAGAAACTCGCGGTCATGACTGATCACCAGCAACGTTCCGGAGTAGCGCTTGAGCCAGGATTCAAGCCAGACGAGCGCGTCAAGGTCGAGATGGTTGGTCGGCTCATCGAGCAGCAGCAGGTCGGACGGACAAATCAGCGTCCGCGCGAGCTGAAGGCGCATGCGCCAGCCGCCCGAGAAGCTGTCTACCGGTTGTTCCAGTTCGTCGACCCGGAATCCGAGGCCGAGAAGCAAGGATTGCGCTCTCGCTCGCGCGTCGTGCGCGCCAGCGTCGTCGAGCAGCATGTGCGCGTACGCCAGGCGCTCGCCGTCGGCATCGACTTCGGCCAAGCGAAGCGCGTCTTGTGCGGCGATCAGCGCGACGTCGCCAGCGAGCACGAAATCGGTGGCGCTGTCCGAGGTCGACGGCGTTTCCTGGGCGACCTGCGCCAAGCGCCACATGGGGGGGCGAAGGAACTCACCCGCGTCCTCGTGGAAACTACCGTCGAGCAGGGCGAACAGGCTCGTCTTGCCGGCTCCGTTTCGGCCGACGAGAGCGACCTTCTCCCCGCCATGAATGGTCAGCGACGCGCGGTCAAGGAGAACGTGGTTGCCGCGGCGGAGGGTAATGCCGTTGAGCGTGATCATCGCCGCCTCGACTCACGCGAAGCGCGAGGCTTGGCATAGGGACGGTGTTGGCCGGCCGGGCTTGACGCGCACGGGGTCAACGGAAAATGACGGTCTTGTTGGCATGGACCAGGACGCGGTCTTCGAGGTGGTAGCGCAAGCCCCGGGCGAGAACAGCTTTTTCGATGTCCTTGCCGTAGCGAACCATGTCGTCGACGCTGTCCGAATGGTCGATGCGGATCACATCCTGCTCGATGATCGGCCCCTGATCCAGCTCCTCAGTGACGTAATGACAGGTGGCGCCAATCAGCTTGACGCCGCGCTGATAGGCCTGATGGTACGGTCGCGCGCCGACAAAGCTGGGGAGGAAGGAGTGATGGATGTTGAGAATCTGTCCGCGATAGCGAGCGCACAGCTCCGGTGGCAGGATCTGCATGTAGCGCGCGAGCACCATCGTATCGCCCTTGACTTCGTCGTAGATGCGGGCGATTTCGTTGTACGCCGCCGGCCGGTTGTCGGCGCGAATCGGGACGTGGTGAAAGGGGATGCCATGCCACTCGACCAGCGACCGGAAGCCTTCATGGTTGGAAATCACGCAGGGGACTTCAATGTCGAGCTCTTTCGCCTGCCAGCGCGAAAGCAGGTCGTAGAGACAGTGTTCCTGTCGACTGACCAGGATCACCACCCGTCGCTTGACTGCCGAGTCACTGATCTTCCAGTTCATCGACAAGGCGTCGGCGAGCGGACGGAAGCGCTCACGGAACTCGGCAAGGTGGAACGGCAGCGAGTCCGCCTTGACCTCCATGCGCATGAAATAGCGCGCTTCGCCCTCGCCGCTGCCGTCGTCGGCGTGATAACTCGACGCCAGGATCCATCCTCCGTGTTGAGCGATGAATCCGGAGACACGGGCGATGATGCCCACTTGGTCGGGGCACGATCCGGAAAGCGTGTAGAAACGTCGCGTAGGCATGAACCTGCTGGTCTAGGCAGGTGTGCAGGCGGCGAAGGCCTTGTCGATCTCGGCGCGCAGTTCGGCGTACGTTTGCGTTACCGCAAAGTGCGGGAACTCGCGGATGACGTTGGCGGGCGGATGAAACAGGATGCCGGCATCGGCCTCGCCAAGCATGGCCGTATCGTTGTACGAATCCCCCGCGGCGACAACGGTAAACCGTAACTCCTTCAAACGACGCACGGCTTCCCGTTTCTGGTCAGGCATACGCAGCCGGTAATTCACCAAGCGCCCGGTGGCGTCGGCTTCCAGGCTGTGGCAAAACAGGGTCGGCCAGCCGAGCTGACGCATCAACGGGTGGGCGAACTCGTAAAACGTATCCGAGAGGATGATCAGCTGGTACGTTTCGCGCAGTTCGTCGACGAAGTCGCGGGCGCCGGCGAGCGGACCCATTTCGGCGATCACGCGCTGGATGTCGGGCAGCCCGAGTCCGTTCTCGGCGAGCAATCGCAGCCGGAATTTCATCAGTTGGTCGTAGTCCGGCTCGTCACGCGTCGTCCGGCGCAACTCGGGGATGCCAGTGCGGTCGGCGAACTCGATCCAGATCTCGGGGACGAGGACACCTTCGAGGTCGAGGCAGACGATTTGCAACGAGACAACTCCCTGTGGCGGGCGACAATACGGGAGCCGCGATTCTAGCAAACGGACCTGGCTTTGTCAGAGGCGCTGCGTCGCGTCGTCAGCCGATCGGCAGGCGTGGCCAGCGTGCAGCGACCACGCCCCGCTTGTTTGGCGCCGTACATCGCCTGGTCGGCGGCTTGCAACAGGCGCTCGCAGTCGTCGCCGTCCGCTGGCCAGAGGGCGATCCCGACGCTGGCGCCGACTTGTACCCAGTGTTCATCGATCGAAACGGGGCGGCTGAGCAACGCGATGATCTTGCTGCCGATGGTCAGCGCTTGCGGCGCGTCGACCACGCCTTCGACGACGACGACGAACTCGTCGCCGCCGAGGCGGGCGACGACGTCGGAAGCCCGAACGCATTCCTGTAGACGCGGGGCGATCGACTGCAGCAAGCGATCGCCGATGGCGTGTCCGTAGGTGTCATTGATCGGTTTGAAACCGTCGAGATCGACCATCAGAGCGGCAAAGCTTTCACCGCTACGACGACAGCGGGCGATCGTCCGCCGTAGTTCCTCATAGAGCAAGGTTCGATTCGGCAGGCCGGTCAGCGGGTCATGATGGGCCAGCTTGCGTAGTTCCGCTTCGTTCTGTCGCAGCCGTTCGTTGGCGTCGGCGAGCTCGGCGGTGCGGCGAAGGACACGCTGTTCCAGCGCTTTTTCCGATTGTTGCAGAGCGTCCATCGCCGCCATCTTGGCGCGCAGGTTTTCTGCCTGAGCCAGTTCGGTCTCGCGGCGGGCGACGTGGATGCGGTCAGCGAGGGCGAAGGAGAGAAGCAACATTTCGAGTGCCGAGCCGATCGGCATCGCGTAGAGGGTGAGCGGGTTGGTCGGGACCCAGCCGAGCGTGCGCAGGGCGACGACGGCGACCGAGAGCAGGAAGAGGCTCCGGCGAGCAGGAAGACTCCTGCACCAGGCCTGCCCCGGGCGAGGCAGATGCCGGCGGTTGCCACGGCAGTCACGGCGAAGGCTGTACCGAGCAGGGCGGTTGCAATACCTGCTGGGCGATAGTGATCGTCGAGCGCGACGGCGATGGTCAGCAGGAACCCCGCTTGCAGCAGCTGAATCAGGCGGTGACAACGGGGCGTGGCACGCCGCGTGCCGAGAAATGTCTGCGTAAAAAGTGCCCCAAAAAAAGCCGCCAGGCAGTAGCCAACCGGAGTCGCGACATTGCCCCATACCGGCGAATTCGGCCACAGGAACTGATTGCCAAGTCCAAAGAACGAAAGTTGCCCAATTGCAATCGATACGGTGAAGGCGACGTAAGCCAGGTAAGCCGGCTCGCGCAGCGAGCAGTAGAGCAGAAAATTGTAGAGGCCCAAGGCGAGCAGCATGCCGAAATAGAGGGCGAGGCCGGAATAGAAGACCTGATCGCTGGCGTGTAGCGCGGTCGGAGACCAGATCGCGATCGGTAGCGTCAGGCTGCTGGTCGACTCGACGCGAAGATAGATCGTCGTTTCGCTTCCCGGAACGAGATCGATCGGAACGACCAGGTTGTGATGGCTAAACGGCCGTTCCGAAAACGCTTGCCGATCACCCGTCTCCGTTCGCTGGAATCGTCCTTCGCGCGGGATGAACAGCGAGACGCGGTCGAGCGACGGATAGGCGACTTCGATCAGCCAGCGACTGGCCGCGTCCGGCTCGGGGTGCAGCCCGAAGCGCAGCCAATAGACGCGCGGCGTAAAGCCGAAATTGAGGTCGCTGTCGCCGGGCAGGCGTTGAAACTGGCGGCCGATTTCAGCACGTTCGAGATCGTCGACGGTCAACTGTCCGGTCGAATCTTCGAGTACTTCGACGAAGGGTCGGAGGTTGATTTCGCGAGACGTCGTGGCGAGCGAAACCTGCGCGCCGCTCTCGCCGGCGGTCAGAAGGGCAAGACAAACGGGCAATAGCGCGGCGCGGCAGGTGGCGGCGCTGCGTAGTCGGCGGTAGGCGGCAGCAAGCGCCTCGATTATAGTGAACAGGCGCACGTTGGCGGCGGGTGGAAGTCGCCTGCCTGGGTGCGGGATCGCCCGGAGTACCGTTCGCGGCGTGTCGAAGGAGGAGTCAATGCGTCGTTGCTGTTTGCTGGTCATTGCCATGTCGATAGGCATGGGCGGGTGGGCGGAGACGCCCTCGGCCTTGCCGGATGTTCCACAATCGCCGGCGGAAGCACAGGCACAGCGGGCACGGGCAGCTTCCCTGCGTGACGACGCGGAACGTCAGTACAAGTCCGACCAGGACGGATGCTACAGCAAAGTTCTCGTTAACGATTGTCTCGCCACCGCCAAGAAGCGTTATACAGAGAAGATTGTCGCGGCTCGCCAGCTCGATCAGCCGGCACGCGACTTCGAGCGTGAAGCTCGTCGACAGGAGGCAGCCGCGAAGGAAGCACAGCGCGCGCTCGACCAACCACTACGCGAACAGAGGCAGCAGGAACAGACGGCGACTTACCGCGCTGAACAGGCGACGAAGGCGGCCGAACGCGAGCAGAAGCTGGCTGACAAGGCAAGACAGGCCGAACAAGGGCGCCAGAGACGAGCAGCCGAAGAGGCCAAACGCGAGCAGAAACGTGAACAACGGATGCGGCGGGACGCTGAACGCGAGGCAAAGAAAGCAAAGAGTGATCGAAGCGCCGATGCTGCAGGCGTCCAATGACCTCTCGGGCAGTACGCCGGACAGTGTTGGCGCTGTCTGGTCAGCGTGACTCTTTGATCATGCGACCAAAGCTTGGCTGTACGGGCCGGGCATTGTGGGGGTAGAGCCGCGCGAAGATCGCCAGTTGCTCCGCTGAGATCGGCTGTGGCTGCTTGAGCACAAGCCAGAGAACTCCTTCAGTGCACGGCGGGGTGGTCAGCGACCCCATGTAGGTGTAATAGCCGCGGTCGGCTGGAAGGAAGGCGGCGACGTCGATGCTGATACCGGGTGGGCTGACGTATTGATTTTTTTCCAGCGGCAGATTGTTCCAGACAGTCTGGATGACGGGATTTTCAGCGCCTTTCTCGAACAGAATGGCGACTACCGCGAGCTTGCCGTCGTCAGCCTTATGGACGAGGTGGGCGACCATTTCCGAAAGCCTGTCGTTGACGCGTTCTTCGGAAGGACGATGGAAGTGGAATTGGACTAGCTCGTAGCTCTTGCCGAGCACGCTGATCCCGCTGCCGCTGACTTCGACCTGAATCGTGTGTCCGTTGTCGACGACGCGGAACGGTGACGGGCGGTAGGCGAAGACGATGGGCTCGAGATCGACGCGGAAACCGTCACGAATGTCGATCGGAGACTGACGTCGGCCGTAGGCGCACGCGGCGTAGTCCGGGCGCAGTCTGCCCCAATTGTCGGGACCTTTCTCGCCTTCGTACGACCAGTGGGTGTCATGACGCAAAGCGTTGGCGCGATTCGCGGCGGCGTGTGTTTTGTGGGCAGGCGTCCGGACCTCACTCGGCGAGGTGATCGCCGCCGCTTGGCGGGCAGGCTTGGTCTCTGTGGCTGCCTGGCTGGTGGATGCGGGTTCCAGATGGGCCTTGCGTACATCCTTGGCGAGTAGCGCCTCGTTCGCCTTGCGGAGTTCCCCGGTGACCTGATTGACCTTGTCGGCGACTTTGCTCGCGGCCGCCGCTGCCTCGGCCCCGGCTTTCGGTCGGCAGACCTCGCGTAGCAGCTTGTCGTCGAGCATGCCGGTTCGTACCGGCATCTCGACTTGAATCTTTACCTCTTCCTCACGAAGCAGGCTTCCCTCTTCCTTGAAGTAGCTCCGCTTAAGCGTGGTGTAGCTACGCGAAGCACAATCGTAGCGGTTGACGGCTTCGACGATCCGGTAGGACGACGAGGTCTTCGGGTCGACGATCGGTTTTTCAAGCACGATACGTCCCTGCGCGACCGATTTTCCGGTCTCGTCCTGGCGAATGCTGGCGCGATCGATCTCGATCCGCTTGCCCGGCTCGGCCGAGATAACCTGCCAGGCGGCTTCGCTGACCGAGGGCAGCCAGGCGACGAGCGGTAGCACCGCCAGGGCGCGGAGTAGGCGGCGCATGCGCGGAGGAATGGTGAGCTGGGTAGGGGCGTTCATTACCCTCTTGACGGACAGTTGGCGGCAAACTTTAGCCGACCATGGTTGTGCGCGGTTCACCGAGGAAAAAGACGCGGCGTGGCCGAGCCTGAAAAGAACAACGGCCATCTTGCCGAAAGCGTGGCGAAGATGGCCGCTGACCGAGCCGATCGCTGCGGCGTCGAGGCCGCGGCAATCGGTGGAGTGGTGCGTGGACTCAGTGGGCTGCGGCTCCGGCGGCACCGAATCCGGTCTGGGCGCGAACGTACTGGTCCTCGAAGGCTTCCTTCTCGCTCTTGGCGCGGGCGCTGCTATCGGTCACCGACATGATGTAGGCGAGGATGAAAGCAATCGGCATCGCGAACAGCGCCGGCTGGGTGTAGGGGAAGAGCGCGGCCTTGTTGCCGAGCACGTCGACCCAAACCGACTTCGAGAAGAGAACGAAGAGCACGGCCGAGATGACACCGCTGTAGCCGCCCCAAACCGCCCCGCGGGTGGTCAGTCCTTTCCAGTACATCGACAGGATCAGGACGGGGAAGTTGGCTGCCGCGGCAACGCCGAACGCCAGGCCGACCATGAACGCGATGTTCATTTTCTCGAACATGATGCCGAGCACGATCGCCACGAAACCGAGAACGATGGTGGCAATGCGCGAGACGCGGATTTCCTCCTGTTCGGTGGCCGTCCCCTTGCGGATGACTCGCGCGTAGATGTCGTGCGAGATTGCCGAGGCGCCAGCGAGTGCGAGGCCGGCGACGACGGCGAGGATGGTGGCAAACGCGACCGCGGCCAGGAAGCCGAGCAGCATGTTGCCGCCGACCGCACGCGCCAGGTGCATGGCGACCATGTTGCCGCCGCCAATCAGTTTGCCCTTGATATCCCCGCCTTCAAAGAACTCGGGATTCTGACCGACGATGATGACCGCGCACAGGCCCATCAGGAAGATGACGTTGAAGAAATAGCCGACGAACGCCGAAGCGTAGAGGACCGACTTGCGCGCTTCCTTGGCGTTGCCGACGGTGAAGAAGCGCATCAGGATGTGCGGCAGACCGGCGGTTCCGAACATCAGGCCGAGGCCGAGCGAGATGGCGGTCACCGGGTCGGCGAGCAGTGCTCCGGGCGCCATCAGCTTGGCGCCCAGCTTGTGGACAGCTTCGACTTTCTGCAGCAATTCGGTCAGCGAGAATCCGAACTGCATGTAGGCCAGTATCAGAACCATCGTGCCGCCGAAAAGCAGCATGCAGGCTTTGATGATCTGCACCCAGGTCGTCGCCACCATGCCGCCAAAAGTCACGTACACCATCATCAGGATGCCGACGACGAAGATCGCAATGTTGTAATCGAGACCGAAGAGCAGCTTGATCAGCTGGCCGGCGCCGACCATCTGCGCGATCAGGTAGAAAACGACCACGACCAGCGACGAGATCGCCGCCATCGTCCGCACCTTGCCCTGATCCAGACGGTACGACGTGATGTCGGCAAAGGTGAAACGGCCGAGGTTACGCAACCTTTCAGCCATCAGGAACAGGATGATCGGCCAGCCGGCGAAGAACGCCATCTGGTAAATGTAGGCGTCAAAACCTTGCGAATAGGCCATCGCCGTCAGTCCGAGCAGCGTGGCCGCCGACATGTAGTCCCCCGCGATTGCCAGCCCGTTCTGGAAACCGGTGATGCCACCGCCGGCGGTGTAGAAGTCCGCGGTCGTCTTGGTCCGGCTTGCAGCCCAGTAGGTGATCCCCATCGTCATCGCAACGAAGATCAGGAACATGATGATCGCGTGCCAATTGGTTGCCTGTTTGGTCGTCGCTTCGACCGCCGGAGCGGCGTACGCGAGACACGAAAACGCCAGCAGAGCCAGCGCTGAACTTAATCGGTGCATTATTTGCCCTCCTTTTGTGCTTCCTTGATCAGTTCCTGGGTGAGATCGTCGAACTCACCGTTGGCCCGACGCACGTAGATCACCGTGGTCAGCCAGAAGAAGATGAACAGGATCAGTTCGATCGTGTAGCCAATCGGCCACATTGACCCTTCGGCGATCTTTTGCCCAAGCAACCCCGGGGCAAAGGCGATCAGCATGAAATAGCCATAGAACAGAAACAGGACAATGGCCGCCAGTGTCCAGGCGAAACGCCCGCGTTCCTGCACCAGCTTGCGGAACTTGGGATTACCCCGCATTCGCTCGTATATCACACTACTCATTTTTGCATCCTCCACATTAGTTCTGTTGACGCGGTTTTACTGCAAAAGTGACCAGGTTTTACAAGACTTTTCCTCGCCGCGCGAAATACTAACCTAGAACAAAGTTGGGTTCAAACCGCGTGTTCAGGAAATTCAGGAGCCTAACGATGGCGGAAGGGACGCCGATGCCCCGCTGGATTCCCGGACGCGGTCCGCCCAGGGCTTGTAGCGGCTGCACGTCGCTGGCTGGGACCTACTCTCCGAAGCGACGCAAGCGCTCCAGGTCGAGAATCGTCAGCGTGCCGTAGTCGGCGCGCAACAGACCGTCTCTCTCCAATCTTTGCAACGCCTGATTGACGCGCTGGCGGGACATTCCGGCCAGGAGGCCGATTTCCTCCTGGGAGATGGGGAGCTCACGGCGGCTGCCTGGGTATAGCAACGGGTTAAACATCGACGCCAGGCAGCGCGCCAGGCGGGCGTCGCTGTCCAGCAGGCGTTCATGCTCGACCATGCCGATAAACTGGCCGAGTCGCTCGTTGAGTTGCAACAGCACGAAACGGTTGAACGCAATGCTGTGATCGAGCAGGTAGTGGAAGCGGCTGCGCTTCAGGTAAGCGACACGCGACTCGCGTAGCGCGACGATGTCGTAGCGACGAGGTTCGTCCTTGATCAGCGACCCCTCACCGAACCATGCACCCGTCGACAGACCGACAAAACTGGTCGCTTTGCCGGTGCTCCAGTTGCTGGCCATCTTCGCCAGCCCGTCGACAATCCCCAGCCAGTGCTCAACCGCTTCGCCTTTCATGCAGACGTAGCTACCGGCGGGAATCGTTCGTACCACCGTGTCGCGCCGCACGTCGTCGAGTTCGTCGGCGGAAAGTTGCCGGGTCCAGAGCGAGGCTTGCAGCAATTCGTCGAGGGATTCCATGTGCATTCCCCGGCGCAGAAGTGTGCCAATTGTCGCCGGAACGACAATTATAGGCATCAACATCGCCTAGACTAGGCGTCGCCGGTTTCCTGTTTCGGCGCCAACGGCGGTGTTGCGGCCATCAGCATGTGGCATCGCACCCCCATTCGAAATGGGACTAGAATCCGGACACAGACAAGACAAGGGCCTGCCGCCGGTTCTCCCGGGGGACGGGACCGCGGAGGAGACGAGATGCAGGACGTGGCTTCTGGGCACGCGCGGGACACTTTTCCGCGCCTGCTCTTTCATCATGCCCAGGCGCGCGGCGACGCCATTGCGATGCGCGAGAAGGATCTCGGCATCTGGCAGTGCTGGAGCTGGCGACAGGTCGCCGAAGAGGTTCGTGCGCTGGCGTCCGGACTCGCCGAGATGGGCTTTCAGCGCGGCGAGAATCTGGCGATTGTCGGCAACAATCGCCCGCGCATGTACATGATGATGACGGCGGTGCAATGCCTCGGCGGGGTACCGGTGCCGCTCTATCAGGACGGGGTGGCCGACGAGATGCTTTTCGTTCTCCTCGACGCTGAGGTCCGCTTCCTGTTCGTCGAAGATCAGGAACAGGTAGACAAGATCCTTGAGATACAAGGGTCGTTACCGCAGCTTACGCATCTGTTTTACGACGATCCACGCGGGATGCGCCACTACACGCTGCCGTTCATCCATGACGTGCGCGAGCTGATGGAAATGGGGCGTATTCATAACCGCAATCACCCTGATCTCTTGCCGCTCGCCGTTGCTGCCGGTTTGTCGACCGACGTCAGCGTCATGCTGTATACCTCGGGAACCACCGGCAAGCCGAAGGGTGTTCGCCTGACTCATCAGGCGTTCATTAGCGCGGCTGGCGGCGGCATCGCCTTCGATCGCCTGAGTGCACAGGAAGACGTTCTCTCGTACCTGCCGATGGCGTGGGTTGGCGACCATTTGTTTTCGTTTGCGCAGGCGCTGGTCGTCGGTTTCACGATCAACTGCCCCGAGTCGGCAGATACCGTGATGACCGATTTGCGCGAGATTGGACCGACGTATTACTTCGCCCCGCCCCGGGTCTTCGAGAACCTGCTGACACAGGTAATGATCCGCATGGAAGATGCGAGCGTCGTCAAGCAGAAGCTGTTCCACTTCTTCATGGCGGTAGCGCGCCGGTGTGGTGCCGAGATCCTCGATCGACGCGCGGTCGGTGTCGCCGACCGGCTGCTTTACGCGCTCGGCAAGGTCCTCGTCTATGGGCCGCTGAAGAACGTTCTCGGGATGAGCCGAATTCGTGTCGCCTACACCGCCGGGGCGGCGATTGGTCCCGATCTTTTCCGCTTCTATCGTTCGCTCGGGATTAACCTGAAGCAGCTCTATGGACAGACCGAAACCTGCGCCTACGTCTGTTTGCAACCCGACGGCGAAATCAAGTTCGACAGCGTCGGCAAGCCGGCGCCCGGTGTCGAAGTCAAGCTTGCCGATAACGGTGAGATTCTGGTGCGGGGGCCGATGCTGCTCAAGGAGTATTACAAGCGCCCGGATGCGACCGCGGAAGCGCTTGACGCAGAAGGCTATTTCATGACCGGTGACGCCGGTCTGTTCGACGACGACGGACACCTGAAAATCATCGACCGCGCCAAAGACGTCGGCAAACTCGCCAACGGCGCCATCTACGCCCCCAACTACATCGAAAACAAGCTCAAGTTTTTTCCCTATATCAAGGAGGCGGTTGCTTTTGGCGATCGTCGCGAGCGCGTCTGTGCGTTTATCAACATCGACCTCGGGGCAGTCGGGAACTGGGCCGAGCGACGCGGCATCGCGTATTCCGGTTATACCGACCTGGCAGCGAAGCCGGAGGTGTATGGACTGATTCAGGAGTCGATCGAACAGATAAACGCCGAACTGGTTGCCGAAGGAACGCTCGCCGATTCGCAGATTCACCGCTTTCTGATTCTGCACAAGGAACTGGATCCGGACGACGACGAATTGACGCGAACGCGCAAGGTACGGCGCAATTTTGTCGCCGAAAAGTATGCCGTGCTCATCGACGCGCTATACAGCGGCAAGCGCAGCCAGTATATCGAGACCGTCGTCAAGTTCGAGGATGGTCGCCAGGGCAGGGTGGCGGCCGACCTCGCCATTCACGAGGCGAAGACTTTCGGCATCGCCGGGAGGGTCGCGCAATGAGTCGGCAGAGGGGTGAAGTCATCCTCGATCTCCAACGCGTCTCGCTTTCTTTCGGGGGCGTCAAGGCGCTGACCGACATTTCTTTCGACGTTCGAGAACACGAAATTCGCGCCATCATCGGGCCCAACGGGGCCGGCAAGAGTTCGATGCTGAACGTCATCAACGGCGTCTATCGCCCGCAGGAAGGCGAGATCATCCTGCGCGGCCAGCACTTCGCCAGAATGAGTCCCTACAAGGCGGCGCAGGCGGGGATCTCGAGAACCTTTCAGAACATCGCGCTGTTCAAGGGGATGTCGGTCATCGACAACCTGATGACCGGGCGCAACCTGAAGATCTCGAGCAACCTATTGCAGCAGGCGTTGTGGTGGGGGCCGGCGCGGCGGGAGGAAATCACACACCGGCTCAAGGTGGAGGAGATTATCGACTTCCTCGAAATCCAGCATATCCGCAAGACGCCGGTCGGTCGCCTGCCTTACGGCCTGCAGAAGCGCGTCGATCTGGGACGCGCGCTGGCCATGGAGCCGAGCATTTTGCTGCTCGACGAGCCCATGGCCGGGATGAACGTCGAGGAAAAGCAGGACATGTGTCGCTTCATACTCGACGTTAACGACCAGTTGGGGACGACCATCGTCCTGATCGAGCACGACATGGGCGTGGTGATGGATATTTCCGACCGTGTCGTCGTCCTCGACTACGGACGCAAGATCGGTGATGGCGTTCCGGACGAGGTGCGTAGGAATCCGGAGGTGGTCAGCGCTTACCTTGGTGCGGATCATTAAGGAGCTGAGGGGATGGGATTCTTCATTGAGACACTGATCGGCGGCCTGATGGCCGGCATGTTGTACTCCCTGGTCGCACTTGGATTCGTCCTCATTTTCAAGGCGTCCGGCGTTTTCAACTTTGCCCAGGGGGCGATGGTGCTCTTTGCCGCGCTGGCGATGGCTCGCTTTAGCGCCTGGATTCCCGAGTGGCTTGGTATTGAGAGCCGTCTGCTCGGCAATGGTCTGGCTTTTCTCGTCGCCGGGGCATTGATGTTTATCGTTGCTTGGCTGATCGAGCGGCTCGTCCTGCGCCACCTGGTGAATCAGGAGGGGGCGACGCTGCTGATGGCGACGCTGGGTATTGCCTACGTTCTCGAGGGGATCGGCACCGGCGTGTTCGGGACCGACGTTTATAAGATCGACGTCGGCATGCCCAAGGACCCCGTGTTGATTCTCGAAGGCAGTTTCGAGGGTGGCTTGCTGATCAACAAAGAGGACTTTGTTGCCGCACTGATCGCGGCTGCCCTCGTCGCCTTATTGGCGTTGTTCTTTCAGAAGACGCCCACCGGTCGTGCTCTGCGCGCAGTGGCCGACGACCACCAGGCGGCGCAGTCGATCGGCATCCCACTGAACCGGATCTGGGTGATTGTGTGGTGCGTGGCCGGTGTCGTCGCGCTGGTCGCCGGCGTCATCTGGGGCTCGAAGCTCGGCGTCCAGTTTTCGCTGGCGACGGTGGCATTGCGAGCCCTGCCAGTTGTCATTCTTGGCGGGCTGACTTCGGTTCCCGGAGCGATTATCGGCGGCTTGATTATCGGCGTCGGCGAGAAGCTGTCAGAGGTCTACCTCGGTCCGCACATCGGTGGTGGCATCGAGATTTGGTTTGCCTACCAATTGGCTCTGGTTTTCCTGCTCTTCAGGCCGCAAGGTCTGTTTGGCGAGAAGATCATCGACCGCGTTTAGGATCGGGGGGACCATGCTGTATCGCGAGAACGGGCAATTCAAGACGACCTATGCTGCAGACCAGCAAATCTTTCCGATCGCCCAGGATCGCTGGCTGATTCTCGGCCTTGTCGTCTTCGCCTTTGTCGGCGTGCCGATGCTGGTCGACGAGTACCTGCTGCGAGCGATTCTGATTCCGTTCCTGATTCTTTCGCTGGCGGCGCTGGGGGTCAATATTCTCGTTGGCTACTGTGGGCAGATTACGCTCGGCGCGGGAGCCTTCATGGCGGTGGGCGCTTACGCGGCGTATAACTTCCAGATCCGGATCGACGGGATTCCCTTGTTGGCGTGTTTTCTGCTTGGTGGCTTGACGTCGTCGGCAGTCGGCATCTTCTTTGGCATTCCCAGCCTGCGCGTTCGTGGGCTCTATCTGGCGGTGGCGACGCTCGCCGCGCAGTTCTTTACCGACTGGGTGTTCTTGCGCGTGCCGTGGTTTACCAACAACGCTTCGTCAGGGTCGGTCTCGGTTGCCAATTTGCAGGTTCTTGGCTGGCAGATCAGCGAACCGATCGACAAGTATCTCTTTTGCCTCGCTTGGCTGACGGTGTTTGCTCTGTTGGCCAAGAACCTCACGCGTTGTGCCGTCGGCCGGCAATGGATGGCGATCCGCGATATGGACGTCGCCGCCGAGGTGATCGGCATTCGCCCGATGTTTGCCAAGCTCTCTGCCTTCGCGGTCAGCTCATTCTTCGTCGGCATCGCCGGCGCGTTGTGGGGTTTTGTTCATCTCGCGTCGTGGGAGCCGGCCGCGTTTTCGGTCGACCGCTCGTTCCAGTTGCTGTTTATGGTGATCATTGGCGGTCTCGGCTCAATCATGGGTAGTTTCTTTGGTGCCGCTTTCATCGTCGTCCTGCCGATTGCCCTCAATCAATTCCTGCCCGCGGTCGGTCGCGTCTTTGGAATCACCATCTCAACCGCGGGTATTTCTCACGCCGAGTTGATTCTCTTCGGCGTGCTGATCATTTTCTTTTTGATCAAGGAGCCGCATGGCATCGCTCGCTTGTGGTCGACTGGAAAGGAAAAACTGCGTCTGTGGCCGTTCCCGCACTGACGGCGCGAACGCAGGTGCACCGAGAATCGGTAACCAAGGCGGAACTTACAAAGAGGAGACCCTAATGAAGCTACGCAAACTCGTCCTGATGGCGTCGACGGCGGCTCTCGCCTGTACCTCGCTGCTCAATGTGCCGGCGGTTTTGGCTCAGGCCAAGGAGCAGTTCTTTCCGGTACTGGTTTATCGTACCGGCGCCTATTCGGCGAACGGCAGTCAGTGGGCCAATGGCTACGTGGATTATCTGAAACTGGTTAATGCCAGGGGCGGCATTAACGGGGTGAAGATTATCTACGAAGAGTGCGAGACGGCGTACGCGACGGACCGTGGTGTCGAGTGTTACGAGCGGCTCAAGGGCAAACACGGCGGCGGAACGCTCTTTCAACCGCTGTCGACGGGGATTACCTTTGCGTTGACGGAAAAAGCGCCGGTAGACAAAATCCCGCTGATCACCGCGGGTTACGGGCGCAGCGAATCGCAAAACGGCGCCGTGTTCACCTGGAACTTCCCGCTGCTCGGCACGTACTGGGTGGGCGCCGACGTCGCCATTCAGCACATTGCCAAGAAGGAGGGTGGCGTTGCCAAGCTCAAGGGCAAGAAGATCGCGCTCGTCTACCACGATAGCCCGTACGGCAAGGAGCCGATTCCGGTGCTGCAGGAACTGGGCAAGCTGCATGGCTTCGAGGTTCTCCTGCTGCCGGTCGCGCATCCGGGGGTCGAGCAGAAGGCGACCTGGCTCCAGATCCGGCAGCAGAAGCCGGACTACGTTCTGCTTTGGGGTTGGGGAGTGATGAACTCGACTGCTTTGCGTGAGGCACAGTCAACCGGTTACCCGCGCGACAAGATGATGGGTATCTGGTGGGCCAGTGCCGAACCCGACGTCAAGGACGTGGCGGACGGTGCCAAGGGCTATAGTGGTTTGACGCTGCAACACGGCGCCGAGCCGAACTCGAAGGTGGTCAAGGAGGTCGTCGACCAGATCTATGCGAAGGGGCAGGGCACTGGCCCCAAAGATGAGGTGGGACAGGTGCTTTACATGCGCGGTCTGATCTCGGCGATGCTGGGTGTCGAAGGCGTGCGCAAGGCGCAGGAGCGATTCGGCAAGGGCAAGGTGATGAGCGGCGAGCAGGTGCGTTGGGGTCTCGAAAACCTGAACCTCGATCAGAAGACCCTCGACAGCCTGGGATTCGCTGGTGTCATGCGACCGGTACAGACGTCGTGCCTCGACCATATGGGATCGGCGTGGGTGCGCGTGCATACCTGGAATGGCAGCAAGTGGGAATTTGCTTCCGACTGGTACCAGGCGGACGAGAAGACCTTGCGGCCGATGGTCATGCTGGCTTCGAACAAGTACGCGGAAGAGAAGAAGATCAAACCGAGAACGCCGGACGAGTGCAAGAAATAAGCGTCGAGAGTACCGATGCGGCGCGCGGCCGCGTGCCGCGCGTCTGTTTTCCTGTCTGAGGGATCGCCATGAGCAGCGCCAACGATCTATTGCGCGTCAACAGCATCGAAGTGATCTACAACCACGTCATCCTGGTGCTTAAAGGCGTTTCCTTCAGCGTCCCCGAGCGCGGCATCGTTGCCTTGCTGGGAGGCAACGGGGCCGGCAAGACGACCACCTTGCGTGCGGTGAGCAATCTGCTGCGTGGTGAGCGCGGCGACGTGACGAAGGGAACGATCGAACTCCGTGGCGAGCGGATCGAAGCGCTAACGCCGGCCGATCTGGTCAAACGCGGCGTCATCCAGGTAATGGAGGGGCGGCATTGCTTCGCTCATCTCAGCATCGAGGAAAACCTCCTCACCGGCGCCTATACGCGTGCCGACGGCAGGGGAGCGATTGCCGAGACGCTTGACAAGGTGTACGCGTACTTTCCGCGCCTGAAAACCCGGCGCAGCAGCCAAGCGGCTTATACCTCTGGCGGCGAGCAGCAGATGTGTGCCATCGGCCGTGCGTTGATGGCCAATCCGCGCATGGTTCTACTCGACGAACCGTCGATGGGACTCGCACCACAGATCGTCGACGAAGTGTTTACCATCGTCAAGGACCTCAACCAGAAGGAAGGAGTGACCTTTCTGCTCGCCGAGCAAAACACCAACATGGCGCTACGCTACGCCGACTTTGGCTACATACTGGAAAACGGGCGCGTCGTGATGGAAGGACAAGCGGCCGAGCTGGCGAGCAACGAGGACGTCAAGGAGTTCTATTTGGGATTATCGTCAGGCGGTCGCAAGAGCTTCCGTGACGTGAAGCACTATCGTCGACGGAAGCGCTGGCTGTCGTGAATCACCGTGTCTCACGGCCGGGTCGGCGGCAGTGAGACGCCTGCTATGGCTGGTAGGGTATTGCTTGACCGCCGTTGCCGCGGCCGGCGAGCAGGCTGCAGCCTCCCGTTTACAAGTCGGCGACTGCGTGCTCTATCGCGAGGGTGGCGACGGCTTGGTGTTGATTACGCCCGTCTACTGGCTGCGCGGCACCGTCGTAAGTGTGGTCGACGAGCAACGCTTGGCCGGTACTTGTCCGCACATTGGAAAGCCGTTGCTCGCCTATTCGCCCGCCGACCATGCGCGGCTGGCGGCGGCAATGCCGTGCGTCAGCGACGGAGGACCCCCCGTCGAAGTGCGCTTTGCTCGTGTTGGGGTCGCCGTTGACGACTGGGAAACGCCTTGGTCGTCCCAGCAGGGAGCGACCGGTTGGCTTTTTCGGGGCCGTTTTCTTGAACAGGCTCTGGCGAAGGGCAAGGTGATCGAGATCAACGCCAACCGCCTGACGACGTGCGGGAGGGACCAATGACGGGTGGGCCGCTAAGCGGTGTTCGTGTGCTCGATCTGACGCGCCTGTTCCCCGGGCCGGTAGCGACGCTGCATCTTGCCGACATGGGTGCCGACGTGATCAAGATCGAAGATCACGAAGCGGGTGACTACGCGCGTGTGCTCGGCGACGGGCCCGACGGCGTCAGCTACCTCTTCCGCTGTGTCAATCGCAACAAGCGCGGCCTGCGGCTCGATCTGAAGAGGGAGCGCGGTCGTGCGCTGTTCCTGCGCCTGGCTGCGACGGCGGACGTTGTCGTCGAGAGTTTCCGGCCGGGGGTGAGCGAGCGCCTTGGTATCGGCTACGAAACCTTGCGTGCGCTAAATCCCCGACTCGTCTATTGCGCCATTACCGGCTACGGCCAGGATGGCCCGCTGGCTGGCGTTGCCGGACACGATCTGAATTACGTCGCGCTCGCCGGGGTGCTCGATCAGATCGGCACTGACGGCGGGCCGCCAGCGATACCCAACCTGCAGATTGGCGATCTGCTCGGCGGGGCAACCATGGCGGTGATCGGTATATTGGCTGCGCTGTTCGACGCCCGGCGCAGCGGTAACGGTCGGTTGGTCGATGTCGCCATGAGTGAAGCCGTTCTGGCGCACCACCTGTTTCCCTTGTTTGCCTTCCAGAGCGAAGGCGTTGTCCCGGAGCGCGGCAACGACCTCCTGACCGGTGGCGACGCTGGCTACGCGGTGTACGAGACCGCTGACCGCCGCTACATGGCGGTGGCGCCACTCGAGCGCAAGTTCTGGCAGATCTTTTGCCGAACGCTCGGTCATCCAGAATGGGAAACGTTACACGGCGCGCGTGGCGAGCAGGCGGCAGACCTGCGCCGTCAACTGACAAAGATTTTCGCCAGCCGCAGTCAGGCCGAGTGGAGCGAGGTCTTTGCCGCCGCCGACTGTTGCGTGACGCCGATTCTCACTCTTGCCGAGGCCCTCGCGCATCCGCAATTTGTCGCCCGCGGCATGGTGGTCAGTGCCGGCGGCGTGGTGCAATACGCGCCGCCGCTGAAAATGTCCGAGTGGCGTTTCTGCGTCGAGCGCTCAGCACCCTCGGCTGGCGAGCACAACCGGGAAATCCTCAGCGAGGCGGGTCTAAGCGCTGACGAAATCGACGAACTGGTCGCAGAATCGGTCATCTGACTTCTTGATCCCGTGTCCCCGGACGGGCTGGCGGCCACCCTGCAGCGCAAGGTCGGCGTCGTGGTGTCAGGACTTTTCGCTCCCGCCGTCGTCGCCCTGACCGGCTGCGGCTGCCGCCTGCTGAATCTGGTCGTTCATTTGTTGCAGCAGGTTCCACGGCCACATGGCCGCCATTTTCAGTACCTCGCCGCCTGCGACGGCGGTGGGCTGCGCGGTCTCGGCGGGGGGCGTCGCGCTGTAGCTGCTCGCCATATGGCCAAGTGCATGCACCGCGTTGAGCGTCACACACTGCATCTCCAGACCCTGGATGGTCATCTGCAGCATGGACAGATTCATTTTGAGCCAGTTTTCGACCGCTTTGAGGTCGGCGATCTTCTTCTCGATTTCGCCGACGTCGAGCGTCGGCGTCATCATATTGGGGAGGGCGAGGCCCATGTTTCCCCACATCTTTTTGGCCAAGTTGAGGGGGTCGATAACGGACGGCTGGTTGGGCATGTTGGGCTGCTCCACGGGTTGTTGTCGATCCATGGTAACAGACTTTGGCGGTGGCGCGCCTTTCGCGGAGTGGCTTCGGGTAGCCCCATCCGGTCAAGGGCGACAAACAAGGCGCTATAATTCCCCTTGTGTGGTAAGGAGATTTCAGTGAACGACCTGGACATTGACACCGGCGACCCTCTGTTGCAACCGCTGATAGTTCCGCACCAGCCGCTCGCCGGTCGCAAGGCGCTGGTTGTCGGGATCGCGAACAAGGATTCGATTGCCTACGGGTGTGCGCGCGCGTTTCGAGCGTTTGGTGCCGATCTGTCGATTACCTATCTCAACGAGAAGACACGGCGCTACACGGGTCAGCTCGCGCGGGCCCTCGCGGTCGAGGACGCGTTGTATCTGCCGTGCGATGTTCGCCAGCCGGGACAGCTGGAAGCGGTCTTTGAGGCGATCGACCGACAGTGGGGAAAGCTCCACGTCGTCCTGCACTCGATCGCTTTTGCGCCGATGGACGACCTGCACGGTCGCGTGGTTGACTGCTCGCGTGACGGTTTCCTGACCGCAATGGACGTTTCTGTGCACTCGTTGATGCGCTTGGCGCGCCTGGCCGAACCCTTGCTCGCAAAAGAAGGCGGCAGCATTTTTACCATGAGCTACTTCGGTGGCGAAAAGGTCGTTCCGCACTACGGGATCATGGGGCCGGCGAAAGCGGCGCTGGAGTCGGCGGCGAGGTATATGGCGGCAGAACTCGGCCCGCAGGGAATCCGGGTGAATGTGATTTCACCGGGGCCGGTGATGACTCGAGCGGCCTCGGGGATCGACCGTTTCGACGAACTGCTTGCGAAGACCAAGGCCAAGGCGCCAACCGGTCGTCTGGTTACGGCCGAGCAGGTCGGCATAGCGACGGCCGCTTTGGCCTGCGACTTCGCGTCCATCGTCACCGGCGAAGTCCTTTATATGGACGGTGGCTACAACATCATGGGCCAGTGATGGCCGAAGTCGCCGCAAAGCGATCAAGAAACGCGCGCTGCATCGTGCGGGTAGCGGTCACTGCTTGAGGAGCTGCCGAGTGTGGCGAGCGATCATCAGTTCCTCGTTGGTCGGTACAACCCAGGCCGACGTCTTGCTGTCGCCGCGGCTGATTCGTATCTGGTTCTGTTCGTTGGCGGCTTCGTCGATTTCGATGCCAAGCCACCGCGCTTTCTCGCAGACGAGTTGTCGAATTCGCGCGCTGTTCTCGCCGATTCCCGCCGTAAACACGAGTGCGTCGAGCCCGCCGAGAACGGCGGCGAGTGCGCCCAGTTCGCGACCGATGCGATAGACGAAGTGATCGATCGCCAGCTTGGCGCGCGGAGAGTCGCTCGCCAGCAGCGAACGCATGTCGTTGCCTATCCCCGACAAGCCGAGCAGGCCGGAGCGCTTGTAGAGCAGATCCTCGATCTGGCGTGCGGTCATCCGCTCCTGTTGCAGCAGATAGAGAACGATGCCGGGATCCAGGTTGCCGGGTCGTGTTCCCATCATCAAGCCGTCGAGAGCGGTGAAGCCCATCGTGCTGGCGACGCTGCGGCCGTTGTCAAGCGCACACAGACTGGCGCCGCTGCCGAGATGAGCGACGACCACTTTGCCGCCGGCTATCGCCGGTGCCTCGATCGGCAGGATCGAGGCGATGTATTCGTAGGAAAGCCCGTGAAAGCCGTAGCGCCGGATGCCGCGTTCGTAGTAGTCGTAAGGGAGTCCGTAGAGTTGACCGACGGTTTCCTGTGTGCGATGAAAGGCGGTGTCGAAACAGGCGACTTGCGGCAAGCCGGGCTGTGCCTCCTGAACGGCACGGATTGCCGCCAGGTTGTGCGGCTGATGCAGGGGCGCGAGGGGGACGAAGGCTTCCAGCGCCTGGAGTAGGCGCGGCGTCACCCGCAACGGCGCGGTGAAGTCTGGTCCGCCATGGACGACGCGGTGGCCGACGCCGGCCAGTGTGTGGCCGGCAAAACGCGTCCGCAACAGGGCCGCAATCTCTTGCAGTGCCTGGGCGTGACCGCCCAGCTCGGTCGTTGCCCAGCGCTCCTCGGCGAGCAGGACGCCAGCGCCGTCCTTGACCTTGAGGTGGGGCGCGGTGCCCAACCCCTCGATCTGTCCGACGGCTCGCGCGTCAAGGCGGTCATCCGTGGTGACTTCGAAAAGCGAAAATTTCAGACTCGACGAGCCAGCGTTGAGGACCAGAATCAGCCCCCGCATGCCTGGCCTCCAGTTCTTGTGGTGCCGGCGAGCGCCGCGCTGCTCGCGACCAGGCAGGCGACTGCGCACGAGGCGAGCTTGGTACGTCGGTTGTCGGCACGGCTGGTGAGAATGATCGGCACACGGGCGCCGAGGACGATTCCGGCACCGTCGGCGTTGCTCATGAAGGTGAGCTGCTTGGCGAGAATGTTGCCCGCCACCAGGTCGGGAACGACGAGGATGTCGGGGTCGCCGGCGACCAGCGACTCGATCTTCTTGATCCGCGCCGCCTCCTTGCTGATCGCGTTGTCGAGCGCCAGCGGGCCGTCGAGAATCGCTCCCGTGATTTGGCCGCGGTCGGCCATCTTGCACAGCGACGCCGCGTCGGTGGTACAGGTCATGCGCGAGTTGATCGACTCCACGGCACAGACCAGCGCGACCTTGGGCTGGTCAATCCCGAGAACGTGGGCAAGGTCGATCGCGTTCTGGCAGATGTCGCGCTTGGTGTCGAGATCGGGCGCGACGTTGATCGCCGCGTCGGTGACGATCAAGGGTTTGTGGTAGGTCGGCACGTCCATCAGAAAGGCGTGGGTAATCCGTCGCTCGGTGCGCAGGCCGGTCGTCTTGTTCACGACTTCGCTCATCAGCTCGTCGGTATGCAGGCTGCCCTTCATCAAGGCGGTTGCCTGGCCAAGGCGGACGAGCTCGACGGCGCGAAAAGCGGCGGCATGGCTGTGTGGAACGTCTTCGATCTGCACCCCGCCGAGGTCGAAACCGTGCTGTGCGGCGAGGCTCTGCAATTTGCCCAGCGGTCCGACGAGAATCGGCCGGATGAGACCGTTACTGGCGGCTTCGAGCGCGGCGCCAAGCGACGATTCGTCGCACGGATGGGCAACGGCGACCGCGACCGGTGGCAGTTCGCGGCAACGCTCGACGAAATTCTCGAAGTTGTCGTGGCTCTGGATCGAGACCTGCGCTGCCTCCGGAACCTCCATACTCAGTTTGACCTGCGGTGCGACGACGCGCGCCCGCCCGGTCATTACCGTTTCGCCGCGCGCGTTGGTCGCCAGGCAGGCGAAGGTGATCTGCCGCGTCGCCGGGTCCTTGTCGGTTGCGGTGACACGAATCGTCACTTGGTCGCCGATGGCAAGCGGGGCGAGGAAATCCAGATCTTGTCCGGCGTAGATCGTCCCCGGCCCGGGCAGTTGACTGCCCAGGATTCCGGAAACTTGCGCGCCGAGCCACATGCTGTGGGCGCGCAGCTCGCCGGTTCCGAGTTCGCGGGCGAGATCCGGGTCGAGGTGGGTCGGGTTGAGATCCCCGGAAACCGCGGCAAACAGTTGGGCGTCGAGCTGCGTCAGGGTGCGGGTGACGCTCGCCGTATCGCCGGTATGGATCTCGTCAAAGCAACGGTTCTCAATGGTCGTCGGGCTCATCGCCGGTTTCCTCGCCTTCGGGATAGAGCTGGTGTTGGGGGGTCAATAGATTTCGGGGACGTACTTCAGCGGGAGTTGGCTCGGCTGGTAGTTGCCGGGCTTCTGGCGCTTCGGCAGCGTCACTTTAGGCTGTTTGACGACCTCGTAGGGGATGCTGCTCAGGAGGTGCTTGATGATGTTCAAGCGCACGCGCTTCTTGTCGTTCGAGTTGGCGACGAACCACGGTGCCCACTCGCTGTCGGTTTCCCGGAACATGTCGTCGCGCGCTCGCGAGTAGTCGTACCAGCGCTTGTACGATTCGAGGTCCATCGGCGAGAGTTTCCACTGCTTGCGTGGGTCGGTGATTCGCTGCTCGAGTCGGCGAGTCTGTTCTTCCATGTCGACTTCCAGCCAGTACTTGAGCAGGATGATGTGGTTATGCACCATCAGGCGTTCGAACCAGGGAGCGACTTTCAGGAAACCCTGCACCTGCTCTTCGGTGGCGAAACCCATGACCCGTTCGACGCCGGCGCGGTTGTACCAGCTGCGGTCGAAAATGACGACCTCGCCGGCGGCCGGAAAGTGCGGCAGAAAGCGCTGAACGTACATCTGCGATTTTTCGCGGTCGGATGGCGCGGGTAGGGCGACGACGCGGAAGACACGCGGACTGACGCGTCCGGTGATCGCTTTGATCGTGCCGCCCTTGCCGGCAGCGTCACGGCCTTCGAAGACGATGATGACCTTGAGCCCCTTCTCGATCACCCATGACTGCAGATGCACCAATTCGGCCTCGAGCTGCTCGAGTTCTTTCAGGTAGGTCCGGTTGGACATCTTCTTCGCCGGTTGCTCGCCCGCCGCTGCCTCCGCTGTGCTGGCAGGCGCTTTCGGCGCCGGCTTCGGATCGATCACTGCTGCTGCGGCCTGCGCCTTCTTGTCTTTCCTTCGCTTCTTTCCCATCATCGGCTCCTTTCAGAATGACCTCGCCAGCGCGCCGCCGCAGGATCTCCGGTGACGACGCTGCGAGTTCTCAGTGCGCGCTGTTTGCGCTCGACATCTTTTCGGCCTCATTTATCCAGCCGCCGCCCATCGCCTTGTAGAGGTTGATCATCGCCTGGAACTCAACCTGCTGCGACTGCGCGTACTGCAATTGGGCGTTGAACAGGCTGCGCTCGGCGTCGAGCACCTCGATGTAGCTGGTGTAGCCGTTCTCGTAGCGCAGGCGGGCGGTGGCGGCGTATTCCTGCAACGCGGCGACCTGGCGTTTCTGCGCTCGCAACTGCTCGCGCGTCCGCTGCTGATCGACGAGTGCGTCGTTGACCTCGCGGAACGCCTGCTGGATCGCCTTTTGATAGGCGAACAGCGCTTGCTGTTGGCTGGCTTCGGCGGCCTGGACCTGGCCGGCAATCGCACCGGCGGTGAAAATCGGCATTGTGATCGGACCGCCGTACTGCCAAACCTTCGACTGGCTTTCGAAAAGATTGCTGAGGCTGGTGCTGCTGTAGCCGAAGAGGCCGGTCAGAGTGATGGTCGGGAAATATTGCGCTTTCGCGGCGCCGATCAGCGCGTTGGCGGCGATCAGTTTCTGCTCGGCTTCCTGAAGGTCGGGGCGACGTTCGAGGAGGTCCGAGGGTAGACCCGCCGGAATGCCGGGAAGCGTCAGTTCATCGATGTTCTTGCCGCGCTGGATGGGCGCCGGATTGCGCCCGAGCAGCACGCTCAAGCCGTTTTCCTGCTGGGCGATCGCCTTTTCGAGCACCGGGATCGTCGCCAGCGCTTCCTCGTATTGCGACTGGTTCTGGCTCAGTTCGAGCAGCGAGATGATGCCGCCTTCGTAACGGAGCTTGAAGATGTCGTATGACTCGCCGCGTGCTTTGGCCGTTGCCTGGGCAATATCGAGCTGGCGGTCGAGGTCGCGCAAGTTGATGTAGGCGCCGGCGACGCTGCCGACGAGGGTCAGCACGACGGCGCGCCGGGCGTCCTCGCTGGCCAGTAGCTGGGCCCGCGCCGCTTCGGTCTGGCGGCGAATCCGGCCCCAGAGGTCGATCTCCCAGCTGGCGTTCAAGGTCGCCGAGTAGGTGTTGAAAACCTCCGATTTCCCGGCGCCGAGGACGATCGAAGAAATATCGCGTTGCCGGCGGACGTCGTAGCCGGCGCCGAGTTGCGGAAACAGTTCGGCGCGAACGAAGCCATAGCGGCCGGCAAACTCTTCGACGCGCGCGCTGGCGATCATCAAGTCCTTGTTTTCGCGCAAGGCGACGCTGATCAGATCGTTGAGCACCGGGTCGCCGAACTGCTCCCACCAAGTCGTGTTGGCGAGATCGCGTGCGCCTTCCTCACTCAGGCGCCAAGCGGTCGGCGCTTCGATCGGCGGGCGCACGTAGTCGGGGCCGACCAGACAGCCGGTGGCGAGCAGCGCCAGCAGCGCCGCAGCGACGGGTTTATGCATGGCCGCCTCCTTCCTTGTCCGGGCCAGCCGTGGTCTCGGCGGTCGTCGCCGGCTTGGCGGCGTCGCCACCTTCGCCGTGATAAACGTCCGTCTGTCCCCGGTGACTCAATTTCTCGACGACGTAGAAGGTGACCGGAATCAGAAAGATCGCGATGCCGGTGGCGGCGAGCATGCCACCGATGACCGCGCTACCCATCACTTGCCGCGAAATGGCGCCGGCACCACTGGCGATCGCCAGCGGCACACAGCCGAGGATGAACGCGAAGGAGGTCATCAGAATCGGTCGCAGGCGCAACTGCGCGCCTTTGAGTGTCGCGTCGGCGAGCGACAGCTCACCCTTTTCGTACTCCATCTTGGCAAACTCGACGATCAGGATCGCGTTCTTGGCCGCCAAGCCGATCAGCATCACCAGGCCGATCTGCGCATAGACGTTGAGCTCCTGCCCGCGCAAGAGCAGGGCAGCAAAGGCACCGGCGATCGCCACCGGCGTGCCGAGCAGCACCGAAAAAGGCAGCGACCAGCTTTCGTACTGCGCGGCGAGAATGAGGAAGACACAAAGCAGCGAGAAGGCGAAGATCGCCACCGGTGAGACGCCTTGTGCAGCCTTCTTTTCCTGGAAAGACATGCCGAGGTAGTCGTAGCCCATGTCGCTCGGCATCGTTTCGGCGAAAACTTCTTCGAGGGCGCGCATCACCTGGGTCGAGCTGTAGCCGGGGGCCGCCGACGCGTTGATCTGCGCGCTGCGGTAGAGGTTGTAGCGCATCGTGAATTCGGGCCCGACGATGCTGCGGATCGAAGTCAAAGCCGAAAGCGGCACCGGCTGCCCGTCCTTGTTGCGCACGTAGAACTGGCCGACGTTCTCGATGTTGGTGCGGAACTCGCCCTCGGCCTGGACGTAGACCTGCCATTGGCGCCCGAAACGGTTGAAGTAATTGATGAAGCCGCTACCGAGAAAACTCTGCAGCGTCTTGTACACGTCGCTGATGTTGACCCCCTGCTTGAGAACCTTGTCGCGGTCGACTTCGATGAACAGTTGTGGCACCACCGGCCGGAAGGTGCTCGTGGCGCTGGCGAGCTCGGGCCGTTTGCGCGCGGCTTCGAGAAACTTGTTCGTGTTTTCGGCGAGGAACGCAATGTCCTTGCCGGCGCGATCCTGGAGGACAAAGCTTGCACCGCCGGAAACGCCGACGCCCGGGATCGCGGGTGGCGGAAACGCGAAACCAATCGCACCGCTGATTCCCGACAGGCGTTTTGTCAGCTCCGCCTTGATCGCAGCGTACTGTTCCTCGGGTTGCTTGCGTTTCGCCCATTCCTCGAAAGTGATGAAGAAGAACGCACTGTACGTGTTCTGCACCTGGCTCAGCATGCTGTAGCCGACGACGGTCGTCGTGTACTTGACGCCGGGGGTGCTCATGATCAGTTCTTCGGCCTGGCGGGCGATCTCGGAGGTGCGTTGCAGCGAACCGGCGTCGGGTAGCTGGATGCCGGCAAAGACGTAACCCTGATCCTCGTCGGGCAGGAAGCCGGTCGCCAGCGTCTTGCCGAAAAGACCGGCCAATGCCGTGACGCCGAGCAGAAAGATCAGGCTGAACAGACTCTTGCGGATCGCCAGGTGGCAGGTGCCGACGTAGCCGCCGGTGACCCGGCCGAACGCCTCGTTGAAGCGGTCGTAGAACCTCTGGATCGGGCCGCTGCCTTTGACCTTGCGTCGCAGGAGCAGGGCGCACAGCGCCGGACTCAGCGTCAGCGCGTTGAACGCCGAGATGATCACCGAAATGGCGATGGTGACCGCGAACTGTTGGTAGAGCTGACCGGTGATGCCGGGGATGAAGGCGGTCGGCACGAAGACGGCGGCGAGGATGATGGCAATCGCGATCACCGGTCCGGTCACTTCGTCCATCGCCTTGATCGTCGCCTCCTTCGGCGATAGTCCGTGCTCGATGTGGTGCTCGACCGCTTCGACGACGACAATCGCGTCATCGACGACGAGACCGATCGCCAGAACGAGTCCAAACAGCGACAGCGTGTTGATCGAGAAGCCGAACAGCGGAAAGAGCATGAAGGTGCCCACCAACGAAACCGGCACCGCGAGCAGCGGGATCAGCGTCGCGCGCCAGCCCTGGAGGAAGACGAAGACGACGATGATCACCAGGACCAGCGCTTCGAACAGCGTGTGTTGGATTTCCTTGATCCCTTCGGTGACCGCCAGCGTCGTGTCGAGGGCGACGACGTAGTCGAGGTCGGGCGGGAAGCTCTGCTTGATTTTCTCCATCAGCGCTTTGGCGCCGTTGGCGGCGTCGAGCGCGTTGGCCCCCGGCATTTGGTAGAGCGCGACCAGCGCTGCCGGCTTGCCGTTGAGCCGGCCTTCCATGTTGTACGTTTGGGCGCCGAGTTCGATCCGCGCCACGTCCTTGACGCGGACGATCGAGCCGTCGGGATTGGCACGCAGCACAACCTTGCCGAAGTCGTCTTCGGTGACCAGCCTGCCCTGGGCGCGCACGGCGTAGGTAAATTCCTGTCCCGAGGGGACCGGCTCGGCGCCGATTTGTCCCGCCGGATTGACGGTGTTCTGGTTCTGGATCGCGTTGACGATTTCGGGAACCGTGATGTTCAGCTTGGCCAGGACGTCGGGCCGGACCCAGAGACGCATCGCGTACTGACCGGCGCCGAAGACGGTAACGCTGGCGATCCCCTTGACCCGCGTCATCTGGTCGTTGATGTTGATGTACGAGTAGTTGGCGAGAAAAATGTTGTCGTAGGTGCCGTTCGGCGAATAGAGCGCGAACATGATCAGTGGCGACGACGTCGATTTCTGCACCGTCACGCCGTAGTTGCGGACGTCGGACGGTAGCTGCGACTCGGCCTGGCCCTCGCGCATCTGCGCCAACAATTGGTCGGTATTGGCGTCGGTCGAGATGTCGAAAGTCACGTACAGCGCCGACTGGCCGTTGTTGGCGTTGATCGAATACATGTACTCCATGTTGTCAACGCCCGACATCTGCTGCTCGATCGGCGTCGCCACCGCCTGTTCGACGGTCAGCGCGTCGGCGCCGGTGTAGGTGCTGTTGACCTGGATTTGCGGCGGCACGATGTTCGGAAACTGCGCTATCGGCAGTCCGGACATGGCGACCAGCCCGACAATGGTCATCAGGATCGAAATGACCATGGCAACGATCGGCCGGTTAATGAAGAATCGGGACATGGCGGCTTACCCCTTCGTTGCCGGCGCGGCTTCCGGCTTGGTGGGGGCGAAGGGCTTCGGGTCGACGACCATTCCCGGCCTGACTTTTTGCGTGCCTTCGGCGATGACCTTGTCGCCGGGTTTCAAGCCTTCGCTGATCAGCCAGTCGCTGCCGATCCGGTCGCCAGTCACGACTGGTCGGACATCGACCTTGTTGTCGGCGCCGACGACGGCGACCAGATACTTGCCCTGCATGTCGGTGACGGCGCGCTGCGGAACGAGCAAGGCACCTTTGGCGACCGCCATGGTCGCCCGTACCTTGCCGTACTGACCAGGGCGCAACAGGTTGTCCGGATTCGGGAACAGGGCGGCGATCTTGAAGGTGCCGGTAGTCGGGTCGACCTGGCGGTTGAAGACGGCGACCTTGCCTTGGTGCGGATAGCGCGAGCCGTCGACGAGGAAGAGGTCGAGCGGCACCTTATCCGGCTTGCTGCCGCTGGCGGCGGCTTCGGTCGCCAGTTTCAGGTATTCGCGCTCGCTGAGGTTGAAATAGACCTTGATCGGGTCGACCGCCGACACCGTCGTCAACTCGGTTGCCATGTTCGGGCTGAGCAGGTCGCCGATCTGCGCCTTGGCGATGCCGGCAATGCCGGTGATCGGTGAAGTGATCTTGGTGAAGCCGAGGTTGAGCTTGGCCGTTTTGAGGTTGGCGTCGGCGGCTTCGAGTTCGGCCTTGGCCGACTGTTCGGCACCGGTCGCGTCGTCGAGATCCTTCTGGCTGACCGCGTTCTTGGCTGCCAGCGGTTTGATCCGCGCCAGGTTGGCCGAGGTCGTCTGGTGGCGGGCGACCTTTTGCGCACGGATGCCCGCCGCTTCGTCGACGGCCGCCTGGAAGGTCCGGGGATCGATCTCGAACAGCAGTTGCCCCTTCTTGACCCCGTCTCCTTCCCGATAATGTTGTTGAATCAGATAGCCGGTCACTTGTGGCCGGATCACCGCGTTGACGTTGCCGTCCATCGCCCCCACCCATTCCAGATGGATCGGCACGTCGCGTTGCGTTACCTCCACCACCTGGACGACAGGCGTCGGCGGCGGCGCGGCCTTGTGCTTTTCGCAGGCGCTGACGAACAGCAGGCCGATGCCGGCGGCGGCCAGGTAGCGAACGGTGCGCCGGGTTCGGGGACGGGGGAAATGGCTCGACGTCATGACGACTCCGATGAGGAAGGGAGGGAATCAGGGGCCGCGGTAGCGCTCGGTTCGCCGACTCGATCGGGCTTTGACCAACGCTCGCTGTTGTCGGTCATGCTTACACCTTGCGCGTTTCGACAAGGACTACCGGCTCGTCGGTTACCGTATTTGAGCTGCGCCGGCGTCGTGGCTGGGCGCGCCGCAGGTCTTCCGACGGCTCGCTGGGTGGGTGTTGTACGCGATCCGGGTCGGTTTCGACCATCACCAGGCCACTATCGGCAAACGCGCGTTGAATCGCCAGCGCGGCAGCGGCAGCCGCCGCAGCCTCGCTCGTCGCTACCGGCGTTTCGTCAGTAAGCGGCGAAACGGTCGGCAGGATCGGCTGCCGAGACTCGGAAGCAGCACTCGGGGGAGTCAAGCACTCGTCTCCTTCCATGTCGCGCGGTTCCGTCGCGTTCGCTGCCGTCGAAGACGCGTCGTTGAGAATCGTCGGCGCGACGTCGGCAACCGTTGAGGTCCCGGTGTCGACAGGCGTTGTTACGAGGATCTCGTCAAGGGTCGTCGCTTGCCCGACGATCGGCTCAAACCGTTCGTCGGCGGCACGCGCTTCGTTCGATGTGGCGGCGACCATCGGCCCCGGCACCGCAGCGACTGCCGGTACTTCCGCGTGGCCACCGCCCTCGCTGCTCTCGCCCAAAGCGGCGGGAACCGCCGACGACGGCGGCAATTCGGACGCTCCCTCGAGTCTTTCCGGGCGCTCGCGGCGACCACCGCGCCGCCCGCGTCGGCGGGAATTGCTCGCCGCTTCGTCACCGGTTGCTCGCGTCTCAGCGGGCACTGCCTTGGTGGCGGTAATCGCCGCCGTTACGGGTTCGCCAGCAGCGGGTTTGCGTTCGCTGCCAGTGTTCGCTGGCTTGGGCGGTCGGCGCACCTCGGTGGAATCACGGGGTGGGCGGGGTTCTCGAGGTTGACGAGGTTTCTGCGCTTCGGTGCGTGTCGGTAGGGGCGCTGGCGTGCGGGCCGGCGGAGCGGCCGCGGGTTCCCGTTGGCCGGGTGGTTCCCCATTTTCGCGGCCGACGTCTCGTGGCGCCGTCCGCGGACCGCTGCGCCGAGTCTCGCGCGATTCTTCGCGCGCCGGGGCGGCGCGCCGGGACGGCAAGGTTTCGCTGCTTGGCGTGGTCGCTGCTTCGGGTGGTTTACGCCGGAACCAGGAAATGACTCGGTCCAGGAAGCGACTGGCCGGCGTCGCCTCCTTTTCGGTCTCGGCGATCTCGCGATCGGGAACGAGGGGTGCCGGCTCCGACACGGTGACCCCCTTGATCGCGGCCTCAGGGCGCGCGGCGCGAGTGTCGGCAGTTGCGGGGACGTCGTTCGCGGACACTTCGGCCGGCATCTCGACCATCCGGTACGACGGCGTCTGTTGGTCGTCGTGACCCAGTTCGTCGTGGCGCATCCTGACGACGACGTGCTGCGGCGTCTCGAGGTGGATGTTCGGAATCAGCAGCACCTGGACTTTGTGACGGTACTCCAGAGCCTGCACGTCGGGACGTTTTTCGTTGAGCAGAAAGGTCGCCACGTCGACCGGGACCTGCGCGTTGACGGCTGCCGTGTTCTCCTTCATCGCCTCCTCTTCGAGGATACGCAGGATGTGCAAGGCGGCGGACTCGGTGCTCCGGATATGACCGGTCCCCGAGCAACGGGGGCAGGGGATGTAGCTGGTCTCGGCGAGCGCTGGTCGTAGACGCTGACGCGAAAGCTCGAGCAGACCGAAGCGACTGATCTTTCCCGTCTGCACGCGCGCGCGGTCAAAGCGCAAGGCGTCCCGTACCCGGCTTTCGACTTCGCGCTGGTTACGCAGGTTTTCCATATCGATGAAGTCGATGATGATCAGACCGCCGAGGTCGCGCAGGCGCAGCTGGCGGGCCACTTCATCAGCGGCTTCCAGATTGGTCTTGAGCGCGGTCTCCTCGATGTCGGCGCCACGCGTCGCACGCCCCGAGTTGACGTCGATCGAGACCAGCGCCTCCGTATGGTCGATGACGATGGCGCCGCCCGAGGGCAGGCTGACCTGCCTTGAATACGCCGACTCGATCTGATGCTCGATCTGAAAGCGCGAGAACAGCGGCACCTCGTCGCGGTAGCGTTTGATCCGGTTAACGGTACCCGGCATGACGTGGGACATGAACTGCCGTGCCTGCTCGAACACCTCGTCGGTGTCGATCAGGATCTCGCCGATGTCCGGCTGAAAATAGTCGCGAATGGCGCGGATGACGAGGCTGCCCTCTTGATAAATGAGGAAGGCACCTGTTTGCTGCTGGGCCGCTTCTTCAATCGCCTTCCAGAGCTGTAGCAGGTAGTTGAGGTCCCACTGCAGTTCCTCGCTGCTGCGCCCGATAGCCGCGGTACGGGCAATCAGGCTCATTCCCGGCGGTACGGGCAGCTGCTCCATGATCTCGCGCAGTTCCGCCCGCTCGTTGCCCTCGACGCGCCGCGAGACGCCGCCCCCGCGCGGGTTGTTCGGCATCAGTACGAGATAGCGGCCAGCGAGGCTGATGAAGGTCGTCAGGGCCGCGCCTTTGGTGCCGCGCTCGTCCTTGTCCACCTGTACGATCAGCTCCTGACCTTCGCGCAGAGCCTCCCGAATCGGGGCGCGCGTGTTTTCGGCGCCCGGTAGGTAGTAGTTGCGCGACACCTCCTTGAACGGCAGGAAGCCGTGCCTTTCCGAGCCGTAGTCGACGAACGCCGCTTCGAGACTGGGTTCGATGCGCGTAATGACTGCTTTATAAATGTTGCTCTTTTTTTGCTCTTTGGCTGCCGACTCGATGTCGAGGTCAATCAGCTTTTGGCCGTCGACGATGGCAACACGCAGTTCCTCTGCCTGTGTTGCATTGAAAAGCATTCGTTTCATGACTGTGGGCTCCCGCGCGCTTTCACGGGAAACAGCGCTGGCGTTGGCAGCAGCCGATCAGTTGGAAGTGCGAGACCTTGAAGAATCCGTGTGTAAGCTCCTTTGACGACGTCTGTTTGTCGTTTTGGGGGCGTCTCGGGTCTTGACAGGCAAGGCTTTGAACGTCTGCCGGCGACGCTCTGCAGGTGCCAGGCGCGCGCAGTTCAGGTAGTATCGCTACTTTTTGGTGAGCGACTTTAACCAAGTGACCAGTGTCAATCGAGTCTGCCGAACGTCGTACAGCAACCGCAGTTGCGGTTAGCCGAAAGGGGCGTCGCAAGTGTCTCAAAACGGCTTCACTCGACGATCTGTGGGGTCACCGCGTCTTCTTGGTGAAGACGCAAACTGAGTGAAGTATATTAGAAGTGACGGAAGTTGGCAAAATTCCAAGCGGGATATTGATTACGGAGGGCGAGCACGGACAGCGTCTGGACAACTTCCTGTTGAAGCAATGCAAGGGGGTGCCCAAGAGCCACGTTTACCGTATCGTCCGCAGCGGCGAGGTGCGGGTCGATGGCCGGCGCGCCAAAGTCTCATATCGCCTGCAGGCGGGCGAAATCGTTCGCGTCCCGCCGCTGCGGGTCGCCGCGCCGCCCGACGAGCGGGCCATGGGCGCCGCTCTACTCAGGATCGAGCTGCCGGTTCTTTACGAAGACGACGGCTTGCTGGTGATCGACAAACCCGCGGGGATGGCGGTCCACGGCGGTAGCGGCGAGAGTTTTGGCGTCATCGAAACCTTGCGCCAGCAGCGGCCGCAGTCGCGCTTTCTCGAACTCGCGCACCGCCTTGATCGTGAGACGTCGGGAGTGCTGCTGTGCAGCAAGAAGCGGGCTACCCTGCTTGCTTTGCACGAGATGTTTCGCGAAGACACGCTCGCCTCGTCGGGTCGCAGGGGTGCCGACAAACGCTACCTCGTCCTCGTCGCCGGCCGCTGGATGGAGTCGCTGCGTCACGTCCGGCTGCCCTTGCTGAAGTACGTGCTGGATTCTGGAGAGCGAAGGGTCCGTGTCGCTGCGGCCGGACGAGCCGCCCATACCGTCTTTCGACTGCGGGCTCGTTGGCAGCATTACAGCTTGCTCGAGGCGCAACTCGAAACCGGGCGTACGCATCAGATTCGCGTCCACCTCGCGCATCTGGGCTATCCGATTGCCGGCGACGACAAGTACGGGGATTTCGCGCGTAATCACGTGCTCGTGCGCGAAGGATTGAAACGCATGTTCCTGCACGCTTGGCGGGTGAGGCTTCCGCACCCGGTCGATGGCCGCGAACTGGTCATCGAGGCGCCGCTACCGGTGGCCCTGCGCCGTTTTCTGCGGACACTGGCGAGCAAGGAAAGTCAGGACTATGGCGAGGCGGTTTGAGCTGCTGGTGTTTGATTGGGATGGAACGCTGTTCGACTCGGCGGCCGCCATCGTCGAGGCGATCGATGCCGCCTGTAACGACCTTGGTTTGTCACCGCCGTCGCCGGAGCAGGCGCGCCGTGTGATCGGGCTCGGTCTGCACGAGGCGTTGCGCGAAATAGCGCCCGAGTTGCCGGAGGTGCGCTACCCGCAGATGGCCGAACGGTATCGACGCCATTATCTGGCGCGGGACCACGAATTGAGTTTGTTCGCGGGTGTCGGCGATCTGGTTGCCGAGCTGGCGGAGGCGGGACACTTGCTCGCCGTGGCGACGGGAAAAAGCCGCTTGGGATTGCAGCGGGCTCTCCGCCAGAGTGGCCTGGGTGAGTACTTCCACGCCACGCGCTGCGCCGACGAGTGTTTCTCGAAACCGCATCCGCAGATGCTGTTCGAACTGATGGCAGAACTCTCGGTTGACCCCGAGCACACGCTGATGATCGGCGACACGACGCACGATCTGCAGATGGCGCGGAATGCCGGTGTCGACTGCCTTGCGGTCACCTACGGCGCGCATCCACCGGCGGCCCTCGGCGCATTCGACCCCCGCGCGTGCCTGCACAAGGTGTCGGAGGTGGCAAGTTGGTTACGCGCGAACGCCTGATTTGCCGGTCCGTTGACCTCGTCGACGGCGGACCCGGGGTGCGCTTCATGGTGACTCGGGAGGGCATCGAGGAATCGGCCTTTGTCGTGCGATTTCACGGCCAGGCTGCGGCGTACCTTAATCGCTGTGCGCACGTTGGCGTCGAACTCGATTGGCAGCCGGGAGAGTTCTTTGACCATTCCAAGGTATACTTGATCTGTGCGACGCACGGTGCGCTGTATTCGCCGACTGATGGTCGTTGCGTGGGAGGTCGCTGCAACGGTCGTGGGCTGACGCCGCTGCCGGTCGAAGAGCGCGGCGGAGCGATCTACTTGGTTACCAACGAGCCGACAACTTGACTACGCCTGAGAACGAACCCCACTGGGAGCGTCAACTCCTTGAGAAGGTGGCTTTCGCCGCGCTGCAAGAGCAGCGCGCCAAGAGGCGCTGGGGCATCTTCTTCAAGCTGGTCGTCCTGTCCTACTTCGTCGCTGTCCTGGTGATGGTCTCCGATTGGGGGCGGCAGGAGCCGATGGCTGCCGGCCGACACACGGCCGTGATTCATTTGCACGGCACCCTGGAGGCGAACGGCGAGGCCAGCGCGCAAAACATTAGCGAAGCCCTGCAGGCGGCCTTTGGTGACAAGGGAACCGCGGGCGTTGTTCTGCGCATCAATAGTCCGGGTGGCAGCCCGGTGCAGGCGGGAATCGTTCACGACGAGATTCGCCGCTTACGCACGACGCATCCGCAGATCCCCCTGTACGTGGTGGTCGAGGATCTGTGCGCTTCCGGTGGCTACTATGTCGCCGTTGCTGCCGACAAGATTTATGTGGATAAGGCGAGCATCGTCGGTTCGATCGGCGTTCTGATGGACGCCTTTGGCTTTACCGGCACGATGGAAAAGCTTGGCATCGAGCGCCGCCTGCTGACCGCCGGCGAAAATAAAGGTTTTCTCGATCCTTTCTCGCCGCAGGATGCGCGTCAGAAGGCGCATGCTCAGGTGTTGCTGCGCGAGATTCATACGCAGTTCATCGAGGTCGTCCGCCGCGGGCGAGGCGAACGCTTGCGGGAAAGTCCGGAACTGTTCAGCGGCCTGATGTGGACCGGCAGCCAAAGTGTCAAGCTTGGGCTGGCCGATGGTTTCGGAACCGTCGGTTCCGTCGCGCGTGACGTCATCAAGGCGGAGAAGCTTGTTGACTTCACGATCAAGGAGAACATCGCCGAGCGGTTTGCCAAGCGTTTGCGCGCCGACGCGGCGACCGGGACCGATCTCGCGCCCCGCGATTCCTGGCGGCTGATGTTCCGTTAGGGAGCCGCGACCGGTCATTGCCGCGGACGCTCCGCGCTGATCAAGCCAGCAAGAGAAATACCGAGGGTCGTCGATTGACGTCCGGCAGGTTTTGGCGTCGCCAGTCGGCGATGCGGCAAGTGCGGATCTCTTCGTGGTCGCTAGTGAGGTCGGTGGCGACGCAGAGCTGGGTGTCGGCGGCGCAGGTGGCGATCAAGGCAGCGAGCAGTTGTTGGTTGCGGTACGGCGTTTCGATGAAGATCTGCGTTTGCCGCTCACGGCGCGACACTGCCTCCAGCTCCTGCACTCGTTTCGCTCGCGCGGCTGCGACGGCCGGAAGGTAGCCCCGAAAAGCGAAGCTCTGACCGGAGAGACCGGAAGCCATCAGTGCGAGCAGGAGTGACGACGGTCCAATCATGGGGACGACCCGCAGGCCTTCGCGGTGTGCGAGGGCGACCAGTGCGGCGCCGGGATCGGCCACTGCCGGGCAGCCGGCTTCCGAGATCAGCCCGAGGTCGGCGCCGGATAGCGCCGGAGCGAGCAACGACGGCAGCGCGCTCGGCGACGTATGTTGGTTAAGCTCGCGGATCTCGATCGTTGGCAAGGGGTGTCGGGAAGGCAGTGACTTCAGAAACGCTCGCGCCGACTTGGCGTCTTCGGCGACAAAGTGTTGCAGTTGCTGCGCGCGCGCGCAGACTGGCGGCGGGAGAACGTCGGATGGCGCCAGGGCGCCGAGCGGAACCGGGATGAGGTAGAGGCGACCTCTTTGCATGGCGCTCAGAGCTTGTGAATAAAGCTACTGCGCGGCCGATCTGCGGCGTCGCTCACTCCTCGCCTATCCACTTTGTGCGCGCTCGTTGGCCTCTAGATGACAGCCACTCCAGCGTTGCGCAGAAGCTCGCAAAGCTTGATCAGCGGCAGCCCGATCAGCGCGGTGGGGTCGTCTCCTTCGATACGGGAGATGACGGCAATCCCGAGGCCCTCTGCTCGCGCACTGCCCGCACAGTTGTACGGCTGTTCGCGTCGCAGATAGGCTTCGATCTCGTCGTCGTCGACTTCGCGGAAGGTGACCGTGGTCGGGACACCGCACACTTGGGCCTGGTCGTTGTCGGTATCGAGCAGGCACACGCCGGTGAAAAATCGCACCCGGCGGCCACGTAGCTGGCGCAACTGAGCGACCGCCCGCTGATGAGTGCCGGGTTTTCCGTAGACGCACCCGTCAACGCTGGCAACCTGGTCGCTACCGATGATCAAGGCGTGCGGATGACGTTCGGCGGCGGCGCGGGCTTTTGCTTCGGCGAGTCTGAGCGCGGCGGCGTCCGGGTGCTCGTCGGGCAGCAGGGCTTCGCTCAGCGCCGGATCGACGGTTGCAAACGGAAGGCCCAGCCGAGCGAGCAGTTGCTGCCGGTAGGGCGAAGTCGAGGCCAGGATCAAGGGCCGCATCGAAATGAGAATCGAGCAGAACCGTCGAGAAAGAAGGTTGCCGGGGCAGGTCGCGGCTCGCAATCTGCAGTTTTCCGTGCCGGGACTTTGACTTGAAAAGAGCGAAATAATATCATGCGCGCCTTATGTCGCGACGCGTCGTCCTTGATTGTCTCGCCTTTGCCCGCGAGAGGGGTTCTCTGCAAGGCGAACTGCCGGTTGCATCGCTGACACGCGTTCAGGATTCATTGGGCGGTCAGGCGGGGTGTCTGGAGTATCGGATCACCGGCCAGATTGGCGATCGCGAGCGGCCGCAGTTGCTGGTTGAGGTGAATGGTGACCTATCGCTGGTCTGTCAGCGTTGCCTCGAACCGCTGGGGTTTCCGTTGCGGTTGAAGAGCTTGCTCGAGTTCGTCGACGACGACGGAGATCTCACTCAGGAAGAGATCGAGGACGACTCGCGAGACTTCCTGCCTCTGCAGGCAGCGCTTGATGTGGCGACGCTGATTGAGGATGAGGTGATCCTCGCCTTGCCATCCGTTCCGCGACATGCGGACTGCAGCTTGCCGGGGGCCGTGCCGCAGGAGACGATGGCGTCGCCGTTTTCGGCTCTTGCCGGTTTTAAGGGCAGGCCGCAATAAGTTTGTTTCTAGGAGTTGATCATGGCTGTTCAGCAGAACAAGAAATCCCCGTCCAAGCGCGGCATGCATCGATCGCACGATGCGCTGAGAAGTCAGCCGCTGGCCCTTGAGCCAACGACCGGCGAGGTTCATTTGCGCCATCACGTTAGCCCTTCGGGCCTTTATCGGGGCAAGAAAGTGGTTAAGGGCGCGGCCGAGTAAGCGCGGCGATTGGTCCGACCAAGTTCGTTCGTCTCGCCGCTCGCCGTTCGTCTTGCCGCCGGATGACCATCACGGTTGCCGTCGACTGTATGGGCGGGGATCACGGTCCGCGAGTGACCGTTCCCGCCGCGTTGGACTTCGTCCGCTGCAACGACGATGCAAGAGTGATTCTGGTCGGCATCAGCGACCGAATTCAACCGCTCGTCGGTGATACGGCGGATGGTCGTATCCTTCTCCGCCATGCCGGCGAGGTGGTCGAGATGGGCGAGTCGCCGTCGTTGGCGCTACGCAACAAGAAGGATTCGTCGATTCGCGTCGCCGTGAATCTGGTCAAGCAGGGCGAGGCCGATGCCTGTGTGTCGGCGGGAAATACGGGCGCCCTGATGGCGATTTCGCGTTTCGTCCTCAAGATGTTGCCGGGAATCGATCGGCCCGCGATCTGCGCGGTTTTGCCGACGCTGAAAGGTCATGTGCACGTCCTCGATCTCGGCGCCAACGTCGACTGCGCTCCCGAGCATCTGCTGCAGTTCGGGATCATGGGTGCTTCGCTGGTCGCCGCGGTCGAGCACCGTGATCGACCGACGGTGGGCTTGTTAAACATCGGCGAGGAGGAGATCAAGGGCAACGACGTCGTCAAGCGGGCGGCCGAACTGCTGTCGGAGTCGGGTCTCAATTTCGTCGGCAACGTCGAGGGTGACGGGATTTACCGGGGCGACGCCGACGTCGTGGTGTGTGATGGTTTCGTCGGCAATGTTGCGTTGAAGACCTCGGAAGGCTTGGCGCAGATGCTGGCGACGTTTCTACGGCAAGAGTTTTCGCGTAGCCCGCTGACCAAGCTCGCAGCGCTGGTGGCCTTGCCTGTTGTCAACCGCTTCAAGGCGCGCGTCGATCATCGGCGATACAACGGCGCCAGTTTACTGGGCCTGAAAGGGGTTGTCGTCAAGAGCCACGGATCGGCCGACGCCTTCGCTTTCCGGCATGCTCTGCAGCGTGCGGCAGATGAGGCGCGAAGCGGCGTTCTTGCGCGCATCGGCGACCGAATTGCCCAACAGCAGCCGTTTAGGGAGATCGCGTAGATGTTTTCACGTATCACCGGTGTCGGTAGCTTCCTGCCGGGCGAGCCGGTCAGCAACGACGATCTGGTGTGCCGTGGCATCGAAACCAGCGACGAGTGGGTGAGCAGTCGCACCGGTATCCGCTACCGCCACTTTGCCGAGAACGGCGAGGCATCAAGTGACCTGGCCCTCGAGGCGAGTCGGCGGGCGATCGACGCCGCCGGTCTGACGGCGGCAGACATCGATCTGATTGTGGTGGCTACCTCGACGCCAGACTTCATCTTTCCGAGTACCGCGTGTTTGCTGCAGTCCAAACTGGGTAATCGCCGCGCGACGGCGTTCGACATTCAGGCGGTTTGTAGTGGCTTCGTCTACGCGCTTACGGTTGCCGACAAATTCATCCGGTCGGGGTCACATCGCCGCGCACTGGTCGTCGGTGCCGAGGTTTTTTCGCGCATTCTCGACTGGCTGGACCGGACGACCTGCGTTCTCTTTGGCGACGGCGCCGGAGCCGTCGTCTTGGAGGCGGCCGAATCCCCGGGCATTCTGGCGACAGCCTTGCATGCGGATGGCGCTTACCACGACATCCTTTCGGTGCCAGGCGCCGTTTGCGGCGGCAAGGTGATTGGTGATCCGTTCCTGCGCATGGACGGACAAGCGGTGTTCAAGTTCGCGGTGCGCGTCCTCGCGGAAGTGGCCGAGGAGTGTTGCGTGACCGCCGGCATGTCATCGTCGGCGATTGACTGGCTAATTCCTCATCAGGCGAACATTCGCATTCTCGATGCTACGGCGCGGAAAATGAAGCTGCCGTGGGAGAAGGTGATCGTTACCGTCGATCAGCACGGAAATACGTCGGCCGCCTCGGTTCCTCTGGCGCTTGATACCGCGATTCGCGACCAGCGTATTCTGCCGGGGCACAAGGTCATGCTCGAAGGGGTCGGCGGAGGCTTCACTTGGGGTGCCGTGCTGGTCGAGCTTTGAGAGGAAGGGAAATAGTGGCGTTTGCTTTCGTTTTCCCCGGTCAGGGGTCACAGGCGGTCGGAATGATGGGCGCTTACGGGGATTCCCCAGTCATTCGTCAGACCTTTGCCGAAGCCTCGGCGGCTTTGGGCGAGGATCTCTGGCGGCTGGTTGCTGAAGGTCCGGCCGAAACTCTTGCGCAAACGGTCAATACGCAACCGGTGATGTTGACTGCAGGGGTTTCGGTTTACCGCCTTTGGCTCGCCAAGGGTGGCAAGCCGCCGGCAGTCGTCGCCGGACATAGCCTGGGCGAGTATTCGGCGCTTGTTGCGGCCGGTGTCATCCGCTTTGCCGATGCGGTGCCGTTGGTCCGCCTGCGCGCTGCGGCCATGCAGGAAGCCGTACCGATGGGGGACGGAGCGATGGCCGCCATTTTGGGTCTCGACGACGAGACAATCGCCAGCGCGTGCGCCGAGGTGACCTCGGCGGCGGGGGCAGGGGAAGTGGTCGAAGCGGTCAATTTCAACGGGCCCGGTCAGACCGTGATCGCCGGTACGACCGCGGCAGTTGAAAGCGCTTGTGCGGCGTGCAAAGCGCGTGGTGCGAAGCGCGCGCTGTTGTTGCCGGTTTCGGCGCCTTTCCACTCTTCGCTGATGAGACCCGCGGCCGAGAAGCTAGCCGCGCGTCTGGCGGAAATGACGTTCGCTGACGCGCAGATGGCCGTCATCCATAACGTCGACGCGGTGATCGCCAGTGGCGGCAAAGGCATCAAGGACGCGCTCGTTCGTCAGGCGGCTTCGCCGGTACGCTGGGTCGAAACGATTCGCCGGATGGCGGCGATGGGCATCGGGACGGTAGTCGAATGCGGCCCTGGCAAGGTGCTCGCCGGTCTTAGCAAGCGTTGTGCGGAGAGTGTCGGTAGCCTTGCCCTCGCCGATTTGGCGGCGATCGAGTCGGCGGTTGGTCAGTTGGAGTAGAGAGAAGATGCTTACCGGTGAGGTGGCGCTGGTTACCGGCGCTTCGCGTGGTATCGGCCAGGCAATTGCGCTGGAGCTTGCTCGCCTGGGGGCTACGGTCATTGGGACGGCGACGACTGCCGAAGGGGCAGCGGGGGTTTCGGCTTTCCTCAGGGCGGCGGCCAACGAGGGCGAGGGCGTCGTCCTCGAAGTACGCGATCCCGCACAGATCGACGCGCTCGTCTCGCGCATCGAAAAAACGTACGGTGCGATCATGATCCTGGTCAACAATGCCGGCGTGACGCGGGACAATCTTGCTCTTCGTCTCAAAGACGACGATTGGGATACCGTCGTCGACACCGACCTAAAAGCGGTGTTTCGTCTCTGCCGCGGGGTGATGCGAGGAATGATGAAGGCCCGGCGCGGTCGCATCATTAACGTGACCTCGGTTGTGGGTCATGCGGGCAACGCCGGGCAGGCGAACTACTGCGCCGCCAAGGCCGGGGTGAGCGGAATGAGTCGGGCGCTGGCGAAGGAGCTCGGCAGCCGCAACATCACGGTCAACTGTGTGGCTCCGGGTCTGATTGATACGGACATGACACGGGCGCTCAATGAACGGCAGCGCGAAGCTGTGTTGGCGGGGATCCCGCTGGGTCGCCTCGGCTTGCCGCAAGAGGTGGCTGCAGCGGTCGGTTTCCTCGCTTCACCCGGCGCGGCGTACGTGACAGGAACGACCTTGCACGTCAACGGCGGGATGTTTATGGACTGAGGGCGATCGCCCTCTGGACGGGCTGGCGTTTTTCCGGCCGGCCCTTGGAAGCTTGCGCGCCGTTTGCTAGAATGGCATATTTTTGTTTTACCCTTGGATCGGGAAAAGGAGTGCTTTGATGGAAAATATCGAACAGCGTGTGAAAAAGATCGTTGCTGAACAACTCGGCGTCAATGAGGCCGATATCAAGAACGAGTCGTCATTCGTCGACGATCTGGGCGCTGATTCGCTGGACACGGTAGAGCTCGTGATGGCGTTGGAAGAAGAGTTCGAATGCGAGATTCCCGACGACGAAGCGGAGAAAATTACGACCGTTCAGCAGGCAATCGACTATGTTCTCGCCCACAAGAAGTAAGTGCTGGTAAGCGGTTGATTCCCGATGGTCGTTCCACCCGCCGGCGGTTGGTGCGTGGCGAATAGCGCCGGCCGCGCCTGAGCCGTGTGGGGCGAGACCTCCCATATTTTCTCCTCGGAGCACAAGTTGTCACGTCGTCGAGTGGTCGTCACCGGGTTGGGAATCATCTCGCCGGTCGGCAATACGGTCAGCGAAGCCTGGCAGAACATCGTCGCGGGTCGTTCCGGGATTGATCGGATTACGCGTTTCGATGCGTCTGCGTTTCCGGTACGGATTGCCGGTGAGGTCAGAGGGTTTGAACTCGCTCAATATCTCTCACCGAAGGAAGCGCGGCGGATGGATGTGTTCATCCATTACGGTATGGCCGCAGGTATACAGGCCATCCGTGACGCAGGCCTGGAGGCGCGTCCGGCGCATCCGGACCGGGTAGGCGTGTCGATTGGGTCGGGGATCGGCGGTTTGCCGATGATCGAGACGACCTGCGAAGATTACGCCGCCGGCGGCGTGCGCAAGGTTTCGCCGTTTTTCGTTCCAGGGTCGATCATCAACATGATTTCGGGCAACCTGTCGATCCTGTTCGGCTACAAGGGGCCCAACATTTCTTTGGTCAGCGCTTGTTCGACTGGAACGCATTGCATCGGCGACGCCGGACGCCTGATCGAATACGGTGACGCAGACGTGATGATTGCGGGCGGGGCCGAAGGTTGTGTGTCTAGACTGGGTATTGGCGGGTTTTGCGCACCGCGCGCCTTGTCAACACGTAACGACGATCCTCAGACGGCGAGCCGGCCCTGGGATCGCGATCGTGACGGCTTTGTACTCGGCGAAGGCGCTGGCGTGCTCGTGCTCGAAGAACTCGAGCACGCGCTGGCGAGGGGAGCGAAGATTTACTGCGAACTCGCCGGTTTCGGGATGAGCGCCGACGCCCATCACATGACGGCACCGTGTGAGGACGGCGAAGGCGCGTCTCGCTGCATGCTGAACGCTTTGCGCAATGCGGGTCTCAATCTCGATGACATACACTATCTGAACGCGCACGGGACTTCGACGCCCTTGGGCGACAAGGCCGAGACGATCGCCGTTAAACGTGCCTTTGGCGAGCACGCGAAAAGGCTCGTCGTCAACTCGACGAAGTCGATGACGGGCCATCTGCTCGGTGCGGCCGGCGGTGTCGAGGCGCTGTTCACCGTGCTCGCGATCCACCACCAGATCTCGCCGCCGACGATCAACCTGTTCAATCAGGATGAAGAGTGCGACCTTGACTACTGTGCCAACGAAGCGCGCCAGATGACTATCGGGGCGGCGATCTCGAACTCCTTCGGTTTTGGTGGAACGAACGCGACGGTAGCGTTCAAGCGTTTCTAGAAGACGCCTGGCAACGGCGTGCAGTTGCCGATATTGCTGACGCTTCGCCGCTCGCGGCAGCTGTCCTTGGTCGTGCTTGGGCTGCATACGCTGGTTGCGTCGTCCCTGTTGCTCTCATTCTGGCCACCGCTGTTGTCGTCGCCGTTATTGGTGGCGGTTAGTGTTTCAGCATGGAGGGTGCTGCGGCCGCCACCTTTTGTCGCTTTGTGCCTGCGGAAGGACGACCAGCTCGATCTGTTGCTTGGCGACGGACAGCGGATATCGGCGACGGTTGCGCCGGGGACGGCTGTTTTTCCTGGCCTGATCGTGCTGCGCGCGAGAGATCGTGAAGGAACAGGAAGGAGAACGCTGGTCCTCTTGCCGGACAGCGTCGCGGCGGGGGAGTTTCGCCGGTTGCGCCTATGGCTGCGCTGGTCTGCGGCGCTCAGGCCCGGGGACGGCGACGACGCTGGATAATCGTGTTTCGTGGTTCCGGAAGCGTTTCCGGATAGTTGCGGCTGAAATGGAGACCACGGCTTTCCCGGCGTCGGAGCGCGCAGCGAACGATGAGGTCAGCGGTTACGACCAGATTACGCAGCTCGATCAAATCGTGGCTGACGCGAAAGTGCGAGTAGAAGTCGTCGATCTCGCGCGTTAGCAGCCGGATGCGGTTTTCGGCCCGCTTCAGGCGCTTGGTGGTGCGCACAATTCCGACGTAATCCCACATGAAGCGACGCAATTCCTCCCAGTTGTGAGCGATGACGATCTCTTCGTCCGGGTCGCTCACCCGGCTGGCATCCCACTCCGGGAGTTCGGGAAGCGCGTCCGCCGACGACTGAGCGCGAATATCGTTCGTCGCGGCTTCGGCAAATACCAGACATTCGAGCAGTGAATTGCTGGCCAGGCGATTGGCGCCGTGCAGACCCGTGCATGAGGCTTCTCCGGCTACATAGAGACCGGGAATAGGGGTGCGGCCGTGCAAGTCAGTGACGACCCCGCCACAGGTGTAGTGCGCTGCCGGGACGACGGGGATGGGCTGGCGCGTAATGTCGATCCCCAGTTCGTGACAATGGGCGAGGATGTTTGGGAAGTGCTCGTTCAGAAAAGACGCCGGTTTGTGCGTGATATCGAGATAAACGCAATCGAGACCACGCTTTTTCATTTCGAAATCGATTGCCCGTGCGACCACATCCCGTGGCGCGAGTTCGCCGCGCGCGTCGTGCCAGCTCATGAAACGGCGGCCATCCGGAAGCAGCAGACGCCCCCCTTCACCGCGCACGGCTTCCGAGATCAAGAACGATTTCGCATGCGGATGATAAAGGCAGGTCGGATGGAACTGTATGAATTCCATGTTCGCGATACGGCATCCGGCGCGCCAGGCCATGGCGATGCCGTCGCCCGTTGATGTGTCGGGGTTCGTCGTGTAGAGGTAGACCTTGCCTGCTCCTCCGGTTGCGATCAGTGTATTCCGCGCGCCAATCGTCAGCACTTCGCCACTCCGACTGTCCAGCGCATAGACGCCAAGACAGCGTTGCTCGGGCAGGCCGAGCTTGTCGCCGGTAATCAGGTCGATCGCGATGTGGTGTTCGAAGACCGTGATGTTGGGCTCTTGGAGTACCTTTTCCGTAAGGGTGCTTTGGACTGCTTGACCGGTGGCGTCGGCAACGTGAATCACCCGGCGAGCGCTGTGTCCGCCCTCCCGGGTCAGGTGGTAGCCCGCGTCGTCACGCGTGAACGGAACTCCTTGCGCAATCAGCCAATCGACGGCGCGGCGTCCGTTCTCGATGACGAAACGAGTTGCCCGAGGGTTGTTGAGGAACGCGCCTGCCGTTAGTGTGTCGCGAATGTGCGCTTCGATCGAGTCGCGATTGTCGAGGACGGCGGCGATGCCACCCTGGGCCCAGTTCGAGGCGCTATCTTCCAGTTTCCGCTTGCTAATCAGCGCGACCTGGTGGGTTGGTGCCAGTCGAAGGGCGGCGGCCTGGCCCGCAAGACCACTGCCAATGATGAGAACGTCGAAACGAAGCGTCACCGCCACATCCCGGCCAGGAAAAAGGGGTGCCACTATAGCATGTTGGCTTGCGGCATGAAGCGGCCACGATTACAAGCGATTACCGACTGTTACGTTGGCATATTGAGGCATGCGTTATACTTCGACGGCCCGATGAGAACGTCTTCGACAGGATTCCAGTAAAGCATGAGCGAACGCGACATAGACCAGTTGCTGGTCGAACGCGCCCAAGCCGGTGAACAACATGCCTTCGAGATCTTGGTTGGCAAGTATCAGCGCAAGCTGGGGCGCCTGCTTTCTCGTCTCGTGCGTGATCAGGCAGAGGTTGAGGACGTGGCGCAGGAGGCGTTTATCAAGGCCTATCGGGCGCTGCCGTCGTTTCGGGGGGACAGCGCGTTTTATACCTGGCTTTACCGAATTGGCATCAACACGGCGAAAAATCATCTCGTCGCTCAGGGCCGGCGTGCGCCGACTTCGACCGATTTCGATGCCGACGAAGCCGAAGGTTTTGAGGATGCCGGCCAGTTGCGGGATATCAATACCCCGGAGAGCATTCTGCAATCTCGGCAAGTGGCCGAGACGATCAACGCTGCCCTGGCGGATCTTCCCGACGAGTTGCGTAACGCTATCCTGCTTCGCGAGATAGAAGGCATGAGTTACGAGGAGATCGCCGAGGTGATGGGATGTCCGATCGGAACGGTTCGTTCACGGATTTTTCGAGCGCGAGAGGCGGTTGCCGAAAAACTGAGGCCGCTTCTCGACGTGGCTGCCGATCGCCGATGGTAGCGCTGCACCCGTCGACGGCGGAACCGTCGGCGACGGTAATTGCCGTCGACGGGGAGGAAGCGACCATCCGCATCGACCAGACGGGGTGTGGTCGATGCCACGAATCCGGTGGTTGCGCAGGTCATCATCTGGGTCGGCTGCTTTGCGCTGCGCCGCGTACGTATCGGGTCGCCAACCCGGAGCGATGCGTCGTCGGCCAGTCGGTGCGCGTGGACGTCGGGGCTGGGGTTTTGGCCAAAAGCGCCGTCTGTGTCTATGTGATTCCCTTGTGTCTATTGCTAGCCGCGGCGGTGGGTGGTTCGCTCTTGGTGGGCGAAGCGGGGGCGATCACCGGTGCGCTGGGTGGACTGTTGACCGGCTGGCTTGGCCTGCGTCAAGTGCACCGTCGTCGTCCGCCAGACCCGCGCTATCGGGTTTCCATCCGGTCTTGACTTTTTTCGGCGCCATCCCCAGCTTCGGGTCATTGCCAGTGGGTGGCTTTAGGTCGCACCGACAGGAGGCTTTCGCGGTCATGAAACAGCTGTTTGTCCTAGTCTTGTTCGGGTGGTTCAGCCTGTTGGCGTCGGCGCAGACGCGAGGGTTGCCTGACTTCACCGAGTTGGTCGAGAAGCAGGGGCCTGCCGTGGTAAATATCAGCACGACGCAGTCGGTGCGTGGCCGAGGCGGAAGCGCTCACCCGTTTCCCTTCGACGAGAACGATCCGATGTACGAGTTCTTCCGCCGTTTCGTGCCGCGTCAACCGGGGGTGCCCGGTTTCGGCGTGCCGCGCGAGTTCGAGAGCCGGTCATTGGGTTCGGGGTTCATCATCAGTGCTGACGGCTATATCCTTACCAATGCGCACGTCGTGGATTCCGCCGATGAAATATTGATTCGACTGACCGACAAACGGGAGTTCAAGGCGCGCGTGATTGGTTTCGACAAGCGGACCGATGTCGCGCTGATCAAGATTGAAGCGACCGGACTGCCGGCCGTTCGGCTCGGCGATCCTGGCGTCCTCAGGGTCGGCGAGTGGGTGGTTGCGATTGGATCCCCGTTCGGGTTCGACAACAGCGTGACCGCCGGTATCGTCAGCGCCAAAGGGCGTTCTCTGCCGCAGGAGAACTATGTGCCGTTCATTCAGACCGATGTAGCGGTCAACCCAGGCAACTCGGGTGGGCCGCTATTCAACATGAAGGGCGAGGTGATCGGCATCAACTCGCAGATCTACAGTCGCTCGGGTGGTTTCATGGGAATTTCTTTTGCCATTCCGATTGACGTTGCGATGGAAGTGCAAGGTCAGCTGCGCGCAACCGGCAAGGTTGTTCGCGGACGGATTGGCGTCGTCATTCAGGATTTGACCAAGGATCTGGCGGAATCTTTCGGTTTGAGCAAGGCGCAAGGCGCCGTCGTCAATGCGGTTGAAAAGGGTGCGCCGGCGGACAAGGCAGGTATCGAAGCTGGGGACGTGATTCTCAGGTTCGACGGCCGGCCGATCGCAAGTTCGAGCGACTTGCCGCGGATGGTGGGCGCGACCAAACCCGGAAGCCGGGTGACGGTCCAGATCTGGCGGAAGGGGGCGACCAGAGACGTATCGTTGGTTGTTGCCGAGGCTCCAGATGACAAGTTGGCGGCAAGTTCAGGTAGTCGTCTGCCTAAGCCGACCGAGAAGGCCGCCAACCGCTTGGGTCTGGTGGTTGCCGAATTGACCGCAGAGCAAAAGCGCGAATTGAGGCTGTCGAGTGGGTTGGTCATCGTTGAGGTACGCAGCAATTCAAGCCGCGCGGATCTCAGGCCAGGAGACATCATTATGGCCGTGATTACGCGTGGCGAGAGCCTCGAGGTTCGTAGCGTTCAGCAGTTCAACAGCCTTCTCGCGACGTTCGACAAGACTGCCAACGTCACGCTGCTCGTTCGTCGCGGTGACATGCAAACTTTCGTCACCATCAAGGGCCTGCCGGATCGTCGCGGCGAGTGAGGCCGGGTGCGCAATTGACGCTCGTCTCGCGTCGCTACTGTCACCTCTGCGAGGAGATGGAAACGGCGTTGAAGCCACTGCTCGCGGAATTCGGCGCCGACGTCGAAGTGCTTGATGTCGACGCCGATCCGGAACTCGAAGCGCTCTACGACGAGCTGGTGCCCGTGCTGCTGGGGGCCGGCGAGGAACTTTCCCGGTACTTCCTCGATCGACGCAAAGTCCGTGATTACTTGAGCAAAATCGGCTAGAATCCGCACCTTAAGGCAGTTCGATCGAGGGTGCTCACGGTGGGCACCCTTTTTTTCAGTGGCGTCGCGGCCGCCACTGTGCGACCGTTTTCATGCAACAGATTCGCAACTTCTCCATCATCGCGCATATCGACCACGGCAAGTCGACGCTGGCGGACCGCATCATCCACCTTTGTGGAGGTCTTTCTGATCGCGAAATGGAGGCGCAGGTGCTCGATTCGATGGACATCGAGCGCGAGCGTGGCATTACGATCAAGGCGCAGACCGCGGCGTTGCAGTACCGTGCGCGCGACGGCGAGCTGTATCAGCTCAACCTGATTGATACACCCGGTCACGTCGATTTCTCGTATGAAGTTTCGCGGTCGTTGTCGGCGTGCGAAGGGGCACTACTGGTTGTTGATGCCTCACAGGGCGTCGAAGCACAGACGGTTGCCAATTGCTACACGGCGATCGAACTCGGTGTCGAGGTGCTGCCGGTGCTGAACAAGATCGATCTGCCGTCGGCAATGCCGGATAACGCGCGCCAGGAGATCGAGGACGTGATCGGCATCGACGCCTCGCATGCGGTACTCGCCTCGGCAAAGACCGGTGACGGTGTAGCCGACATCCTGGAAGCGATCATCGGGCGCATCCCGCCACCGGAAGGCGATCCCGGACAGCCGCTCAAGGCTTTGCTGGTCGATGCCTGGTTCGACAATTACGTTGGCGTTGTCATGCTGGTTCGGGTTTTCGACGGCGAGCTTCGAGTCAAAGACCGAATCCGCTTGATGGCCTCGGGTTCGACGCATCTCTGTGAGCAGGTCGGCGTCTTTACGCCGAAAGCCGTTCAGCGCGAGGCGCTGCGTGCCGGCGAAGTCGGTTACGTCATTTCGGGGATCAAGGAACTGCAAGCGGCAAAGGTCGGCGACACGCTGACTCTCGCCGAGCGCCCGGCGAGCCAGCCGCTTCCAGGCTTCAAGGAGATCAAGTCGCAGGTTTTTGCCGGCCTCTATCCGGTCGAGGCGAACCAGTATGATTCGCTGCGCGAGGCGCTCGAGAAGCTGAAGCTCAACGACTCGTCGCTGCGCTACGAGCCCGAGGTGTCTCAGGCGCTTGGCTTCGGCTTTCGCTGCGGTTTTCTCGGTCTGTTGCACATGGAGATCGTCCAGGAGCGACTCGAGCGCGAGTTCGACCAGGATCTGATCACAACCGCGCCGACAGTTGTTTACGAGGTCCAACTGCGGGACGGTACCGTGCTGCAGGTGGAAAATCCGGCCAAGCTTCCCGATATCGCCAAGATCGAGGAGATTCGCGAACCGATCATCACCGTCACGGTGTTCGTCCCCCAGGATTACCTGGGCAACGTGATCACGCTTTGCAATCAGAAGCGGGGAAATCAGGTTGACATGAGCTATCACGGGCGCCAGGTGCAACTCATCTACGAGATGCCGATGGCCGAAGTGGTGATGGATTTCTTTGACCGGCTGAAGTCGGTGTCGCGCGGCTATGCGTCCCTTGACTACGAGTTCAAGGAGTATCGTGCCGCGGACGTAGTCAAGCTGGACATTCTGATCAACGGCGAACGCGTCGACGCCTTGTCGGTCATTCTGCATCGTGCCAACGCCGTTTTTCGCGGACGCGAGCTGGCTGCCAAGATGCGCGAGCTGATCCCGCGCCAGATGTACGACGTCGCCATCCAGGCGGCGATCGGCGCCAACATCATCGCGCGCGAGAACGTCAAGGCGCTGCGCAAGGACGTGCTCGCCAAGTGTTACGGCGGCGACATTACGCGTAAGAAAAAACTGCTCGAAAAACAGAAAGCAGGCAAGAAAAGGATGAAGCAGGTCGGATCGGTCGAGATCCCTCAGGAGGCTTTCCTTGCTGTTCTGCGTGTCGGCAAATAGAGGAGTCGGTTCGTGAATTTTGCATTGATCCTGTTGATCCTGCTGCTGATCAGTGGTGCGATCTGGGCTGCCGATTCGCTGGTCTTGCGCAAACGGCGTCCGGCCGACGCCAAGGATCCGTGGTGGGTCGAGTACGGCGCGAGTTTTTTTCCGGTTCTACTGATCGTCTTCCTCTTGCGCTCGTTTCTCGTCGAGCCGTTCAAGATTCCCTCGGGTTCGATGATCCCAACGCTTCAGGTCGGTGATTTCATCCTCGTCAACAAGTACACCTATGGCATTCGGCTACCGGTCGTGAACTGGAAGGTCATCGCCCTCAACAGTCCGCAGCGGGGCGATGTCATCGTCTTTCGCTATCCGGTCGACCCTTCGCTCGACTACATCAAGCGGGTGGTGGGCGTTCCCGGCGACCGGATCGCTTACCAGAACAAGCAGCTGACCATCAATGGCGAGCCGGTGCCGCGTCAGAGGCTCGATGACTACCGTCACCCCGAGCGTTTGTACTACTCGCTGCAATACGCTGAAAGGATGGGTACGACCGAGTTTCGCACCTTGAATGACGAAGGGGCTCCGGCTTTCGTTGACCCGGACTCCTTTCCCCTGCGTCAGAATTGTACCTACAATGCAGTCGGGGTGATCTGCACGGTGCCACCGGGCCAATACTTCGTCATGGGAGACAACCGCGACAATAGCAAGGACAGTCGCTTTTGGGGCTTCGTCCCGGACGAGAACATCGTCGGCAAAGCATTTTTTATCTGGTTCAATTTCAGCGATTTCAATCGTATTGGATCGTTCAACTGAGGAGTGCTGGTCATGAATCGTCAGCGTGGTTTGGCGCTTTCTGCCTTGCTGCTCTGGGGCGTCGTTATCGCTCTCGTGTCCATCGTCGTCATCCGGATCATGCCCGAGGCGATCGAGTACTACAAAATCAGGCGCGCCGTAAACCAGGTCGCGAGCGAAGCGGTTGGCAAGACCGTGCCGGAGATCCGTCAGGCGTTCGGCAAGCAAGCCGAAGTGGATCACCTTAGCGCAGTCTCGTCAGCCGATCTTGATGTCTACAAGGAGAGCAACAAGATCGTCATCGCGTTTGCCTACGAGAAGCGCATCCCGCTGGTCGGCAACGTCAGTCTCGTGATCGATTTTTCCGGGTCGTCATCGGCCAGAGACGTTGGCCAATGACCGAATCGCGACTCGAGCGTGCTCTCGGTCATCATTTCCGCGACAGGAGCCTGCTGCAGACCGCACTGACGCACCGTAGCTTCAGTTCGCCTCACAACGAACGCCTTGAGTTTCTTGGGGACGCGATTCTCAACACGGTCATTGCCCGCTGCCTATACGATCGCTTTCCGCAACTTCCGGAAGGCGATCTCTCTCGCTTGCGGGCGCAGCTCGTGCGCCAGGACACTCTGTACCACAAGGCGCAGGCGCTTGCACTGGGCGACGACTTGCATCTTGGCGACGGGGAGCGCCGCAGTGGGGGGCATCAGCGGCCGTCGATCCTCTCGGATGCGCTGGAAGCCGTGTTCGGGGCGATCTGGCTCGACGCCGGCGTCGACGTCGTCGAGCAGGTCATTGTTCGTCTGTACGACGATATCCTGAGTACGTTGTTCCCGGGGCAGGGGAACAAAGACGCCAAAACACGCTTGCAGGAGCTGCTGCAAGGGCGGCGCCTGGCCTTGCCTCGATACGCGATCGTCGGTGCCACGGGAGAGGCGCACGCGCAACAATTTACGGTCGCGTGCGTCGTTGATGCCTTGCACATTCGTACCGAAGGCTGCGGCAGCAGCCGCCGAGCGGCCGAGCAGATGGCCGCAGAACGCGCGATTGAGGGGGTCGAGGCAGCATGAGCGAGACGCGATGCGGCACCATCGCCATCGTCGGACGCCCGAATGTGGGTAAGTCGACCCTGCTTAATGCCTTGGTCGGCGAAAAGTTGAGCATCGTCTCGCAACGTGCGCAGACGACGCGGCATCGAATCCTGGGCATCCTGACTCGTCCCGACGCCCAGTTTGTCTTTGTCGATACCCCGGGTTTTCAGACGCGTTACGGCAACGCGCTGAACCAGGCGATGAATCGCGCCGTTCGCCAGACATTGGCCGAGGTTGATGTTGCTCTATGGGTCGTCGAAGCCGGACGTTACACTGACGCCGACCGGACCGTGCGCTCGCTGGTTCCGCCGACGTGTCCGTTGATCATTGCCGTCAACAAGGTCGACCTGCTACCCAACAAGGCGGATCTCCTGCCCTTCCTTGCACGCCTTGCCAAAGACGGCGATTTCGCGGCCGTCGTTCCAATCAGCGCGTTACGTAAGAGGCAGCTGACCGAACTGCTCGCCGAAACGCGTCAGCAGCTGCTTGGCGATGTTCCCCTGTTTTCTGAGGACGAACTCACGGACCGCAGCGAGCGCTTCCTGGCCGCCGAGTTCGTTCGCGAAAAGGTCTTTCGTTTGACCGGGGATGAACTTCCTTATGGAGCAGCGATCGAGATCGAGCGTTTTGTCGTCGACGGTGGACTCCGTCGGATTAACGCGACGATCGTCGTTGATCGACCGGGGCACAAGGCTATCGTCGTCGGCGCGGATGGCGAGCGGGTGAAACGGATTGCCAGTGAGGCGCGCGTCGACATGGAGCAGCTCTTCGGTGGTCGCGTCTTTCTCGAAGTCTTCGTCAAGGTGAAGTCGGGTTGGGCAGACGACGAGCGTCTGGTCAAGAGCCTGGGCTACGCCTAGGCGAGCGGCATGCCCCGGTGAGGAGCCAAGGGTCCGGTGACGCAGCAACAGCGGGTTGACGGTCAGCCAGCCTTCTTGCTGCACGCCTATCCGTACAGCGAAACCAGCCTGATCGCAGACGTCTTTTCGCGTGACTTTGGACGTCTCGCGCTCTTGGCGCGAGGTGCGCGGCGGCCGCGGTCGGTGCTGCGCGGAGTGCTGCTCGCCTTTCAGCCGCTGGAACTCGGTTGGGCAGGAAAGGGCGAGGTGAAAACTCTGATGCGGGCCGAGTGGCAAGGGGGGCAACCTCTGCTTGCCGGCCCAGCGCTGTTCTTCGCTTACTACCTCAATGAATTGTTGATGTCGCTGCTGCCGCGGGAGGATGCGCACGCCCGGTTGTTCTCGATCTATGGCGAGACCTTGCGCCGACTGGCGGCCGGAGCGCAGGAGGCCGATCTGCGCTGTTTTGAGCGCTCCTTGCTGCAGGAACTGGGGTATGGCCTGCTGCTTGAGTACGATAGCGAAGGGAAAGCCGTCGTCGCCGACGCCCAGTACCGCTACGAGATCGAGCGCGGGCCGCTCCGCGTCGCGCTCGCCGAAAGTTCGCCACTGGCGGTTAGCGGACGCACGCTGCTCGATCTCGCGCGTGAAGACTTGTCCGATCCACGTTCGCTGAACGAAGCGAAGCTCCTGATGCGAACCATGATTGCTCACTATTTGGGCGGCAGGATGCTCGCCAGCCGCCGCATTTTCAAGGAGCTACGCGAGCTATGATTGAACTGGGAGTCAACATCGACCATGTGGCTACGATCCGCCAAGCGCGCTGCACGTATGAGCCGGATCCGGTGTGGGCGGCCGTCGAAGCGCATCTCGGTGGTGCCGACGGGATCACGATACACCTGCGCGAGGATCGACGTCATATCCAGGATAGCGACCTCGAAAAGCTGCGTGATCTGGCGCAAATCAAACTCAATCTCGAGATGGCGGCGACCGAGGAAATGGTCGCCATTGCCTGTCAGACGAAGCCTCAAATGGCGATGCTGGTGCCGGAAGGTCGGCATGAAGTGACCACCGAGGGAGGACTCGACGTGTTGGCGCAGGAGCAGCACTTGCGCCGGGTCGTCGATCGCCTCAGCGCCGCGGGGATCATCTGCAGCGTCTTCATCGACGCCGACCCGGAACAGGTTGCCGCTGCCGCGCGCATCGGTGCACGCGTTTGCGAGATCCATACCGGCCCTTATGCACACGCTTTTTACAATCAGGGACGCGATACCGAGAGCCCCGCTGTGGTCGCTGAGCTGGAGAAGATTCGACTTGCTGGCGAAGCGGTGCGACGCCTCGGGTTGCGCTTCAACGCCGGGCACGCACTGAACTACTTCAACGTTCAGCCGGTTGCTAGAATGTGCGGGATTAGGGAACTGCATATCGGTCACGCGATCATCAGTCGTGCCGTCTTTGTCGGTTTGCGAGAAGCCGTGCGGGAAATGAAAAGATTGCTGCGCGAAGCGCAGAATCACGCCTCGTGATTGCCGGGATTGGCACCGACATCGTCGCCATTGCACGCATGGCGCGCCTCTACGAGCGACATGGGCAACGCGCGGTAGACAAGTTGCTGGCGATCAACGAGCGTCGCGACTTCGCGTCTTCCCGTCACCCCGAGCGCTTCCTGGCCAAGCGGTTTGCTGCCAAGGAAGCGTTCGCCAAAGCGCTGGGTACCGGATTCGTGTCACCGGTAACGCTTGCCAACATCGGGATTACCCATGACGCGCGTGGTCGTCCGCTCTTCGAGTACGCGCCGCCACTCGCCGCGTACCTTGCCGAGTGTGGGTTCGTCGCTCAACTCTCGATTAGCGACGAACACGACGTTGCGATCGCTTTTGTCGTCCTGGAGCGGCTGGGTTGAGTCTATCGCTTGCGCTCGGTCCGCTGATGATCGACATCGCCGGGCTGCAACTCGAGGCTTTGGATCGGGAACGGCTTGGCCATCCGCTAGTTGGCGGCGTCATTTTGTTTGCGCGCAACTATGCGTCGCGCGACCAGTTGCGGCAACTGACCAGCGAAATACACGCGCTGCGCTGCCCGCGTTTGTTGATCGCTGTCGATCACGAGGGTGGACGGGTGCAACGTTGTCGCGACGGATTTACCCGCCTGCCGGCGATGCGTCGCCTTGGTGATCTCTGGCGGCACGACCCGGAGAACGCTTGCGCTGCCGCCTTTGCGATCGGCTACGTGCTGGCCGCCGAGTTGCGTTGTTGCGGCGTCGACTTGTCGTTTACGCCGGTGTTGGACCTTGACTGGGGCCATAGTGGTGTGATCGGTGATCGTGCATTTCATCGCGATCCGGCGGTTGTCGTCGCGCTCGCCGCGCAGCTCGTGGCCGGCTTGCGTCGCGCCGGCATGGCGGCGTGTGGCAAGCACTTTCCGGGTCACGGCTGGGTCGAGGCCGATTCGCACCTCGCACAGCCGGTCGACGAGCGGTCTTTTTCCGAACTCGCCGTCGATCTCGAACCGTACCGCCGGCTGTCGCTTGACGCCGTGATGCCGGCCCACGTCATCTATCCGCAGGTAGACCCGAGGCCGGCCGGTTTTTCACCGGTCTGGCTGAGTCTGCTGCGTCACGAGCTAAGCTTCGACGGCGTGGTTTTCAGCGACGACCTGTCCATGGCCGCGGCCGGCATTGCCGGTGGCATTGTCGAGCGTTGCCGTGCTGCGTGGGACGCCGGTTGCGATGCGTTGCTGGTCTGCAACGCGGCCGACCGTGTCGGGGAGTTGCTCGGCGGCTGGCGGCCGGATGCCGATGAGCGACGTGCCGAACGCCTCCGGCGCCTGTGTCCGCAAACGGTAACCGACCACGTGAAAACGTTGCTGGATGACCCGGTTTATCGGGATGGTGTCAGCTGGGCGCAGCGCTTGCTCGCTTGAGCGAAAGGAAGCGGCCGACCATGGCGACCCCGCGACCCTTCGACGCCAAATCGCTGTTGGCGACGTTGACCGAACTTCCCGGTGTCTATCGGATGCTCGACGACGCCGGTAACGTTCTCTACGTCGGCAAGGCTAAGAACCTTCGCAAGCGAGTTGCCACCTATTTTCGCGAACAGCCTGCGAGTCCTCGCATTGCGCTGATGGTGGCCCAGGTCGCGGCTGTCGAGACGACCGTCACCCGTTCCGAGAGCGACGCGCTGCTACTCGAGAACAACCTCATCAAGAGTCTGTCACCGCGCTATAACATCCTCTTTCGGGACGACAAGTCGTATCCGTACATCGTTCTTACTCGCGACCCGACGCCTCGTCTTGGTTTCTACCGTGGCACGATCGACAAGCGCGCGGACTATTTCGGACCGTTTCCGGCTTCTTCGGCGGTGCGCGAGAGCATCGGTTTGTTGCAGAAAATGTTTCGCTTGCGAACCTGCGAGAATTCTGTTTTTAACCATCGATCGCGCCCCTGCTTGCTTTACCAGATCAAACGATGTTCGGCCCCTTGTGTTGGTCTGATCAAGCCAGAACGCTATGCTCAGGACGTGCAGATGGCGACCCTGTTTTTGCAGGGGCGGCAACAGGACGTTATCGGACGCCTGGGTGAGGCGATGGACGACGCGTCGGCTAGGCTCGCTTTTGAGCAGGCGGCCATCTACCGTGACCAGATCCAGTCCTTGCGGCAAGTCCAGGAACGTCAATTTGTCGACAGTAGTCAGGCCGGTGACGTCGACGTGATCGCTGCTGCCAGTCAGGAAGGCGTGTCTTGCGTTAATCTGGCGATGGTACGTGGCGGTCGTCATCTTGGCGACCGTCCCTACTTCCCGGCCAACTCGCATGATTCGTCAGCCGAGGAGGTTCTGCTCGCTTTTCTCTATCAGCACTATCTCGATCATCCGGCGCCGGCGCGAATCGTGGTCAGCGCAGGGCTCGCCGATGACGAAGTGCGTGACTGGCTGGGTACGTTGGCCGGGCAGAGGGTAATCGTCTCGCAACCGCGCTTGAACGTCGAGCGTGTCTGGGTCGAGATGGCGACGCAAGGGGCGCGGCTGGCAATCGCGGCGCGGCGCAACGCCTGGTCACGTCAGGCCGCACGACTCGACGCCCTCGCCGAGATCCTCGGGCTCGATTTCGACGACACCGAAGTCCGGGTCGAATGTTTCGACGTCAGCCACACACAAGGTGCTTCCACCGTCGCCTCGTGCGTCGTTTTCCAGGGTGCTGCCATGCTCAGCAGCGAGTATCGACAGTTCAACCTCAGCGGCATCCCGCCAGGTGACGACTGCGCGGCGATTGGTCAAGCAGTCCATCGGCGCTATGACCGAGTACTGTCCCGTGGCGGTGTGCTACCGGCGTTGATTCTCATCGACGGGGGCAGTGGACAGGTCAAGGCGGCGGCGGCCGCGCTTGCCGACCTGGGGTTGTCGCAACTGCCGCTGCTCGGCGTGGCCAAGGGCGAGAGCCGGAAGCCAGGACTCGAAACCCTGGTTTTCGCGGATGAGCGTCAGCCGGTAAAATTGGCTTCCGAGCACGCAGCTCTGCAGCTGATTCAGGAAATCCGTGACGAAGCCCACCGTTTCGCCGTGACGAGACACCGCGCGCGGCGCAGTAAGAGCGGGAAGACCTCGCGGCTGGACGAGATCAGCGGTATCGGTCCCAAACGGCGCAAGGCACTGATCGCTCGCTTTGGCGGTCTACAGGGGATTATGGTTGCCGGAATCGACCAATTGACGGCTGTTCCCGGAATCAGCCGGGAACTTGCCGAGAGGATCTACGCGGCGCTTCGCTGATGCCAGTGAACATTCCAATTCTTCTGACGTGGTTGAGGATCGTCCTCATTCCGCTGATGGTCGCCATCTATTACCTGCCTGAAGCGTGGTTATCGGCGTTTGGCCGCGACCTGGCGGCGACGCTCGTCTTCGTCGTTGCCGCAATCACGGATTGGCTGGACGGTTACCTTGCGCGTCGTTGGCACCAGACGTCGGCGTTTGGCGCTTTTCTCGATCCGGTGGCCGACAAGCTGATGGTTGCCGCCGCACTGATCGTCCTTGTACAACTGTCGCGAGTCGACGCCATCTTGGCGACAATCATTATTGGTCGGGAGATCACGATCTCGGCGCTTCGCGAATGGATGGCGCAGATCGGCGCCCATCGCAGTGTCGCCGTGTCGATGATTGGCAAGATCAAGACCACGGCGCAGATGGTCGCCATTCCGATGCTGTTATACAAGGCCCCGCTGGGTGGCGTCGACGTGCTGCAACTAGGCACTTGGCTGATCTATATCGCAGCCGTATTGACGCTTTGGTCGATGGGTTACTATATGCGAATGGCGTGGCCGCATCTGGTCGAGGAAGAGCGGCAGCGTTGAACGTCTATCGGCGTCCGGTGCCGCTCGTCATCATGGACGCTGCGGACATCGCCAGTGTTGCGTTGTTGCCTCAGTGAGGTTGACAAGCTCATGGTGTGCTTGGACAATTCCACGTTCGCCACCCCAATGTCAACACTAACATCGGAGACCAACCCTATGAACGAACTGCGTTTTCCCAGTGTCCTCGTCGTTCTTGCCGCGTCAATTGCCGTCATCGGTTGTGGCAAGAAGGAGGAGCCCAAGGCGGCAGCGCCCGCGCCGGCACCGGTAGCCGCTGCACCGGCACCGAAGCCGGAGATAGTCGTCAAGATCGGTCACGTTGCCCCACTGACCGGTTCGATCGCTCACCTTGGCAAGGACAACGAGAATGGTGCGCGACTGGCGGTCGAAGATGCCAACGCCAAGAAGATCGAGATCGACGGCAAGATCCTCAAGTTCGAGCTCGTCGGTGAAGACGACCAGGCCGATCCGAAAACCGGTACCGTCGTCGCTCAGAAGCTGGTTGACGCGAAAGTGTCGGGCGTTGTGGGTCATTTGAACTCGGGGACCACGATCCCCGCTTCGGCGATCTACAACCAGGCGGGTTTGCCGCAGATTTCGCCGTCGGCGACCAATCCGAAATATACCCAGCAGGGCTTCAAGACGGCGTTCCGGGTGATGGCCAACGACATCCAGCAGGGTTCGGTCGATGGAACGTACGCCGTCAAGGAAATGGGGGCGAAGAAAATCGCGATTATCGACGACCGCACGGCCTATGGACAAGGGCTCGCCGACGAAGTGGAGAAGGCGGCGAAAGCCGCTGGCGGAGCAATCGTCGCCCGCGAGTTTACGAATGACAAGGCAACCGACTTCAAGGCCATCCTGACCAAGATCAAGGCCAAGAACCCGGATGTCGTCTTCCTCGGTGGCATGGACGCCGTCGGTGGGCCGATGCTGAAGCAGATGAAAGAGCTGGGGATCAAGGCCAAGTTCATGACGGGGGACGGGGGGTGCACGCCCGAGTTGGTCAAGCTTGCTGGCGCTGCTTCGGAAGGCGTTGTCTGCTCGCAGGCGGGTCTGCCGGCGGACAAGCTGCCCAACGGGCAAAAGTTCGTCGAGGACTTTACCAAGAAGTTCGGCCAGATTCAGATCTACTCGCCGTATAGCTACGACGCGGTCATGGTTCTGGTGGACTCGATGAAGCGAGCGAACTCCGTCGACCCGGTCAAGTATCTGCCCGAAGTGGCCAAGACGGCTTACGATGGCGTTACTGGCAAGATCGCCTTTGACGAGAACGGTGACGTCAAGAACGGTGCGATCACGGTGTTTGAAATCAAGGACGGCAAGCTGGTTACCCTGAAGACCGAAGGCGGCACGGTGGCCGAGGCGGCGCCCGCTGCACCCGCCGCAGCCCCGGCCCCGGCGGCAGCTCCTGCGGCAGCGCCGGCGGCACCCGCCGCTCCGGCAGCGGCACCCGTTCCAGCGGCGCCCGCTGCGCCGGAAGCCAAGAAGTAAGCGTCTTTACGCTTGGGAGGAGATGGCGCACGTTGGCCATCTCCTCGTCGCTGTTTCCTCCCTCGGCATGAACAGGGCTTAGCCCTCCGCACGTCTGTTCGCGGGTGCCGTGAGCCGCCACTTGCGCCTCGCCAGCGGCGCCTTGCTGCGGAAAGACGGACCATGGAAACTCTTCTCCAGCAACTGATCAACGGCCTGACCTTGGGGGCCGTCTATGCGCTTGTCGCACTTGGCTATACGATGGTGTATGGGATCATTGGCCTGATCAACTTTGCTCATGGCGAGGTGGTGATGATCGGGACGATGGTCGCCTTCAGCGTCATTGTTGCCCTTTCCGGTAGCGGAGCCTCGCCGCTGCTTGTTCTCGGCGCCGGACTCTTGGTCTCGGTTGTGGTGTGCATGATTCTCGGCTGGGCCCTCGAGCGCCTGGCTTATCGACCCTTACGGCACGCGCCGAGGTTGACTCCACTGATCACCGCGATCGGCATGTCAATCGTCCTCCAGAACGTCGCCATGATCGTCTGGGGTCGCAACTACATCACTTTCCCGCCGATGATTCAAAAGTCAATTTTTGACGTCGCCGGGGCCACATTCACCAATGTTCAGCTGACCATTGTCGTCATTGCGGCGCTAATGATGCTCGGTTTGACGTATCTGGTCCATCGGACACGAATGGGGATGGCGATGCGGGCGACGGCGCAAAACCCGCATGTGGCTTCGTTGATGGGTGTCGATATCAATCGAGTCATCGCCATGGCATTTGTCATCGGTTCGGCGCTTGGTGCCGTTGCCGGCTGCATGGTGGGCTCGTACTACGAAATCGCCCACTATCAGATGGGTTTCATGCTTGGATTGAAGGCGTTCACGGCGGCCGTACTTGGCGGCATCGGCAACCTGGCGGGTGCGATGGCGGGCGGATTGCTGCTGGGTATCATCGAAGCCCTGGGCGCCGGATATATCGGCGAACTGACAGGCGACTTTCTGGGTAGTCATTACCAGGACATTTTTGCCTTCGTGGTCCTGATTATCGTTCTCATGTTCCGTCCGTCAGGCCTTTTTGGCGAGCGTACAGGGGATCGGGCATGAGCGGGACAAGCGACAGGCTCGCATTGCCTTGGCGGCGGCACTGGCTTGGCTTTCTATTGATCGCGGCGGTACTGATCGCCGTGCCGTTCATCGCCGCACTTGGCGGGCAGGCCTGGGTGCGCATCGCCAATTTCGCCATCCTCTATGTCTTTCTCGCCTTGGGCCTGAATATCGTCGTCGGCTATGCCGGGCTGCTCGATCTCGGCTACGTCGCGTTTTACGCCGTGGGAGCGTATGCCTACGCGTTGCTGGCGTCGCCGCATTTCGGGGTCCACCTTCCGTTCTGGGTCATCTTGCCGCTTGGCGCCGGCCTGGCGTGTATTTTTGGGGTGCTTCTCGGCGCCCCGACGCTAAAGCTGCGTGGGGACTATCTCGCAATCGTCACCCTGGGTTTCGGCGAGATCATCCGGATCTTCATGAACAACCTCAACGCTCCGGTCAACATTACCAACGGAGCGCAGGGAATCACTCTGATCGACCCGATCCGAATCGGCGATCTGTCGTTCGCGACCTCGAGCACAGTGCTTGGACTGACCATTTCCGGATCGCAGAAGTATTACTTTCTGCTGGTCACTCTGGCGTGCATGATCATCCTGATCAACGTCCGTCTGCAAAACTCCAGGATCGGCCGTGCCTGGCAGGCGATCCGCGAAGACGAGGTTGCCGCCAAGTCGTGCGGCATCAACACCCGTAACATCAAGTTGCTGGCCTTCGCCATGGGGGCGTCGTTTGGCGGCGTTGCCGGGGGCGTGTTCGCGGCCATGCAGGGGTTCGTCAGCCCGGAGAGCTTTTCCCTGATGGAGTCGATTACCATTCTGTCGATGGTCGTCCTCGGCGGCATGGGACACATTCCTGGCGTCATTCTCGGTGCCGTCCTGCTTACTGGCCTGCCGGAGGTCCTGCGTTACGGCATTGAGCCTCTGCAACGCAGTCTGTTTGGGCGCATGATTATCGACCCCGAGAGTTTGCGAATGCTCGTTTTTGGCTTGGCTTTGGTGCTCGTCATGCGTTTTCGTCCAGCTGGCTTGTGGCCTTCTTCCGAGCGTCGCCGTGAAATGAGTGAAACGACCGATTGAGATGGTTGCGTCGCCGACCCTCCTCGAAGCGCATGTAGTGGCCAAGCACTTTGGCGGCGTCAAGGCGTTGCATGACGTGTCGCTGACGATTCGTCGTGGTGAAATTTACGGCCTGATCGGCCCCAATGGGGCCGGAAAAACAACCTTCTTCAACTGCCTTACCGGACTTTACAAGAACGAGAGCGGCTACTTCACGTTTGACGGCGTTCGACTGAGTGCGGATGCGCCGCATAAGGCGGCTGAAATTGGAATCGCCCGCACTTTCCAGAACATTCGCCTTTTCGGCAACATGACGGCCATCGAAAACGTGATGGTGGGTCGTCACTTGCGTACTCGGGCCGGCGTTGTCGGGGCGATTACCCGCAACGCGGCGACGCGGGCCGAGGAAGCGTCGATCACCCGCCGCGCGGAAGAGCTGCTCCACTATGTCGGCATTCACGAGCGAGCGTACGACTACGCCAAGAACCTGTCGTATGGCGACCAGCGTCGACTCGAGATTGCCCGCGCACTGGCGACCGAGCCCAAGTTGCTCGCTCTCGACGAGCCGGCCGCTGGTATGAACGGCACGGAAACCGAGGCGTTGCGCTTGCTGGTCGAAGGGATTTGTCGTGATGGTGTCACGGTGTTGCTCATCGAACACGATGTCAAGCTGGTGATGGGGTTGTGTACTCGGGTCGCGGTCCTCGATTACGGTGAGAAGATCTGCGAGGACGTGCCGGCGGTGGTGCAAAGGGATGCACGAGTCATTGAGGCGTACCTGGGCGGTTCGATTGCCTGAGCGAGCGGAGGATCGATGCTTGAAGTCAGTGGCTTGCGTGTTTCTTACGGGGGCATTCAGGCGGTTCGCGGGATTACCTTTCACGTCAATGAAGGCGAAATGGTTGCGCTTATCGGCGCCAATGGGGCGGGTAAGAGCAGTACTCTGCGCGCACTCGCGCGCTTGCTCGATCCAGTCGGCGGCAGCGTTCGCTATCGGGGAAAGGAGCTGGTCGCTTTGCCAGCCTACCGCTTGGTTAGCGAGGGTATCGCCTTGGTTCCCGAGGGGAGGGGGGTTTTCCCTCGCATGACGACGATCGAAAACCTGCGGATGGGCGCCTACGCGCGCGCTGACAAGGCGGGGGTTGAAAACGATCTGGAGTTGGTGCTGTCGCACTTTCCTCGTCTCAAGGAGCGTTCCGAGCAGCTGGCCGGGACGCTATCCGGAGGCGAACAGCAGATGCTGGCGATCGGACGCGCGCTGATGAGCCGGCCAAAGCTGATGCTGCTCGACGAACCGTCGATGGGTCTGGCGCCGATCATGGTGCAAAAGATCTTCGAAGTCATCTGCACCGTGGCGAAGGAAGGGATGACTATCTTTCTGGTCGAGCAGAACGCCAAGCTGGCACTGGAAGTCAGTCAGCGTGGTTACGTCATGGAAAGTGGCGAAATCACGGTGACTGATGAATCGAAGCGGTTGCTCGCCGACCCGAAAGTGCGCGCGGCGTATCTTGGCGAATAGACGCGAAACTAAAGCTCCATCGCGTCGGCAAACGACAGGGCTTGCAGCTGCGAACGATTGAGTTGATGGGCTGTGAGTCCAAGCATCGCGGTCTGTTCGGCGATCGCCTGGCCGTCGTTCGATTCGCTGCTGCGCGCGAGATCGAGAAAAGGCTGGTAGCGGCCACCGTGACCAAGTAGTGCTTCACAGATGGGCTCAGGCAGGCGCATCGCCTCGAGCGCGCGCTCCATGTCAATACCGAGAAGCACGTCAAGCAGCGAAAAGGCTCCAGTAATGAAGAGGTTGTCGTACTCCGACGGGTCTACGAGGCCGCTCGCGAGAAGTTCCATCAAACGCCCCCGCAGGAGCGCCGTGTGCATCAGCGCCGGTGCCATCGGATCCTTACTCGCGGTACCGAGGAGCAGTGAGAGCCAGCGGTTCAGCTTCTGATAGCCGAGCATGGTCACGGCGTGCCGAAACGACTGGATCTCACACGAGAGGCCAAAGCCGGCGGCGTTGATGTAGCGCAGCAGCTTGTATGAAATGGCGACGTCGACTTTCAGCGCGGCTTCGATCTCCCGGATCTCCGCATTGCTGCGTACGAGATTGAGCACACGTACGATGTTGGCCTGTCCCGGGCTTAGCGACTTGGACTTGGCTTGCGTCGGCGCAGTGAAAAACCACCCGGCGGCGGCTGTCATTCCGGCGTCGAGACACGTCTGGAAGCATGCGTGGCTGTCGACATTGAACGCGATGGCGATCCCGCAGGCACGGGTACGTGCAGCCAGAACCTTGAGCTGATTGGCTTGCAGGGTCGCGCTATCAAATCCGATAAAGCGCAAGCGTACGCCAGAAGCGAGTGCCTGCGCCGCCTGCGGATCGAAGTGCAGGCAAACCGTCGGTTGAAACGTTTGCAGGGTATTTATCACGTCGGCGCCGTGCGGTCCGACCAGCAGCGCCGCCGGCAGTTCGATGGCGATGTGTTCCGGTGCCGGCCAGTCGAGGAGTTCGGCGTCACAGCCAGTCGCACCGCAGGTGACAAAAACGGGCTTGCTGCCAGTCGGCCAGGCGTTGGCCAAATCAGTGAGCATGCCCACCGCGTCGGTGGCGTTCGCCTCCTCTCCGTAATGTAGAGTCAGGCGCGTCGCGATGACCTTGCTCTGACGATTCACCAGTGGCTGGCGCGAGACGAACACGTCATGCATCAGGGGCAATCCTCACGTCAAGGGGTGATTGGGGTCGCCTCGATGGCGGCGAGCACATCCGGCGCGAAGTCGAAAGCGTCCGCGAAGAACTCCTCGGGCGGTAAACCGCATTCGGAAACGAAGTCTCGACGTGCCGCGGCGACCATCGCTGGCGAACCGCACACGTAGACTTGATACGCCGACAAATCGGGATGATCCTCCATCGCCGCATGGTGCACGAAACCTGTGCGTCCGCGCCAGTGGTCGTCATCAGTCGGTTCCGAGAGCACCGGCGTGAAACGAATGCGTTCGCCGAGCGACGGCCAGCGGGCAGCGAGGTCAAGGAGGTAAAGGTCGACGCGGTGGCGTCCCCCCCAGTAAATGTGCATCGCTCGCTCCGTTCTTTCCGCCAACGCGTGTTCGACGATCGACTTGATGGGTGCGAACCCAGTGCCGCCGGCAATCAGCAGCACGGGCTTGGTTGACTCCTCGCGCAGGAAGAACGTACCCAGCGGTCCCCGTAGACGCAACAGATCGCGTTCGCGCAGCGTAGTGAAGACGTGGGCGGTGAAGTGACCGCCGGTGATGAGGCGGACGTGCAGTTCCAGACGCGCGTCGTCGTGAGGCGCGTTGGCTAGGGAAAACGCCCGTCGCTTGCCGTCCTTGAGCAGAATATCGACATACTGGCCCGCTAGGTACTGCAAGCGTTCGTTCGCAGGCAGTGTTAGTTCGACGACCATGACGTCGGGAGCGGCACGCGTCAGACGATGCACCCGTGCTGGCAAGGTGCGCACAGGCAGGTCGCCAAGCGAGCGGAATTCGCGGCTTTCGATCAAGAGGTCGCTACGCGCCTCGGCACAACAGAAGAGGGCGAAGCCCAGTCGCCGATCGGCCTCGCTAAGTACGTCAAGACGCGCCTTGCCGTGCAGGAAGTCGCCTGTCAGTACCCTGCCGCGGCACGTGCCACAAGCGCCGTCGCGGCAGCCATAGGGAAGAGTCAGCCCTTGTCGAAGCGCGGCCTCGAGAATCGTTTCGCCGGCCTGGGTCTGGAAGCGGTGCTGGCTCGCCTGAATGCTGACCTGAAAACTCATCCCGCCTCCGCCAGTGTCCGATTCCGGTAAGATTGCGCAGTGCAGAAACTGTTGATTGTCGGCAGCGGTGACATCGCGTGCCGAATGTTGCCGAGGCTGCTTGGTCGTTACCAGATTTACGCCCTGGTGCGAGACCCTGAGCAGCAGGCGGCGTGGCGCGAAAGGGGCGTCAGACCCGTTGTCGCCGACCTCGACGATCCGGAAAGCCTGAGGCGCCTCACCGGTTTGGCTGACGTCGTCGTGCACCTTGCGCCGCCGCCCGCCGCCGGGGACAGCATGGATGGCTCCGACGCCCGGGACACGCGCACCCAGCGACTCCTTGCAGCTCTCTCCCGTGGTCGCAGTCTACCACAGCGAATCGTCTATCTCAGCACCAGCGGCGTCTACGGTGACTGCTCAGGCGACCTCGTCAGCGAGACGCGCGCCGTTCGCCCCCGTACGGCACGCGCCTTGCGCCGTGTCGATGCCGAACGGCGGCTGCGCGCGCTGGGACGTCGGGGGGTCGTGGTTTGCATCCTGCGCGTGCCCGGCATCTATGCGGCCGATCGACTGCCATTGGAACGCTTGCGCCGGCGTGTCCCGGCGTTGCGCGACGAGGACGACGTCTTCAGCAATCACATTCATGCCGACGATCTGGCGAGGCTCGCCTGCGCGGCGTTACGCTATGGACGAAGCAACCGTGCTTACAATGCCAGTGACGATTCGCAACTCAAAATGGGACAATACTTCGATCTGGTTGCCGACCACTTTGGTCTGCCCAGAGCGCCACGGATTACGCGTCGCGAGGCCGATGAGCGACTGCTGCCGCTCCAGCTTTCGTTCATGAGCGAGTCGCGCCGCCTAATCAATCAGCGAGTCAAGACCGAGTTCAACGTGGCGTTTCGCTATCCGCGGGTCGAGGATGGACTCGCTGCCGCGAGCCGTGAAAGGGGCGACAGGTGTTGACGATCAAGGTCATCCATTTGTGGCTGGTGGTCAGCTGGTTTGCCGGTCTGTTTTACCTGCCGCGCATCTTTGTCAATCTGGCGATGGTGCCGGAAGACAGCGTTGCCGAGCGCGATCGATTGCTGCTGATGGCGCGCAAGCTCTATCGTTTCATGACGCCGATCGGAGTTTTGGCCGTCGTTTTCGGGTGTTGGTTGTGGTTCGGTTTTGGTTTTGCCGGTGGCTGGTTGCATTTGAAAACCGTCCTGGTTGCCCTCTTGCTTGCTTATCACGCTTACTGTGGACGCTTGCTGCGGTGCTTTGCGGAACGACGAAACCGGCGTGGCCACGTCTGGTTTCGCTACTTCAACGAGCTGCCGGTCCTAATCTTGCTGGCGGTGACCTGGCTGGCTGTCGTCAAACCTTTCTAACGTCGCGATCAACGATCAGTGGAAACCTTTTTTGCCACCTGTCCACGTGGACTCGAGCCGTTGCTCGTCGAGGATCTGTCAGCGGTCGGTGCGGGCGGAGTGCAGAAGACCGCGGGCGGGGTACAGTTCCGCGGAGACTGGTCAGTTTGCTACCGCGCCAACCTCCACTCGAGGATCGCAACCCGCATCCTCTGGCAGGTAGCCACCGGACGCTACGACGACGAAGGCGACATTTATCGTATGGCGCTCGCTGTCTCGTGGCCGCGGTGGTTCTCACCCGAGGCGACGATTCGGGTCGACGTGACTGCCCAGAAGAGTCCGCTGAAGAGTCTGGAGTTCCTTACCCTGCGCATCAAGGATGGCATTTGCGATCGCTTTCGCCAGGACTGTGGGCAGCGACCGAGCGTCGACCGGCGACAACCGGGCGTTCGCCTTCAGGGTTTTGTTACAGCCGATCGCTGCACCTTGTACGTCGATACGTCGGGTGCACCGCTGTATCAGCGGGGATTGCGCCAGAAATCCGTCGATGCCCCATTGAAAGAGAACCTTGCCGCGGGAATCCTCCGTCTCAGTGGTTGGCGTCCGGGTATTCCCTTGCTCGATCCGATGTGCGGCGGGGGAACGCTGCTCATCGAGGCGGCGCAGCTTGCCCATGGCATCGCCGCGGGCGCGCGGCGAGAGTTTGCCTTTCAGCGCTTTCGCCACTTCGACGGGGTGCTCTGGCGGCGCCTCCTGGATGCCGCTCGGGCGGCTGAAAACGAGGTCGGTACGGCGAATATTTTCGGCAGCGACCATTCTCCGTCGGCAGTCCGTGCCGCAATGGCCAACCTTGACCGCTGCGGACTGCTGCCGGGAGTCGACTTGCAGGTTGCGGATGTGCTTGAACGCGACGCTCCGGCGGCTGCCGGCATACTGCTGACGAACCCGCCCTATGGCGAGCGAGTGGCCAACAGCGATGCGATGGCGTCGTTCTACCCGTTACTCGCAAGCGTGCTGAAACGTCGCTTTGCCGGGTGGACCTGTTGCTTGCTGAGTGCCGACACTCGATTGCCCGTCCTCATGCGTTTGGCTCCGAGGCGGCGAACCCCGCTGTTCAACGGTGCGCTCGAATGTCGTCTTTATGACTTCCGGATGGTTGCCGGCAGCAACCGGGGTGCGCCTGAGAAGGTGACTTAAGGAGAAGCGGCGGGGCTGGCCGGTGAGACTTGCGGTCGTCCGCTGGGTCGTTGCGCCTATTCGATGATGTCAAGATGACCGATGCCGGCTGTCAGATCACGATCCTTCGACTCCTTGCCGTGCAGCTTGATCTGCAGGCGCAAGTCATTGAGCGAGTCGGCGTTGCGCAAGGCATCTTCGTACTTGATCTGGCCCGCTTCGTAGAGGTCGAACAGCGCCTGATCGAAAGTCTGCATGCCCAATTCGCGGGAGCGTTTCATCACCTCCTTGATCTCATGCACCTGGCCTTTGAAAATCAGGTCGGAAATCAATGGCGAATTGAGCATCACCTCGATCGCGGGGACGCGACCTTTGCCGTCTTTCTTTGGCATCAGGCGCTGCGAGATGAAGGCGCGCAGATTGAGGGAGAGGTCCATCAGCAACTGGTGGCGTCGCTCTTCGGGGAAGAAGTTGATGATGCGGTCGATTGCCTGGTTGGTGTTGTTGGCGTGCAAGGTCGCCAAACACAGGTGTCCAGTTTCAGCAAAGGCTATCGCGTAGTCCATCGTTGCGCGATCGCGAATTTCACCCATCATGATGACGTTCGGCGCCTGACGCAGGGTGTTCTTGAGCGCAGCTTCCCAGGAATCGGTGTCGACACCGACTTCGCGCTGGGTGACGATGCACTTCTTGTGCTCGTGCACGAATTCGATCGGATCCTCGATCGTGATGATATGACCCTGGCTGTTGCGGTTGCGGTGGTCGACGAGGGCAGCGAGCGACGTCGTCTTGCCGGTGCCGGTTCCCCCGACAAAAACGACCAGGCCACGCGCCGCCAGCGAAATGTCCTTGAGGACAGGCGGCAGGCCGAGTTCGTCGAGCGTGGGAACGACCAGGTTGATCGTTCGGCAGACGACCGCGATCCGCCCTTGCTGGACCATGGCATTGACCCGGAAACGGCCAATCCCCGAAGGAGAAATGGCAAAGTTGCACTCTTTGCGCTCTTCGAAGTCCGCCGCCTGCCGATCGTTCATGATCGATCGCGCGAGTTCAGCCGAGTGCTGCGGCAGGAGCGGCTGATTCGACACCGGCACCACCTTGCCGTCAATCTTGATCGCCGGCGGGAAGTGCGCCGTGATGAAAAGGTCGGAACCATTCTTCTGCGTCATCAGACGCAGCAGTTCGTGCATAAACTTCAGTGCCTGGTCGTGCTCCATGGTTCCCTCTTGCGCTGACTCGGGCGGGGACTTAGACGCCCGGAAAGACATCCTTGTTTGCCGCTTTCGCTCGGGCTTCGGAAGCGGCGACGACGTTGCGTTTGACCAGTTCAAGAAGACTGTGGTCGAGCGTCTGCATGCCGAATTGCTGGCCAGTCTGCATCGTCGAGTACATCTGTGCGATCTTGTTTTCCCGGATCAGGTTGCGGATCGCCGGCGTGCCGATCAGAATCTCGTGGGCGGCAACCCGGCCTTGGCCGTCCTTGGTCTTCAGGAGGGTCTGCGAAATGACCGCGCGCAGGGATTCGGACAGCATCGAGCGTACCATTTCCTTTTCCGCCGCCGGAAAGACGTCGATGACGCGGTCGATCGTCTTGGCTGCGCTCGACGTGTGCAAGGTGCCAAAAACCAGGTGACCGGTCTCGGCCGCGGTCAGTGCCAGGCGGATTGTTTCCAGGTCGCGCATTTCGCCAACGAGGATCACATCCGGGTCCTCGCGGAGTGCCGAGCGTAAAGCGTTCTGGAACGACAAGGTGTGTGGGCCGACCTCCCGTTGATTGATCAAACACTTCTTCGGCTGATGCACAAACTCGATCGGGTCTTCAACCGTCAGAATGTGGCCGTAGGCCGTCTCGTTGACGTGATTGATCATCGCTGCCAGGGTCGTCGACTTTCCTGAACCGGTGGGTCCGGTGACGACGACGATGCCACGCGGGTATTCCGAGATCTGCTTGAAGATCTTTGGACAGTTGAGTTCCTCGAGGGTCAGCACTTTCGACGGGACCGTCCGGAAGACCGCGCCAGCGCCTCGGTTCTGTACGAAGGCGTTGACGCGGAAGCGCGCCAGATTCGGGATCTCGAACGAGAAGTCACACTCGAACGTGTCCTCGTAGTGCTTGCGCTGGCTGTCGCTCATGATGTCGTACACCATGCCATGCACATCCTTGTGCTCCATCGCCGGCAGGTTGATGCGGCGCACGTCGCCGTTTACCCGGATCATTGGGGGCAGTCCCGACGAGAGATGAAGGTCGGATGCCTTGTTCTTGACGCTGAAGGCAAGCAGTTCCGTGATGTCCATCCGGTTGAGTCCTCAGGCGGTAGGCAGGGCGCGGTGCTATACTACGCATAACCCGCGCAACGCCCGATTATGACCACACTTTCTGCCAAGCTGCAAGCCGTGCTCGCGCGAATCGCAGAGAGCGCGCGGCAGTGGGGACGCGATCCGGCGGAGATTCGCCTGCTCGTGGTCAGCAAGTCATGGCCGGTGGCGAGTGTTCGCGAGGTGGTCGCTGCAGGACAACGGGCCTTCGGCGAAAGTTATGTGCAGGAAAGTCTGCTCAAGGTTGCCGAACTCGGCGGCGCAGGGATCGAATGGCACTTCATCGGCCCCCTACAGGCCAATAAAACGCGCCGTGTCGCCGAGACCTTCGCTTGGGTTCACTCCGTCGACCAGTTGCGGATCGCCGAGCGTCTCTCGGCTCAGCGTCCGCTCTCACTGCCATCGCTTGCCGTCTGTCTGCAAGTCAACGTCAGTGGCGAGGCGAGCAAGGCCGGCGTTGCGCTGGCTGCCGTGCCCGCGTTGGCACGAGCGATCGCCGCTCTCCCTCATCTGCAGCTGCGTGGACTGATGACCGTTCCCGCCGTCAGCAGCGATTTCAACGAGCAAAGGCGCCCGTTTCGTCGTCTACGCGAACTTGCAGAGCAGCTTCGCGCTGACGGTTTGCCGCTCGATACGCTGTCCATGGGCATGTCGGAGGATCTTGAGGCAGCCATTGCCGAGGGGGCGACGCTGGTGCGCGTCGGGACGGCAGTTTTTGGCGAAAGAAGCGGAGCATCATGAGAATTACGTTCCTGGGCGGCGGCAACATGGCTAACGCCTTGATCGGAGGGCTGATCAAGACCGGCTTTACGGCCGCCGACATAGCGGTTATTGAACTTGGCGCGCAGGGTCGCGCCAAGTTGAGGTTGGCGTACGGTGTTCGCTGTTATGAGGAACCGACGGCGGTGGCGCTTGACTGTGATGCCTTGCTGCTCTCGGTCAAGCCGCAGCAGATGCGAGAGGCCTGTGCGCCTTTGCTCAGTCGTTTGAAGCAACAACTGGTGATCACGATTGCTGCCGGGTTGCGGCTCGCCGACGTTTCGCGCTGGCTGGGAGGGTACGGAAAGATCGTCCGCGCGATGCCGAATACGCCGGCGCTGATTGGCGCCGGCATCACGGGTCTGTGCGCCTTGCCGGCCGTATCAATGGCCGAACGACTCGGGGCCGAGCGTATCCTGCAGGCTGTCGGCAGTACGCTGTGGATCGCTGACGAAATGCAGATGGACGCGGTCACGGCGATCTCGGGGAGTGGCCCGGCGTACGTCTTCCTGTTCATTGAAGCCTTACAGCAGGCGGCGCGGGAATTGGGCTTGACAGCGGCGCAGGCGCGCCAGTTGTCGATTGAAATGGTTCTTGGCTCGGCGAAGCTGGCTGCGCAATCCGACGAAGACGCGCAGATCCTGCGCGAGCGGGTCACCTCCAAAGGTGGCACCACCGAGGCTGCGTTGCGAACAATGGCCGAGCGTGGCGTGAAGGAGGGGTTCATCGCCGGGGTCCTCGCTGCCAACGTCAGGGGTCGAGAGCTCGGCGACCTGCTCGGCAAGGACGACTGATGCTCTCGCAGGCGCTGCTGTTTTTGCTCGACGCGATCACCGGTTTTCTGACGGTCGTCCTCTTGCTACGCTTCTACATGCAGGCGTTCCGCGTCAGCTTTGGCAATCAGGTCGGAACGTTTGTCGTCGAGTGTACGAACTGGTTGGTCAGGCCTTTGCGGAAGGTTCTCCCCGGCCTGCTCGGGCTCGACTTGGCCAGCCTGCTGCCGGCATACCTTCTGCAGATCCTGTTTCTTTCTGTCGCTGTCTTGCTCAACGGTAGTGATGCCTGGCTGACGCACAATTTGTGGCTCTTCCTGCTCTGGCGAGGTGCTATGGGCCTCTTGCGACTGAGCGTCTATCTCTTGATTGCTGCCTTGATCCTGCAAGCGATTCTCTCCTGGGTTAGCCCTTACTCACCGCTGAGTCAACCGCTGATCCAGTTGACGCGTCCTTTCTTGCGACCTATTCAGCGGTTTCTGCCGCCGATAGGTTCAGTCGACCTGTCGCCGCTGGTGGTCATTGTCCTGGCGCAGCTCGTTCTGATCTTTCTCTAACCGGTGCCAGACTGGTTGCGCGTGCTGGGCAATGCCCTCGTCTTGACCGTTCACGTCCAACCCGGGGCGCGAAGCACGGAAATCGTCGGCGGTGACGGCGGCGCCTTGAAAATCCGGCTCGCCGCTCGTCCGGTCGATGGACGCGCCAACGACGAGCTGACGGCGTTGCTTGCGCGGCGACTCGGCGTTGCGCGGTCCGCGATCGAGCTGAAGCGCGGACACGGCGCGCGACAGAAGCAGATCCTCGTACATGGGGTCGAGGCCGACGAAGTGGCCTGCAGACTTCTCCCGTCCTGATCTAGGGACTTCCGGCGGCGAACACGATGCGTCCACCGACGATCGTCAGCCGCACCTGACCGCTCAACTCGCGGCCCAGATACGGCGTGTTCTTGCCTTCGCTGCGCAGGTTTTCCGGGGTTACCCGCCAGCGCGCGTGCGGGTCGAACAGGCAGACGTCGGCCGGACTGCCGACGGTCAGCGATCCCGCCTCGATTCCCAGGATGCGTGCCGGGTCCGAGCTAATACGGGCGATCGCCGTCGGCAGCGAGAGCCCGCTTTCGGCTGCCCAGAGCAGCGTCAGAGGAAGCAGGAGTTCGAGGCCGGTGGCTCCGGGCAACGCCTCGGCAAAAGGCAGCTGTTTGCCGTCTTCGGCCATCGGCGTGTGGTCGGAGCAGACCGCCACCAAACCTTCTTCGGCAGCGGCGCGCAGGGCGGCGCGATCGCTGACGGCGCGTAGCGGCGGATCAAAGCGCGAGTGGCTGTCAAAGTAGCCGATCGCGGTCTCCGTCAGGTGGAGGTGGTAGATTGAGACGTCGCAGCTGGCCTCGATGCCCGACTGCCTTGCGGCGCGAATCAGACGGACGCCGGCGGCTGATGAAAGCCGCGATAGGTGCAGGCGGGCTCCGGTCATCGCGGCGAGATCGAGGGCAGTGGCGATGGCAATGGTTTCGGCGGCGACGGGAATGCCCGTCAGACCGAGTCGTGACGCCATTTCGCCGTCGTGGGCGACGCCCTCGCGTGCCAAGTGCGGGTCCTGTGGGCGCAAGCGGACCGCGAGGCCGAAGGTGGCTGCGTACTGCATGGCCCTGAGCAGTAGCTGGGTGTCGACGAGCGGATGCTTCGCTTGCGAGAAGGCGATGCACCCAGCGCGGGCAAGGCCGCGCATTTCGGAAAGCCTTTCGCCGGCCAGCTTCTGCGTCAAGGCGCCGATCGGATAGACTCGCGCCAAGCCGAGTTCCCGACTACGCCGGACGAGTCGTTCAACGAGTCCCGCTTCGTCAAGCGGTGGTCGGGTGTCGGGCGGGCAGGCGAGCGACGTTACGCCACCAGCGACCGCTGCGCGCAGCTCGGAGTCGATGCCGCGGAGCCGGCACGACAGATCGACCAGGCCTGGGCATGCAATCAGTCCACTGGCATCGATCACGTGATCGGCGGTAAAGCCGGGGGGGGGTGCGCCGATCGCGGCAACTTTTTCGTTGGCAATGAAGAGGTCGAGAAAGTCGTCGACGCCGCTGCCGGGGTCGATTAGACGCGCGTTTTGAATCTGGAGCCGGGGAGGAGTCATGAGTCAGTTTCCCGCCAGAATTCCCATCACCGCCATACGGACGGCGATGCCGAACGTGACTTGCGGCAAGATGACTGCCTGCGGGCCATCGGCAACTTCGGAATCGATCTCGACGCCGCGGTTGAGAGGTCCCGGATGCATGACGATGGCGTCGGGGTTGGCGAGTGCGAGGGCCTCCGGGGTGAGTCCGAAACAGGCGAAATATTCGCGCGCGGAAGGTAACAAGGCGCCGTTCATGCGTTCGTTTTGCAGGCGCAGCATGATGATGACGTCGCAACCCCGTAACCCCGCGCCAAGATCGTTGAAAACACGCACACCCAAAGCGTCGATTCCCGTCGGCAACAGCGTTTGCGGGCCAATGACGCGTACTTCGCGAACGCCCAGCGTGATCAGTGCGTGCAGGTCAGAGCGCGCGACGCGCGAATGTAGAATGTCGCCGACAACGGCGACGACCAGATGGCTGAAGTCTTTCTTGTAGTGCCGGATGGTGTACATGTCGAGCAAACCCTGCGTCGGGTGCGCATGTCGCCCGTCACCGGCGTTGACGACATGGATATCCTTCTTGTCAAGCCGTCGCAGATGCTCGGCAATCAGATGCGGCGCACCGCTGGCGGCATGACGGACGACAAACATGTCGGCGTGCATGGCAACGAGGTTATCAACCGTGTCGAGCAGTGTTTCCCCTTTGGCGGTTGATGAGCGCGTCACATCAAGGTTGATCACGTCGGCGGAAAGACGCTTGGCGGCGATCTCGAACGTCGTGCGTGTGCGTGTCGAATTTTCGAAGAAGACGTTGAAGACGCTCTTGCCGCGCAGCAGGGGGACCTTCTTGACTTCACGTGCCGATACCTTGAGGAAGCTTGAGGCGGTATCGAGGATGTGGGTGATCACCTCCCGAGGGAGTCCTTCGATCGACAGCAGGTGCGTCAGCTCGCCATGCGCATTCAACTGCGGATTACGCATGGTCGACCACGCTCCAGCGTAGGCGACCATCGTCCCCGGTCGAAAGAATCAGTTCCTGCCTTGTTTGCAGGTGAACTCGCCAGGGGCAGAAGTCGGCACAGATCGGAAGCTGTCGCTGCCCCCTGTCGGCGAGGACAGCGAGCTGGACGATCGCCGGGCGCCCGTAGTCAAAAATTTCGTTGATCGCGGCGCGTGTTGTCCTTCCGGTGAATAACACGTCGTCGACCAGAACAAGCGGCCGCCCTTCGATGTCGAACGGCATCGAGCTCGGTCTGACGCGTGGATGAAGCCCACGTTCGCCATAGTCGTCACGATAGAAGGAGACGTCGAGCAGGCCGACTTCACCCGGCAAGGCCAAGTGCTGGTGCAAGCGCCGCGCAACCCAGGCGCCACCGCTGTGAATGCCGATCAGCGCCGTTTCCGGGCGCAGGTGGGGGCGGATCAACTCGGCAAGTGCTACACATTGCGCTTCGGCGTCAGGCAGAGCGGTCGTGGTCATCGGATAAGGGGAGGTCAGTCTGGCGGGGGGGCGAGTGGCGTGCACGGGCAACAGTCGTTGTCCGACCGTTCGTCGAAGTAGCCCTGAAGGATGATCTGAGCCGCCATGGCGTCGAGATTCTGCTTCACCGTGCGACCGCGGCATCCTTGCTCGCGCAGGCGGTTCTCGGCGGCAAACGACGTCAGACGTTCCTCGGCCAGGTCGACCGGGAGGCCAAAACGGCGCCGTAGCCGGTCGGCAAAACGTTCGCAGCGCCTGGTCATGCGATGTGCCGTACCATCGAGCGCGGTTGGACGTCCAACGACGAGGAGCTGCGGCTGCCACTCCCGAATCAGGGTCGCGATCAATGCCAGAGACTCGTCGTTGCTCTGCGTGTGAAGGGTCGTAAGCGGATGCGCCTGCTGCAGCAGCCGTTCGCCAACGGCGACGCCGATACGACGTTCGCCAAAATCGAAGGCGAGTATCGTCCCTCCGGGCGCCTCGCCATTTTCAGGCGTGGCCAGCTTCATCGGCGAGATACGTTAGATCGACGCCAAGCAGGTCGAGCGCCGAGGTGAGTCGCTCCTCATACGGCAGCTCGAAAAGAATGCGCAACTCGGCGGCAACGGTGAGCCAGGCATTCTGAGTCAGCTCGTGTTCGAGCTGACCAGCCGACCAGCCCGCGTAACCGAGCGTCACCATCAGATCGTGCGGCTGTCCGCTGCGCGCGACCGATTGCAGGACGTCGCGTGAGCTGGTCAGGCCGACGTGTTCGTTGACGAGTAGGGTCGACTGCCACTTACCCACCGGGCGATGCAGGACGAATCCTCGATCGGTCTGCACGGGCCCGCCGAAGAGCACCGGCAAAGCGGCAAATTCTTCCGCTTCCAGCGGCACGTCGATCTTTGCGAAAAGAGTCCCCAAGCTCATGTCGATCGGCCGGTTGACGATGATTCCGAGGGCGCCACGCTCGTTGTGCTCGGCGACGTACACGAGCGTCCCGGAGAAGAACGAATCGACCAAGGCGGGCATGGCAATGAGAAAATGGTCGGTAAGGTTGATGCGTGACATGAGCCTATTCTAAACGGCGACGGCCCTCGATACAAAGGCTCCTACAGGATGGACTCGGTTCTCGTCTGGTTTCGTCGCGACCTGCGTGATTACGATCACGCTGCCTTGTGCGCTGCTTTGCGTGGCGCCAGACGCGTCTACTGCGCTTTCGTCTTCGACCGCGAGATCCTCGACCTGTTGGCAGACGCGGCTGACCGGCGGGTGGACTTTATTCGCCAATCGCTACTCCAGCTTGATCGCTCGCTGCGGTCGCGTGGCGGCGCGCTGATCGTTCGTCATGGACGGGCGACGACTGAGTTGCCAGCGCTCGCCGGCGAGTTGGCGGTCGATGCCGTTTTTGTCAATCGTGACTACGAGCCACAAGCCAAGCACCGAGATGCCGTGGTTGCGGCGACGCTGCAACCACGGGGAATCGGCTTCGAGTCGTTCAAGGATCAGGTCATCTTCGACGCAAACGACATTGTGACGCGGGATGGCCGTCCGTATACGGTCTTTACCCCGTATCGGCGTGCCTGGTTGCAGCGTCTGACTCGATCCGACTGGCGGGAGCACCCGCCAGGAGCAGGCGTCCTGGTGGCAGCGGCGAGCGCTCGCGGAGTGCCGGAGCTGAAAGAAATCGGCTTTGTCGACAGCGGCTTGTCCGATCTTGGCATGCCCCCGGGAATGGACGGCGGACGACGACTGCTGAACGACTTCCTTGGCCGCATTTCGCACTACCACCGTTTGCGCGACTTTCCAGGGGTGAAGGGCGTTTCCTATCTCTCGGTTCATCTGCGCTTTGGCACGGTATCGATTCGCGAACTCGTGCGCCACGCGATCGCTGCCGGCGCATTGCTCGCCGATGGCGAAGGGGCGGCGGCGTGGCTGACAGAACTGGTTTGGCGAGATTTCTTTTTCATCATCCTGGATCGCTTCCCGCACGTCGTTTCGCGAGCCTTCAAGCCCGCCTACGAGGTGATCCGCTGGTCGGAGGGGCCAGCAGCCGAGGCAGCGTTGGCCGCCTGGTGCGCCGGGCGGACCGGATATCCGTTAGTCGATGCCGCGATGCGGCAGCTCAACACCACCGGTTACATGCATAATCGGCTGCGGATGCTGACGGCGTCCTTTCTGTGCAAGGATCTCGGGATCGATTGGCGACGCGGGGAACGGTATTTTGCCCGCCAACTGAACGACTTCGACCTTGCCGCCAACAACGGTGGCTGGCAGTGGGCTGCCGGAACCGGCTGCGACGCGCAGCCCTATTTCCGCATTTTCAACCCGGTGACGCAGTCGAAGCGTTTCGACCCGAACGGCCGCTTCATTCGTCGCTATCTGCCGGAACTGTCACTCCTGACCGACGACCTGATTCACGCTCCTTGGCGGATGAGTGTCGCGCAGCAGGCGGCGTATTGCGTTCACATCGGAAGTACCTATCCGGCGCCGCTCGTCGAGCACCGTGAGGCGCGTTTGCGCGCCCTCGAACGCTACGCCGTCGTCAACTCGGCCGCTGCTCGCGAACGTGCTCGGCAACCAGTCGCAGTAGCTCGTCTTCCTGGTACGGTTTGCCCAGATAGTGATTGACGCCGAGCTCGAAAGCATACTGGCGATGTTTCTCGGCCGTGCGTGAGGTGATCATGATGATCGGCACCGCTCGCAAGCGTCGGTCGGCGCGCACATTGCGGGTCAGCTCGTAGCCGTCCATGCGCGGCATCTCGATGTCCACCAGCAGGACGTCGGGCACGATTCCGGCCAACTGTTCGAGGGCGTCGAGGCCGTCCTTGGCGGTCATGATCTGGTAGCCTTCGCGAGCCAGCAGGCGACTGGTAATTTTGCGTACCGTCAACGAATCGTCGACCACCATGATCGTCGGTACGGTCGCCGTCACGGTGTTGGCTGCGATCGGCTGGCGGAGCGTTGGCACCGGCGAGATGGCGGCTGTGCTCCGGCTACGGCTGGACAGCGCGACCGGGTTGAGGATCAGAACGACCTGTCCGTTACCGAGAACGGTCGCACCATCGACACCAATCACTCGCGCCAGCTGCTGCCCGACGTTTTTGACCACAATTTCCTGGTTGCCGAGCAGGCCATCGACCTGCAGGGCGATCCTGCCGCTACCGCTACGTAGCAGGAGAACCCAGTATTGCTGATGCTTTTGGGGCAGGGCTTGCGTGTCGCCGAGCAGATGCGGCAGATAGTGGAATGCGTACGTATTGCCTGACCAAGTCGCAGCATGCGCTTCGCGGATGCGCGCCAGCCCTTTTTCGCGGAGGTCAAGGACTTGCTCGATCATCGCGGCAGGGATTGCGTAGTCACGTTTGCCGGAACGCACCAGCAGCGCCTTGGTGACCGCCAACGTCAGCGGCAGGTAGAGGCGGAATGTCGTCCCCTGTCCGGCGCTGGACACGACTTCAATCCGGCCACCCAGGCTCGCCACCTCGCTCTTGAGGACGTCCATGCCGATACCTCGACCGGACAGGCGCGACACTTCGCTGGCGGTCGAAATCCCCGGGGCAAAGATGAGTTCCTGAACGCGAGCTGGGTCAGCCGCGTCTTCCTGGCTCAGAAGTCCCGCTGCCAAGCCTCTTTCTCGCAGTCGCTTCAGGTCGAGTCCGGCGCCGTCGTCGGCGAACGTGAGGATTACTTCGTTGCCTTCGTGCGCCAGTGACAAAGACAGTTCGCCGATCTCTTGCTTGCCTTTGGCCGCACGTACCGGTGCGGGTTCAAGACCATGTGCGATCGCGTTGCGCAACATGTGTTCAAGGGGGGCAAGCATCTTGTCGAGGACCGTGCGGTCGAGTTCGATCTCGGCACCGCTGATCTCGAGATTCGCCCGCTTGCCGATCTCCTTGGTTGCTTGCCGCACAATGCGGTAGAGACGATCGGCAATACTGGCAAACGGCACCATACGAATCGACATGAGCTCCTGCTGCAGCTCGCGATTCAGCCGGGATTGCGCCAGGATCGCCGCGTTGGCGTCGTCGAGGTTTTTGAGTAGACTTTGCTGCGCCGTCGCGACGTCGTTGACCGACTCCGCCATCATTCGCGTCAGTTCCTGAAAGTGCGTAAAACGATCGAATTCCAGCGGATCGAAGTCGACGTGGGTTTCGTCGGTCAGCGCCTCGCGTGACTGCATCTGCAATTCGGCGTGGAGTTCAATGTCGCGCAATTGGCGACGCAAGCGAATCACATTCTCGGTGAGGTCGAGCAACGAGCCTTTGATCGCGCGCATTTCACCTTCAATCCGCGAACGCGCAATCGACAGTTCGCCGGCTTCGTTGACCAGGCGATCGACGAGATCCGCGCGCACGCGCAGGATCGCCCGCTGTGGAGCGGTTTCGCCTTCGGCTTCCGGCACTCCACGGCCGGCGGGAAGCGGTTCAATTGGTATACCCACGTCATCGGGCAGCGCGGCCAACTCGCCGCCGGCCTTCGCCAGGGTCTCGTCAGCGACTTCAACCAACGCGTCGGGAGATTCGCCGCGCTGCAGGCTGTCGATGGTCTGCACGATGACGTCGAAGGCGTTGTCGACGTCATCCATCAACGCGGGCGGCACGCTGCTTGATTTCTGCGCTTCCTCCATGCGCGTTTCGATGGCGTGGATCAGCTCGCCAAGGTTCATTGCCCCCGCCATGCGGGCGCTGCCCTTGAGCGTGTGGAAGAGGCGGCCGAGCTTGCGTACCACCTCGGTGTCGGTCGGGCTGCTACGCCAGGCACGCAGCTGGGTGGCAATGTTCTGGTTGAGCTCGAGAGCTTCCTCGATGAATAGCGGCAGCAGCTGCTCGTCCAGGTCGTCCTGCAGTTGTGGCAGCGGAATCGACAGACTGGCCGTTGGCGGTAGCGACTCGGCAACTGGCGCTGTCGTGCTGGGGGGCGCCGTGATCTCCGGGGCCTGCGCCGCCAAATCGACGGTAGCGGTTTCGGCGATCTGGTCCAGGTAGAGCGAGGCCAGCGCTTCACACAGCGCCGGTGCTGCGTCCGGTTCGGCGCCGTTGCCAACGTCAGCGAGCATCATGCCGAGACCGGCAATGGCCTGCCGAATGACTTCGATCGCTTCGCTACTGCCCGGTTGTGTCGCCTGTTTGCGGCGCAACAACGCGTGTTCGAGCGCCTGACCCAGTCGGTTGACGGCGATCAGACCGACGGTCGCGGCGGTTCCGGCGAGCGTGTGTGCGGCGCGATACATTTCGTGTCGAGTGGGAGCGCGCGGCTTCCGTTTCAGACTTGCGAACTCGTCCTCGAGTGTCGCCAGGTGATTCTTCGCCTCGGACAGAAAGATTTCGCACAGATCGGGCGCGAGTGTGAGTCGGCGGGGTCCTTCGGGCGGTACGGTTGCTTCCTCAGCGCGTGTCGTCGCTGCGGCCGGTTCGTCGCCGGAAGTCGGCTCGGTGGCCAACGGTATCGGCATCGGGCTTTCCGTGCCGAGCCGCAGTGCGTCGGCCAGAGCCACCATGGCAGTCGCGTCGGGTGCAGCGCCAGCACCGGTTTTCAGGTGTTCGACCCAGGCACCAAAAACCGCGTAAGTCTGGCCGAGGAGGTCGAGAATCGTTGGCGTGACGGCTTGCTCTTGACGCAGCCAGAGATTGAGCACCTGTTCAACCGACCACGCGGCCTCGCCCAAGTCCTTGAGACCCACCATGCGACCGCTGCCTTTGAGCGTATGCACCGAACGGCGGAGCGCGGTGAGCAGTTCCGTATCGTGCGGTTTGGCTTTCAGCAGCTGATAGTTGTTCTTCATGCTCGCGAGCACCTCGTCGGCCTCGTCGAGGAAAATTCCCAGCAGTTCGGCATCGACTTCTTCAGCCGAGGCTTTCGATAGCTGCAGCGTTGCGGCCGACGGCGGCGGCGCCTCCGGGGCTTGACGCTTGAGCGTCGCCATGGCCTCGTCGATCCGTTGCGCCGCGTCGCCTCCGGCCGCCAGCGCCGACAATACCTCCTTGGTCTGCTCTCCGAGCGTCTTGTCGGCTACCAGATCGGCGTCCTTCTGTAGCGCGGCAAGGTTCTGCTGGACTTCCTGCAACAGGCCGGCGTCGGTTGGTTGCTCCTTGAGCGCAGCGAGCAGACCGTGTGCCTCCCGCTTCTGCCGTTCGAGCTCCGCCTCGACCGTCGCGGCGGGTTCACCGACCGTCACCTGTCGGGCGGTACTCGACTGCATGTTGGCGACGAAGGTGTCGAAGTCCGTGGCCCCGTGATGCAGCGCGTCGATGAAGAAGCCGACCAGCGCCAGGCGCTCGGCTACGCGGGAGAAGTCGGTCTCCTGGCGAACGTAGTCGGGTGACGCAAAAGCTCGGATGTCGGCAGCTGATTGTTGCAATATCGCCACCGCTCCGTCATGCCGCATCATCATCAGGGCACCAATGACCTGCTTCAGCGGCGTGTCGACGGCTTCGAGCGTGACGGATTTGTCGGCATCCCGGAAAAAGCCGTCGAGGACTTGTTCGATCTGGGCCAGGTTGTTCTGAATTTCGCGGGCAACCTGGCCGACGAGCAACTTCTCCTGCGCCAAGCGCGACATTTCGTCCAGCGACGGGAGTTCCGATCCGGGTTGCGGTGGGTTGCCGGCGAGGCAATCCCGCAGGCGCGAGACCATCACGTCGACCTGATGCGTAAAGCTACGGTCGAGGTACTGGATGTTCTCCTGCGCGTTCTGGGCGAGGAGAATGGCGGTGGCGGTTTCCATCGCCAGCGCTTCGTTGTGACGTGAAGGCGTCTGCGCCAGCAGGGTGGCGACGTCGTTGATGACGCCGGTTAGACGACGGTAGTCGCGATGACCCAGCTCGTCGACCAGCGCGGCAAGTGTCGTGGCGCCCGCGCGGAACGCCGGCAGTGCCTGCGTTGTTCCCGCGCAAAACCTGTTCCAACTCTCTTCCGTCGTGGCAATCGTTTCGCGCAGGCGCCGGCGGACCGATTCGATGGCGACGGGGGTTGTCGGCACAACGCCCGGCATCAGGCTGGCGAGCTGGTAGGCCTCCTGCACGCGCCGGACGCGGCGGTGATCGCTGGTCGATATGGCGACCAGGTACAGCGCATCGCGCATCAGGCGTTCGGCGACGTTGCTGGAGCCCTCGAGCAAACGCCGAATCTGCAGATCGATTCGTGTGCACAGCTGGCGAGCATCGGCGTCTGCCGGCAGACCGCCCTCGGCGAGCGCCGTCAGGAAAGCGCCTGCGACCCACCAGAATGTGCGCCCGGAGGGCATCTCGTGAATTGCTTCGATGCGCTTTACCGCCTCGAGCATTTCGGCCAGCCCAGCGCCGGTGTGCGGCGCCCGCAGCCAGGCCAGGAGGCCGCGCTGAAAGTGCGCACGCTGTTGGCGCAAAGCGCGGTCGCGCTCGCCACGGCTAAGTGGAAGCGGTGGTCCCAGCCGGCGATCGCTGCCGAGTTGCAAGTCCGGGAAAAAGAGATCGGTGGCGGACACCCGCTCCTGTCCGCGCGCCAACTGCAGCTCGCGATAGATCGGAAAGAGTCGCAGAGGCTGGTTCGGCTGACCAGCGAGGAGATCATCCAGGTAGTGCTTGATCGCGGACATCGCTCTCTGGACGAGCTCGATCGACGACGGATCGGCGGGAAACTGCTGGCGTTCCATCGCTTCCAGCAGGGTCTCCATCGCGTCGCTGAACTGCGTCACACCGTCGAGGCCGACGATTGTCAGTGCACCTTGTACCTGGTGCAGATGCGTGCGGCAATAACGCAACGGCGTCAGGTCGCCTGCTCCTCCGGCGGTGGCGGCGGTGGTCGTGAACGGTTGTAGCGCTTGGTCGGCGCGCTCGAGCGCCAGATCAATTTCGCTCTTGACCCAGGTCAGCGGGCCGATGTCGAAGTCCGTCGGAGAGTTCATTGAGGCAGTTTCTCCACTCGATACGCGTCGCCGCTATGATCAGGAGACCTTGAAACCAGCCACAGATCCCTTCAGCTCGGTTGCCAGGCCGGCCAACTCGCCGATCGCGCTGGCCGTCTTTTCGGTACCGGCTGTCGTCTGGCCGGTAACGAGGAGAATTTCCTGCATCTTCCGCGCGACCATGGTTGCCGACTCGGCCTGGTTGCGGGTGGCGCCGGCAATATTCTCGATCAGAGCCGTTAGCGCCGTCGACACGTCGCCAATCTCGGCCAGCGCCTGGCCGGCGGCGTCCGACAGGCGGGCGCCGTCGACGACGCCGCGAGTGGACTCTTCCATCGCCGAAACGGTGTCCTGAGTGTCGGTCTGGATCGTGCGCACGATGGCGCCAATCTGCTTCGTCGCTTCGCCGGAGCGTTCGGCCAGGCGCTGCACTTCTTCGGCAACGACCGTGAAGCCGCGTCCGGCTTCTCCTGCCGAGGCTGCCTGGATTGCGGCGTTGAGGGCGAGCACGTTGGTCTGCTCGGTGATATCCGAAATCAGTTCGACGATCTCGCCGATTTCCTGCGACGACTCGCCAAGTCGTTTGATGCGTTTCGACGTCTCCTGGATTTGCTCGCGAATCTTGTTCATCCCCTTGATCGAGTCTTCCACGGCTTGTGCACCTTTTTCGGCGGCCGCCAGCGACTGACGGGCGACGGTTGCCGACTGCGTGGCATCGGCCGAAACGTTCGTCATCGAGGTCGCCATGGCGAGGACCGACTGTCCGGTTGCCTTGATCTCGGTCGCCTGCCGCTCCGCGGCTTCGAGCAACTCGGTCGAGGTCTGTTGCGCGATTCCAGTGGCTACCGTCACCCGGCCGGACGCGTCGTTGATCCGGCCGACGAGAACGCGCAATTCCTCGATCGTGTAGTTGATCGAGTCGGCGATGGCGCCGGTAATGTCCTCGGAAACCGTTGCCGTCACCGTCAGGTCGCCGTCCGCGAGGTCGCCGAGCTCATTCATCAGGCGCAAAATCGCGTTCTGATTCTGGCGGTTGAGCGCCTCCGTCGCCAGGCGGCCACGCTCCGACTCTTCGGCCTGACGCTGACTTTCGGTGAGATAGGTGCGGGCGAGCAGGTAGAGCAGCCCGATGGCGAGCACGATCAGGATCACGAGCAGGATGCCGGAAAGCGTGCGCTGGATGACGCTGCTTTGATACGCGTGTACCAGCTGATCGGTGACTTCGAGCAGCTCTTCGCTGTCACGGAAGATCTGCGAGCCAGCCTGTTTGGCGATCACGAGCCGCTGCATGTTGCCGAGTATGCCGCCGACCGCGGTGCGGTACTCGCCGAACTTGGTTTCGAGGTCGACGAGTTTTTGCTTCGTGTCGGGATCGCTCGTCGCCGTGATGCGCAAGACGTCGCTACCTTTCAGCAGCGCTTTCAGCGTGTCGCGGAAGGTGTTGGTATCCTTGCCGAGGAGAAAAGCGACTTCCGGGTCGATCGCGTTGCCAACGAGCAAGGCATTGGCGTTCTTGGCGATCCGTTGCGTCAGCATGACGAGCTGGTTGGCGGCGGCAATCTCGCGCGCGCCGACATTCCCCTGCAGTTTGAGCGCCGCGATCTGCTCCGACAATTCAAGGAGCTGCGGATTCTTTTCGTTGATTGAGCCGACTTCCTTACCGAGCGAGATCAGGTTTTTCTCCATTTCCAGCAGGCGTTCGGCGCTCTTGTCGGTCTTCTCCCAGATTTGGGTCAGGTTTGCCAACTGCTGTTGTACGGCGTCCGGCGAGGCCGGAACCCGGGTTCCCGCCAGCTCGCCACCACTGATCAAGACCTGCAGGTTGGTGGCAAAGCTGTCGCGTGACTCACGCAGCTGCTTGAAGGCGGCTGGATCGCCGAGCAGCGCGAGGGTAGACCCCTTGGCCAGGCGTTGCGAAAGCATGCGCATGTCGCCAGCGGCGGCGATGTACGCCGTGCCGTAGGTTGCCTGACGGCTGTCGCGATAGACGACGGTGGCGATCAGCAGCATCACAACCAGCAACGCAGCGCCCAAAATTTGCAGCTGTTTGGCGACTGGATACCCGCCAAGCACCGCTGAAACCAGGGGTATGCCGCCTGTGCCCGCCAGCCGGCCGTGTTCGTCACTGCTCCGGGAGACAAGAGTCTCGCCAGTTGTGTCTCTTGTGCGCGACAAAAAGGCGGGGAGCTTGGGCTGGAACTTCATCGTGGGTCTCCGGTTACACTGCAGCGAGCGGCTTACGGCCGCTCGCCGAGCACTTCCTGCGGTGAAAAAGGAAACAATGGGGGAACAAGTGCGGAGTCAAACGCCGATGTCCATGAAGGCGTCGTCTGCCAACAGCTCGCGTACCGTGAGCCGCCGCCAGCGGCGTCCTTCACTGTCGGTGTAGGTCTGCCGTGCCCAGGTCGGGGCGTGTGTGTCGAGCGTTTCAGCGGTCAAGGCTTCGACGTTGCGCAAGCCAATCATGCGGGTCACCAGCAGCGCGGCGTTGACGCCGTGCCGCGTGCCGATCAGCAGCAGGCGCGAGCTGCCATTCTGGGGCGTCGCTTCCTTACCGAGAAAGGCCGACAGGTCGACCACCGAGTAGAGGTTGCCGCGAATATTCGCGATCCCGGCAAACCAGGGTTTGGTCAGCGGGACGTCGGTGAGCGGCGATAAGGGAACGATCTCGCCCGAATCAGCCAAGTCGATCAGCCAGTAATCCGGCCCCGCTTGCAGGCCCAGCAGCCCGGCCGCCGTTTGTTCGCTCGTGCCGGCCAGACGCGCGGCGAGATAGGACTGGAATTCGTGGAGGCGGATCTTCTTGCTCATGCGCCTCGGGTCGTTCAGAGTGTTGCAATCTTCGCCAGGAGTTCCTGGCCGTTGATCGGCTTGACGAGGTAATCCTGCGCCCCCTGGCGAAGGCCCCAGATCTTGTCGGTTTCCTGGCCCTTGGTGGTGCAGACGATCACCGGGATATGTCGCGTCGTCTCGTCCCGGGTCAGCGTTCTGGTTGCTTGATAGCCATTGAGGCCGGGCATGACGACGTCCATCAGGATCAGGTCGGGCAATTCACTGCGGGCTTTGGCAATTCCCTCCTCGCCGCTTTCAGCGGTAAGTACCTCGTAGCCACTGCCGGTAAGCAAGGTCTTGAGTACGTGGCGCTCGGTCGGTGAGTCGTCAACGACGAGGATTCGTTTGATCGTCATGGTCCATGGCCCCCTTGTTTGGCAGCGGGTCCTGCTTGTCTCAGGCGGACGGCGAAGCGAAGGCCGCGACCGCTTGCAGGAGGCTGTCTTTGGTAAATGGTTTCGTCAGGTACTGGTCCGAACCCACCATGCGGCCGCGAGCCCGGTCAAAGAGTCCGTCCTTGGACGAAAGCATGATTACCGGCGTGGATCGAAAGCGTTGATTTTTCTTGATCAGCGCGCACGTCTGATAGCCGTCGAGACGGGGCATCACAATGTCGCAGAAAATGACCGCCGGCTGATGATCGGCGATTTTTGCCAAGGCATCAAAACCATCTTCGGCCAGCAGTACTTGACAACCGGCCTGGACGAGAAAAATCTCCGCGCTGCGCCGGATGGTATTGCTGTCGTCGATGACCATCACCTTGACGCCCCTCAGGTCTGCCGCTTCAGCCACGTCTCTCCTCCAGAGTGCCGACGCTCAAAGTAAACGTCATCAGCGAACCGGGAAACTCTTCATTTTTTTATACTATACCGCATAGTTCTCAAATTTCGACCATTTCGAAGTCTTCCTTGCGTGCGCCACATTCCGGGCAGGTCCAGTTGATGGGCACGTCGGACCAACGCGTACCGGGTGCGATTCCCTCGTCGGGCAATCCGGCGGCTTCATCATAAAGGAAGCCGCAGGTCAAACACATCCAGGTGCGATACGATGGGTCGTTGGTTGTACTCTGGTTCATGCTCGGTTTCGGTTAGAATGGGCTGAAAGAGCAGGAATTCTAGCCAAAGCCGCCGCTCGCTGCCAAGCACCCTGGTCACTGGCCATTTTCTTTGCAGCGGGTCTTCGTTCCCATGTCCCGACACGCCGCCGCGACACCGCCGATCGTGCTTAGCTTTGCCGCCAGCGATCCGTCGGGCGGCGCCGGATTGCAGGCCGACCTGTTGACCCTCGCGGCAAACGGCTGTCATCCGCTGTCGGTGGTCACCGCGCTGACCGTGCAGGACTCTACAGGCGTTGCCGATGTGACGGCGGTTGCGGCGTGGCAGGTCGAGGCGCAAGCGCGCGCCTTGCTGTGCGAGATGTCGGTCGCGGCTTTCAAACTTGGTGTGGTCGGCAGCGTCGAAAACATAGCCGTGATCGCCGCGATCCTTGCCGACTATCCAGCGATCCCGGTAGTTTTCGATCCGGTACTCGCCTCCGGACGCGGTGACAGATTCGCCGACCCGGAGATGATCGTTGCCATGCGTCGACTGCTGCTGCCACGGACCTGTGTGCTCACTCCCAATACGCTCGAGGCACGGCGTCTGGCAGCGGACGAAGAGACGCAGGCGATGACCCTCGAGGCGTGCGCGCAAGCGCTGTTGCGGGACGGCTGTGCTTACGTCTTGTTGACGGGAACGCACAGCGACGGTGAGGCGGTGGTCAACCGGCTCTACGGCCAACCCGATCGCCTCTTGCGCTGCGATAGCTGGCAGCGGCTTCCGGGCAGTTATCACGGCTCCGGATGTACGCTTGCCGCGGCAGTTGCCGCATTTCTCGCCCAGGGTCTGGCGGTGGACGAGGCGGCACGGGCGGCGCAAGCGTACACGTGGCGCGCGTTGTCAGCCGGTTTTCGACCGGGGAAAGACCAGTACTTCCCCGATCGCTGCTTCCGTTGGCGGACGCACGGTGGTACAACGAGCGATGCTTGACGCGCCGACCACGCCGCTGAGCGGCCTTTACGCGATCACTCCCGGCGACGTGTCGCCCTCGGCCTTGCTGGCTGGCGTCGCGGCCGCGGTGGGCGGTGGCGCGCGGATCGTTCAGTATCGCGACAAGGGGGCCGATGCGGCGCGGCGCGGAGACTTGGCGCGCGCCCTGTTGGCACTCTGCCGGCAGATGGGGGCGCGCCTGTTGATCAACGACGACCTCGATCTCGCGCGGGAGATCGACGCCGACGGGGTCCATCTCGGCGCCAGTGATGGCGATCTGCGTGCTGCGCGAGACGCGCTGGGGCGGCGGCGTCTGCTCGGGGCGTCGTGCTACGCCAGTTTCGAGCAAGCCCGAGTCGCCGCGGCGGCAGGGGTCGATTATCTGGCTTTTGGCGCAGTGTATCCTTCGACGACCAAGCCGCACGCGGTTCACGCTCCGTTGTCGCTGTTTTCGCGCTGCCGGCGCGAGCTGCAGGTACCCGCCTGCGCCATTGGCGGGGTGACGGTAGACAACGCGCCGATCTTGCTGGCGGCGGGCGCGGATCTGCTGGCAGTAATCAGCGACCTCTTTTCAGCGACGGACATCGCGGCGCGCGCTGCCGCATATCAATCACTTTTCAAGGAAACCAGGCGTGATAGCTCGCAACCAGGCGTTGTTTGAACGCGCACAAGCATGCATTCCGGGTGGCGTCAATTCGCCGGTCAGAGCGTTTCGTTCAGTGGGCGGAACGCCTCGATTCATCGCCAGCGGGTCCGGGGCGCGCATTACCGACGCCGACGGGAAGACCTACCTCGACTATGTTGGCTCGTGGGGACCCCTGATCGTCGGTCATGCGCATCCGTCAGTGGTCGCCGCTGTTCAGGAAGCGGCGCGTCACGGTCTTTCGTTCGGCGCGCCGACCGAGAGCGAGGTGTTGATCGCCGAGTTGCTGTGCAGGCTGTTGCCGTCAATGGAAATGGTTCGCCTGGTGAGTTCGGGAACCGAGGCAACGATGAGCGCGATCCGCCTGGCTCGCGGTTACACCGGGCGTGACCTGCTGCTCAAGTTTGAAGGCTGTTATCACGGCCATTCCGACAGCTTGCTGGTGAAGGCGGGATCGGGACTGTTGACGCTCGGTCATCCCAGTTCCGGTGGCGTGCCGGCCGATCTCGCCAGGCATACGCGGGTCCTCGACTACAACGACTGCGCGGCGCTCGAGGCGGCGTTCGCCGCGCACGGCGAGCGCATTGCGGCGGTAATCGTCGAGCCGGTGGCCGGCAATATGAACCTCGTCGTGCCACAGAAGGCGTTTCTGTCGACCCTGCGCGACCTATGTACCCGGCACGGGGCCGTGCTCGTCTTCGACGAAGTGATGACCGGCTTTCGCGTCGGCGCCGGCGGTGCCCAGGGGCTGTTTGGCATCACGCCCGACCTGACGACGCTCGGCAAGGTAATCGGCGGTGGCATGCCGGTCGGCGCCTTTGGTGGGCGGCGCGAGATCATGTCGCGCATCGCGCCGCTGGGGCCGGTCTACCAGGCCGGGACCTTGTCTGGCAACCCGGTGGCGGTCGCTGCCGGCCTGGCGACGCTGCAGCTGGTGCAGGAAGCCGGCTTTTACGAGCGCCTGGGCGAGCGTAGCCGGCAGTTGGTCGACGGTCTGCAGTCGGCGGCCGCCAGACACGGGGTGACGTTTTCCGCGCAGTCGGTCGGTGGCATGTTCGGCGTCTATTTTCGCGATCAGTGTCCGCAGACGTACGCCGAAGCGATCGCCTGCGACGCGGCGTCGTTTAACCACTTTTTCCACGGCATGCTCGCCGCAGGTCACTATTTCGCCCCGTCGGCGTTTGAGGCGGGCTTTGTTTCCGCGGCGCACAGCCAGGGCGATGTCGCCGAGACCGTCGCGGCTGCCGACCGCGTTTTCGCCGCTTGGCCGGATCTGAGCGGCAGCGCGCGATAGCGAACGTGAACCAGCGCCCGCAACGCGCGCGTCTGATCGCCATCGGGGTGCTGGCCCTGTTCGCCGGCATTGCCCGCTCCGAGCAGCTGCCGCCAGCGCCGGTTGACCTCGGCGAAGTTCGACGCAACGCGCAGGGAAAGCTGGAGGTGGTCAAACCCGTGTCGACCGGCGTTGTTGAGCGTGGCGTACCTGCCGGTCGTGTCGGCGAAGCCTTCGCCACGGGAACGACGCCCGCGGCTTCCGGCCGAGTCATTGTCGTCGGCCCGCAGGAAGCCGTGACCAGCATCAAGGAAGCCGCACGTCTGGCGCGCGATGGCGACACGATCGAGATTCTGCCCGGCGACTATCGGCAGCAGGCGGTCGTCTGGCTGCAGAGCCGGCTGACGATTCGCGGCAAGGGGAGGCGCCCGGTCTTGTTTGCCGACGGAGATAGCGCCGAGGGCAAAGCGTTGTGGGTCGTGCGCAACGCCGAAATGCTGATCGAAAACATCGAGTTTCGTGGCGTGCGCGTGGCTGACGGTAACGGCGCCGGCATCCGCTTTGAGAAGGGGCACCTGCGGATCGTCGGATGTGGATTCTTCGACAACGAGATGGGCGTCCTGACCAGCAATCACGCCGACGCGGTGCTCGAGGTCGAGGACAGCGAGTTTGGCGCGGCTCCGAAGCACGCCGGCGCGCTGCATCATTTGTTGTACGCCGGGACGATCGCTCGCCTGAGCGTGCGGGGAAGTCGCTTGCAGCAAGGATTTCGCGGGCACCTGATCAAGTCGCGGGCGAGAGAAAGTGTCATTGGCTACAACCTGCTCGTCGACGGTCCGGGTGGCCGGGCGTCGTACGAACTCGAATTTCCGAATGGCGGCGTCGCCTGGGTGATTGGCAATGTCATCGGACAAAGCGCCAACACGGACAACGATGTTCTCGTCTCCTACGGCGCCGAAGGGCAGAAATGGCCCGACAACGCGCTTTACCTGGCGCACAACACGCTACTTGACGAGACGAGTGGCGGGCGTTTCCTGCGCGTCTGGGCTGACCGCCTGCCGGCGGCGACGGAGGTCTGGGCGATCAACAACCTGACTGTCGGTCACGGCACGTTCGCGCTGCAGGCTCCCGGTCGCTACGACGGCAATCACTCGGTGACCGACCGCACGGCATTGTCCGACGTCGAAAATTTCGACTTCCGCTTGCCGAGCAATTCGCCGCTGCGCGGCAAGGCAACGGCTCCCGGTTCGGTCCGCGGACGCAACTTGACGCCGGTCGCCGAATTCCGGTTGCCAGCCGGTACCCGACCGTTGACGCCGGGCAAGCCGTTGTCGCCGGGCGCGTTGCAGTAAGTGAAAGACTCGATGACGCGAGCTGACGGCAACGACGGTGGCTGCGCGCGCGTTAGCCGAGACCCTTGAGCAAGGCGAGAAAGTTTTCGGCGTTCTTGAAACCGATCACACGGACGCCGTCGATCTCCTTGCCGCGGGCGTCGAAGAAGATAATTCCCGGCGGTCCAAAGAGACCGAACCGTCGCAGGAGTTCTTGGTCGTCGCGCGTGTTGGCGGTCACGTCGGCCTGCAGCAAGGTCCAGCCCGCGAGACGGGTCTGGACCCGTGGATCGGCGAAGGTGAAGCGCTCCATCTCCTTGCAGGAGACGCACCAGTCGGCGTAGAAGTCGAGCAGTACGGGTTTTCCAGCGTTCTGTAGGCGGTGTTCGAGTTCGGCCAGCGAGCGTACGCGGACGAAGGGCTGCGCCGCCGGTTCGCTGCCGGCACCGGCACTGCGCAGCACGGAGAGCGGTTGCAGCGGATCGCGCGAGCCGGCGAGCGTACCGACGAGCAGAGCGGCACCGCACAGCAACATGACGATGCCGATCCCTTTCCAGAAGCGCTGCCAGCCGCGGGCGTGTGGTGGTAAGGGGTCGAGCGCGTGGAGATAGACCGCGGGCACGATCAGCAACAGCGCCCAGGCGAGCATCTGGACGACTGGTGGAATTACCGGCGTGACCAGCCAGACGGCGGTGGCGAGCAAGACGACGCCAAACGCCTTCTTCACGGCCTCCATCCACGGTCCCGATTTCGGGAGCAGGGTTCCGGCCGACAGTCCGACAGCGAGCAGCGGTGTTCCCATGCCGAGCGCGAGTACAAAGAGCGCTGTTCCGCCAAGCCAGGCGTCGCCGGTCTGGCCGATGTAGAGCAGTGCTCCAGCCAGCGGCGCAGCGACGCAGGGGCCGACGATCAATGCCGAGAGCGCTCCCATCGCCGCGACGCCCGGCAAGGATCCGCCTTGGAGGTGACGCGCCTCGTCAGAAACCTTGCTTTGCAGGAAGATCGGCAGCTGGAGTTCGTAGAAGCCGAACATTGACAAGGAAAGGACGACAAACACGACGGCGAAACTACCCAGAACCCACGGGTTCTGCAGTGAGGCAGCGAGCAAGGTACCGGTTAGCGCCGCCGCGACGCCGGCCGCGGCGTAGGTAATCGCCATTCCGAGGACATAGCTCAACGAGAGCAGAAAGCCGCGCAGGTGGGAGACGCCGTGGCCGTCTTGTCCGGAGCCGACGATGATGCTCGAAAGAATGGGGATCATCGGAAAGACGCAAGGCGTCAGCGACAGCAACAGTCCAAAGCCGAAGAAGCTGATCAGCAGCAGCCACCCTTCGCGCTGGTGAAAAAGTCGCGCGATGCGCCCCGAGTCGTCGCCGGCGATCTCGCGGCCGCTGTCGACGGTGGTGGCACCGACGCTGGCCGACGCCGGCAGCTCAAGGGTTAGTGTTTGCTGTTGCGGCGGGTAGCAGATGCCGGCGTCGGCGCAGCCTTGTGAGCTGATGCGCAAGGTGACTTGACGGTCTCCGCCTGCGTTTTCGAGAGGGAGCCGAATCGCGACCTCCTGGTAGTACACCTCGACCTTGCCGAAAGTCTCGTCGTCCTTTGCTTTACCCGGCGGCAGGATCGCCGGGCCGAGGCGGATCGTCGCCGGCTCGACGACGAAACGGAACTTGTCGCGGTAAAGGTAGTAACCTTTGGCGATCTGGTAACGAACTTCAATCGTCGTCGCGTCGAGCGCGCGCGCGGTCGGCCGAAAGGCGACCGCCGGGTCGAGAAACTCGTCACCGGATGCCGGCAACGCCAGGCACAGAAATACAAACAGCAGCCAGCGAATGGTCATTGGCAATCGGCGTCGCTCGGCGTGGCTGGCTCGGGCACGGTGATTTCATGGGTCAACCAGGCCAGATATTCGGGCAGTCCGTGTGCGATCGGCAGGGCGAGAATTTCCGGCACGGTGTACGGGTGAAGCCGCCGGATCGCCGCCTCCAGCGCTGGGTAGTGTTCGTCGGTGGTCTTGATCAGCAAGGGAATTTCGCTCGCGCTTTCGACCTTGCCCTGCCAGTGGTAAAGCGACCGGCACGGCGCCAGGACGTTGACGCAGGCGGCGAGACGGCGGTCGATGACTTCGGCCGCCAGCGTATCGGCAGTTGCCGGGTCGGGGACGTTGGTAAGCACGAGCAGGGCAGTCACGCGGCGTATTTTACTCCCTCGCGTTAGCTCAGCAGGCGACGCCGGGTAAAGAGGCAGGCGAGATAGAAACCGATGGCCGCCATCGCAAGGAGCGCCCCGACGTGCAGCGCAACGTCGGCTGGCAACTCGCCCAACAGTAGCGGCCGAGCCAGCGCGACAGCGTGGGCCAGGGGCAGCACGCTGGCCGCTGCCTGGAGTGCGGCGGGCAGCTGATCAACGGGAAAGAAGACGCCCGAAACCAGGAGCATCGGCGTGATGAAGAGCGTGAAGTAGTACATGAAAAAGTCGTACGACGGCGCCAGCGCGCAGACGATCAGACCGAGAGCCGCAAAGGCGAGTCCGGTGAGGAAGATCAGCGGCACGATCCACAACGCGAGCGGCGACGAGGTGAGGCCGAGCGCAGCAACGACGATGAGGATCGCGCTGCCGGCCATCAGGCTCTTGCTCGCCGCCCAGACGAGTTCGCCGCTGACCACCTCGTCAAGCGAGAGAGGGGTGTTGAGGATGGCGTCCCAGGTTTTCTGCACCTGCATGCGCGAGAACGCCGAGTAGAGGGCTTCGAAGGTTGCCGCGTTCATCGTGCTGGCGATAATGGTTCCGGCGGCGAGAAAGCGCGGGTAGTCGACTCCCTGCACCGACGGCAACAGTCCGCCAAGGCCGTAGCCGAGGCCGAGCATGTAGATCAGGGGATCGGCGAGGTTGCCGAGGATCGAGGGGATTGCGAGCTTGCGCCAGACCAGAAAGTTGCGTCGCCATACCGGCAGCCAGCGCAGGCCGGGGCGAGGCAGGGTGAGCAGCGTCCGGTCCATTGTTCAGTCGCGCAGATCACGTCCGGTGAGCTTGAGGAAGACGTCTTCCAGATTGGCGGCGCGGTGTACGTAGCGGAGTCCGCCGCTGTCGCCGAGCGCAGCGACGAGTCGGGTGGCGTCGCGGCAATAGAAGAACGCCGTGTCGCCGGCGAGTTCGATCCGCTCGCCGAGTTGCCGGTGCTGCTGCGCCCAGTCGGCGACGGCGTCGCCGAAGATCTCGACGACCTGGGGTTCGATTTCGGCGGCGATCAGGTCGCGTGGCGCACCCTCGGCGATCAGACGGCCGTGGTCGAGAATGGCCAGACGATCACAAAGGCGCTCGGCTTCTTCCATGAAGTGCGTCGTCAGGATCAAGGTTTTGCCGCGTGACAGCAGGCGTTTCAAGCGGTCCCAGATCAGATGCCGGGCCTGTGGATCGAGTCCGGTCGTCGGCTCGTCGAGAAAGACGATGGTCGGATCATTGACCAGTGCGCGCGCCAGCGTCAGGCGTCGCTTCATGCCGCCCGAGAGGCTTTCGATCGGCGCCTCCTCCTTGCCGGCGAGTCCGGCAAAAGCCAGCAGTTCCGGAATGCGCGCTTGCAGAACGGGACGCGCCAACCCGAAGTAGCCGCCATAGACGAGCAGGTTTTCGCGTACCGTAAAGTTGGGATCCAGGTTGTCGGCTTGCGGTACGACGCCGACGTGCGCGCGTGCCGCGGTGGCGGCCGCCGGGATCGCGTGCCCGGCCAGTTCTATCTGACCGTCGTCGGGAGGCGTCAGTCCCAGACAGCAGCGCAGCGTCGTCGTCTTGCCGGCCCCGTTTGGGCCGAGGAGGCCGAAGCAGGTCGCTTCCGGAACGGCAAATGTGACCCCGGCGACGACCACCTCGCCGGCGTACGACTTGCGGAGTTCGCTGACCCGCAGCGCCGGTCGCGCGTTCAATGCCGCCATGCGCGGCTGACGATCTCGCGAATGACGTGCAGGCGACGGTGAAAGAAATGATCAGCGCCAGGAACGACAACTACCGGCAAATCGAGCGGTCTTGCCCACTCGATGACGTTGGCTAGGGGCACGGTGGTGTCTTCCGAGCCATGAATGACGATCGTGTCGGCAGGAACCGCCTTCGTCTGGTAGCGACGCGCTCCCTCGACGAAACCGGAAGCCGTCCCGACCAAGACCAGTCGTTGCGCCGGCTGGCCAGCGGCGACCAGCGCTTCGGCGACCCGTGTCTGCACGTAGGCGCCGAAGGAAAACCCGGCCAGCGCCACCGGCAGCTTGCCATAACGACACTTGGCTTCGGCGAGTACGGTCAGGAGATCTTCGGTCTCGCCTCGACCATCGTCATGTGCCCCTTCGCTCTGGCCAATGCCGCGAAAATTCGGGCGCAGGGCGACGTAATCGAAATGGTTGAAGGTGCGCGCCAACGTCTGCACCACCTTGTTGGTATTGCCGCCGCCGAACAGGGGGTGTGGATGCGCGATCAGGGCGATCCCGCGCGGCGCTCCGGGGTTCTCGATCAGAACCTCGATCTTTCCTGCCGGGCCATCGATCAGCAGCTGTTCGGGCAAAATCCCCATTACGTGCCCTTGGCGTACGGCGCGCCGATCTGGCGCCGATCAGATGCGTAGCCGATCGACGATACGTCCATGGATCAAATGCTCCTGAATGATGTCTTCGACGTCTTCGTGGTCAACGTAGCTGTACCAGACGCCTTCGGGGTAGACGACGAGCAGCGGGCCCTGATCGCAGCGGTCCATGCAGCCCGCCTTGTTGATCCGCACCTTGCCGGCGCCCTTGAGCCGCAATTCGGCAATCCGGTCCTTGGCGTAGGTTTGTGCCGCCGTCGCGCCGGCGTTGTTGCAGCAGGTTTCGCCTTCGCCGCGTTGGTTGCAGCAGAAAAAGACGTGATACTTGTAGTGGCTCATGGAAACCCATCCTTCGCACGGTCGGCAGTTCGCGGCGCTCGATTTTACCTTGATCAGGCGGGCAAACGGTTCGCCGTGCGGGTTCACGGGGTGCCGAGAAAGAGATAGACGTTCGAGTAGCCGACTCCCGATCCCGAGTAGCCGTAGCCAAGATAGACCGGTCCGAGCGGCGTTTCACCGCCGAGGTAGATCGCGGTCGAGTTGATCCAGCCTTTGAGTTCGGTTTCGGTGAACGGGCGTCCGACTTTGGCGGCCTCGAAGGCAACGCCCAATCGCATGTCGCCGCGTAGGCCAAGCGGTAGGCGGCCGATGATGCGCTCGGCGCGCAATTGTCCGTAGCGCATGTCGTCGCCCTTCAGTTGACCGATCGAGAAGGCCGTCATGTTAAGCATGCCGCCCAGGCTGCCCAGGTCGTAGAACGGGAGGTGGCCACTCGGCGAACCCTGGTACGAGGCGCGGCTCGAGAGCACCCAGTCGCCGAGGCTGAGGAACCCCCTGACGTCGGCGTCGAGCTTGCTGTAGTCGTCGCGTTGGGAATCAAAATAGCGCGTAGAAAGCGACCAGCCGCCGGTCGGAAAGTAGAGGCGGTCGGTCTGGTCGAGGTCGAGGGCAGAAAACCAGCCGTAATAGTTCTTCGTTTCGTTGGGAAACAGCGGCGAGCCGGTATCCACTTGAGCCTTGTACCAGCTCTGCTGCCAGCCGGCGCGCAGCTGTCCGAGCAGGCCGAGATTGATTCCGCCACCGACCAACGCGTCGGCACGTGTCACCTCGTAGTCGGCGAGTTTGTGGTCGTTCTGATAGAGACCGCTGAAACTGTTTTCGATCCTGACCTTGGTTTCGCCGAAGTAGCGCTGCCGCGCGTCGAGTGGCTGGTAGTAGTCGACGCCGGCTCCCGAACGCGAGCCGATTTCGCCGTGGAAAAGGAGTTCGCCGCCAAGGCTGTTGAGCCAGGTCTTTTGGTAGGCGCCGCGCAGACTGTACGACGAGTCCACCGAGAAGTTGGTGTTGAGGTTGATTCCGTAACGGATGTAGTCGGGCCCCCAGCTCTTCTCCAGCGGTGTAATACGGAGGATGTTGCGCCCGCGCAAGGTGTTGAATTCGTAGTCGATGTGCTCGTAGTAGCCGTCACCGTAGGCGAGGACAAGGCTTTGGTCGAGCTGGTCGGGATCGACGGTCTCTCCGGCTTTGGTCTTGAGGTGACGCTCGAGGACGGCCGGATTGACGAGCTTGAGGCCGGCAATCTCGACCGCATCAACGGTCTGAGCCGGGCTTCGTGCGGCAAGCTGGATCTTCCCTGCCCAGGCAGCGTAGGCGGCGTCGCTCACGGCCAGCGAGCGCAGACGATCGGCGAGGGCCTCCGCCGCCCTGGCGCCGCGACTGGCGGTCTCGGACGTGCGCTTGAAGTCGCCGGCGGAGATGCCCTCGAGATCGGGCTTGATGTAGATGTCGGTCGGCTTGAGCGATGCCAGCGAGCGGGTAACGTTCTGTTCGGTCAGGATATTGACCATTTGTACCGACACGCTGAGCAGGCCGCTGATTTCGTCGGCCTTGAGCAGCGGCGAGCCGACATTGACCGCGATCACGACGTCGGCCTGGCAGCGCGAGCGCACCTCATCGATCGGCACGTTGTCGACCAGCCCGCCATCGACCAGCTTTTGCCCATCGATTTCGACCGGTGACATCAGCCCGGGGACGGACATGCTGGCGCGCATCGCTTGCGTCAGACTCCCCTCCCGAAAAACGACCTTCTTGCCCTGGACGATATCGGTGGCGACGATCGACAGCGGCAGCGGTAGGGCGCCGATCTCGCGTTCGCCGCGATAGTCGCCGACCAGACGATTGAAAAAGAGTTTGATCTTCTGCCCGGTGACGATCCCGGTCTGATACTTCAGTCCGTCGCCGCCGACACCGGTTTCCGAAGCCGGCAGGAAGCGCCGATCGACCGCTTTCTGGTGATACGGGCGGCGTGCGAACGACGGGCTGTCCTGGAAAAGATCGTCCCAGTCGGCGTTCGACAGCGCCTCGCGCATCTGCGTGGGTGTCAGACCGGCCGCGTAGACGCCGGCGACCAGCGCTCCCATGCTGGTGCCGGCGACGCAGTCGACCGGTACGCGCAGTTTCTCGAGGACTTCGAGGACGCCGATGTGCGCCGCGCCGCGCGCGCCGCCGCCGCCGAGGACGAGGCCGACGCGCGGTCGCGTCGGCGCGTCGTTCGCCTGAGCGAGGGTGGCGAGGGCGAGCAGGCCGACGAGTATCCGGCAGCCGGTGGCCAGCGCCGAGCGGAGCCATCGGTGGCCAGCCGTCTTGTGTCGACGATCGTTTATTGCGAACCGCTGCTCGTGCGGCGTGTTCGTCCCGTCGCAGCGCGACAGGCGCTTGCGTCGAGCGACCAGATCAGCAGTAACCGGCATGGCCACTCCTTGACAATGCAAACCGTTGCGGGAACCCGCGATTGTAGCGCCAGCCGTGCGAAACGCATTTGCGAGTTCATGCGCCGATCGGGCCGCCGGCGCGCCGCCGGAAAAAGGCGACGGGATTCGTCGCGTCACGAACTACACGAAAGCATCGAGCAGCCGGCGCGGTGACGCGCCCATTCCGGTCGTTTGGCGCTGAACGCATCGCGGTCGGGCTGCTCGTCATACGGGCGCTGCAGCGTCTCGAGTAGGGCGTGAAGGCGCGAGCAGTCGCCCTGCTCGGCGTCGTCGATCGCTTGCTGCGCCAGGTAGTTGCGCAGCACGTAGCGCGGATTTGCGGCGCGCATCTGTTCGTGGCGTCTGGCCAACGCTTGTCCGTCGGCGCACGCACGGGCGGCGTATCGCTGCAGCCAGCGGGTCAGCGCCGGGGCGTAGCGCTGACGCAGATCCTCGCGGTAGAAGGCGGTGCTCACGACGTCGAGCGATGGCGAGGCGAGGTCGAGATCCGCAAGGCGGCGGAAAAAGTCGGTCATGTCGACTTCGGCGTGCCAGAGCAGCTGGAAAAGCTCTTCGAGCAGGTCGGCGTCGTCGTGCTGCCAGTGGCGGAAACCGAGTTTGGCGGCGAACGCCGTGCAGAACTCGGCGGCATAGACCTCGTCGTAGCGTGCGAAAGCGGGTGCCAGTTCCTCCGGTCGCTCCATCAGCGCCGCCAGGGCATCGGCCAGCCGTTCGAGGTTCCAGCGCGCGATTGCCGGCTGTCGGGCGAAGCAGTATCGCCGGCTCGACGCGTCGGTGGTGTTGGGCGTCCAGCCGGGATCGAAATTGTCGACCCAGCCGTAGGGGCCGTAGTCGATCGTCAGGCCGATGATCGACATGTTGTCGGTATTCATTACGCCATGGACGAAACCGACGCGCATCCAGTGGGCGATCAGGCGTGCCGTGCGGACGCTGATTTCGCTAAACCAGCTTGCCAGACGGGTTTCGTCGCTGGCGGAAAAGTCCGAAAAGTCGCGGGCGATGGTGAAATCGACCAGACGCTGCAGCAGGTCGTTCTCACCGCGGGCGGCGAGCAACTCGAAGTGGCCGAAGCGGGTAAACGACGGGGCGACTCGGCAGACGATGGCTCCCGGTTCGGCGACCGGATGGCCGTCGTAGAACATGTCGCGGATCACCTGTTCGCCGGTGCCGACGAGGCTCAAGGCGCGCGTCGTCGGCACGCCCAGGTAGTGCATCGCCTCGCTGCAGAGAAACTCGCGGATCGACGAGCGCAATACGGCCCGGCCGTCGGCTCGACGCGAGTACGGCGTCGGGCCGGCGCCCTTGAGCTGCAGCTCGAAGCGCTGTCCTTGCGGGTTGACGACTTCGCCGAGCAGAATCGCTCGCCCGTCGCCCAACTGCCCGGCCCACTGTCCAAATTGATGGCCGCCATAGCAGCTGGCGTAAGTCACCATTCCGGGGAGCAGCCCATTGCCGGAGAGCGCGGCAAGCGTTTCGGGCGCCTCCATCGCGGTGGCGTCGAGACCCAGCGAGTCGGCGACCGGGCGCGAGTAGGCGAGCAGCGTCGGTTGGCGGACCGGTGTCGGCTCGACGGGTGACCAGCAGGCGCCGAAGACCTGCCGCGGCTGCTTGCTCCGCTCGGGGTCGCCGGGCAGTTCGCGCAGGAAGCGGTTGTCGAAACGGAACATCGCGATCGCCGGCGTTGGCGGTTGAACGTCGGGCGGAAAGTGGCCGGCGAGGTTGCCGGGGGTGCCTCAGCCCTGTCTGACCAGCTCGATGATCTTGCCGGCGTCGAGTGATTGCGCTCGGGACTTCATTTCCGGCAGGTAGCGCGTCTGTAGCTGTTTGGCCTCGCCGAGCATGGCGGCGAAACTGTCGCGCAGCATCTGGGTCGAGAAGTTGCGGCCGCCGCCGTAGTACCGGCGGGCGACGTGGCCCAGCGCGTAGGTGCTGGCAAAGCTCATTCCGGAACTGACCGCCTGCTTGCCGAGGCCACCCAGCAAACCGCCACCGACCTTGCCGAGCAGTCCGCCGAGCAGTTTGCGCCCGGCCTGTTCGAGGTACTGCGAGGTCAGTCCGACCCCGAGCGTGGCGAGGAAATCCTTGATGTGGCCGCGGTCGAGCTCGAAGCCATACGATTGGCCGATGCGGTAGACGAGTTTCATCTGCAGCGGGATGATCGCCATCGTCGAAAGCGACTCAGGCAGCAGTTCGAGCGCGCCGTTGAGAATCGCCGCGTTGAGGATGATTTGGTCGATTTCGGCGTCGCTCAGCGTCGACGCGTAGCCGCTGGCGGGCGCTGCCGCATGGCTCCCGGCGGCGCCTGCGGTGTCCGCCAGCGGCAGTGCGGCGACCGTTTCCACCCGCCGTGTGAAGTCACCGGCGCTGGCTGCGTCGAGCGCGAGCGCTTCGCGCAGCGTCGAGAGAAAGGTCTGTTCGGCAGGCGATTGCACGCCGTCGGCGTCGCAGACGCAGACCGCCATCTCGAACGCGAGCTGACGCGCGTCCGGGGTCGTCAGTGCGGCCGCGGTGGCGGCCAGCGAAACACGGCGCAGCAGGACGTCCTGGTAAAGCGCGGCGAGGTTGACCGTCCCTTCACCGGCCAGTGCGTCGGCGATGCGCTTGATTTCGGCGCGCTCGGCGTCAGCCTTGTTGCCGTCGGCGAACGCCGCCATCAGGCAGAGGGTGAGAATGGCCTGCTGTTCGTGCTCGGTCATGGTGGGTTTCTCCTGAGAAGTGGCCATTTGGCAGGGCAGGCGGCGGCGAGTTCCCGCTTGCCAGTGATGTGCAAGGGCAGCTCGCGGTCAGCGTGCGTCGCCGCAAAGCGCGCTGACCACTCGCCTGAGCGCCGGCGGGTTGAGGTCGTAGAGCTGATGTTGCTGCGGCGCCAGCGCAGTCAGGATGCGGTCGACCGCGAGTGGATCGCTGATCCCGGCCTCGGACAGGCTGAGCGGCATTTGCAGGTCGCGATAAAGTTCTTGGATCGCCGCGATCACCTGTGGCGCGTCGACGTTTCCAAGGCGGAAGACCTCGCGACCCATCTGCCGCAACTTGGCGTCCTTGGTGACGACGGTTTCGCGCAGCAGCCAAGGCTGCGCGATCGACAGCGTCCGTGCGTGGTCGAGGTCGTAGAGCGCGGTCAGTTCGCGGCCGATCACGTGCGTCGCCCAGTCCTGCGGCACGCCGACGCCAAGCAGTCCGGCGAGCGCCTGGTTGGCGGCCCACATCAGGTTCTGGCACCAGTGGATTTCGCGCCGGCGCGCGAACGACGACGCCAGTTGGACCAGTGTGCGGAGCACGGCTTCGGCGTAACCGTCCTGAACCAGGGCGCCGACCGGGACGGTGAGGTATTGCTCGCAGGCATGCACGAACGCATCGACCAGGCCGTTGGCGAGTTGGCGATCGGGGAGTGTGCGCATCACCTCGGGGTCGAGGAGGGCGAAGCGCGGTCGCATCCACGTCGAGCGGAACGCCCTTTTCTCGTGCGTCGCCCGCCGCGAAATGACCGAGGTTCCGTTCGACTCGGAGCCGGTGGCCGGCAGCGTGAGGACGGCTGCGATCGGCAGGGCGCGTTCGATCGGTCGTCGGCCGGTGACGAAGTCCCAGGCATCGCCGTCGGCAAGTGCCGCAACGGCGAGGAATTTGCCGGCGTCGATGACCGAGCCGCCGCCGACGGCGAGAACGAAGTCGGTCTTTTCGGCGCGCATCAGCGTCAGCGCCGGCAACAGCGACTCCAGATCCGGGTTCGGCTCGACGCCGGCGAATTCGCACAGCGGGTATCCGCGCAGCGCGTCGCCGACCGCGTCATAGACCCCGTTGCCCTTGATCGAGCCACCGCCGTAAAGCCAGAGGACGCGTGCCTGGGGTGGCAGCCACTCGCCCAGGCGCTTGATCCGGCCGGGCCCGAAGTGGATCGCGGTCGGGTTGTGGTAATCGAAGTCGAAGCGGTGCGGCATGGCGTCGTCGCAATTCAAAGGTCAGCTCGTTGGCAGGCATTCGACCTGCGGTTGCGGGTCGCCGCGCCAAGTTAGGCGAAAGCACGCCGCGCGGCGGACGTTGCCGACCAGCGCCGGACGAAAGCAGGCGAGATTGGTGCCTTCGCGGCGGCGCACGCTGGGGTAGATGACGCCGAGCGAGCCGGTTTCGAGCAGGCGAGCAGCCAGTGCCTGCGACGCGAGGTAGCTGTCGGCGTCAAGACAGGCGGCGAACTCGGGAGTCTCGCGTAGATCGTGGAAGACGGCGCTAAAATCGGCGAGCAGCTCCTGGTAATTGACGCAATCGTCGAAGCGCTGGATCTCCTGATACTCGACCGTTTTGTGGAAGAGGATTTCGGCCAGCGCGGTTTCTCGTTCGAAGGCACAGTACCAGGCGCCGCGTTCGCCGTCGTTGAAGCGGCTGCCTTCCGGGCGCGGGTAGGTAAACGCGGCGTTGATCATGCGGAAGTTGGGAACGCCGAAAACCAGCTCGTCGACGCCAATTCCGGGCAGGCCGCCGCGCTCGCCGATCAAGCGTTCGTTGCTTGCGTTGTCGAGATCGAAGAGGTCGCGCAGGTGGGCGTCGTCGTTGGCGATTGCGCTCAACACCGAATCCTCGCGTTCGGCAAAGCAGGAAGGAATCAGCCGCACCGTGTCGAGCTGGCGCAACAAGGCCAGCGGCGGCAAATTCGCGGTCATACGCCGCCGCGCCGGGCTTCGAGCAGCTTGCGTACGGTCTGCATCGCGAGCAGGCCGCCGCCGAGCATGTACGCCAGCGGCGACCGGCCGGCGAAGAGGCGGTTGCTGTTGGGCAGACTGATCCACTCATCGGCGAGACGGTCGCCATAGAGAATGTGCAGGGCCTTGTAGATGCCGATCAGGTACGAAATGCGCGTGATGCGGTCAACTTCGAGTAGCCGGTCAGGGTTTTTTTTCCACTCGTAGAAGGCGCTGCTCGACAGACCGCCGAGCAGCTCGCGCGCGTCTTCATCGCGCAGTCGCCACGCTTGCGCCAGATTGAAAAAACCTCGCAGCGCAGACTTCGACAGCCGCTCGCGTTCCTGGCGCGAACTCAGATCGACGAGGGCCACCGGTTCAAATCGGCTGGCCGGGTAGGCATAGGCAAGGTTCATGCGTGTCTCCTGTTTCGGATAGTTTACACTCCGTTCAAGGAAAGGCAAGCCTTGTGGTGGCGCCGCTCCAAGCGTCACCTGTTGTCGGCATCAGTGCTTCGGCTGGAACGCCATCGAGCGCGCCGAGACCGTGAACGCGTCGGAGAAGCAGGCGCCGTCTTCGGCGCCGTGCTGTTTGAGCAAGGGGAAGATCGCTTCGACCATGCGCACCGAGCCGCAGGCGTAGATTTCGTGCTCCTTGAGCTCCGGAAAATCGGCCAGGATCGCTTCGTGGACGAGACCGGTACGCCCGGTCCATTGGTCTCCCACCGCCGGTTCGGAAAGGACCGGGATGAAGTGGAAGTTCGCGTGTTGCTGCGCCCAGCCGGTGGGTAGTTCGGGCAGGTAGAGGTCCTTCAGGCTTTTGACTCCCCAATAGAGGTGAATTTCCCGCTTCAAGCCGCGCTTGAACGCGTCTTCGACCATGCTCTTGACGGGCGCAAAGCCGGTGGCGCCAGCGACGAAGACGATCGGCCGGTCGGATTCGCGCAAGGAGAAGTCGCCAATCGGCCCCTCGAAGCGCACTTCGTCGCCGACCTTCATGGTTTCGAAGACGTGGGTCGTAAAGCGGCCGCCGGGCATCAGGCGAATTTGCAGCTCGACGAAGTCGGGCTCGTGCGGGGGGTTGGCGAAGGAGAACGCGCGCCGCTGGCCGTCGTCGAGCAGGATGTTGACGTACTGTCCGGCCCGGAACGTGATCTGTTGCCCGTCGGGCAGCTTGAGGAGGACGCGCATCACATCGTAGGTGAGCTTTTCGAGGCTGACGACGCGGGCGCGGTACTCGCGCACCGTGCGTTTGACGGCGGGCGCTTCGTACGCGACGACGGCGTCTTCGAGCGCCGTCGCGCAACACATCAGGACCTTGCCCTGAGCGAGTTCGGCGGCCGACAGCGCGCTCGGCTGATAAAGTCCGGGGTCTACCCGGCCCTCGAGGACGGTGCATTTGCACACGCCACAGCCGCCGTTGCGGCACTCGTAAGGCAGATCGATTTCCTGGCGCAGGCCGGCGTCGAGCAAGGTTTCGTCGAAGCGCGCACTGACCGATCGCTGATCGGGGTGGAAGGTGATCGACGTCAACGCCTTCGCTGCCCCGCGTTTCTTCGGCGGCAGCCACGGCGTCAGGAAGAGCAGGGCGGTCAGTCCGAGCACCCAGTACCACGTTTGCGTCGGGCCGATGACGTAGACCAGCGCCAGCACCGGCAGCTCGAACCAGTCGAACTCGATGTTGGTCGGCACGACGGCCATGTCGGCCTCGCCACCCTGACTCAGAATCGGTTTGGCGATGGCGAGGACGAGGAACATCAAGGTGACGGCCAGGGCGATCGGGCGCGGCGGATTGATGTGCGCACGCGGTACCCGCTGCACATGCACCCACATGATGATGACGACGATCAACGGCGCGCCGATGTGAATGAACGCGAGCAGGGTGAACAGACGGCTATTGACAGCTTCGAGATAGAGGAAGTTGCGGATCAGCGAACCGTTCAGGATCGGCAGAACGTCAAACCATTCGGCGGCGGCAATGACCACGAACTGCGCCAGCTTGTCCCAGACGAGCATGAAGCCATTGACGCCGGCGATGTAGATCAGCCAGAGCAGCGCGACGCCGGTCAGCCAGGAGAACGAGCGGAAACCACGGTAGCGGTCGTAGGCAAAGTGGCGCAGCATGTGCAGCAGCATGGTCAGAATCATGCCGTCGGTCGCGTAGCGGTGGATGCTGCGCAGGATCCCGCCAGCCCACCACTGGTCGTGCGTGATGCGCTCGACCGAGTCGAACGCGTCGTGCACGCCGGTGTCGGCGAAGATGTAGAGATAGAGGCCGGACCCGACGAGCAGCCAGAATTGCCAGAAGCTGATCGTTCCCAGGTGATAGAAGGGGTTCAACTTGTCACCGAAGGCGACGTTGAAAACGTTCTCGACGCGCATGAACAGCCAGCGCACAAGTTGTTGCAGCAGTTTGACCATGGAAGGATGTCAGCTCGGAGTAGAGGGGAGTGCCGCCTGCGTGCGGCAGGGGCAAGGGCTTGGACGTTGATTCGACAGGCGAAGGGTCACTGAAAGAAAATCCCGCCACGGTCAGGGTTGAAGTCGACCACCAGAACCTGTGCCGGGACGAGCGTGATCCGCGCTTCCTTGAGGTAATCGAAACCTGGGCGGGCAAGGTTGTCGTCCATCCTGACGGTCAGCAGATGACTGCCGGCCTTGACCTGAAAACGCTTGTAAACGGTCGATACGCCGTCCTTGTAGAGGCCGGTCGGATGCATCAGCGTGTGAAAGACCGGTTCTCCATCGAGATCGACTTCCAGCCGAATGTCGGAACGCTCACGCGGGCAATCGAGCGGGGCGCGCATGTTCGGCGGCATTTTCGCCAGCTCCTCGGCGCTTCGCTTGCGGCATTCGCGGTCCCCCAGATGGCTGATGGAAACCTTGATTACCGCTGCGTCGCTCGGAATCTGCTGGTACTTCGGCCAGGTGGCGAAGGTGCCGATGAAGGCGGCGAAGGCGCCGTAAAGAATCACCTGGCCGACGATGGCGGCGGGTTTAAGCATGGGGGGAGGCTCTCCGCTGATAAGGGGGAAGGGGAGGGGCGGCCAGGGGGTCGCCTTGCAGTCGGTGGCGCAATTCTCGCAGGGCGTCGGCGATGGCGCGGTCGTCGCTGGCCGCCGCCAGTACGCGTTGCAGTCGCGCTTGCGGAACGGTGCGTCGCAGTGAAGGCTCGCGTTGGCCGAGGAGGCGTTCGCTGATCCAGCGCTCGCCCAGGCGAAAATCACAGCCGCCGCTGCGACAGGCGGCAATCACCACGCCGTCGGCACCGGTACGTAGCGCATATTCGACAAAGGCAGGGGGCAGTTGGCTGGCGCAGAGCAAGCGGACGACCGCGGTGTCGGACGTTGCCAGCGACGTCGCCGGCGCGCCGCGCTCGCAGGCGAAAACGACGATTCGTGTCGGGCCGCCGAGGTGAGCGAGAGCGTCTTCGAGCTGCTGACGCAGCACATGCACCGGCAGTTGCGGCATGTCGATCCCGGTGACCAGCGTTTCGCGGCGGCGAAACGGCGTCGACGAGGGGCAGGACCCGGCGCAGATGCCGCAGCCGGCGCAGAGGTCGGGATCGACAACCGCCAGCTGGTAGCCGGGTCGCCTCGGGTGTGGCTGCATGGCGATGGCGGCGTACGGACAATCGGCAAGGCAGCGGTCGCACCCGGTGCAACTGCCGGGGTCGACGACCGCCACCGGAGCCGGCTTGGGATGTGGCAACAGGGGCAGCGCGAAGAGCAGCAGCGTCGTCCCGAAGAGCAACGCCCAGACGAAGGCGGGTGACGTGAGGTCGGTCAAGGGATGAATGAAGAGGACAAACCAGTCGTAGTCGAGTGCGCCGGGTACCGCTGCCAGATTTGCGGGCGGCTTGCTGAGGGCTGGGCGGAGCAGCGAGAGCACGACCAGCGCCGCCAGCGTGCCGAGCATGACGCGACGCGACGGTAGATAGTCCACATGAGCGATGCGATGCACGTGCGCCCAGAGGCCGAGGATCAGCAACAAGGGGACACCGATATGGACGAAGACAAGCATCGTGAAGAAACGGTCGTTGAGCGAATCGGGAAGCAGGAAGTTGCGCGCCGCCGGCTCGCTGAAGATCGGCAGCCAGTCGAGCAATTCGGTGCTGGCGGTGGCCGAGAACTGCGCCAGTTGGTCCCAGACGATCCAGTACCCGCCGATACCGGCGAGGTACGCCAGCCAGATGAGCGGAAGTCCGGTCATCCACGAATACAGCCGGAAACCGTGGTAGCGCCCGTACGCCCACTCGCGGACCAGGTGGAGCAGCATCACCAGCAGGAAGCCGTCGGAAGCGTAGCGATGCAGGCTGCGCAGAAGGCCGCCGACGTACCACGGTTGCCGGGAGAGTTCGCCGATCGAACGATAGACCGCCTCGACGCCGGTATCGAGCACGGTGTACAGGTAAAGGCCGCTGCCGACGACGATCCACAACAAATAGAGTCCGATCGCACCCAAATGGCGTAGCGGGTTGTGGTCGCCCCCGAAAGGCGAGTCGAGAGCCTCTTCAAAGCGGCGAAAAACGCGGCTTGCGCCCTCGCGCAAGGCGGTATGGAAACTCACGTCGCTGGGGTTCCTAAACGGGTCCGCAGAGAATCATTAGTCGTTAATTATATTGTCGGCGTGGTGATGGCGAATTGACCGGCGTCAAATCACGACGAGGTGTGAAGCGGCTACTGGCGTGATCCGGCTCGCCGGGTGAGGTCAACGGTCAGGTGGCGTGCAGGCGGTCGGCCTTCACCCTCGCGCCTGGGGGGCTGTGAACCGCCCCTTGGCCAAGTCGTTGAGGACAAACCACCAGAATCCGGAAGGGCCCACGACCATGGCATTCGGGCGATTAGCCTCGCGGGTGCCGCTTGTCGTGAAAGAGCACAAACCGGCGAACCCACTGCACGTACG
>CAYQVH010000009.1:0-124015 GCA_964420975.1 uncultured Candidatus Accumulibacter sp.
ACGCCTCCCTTCACCACTCTCTCCGGCCCTTTCCACATCAGTTTGAATCGCACCCGCAGCGAGCAGTCCACCGTCACCAGTCGAAGGCGATCCAGTACAATCGTCCGACGGGCGCGCCGCGTCGTTGCTGTTCGCGTCGCACCACGACGCGAACGCCCGCCATCCCGTCGTCGCAACCGGCACCCCCCGCCTTGATCGGAAAGCGGATCACGACAACGGGCGACTAGCGCATGGACATACCCCACCGTCGCTGGAGAGCCGTTCCGGGCACACCAAGAGGCACTGCTGTGAGCATTGATCGAAACCGGACCGAACGCATACTGGTCGTCGATGACGAACCGGTCAACCTCAAGCTACTCGATCGCATGCTGGCCAGTGAAGGCTACCTTCACCGGGTCACTGTCCAGGATCCCCGCGAAGTCGTCGAGCGCTATGGCGAAGTGCGTCCTGACCTGATCCTGCTCGACATCAATATGCCGTATCTGGACGGCTACCAGGTGATGGAGCGGCTCAAGCAGCTGAACGATCCGCTATTGCCGCCGATCGTTATCCTCACCGCACAGCACGGACGCGACCACCAGTTGAAAGCTCTCGCAGCAGGCGCGCGCGACTTCATTTCCAAACCCTTCGATCGCCTTGAGTTGCTGATGCGCGTGCGCAACCTGCTCGACGCGCAGCTGGCGCACCGTATGCTGCACGATCAGAAGGCGGTGCTCGAAGAAATGGTCCGCACCCGGACCGAGGCGCTCAACCGGACGCGCCTGGAAATCGTGCGCCGACTCGGCCGCGCGGCCGAATATCGAGACAACGAAACCGGGCTGCACATCCTCCGCATGAGTCGTACGTCCGCCCTGCTCGCCGAGAGTGTGGGCTGGGACGCAGAGCAAACCCTGCTCATGTTGAATGCGAGCCCGATGCACGACATCGGCAAGATCGGCATTCCCGACACGATCCTGCGCAAGCCCGGCAAGCTGGATCCCGAGGAATGGGAGATCATGAAGGCGCATACGGCGATCGGCGCGGCACTCCTGGACGACGACGATTCAGACCTGCTCACGCTGGCCAGGGAAATCGCCATCAGCCACCACGAAAAATGGGATGGAAGCGGCTATCCCCGCGCGTTGAGCGGACCCAGCATTCCACAATCGGGCCGGATCGTCGCCATCGCCGACGTCTTTGACGCGCTGACCTCGGCGCGCCCGTACAAGAAAGCGTGGCCCGTCGAAGACGCCGTTCGCTATATTCTGGAGAACTCCGGCATCCACTTCGACCCCGAAGTGGTCGCACACTTTCAAGCGCAGCTTCCAGGAATTCTCGGCATCCGCGACCAACATCGCGAAGCCGACGAGTTTTCCGCCGCGGGATAACTGCAGGAACGCCAGCCGTCATGCACATCCTCTACGCCGAAGACTCACGTGCCATCGCCAGGCACGTCATCGCCCATCTGCAACAGCTGGGTCATCGGGTGACTCACGTCATGGACGGTCGGGCAGCGGTTACGGCGTATCGGTCGCAACCGCCCGACCTGGTGCTGATGGACGTCGTCATGCCCGAGATGAGTGGCATCGAGGCGACGCGCGAAATCAAGGCGATGGGGGGAAGCCGCTGGGTACCCCTGATGATCATGACCGGCCTCGATTCACCGCACGAAATGGTCGCCGGTCTCGAAGCAGGTGCCGACGAGTATCTGATCAAACCGATCAACTTTCGGGTGCTCGAAGCACGGATCAACTCGCTGCAGCGGGTCGCCGTGATTCAGGATTGCCTCTACGGGATTTTCGACAACGTCTTCGAAGGCATTGTGACGATCGACAACAAAGGCGTGATCACCGCCTTCAACAAGGCGGCGGAACGCATTTTCGGCTATGCGGCGACGGAAATTGTCGGCGAAAAGGTCAATCTGCTGATGCCGTCGCCGTACCGTGAAGAACATGACGGGTATCTCGACCGCTACCACCGCGAACGCACGCCCCATGTCATCGGCTTCGGCCGCCGGGTCATTGCCTGCCGCAAAAACGGCGAGCAGTTCCCGGTCATGCTCGCGGTCACCGAGGTCGCGCACGCCAATGGGCGCCAATACATCGGGCTGTTGCGCGACATCTCGGCCGAAGAAGCCGCTCGTCAGCAGATCGAATTCCTTGCCCTGCACGACGCCCTGACCGGCCTGCCCAATCGCACGCAGCTCAGCCTCGAAATCGACCAACTGCTCGCCAGCGAGCAGGCCGCCGCAAGCCTGCTCTTCATCGACCTCGACGGCTTCAAGCCGATCAAGGACCAGCTCGGCCACGAGGCCGGTGATCAGGCGCTGGTAATCGTTGCCACTCGATTACGCACAACGCTCGGCGAGAAACATTTTGTCGGTCGCCTGGGGGGCGACGAGTTCGTTGTCTTGCTGCGCGAAGTCAACGACGCCGCGGTGGCGTTACGTACGGCACAAACCATCATTGACGCAATTTCTGAGCCGATGTCGCTACTCGATCCGCCGCAACAACGGACGCTCGGCGCCAGCATCGGAGTGGCGTTGATCCCCCGCCACGGTCAGCAGCGAACAGAACTGCTGACGATCGCCGACGACGCGATGTACGTTGCCAAACGGACCGGCAAGCGGCGCGCCGTGCTCGCCGACGACGCATGCTGCCAACGCTGACAACGCTGACATGGAGTCGGAATTCGCTGACCGCGGGAAGCTAACCCCGGCCTGCCCGGAACACCCGGCACCGTCGCGCCATGCAGCAAATCGGCCGCGCCGACAATCGATTCTCCGCCCCAGACGGGGCGACTCACTCGCTTCCTGCGCGCCCAACGTCGTTAGTCAGTCGCTCCACTTCGACCGCCAGTTCGGCAGCGGCCTGCGCGTACAGATCCCGCAGGCGTTCGAGGTCGCTCTGGATCGCCACGCCCTCTGCGCCAACGGCCGCGTGTTCAATCCTTGCGGCAATCGACGCAACGGTCGCCAGCCCAACCAGGGCGCTGGCCAACTTGAGGCTGTGCGCCGCGCGTCTCGCCAGCGGCCAATCCGCTTCGCGCGCACCGCGCTCGATATCCGCCAGTAGCCCGGGCGAACTGTCGAGATACTGAGTAAGCACCCGCTCGATCAGATCGCCGCATTGCGCCGGACTGAAATCCGGATTCTCAATCAGCGTCTTTCGATCGAGTAGCGACGCAGCGGGCGGCGCCAGCTCTGGGTGCGATCCCGCCGGCGACTCTGGCCTTTCCTCGACCGCTGCAGCACGCAGCCACCGGGCCAGGCACGACGCCAGGAGTTCGAAGCGAACGGGTTTGCTGAGATGGTCGTTCATGCCAATCGCCAGGCAGCGCTGGCGATCCTCAGCCATGACGTTGGCGGTGAGCGCGACGATCGGGACGTTCGACGCGGGCGGCGGCAACGCCCGGATCGCCGCTGTCGCCTGATAGCCGTCCATCACCGGCATCTGGCAGTCCATCAACACCAGGTCGAAGCCCCCCTTGGCCACCCGTTCGACCGCTGCCGCGCCATCGGCAACCGTTGTCGGCACGAGCCCCAGCTTACCGAGCATGGCGCCGATCACTGCCTGGTTGACGGCGTTGTCTTCAGCCACCAGAACGCGGCCCTCAAGACGCAAGTCGTCACGGGAGTCGTATGGCTTCACCGGCGAAGCCGCGGGCGGCCCTTGCGGAGCGACGAACGGCAGGTCGACGGTGAAGGTACTGCCTTGGCCAACGCGACTGTCGACGCCGATCGCGCCACCCATCTGTTCAGCGAGTTCCTTGCAGATCGCCAGTCCAAGGCCACTGCCGCCGAAGCGGCGGGTGGTCGACGCGTCGGCCTGTACGAACGGTTGAAAGAGCCGTGCGAACGCTTCAGGCGCCATGCCGAGGCCGGTGTCGACGACGCGGCAGCGTAGCCAGAGTCGCGCATCGTCGGGAACCGCGTCGCGCGGCGCAACATGCAAGGTAATCCGCCCGCCAGTAGTGAACTTGATCGCGTTCGCCAGCAAGTTGGAGAGAATCTGGCGCAGACGCACCGGATCGCCACGTACGATCAGGGGCACCGGAATCGCCAACTCGCCGACCAATGTATCGCCGTTCTCCGACGCCAGTGGCTGGTACGAATCGACCAGCGAAAGCAGGAGCGCATGGACGTCGAAGTCGACCGCTTCGAGCGCCATCTTGCCGGCTTCGATCTTGGCCAGGTCGAGAATGTCGCCGAGCAGACTGTGCAGCGCCTTGCCGGCGCTGCTGATCGTCCGCAAGCACAGCGCCTGCTCCCCGGTCAGCGGCGTTCGTTCGAGAACTTCGGTCATGCCAAGGATGCCGTTGAGCGGGGTTCGAATCTCGTGGCTCATGTTCGAAAGAAATTGGGACTTGGCGGCATTGGCCGTTTCGGCCGCCTGCTTGGCTTCGCGCAGCTCGGAGTTACGTGCGGCCAGGCGATCGGTCAACGTTTCGAGCACGCCCACCACGGCCTGCACCTCGTTGTCTGAACGCGTCGCGATCGGACTGCCGGTCAGCTTGGCCGCCGACGCCAGCGCCTTGTCCCGCAGCCGATACAAGGGGCGCATCGCCAGACGGATCAGCAGGGCACCCAATAGCATGCTGGCGACGACGATCGCCAATCCCTGCAGCGCGGAGCTTTGCCTGGCCGTCTCGAACAGCGTGTACGCCCCCGCACTGTCGAGTACGGCGACGACCACGTAGGCGTCGTCGACAATCGTCAGCGGCAAATAGGCGTAGGTGCGATGTGTCGAGCGTTCGTGATGATAGACCCGCAACTTGCCACTCATCGCCTGCGCCACGCGCGCCGGATCGGTCATCGCACCCGATTCACCACGGACGGTAGACGTGGCGATGAGGGATCCGCTTCGGGCGAGCAAGAACAACTCACAATCCAGCGCCTCGCCGAGCTTGCTGAACAGCGCCGAATCCAGCGCAATCCCCGCGACCAGGGCTCCCGCCACCTGCCGACGGTGACGGATGGGCTCCACGGCAATCAGGGTCAACGAGCCACGGTCAGCGACCGTAGTCAAGAGCGGGACGCCGCCGAGCGCTTCGAAGACCCCCCAGACTTGCGACCGATCGCCGTAAACGCCGGTTTGCTGGGCACGGTAACGAACGACCTCGTGCGCGTCGACGATCTCCAGAACGCCCAGATCGCCAGCCACCAGCGCACCGTCGAGCACCTGCGCCAAGGCGTCCCTGATCGCTGGCTCCTGACCCAACGCCAGCGTTCGCGCCAGGTCTTCACGCCCGGCGATTACTCGCGCCGCGAGTTGCGTCCGGTGCGACAACTGCGCGACCAATTCCTCGACCACGTGGCCGATCGTCCGCACGCGCACGACCTCGGCTTCCTCGACCGTACGATGCAGGACTTCTTCCGACACCAGAAACGCCGTCCATTGCGAAAGGGCGGCGAGCACTCCGAAGAGCGCGGCGAGGGTGACGCCAAGGGAAAGCCGGGAAAGCAAGGCGGTGGCCGGGTCGCAGCGTCAGCGGATGTCCGGCATCACCCCATACTGCCGGAGGAGGCGCAGACCGTCGTCCGAGCGCACAAAGCCCAGAAAGGCGTCTGCCGCCGGGGTCAGTTTGCCGGCCTTGTAGATTAGACCGAGGTCGGCCCATGCCCGATAGCGGCCCTGCGCCAGGTTCTCTGCCGTCGGTTCCACACCGTCGAGAGCGACGAAGGAGACCCGGGTCGTGCAGGCGGCAACGGCCGAGGTATTCAGAAAGCCGAGGCTACTCGGGTAGCGGTCGAGCAGCGCGATCAGATCGGGATCGAGATGAGCGACCTTGACCCCCGGCGCGAAGACGACTTCCTGAAAGCCCTTGACCACCTGGTTTATCGCCCGCCGGCTGGTATCCGAGTCCTCTCGACCGACCGCACGAATCGGCGCCGGGTCGCCACCGAGGTCGCGCCAATTGACGATCTTCCCGGCGTAGATATCGACCATTTGTGCCGACGTGAGGTGGCGTACCGAGACCCCTGCGCCGACGATGATGGCGACCGGGTCGCGGCCCAGCGGGACGTAGACCAAGCCTTGCAAGCTTTCCTCTTCCTTCAGACGGCGTCCGACGCGACCGAGCGTCGCCCGGCCTTGGGCCACCTCCTGTACGGCGCCGGACGTGCCAATCGACAACGGGACGACGACGCGGTGCTGCGATTGCCGCTGATTGAAAGCGTCTGCCAACTGGCGAACTACGTGCTCGGGACTGCCGCTGCCCGGTACGACCAACTCCTCGGCTTGCCCGCACCCGACCATCAACCCGATAACGAGCGCGACAAGCCGACTAAGCCCATGAGACTGCCGCGACATGGCTTCCCTCCCTAACCAAGTGGTGCTTCCCGCGAGTCGATCGGTCGGACGGGATCAAGCCCGACCCACTGCTAGGCCTTGGCGACGCGGCCGAGGAGGAAAAACTCGTCGTTCGGGCGCATCGAAGTCAAGTTGGCCAAGCGGTTCGAAAGCGCAAAGAACGCGGCGACCGCCCCAATATCCCAGATAGCCTCGTCGCTGAACCCATGGACACGCAAGGCGTCGAAACCCGCTTTTTCCCCGTACCGCCAGAATGCGTTCACGCACGTCGTCGGGCCAGTCGGTCAGCGCGGGAACCGGAAAACGGCTGATCGGCGGGCTCATCGACCCCCCCTGCGCCGCTGGCAGTGCTCGACGAAAGTCGCCAAAAAATACGTTCATACTGTCTCCGTTCTCGTACGGTCCCGGAACGTGGCATGATGGGAAGGGCAAGAATAGCGCAGAATTGCCGCCTCCCCTCAACTTCGACCCGGACAGACTTGGAGGAAAAGCCATTGACGCCTGACGCCGACTTCGACTGCCTTTTTCCCGCACGACCGTGTGATCGTCGACGCTTTGTCGTCACCACGCTAGGTGCAGGCTTTGCCCTCGCAGTACAACCGACGCTCGCCGAGACGACCGTTCACACCGACAGTAGCGGCTTGGTCGAGGGTGAAGTCAAGGTGTCGACCGCCGACGGCGACTTGCCCGCTTATCGCGCGCAACCGGCGAACGGCGGCAACTGGCCGGTGGTACTCGTGGTGCAGGAGATCTTTGGCGTCCACGAGTATATCAAGGACGTCTGCCGTCGCTTGGCCAAGCTCGGCTACCTGGCGATCGCGCCCGAGCTGTTCGCGCGCCAGGGCGACCCAAGACACTACAGCAACGTGCAGGAACTGCTGAGCGCGATCGTTCAGAAGGTGCCCGACGCGCAGGTCCTCGCCGACCTCGACCGCTGTGTCGTCTGGGCAGCGGCCCATGGTGGCGACTCGGCGCGGCTGGCGATCACCGGTTTTTGTTGGGGCGGACGCATCGTCTGGCTGTACGCGGCGCATAACCCGCAGCTGAAAGCCGGCGTCGCCTGGTATGGCCGTCTTGTCGGGGCGAACAGTGAATTGACGCCGCGCCAGCCACTGTCTGTCGCCACCAGCCTGCGGGCACCGGTCCTGGGGCTCTACGGCGGCGCCGATACTGGCATTCCTCTCGAAACGGTCACCCAGATGCAGCAGGCGTTGGCCGCCTCGGACAACCCGGCGAGCAAGCAATCCCAGATTCATGTCTATGAAGGCGCGCCACACGCCTTCCACGCCGACTACCGCCCGAGCTACCGCCCGGAAGCCGCCGCAGACGGCTGGCAACGCCTGCGCAAGTGGCTAAGCCAACACGGCGTTTGACCGTCCTGACTGTCAGACTCCGCCGTCAATCGCCACCGCCGCCGCCACACCCCCCACCGCAGCCGCCACCGCCGTCGCTGCCGCCGTCACCGCTTCCTGCCGACGAATCGCCGCCGCTGCAACCGCCGCCACAACCAATGTGGCCGGCGCAGTAGGCACCGCTGCCACGAGCGGTGGCCGCAAGGCAGTCAAGGCGGTACACAAAGCCGCCGCTGATCGCCAGCGTCGCGTCGAGCGCGAAGAGCAAGGGCAACTGGCTCGGCGCTTTGGGGTCGATCGCCTCGTTCCGGCAGGCGAGTCGCCAGGCACGCTTGATTCCGTCCTGAGCCGCCGTCGGCGTGCGCATGGCTTCCGCCGGCGTGTGGTGCAGGAAACGTCCGAAGCCCCGCCAGCAAAACTCCTGATACTGTCGGGTGAACAGGATGAATTCGTGCCAGGCGTCGTCGACCACCTGCGAGGGCATGGCGACGAGTCGGTTTCCGGCGTCCCGGCAGATTTGGAAGTACTGCCGCAAGCCGTCGAGGACGAGTTCGCGCTGGGAAGGAGTGAGCTCGGGCCGGCGGCTGGCGAGTCGCCGGTCGAGGAACTGCCGATACGGGTACGCGGCGATGAATTCGGCACGGCGCCGCCGCCGCGCGCGCCACCCGGCAATCAGCCCCAGCAGCAGAACGATGATTAGCACGAGAACGATCAGTTTCATCGGGGCAGGTCGCGGTCAAGTGCTGGCAAAACACAGATACTTGAGTTCGAGATACTCGTCGAGCCCGTGTTTTGACCCCTCGCGGCCGATCCCCGATTGCTTGACGCCGCCAAAGGGCGCCACCTCGTTCGAGATGAGACCGGTATTGACGCCGACCATGCCGTATTCCAGCGCTTCGCCGACCCGCAGACAACGCATCACGTCGCGCGAATAGAAATACGCCGCGAGACCGAACTCGGTCGCGTTGGCCATCGCCACCGCCTCGGCCTCGGTCGCGAAACGGAAGACGGGCGCCACCGGGCCAAAGGTCTCCTCGCGTGCGAGCCGCATCGACGGCGTGACGTCAGCCAGCACGGTCGGCACAAAGAAGGTCCCCCCGAGCGGATGACGCCCGCCGCCGGTGACGATGCGCGCTCCCTGCGCAACCGCGTCGGCAATATGTGCCTCCACCTTGGCCAGCGCCGCGAGGTCGATCAGCGGCCCCTGTGCCGACGTCTCGTCGTGGCCGGGACCGACGGTCAGCGCGTCGACTCGCTGTGCCAGCTGACGGACGAAACGCTCGTAAATCCCGTCCTGTACCAGCAATCGGTTCGCGCAGACGCAGGTCTGCCCGGTGTTGCGATACTTGGCGACCATCGCCCCGGCAACCGCCGCGTCGAGGTCGGCGTCGTCAAAGACGATGAACGGCGCGTTGCCCCCCAGCTCCAGCGACAGTTTCTTGACCGTCGGCGCACACTGGGCCATCAACAGTCGTCCGACCTCGGTCGAACCGGTGAAGGACAGCTTGCGTACCAGCGGGCTCGCCGCCAGAGTCCCGCCGATCACCTCCGGATCACCGGTAAGGACGTTGAACACCCCGGCCGGCACGCCTGCGTCGTCGGCGAGCTGCGCCAGCGCCAAGGCCGTCAACGGCGTCTGCTCGGCCGGCTTGACGACGACCGTGCACCCGGCGGCGAGCGCCGGGGCGACCTTGCGCGTGATCATGGCCAGGGGAAAATTCCACGGCGTAATCGCCGCACAAACACCCACTGGCTGGCGAATCGTCAGCAAGCGCTTGTCGCCGGTCGGACTGGGAATCGTCTCGCCGTAGGCACGCTTGCCCTCCTCGGCAAACCATTCGACAAACGACGCCCCGTAAGCCACCTCGCCGCGCGCCTCGGCAATCGGTTTGCCGCATTCAGCGGTAATCAGCCGCGCAAGCTCGTCTGTCTGGACGACGATGGCGTCGAACCAACGACGCAGCGTCGTCGCCCGATCTTTGGCGGTCTTCGACCGCCAAAGAGGAAGCGCTCGCGCCGCCGCCTCGATGGCGTGCTCGGTCTCCGCTGCCCCCAGCGACGGCACTTCGGCCAGCGTCTCTCCGCTGGCCGGATCGACGACAGCGAGCGTGCGACCGTCACCGGCGCCCACCCAGCGCCCGTCAATGTAGCCCTTCTGGCGCCACAGCCCCCCTCCGGAAAGTGTCATCCGCTCTTCCCCTAGACTCCTGAAAAGTCCTGTTTATACTACGAATCATGCGTAAGCTGCTGACCACCGCCTGCTGCACGGCGCTGCTGCTGAGTGCCTGCGGAACCCCCCCGTCGGCGCCGGAGCGTCCGCCCCGCCCGGCCGCCGATCGCCCAGCAGGCAGCCAACGCGCCCACGATGTCGTGATTTACGCTCTCGGCCTGATCGACACCGATTATCGCTTCGGCGGCAAGAACCCGGAAGCCGGTCTCGATTGCAGCGGCATGGTTTCCTACATCTTCAACCGCGCCGCCGGCCTGCGAATCAGCGGTAGCGCCGCCGACATTGCCCGACACGGGCGGCCGATCGAGCGCAGCGGACTTCGTCCCGGCGACCTGGTCTTTTTCAACACGCGCCGGATGCCGCTGTCGCACGTCGGCATCTACATCGGCGACGATCGCTTCATTCACGCCCCGTCGAGCAACGGACGCGTCCGCATCGACCAGCTCGGCGCCCGCTACTACGCGGAGCGCTTCGAAGCGGCGCGCAGTTACTTTGACTGAGAGCGTCCAGCCTACTCCGTGCGCGGCTCGACGCGACCCTCGACGACCTGCACGCGATCGCCCTTGCGAACCAGCGGTTCGTCGTGTTGCTCGACGAACGCGAAGCTGCCATCGTCGTAACGGACGGTAATCACATAGACGACCACCGGGTCGTTTCGATGGCGTGCGTCCTCGACCGCGCTACCGGTACCGAGTAAAGGCGTCGACACCAGACTGGGCGCGATTACTGGTGCCGGACTGCTCACCCGCGGGCCCGTGTGGGTCTGCGTCCTGATCCCCTGCACCACGCCGCAATGTTCACACGAACCGTGCGAAGCGCCACCGATCAGCGCCCGGTAGTCATCGTCGCTATGCGGCAGCTTGAGTGAGGTTTGGGCCAGCACCGGCCAACTGAGCAGGCAAAGGATCAACAGAGCGGCGGGGTTGCGTTGCAGACGCATGAACAGGTTCTCCAGAAAGTTCGTCGGCGCGATCGATCACTGCCCGCGCGAGGCTGGGCCCGCCGATCTTAGCACCCGACACCGCCAAGCGTGGCACGCCAAAGCACGCTACCATTGAGCCGTATGGATCCTCACTCTTTCGTCTACTCGGCGGTGTTGCTGCTCGTCGTCGCCTCGATCGCGGTCGCCGTCTTTCGGCATTTTGGCCTCGGATCGATTCTTGGCCTGCTGGTAACGGGCGTTATCGTCGGCCCCCACACGCCGGGACCTTTCGTCACCACGGAAGTCGACGGCGTACGGCAGTTCACCGAAATCGGGGTTGTGCTGCTGCTCTTTCTGATTGGCCTGGAAATGCAGCCGAGCCGGCTTTGGGCGCTACGGCGCACGCTGTTTGGCCTCGGATCCTTGCAGATGATCGTGACGACACTCGTTCTTGCCGCCTACTTTCGGATCGTCGAACCGCGCTGGAGCGTCGCTCTCCTGCTTGGCGCCAGTTTCGCCCTGTCGTCGACCGCTTTCGTCATCCAGATGCTGCGTGAGCAAGGCGAAATCGCGAGTCAGCACGGCCAGACGGCGTTTGCCGTGCTCCTCCTGCAGGATCTGGCGGTGGTGCCATTGCTGGCGATGGTGCCGATCGTCGCCGAGCAAGGCCCGCTCCCGAAAGGGCTCGCGTTGTGGGAGCAAATCGGCGTCGCAGTAGCGCTGGTCGCGCTGCTGATCGCCGGTGGCCGCTTCCTGGTGCCACGCGTCCTCGACTACCTGGCCCGGCAGAACAATCGTGAGGCGTTCCTGTTGTTCGCCATGGCCGCTGTCTTCGTCGCCGCCTGGGCACTCGACAAGGCGGGAATGTCGATGGCGCTGGGCGCTTTTCTGATGGGCATGATGCTGTCGACCTCGCGCTATCACCTGCAGATCGAAGCAGCGATGGAGCCACACAAAGGGCTGTTGATGAGTCTTTTCTTTGTGGCCGTCGGCATGTCGGTGGACGTCGCGGCGCTCGCCGGAGACCCGCTGGAGTTCGTCCAGCACGTGCTCGCGATCATTCTCGTCAAGACCGTCGTCCTCTACGTGCTGTGCCGGATGGTTGGCACCGGCAGCAGTACCGCCTGGCGTGTTGCCTTCCTGCTCTCGCAGGGCGGCGAGTTCGGCTTTGTCGTTTTCGGCACGGCAAAAGCGCTGGGCGTGATCGACGACCGCTTCTTTGCCATGGCAGTCGCCGTCATTTCGCTGACCATGCTGCTGACGCCTTTCCTCGCCAGAGTCGGCACTCGCCTGGCGATCCGCAGCACGAGTCGAGCGCCGATCGACATCGTCCACTCCCCGGCAATTACAGAAGGCAAGGAGACGCCGCGAGTCGTCGTTGCCGGCTACGGTCGCGTTGGCCACACCGTCGGCACCCTCCTCGCCAGCAGCGACATCCCCTTTGTTGCCTTCGACACCGACGCAGCACTCGTCGACCGCTGGCGCAGCGAAGGCCATCCGGTTTTCTACGGTGATATCTGTGACCCCCACCTGCTCAACAACGCGTCGCTGCACGGGGTGGAACTGGTGGTGTTGACGATCGACGACGGACCAAGCGCCGTGCGCGCCGCGACGCTGATCCGCTCGCACGCGCCGCAGATGATGATCGTCGCCCGCGCCCGCGACCTGACCACCTGCGACGCCTTGCACCAGGCAGGCGTCCGCCAGGCTTTTCCGGAAACGCTCGAAGCGAGCCTGCGACTGGCTGCCGAGAGTCTCGAAGCACTCGGCATTACCAACGACGAAACGGCGATGCTGTTGCGCGGCGTGCGTAGCAGCGATTACGCGCTCGTCCGCGCCGGCCCGGAAGCTTTGCCCAGCAACCGATCCGGTTCTGCCGGCGAAACCGGGGGCTGAGGCGTGCGGCGGCCCGTTCCCGGGATAATGCACGCCAAGACGACCGTACGGTCGTTCTCGGTGTGATCGCCCGCATCCTGATGCTGACTTGTCCGATCCGTTACGTCGAACCCGTTTATCGCCCACCGAGCGAGTCCGAGTCGCTGATTCTTCCCGTAACCGACGGCTGCTCGTGGAATCACTGTACCTTCTGCGAGATGTACACGGCACCGCAAAAGGCGTTCCGGGCGCGTGACGAAGGCGAGGTGCTCGACGCCCTCCGACGCTGTGGCGAAGCGTTCGGCAGCGCAATCCGGCGTGTTTTTCTCGCCGACGGCGACGCGTTGGTGTTGCCGACGCGCCGCCTGCTGACGATCCTCGACGCCATCCGCGCACACCTGCCGGCGGTTCGTCGGGTGTCGAGCTATTGCCTGCCGCGTAACCTGCGCCGGAAACCGGTCGCCGAACTCGGCGAACTCGCCGCCGCTGGCCTCACTCTGGCTTACGTTGGCGCCGAGTCGGGTGATGATGAAGTGCTGGCACGCGTCAACAAGGGCGAGACCTACGCCTCGACGGTCGAGGCACTCGACAAACTTGGAGAGGCGGGAATCGCCCGCTCGGTGATGTTGCTTAATGGCCTTGGCGGACCTCGGCTCTCGCTGCGTCACGCCGAAAACTCGGCACGCCTTGCCAACGCGACGCAACCCGAGTACCTGGCAACGCTGGTCGTCAGCTTCCCGCTCGGCGAGCAGCGCTTTCGCGCCGGCTTCCCGAGCTGGCGTGCCTTACAGCCGCGCGAACTGTTTCTCGAGATGGAGCACTTCCTCGCCCATCTCGACCTCAAGCGGACGGTGTTTCGCAGCGACCACGCGTCGAACTGGCTGGTGCTCAAGGGGACCCTGAACAGTGAGAAGGAACGCCTCCTGCACCAGGTGCGGCAGGCGATCAGCGATCCCGACGCAGCACCCTTACGGCCGTCGTGGGCGCGAGGACTCTAAGTGGCCGACGATTTTGAACGCTGTGCGCGCTGGATTCGAGAGGCCGACGGCCTGCTGATCACCGCCGGCGCCGGCATGGGAGTCGACTCGGGCCTCCCGGACTTCCGCGGTCCGCAGGGCTTTTGGGGGGCCTACCCGGCGCTCGGGCGAGCCCGGATCGCGTTCGAGCAGATCGCCAATCCCGCCGCGTTTTCGGCGCAGCCACGCCTGGCCTGGGGATTCTACGGCCATCGCCTCAACCTCTATCGACGGACACCCCCACACCATGGGTTCGCGCTCCTGCAGCAACTCACCGCTCATACACGCCACGGAAGCTTCGTGTTCACGACCAACGTCGACGGCCACTTCACACTCGCCGGTTTCGTCAGCGAGCGGATTGCGGAGGGTCACGGCTCGATTCACCACCTTCAGTGCCTCGACGCCTGCCACGCCGGAATCTGGCCCGCCGACGACTTCCAGCCAGTAGTGGACGACGACGCCTGCCTGCTCGTTTCGGATTTTCCCCGTTGTCCGCGTTGTCGCGGCATCGCCCGACCCAACATCCTGATGTTCGGCGACTGGAATTGGCTAAGTGCGCGCAGCGACGCTCAGGAAGCTCGCCTGCAGGCGTGGCGGCAGCGTGTCGAGCACCTGCTGGTGATCGAAATCGGTGCGGGAACACACCTGCCGACCGCGCGCCTGTTGGGTGAACGCGCCGGAGGTCGTCTGATCCGCATCAATCCCCGTGAGGCGCAAGTCCCCCCGGGCGAATGCGTCGCCATCGCCAGCGGCGGTCTGGCGGCGCTGCGCGCGATGGTCGACGCGCTGAGTTAGAATGCGCGCCCTTATCAGCCATCAGCCACCAGGACAAAGTCAGGAGAAATTTGATGTCGGGTCATGGATTCCACGTGCACGGTCCGCACGATCATGAAGTCGAACACGTCGCCCATCACGGCGGCGACTCGTTTACTGCGCGCGTCGCGGTACTGACCGCCGTGCTGTCGACGGTGGGTGCGATCTTCGGTTACCTCGGCGGTCATTCGCAGAACGCCGCCTTGCTCTACAAGAACGAAGCCGCAATCCAGAAGACGTCGGCGTCGAACCAATGGAACTATTATCAGGCGAAAAGCAACAAGCAGAATCTGGCCGAACTGTCGATCGTCCTGACCAACGGCGAGGCGCGCGAAAAGTACGTCAAGGAAGTCGAGCGCTACAAGCTGGAGAAGCAGGAAATCAAGGCCGACGCCGAGAAGCTTGAAGCCGCCGCGAAAGCGGCCGACAACCAGAGCGATCGCGAAATGCATGTTCACGAGCGCTGGGCGCTGGCGACGACGCTCATCCAGATCGCGATCGCCATGGCGGCGATCACGCTGCTGACGCGCAAACGCTGGATGCTGGTCGGTGTGTACCTCTCAGCCGCCCTTGGTCTGGTCGTCGGCGCCATGGGTTACCTCCATCTCTGAACCAGGAAAGCGACCATGCAGCCGCTGCACGACCGCCGAACGCCGACCACCCCGGTGTCGAGCCGACAAGCGTTGCCGCTGGTCGCGCTCGTCGTCCTCGCGGCCTGCGCGACGACTCCCCCGGCCGAACGGGGCCCGCTTTACCAATGGACGCAGATGGCTCCCGACGGGCAGCTCAGTCTGCGCGCCATCGTCGCCGGCGATGGCGACTGTCCGCAAGCGGTGGTCGATGGCCGGACGACGGCGCTGCAGCGACGAGCGCCCGCCGACTCGCCGACGCTCGCCACGAGGAGCGCCAACCCGGCGTTTGCCCCCGCCTTTGCCGTCACGTCGTGCGAACTGACGGTGCCACGAACGGTTCGCGAAGCGCGTCTGGGCGATCGCCGCTGGCCGCTGCCACCGGCCGCCGTCAAACGTATCGTCGTCGTCGGCGACACCGGCTGTCGGGTGCAGGTTCCGGTACGCGGCGCGAGTGCGCCGATCCAGGACTGCCTCGATCCGGCGGCGTGGCCGTGGCCACGGGTTGCCGCGGCGGCGGCACGCGCACAACCCGACCTGGTCATCCACGTTGGCGACTATCACTACCGCGAGTACTGCGACGACCCGGTGCGTTGTGCGCCGATCAAGGAACGCGGGGTCGTCGTCGGCTACGACTGGCCGGGCTGGGAAGTCGATTTCTTCGCCCCGGCCGAACCGCTGCTCGCCCGTGCACCCTGGATCGTCGTCCGGGGCAACCACGAAAACTGCGACCGCGCCGGTGCCGGCTGGCAGCGCTTGCTGTCGCCTTTCCCCTATCAGCCGTGCCCGGACCAGGCGTACAAGACGGCCAGCCATTCAGTGCTTGGCAACAACCTGACCGCCGACGCGTATCGTGTGGACGTCAGCGGTCAGCTGACGTTGATCGTCGCCGACAACGCCGGCTACCAGGACTATCTACCAGCTGAAAAAACGCCCGCTGATCCCGGAATCCTGCGGACCTCCTTGTCGGCGTTGCTGGCGGCGCCGACTTCGCATCCCGTTTGGCTGATCCAGCACAAGCCGTTGTGGTACGACCTGCTGCCGGCCGAAGTCCAACCCAACGCCCTGCAAGCGGCTCTGCGGGGGCAACTGCTGGCGACGGTCGCTTTCGTCCTCGCGGGCCACGAACACGCCTTTCAGACGATTAACTTCGCGCCAGCGGCGGATGGCGAGAATCATCGCTCTGGCCGGCCGGCACAACTGATCGTCGGCAATAGCGGAACGCAACTGGAAGCGGCTGATCCGACCTCACCGTTCTTCGAGGGCGGCAGCGGCGCCGGCAGCAAGGAACGATCGCAGCCGAACGATCTTCTTTATCAGGCTGCACCCGCAGCGAGCGGCATCGTGCTCAATCGCTTCGGCTTTTTCCTGCTTGAAAACAGCGGCGCCGGCTGGTCGGGAACGTTGGTCGACCCGGACGGAGCAAGCATCAGCCGTTGTCGTCTCGACGAGCAAAACAAAGCGATTGTTTGCTCCTTTCCCGAACGGGCGACAGCGCCTGCTGCCCGCTAGTCCGGTGTGCCGCGGCACCCGGCGCCGACACGCCGCCGTTTTCAGTGACGCCGCAGGAAAGCGTCAAACTCCACCAACGTCAGGGGGTGGCTGAAGAAATACCCTTGATACGTATGGCAGCCGTGCGCGGCCAGCGCATCCTGCTGCTCGACGCACTCGACCCCCTCGGCGATCACTGCCAGGCCGAGAGTCCTGGCGAAGGCAATGATCGTACGGGCAATGACTTCGTCGCTCGGATCGGTGAGCAAATCGCGAACGAACGAGCGGTCGATCTTCAACTGATCGAGCGGCAGGCGTTTCAGGTAAGACAGCGAAGAATAGCCGGTACCAAAGTCGTCGAGCGAAAAACCAACGCCGTGCGTTTTCAGCGTCGACATCTTGCCGATCACGTCCTGGACGTTATCGAGGAGCATGCTTTCGGTCAGCTCGAGCTTGAGGTTGTGCGGTTTGGCGCCGCTCGCGGCGAGCGCGCCGAGCACCTGTTCGACGAAGTGGCTTTGACGAAACTGGCGGGCACTGACATTGACCGAAACCGTGAACGCTTCCCGACCCGGCTGAGTGACCCACGACGCGACCTGAGCACATGCGGTTTCCAGCACCCAAAGCCCGAGCGGCAGAATGAGTCCGGTCTCTTCAGCGATCGGGATGAACTCGGCCGGCGGAACCGGACCACGTTCCGGATGGTGCCAGCGTAACAGCGCCTCGGCGCCGATCACACGCCCGCTGCCGTCTACCTGCGGCTGGTAGACGAGGGTGAAGTCCCGGTTTTCGATCGCCAGTCGCAGGTCTTTTTCCAATGCCGCTCGGATCGAAACGACGGCCTGCATCTGCGGGTCGTAGAAACGGAAGACATTGCGTCCGGCGGCTTTGGCTTCATACATCGCCAGATCAGCCCGCTTCATGAGTTCGTCGATCGCGTCGTGCCGCTCGCCAAACAAGGTGATGCCGACGCTGGGCGTGTTGTGGTAGGTATGCCCCGGTAGCTCGTAGGGGTGATTGAGTACGCTGAGAATTTTTTCGCTCACCACCCGGCTCTGGCCGGCCGCTTCCGCCGCTCGTTCGCCAAGATTTTCGAGCATCAACACGAACTCGTCGCCTCCCAATCGGGCCACCGTATCCCCCTCGCGGACGCAGCTCGACAAGCGCTTGGCGACCTGTTGCAGCAAGAGGTCACCCATGTCGTGACCGAGCGTATCGTTGAGCGTCTTGAAGTTGTCGAGGTCGATGAAGAGCAGCGCGCCATGGCGCTTGTTTCGGACGCTCGAAGCAATCGCCACCCGCAAACGGTCATGGAGCAGGCGGCGGTTGGGCAGACCGGTCAGCGCGTCGTAGAAAGCCAGGTGTCGGATCTCCTCCTGCGCCGCCTTGTGCAGGCTCATGTCGGTCAGCGCGGCAACGTAGTGGGTAACGGCGCCGTCGCCATCCTTGACCGCCGAAATCGTCAGCCACTCGGGAAAGACCTCACCGTTCTTGCGACGATTCCAGATCTCGCCTTGCCACACGCCGCTGCGCTCGAGGCTCTCGTGCATGGCCGCGTAGTAGGCCGCATCGTGCCTGCCGGAACTGAGCAGGCTCGGTGTCTGGCCGATGCACTCGTCGGCGCTGTAGCCGGTGATGTTGGAAAATGCCTGGTTCACCCGAAGGATGATTCGCTTGGCGTCGGTAATGAACATTCCCTGCTGCGACTCAAACGCCGTGGCGGCGATTCGCTCCCATTGCTCGGCCCGCTTGCGATCGGTGATGTCTTGCGAGACCACCACCACACGCGCCGGAACACCGCCCTGTTCCCTGACCAGACGCCCGGTCGAAACCAGGTCACGAATGCGGCCGTCACTGCCGACCAGACGATACTCGATCTGCTGTTCGTGACCCGTCTCGACGGTCTGCCGGAAAACGCGCCGGACTCGCTCGCGGTCGTCCGGATGGACGTCGGCGAAAGAATCGCTACCCATCAGCTCGCGAGTCCCGCCGAGTAGCTGCCAGTACGAGGGACTGTTATAGACGCGTTGCCCCGCAAGGTCGAGGACGGCGATGTGTTCGCCGATGCTCTCCGAGATCAGGCGGAAAAACTCGCGCTCGGCGAGCAGCTTGGCCTCGAGCTGCTTGGTCGACGTCACTTCCTGAAGGGTTCCGACCGCGCGCAGCCGTTGGCCGTCTTCGTCGGCTTCAAGCGCCGCGCGCAAGGCGATCCAGTGCTGCCGACCACCAACGAGGATCCGCAAGACCCGTTCGCTCGCCTCACCTTTGCCGACCGCTGCGACCACCTCGTCAAAGCTCGCCAGGTCTTCGACGTGCAGCAAACGTCGGCAAGCAGCAAACGTGGTCGACGTCCCTTCGTCAAAACCGAGGAGTCGGCACGCTTCGTCCGACAGAACGACTTCGCCACTTTCCATCCGGCACGACCAGCTGCCGACGTGCGCCAGCGCCTGGGCGCGCTCGAGATCCGCCTCGCGCGCTTGCAGCTCCTTCGTGCGTTGCGCCAAGTCGCCGCTCAAACGCCGCACTTCGTCGAGACGCTCCTGATAGGACCGAATCAGAAAGACGATCAGGACGACGGCAAGAACGCTGAAGGCCGCGTGCACCAGGCCGGTGAGAACGGCCGGCGTCGAGGGCAGTGGCGGCAGCAGGGCCGACCCGTCACCAGCAACGAAACCAACGATCGTCAGCAGGTTGACCAACAGGAGGGACAAGGCGACGCGCGTACCGAGCAACCAGCCGCCAATCAGAATCAACACCGGATAGGCGATCAACAAGGAGCCCCGCAGGCCACCCACGAACAGCGAGGCACACGTCATCGCCAGCCAGCCACCCCAGACGAGGACGTTGCAGGCCGCGCGCTGGCGACCCGCAGCGATCAAGCGCAAGGTCGCGAACGCCACCAGCACCATCATTCCGGGCGTAGCCGCACGCCAGCGCTGGTCCGACATCGCCAGCAAGATGATCGCAACCGCGGCGACGGCGGTCACCAGGATCCACCAAGCGCAGTAGTTCAGGAACGCTACCGAAGCGGGGCGCAGACCTTCGTCAGCTTTCGCAACGTCCTTCAGCGCGAGGTCTGCGGCCGTGTCCACGCCGGCATCAGCGTTCGTCGTTTGCGGTGAGCGCGCGGAAGAACTGATAGCGGTTGCGCCCGGCCCGCTTGGCGTGATACATCGCGGTATCGGCGTTGCTCATCAACGCGCTGCCGTCGTCACCGTGCTGCGGATAGACGGCGATCCCGATGCTCGCCGAGATTTCGATAGCGTGCGTACCGATGCGGTAAGGCCGCGCGATCGCCGTCAGGACCTTGCTGGCAACGACCGCAGCGTCCACCGCCTTGTCGATCTGAGCCAGAAGAATGACGAATTCGTCGCCGCCCAGGCGCGCAATGGTGTCCGACTGCCGCGGCACGCAGCCCTGAAGGCGCAACGCCACTTCCTTCAGCAGCAAATCGCCGATCGCGTGGCCCAGGGTGTCATTGACCGGCTTGAAGTTGTCGAGGTCGAGAAACATCAGCGCCAGCGTTCCGCGCTCGCGTCGTGCCTGGGCAACCACTTGCGCGAGCCGGTCGTTGAGGAGGAGCCGATTGGGCAGGTCGGTCAGCTGATCGTGATGCGCCAGGTGCTGCACCCGCTCTTCGCTGAGCTTGCGTTCTGAAATGTCCTGTTTGATGGCAATGAAGTGCTGAATCTTGCCCCGGGTGTCGGCAACCGGCGAGATGGTCAGGAATTCGTCGTACAGGCTGCCGTCCTTGCGCCGATTGACGAGTTCGCCGCTCCAGACACGACCGGATAGAATCGTCGACCACATCCGCTGGTAGAAAACGGCATCCTGCTTGCCCGAGTTCAGGACCTCGGCCGGCGTCCGACCGACGACTTCAGCCAGCGAACGGCCGGTCATCCGCTCAAAGGCCGGGTTGGCCCACTCGATCATCGCGTTGATGTCGGTAATCACGATCCCGTTGGCGGCCGAGTTCACCGCTTCCTCGAACAGCCGCAGTCGCGATTCGAGTCGCTGCCGCACCAGCGCGTGCCGGATTGCACGCGCCAGCGCGGCGTGCTGAAACTGCCCCTTGATCAGATAATCCTGGGCTCCGGCCTTGAGCGCGGCCTCGGCGAGATCATCGTCATCGCGACCAGTGAGGACGATGATCGGCACGTGCGGCGTCACCGCCCTGATCGCCTGCACCGTCGCCACGCCGCTCGAGTCCGGGAGCGAGAGATCGAGCAGAACCACGTCCGGGTTGTGGAACGCCGCCGCGGCGACGCCTGCGGCAACGGTCGGCGCCCAGATCACCGGGTCCTGCTCACAACGGCCACCGATGCCGGCCAGCCGAATGTTGGCCCGAATCAGCCCCAGATCACCCGCGTCGTCCTCGATCACCAAGATGGAACTCGGCCGCTGCAACGAGGCATGCATCGTCTTTCCTTCTCCGTCATTCAGGCCAGCAGTCGTCCAGCCGGACTCACTCGCCATTCTGCGGCAAGCGTGCGGTTTTGAACCAGTAGTCGCCCAACACCTGGACGCTTGACAAAAATTCTCCGAGGTCGGTCGACTTCTGCAGGTAACCGGCCGCACCGTACTGATACGCCGCGCAGACGTCGTCCTCAAGCGGTGACGTCGTGACGACGACGACCGGGATACGACGCAGCGTTCGGTCATCCTTGATCGACATCAGGAAGTCCAGTCCCCCCTGCCCCGGCATCTTGAGGTCGAGCAGTATCAAGTCCGGGCACCCGGTTTCTGGCCAGAGCGTCGGCTCGCCACGGAGCGCCAAGAGCGCCTGGCGACCGTCGGAAAACGAACGCATGCTCACCGGGAAGCCACTGCGGCTGATCGCCAGCTCCATCAAACGGGCGTCGCCCATTTCATCTTCGACAATCAAGAGATGAAAGATTCGTGAACCGCGCTTAATCATCGGGCTTGCCCCGGCGTCCAAACGCCTGTTGCCGAAGTTCCGGCGCGAGGCTCCTCGCCCGCACGGATACCTCGAGAATCATTCCTCACCCTCGCCAATCAGCGGCAAAGCGACCCAGAACTCACACCCCCGACCTTCGCCTGCCGACTCGACCCCGATACGCCCGCCGTGACGCTCGGCAATCTTGCGACACAGAGCGAGACCGACGCCACTGCCCTCATACGCTGTCCGGCTCTGCAGTCGCTGAAAAACCTGAAACAGGCGACCCGCCTGCGCCGGGTCCATGCCGATACCGTTGTCAGTCACCGACAAGCGCCACTCACCGCCACTGACGCGGCTGCACACACGAACCTCCGGGGCCTTCCCGGGAACACGAAACTTGATCGCGTTGGCAATCAGGTTCTGTGCCAGACGCAGCAACTCGTCAGCGCGTACGTTGAGCCGAGGCCAAATTCCGTCGATATCGACCCGGGCCATCGCCTCCTTGACTTCGGGCTGCAGAAACGCCAGCGCCTCGTTGACGATGGCGCGCGTGTCGATCGTCCGCGCCGGCTCACGAGGCCGGTCGAGTCGGGAGTACTCGAGCAAGGCGACGAGCATTTGATCGAGCCGCTTGGCACCATCGATCGCAAAGCGGAAGTACTCCTTTTGCTCCGGGTCGAACCCGCTGCCCATACTCATCGCCAACAGCTGCAGGTAGCTCGAAATCATGCGCAGCGGCTGCCGCAAGTCGTGCGAGATGGCGTAGGTGAACTGCTCGAGCTCGGCATTGGAGCGTCGCAGCACCTCCTCGGCCTGTTTGCGATCGGTGATGTCCTGGGTCGTGCCGACACCCCGCAAGGGGCGACCATCGGCACCGCAGACGACCTCCGCATGGAGGCGGACGTGACGCACCGCGTTGCCGGAGAGAATGCGATGCTCGTGCGCGAACGGATGCCCGGCAGACAGCGCCGACCGCCATTCCTCGATCAACGCCGCGCGATCGTCGGGATATACCCAGGCCAGGTACTGCCAGTAGCTCGCCACGGTGCCTTCCGCCACGCCGTAGATGCGGCACGCCTCGGCCGACAGTTCGACGCGGTCGACCGCCACGTCGTAGGTAAAGCTGCCGACGTGCGCCACCGACTGCGCACGCAAGAGCTTGTTCTCGCTCTCCCGCAAAGCCTGCAACGCGTTGCCGAGTTCGGACACTTTCTGCCGTAGCTCGCGCTGCAAGCTTGCCTGCTCCTGGAGCAGGCGATGCGTCCGGATGGCCAGGTGGACCGTGAGCAAGAGACTGTCGGCGCCAAGCTCCGACTTCAAACGATACCCGTCGACCTCGTAGTCGCCGACGACGCTGCTCTGCGGCGCATAGCCTGGCTGGCCGGTGATCAGCACGATCTGCAGGCTGCGGTCCGCAACCTCGCGACGAACGTCGCGAACGAAGTCGAGACCGGCGTGATCGGACTCCATGACCACGTCGAGCAGAATCAGCGCCAAGTCCTGGTTGGCGGCGACGACGTCTTTTGCTTCGCGGGCAGAATAGGCGTCGATCAGTTGCAGCGGCCGCCCCTCGACCAAGACGTCGCGCAGCGCAAAGCGAAGCGTCGCGTGGACGTCCTCCTCGTCGTCAACGATCAGGACTTTCCAGCCGGCAACGCCTGTCTGCGCCGCCGAGTCGACTCCGGCCGCTGCCGCTTCCCGGAACTTCATATCATCGTGGCTCGTGCTCATCCCTCTTGCTCATCCCTCTTGCTCGTCGCGGCTGCGCCATTACGGCGGAAGGTCAAGGGCTTCCCCAGGGGATCCGGCCTCTCGAGCCGGCAGGATCGGCGATCGTTGCCATCTCACGACTCCATTCTCTCCGGGTTGGCCTCAACCCCCCGTGGTTCACCCGGGCGCCGACCGAGAAGACGGACAAAGGCAACGCGTCGCGCAGTGGACTCGCCTCGCAAGAAGGGAAACGGCACGAGCGAGCACAACTTGAGCTTTCCTTGTAGCACACCGCAACGCCGGCAAACGGCCGTCACACGAGCCCAAGGGAGCCAAGAAGCGGCCGCCGTTTGCCTATACTGCGCACTTTGACCCTCGGCAGCCAACGATGAGCAAACTTGAACGGATTTACCAGATCGATCAGATTCTGAGCCAGCGACGCTTCGTTGCCCGTCGCGACCTGCAAGAGCGACTGGGGGTCTCGTGGGCCACACTGAAACGCGACCTCGCCTACATGAAAGACCGTCTCAACGCGCCGATCACCTTCGACCACCAGCTCGGCGGCTATCGCTTCGCGTCATCGGGGAAGCACGCGGGAACCGCCTATGAATTGCCCGGGCTGTGGTTTTCCGCGGCCGAGATCCACGCTCTGCTGACGATGCAGCAACTCCTCTCGAATCTCGACCCCGGCGGACTGCTCGGCCCGCACGTTCAGCCCTTGCTGGCGCGCCTGAGTGGGCTGCTGGGGAGCGCCGACAATCCGGCCGAGGAGGTGCAGCGGCGTATCCGCATTCAGGCGGTCGGCGCCCGCGACCTGCCTCTCGATCACTTCCAGGCGGTCGGCCTGGCACTTCTGCGCCGTCAGCGTTTGCTGATCCGTTATCACGCCCGCGGCAACGACCAAGTCAGCGAACGCGAAGTGTCACCGCAGCGCCTCAATCACTATCGTGAAAACTGGTACCTCGATGCCTGGTGCCACGTACGCAACGCCCTGCGCGCTTTTTCGGTCGACGCGATCGAGCATACGGAAATCCTCGACCGACCGGCGCTCGACGTCGCCGATGAGCAGCTCGACGCAGTCCTTGGCGCGGCCTACGGCATCTTCTCCGGTGAGCAGGTAACCTGGGCGATTCTTCACTTCTCGCCGCAGCGCGCGCGCTGGGTGGTCAGCGAACGCTGGCACCCGAAGCAGCAAGGCCGTCTGCTCGCCGATGGCGGCTACGAGCTGCGGATCCCCTACGCCGACGACCGAGAGCTGATCATGGACATCCTGAAGTATGGCGGTGATTGTGTCGTGGTCGCGCCGGCCGCGCTGCGGACGCGGGTTGGCGAACAGCTGACGCGAGCGCTGGCGCCCTATCGGCTGCCGCCACAAGAAGCGCCAGCAGCAACGGAGTCGTAACAAGCTCACTCTGTGAGCCCTCGCTGGCGCACACTGTCTCCGCCCACCTGAAAGGAGACTCACGATGCGCCCAAGCGAAAACACCTTCTTCAACCGCCTGCAAGCACTTTTCAACGTCCTGGTGGGTGTCGACGAGACACCGAACCTGCCGCGCGCTTTTGTCGAGCGCAGCACCTGGGAGTTGCGTCGGGGCGAGCTTCACATTCCTTCCGCCTGGCGGCGGCGACCGCGCGAGCGTTGAACGGCGCTCGTCTGCCCGCCGGGCGAAGCGCGCCCAGGGCAGCGCTCACCGAGCCCGTTCTTGCGGCGACCCGTCGCGTACGCTTATCATGCGCTGCCCTGCCGCTTCGACCTATACGCCGAGGCTTCGCACAACGCCCGCCAGGCGCCGCTCAGACAGCCACGCCCGCTAGCCATGCTGGAACCGATCCGCCGCTGGTTCACCGAAAACGTCGTCGCCCTCGGACGCGAAATGCGCTGGTCGTACCTGCCGCCGTTGATGGTCTATCTGGCGGCAGGGGTTTCCGATCTGACCGCGATCGCCGGCACCTTCTTCGTCAAGGAGTACCTTGGCCTGTCGGCAGCCTTCCTCGCCACGCTTGCGTTTTGGGCCGGAATTCCCTGGGCGTTGAAGATGCCGCTCGGTCATCTCGTCGACCTCATTTGGCGTCACAAGGCGGCGCTGGTCTGGCTCGGCGCCGGGCTGATTGCAGCCAGCCTGTCGATCATGCTCGGCCTGGTCAGCCACCCCGAGACGATGCGCGGCGTCCTTTCGCTCGAGGCGTGGTTCGTCGTGTCGACCCTACTGGCGCCACTCGGTTACGTACTCCAGGATGTTGTCGCCGACGCCATGACCGTCGAAGCGGTGCCTCGGGTCGACGCGGCCGGCGTGCCGCTACCGGCGACAACGCGACGGCTGATGAACACGACGCTGCAAACGCTCGGCCGGGTGGCGATCATCGGCGGCGGCATTCTCGTCTCGGTGGTCAACGTCGTTCTTTTCAAAGGGAGTGAAGCGCTGCCGCAGGCGGAGAAGGCGGCGCTCTACGCCGACGCGTATGCGCTGGCGCTGTTCATCCCGCTGCTCTCGGTAGCGGGCGTCGTCCTCGCGGGCAAGCTCAGGCGGTACGAGCGCACCCGCGAGCAGCGACTGGCGATCGACCCCGCAACCATTGAGACCTCTCTCGCCAAGGATGACGACCGGCTCACTCCCAACTGGTGGATCATCGGCGGCAGCCTGGCTTTCGCCGCCCTTAGCCTGGGCACCGGTGTCGCCGAAGTGCGTTTCGGCGAGGAAATCGTCTTCATCGGATCGCTCTCCGTCATCACCTTCCTGATGTACCGGCTGCTCAGCGAACTCGACGACGAGTCGCGGCGAACGCTTCTCGGCACGGCGATCGTCGTTTTTGCCTTCCGGGCGACGCCTGGACCGGGTGAAGGGTCGACGTGGTGGATGATCGACGTCCTCGGCTTTGATCAGTCGTTTCTCGCCAAGTTGTCGTTGCTGACCAGTGCCCTCACCCTTTTCGGCCTGTTTGCCTTTCGCCGCTTTATGGGCGAACGTTCGATCACCTACGTCGTCGGCTTCCTGACGATCGCCGGCACTTTGCTCAGCCTGCCAACGCTCGGCATGTATTACGGGCTGCACGAATGGACGGCAGCACACACGGCTGGCCTGGTCGATGCGCGCTTCATCGCGCTCGCCAACACGGCGCTCGAGTCGCCGCTCGGGCAGATCGCCATGGTGCCGATGCTGGCCTGGATCGCCAACTCTGCGCCCGACCGGCTGAAAGCGACCTACTTCGCGGTGATGGCGTCGTTTTCCAACCTTGCCTTGTCGGCTTCACAGCTGGGAACAAAGTATTTGAACCACTGGTTTCCGATTGCGCGCGAGACGCGTGATCCCCTGACCCATGCCATCACGGCGAAGGCAAACTACGACCTGCTCGGCTGGCTGTTGCTCGCCTCGATCGCCCTCGACCTGCTGCTTCCGTTTGCCGCCATCTGGGCGACGCGCGCCTGCAGGCTGCGTAGCGCCTGAGCCGACGCGCCAACCGCAGGCCATCGAATCCCGCCGTGAGCACCCCCGCAAATCCACGCCAGCTCTTGCAACAACTGTTTGCCGGCGCCATCGCGGCAGCGCAGCCCCGGTACTGTTTGCCCCCCTACTTGCCCCGGCTGTTGGCCGACAAACCACCCGCGCAACTGCTGGTGATCGGCGCTGGGAAAGCGTCCGCGGCCATGGCTCGGGCGGTAGACGACCACTGGCCGGGAGACGTGTCGGGCCTGGTCGTGACTCGACGGGGCTATGGCGTTCGGTGTCGGCGGATCGAGGTCGTGGAGGCCGCACATCCGGTTCCCGATACCGCCAGCCTCGTCGCTGCCGAACGCATGCTGCAGCGGGTGCAAGGCCTGTGTGCAGAAGACACCGTGCTTTGCCTGCTCTCGGGCGGCGGTTCGGCGCTGATGGCGCTCCCACTCGCCGGCGTCAATCTGAGCGACAAGCAGAAGGTCAGCAGCGCCTTGCTTCGTTCTGGCGCCAGCATTGCCGAAATCAATTGTCTGCGCCGCCATCTGTCGGCGATCAAGGGCGGCCGGCTGGCCGCCGCATGCCACCCGGCACGGGTGGTGAACCTGCTGATTTCCGATGTCCCCGGCGATCGGGCGAGCGATATCGCGTCCGGTCCAACGGTCGGCGATGCAAGCACCTGCGGCGACGCTCTGGCGGTCGCCAGACGACATCGTCTCTCGCTGCCGCCAGCCGTTCATGAACTGCTGGCGAGCGGCGGCGGCGAATCGATCAAGCCCGGCGACGTCCGCCTGTCACGCGTCGAGACGCACGTGATCGCCACGCCACAGCACGCGCTCGAAGCGGCGGCGGCGATCGCCCGAAATGCCGGGATTACGGCGCACATCCTCAGCGACGCCATCGAAGGCGAGGCACGCGAGGTGGGCAAGGTTCTGGCTGCGGTGGCCCGTCAAGTCGCCGACCGGCAACAGCCCTTCACGCCTCCGTGCGTCCTGCTGACGGGTGGCGAGACGACGGTGAGCGTGCGTGGAAACGGGCGCGGCGGACGCAACGTCGAGTTCCTGCTCGGACTCGCGCTGGCGCTTGACGGACACCCGCGCATTCACGCGCTGGCGGCCGATACGGACGGCGTCGACGGTCAGGAAGAAATTGCCGGAGCTTACCTCGCGCCGGACACCCTGCAACGCGCCGCCGAGCAGGGCGTGCCAGCGCGTGACCGTCTCGACGCCAACGACGGCCACGGTTTTTTTGCTGCGCTCGGCGATTCGCTCATCACCGGGCCGACCATGACCAACGTCAATGATTTCCGGGCGCTGCTGATCACTGCCTGAAACGCTGCCGCCCACCACGCCCGAGACAGACGCTACTGGGGAAAGCCCCTGCGCAATTCCTCGACCACCCAACGCGCCTCGTCCTCGCTGAGAAAACGATGCCATGGCGGCATCGGCGTTCCCGGACGCCCGCTGTAGATCGTGGCCACCAGCGACTCAACGGGCTTCTCACGCAGCGCCGCCGGCGTCAACGGCGGTCCAAGGCCGCCCTTCAGGGTCAGGCCGTGACACGAACCGCAATCCTGGCGCACCAGATGAACGAGCTGCTGGCGCCGTTCCGGAGACGGCGCCTGTTCTGTTTCGGCAAACGCGGCGTCGCACAAGCCGCTTAGCGGCAACAGGAAGCAGCTGCGCCGAATGATCGCCAGCAAACAGCGACCGCTGGTTGGCGGCGACCCGCGCTGGCGCACGGTCTCGGGCGCGCCGCGCACGAGCGAAGGCATCCTGACGGTCAGGGGAGCGTCAGGATCCAGCGCACGAGAACGCGAACATTCTCCAGCCCCGCGCGCTTGTTGGCCGACATGTAGTCGTTACCCCAAACGCCGCCGCCGCCCTCGTAGACCTTGGTCACCAAGATCTCTTCCACTTCCGGCTGGCCGCGATAACGCTTCGCCACGTCACGCCACGACGGGCCACGGACGGTTTCATCCACATCGTGGCAAGTCAGGCAGCGACTCTTGTCGGCGAGTTCGATCATCGCCGGGTCAGGCGGTGGCGGGGCCCCATGGACGAGCGTGGCGCCAGCAACGGTCGCCAGTGTCAGCACGAGGGTCGACAGTCTCATGATCTCTCCTTGACGGTAGCCGCCCGGCAAGACGCTAGAGACGCGAATGCCGGGCAAAAAAACGGGGGGCCGCAGCCCCCCGTCGTGGATCCAACGCGTCGACTCGATCGGCGTTCCGACCGATCCGCTCGATCAGTAAATGTCGCGTTGCGTGTTGTAGACGTTGAACTTGCCGGTCGGCGTGACCAGACGCGGATCCTTGATCACGGTCTTTACCGCCCGGGTCTTGTCGTCGACCACGACAATCGCCGACGGTTCGGTCTTGTTGCCGGTCCACACCGAGAACCAGACTTCGTCACCCTTCTCGTTGTATTCGCCATGCACCACTCGCTGCAGCCCCTTGGTCTTGCCCAGATTGGCGGCGGCGGCGAGATCGAGGACTTGCGGTTTCGGATCCGGATTGCCGAGGTCGTCGATATTGTAGACCGTTACCGAGCCAGCAAGCTTCGGATCCGGGTTCAGCGGCGCGTCAGCCCAGAGGTTCTTCGACTTCGGATGCGTCTTCACGAACAGCGAATTGGCACCGTGATTCTTCACCTCCTGGACGACCTTCCAGGCGTGCTGCGGGTACTTGTCGGGATCGGTACCGATAATGCTGATCACATCGGCACCGAGGTGCGACGTCGCCCACACCGGCCCGAACTTCGGATGGACGAAGTTCGCGCCGCGCCCCGGATGCGGGATCTTGGCGGTATCCACCAGCGCCGCCAGCTTGCCCTCCTTGGTGTCGACGACGGCGATCTTGTTCGACGCGTTGGCCGCAACCAGGAAGTAACGCTTCGACGCGTCCCAGCCGCCATCATGCAGGAACTTGGCCGAATTGACGGTGACTTCCTTGAGGTTGTTGATGTCGGAGTAATCAACCAGCTTGATCATGCCGGTTTCCTTGACGTTGATCACCCACTCGGGCTTGTCGTGCGAGGAAACAATCGACGCGACGCGCGGCTCGGGATGATACTCGCCATCGACAGTCACGCCACGGGTCGAGATCAGCTTCAGGGGCTCAAGCGTTTCGCCGTCGAGAATCGCATACTGCGGCGGCCAGTACGAGCCGACGACCGCGTACTTGTCCTCGTAACCCTTGAACTTGGACGTGTCGACCGAGCGCGCTTCGTAGCCCGACTTCATGGTGGCAACGATCGTCGGCTTCTCGTAGTAGAGGTCGATCAGGTCGTAACGGCCGTCACGACCGATGACGTGGACGTAACGACCGGAGGCTGAAACGCGCGAGATATGCACCGCGTAACCGGTCTTGACGATGCCCCAGATTTGCTTGCGGTCGCCGTCGATCAAGGCCACTTCGCCGGAGTCACGCAGGGTGACCGCGAAGACATTGTTGAGATTGACGTCGTTCATCTTCTTCGTCGGACGCTGGGCCACCGGAACGGCCAGCTTCCAACTCGCCTTCATGTCCTTCATGCCCCATTCGGGAGGCGCTTCGGCCGGCATCTGAACGTAGGTCGCCATGTTGGCGATCTCTTTCTTGGTCAGAATGTCGTCGAAGTTCGGCATTCCGCCTTCCGTGCCGTAGGACATGATCTTCTCAAGCCGGGACGAGCCGAGCTTGGCCGTGTTGGCCGGCTCGAGGTTCTTGCCTGTGGCGCCCTTACGAAGCATCCCGTGGCAGCCGGCGCAACGCTCGAAATAGATCTTGCCCGCCGCCGCCTTGTCCTCAGCCGACAGCGTCGGCGTCGCCGGGGCTGCGGCTGCAGGCGCGGCAGCCGCAGCAGCAGCCGGCGCAGCCGGCGCTGCAAATGCGGCATGGATCGCCAGCGGCGCCGCCGCCAGCACCAGCAAGTTGCGTATTTCCTTCTGCATTACTTTCCCTCTCCTCGTGAAGTTGCCAAGCCCACACACATGAATCGAACCATGCCAGACTCCGTACAGGATGACACGCCGACAGTCCCCATTTCCTTGACCTCGGTCAAATCGTTGGCCGCATTTACGGACGAGTGTGGTGGCGTCCGCGCCACCGTCAACCCGACCCCTTTGGCTTGCGCCTCGCGGACGCGCCCTGCATAATGGCATGGAACAACCACATGAGTCCATCGTCCCCGACCCGGCCCCTGGGCACCGTCTACCTCGTCGGTAGCGGACCGGGCGATCGTGAACTGCTCACCTTGCGAGCGGCACGGTTGATCGGTGAAGCGGACGCGATCGTCTACGATCACCTGATCGGCGAGGGCGTGCTCGACCTGGCCAGATCCGACGCCGAGCTGATCTACGCCGGCAAGGAAAGCTCGAAGCACACGCTGCCGCAAAGCGAACTCAATCGTCTCCTCGTTCGTCTGGCCCGCGCCGGCAAGACGGTCGTCCGCCTCAAGGGCGGCGATCCCTTTGTCTTCGGGCGTGGCGGCGAAGAGATCGAAGCCCTGGTCGACTCCGGAATCCCTTTCCAGGTCGTTCCTGGCGTCACCGCCGCCGTCGGTTGTGCCGCCTACGCCGGCATTCCGCTCACTCATCGCGACCACGCGCAGGCCGTCGCCTTTGCCACGGGCCACCTGCAGGACGGCACGGTGAATCTCGATTGGCCGTCGCTGGCTCGTCCACGACTGACGGCCGTCTTCTATATGGGGGTTGGCGGCCTGAGCGAAATCTGCCGGCAGATGATCGCCCACGGCTTGCCGGCCGAACATCCGGCGGCGGTGGTCGAAAAGGGAACGACGCCCCGCCAGCGCGTACTCGTTGGCGACCTGGCTTCGCTGCCCGCCTTGGCGGACGCCGCAGCGATTTCACCGCCCGCCTTGTTGATCGTTGGTACGGTCGTTCGCCTGCAGTCGCGTTTGGCGTGGTTTTCGCCGCCGGAGGACGACGAGCGCTAGGCGTAAAAGCCGTTGGCGACGATCGCCAGCGACACCAGCACCGAGAAAGCCATTTGCAGCTGCGCCGTGCGTACCAGAATTCGGTTGAACACGCTGCCCACGGGCAGCCCGACAAAATGTCGGATCTGGAGCAAGACCCAGGGCAGGACGAGCAACGGCAGCAGAAACCACTCGCGCGCCTCGTGTAGCGCCGCCAGCCACGGCAATAGCACGAAAGGCGCGAGCGTCTCGGCCGCGTAAACCCAGCGCGTGGCACGACGGCCGATGGCGACGGCCAACGTTCTCTTGCCGACCTCCGCGTCATGATCCAGGTCGCGATAGTTGTTGACCGTGATCACGGCGGCAGCGAACAAACCGACCATCGCGCCGCCGATCAGTGTCGCCGGCGTCAGCGACTGCGTCTGCACGTAAAATGCACCGGCAACGGCGACGAAACCGAAGAACAGCAAGACGAACACTTCCCCGAACGGGGTATACGCAATCGGCCGCGCCCCTCCGGTATAGGCCCAACCGGCAAACAGCGAGGCCAGTCCGACGACCACGATCGGCCAGCCAGCACGCGCGACAAGGCCGGCACCACACACGAAAGCCAACAGAAAAGCCAGCCAGGCGGCACGCCGGACAGACGCCGCTGCCAGCCAGCCAAGCGCCGTCACGCGCGGCGGCCCCAGGCGATCGGGCGGGTCGCTCCCACGCTCGAAATCGCCGACGTCGTTGTGCAGGTTGGTACCGATCTGAATCAGTACCGCCGCCAGCAGAGCGAGCACCGCCGCTGCGTACGACAAGCCACCCAGCGTCGTCCAGGCGAGGGCGCTGCCAACCAGTACCGGCGCCATCGCCACCGTCAGCGTCTTGGGTCGTAACGCCAACCACCAGCAGGCGAGCGTCTCCGGGCGATCCACTGTCAGCGTCAGAGGCGCTCAGGCAGTCGCCGGCGGACGTCGGCCAGTCGCCGCAGCTGCTATAATTTCACGATTTACGCGCACAGAACGCTTGTTGGCTGTGGTGCCGAGAGGGGGAATCGAACCCCCACGATGTTCCCATCGGCGGATTTTGAGTCCGCTGCGTCTACCGATTCCGCCATCTCGGCTGTGGCGCGCCAACGGCGCGCCGGAAGGCGGCAGATTATCGCCGATTGACCCGTCGTCGACAAGCGCCACTTGCGGTGAGCCTGCCGACTGGCGAGTACCCACCTCATCGACATGTTGACCCTCGACGACTTCGACTACGCGCTTCCCGAGGAGTTGATCGCCCAGCAGCCGGCGCCCGTACGCAGCGCGAGCCGCTTGTTGCACGTCGGCAGCGACCGGTTGGTTGACCGCGCGTTTGCCGATCTGCCGGAGCTGACCGACGCCGGAGACCTGCTCGTGTTCAACGACACCCGGGTGATCCGGGCACGTCTGTGCGGCCACAAGGAGAGCGGTGGCCGGATAGAAGTCCTGATCGAGCGCATCCTTGACCGCCGTCGTGCGCTGGCGCAGATTCGCGCCAGCAAGTCGCCGCGCGACGGCAGCCGTATTCTGCTCGAAGACGCGATCCCGATGGTCGTTCGAGGCCGCCGCGGCGACCGGGGAGAGTTCTTCCTCCTCGAACTCCTGGCCGAGGGCGATCTGTGGACCGTCGTCGAGACCCAGGGACGACTGCCGCTGCCGCCGTACATCCGGCACCCGTCCGGCAACAACGACGAAGCGCGCTATCAGACCATCTATGCCCGACACCCGGGAGCCGTCGCCGCCCCGACCGCTGGCCTGCATTTCGACGAGGCCTTGTTGGCCCGACTCCGCTCGTGCGCGGTGGAAATCGCCTGGTTGACGCTGCATGTCGGCGCCGGCACCTTTCAGCCGGTGCGCACCAACCAGCTGGTCGAGCACCGCATGCATGCGGAACGCTTTCACCTGCCGCCAGAAACGACCGAAGCCGTCGCGCGAACGCGGGCGCGTGGCGGACGCGTCATCGCCGTCGGCACCACCAGCCTGCGCGCACTCGAAGCCGCGGCGCAGGCGGGAAGTCTGCGTGCAGGCGCCGGCGAGACCGATCTCTTCATCACGCCGGGTTACCGTTTTCGCGTCGTCGACCGCCTGATCACCAATTTTCATCTCCCGAAATCGACGCTGCTGATGCTGGTATCGGCGTTCGCCGGGCTGGAAACGATCCGTCGCGCCTATCGTCACGCGATCGACCAGCGCTATCGTTTCTTCAGTTATGGCGACGCGATGCTGCTCACCCGCGCCTGATCTCCTTTCACCGAGAACCCTGCCGCCCCATGCCCGACAAACCCGTGTTCAATTTCGCCGCGCTCGACGAACGCGAGCATTTCGGCCTGAGCGGCGACACCTACCGGGTCGCCGTCGCCAGTGCGCTCCTCTGGGCGCAACGCGGCGTCACCGACGTCCACCGCCTGCTCAGTCAAGGCGCCGCGCGCACGACTGCCGGCAGGGCCTTCACGGCCGCCGACGTGAAGACCGCGATCAGCGAGCTGCGCGCCAAGGGGCTGCTCAGCGAGGATCCGGTGTTCGGCAGCGCTTTTCACTTGATCGACTCGCTGCGGGCGCCGCTTTACCGCCAGTTGCTCGAAACGCACTCGGGAACGGTCTTGGTACAGCTCGTTTGCAGCTTGCAGTACGGCGAGCCGACGATTGGTCGCACGACCTACTACTGGCCCATCAGCAGCCTGCCGGCGACCCTCGCCTACGTACGTGCCAAGTTCCATTCGGGAGCGCCGAGCGAGGAGTTGACGGGGCTTCGTCAGGTGATCACCCGCTCGCTGGACTGGGGGACGGTAGCCAAGAGTGCGTTGGTCAACGCCTTCGACCGCACCAGCTTTGCGTACATTGAACCCGGCTGGCGCTGGCAGCTCGCCCTGGAAGCGACTGCCACGCTCTGCGAATGGTGGGAGAACGAGCTGGACCCGGTCGCCGAATGGGCAGTTGAGCAACTCGCCGCCGGCGCCGAACAGGTGCCAAGCAGCTTGCGTGAGGTGCTTGCCGACCGCGCCTTGCAGCGCGACGACACGGCCGGCGTCGAAGCTGCGCTCGCCGGCGTCAACAGCGGCCTGGCGTCGGCGCTACGCGCGGCGCAGCTCGCCGCCGACGGACAATGGGCCGCCGCCCAGTCTGCCTTCGAAGCCGCGCTCAAGCAGTGCAAGGACCACTTCGGCAGCAACCGCGGCCTGTTGCCGGACAGTATCGCCTGGTTCTATCCGCTCTCCCTTCTCGCCCAGCAAACGCCTCGCCATCTCGAACTGGCGCGCAAGTTCTGCCTCGCCGAATCGGGCCGTCGACAGGCCAATCCGTACGAGCCCTGGGGCTGCTGGGTACACGCGATCGACGTTCGCCTCGGCAACGCCCCGCTGGTCGCCGGAGCGTTTGCTCCACCCGCCGACCTTGCCGGCGCGTTTCCGCTGCACGCGCTGTGGGCTTTGCTGCTCGTCGCCTGGCTCGGCGCCGACGTCGTCTCGGCACAGGATCCCGGCCGACCGGCCAAGGAATGGCGGGCGGTAGCCGAGTCGACGCGCGAGACCTTGGACAAGTGCCACTTTTCACTGCCGCGAAGGTTCCTCGACGGCGCGCTGGCGTTGCTCGAAAACCGGGATCCACCGCCCGGTTTCTTTGTCGGCACCTCGGGCGAGCGCTGGCGAGAAGTGCTTACCGCCTTGCAGTCTCTCGCCCAGGCACCCGCCAGCGACGACGGAGGCGAAAGCACGCGCTTGCTGTGGGCGATCGAGATCGGCAGGCAAGGACAGTTGCTGGCGATCAACCCCCTGGAACAAAGGCGCGGCCCGCGCGGCTGGAACCGCCCGCGAGCAACGAGTCTGACGAAGATCACCGGCAACGAAAAGCTGCCGCCGTGGGACGCGAAAGTCGCCCGCGCCATCCGCCCGATACGGGGTTACAGCAATCGCCACCGCCTCGACCTCGCGATCGCCATCGTTGCCCTGGTCGGCCATCCCGGCGTCGTCCTCGCGCATGCCCCCGAGGCCTTGGTTGAACTGTGCGAAACCGCACCGAACCTCGAACTGGTGCGCGACAAAGACCACTTCCGGATCCGCATCCAGCCGTCGCTCCGGACGCACGATGATAACGCCGGTATCGCCCCGACGCTCGCCGAAGAGCGGCGAGAACTGGAAGCACTGCGTCAGCTGACGCTACTCGTTGACGGCCCGCAACGCGTACGCCTGGTGCGCTTCAGCGCTGCCCAGCGACAAGCGGCGCAACTCGTCTCGGGACGCTTTGCCATTCCAGCGGCGGCGCCTGACGCGGTGGCGGAGGTCGAAAAAACGCTGCAGGCACTTTCGTCACACTTCCAGATCGACGGCGACGCGGCGCAAGCGAGCCGGCAGGTGGAAAGCGACTCTCGCCTACACGCCGAGCTCTCGCCGGTCGGCGAAGCGCTTTCTCTGCGGCTGATGGTCACCCCGCTCGGCAGTGACGGCCCTCGCTTTCCGGCGACGAAGGGTCGCCGGCGCGTGCTCGCCGTCCAGGGCAAGGAAACGGTCGGCACCGAACGCGACCTCAACGCGGAACGCCGTCACCTGGACGCCGTCCTCGACACCCTGCCCTTCCTCGACGTCGGCGAGCCCGCCGGCGAGTGGTTGCTTGAAGACCCCGAACAGGCGCTGACGGTCGTCGAAACCTTGCCGACGCTGCCCGCCATCGCCGCCGTCGAGTGGCCGAAAGGGAAGAGCGTACGCGTCGTTTCGGTCACCGCGCAGCAGCTGGCGGTGTCGGTCAGCCACGAACGCGACTGGTTCCGCCTCTCCGGACAGGCGAGCGTCGACCAGGGGCTGGTCCTGCAACTCGACGCTCTGCTTGCCGCCGCGCGCCAGCAAACCCGTTTCGTCTCCATGGGAAACGGCGTCTATGCCGCGCTGACGCGTTCCTTGAAGCAGAAACTCAGCGACCTCGCCGCGGTACTCGAAATCGACAAACAGGGAGCGCGGGCGCCAGCCGTCGCCGGGCTCTGGCTCGACGAGGTGCTCGAAGGAACGGCGACCGAAACCGGGCACGACGTCCGCCAGGCGATCGAACGTCTGCGCCAAGCGCAGACGAGCGAACCGCAGTTGCCGGGACTCCTCCAGGCACGGCTGCGCCCCTACCAGGAGGACGGTTACCAATGGGCGATGCGCCTCGCCGACAGTGGCCTCGGCGGCTGCCTGGCGGACGACATGGGGCTAGGCAAGACCGTGCAGGCGATTGCCGTTCTGCTACAGCGGGCGCCCGGTGGTGCGGCGCTGGTGATCGCTCCGACGTCGGTCTGCGGCAACTGGCTGGTCGAGATCCGGCGTTTTGCGCCGACGCTCAACCCCTGCCTCTACGGCGAAGGCGGTGACACCGATCGCGAGGATCTGCTGAGCGGTGCCGGCGCGCAGGATGTGGTCATCGTCTCGTACACGCTGCTTCTGCTGGCGCAAGAGCGCTTTGCGGCGCGAGCCTGGCACACCGTCGTCGCCGACGAAGCGCAAGCGATCAAGAACGCAGCCGCCAAGCGCTCGCAGGCGGTCTTTGATCTCGACGCCGACTTCCGTCTGGCGATGACCGGAACCCCGGTCGAAAACCGCCTCGGTGATCTCTGGTCGATCATGCGCTTCGCCAATCCGGGCCTGCTCGGCAACGTCAACCGCTTCAACGAACGCTTCGCCAACCCGATCGAACGCCTGCGCGATCGCGACGCACAACACACCCTGAAACGCCTGATCGCGCCCTTCGTTCTCCGCCGCAACAAGTCGGACGTCCTGCAAGACCTGCCGCCGCGTACCGAACTCCTGCTCACGGCCACGCCGGAGCCGGTCGAGGCAGCGCACTACGAGGCCCTGCGGCGCGAAGCCGAACGCACCGTCCTCGGTTCGCTGGGCGGCGTCTCCGACGGACAAGCGCGTTTCAACCTGCTGGCGCAACTCACTCGCTTGCGACGCGCGGCGTGCGACCCCCGCTTGACGTCGCCCGAGCTCGGAGTCGTCGGCGCGAAAGTACAGGCGTTCGGCGAACTGGTCGGCGAACTGATCGCCAACGGGCACAAGGCGCTCGTCTTCAGCCAGTTCGTCGATTTCCTGAGTCTCCTGCGGCAGCCACTCGACGCCGCCGGCATCGCCTATCACTATCTCGACGGCTCGACACCAGCCGCCGACCGTAACCGCCGCATCGCGGCGTTCCAGGCTGGCGAAGGCGACCTCTTCCTGATCAGTCTCAAAGCCGGCGGCTTTGGCCTCAATCTCACCGCTGCCGATTATGTCGTGATTACCGATCCCTGGTGGAACCCGGCGGCCGAAGATCAGGCGACGGGTCGGGCGCACCGCATCGGCCAGGCGCGGCCGGTCACCGTCTACCGCCTGGTCAACCAGGGGACCGTCGAGGAACGGATCGTCGACCTGCACCACGAAAAGCGTGCCCTCGCCGACAGCATTCTCGCCGCCGGAGAAGCGACTGCACTCCCATCGACCGACGAGCTGGTGGCCTTGATCCGCGGCTGAACCGACGCCGATCGACGACGCTAGTCACCCGGTCGCAGTGCCGCTTGCTTGAGACGCCAAAGCGAGCACCGCGCTGGCGCTCATCGCGGCACCCGTCGGGCCTTCGGCGAGCAGGGAGACGGTATCGCCCGTGCGTCCGCCGGAGAGGCGAAACGGCGCCAAGTCGAAGAGCGGCGCCAGGCCGCGAAACGAAAACTCGCTCACCTCCTCGGCGACCTGCCGGCGCAGCAACTGCATGAGCAGGACGGCGGTCAGCGGACCTTGCACGACAAGCCCCGGATACCCCTCCTCGTCCCTCGCGTACGGCCGATCGTAGTGAATCCGATGCGCATTGAAGGTCAGCGCAGAAAAGCGGAAAAGCAACCTCGAATCCGGAGTGACGATTCGCGACCAGCTGCCCGCAGCCAACGGCGGCCACTCCGCGCGCTCGGGTGCGGCCAGCGGCGGCCCCGGTTCCCGATAGACGATCTCCTGTTCCTCTTCGATGCAGAGCACATCTCCCTGGTAGAAGCCACAGGAGACGGAGACGAAAGCCAGCGGTCCCGACCGACCTGACTTCTGGCGGATATCGCGGATCACCGCTTCGCGCCGTGCCGGGCGACCGATCAGCAGCGGACGGTGAAAACGCAGCCGTGCACCGGCGAACATGCGCCGTGGATAGGGAATCGGCGGCATGAAACCACCCCGTTGCGGATGACCGTCGCGATCGAGCAACGCCTGCGGCACGCAGGGCAGGAAGTAAAACCAGTGCCAGAGTGGCGGCAGCGGACTTCCTTGTTGCAGCGTCGTCCACGTGTCGTCGAGCGTCGCCGCCGCGGCGAGCGCCGGCGACAAACCGAGCTCGTCTTCGCCCGACTCATGGCGACCAATCCAGTGGCTGTAGTCTGCTCCCTGCCCGCTCATCACCGCCCTCCTCAGTCGCGGCAAGCCCGCCGCATCCCGTCAAGTACAGCACACCTGGCAGCCAAACTCAAAGTCCTCACCGCATGACTGGCCCGCCGGTCATTCACGAGGGCGACACAAGGGCGACACAAGGGTTGCCTTGCCGCCTTCTTTTGCCCATATACTAAGATCATGCCACGAGCACGGCGGGAGACGGTGTGGCGCAATCAACGGGAGGTGGGCGGTCATGAAGCAGGAATCGGCGTCACAGCCTTCGGTCATTGCCGAGGGCGATCGGCCGCAGCCGGCAGCCGCTTCCGGCAGCCACCCGAAGGACAGCGATCCAGCAACAGGAGGCGACGACGGCAAGGTGGACACCGACTTCGAGCCGACCCCCGAGAGCGAGCAGCTGCCGATGAGCGGCGTGCGCATCATCGACGTCGGGACGTTTCTCGCCGGGCCGTATGCGGCGTCGATTCTCGGTGAATTCGGCGCCGAAGTGCTCAAGGTCGAGCATCCGGTCGCCGGCGATCCGATGCGGCGCTTCGGCACCGCGTCGAAAAGGCACGATGCGACGCTCGCCTGGCTCAGCGAAGGCCGCAATCGGAAGTCGGTAACGCTTGACCTGCGTCAACAGGAAGGCGTTGCCCTCTTTCTCAAGCTGGTCGCCAAGTCGGACGTCCTGATCGAGAACTTCCGCCCCGGAACGATGGAGGAATGGGGGCTTGGCTGGCGCGAGCTGAGCGCCGCCAACCCGGCGCTGATCATGCTTCGCGTCTCGGGTTATGGGCAGACGGGGCCGTATCGGCGACGCTCGGGATTCGCCCACATCGCCCACGGCTTCGCCGGTCTCTCGTACCTCGCCGGCTTCCCCGGAGAAACGCCGGTGCTCCCGGGTACGGCGCCGCTCGGCGATTACCTGTCCAGCCTTTACGGAGCGATCGGGATTCTGCTCGCGCTGCGTCATCGTGAAGCCACAGGCGAAGGGCAGATCGTCGACATCGGCATCTACGAAGCCGTCTTCCGGCAAATGGACGAGATCGCCGCCGCCTACGGCCTGTTCGGCAAGGTGCGCGAACGCGAAGGCGCGGGCAGCTTCGTCGCCGTTCCGCACGGCCATTTTCGTACCATCGACGACAAATGGGTCGCCATCGCCTGCACCACCGACAAGATGTTCGAGCGCTTTGCGGGCGCGATGGGGCAGCCGGAACTGGCCTCGGCGCAGCGTTACGGCGACCAGCGCAAACGCCTTGCGGCGCGTGATGAGGTCAATCGGATCGTCATCGCCTGGGTCGGTGCGCTGACGCGCAACGAGGTGATGAAGCGCTGCATCGACGCCGAGGTCCCGATCGGCAAGCTCAACAGCATCGCCGACATGTTCGAGGACGAACACTTCAAGGCGCGCGGCAATCTCGTCCGACTGGCTGAGGAGGGACTCGGCGAGGTGGTCGTCCCCGGCGTCGTGCCGACGCTTTCGGAAACTCCTGGCCGCGTCTCCAACCTCGGGCCACCGCTCGGCAACGCGACGTATGAAATCCTGCGTGAGCTGCTCGGCATCACGGCGCAGGAAATCAAGCGCCTGCGACAGCGGAAGATCATCTGAGTCCACTCTTCGAGAATGCCACGATGAACACCGACAGCAACGAAAGCCGACTGCCGCTGGCCGGCATCCGCGTCATCGACGCCGCGACCGTGATTGCCGCCCCCTACAGCGCGGGCATTCTTGGCGAATTTGGCGCCGAGGTAATCAAGGTCGAGAATCCGGTCGGCGGCGACCCCTTGCGCAACTTCGGAACGCCGACGACGCGCAAGGATACGCTCGCCTGGCTAAGCGAAGCGCGTAACAAGAAATCGGTCACTCTCGACCTGCACCTTCCCGACGGGGTTGCACTTTTCAAGCAGCTGGTCGAGAAGTCCGACGTCCTGTGTGAGAATTTCCGTCCGGGAACGCTCGAAAAGTGGGGACTCGGCTGGGAAGTGTTGCGACAGGTCAATCCCCGCCTGATCATGCTGCGCGTCACCGGTTATGGACAGACCGGTCCCTACCGTGACCGGCCGGGATTCGCCCGCGTCGCTCACGCCGTCGGCGGCATTGCCTTTCTCTCCGGAATGCCGCGCGGAACGCCGGTGACGCCCGGCTCGACGACGCTCGGCGACTACCTGACGGGGCTGTACGGTTGCGTCGGCATCCTGATGGCGCTGCGTCACCGCGAACGCACGGGCCGGGGGCAGTACATCGACGCCGCGCTCTATGAGTCGGTCTTTCGCTGCACCGACGAACTGGCGCCAGCCTACGGGATGTTTGGCCGTGTGCGCGAGCGACACGGGCCGACGCACAACGATTTCGCCTGCCCACACGGCCATTTCCCGACCAAGGACGACGGCAAGTGGGTCGCCATCTCGTGCGTCACCGACAAGCTGTTCGAACGTCTAACGGTCGCCATGGGTCGACCGGAGCTGGCGGCGCCACACGTCTATGGCGATCAGAAGACGCGGCTCGAAAACCGCCACGACGTCAACGAGATCGTTCGCGACTGGTGTGGCTCGCTGCACCGTGAAGAGATCCTGGCCCGTTGCTTCGCGGCTGGTGCGCCCGCCGGGCCGCTGAACAGCATCGCCGACATCTTCGGTGACCGCCAGTTCCATGCCCGCCGCAACCTCGTCGCGATCGACGAACCGGACATCGGCGAAACGGTGATCGTGCCGTCGGTGCTGCCTCGTCTGTCGGCAACACCGGGGCGCATCAAGCATCTCGGGCCACGCCTCGGACAACACACCGACGAAGTGCTCGGTGAACTGCTGGGTCTGGACGCGGCGGAGATTGCCGCATTGCGCCGCAAACGAGTCGTCTGAACGGCAAGCGCCGACCGCCGATGGAAGGAATCCTCAAGGGACTGCGAATCGTCGAGGGCTCGGCCTTCGTCGCCGCCCCGCTCGGGGGAATGACGCTGGCCCAGCTCGGCGCCGACGTGATCCGCTTTGACCCGATCGGTGGGGGGCTCGATTACGGGCGCTGGCCGGTGACCCGCGATGGCCGGCAGAGCCTGTTCTGGGCGAGCCTGAACAAGGGCAAGCGTTCGCTGGCGGTCGATTTTCGCCAGCCACGCGGCCAGGAGCTGCTGACCGCACTGATCTGCGCGCCGGGCGAAGACGCGGGCCTGTTCAGCACCAACTTTCCGGCCAGGGGTTGGCTCAATTACGAGGCCTTGCAACAGCATCGTCGCGACCTGATCATGGTCAATCTGACCGGTCGTCGCGACGGCAAGTCCGAAGTCGACTATACGGTCAACCCGCAGCTGGGGCTGCCGCTGATCACCGGTCCGACGACCACCGGCGAGATGGTCAACCACGTGTTTCCCGCCTGGGACTTCATCAGCGGGAAAATGATCGCCATCGGCCTGCTGGCGGCCGAACGGCACCGCCGCCTGCACGGCGAAGGACAACTGGTGCGTCTCGCGCTGAAGGACGTCGCGCTGGCGATGATCGCCAACTTCGGCATGCTCGCCGAAGTGATGATCAACGATGCCGATCGTCCACGACAGGGCAACTACCTCTACGGCGCTTTCGGCCGTGACTTCGAAACGCTGGACGGCAAGCGGCTGATGGTTGTCGGTCTCACCGGGCTGCAATGGCGATGCCTGGTCAAGGCCACCGGCCTCGGCGAGCAAGTCGATGCGCTCGCCAAGCGCCTTGACCTCGACCTCGACGACGAAGGCAACCGTTATCGCGCACGGCGCGAAATTGCCGCGCTACTCGAACCGTGGTTCCACGCGCGAACGCTCGCCGAAGTGAAACCGCTGCTCGACGCGCACCGCGTCACCTGGGGACCGTATCGCAGCCTGCGCGAAGCGTTGGCCGAAGACCTCGATTGCTCGACCGACAATCCACTCTTCTCACTCGTCGACCAGCCCGGCGTCGGTCACTGCCTGGCGCCGTCGGTGCCGCTCGACTTCAGCCAGGTCGAGCGTTTGCCTGCGCGTCCAGCGCCTGCGCTCGGCGAGCATACGGACGAAATCCTGCTCGACATTCTCGGCCTCAGTGAGGCCGAAGTGGGTCGGCTGCACGACCAGGGAGTCGTCGCCGGCCCGAGATAAACCGGCACTCGGCGTCAGCCGCCCATCACCCCACATAACCCCACCGCCACCCGATTCGCCTTACCGGAGAGACCGCCATGAAGCCACCCGTACACTTTTACAAGCCGCTCGCGATTGGGGCGCCGCAGCCGCTGCGCGAACTGCCGGTGCGTCCGGAACGGATGATCCACTTCTTCCCGCCACACATCGAGAAGATCCGGACCAAGGCTCCGGAAACGGCGCGCCAGTGCGACGTCCTGTGCGGCAATCTCGAGGACGCGATTCCGATCGAAGCCAAGGAAGCAGCCCGCGCCGGTTTCATCGATCTGCTCGCCAACCACGACTTCGGCGACACCGCGATGTGGGTACGCGTCAACGCCTTGAACAGTCCCTGGGTACTCGATGACCTCAGCCAGATCGTCGCCCAGGTCGGCAACAAGCTCGAGGTGATCATGATTCCCAAAGTCGAAGGTCCCTGGGACATTCACTTCGTCGATCAATACCTCGCCCTGCTCGAAGCTCGGCACCACGTGAAGAAGCCGATCCTGCTGCACGCGCTGCTCGAAACAGCGCAGGGAGTCACCAACGTCGAAGCGATCTGTGGCGCCAGCCCGCGCATGCATGGCCTGAGTCTCGGCCCGGCGGACCTGGCGGCGTCGCGCGGCATGAAGACGACCCGTGTCGGCGGCGGTCATCCCGGTTACGGGGTCCTCGCCGACGCCGCGGCGGACAGCGAGGAACGGCCCTTCTTCCAACAGGATCTCTGGCATTACACGGTGGCGCGCATGGTCGACGCCGCGGTGGCCCACGGACTGCGTTCGTTCTACGGTCCGTTCGGCGACCTCAAGGACGAAGCGGCGTGTGAGGCGCAGTTCCGCAACGCGTTCCTGATGGGTTGTTCGGGCGCGTGGTCACTGGCGCCGAACCAGATCGCGATCGCCAAACGCGTCTTCAGTCCCGACGTCAAGGAGGTCCTGTTCGCCAAACGCATTCTCGAAGCGATGCCCGACGGCAGCGGCGTGTCGACCATCGACGGCAAGATGCAGGACGACGCGACGTGGAAGCAGGCGAAAGTGATCGTTGACTTGGCGCGTCTGGTCGCCAAGCGTGATCCCGAACTCGCTGCGGCCTACGGCTGGTAATACGGGAGAGGAAAAGCGCAATGAAGCCGAAGACCGGACAGGGCAACTATTTCGAGGATTTCCACGTCGGACAGACAGTGGCCCACGCTGCCCCGCGGACACTCACCGAGGGCGACGTCGCTCTTTACCTGGCGCTGACCGGGTCGCGCTTTGCGCTGACCTCGGGCGACACCTTCGCTCACCTCCTGGGCTTTCCCCGTGCGCCGATCGACAACATGCTCGCCTTCAACCTCGTCTTCGGAAAGACGGTTCCCGACTTTTCGGTCAATGCGGTGGCGAACCTCGGCTACGCGGCGGGCCGTTTTGGTCACCGGGTCTTTGTTGGCGACACACTGACCGCCGACTCAACCGTTCTTGGCGTCAAGGAAAGCCGTGATCGCGAGACAGGCATCGTCTGGATCCGCAGTTGTGGCGTCAATCAACACCAGCAGATCGTGCTCGAATACTGTCGCTGGATGATGGTGCGCAAGCGCGACCCCGCGTCGCCGGCGCCCCAGACCGTCGTCCCCGACCTGCCCGAGGCCGTCGCGGCAAGCGAGCTGATCGTCCCCGCCGGCATCCGCATGGACCAGTACGACTGCGCGCTGTCAGGCAGTGAAGACCTCTGGGACGACTATGAAGTCGGCGAACGTCTCGATCATGTCGACGGAATGACGATCGAAGAGAGCGAACACATGTTGGCGACGCGACTCTACCAGAACAATGCGCGCGTCCATTTCAACGCCCACGCGGCGCGCGCCGGTCGTTTTGGTCGCCGTGTGATCTACGGCGGTCACGTCATCAGCCTGGCGCGCTCCTTGTCCTGCAACGGCCTCGCCAACGCGCTTCTCATCGCGGCGATCAACGGCGGCCGCCATGTCGCGCCGGCCTTCGCCGGAGACACGGTTTACGCGTGGTCCGAAATCCTCGAAAAAGTTGCCCTGCCGGGTCGCGGCGACGTTGGTGCGCTGCGCCTGCGTACCGTCGCGACCAAGAATCGTGACGCGCACGATTTCCCGTACAAACAGCCGGACGGCACTTACGAAGCGAACGTCATCCTCGATTTCGATTACACGGTGCTGATTCCGAGAAGAAACTGACTTTCGCCCCGCGTGGACCCGGCGAGGCGTCCGAGCCAGCCCGCCTGGACACCCGGCCGACGCGTGCCGGCGCGCAGCCCACGCGCCGACGCCATACCGAAAAGTATGTTGTTTTCAATCCACTGGAACTAAGTTATTCTGCTCGGGCTTCAAGAAGACTATCGAAAATAGTGGAGGAAACATGTTCCAAGTCCGCATTCACGGTCGCGGCGGTCAGGGCGTGGTAACGGCCGCCGAGATGCTGTCGATTGCTGCATTTGAGGAAGGCCGCCATGCCCAGGCCTTCCCGAGTTTCGGTTCAGAACGCACCGGCGCTCCGGTGGTCGCCTTCTGTCGGATCGCCGACCAGGAAATCCGCCTGCGCGAACCCATCATGGAGCCGGACGCCCTGATCATCCAGGATCCCACCCTGCTCTTCCAGGTGGACGTCTTCTCGGGACTGAAAAAGGGCGGTTACATCCTGATCAACACCAGCCGCAGCTACGAAGAGCTTGGACTCGACGATTACGTTCGCGACTGGCCGGCGGACCGCTTGTGCACCGTCCCCGCCACCGACCTCAGCCGCAAACACGTCGGCCGCCCGATGCCCAACGTGCCTTTGCTCGCCGGCTTCGCCGCTTTTTCCGGCCTGATCCAGCTGGAATCGGTGATCAAGGCGATCAACGCGAAGTTCTCCGACAAAGTCGCGATCAACAACGCCGCCGCCGCCGCCGCAGCCTACGAGTTCGTGGCCAACGCCGTGGCGAAAACCCGTCACGAGGAGACCGTACATGCTTAAGCAGACAGAAGGATCGCACGCGGTGGCGGAAGCGGTCGGCCTCTGCCGACCGGAAGTCATCTGCGCCTACCCGATTTCACCGCAGACGCACATCGTCGAAGGCCTCGGCGAGATGGTCAAGGGCGGCGAAATCGCGAATTGCGAGTTCATCAACGTCGAATCCGAGTTTGCCGCGATGAGCGTCGCCATCGGCTCGTCCGCGACCGGCGCACGCACCTACACCGCCACCGCCTCGCAGGGCCTGCTGTTCATGGCGGAAGCGGTCTACAACGCCTCCGGCCTTGGCCTGCCGATCGTGATGACGGTCGCCAATCGCGCCATCGGCGCCCCGATCAACATCTGGAACGACCATACCGACGCGCTTTCGCAGCGTGACAGCGGCTGGATCCAGCTCTTCGCCGAAACCAACCAGGAAGCGCTCGATCTCCACATCCAGGCGTTCAAGCTCGCCGAGGAAGTCAGCCTGCCGGTCATGGTGTGCATGGACGGCTTCATCCTCACCCACGCCTACGAGCGGGTCGATATCCCGAGCCAGGAGCAGGTGGACGCCTTCCTGCCGCCGTACGAGCCGCGACAGATGCTCGACCCGACCGATCCGGTGTCGATTGGCGCCATGGTCGGACCGGAAGCCTTCGCCGAAGTCCGCTACCTGGCGCACGCCAAGCAGATGCAGGCGCTGGAGAGCATCCCGCACCTCGCCGAACAGTTCAAAGCCATCTTTGGCCGCGATTCCGGCGGCCTGACGCACAGCTACCTGACCGAAGACGCCGAGACCATCGTCGTCGCCATGGGCTCGGTGCTCGGCACGATCAAGGACACCGTCGACCAGATGCGTAGCGCCGGCGAGAAGATCGGCGTTCTCGGCATCACGTCGTACCGGCCGTTCCCGATCGAAAGCGTTCGCGCGGCGCTGCAGCACGCGCAGCGCGTCGTCGTCCTCGAAAAAAGCCTTGCCGTCGGCATCGGCGGCGTGCTGTCGACCGACGTCCGGATGGCGATGTCCGGGCTCGAACTGCATGGCCACACCGTCGTCGCCGGTCTCGGTGGCCGGGCGATCACGCGCAAATCCCTGCTCGGCTTGTTCACCAAAGCCATCCGCGGCGAACTCGGTCACCTGACCTTCCTCGACCTCGACTGGAACGTCGTCAACAAGCAGCTCGAACGCGAGCGCAAGACGCGCCGTTCGGGACCGGCGGCCGAAAGCATGCTGCGCGACATCGGCGTCGTCGCCGCCCGTATTGGTTGAGGAGACCACGATGAGCTTTCAACCCGTCCATTTTTATCAGACCGGCACTTTCACCGTCGGCAACCGCCTGCTGGCGCCGGAAGAGCGCAGCGTTCAAGCCAAGGTCGAGCGCACCAATTCGCTCAACTCGGGACACCGCGCCTGCCAGGGCTGCGGCGAGGCGCTCGGCGCGCGGTACGCCATCGACGCGGCGATGAACGCCGCCCGCGGGCGCCTGATCGCGGCCAACGCGACCGGCTGCCTCGAAGTCTTTTCCACGCCTTATCCCGAAACCTCGTGGCAGATCCCGTGGATCCACTCGCTGTTCGGCAACACCGCCGCCGTCGCCACCGGCATCTCGGCGGCGATCAAGGTCAAGCGGCAAAAAGGACAGATGGGTGACGTCCGCGTCGTCGCGCAGGGCGGCGACGGCGGCACGACCGACATCGGCTTCGGCTGTCTGTCGGGAATGTTCGAGCGCAACGACGACGTGCTCTATATCTGTTACGACAACGGCGGCTACATGAACACCGGCGTCCAGCGCAGTTCGGCGACGCCGCCGGCCGCCCGCACGGCGACGACGATGCCGGTCGGACCGGAGCCCGGCAACGCCTTCGGGCAGGGCAAGTTCGTGCCGGCGATTGCGATGGCGCACGAGATTCCGTACGTCGCGACGGCGACCGTCGCCGACCTCCGCGACCTCGAATACAAGGTGACGCGCGCCATGGGCATTCGCGGCGCGCGTTACATCCATATTCTGGTCCCCTGCCCACTCGGTTGGGGCGCCGCCTCGCAAGACACGATCAAGCTTGCCCGCCTGGCCAAGGAAACCGGCATCTTTCCGGTGTTCGAGGCCGAACACGGCGAAGTCACCGGCGTCCTCAAGATCCGGCGACCGCAGCCGGTCGAGGAGTACCTCCGCCTGCAGAAGCGCTATGCCCACCTGTTCGGCAAGAAGCCGGCCGTGGAGACGATCGCCCGCCTGCAAGCGGCAGCAGACAAGAACATCCGCAAATATCGACTGCTCGACGAGGAGGCGAACTGATGGAAAAACCTTTTGCCATTACCCTGGATCCGGGCTCATCGCTAGCCAACCGGACCGGCTCGTGGCGGACTTCGCGGCCGGTCTATGTCGATCGCCTGCCGCCCTGCAACCAGCAGTGCCCGGCCGGAGAAGACATCCAGGGCTGGCTGTTTCACGCCGAGTCCGGCGACTACGAAAACGCCTGGCGTCACCTGACCAAGGACAATCCGTTTCCGGCGATCATGGGACGCGTCTGCTACCACACCTGCGAAAGCGCGTGTAACCGCGCCAAGCTCGACGAGGCGGTGGGCATTAATTCGGTCGAACGTTTTCTCGGCGACGAAGCACTCAAACGCGGCTGGAAGCTCACGACTCCAGCGGCGGAATCGGGCAAGCGCGTTCTGATCGTCGGCGCCGGCCCGTCGGGAATGTCGGCCGCGTACCACCTGCGCCGCTTCGGCCACAGCGTCACCGTGTACGAGGCAGGACCGATGCTCGGCGGCATGATGCGCTTCGGCATCCCGAAGTACCGCCTGCCGCGTGACGTTCTTGAAGCCGAAATGCAGCGCGTCGTCGAGCTCGGGGTCGAGGTCCGACTCAACACCAAGGTCGACAACATCCTCGAAACGATGCAGGCCGGAGCGTTCGACGCCGCCTTTCTGGCGGTCGGCGCGCACATCGGCAAGCGCGCCAGAATACCGGCCGGCGATGCCGCACGCATCATCGACGCGATTTCGCTGCTGCGCAGCATGGAAGGCGAGGAGAAGCCGCTGCTCGGCCGCCGCGTCGTCGTCTACGGCGGCGGCAATACCGCGATCGACGTTGCCCGCACCGCCAAGCGCATGGGCGCCGAGCCGCTGATCGTCTATCGCCGGACGCGCGAGAAAATGCCGGCGCACGACTTCGAAGTCGAAGAAGCCTTGCAGGAAGGCGTGATGGTCAAGTGGCTGTCGACCATCAAGCACGCCGGCGAATCGTCGCTGACCATCGAGAAGATGGCGCTCGACGGCTCCGGCTTTCCGCAGCCGACCGGCGAGTTCGAAACCATCGAAGCCGATTCGCTGGTGCTGGCGCTCGGTCAGGACGTCGACCTCGGACTGCTCGAAGGCGTCCCCGGCCTCAAGGTCACCGACGGCGTCGTCGAAGTCGGCAGCAACATGATGACCGGTCATCCGGGCATCTTCGCCGGCGGCGACATGGTTCCTGCCGAACGCAATGTCACCGTCGCCATCGGCCACGGCAAGCAGGCCGCACGCCACGTCGACGCCTGGCTGCGCGACGCCCAGTACGTGCCCCCGGTGCCGCATGAAGTGGCGGTCTTCGAGAACCTCAACCCCTGGTACTACGCCGATGCGCCGAAAACCGTGCGACCGATGCTCGACATCATCCGCCGGCAATCGACCTTCGACGAAGTACAAGGCGGGCTCGACGAAAACAACGCGCTTTTCGAAGCGCGGCGCTGCCTGTCGTGTGGCAACTGTTTCGAGTGCGACAACTGCTACGGCGTCTGTCCGGACAATGCGGTGATCAAACTTGGCCCCGGCAAGCGTTTCCAGTTCAATTACGACTACTGCAAGGGCTGCGGCGTGTGCGTCGCCGAATGTCCGTGCGGCGCGATCAAGATGGAAGCCGAAGAGATTTAATCAAGATGCAGCACCCGTGTGACCGCCGGCGACTTTCGTCGCCCGGTCACACGCCACTCTCGTGATCCGCGGTACGGCCGTCGGATCGCCAACACCGGGGGCGCTTCGAGCCTGAGGCAAGAAGTGTCCCGCTTTTTTTCTCCGCTTTTTTCTCCGCTTTTTTTCTCCGCTTTTTTTCCTGTCTCCACGAGGTCTCCATGTCAAACACCGCGAAGAACGTATACGTATTCGGCGCCAGTCGAACTGACGGCGACGCCAAGATGAAAAACCTGCTCGGCGGCAAAGGCGCCAACCTGGCCGAGATGTGCCGTCTCGGCATCGCGGTTCCGCCCGGCTTCACGATCAGCACCGAAGTCTGCGCCGTCTACACCGCCCAGGGCAAGGACGAGATCGTCCAGCGGATCGCCGACGAGGTTCGCCAGAGCGTCGCTTTTGTCGAGCAGGAGATGGGCAAGACGTTTGGCGACCCCTCCGATCCCCTGCTGCTCTCGGTGCGTTCCGGTTCGCGGGCGTCGATGCCCGGCATGATGGATACCATCCTCAATCTCGGCCTGAACGATGAAGCGGTCGTCGGACTGGCGCGCAAGGCCAACAACGAACGCTTCGCCTGGGACTCGTATCGCCGTTTCATCCAGATGTACGGCGACGTCGTCATGGGACTGAAGCCGGTGTCGAAAGAAGATCACGACCCCTTCGAAGTCGTCATCGATGCTCTCAAGGAGAAGAAGGGCGTCCAGCTCGACACCGAACTCGACGCCGACGACCTCAAGGAACTCGTCGCCCGCTTCAAGGGACTGATCCGTGCCCGCGTCGGGCGCGAATTCCCGAGCGATCCGTGGGAGCAGCTATGGGGAGCGATCATGGCCGTTTTCCAGAGCTGGAACAACGACCGTGCGGTGCTTTATCGCGAACTGAACGACATCCCCGAATCGTGGGGCACCGCGGTCAACGTCCAGGCGATGGTCTTCGGCAACCTTGGTGACAACAGCGGCACCGGCGTCGCCTTCACCCGCGACGCGGCGACCGGCGAAGACCTGTTCAACGGCGAATTCCTGATCAACGCCCAAGGCGAGGACGTCGTCGCCGGCATCCGCACGCCGCAGCAGGTGACGCTCGAAGGGTCGCGCCGCTGGGCCAAACTGGCGATGGTCGGCGAGGATGAGCGGAGCAGCCATTTCCCCTCGCTCGAAGAACTGATGCCGGACATCTACCGGCAGCTGCTGGCCGCCGAGACGAAGCTCGAAAACCATTACCGCGACATGCAGGACGTCGAGTTCACCATCCAGGAAGGCCGCTTGTGGATGCTGCAGACGCGCAACGGCAAGCGTACCGGCGCGGCGATGGTGCGCATCGCGATGGAAATGCTGCGTCAGGGAATGATCGACGAGCAGGAAGCCCTGCGTCGCGTCAGCGCCGAACGCCTGAACGAACTGCTGCATCCGGTCTTTGACCCCGAGGCGAAGAAGAAGGCGCGCACGATTGCCCACGGTCTGCCGGCGTCGCCGGGCGCCGCCACCGGCCAGATCGTCTTCTTCGCCGACGAAGCCGAAGACTGGGTACGCAAGGGCAAGACGGTGATCCTCGTCCGCCAGGAAACGTCGCCTGAAGACCTGCGCGGGATGGCGGTCGCCAAAGGCATCCTCACCGCGCGCGGCGGGATGACCTCGCACGCCGCGGTCGTCGCGCGTGGCATGGGCAAGTGCTGCGTTTCCGGCGCCGGCGCCGTGCACGTCGATTACCGCGCGCGGACGATGACCGTCGGCGACAAGGTCTACCACGAAGGCGACTGGATCTCGCTCGACGGGTCGACCGGCGACGTCTTCGAAGGCCAGGTGCCGACCCGCGAAGCCGAACTGACCGGCGACTTTGGCGCGCTGATGGAACTCGCCGACCGCCACAAGCGTCTCGGCATCCGCGCCAACGCCGACACCCCCGAAGACGCCAAAGTCGCCCGCAACTTTGGTGCCAAGGGCATCGGCCTCTGCCGTACCGAGCACATGTTCTTTGAAGGCGACCGCATCAAGTCCGTGCGCGAGATGATCCTCGCCGAAGACGAAGCCGGCCGGCGCAAGGCGCTCGCCAAGCTGCTGCCGATGCAGCGCGGCGACTTCGAGGGACTGTTCCGCGCCATGGACGGCCTGCCGGTGACCATCCGCCTGCTCGATCCACCGCTGCACGAATTCGTACCGCACGACGAAGCGAACCAAAAGATCATGGCGCACGAAATGAACGTCCCGCTCGGGGTGATCAAGATGCGCGTCGACGATCTGCACGAGTTCAACCCGATGATGGGTCACCGTGGCTGCCGGCTCGGCATCACCTACCCCGAAATCACCGAGATGCAGGCGCGGGCGATTCTCGAAGCAGCGCTCAACATGAAAGCCAAGGGCATCGACGTCAAGGCGGAAATCATGATCCCGCTCGTCGGCACGGTGCGCGAGTTCAACGCCCAGGCCAAGGTCATCCGGCAAACCGCCGCCAAGGTCTTCGCCGAGCGCGGACAGGAACTCGACTTCCTGCTCGGGACGATGATCGAAACGCCGCGCGCCGCGCTGATCGCCGACAGCATCGGCCAGCAGGCGCAGTTCTTCTCGTTCGGGACCAACGACCTGACCCAGATGACGATGGGCTTCTCGCGCGACGACTCGGGCAAGTTCCTGGCCAGCTATCTCAAGGACGGCATGTACGAGCGCGACCCCTTCCAGTCGATCGACCAGAAAGGCGTCGGCCTGCTGGTCAAGATGGCGGTCGAGAAAGGCCGTTCGGTGCGCCCGTCGATCAAGCTCGGCGTCTGCGGCGAGCACGGCGGCGACCCGATGTCGGTCGACTTCTTCCACCGCAGCGGCCTCGATTACGTCAGCTGCTCGCCGTTCCGGGTGCCGATCGCCCGCCTGGCGGCCGCCCAGGCCGCGATCGAAAACGCGGCTTAAGCGCGTCACGAGGACGGGCACCCCGCACAACGGGGTGCCCGTTTTGTCGTGCCCGACAGCGCGCTGCCGAAGCTTCCCCGCCTCATGCCCTTCCAACTCCTCGCTCAGGACGGCGCCGCGCGCCGCGGCCGCCTGACGCTCGCACACGGGATCGTCGACACCCCGGCGTTCATGCCGGTCGGCACCTACGGCAGCGTCAAGGCGATCACCCCGCACGATCTCGCCCACACCGGCGCCCAGATCTGCCTCGGCAACACCTTTCATCTCTGGCTGCGGCCTGGCCTCGAGGTGATCGCCGCGCATCAGGGACTGCACCGCTTCATGGCCTGGGACGGCCCGATCCTCACCGACTCGGGCGGTTTTCAGGTCTTCTCGCTCGGCGCGCTGCGCAAGATCAGCGACGAAGGCGTCCGCTTCCAGTCGCCGATCAACGGCGACCGCCTGTTCCTGACGCCCGAAGTCTCGATGCGCATCCAGCACGTGCTCAACGCCGACGTCGTGATGATTTTCGACGACTGCACGCCCTACCCCGCGAGCCACGCCGCCGCCGCCGCGTCGATGCGACGGTCGCTGGACTGGGCGCGGCGCTCGCGTAACGAGCACGACCAGCTCGGCAATCGCAACGCGCTGTTCGGCATCGTCCAGGGCGGCATGTACGAAGACCTGCGTGACGAATCGCTCGCCGCGCTGATCGACCTCAGCTTCGACGGCTACGCGATCGGCGGCCTCTCGGTCGGCGAACCCAAGCCCGAAATGGCACGCCTGCTCGCCCACTGCGCGCCCCGCCTGCCGGCGGACAAACCGCGCTACCTGATGGGCGTCGGTACGCCGGAAGACCTGGTCGCCGCCGTCAGCCAGGGAATCGACCTTTTCGACTGCGTCCTGCCGACGCGCAACGCGCGCAACGGGCACCTGTTCACCCGCCACGGCGACCTCCGCATCCGCAACGCCCGCTACAAGAACGACCTGCGCCCGCTCGACGAAACGTGCCGCTGCCTCACCTGCACGCACTTCACCCGCGCCTACCTGCACCACCTGCAGCGCGTCGGCGAAATCCTCGGCGCGCAGCTCGCGACGCTGCATAACCTCCACTACTACCAGGAACTGATGCGCGACCTGCGGCAGTCGATCAGCGAGGGAAATCTCGCGCCGACCGTCGCCGAATTCCATCGCCAGCGCGCCGCGATCAAGGCCGAGTAGGCGCCCCGCAACGCCGGTTTGACGCCTCGACGCCTTGCGTTGATACTGTGCAACCGAACAAGGTCTTTCCACCAAGAGGGTCGGGAAGACTTTCCGCTCCGAACTACGGAGCCATTCCCGAGGACCCCGTTTCCCAACGCCGATTCCCGCGCAGTTCCTCAAAATCCCCACCGAGCGAGGAGACCTGATGCCACCCACAGATCCAACAAGCGGCCAACGACGAGCGGTTATTCTGACCGCAATCCGCCCCGAATACTTGGCCGTTAAGGCACACCTAAGCGGCCTCAAAGAGGAAATACATCCTGAGGTGGGTACCGTCTACGAAACCGGCACCTTTGAGTGTCCCGGCGGCAAGCCATGGTTTGTCGCCATCCTTGAGATTGGTGCTGGCAATCCAAATGCGGCAGTTGAAACCGAGCGCGCAGCGAGCTTTTTCAAGCCAAATGTGCTGCTTTTTGTCGGAGTCGCAGGTGGACTCAAAGACGTTCGACTGGGCGACGTCGTTGTTGCAACCAAAGTCTACGGATACGAGGCGGGAAAGGAGGGCGACAGCTTTGAACCACGACCCGATGTCGGGAACTCATCTTACCTTCTCGAGCAACGAGCGCGCACCGAAGCACGCAAGGAGAACTGGATACAGCGCCTGAGGCCGATGGGTGGTACGCCTGACAAACCTGGTGTTCGTCTGGCCCCAATTGCCGCGGGCGAAAGAGTTCTTGCCTCCAGGAGTTCGGCGGTATTCCAATTTCTGCGCAAGCAGTACGGCGACGCAGTAGCCGTCGAAATGGAGGGGCGCGGCTTTCTGGAGGCTGCACATGATCGTCCGACGATTGCTGCCCTCATCGTCCGTGGAATCTCGGATCTGCTGGAGGGCAAGGCGGAAGCCGATAAAGCAGGTTATCAACCGTTGGCAGCGCAACACGCAAGCGCCTTCGCTTTCGAAGTCCTCGCTCGGCTCGATCCGCCAGAAGGGCAGAAACCGAAGCTCGACGGGGGCTTCCAGCGAGAACAGCAACCGTCCACGCGCACGCCCGACGCACGCTTCCTGACCACAATACAAAACGAAGTCCGTAGTCTTCTCGATCAAGCGCCACCCGAAATGACCCGGCGGCTTCGTGAACTGGCGATCGAGCACCAACTGCTCGCTGAGAAAAGCGTCTCCAGCGCGGAGCTCGCCAAGTGTCTCTGCGCAAGCGATCCGACCGTCGTCCTCAGCGACCTGCTGCGACCGGCGACTGTGCACCTGCTCCCTTGCGGGACCGCCGAAGCCATCCGTACGTCAACCGCTTGGGAAAAAGCAGAATCCTTATTACAGCGCGTGGCGCTTCTGGCGGTGAGTTCCGAATGGGTGCAACAGCTTGAACAAGACCAGCCGGACGAAGACAATCATTTCAAGTTCTCTCTGAAGACGACAGGCGGTGCCGAAATCGTCATTTCGCGCTATCGCCAAATGCAGCCGCAACTCGAAACGGACGGCTTTCAAGTCGTCGGTAAAGGTCGTCTCAAGCCGCCGCAAGGCGAATTCGGCTGGAACGACGATTTCGCGCTCGAGAATTTTGTGCACGACATCGCAGCTCAGATGTTTCCCGAGCTGAAAGCTACCCCGCTGACTGACGACATCCTTGAACAGCTGGACACCATGCTGAGCGAGCGCGAAAAGCAAAAGGATCTTCGCTATCAATATCTGCTGGTCAGCGGCAGCGACAATTCACCGCTCAAGCGACCCGCTTTCTACGACAAACTGCGCGCAAAGCTCCCCGCGTTGACGGTCATCTACCTGGATTCCGCCGAAACGCGAGCGCCTGTGCTCGTCACCAGCGAGAACCGGTTGATTCCGATCGTCCCGAATTCCTTACCCTTCCTGAAACCATGGCAGCCAGACGATGACTCCCCCACCCATCCCCGCCCTCCCGCTCACCCCCATCTCCCTTCCCGCGCAAGGTTCGTGGCCAGACGCGGTGCATCGCTTCGACGAGGAGTCGGCGTGGGCGGTGCGTGCGGCGCTGGCGGCGCAGCGGCCGCTGCTGGTGCGCGGCGAGCCGGGTTCGGGTAAGAGCCAGTTGGCGCGCGCGGCGGCGCAGGCGCTCGGGCGGCTGTTCGTTTCGGAGGTCGTGCATGCGCGCAGCGAAAGCCAGGATCTGCAATGGCGCTTCGATTCACTCGCCCGCCTCGGCGACGCGCAGGCGATGGGAGCGCACCACACCAGCGCCGACGAAGTGCGGCAGCGGCTCGACCCGCTGAACTACCTCGGCCCCGGCGCGCTGTGGTGGGTCTTCCACTGGGAGTCGGCGCTGGCGCAGCACAGGCGCTCGAGCAGCCGCGGCACGCAGCCGCAGCCGCCGGCCGACTGGTCGTCGAAGAAGGGCGCGGTGCTGCTGATCGACGAAATCGACAAGGCCGAAGCCGACCTGCCCAACGGCCTGCTCGAAACGCTCGGCAACGGCGCGTTCAGCGTCCCCTGGCTGTCGGCGCCGGTGCGCGCGTGCGCTGCTGAGGCGCCGACGCCGCTGGTGGTGATCACCACCAACGAGGAACGCGAACTACCGGCGGCTTTCGTCCGCCGCTGTCTGGTGCTCAACCTCTGCCCGCCGGCCGACGAAGACGCTTTCACCGCGTACCTGATCGAACGCGGCGAACTGCACTTCGGCGTGCGTTGCCACGCCGACGTCTATCATGAAGCCGCCCGCCTGCTCTGGCGCGACCGCCAGGCAGCGTCTGCCCAGGGGCTGCAGGGCCCCGGCCAGGCCGAGTACCTCGACCTGCTGCGCGCGGTCGTCGCGCTGGCGCCGGAACACGGTGAGCAGCCGGGCCTGCTCGCCAAGGTGAGCGGCTTCGCGCTGCGCAAGCACCCGCCGGAGAGCCGTGCCGATGGCTGACCGAGCGTGGCCGCGCGCCGCGCTCGGGCGCGCCGACCTGCTGCGCATTCGGGCCGCACTCGGCGACGAGGCGCTGGCCGCCGCGGCGCGCGCTTGCGGCTACGAAGACACGCGCCGCCAGCAGCACGCCGCCGTTGCCGCCGGCGAAGCCTTGGTGCACCTCGGCGAAGCGCTCGCCGGCAGCGGCCTGCCGCCGTTACCCGAGCGCCCGGGCGAGCTGCCATTGGCGCGTTTCTTTCGCCTCGTCGAACACCAGCAACTCGCGCCCGATCCCGCGCGCGTCTCGGCGGGGCCGGCGCCACCGCCGTGGCTCGCCAGGGCGGAAGTCCTGCACGACGACGAGCGTCCGCCCCCGGCGGCGCTGCACCTGCCGCGCCGCCAGCCGCTGACCCGCTGGTCGCGGCTGTGGCCTTTTTTGCGCCGCGCGCTCGGCCGCACCACGCCGGCGCGCGAACCCGACTGGCGACGCCTGCTCGAGCGGCTGACGCGCGGCGAGGCGCTGCGCCGGCTGCCGCTGCTCAGCCGCCACGGCTGGAGCCCGCGGATCTCGCTCCTCATCGACTACAGCCGGGCAACGCAAGTCCTGCACGAAGACTTCAACGCGCTGCAGCGCGCGCTGGCAAAACGCCACGGGCGGCTCGGGCTCGAACGCTGGATCGTCGCCGGCGACCCCGGGCGCGAACTGCGCGTGCGCCGGCCAGGCGCCAGCGCCAGCGAGCGCTGGCCGCTGCCGGCGGCCGAGACGCCGCTGCTCATCGTCGGCGACTGCGGCCTGCTCGACCGCGACCCCGCCGCGCAACGCGGCTGGATCGATTTCAGCCGCCGCCTGAACGCCGCCGGCTGCCGGCCGCTGATCCTCTGCCCGGCGCCGGCGTCGCGCCACCCGGCGAGCGTGCGCGCGCACGCGACGCTGGTCGAGTGGGACCGCCACAGCCGCCTACGCCCGGCGACCGCCGCCCCCGGCGACGACGCCCGCCGCGAGCAGCGCCGTCAGCACGCGGTCGACACGCTGCTCGCGCTGCTCGCGCCGGCGGTCGTCATCGACCCCGACCTGCTGCGCGCGCTGCGCTTCCTGCTGCCGGCCGGCGACGCCGACGTCCTCGCCGAAATCCAGCTCTGGCAACACCCCGACTTCAGCGGCAGCGCCCTCGCCGGGCAGTTCGCCGGGCCGGCGGCAATCGCCGACACCCAGCAAAAGTTCGCCGCGCTCGCCGAGCCGCTGCGCAACGCCGCCGTCAAGTGCCTGCTCGCGCAGCACGCCGCACTGCCGGCGTCGGTGCGTTACGCCGAAGTCCTCACCTGCCTGCGCCTCGCCCCTCCCGCCGTCCCGGCGCCGCTCGCCGCCGAGGCGCGGCGCTGGCAGGAGGCCATCGCGCGCACCGCCAGCGAGCAGCGCCAGCACGCCGCGCTGCACGCCTGGCTCGAACGCCACGCCGCTCGCCAGAGCGACGCGGCGCTCGCCGCCAACCCGGTGCTCGCCGCGCACTGGGCGCTGGCGCAGCGCGCGCGGCTCGCCGCCGACGGCGCGCTCGAACTGCCGGCCGGCGTGCGCAGCGAGGACGTCGCCTACTTCCTGCACCTGGCGCCCGCCGCGCCGAGCACGCGGCGTGCCGCGCTGCGCCAGCGGGGCGACGAACTCTGGCTCGAAGCCGCGGCGGACGACTCGCCACCCCCCGGCGGCAGCCCGTGCGGCGAAGTCACGTTGCTTGATTCCGCAATCTGGGTCGAGGTCACGTGCCGTGCCGGCGCCGCCAGCGCCGCCAGCGTGGACTCCGAGATGAGCCGGACTTACCTCGCCACGCGCACGCTGCCACAGCGGCTTGCCCGCCTAACGCACGAGGTCGAAACGATCGGCGTACACGGCGAGTCGTTCGCGCTCACCTTTGCCGCGCTGACGCGGCCCGCGTGGGCGAAGGCGATCGGCCGCGACGCGCACGGCCTCTACGCCGAAATCGCCGTCGGCGCCGTACGCCAGCGATTCCGCTGGATCGCCCCCGGGACGTTCCGGATGGGTTCGCCGGCCGACGAGCCCGAGCGCAGGGACAATGAAGAACAACACGAAGTGACATTGACATGCGGCTACTGGTTGGCCGATACCGCGTGCACGCAGGCCTTGTGGAAAGAAGTGATGGGCGACAACCCGAGCCGGATCGCCGACGACGCCCGCCGGCCGGTCGAAACCGTGAGCTGGAACGACGTGCAGCGATTTCTCGTGGCGCTCAACCAGCGCGTCGAGGGGTTGTCGGCGCGGCTGCCGAGCGAAGCCGAATGGGAGTACGCGTGCCGCGCCGGGACGACGACGCCGTTCTCGTTTGGCGCCCACATCACGCCGGAACAGGTGAACTACAACGGCAATTACCCCTACGCCGGTGGACGCAAGGGTTTGAACCGGGAAACCACCGTCGCGGTCGCTTCACTGCCGGCCAACGCCTGGGGTTTGTACGAGATGCACGGCAACGTCTGGGAATGGTGTGCTGACCGGTACGGGGTTTATCCGACGACGCCGCAACGGGACCCACCCGGGGCGGCGTCGGGCGCCGCCCGCGTGTTGCGCGGCGGTTCGTGGCTCAACGTCGGCAGGCGCGTGCGTTCCGCCCGCCGCGACCACATCGAGCCTGGCCTACGCTACGACGACGTCGGGTTCCGGCTCGCCCTAGGTCCCTGGGGGCCGGTGGAGCCGGCCTGAGGGGGGGTAAAGTCACCGGCGGAGCCGGCGATGGGGTCATTTCTCAAAGAAACTGTTGCAGCGAAGCCGCGAACCGTACGACGTTCCGTTCATCGCTCGCCGCTGGCGGTCACCGAGTCGACAGGTTCGACGTCGGTCGACCGTGCCAAACCGTGGCTGTCCGTGAACTGCAGGCCACTGGCGAATTGGCCAGTCCGCCTTTCTATTTGGCGGGGTGCCGGGTAGAATCCTCACGCTGTTTCCGGAGAACTGCCGCGATGACCGATCGTCCGATCACCCCCGCCGACGCCGCCGCCATTCTCGCCGAGGCGATGCCTTATATCCGGCGCTTTCACGGCAAGACGATCGTCGTCAAGTATGGCGGCAACGCGATGACCGAAGAACGGCTCAAACAGTGCTTTGCGCGCGATGTGGTCCTGCTCAAGCTGGTCGGCATGAACGTCGTGGTGGTCCACGGCGGCGGCCCGCAGATCGAGAGTCTGCTGCGCCGCATCGGCAAGAAGGGGCGCTTCGTTCAGGGCATGCGGGTGACCGACGACGAGACGATGGAGATCGTCGAGATGGTTCTCGGCGGGCAGGTCAACAAGGACGTCGTCAACCTGATCAACCAAGCCGGCGGCAAGGCGGTTGGACTGACCGGCAAGGACGGCAACCTGATCCGCGCGCGCAAACTGATGCTGGCGAGTCAGAATGACGGCGAAGACCTGATCGACGTCGGTCAGGTGGGCGACATCACGCAGATCGATCCGTCGCTGATCGGGCATCTCGAATCCGGGGGGTTCATTCCGGTGGTGGCGCCGATTGGCGTCGGCAAAGCGGGCGAGACCTACAACATCAACGCCGACGTCGTCGCCGGCAAGATCGCCGAAATCCTCAAGGCCGAGAAACTCGTCCTGCTCACCAATACGCCGGGTGTTCTCGACGAATCGGGGAATCTGATCACCGGCATGACGCCGAAACAGATCGACGAGATGGTCGCCAACGGCACGCTGTCGGGCGGCATGCTGCCGAAAATCAGCGCGGCGCTCGACGCCGCGCGTAACGGCGTGCGCAGCGTCCACATCATCGATGGCCGGGTGGAACACGCGTTGCTGCTGGAAATCCTCACCGACCACGGCGTCGGCACGATGATCAAGTCGCATTGACGCGGAGGCTCCCCTGAAAGCCACCGTACCGGTCTGGCTGTTCGACCTCGACAACACCCTGCACGATGCGGCGGCGCACATCTTCCCGCATCTCAACCGCGCGATGGTGCATTACATTCGTAGTCATCTGGGCGTTGGCGAGGAAGAGGCGATCGGCATTCGACAAGAATACTGGCAGCGCTATGGGGCGACGCTGCTCGGGCTGATGCGGCATCATGGGACCGACCCGCAACATTTCCTGCGCGAGACGCATCGTTTTGCCGATCTGCGGTCGATGCTGGTCGTCGAACGCGGCGTGAAAGCGATGCTTGACCGCCTGCCCGGACGCAAACTGATTTTCTCGAACGCGCCGCTGCATTACACCGAGGCAGTGCTCGAACTGGGGGGGATCAGGACGTGTTTCGACTCCGTTTACTCGGTCGAGCGCCTCCGCTTTTTGCCGAAACCGGCGATCGGCGGTTATCGTCGCCTGCTTGCCGAGGAGGGTCTGGCAGGAACCGACTGCATTCTGGTCGAGGACGCCGCTTCGAATCTGCGCACTGCCAAGCAGCTCGGGATGAAGACCGTCTGGGTCAGTCGTTCGACCCGACGGCCGCCCTTCGTCGACGTGCGCGTGGTGTCGGTGCTTGACCTTCCGGGACGCTTGTCGCGCCTTGGCGCGAGGGTCCCGAGGGGACCTCGATGAGATTCCGATCGCTGACCTCGGCCGAAGAGCAGCTTCTTGAATACAAGGCCATTCTCGATCATTCGGGGATCGCGGTCGTCTGCACGCGTAACCGCCACGTCTATCGCTGCAATCCCCGCGCCGAACAGCTTTTCGGCTGGCCAGCCGGCGAGTTGGTCGGCCAGCCGGACACCGTTTTTCTCCCCCGGAACGAATCGGGCGCGAGCTTGCGCGACTACGCCCTGCCCCGGCTGCGCGCCGGCGAAATCGTCGATCTCGAAACCCGCCTGGCGCGTCACGATGGCAGCAGTTTTCTGGTTCACTTGATCGCGCATGCGATCGACCCGGCGACGCGTCACTCGGGTACCGTCTGGATCGTTCGCGACATTACGGAGGAAGTCCAGCGCCGCGAGACCACCGCGCGTCTCTTGCGCGAGCAACAGTTGATCTTCGAAAACGCCGAGGCCGGCATCGTCGTCCTTCGCGGCAGGATCATCCAGCGCTGCAATCGCCGCTTCACCGAACTTCTCGGCTACACGCAAGAGGAGCTGGTCGGTCAGTCGACACGACTCTATTACCCAAGCGAAGAACTCTGGCTCGAAACCGGCCGGCGGGCCTACGCCGCGATCGCCGAAACGGGAACCTACCGCGGCGAAGTGGTCTTCCATCGCCGTAGCGGCGAGCCCTTCACCTGCCTGATCACCGGCAGCATGGTGGACCCGGCGAATAGCGAAGAGGGGTTCATCTGGCTGTACGAGGACATCAGCGAAAAACTCGCCGCCAGCGCCGCGATCAATGCCCTGCTGCGCGAGCAGACGCTGATTTTCGAAGGCGCGCCGATCGGTATCGCCTTCCTGCGCCATCGTGTCATCCAGCGCTGCAACCCGAGCCTCGAACGAATCTTCGGCTACTCGCACGGTGAACTGATCGGTCAGTCGACCCGCGCCTTGTTCGCCAGCGAAGCGGACTGGCGCGACAAGGGCGAGAAAGCGCGCCGCGACATCGAGCGGAATGGCCGCTTCGTCGGTGAAATCGAGTATCGCAAAGCCGACGGCACGCCGATCTGGTGCCAGGTCAGCGGCAGTCTCGCCGATCCGGCGAACCACGAGGCCGGCCACATCTGGCTGTTCGAAGACGTTACCGATCGGCTCCGCGCCAATCGGGCGCTGGCTGCGCTGCTGCGCGAGCAAACGCTGATTTTCGAGCGCGCACCGATGGGCATCGCGTTTCTCCGCGATCGGGTCATTAAGCGCTGTAACCCGAGTTTCGAGCGGATCTTCGGCCATCCGCCGGGATCCCTGATCGGGGCGCCGGTACAGGTCTGTTTCGCCAGCGAGGAGGCGTGGCGCGAGGCCGGCGAACGGGCTTACGCGGAAATCACCGTTGCCGGCCGATTCCTCAGCGAGATCGAGTATTGCAAAGCCGATGGCACGCCGATCTGGTGCCAGGTGACCGGAAGTCTCCTCGATCCGGCCAACCCGGAGGAAGGCTACGTCTGGCTATTCGAGGACGTCACCGCTCGTCGCGCCGCAGAAGAAGCCCTGGTCGAAAGCCTTTGGGAGCAACAGCTGATCTTCGACAACGCGATGATCGGCATTTCGTACCAGCGGGAAAGAACGATCCTGCGCTGCAACCGCCGCTTCGAAGAGATTTTCGGCTATCCAATCGGTGGTCTGGCCGGTCAGTCAACCCGTATTCTCTTCGCCACGAATGACGACTGGGAAGCAGCCGGACGTCAGGTGTACGGCGTCGACCGGACCAGCAAGGCGTTCGACGGCGAGCTGGTGTTCTGCCGGCGTGACGGCACGCCGATCCGTATCCACACCATTGGCCGGACGATCGAGGAGGACCAGGGCAGCGACGTCTGGATCTGGACGCACGAGGACGTCACCGCGCAGCGGGCGGCCGAGCAGGCGTTGCGGCAAAGCCACGTCGAACTCGAGCAGCGGGTCGCCGAACGCACGCGCGAACTCTCGCAGCAACTGCATTTCATGCGTCAGTTGGTGGAAGCCATCCCTGGGCCGGTCTTCTACACCGATCGACAAGGGCGCTGTCTGGGCTGCAACCAGGCTTTGCTCGAACTGGTCGGCAAGTCGCGCGAATCGGTCGTCGGCCACAGAACGACCGAGTTCGCGACGGCCGGTCTGGTCACCACGTCGCTCCTCGTCGATGACGATAGCGAAGCGGCCGGCCCCCTGGTCTACGAGTCGCAGCTGAACGATGCAGCCGGCAACCGTCATGACGTCATGGTGCACACAGCGCCCTACGGTGAGCGCGGCGAACCCGGAGGGCTGGTCTGCGTCATGCTCGATATTACCGAGCGCAAGCGGATGGAGGTGCGCCTGCAGCAAGCGGCAACGGTTTTCGACAGCAGCGCGGAAGGCATTACGATCACTGCACCCGACGGCACGATTATTGCCGTCAACCGGGCGTTTACCGACATCACCGGCTATACCCAGGAGGAGGTCATCGGTCGCCGCCCGCAGCTGCTGTGGTCAGGACTGCACGACGCGTCGTTCTACCGTGAAATGTGGCAGACGCTGGCGGCGAAGGGCCGGTGGCGCGGCGAGCTGTGGAGTCGTCGCCAAGAAGGCCAGGCGTTCCTGGCCCTACTGACCGTCAGTGCGGTCAAGGACCGTCAGCAACAGATTACCCACTATGTCGGGGTGTTTTCGGACATCACCGAACTGCGTCGAGCGCACGACCAGCTCAATCATCAGGCACATCACGATCCCTTGACCGGCTTGCCCAATCGCCTGCTGCTCGGTGACCGGCTGCACAAGGCCTTGCAACGGGCGCATCGCGAGCACCGCGGACTGGCCGTCTTTTTCATCGATCTCGACCGCTTCAAGAATATCAACGACACGCTCGGCCACCAGTTCGGCGATCGCGTGTTGTGCGAAGTCGCCGGTCGACTCGGTCGCCTGCTGCGCGAGTCGGACACCGTCGGCCGGCTCGGTGGTGACGAGTTTCTGATCATCGTCGAGGACGTGAGTGACTTGGCCGCGATCTCGCACATTGCCGACAAGCTTCTTCAGTCGCTGCAGGCGTCACCAATCAGTCTGGAACACGAGTTTTACGTCGGTGCGAGCATCGGTATCAGCGTTTTTCCGCAGGATGGGAAAGACGCCGACACGCTGATGAAGAACGCCGACGTCGCCATGTATCGCGCCAAGGAGCGTGGTCGCAACGCCTATGAATTCTTTACCGAGGACCTGACGCAGACCTCACTCGCCCGCCTACAGATGGAAACCGACCTCCGGCGAGCGATTGAGCGCGGCGAACTGGCCGTCTACCTGCAGCCACAGTTTTCGCTGGCAACCGGCCACATCATTGGCGCCGAGGCGCTGGTGCGCTGGTTTCGCCCAGGCACGGGAATGGTGATGCCTGGCGAGTTCATCAGGCTCGCGGAAGAGTCGGGGCTGATCGTCGCGATTGGCGAATGGGTACAGCAGACGGCTACCCGTCAGTGGGCAAAATGGGTGGCTGACGGACTCAACCCCGGCGTATTGTCGGTCAACGTGTCCGGTGTTGAATTCGCGCGTGGCTGCGTCCAGGAGACGGCGCGCCGGGCGCTGGCGGCGTCGGCACTGCCGCCGCATCTGCTCGAACTCGAAATTACCGAGACGGCGGTGATGACCCACGCCGAGAACAGTGCCCAGATTCTCCACGACTTGCGCGCCATGGGGCTGACGCTGGCGGTCGACGATTTCGGAACCGGTTATTCGTCGCTCACTTACCTCAAGCGTCTGCCGCTAAACAAATTGAAGGTCGACCAGAGCTTCGTGCGTGGCCTGCCGAGCGACAGTGAAGACTGCGCCATCGCGCGCGCCGTGATCGCACTGGGTCACAGCCTGCAGCTGACGGTGATCGCCGAAGGGGTCGAAACGGACGCTCAGCGCGAGTTTCTCTCCCGTGCCGGATGCGACGAAATGCAGGGTTACCTGCGCAGCCAGCCGTTGTCGTTTGTCGACTACGAACGAACGTTCCTGCGTGGTGCCTGAAGCAGCAAGCGAACGACTGGCTTTCGTCGACGCGCTGAAGGCGCTCGCGGCGCAGCTGATCGTTCTCCACCACCTTGCCTTTTATGGCCCGATGTCCGACCACGCCTACGAGCTGCTGCCGTGGCTGCTGTCGTGGCTGAGCCAGGACGCCCGCATGGCTGTCCAGGCATTTCTCGTCATCGGGGGTTTTCTCGCCGCTCGTCGCCTGGCGCCGGACGGCGAGCTGCGAACAACCCGTGACCCTGCTTGGCGACTGCTCTGGCAGCGTTACCAGAAACTGGTCACGCCGTATCTGGCAGCGCTTGCGCTCGCCATCGCCTGCGCGGCGATCGCTCGCGAGCTGACGACACACGATTCGATCCCCGGTACACCCAGCGGGCCGCAGATCGTCGCGCACGCCTTGCTGCTGCAAAGCCTACTCGGCTACGAAGGGCTCTCGGCCGGCGTCTGGTATATCGCCATCGATTTCCAGCTGTTCGCGATCTTGCTGTTTCTCCTCTGGCTGGCGCGCGCGCTGGGACGCGATCGGCGACAGGTCACCGGGCTGGCGCTGATACTGGTCGCGACGCTGGCGCTCGCCTCCTTGTATCACTTCAACCGGGATGCCGAATGGGACGCCTGGGGCTTCTATTTTTTCGGCGCCTACGCGCTGGGTGCGCTGGTCTATTGGGGCAGCCGGTCACCGCGTAGCGACTTGTGGAGTGGGGTGATCAGTCTTGCGGTGATCGTCGCTCTCGTCGTCGATTATCGCTCGCGCGTTGCCGTCGCCTTGTTGGTCGCGCTCGCTCTCGGCATCGCGCAGCGCCAGGGTTTCCTGGCTAGCTGGCCGCAGTCGCCTTGCTTGGCGCGCCTCGGACAAACGTCGTACGCGCTTTTCCTGGTCCATTTCCCGGTTTGCCTGGTGGTCAATGGCGTGTTTGCGCGTTTTGTCCCGCCTGATCCGCTGCTTGGCCTCGTCGGGATGGGCATCGCCTGGCTGTCGAGCCTGCTTGCCGCTTCCGTTTTTTACCGCTACGTCGAGTGCCGCTGGCCGCCGCGCTCGACGTCGCGGCCAGTGACCGACGGCGTCAGCGGCCAGCGCCAAGCCATTCGGCGGCTGCCAGGGCAAAATAGGTGAGTATTCCGTCGGCGCCAGCGCGCTTGCAGGCAAGCAGACTCTCGAGAACGCAGCGACGTTCGTCAAGCCAGCCCGCGTTGGCCGCCGCCTTGAGCATGGCGTACTCGCCGCTGACCTGGTAGACGTAGGTCGGGACGGCGAATTCGTCCTTGACGCGACGCACCACGTCAAGATACGGCAAGCCGGGTTTGACCATGACCATGTCGGCACCCTCGGCAAGGTCTAGGGCGACCTCGTGCAAGGCTTCGTCAGTGTTCGCGGGGTCCATCTGGTAGCTGGACTTGTTGCTCTTGCCGAGATTGGCGGCGGAACCGACCGCGTCGCGAAAAGGACCGTAAAAGCTCGAGGCGTACTTGGCCGAGTAGGCGAGGATGCGCGTGTGCAGCTCCCCAGCGGCGTCGAGCTCGCGGCGGATGCGACCCACCCGACCGTCCATCATATCTGACGGCGCGACCACGTCGGCCCCCGCCTGGGCATGCATCAGCGCCTGGCGCGCCAGCACCTCGAGCGTCTCGTCGTTAAGAACGTAGGCATGCGGATCGCCGTCCCTGATCAGCCCATCCTGTCCGTGGCTGGTATAGGGATCGAGCGCGACGTCGGTAATGACGCCGAGCTCCGGCAGTTCCTTCTTCAAAGTGGTCACCACTCGCGGCACCAGCCCGTCCGGGTTGTAGGCTTCTTCGGCGCCCGGCGTCTTGACCGCTGCGTCGATCACCGGAAACAGCGCCAGTGCAGGAATGCCGAGCGCCAGTGCTCGCTCGGCGGTTGGCAACAGCCGGTCAAGGCTTAGCCTTTCGACGCCGGGCATCGAAGCGACTGGTTCGCAACGGTCCCGGCCTTCGAGAACGAAGACCGGATAAATCAGGTCATCGACGCTGAGGGACGTTTCGCGCATCAGGCGCCGCGAAAAGTCGTCTCGACGCATGCGACGCATACGTCGACCGGGAAAACCGCCAGTGGTGGAATGCATAGACGACCTGCCGATCAGATAGACAGAATTAATGGACAAAACCGGATTTGCGGGGAACCCGAGGCGAAATTTCGACTCTCATCTAGCGGATGGCGTTGCCATTCCCCGCTTCACCTCCCTGAGCGGGCGCCTTATTCGTTAAGGCACAAACTCGCCCCCGACCCCCCCTTTGTCGGGGGTTTTTTTTATCGTGTTGACGCACAGCGCGCGCTCCATCCGAGAGCCCGGCGTCGCTTGGCTGAGACCGACTTTTGGGTCGTCGGCTGGAGGGTTGGTGGAGGAGCTTCCGCGGGCTGGAGTCCGAGCCAGTCGGCGAGAACGGCCTCCGTTTCGGTCAACCCCGTTCTGCGCAGACTGGAAAACAGCTGCACGCTGCCACCGACGGCGAGAACGTCTTGCGTCTGCCGTACGTCACGCAAGACCGACGACTGCTCCTCCTGACTCAGTTTGTCGGCTTTCGAAAGAAGAATGTGCACCCTCTTGCCGGTCGGGGCAAACCAGTGCAGCAACTGCCGATCAAGTTCGGTCAGCGGATGTCGACTGTCCATGATCACGAGCAGTCCGCGCAGCGCCTCCCGCTGTCGCAGATAAGGCACGAGCAAGGCCTCCCATTGCGAGCGGACGCGCTCCGGCGCGTGGGCGTATCCGTAACCCGGCAGGTCGACCAGATACTTGCCCGTCGCCAGGCGAAAGTAGTTCAGTTGCTGCGTGCGTCCCGGCGTCTTGGAGACAAAAGCCAGCCGTGCGCGGTTGGCAAGGGCATTGATTGCCGACGACTTACCGGCGTTGGAACGACCGGCGAAGGCGACTTCGCCCTGCGAATCGAGCGGCAATTGGTTCAGATCAGCGACCGTCGTGTGGAAGGCGGCTTGGTGAAGAAACGACATGGCAAAACTCGGGAGTAAGCGGCGTCTGGAACCGTCCGCCGACGCGGCGATCTGCTATACAATATCAGGTTTGTTGGTCCGCGGCCTATCTCCGATCGGTGATCGTTCTGTCTAACAGGAGCTTCGACATGATTCGTACTACGGCGCTTGCGGTTCTTCTCGCCGCCAGTTTCCCTGCGTTCTCCGCCGAACCGGCGAAAGCCCAGGTCGATCTGGCCAAGGCCAAGGAGACTGCCGAGAGCGTCTGCGTCGGTTGCCACGGTGCCGACGGCAACAGCCCCAGCTCGGCGAACCCGATCCTTGCCGGCCAAGGCTCGGAGTACCTCTACAAGCAACTCAGCAACTTCAAGGCAGGCGACAACAAACCGGCGGTACGCAACAATCCGATCATGTCAGGCATGGTCGCCGCGCTTTCCGACGAGGACATGCGCGGGCTGGCAGTTTACTTCGCGCAGCAGAAGATCAAACCTTCGGTCGCCAAGGAAGAAAAACTGCTCGCCGAAGGCAAGACCTTGTGGCGGATGGGCGACTTTCAAAAGGGAATTCCGGCCTGCGCCGGCTGTCACGGACCCGCCGGTGCCGGCGTTCCGGCCCAGTATCCGCGACTTGCCGGACAGTTTGCCGAGTACACGGCAGCCCAGCTCAAGACGTTCAGGAGCCACGAACGGGCCAATGACTCCGAAAAAGTCATGCGCATGATCGCCGGCAAGCTTTCGGACCAACAAATCGCCGCGGTCTCTGAATATGCAGCGGGGTTGCGCTAGCGCCGACCAAAGAGCGGCGGCTGACGACGGTGAGGAGTGGTCGCCAGTCGCCTCGCACCCTGGCCAGATGGCCCAATCTGCGAGATAATGTGCAGTGGCGCCGCAGGTGACTTTGCTCCAGCCAGATCCCTCGTGCCCAGTACGCAGCGTCGTCCGATCCGCAGGTTCCGAGTCAGCGCAAGGAAGTGCAAGGCATCGGTACTCAACGCCGAATCGGATTCAACCACACCACATGGAGTTGGCATGAGCGAAAGTCTGATCAAAGTCCCGCAAGATGGGCAGAAAATCGTTCCCGGACAGGCGATCCCCGATAACCCGATCATCCCTTACATCGAGGGCGACGGGATCGGCATCGACATTACTCCGGTGATGATCAAGGTGGTGGACGCCGCGGTCGCCAAAGCCTATGGCGGCAGCAAGAAGATTCACTGGATGGAAGTGTACGCGGGCGAGAAATCGACGCAGATGTATGGCTCCGACGTCTGGTTGTCGGCGGAGACGCTCGATGCGTTGAAGGAGTTCTCGGTTTCGATCAAGGGTCCGATGACGACGCCGGTTGGCGGCGGCATCCGGTCGCTGAACGTCGCGCTGCGGCAGGAACTCGATCTCTATCAGTGTGTGCGCCCGGTGCGCTATTTCCGCGGCGTGCCCTCGCCGCTGAAAGACCCGTCGAAGACCAACATGGTCATTTTCCGGGAGAATACGGAGGACATTTACGCCGGCATCGAGTGGGAAGCCAATACCGATGGCGCGCGCAAGGTGATCAAGTTCCTGCAGGACGAAATGGGCGTCAAGAAGATCCGCTTCCCGGGAAGTTCGGGAATTGGCATCAAGCCGGTGTCGGAAGAAGGCACCGAACGCCTGGCCCGGGCGGCGATTAAGTACGCAATCGCCAACAAGCGCAAATCGGTGACCTTCGTGCATAAAGGCAACATCATGAAGTTCACCGAAGGCGCGTTTCGTGACTGGGGTTACGCGCTGGCCAAGCGTGAGTTTGGCGGCGTTGAACTCGACGGCGGACCGTGGCTCAAACTGCCCAGTGGAATCGTGATCAAGGACGCGATCGCCGACGCTTTTCTGCAGCAGATTCTTCTCCGCCCGGCCGAATACGACGTGATCTGTACCACCAACCTCAACGGTGACTACATCTCCGACGCGCTGGCGGCGCAGGTGGGGGGAATCGGCATCGCTCCGGGGGCGAACATCTCCGACCAGTACGCGTGTTTTGAAGCCACGCACGGCACAGCGCCGAAGTACGCCGGCCTCGACAAGGTCAATCCGGGATCGCTGATCCTGTCGGCCGAGATGATGCTCCGTCACCTTGGCTGGTTCGAAGCCGCCGACCTGATCATCGACTCCATGGAAGCGGCAATCGGCGACAAGGTGGTCACCTACGACTTCGCACGCCTGATGGAGGGCGCCACCGAAGTCTCGTGCTCGGCTTTCGGCGAGGCAATGATCGCCCGCATGTAATTTCGCACGTAACTTCGCACCATCTCAGCGGCTCCACAATCAAGCCCCCGTCCTGGGGGCTTGATCTTTTCAAACGACGGTCGGCAATGACCGCTGGTCGGCTGGGTTCTTTACGCGCCACACGAGACCGCTCGTCGGTCGTCGCGGTGCTCTATCTCGTCTGGCTGGGCTTCGCGATCGCGATCCCCTTGCTCGCCGCCGGACTCGACACGCGCAACACGACGCTCCTGGGAGCAGTCGTTTTCCTGATCGTTCAGTTATCGCTGGCGAGACCTCTGTCGAGGGTGGTGCGCGGGTTCACGCCGCGGCGCGTGTTCCTTGCCTTCGGGCTGCTGGCAGCGTGTTTTCTCGAAGCCTTCCACATGATCTCGCAGCCCTTCCACAGCGCGCTGCTGATCAACAGAGAAATGAGCGCCGGCGAGGGGCTGAATAAGCTGTTGGTCGACCTCGTGTTTACGCTGCCCTCGTACCTCCTCGTGTTCACCGTCATCTGGCGCCTGCTCCAACGCTATGGCTTTTCACCGATCGAGTACGGCGCACTGGTCAGCCTGGGGCAGTGCCTCGGTGACGGCGGCCTGCTGTTCTTTCTCGAAGCGCCGTCGATGCTGCTTTTTCTGCCCTACACGCTGGTCAAGTATCAGGCAATGAATGCCCTTCCCTATCTGCTGATCAAGGACACGCTGGCGCCGGGCGACCGGTCCTGGCAGCGGCTGCTTGTCCCGGTGCCAGTCATCGTCGCCACGTACTTCGTTTGCGGGACGCTTTCGCAGACGCTGTGGACGATGATCGGTCTGCCGGCGTGACTAGGCCGGCTGACGGCAATCACCGGGGAAACGGGAATCCGCCGCGACGGCCGATTGGACGACTTCAAAGCGTCGCGCTGCGGTCGCCGCTGACAAAGCCGCGCAGCGGCGGGCGAAAACCCCTGCCCAACGCGATGACTTTGAACAGTTCGCCCATTTCGGCCGGCGAAATCAGTTTCTGCGCGGCGTTAGCGAGCGGCAGGTAGCGTCGAGGGTCGCTGGCGGGAACCCGCGCGAGGACGTCGGTCAGCCCACAGTTGAAGAGAAACGCGGCCTGCGTGGTGTAGCCGAGGAGATCGAGACCAGCGGCGACCGCCGCTTCGACGACGGCGGTGAAGTCGACATGAGCCGTGATGTCCTGTAGCCCGGGCAAGTAGAACGGGTCACTGTGTGCGCGATGACGGTAGTGGCACATCAGGGTGCCGGTTGTCCGCTGCGGGTGATAATACTCGTGCCGTGGAAACCCGTAGTCGATCAGGAGCAGGACTCCGTGGCCAAGAATACCGGCCCACTGCGCGACCCAGGCCGGCGCGGCGAGCGCCAGTTCGCTCACGTAGCCAGGCGCAATCGCACCGTCTGCCGCCAGCGAGCGGGCGCGGTCGAGCAGCTTGCCGCCGGCGGGCCGATCGCGGTAGACCAGTTGTCCGTCAACCGACGAAACGCCGCGTTCCAGAATCGTCTCGCCACACCAATGAACGAGGTGTACCGGCATTGCGTCGAGCACCTCGTTCGCCAGTACCAGGCCGTCAAAGCGCTGCGGCAGGCGATCGAGCCAGCGTACCCGGGAGGCGAGATGGGGTGCGTACCGTTCGAGCGTCGCCTGTTGCCGCGCGCGCAGCTCGCCCGAAAGGTCGAGGATGTGGTACGCCGCGGGCAGCGCTGACAGCCGTTCGAGTTCGCACAACAGGTCAGCGGCCAGACGACCGCTGCCGGCACCCACTTCGACCACGTTCGCCGCCGAGTGACGCAGGATCTCGGCGACCTGGACGGCCAGGGTCTGCGCGAACAGCGGACCGAGTTCGGGCGCGGTAACGAAGTCGCCGGCTGCGCCGAATTTCTCTGCCCCACCTGAGTAGTAGCCGAGACCCGGCGTGTAGAGCACACGCTCCATGTAGTGATCAAAGCCGATCCAGCCATCAGCCGCAGCGATCTCGTCGGCTATCCGAGCAGCGAGCGCGCGGCTATGCGCCAAGGCCTCGGGGTGCGGCACCGGCAGAGCGACCGAGGCTTGCGGAACTCGACTCAACACGCTGCCAGCGTTTCCTATTCCTTCACCGACGGGGGCGGGCAGACGCGCGTCAAGCCTCGCAGCGTTCGAAGCGGATCTGTCCGTAGAGCTCGGGGTGGGTGCTTGCCAGCCAGCGCTCGGCTTCGGAAACTGCGCGCTCCCAGGTCGCCGCACGCAAGCTGACGAGTTGCGTGCCGCCATTGTCCTGCGGCCACTCGAGGGTATAGCTGTGAAAGCCGCTGCGGTTTTCGAGCAAAATTCGTCGCACGGCTTCCGGCGGCACGCGCTGCAGTTCGGCGTTCGTCGCGTCGGTCCGGCGCAACACATACTTCGGCCCTTTTCGCTGATGTTGAATCACGTATTCACGCTCGGCGACGAGTTCGTCCAGCACGTCCCATTCGCTGCATCCTTCAACAATCGCCACCAGCGGTGGGTCAAGCTCGTCGCGAATCAGTTCGACGCTTACTCGATGAACGTCGTCGCCACTGTCCAACAGCTCGTGCCAGGGCAGTCCGTTCCGTGTCGGCGGCGCAAACGGCAGCGCGTGCTTTCCCTGGCGGATACGGGCAAACAGCGAACTCTTGCGGATGTCTTCAAGATCGATGGACGGAAAAGCCGAGCGCGGCTGCGAGCGAAAACTTCCCGCCCCCATGTAGCCGACCTCCCACAAGGTGCGAAGCCACTCGGCGGTGTCCATCGCCAGTTGCGCCGAGCGCTCGTCCAGTTCGTCCAGCTCGTCGCTCCGGCTGTCGCCTTGCTCGCGGCTCGCCAACTCGCCTTCGCGTGTTCGCGCGCGCAGCACTTCCTGGAACAGTCGTCCTACCCACTCGGCGTCGGCGCTCGGCAGTTGCGCGGCGAGTTCGGCCATGTCCATTAATTCATTGGGATCGAGTGGCTGCTCGACGGTGCTCATCGGTGGTCTCCGGGGCCGTTGATTCTCGCTGGAGTTTAACGCGGCGACGGGTCAAAGATCCGTTTTTGCGGAAGCCGGTCGTCGGAATCCGTTAGAATCACCGCTGGTCCCGACCTGGAACAGGAGATGGAGGGGAAGACGATCTTGGTCACCGGCGCTGCCAGACGCCTCGGGTCGGCCATTGCGCGCGAGATGCACGCCGCCGGCGCGCAAGTGATGCTGCACTATCGGCAAGCAGCGGCCGAGGCCGAGGCGCTCGCTACCGAGCTTAACGCCAAGCGGCCGTCGTCGGCCGCCCGCGTGCAAGCCGATCTGCTCGCCATGGACGCCTTGCCCAAGGTGGTCAGTGCAACCGTTGCCACGTTCGGCAGCCTCGATGCCCTGGTGAACAACGCCTCGAGTTTCTTCCCCACGCGTCTGGAGAGCATTGACCTCGCGGCGTGGAATGACCTCGTGGGCACCAACCTGCTCGCACCCCTCTTCCTGACTCAGGCGGCGGCGCCCTATCTTCGTGCTGCCGGAGGCGCGGTGGTCAACATCACCGACATTCATGCCGAGCGACCCTTGGCCGGTTACCCCCTCTACTGCACGGCGAAGGCTGGCTTGCTCGGCCTGACACGCGCGCTCGCGATCGAGCTGGCGCCGCGGGTGCGCGTCAACGCCGTCGCTCCGGGACCGGTCCTGTGGCCCGAAGACGGCCACTTCGACAGCGTGGCGCGCGACGGAATCGTCGCCGATACGCTGTTGCAACGCGAAGGTTGCCCGCAAGACATCGCGCGCGCCGTGCGCTATCTGCTCGTCGATGCCTCTTACGTCACCGGGCAGGTGATCAACGTCGACGGCGGCCGTACGGCGCATCTCTAATCTCTAGCTGGACGTGATGAGCAGCCCTCCACCTTTGTCAAATACCTTGCAGCGCCTGCGCAGGCGCCTCGAAGGCAAGGTCGGCAAGGCGATCGCCGATTACCGAATGATCGAGGACGGCGACCACGTGCTCGTCTGTGTCTCCGGTGGCAAGGACTCTTACACGCTGCTGTCACTGCTGATCGCGCTGCGCGAAAGGGCGCCAGTCGATTTTGACCTGACGGCGATGAACCTCGATCAGAAGCAGCCAGGGTTCCCGGCCGACGTCCTGCCCCGCTATCTGGCGGCGCTGGGTGTGGACTACCGCATCGTCGAACAGGACACCTACTCGATCGTCCAGGAGAAGGTGCCCGCAGGAAAAACGACCTGCTCACTGTGCTCGCGGCTGCGTCGCGGCGTCGTCTATCGCACGGCGAAGGAGCTGGGCGCCAACAAGATCGCCCTCGGTCACCATCGAGACGACCTCGTACACACCCTGTTTCTCAACCTGTTCTTTGCTGGCCAGCTGAAAGCGATGCCGCCGAAGCTGCTGACCGACGATGGCTGCCATGTCGTCATTCGTCCGCTCGCCTACTGCAGCGAGAACGACATCGCCCGTTTTGCGCGGGGCATGGCGTACCCGATCATCCCCTGCAATCTCTGCGGCACACAGGAGAATCTGCAACGGCAAAAGGTCCGGGAAATGCTGGCTGACTGGGAACACCGCTTCCCGGGACGCGCGGAAGTCATCTTCTCGGCGCTGCAGAAGGTAGTTCCGTCACATCTGGCCGATCCGGATCTGTTCGATTTTGCCAGCCTGCGGGTCGGTTCACAAATCGACTCGTCTGCCGCCGAACCGGCGTCCGTCTCGGTGCCTGTGCGCGACCTGCGCGCCGGGTTGTCGGCCATCCCGCTCGCGTTGATCGAGTGATGATTGCCCCTGTCAACCCTCATTGCGGCCGTCGCTCCAGAACGCGCCCAGCTTGCCGCAGGGAGACGGCATGATGAGTCACGAAGAATCCAGACTGTCCGCCCTGTTCATGACCGTTGACGGAACCTCGCGCCTGTTCGAGAGGATCGGAGGTGGCGAGGCGCTACACGCCATCGATCGCTGCATGAAGCGCGTCCAGCGCGGCGTCGACGGCTTCCGTGGTCGTATCGTCCGCACCACCCGAGACGACATGGCAGCGCTTTTCGAAACCCCGGACGACGCTTGCCAGGCCGTGCTCGCCACCCAGCGACGCGTCGCCGATCTGCCTCCGGTGTCAGGAGTCAAGCTATCGATCCGTGCCGGCTTTCATCATGGTCTGCTGGTTGCCGATGGAAGTGGCGGATGCGTTGGCGCTGCAGAGTTTCTTGCCGGGTTGGCCAAGCCGGGGCAGATTCTCACCACGGGTTCGACGCGAGGGCTGCTGTCGTCAAGCTTGCAGTCGTCTACCCGTCATCTCGACACGATGTCGATGATTGGCCAGATCGCCGACGAAGCGGTGTATGAAGTCGTCTGGCTCGAGCCACGAGCACAGGGTTACCGGGCGATCGTCGAGTCATCGCCGGAGCGGCCGACGGAACGCGATGTGCGGCTATGTGTGCGCTACGCGGGACAGGTCAAACTGCTCGACCGTATCCGGCCGAATCTGCTTCTCGGCCGTGATTCGAGCTGTGACGTCACCGTTCGCGATCGCCGCGCGTCACGTCATCACGCACGCATCGAAAGGCGCGGCGAGGAATTCGTGCTCAGCGATCTGAGTACCAACGGCACTTTCGTCACCATCAGCGGCAAACCCGAGTTGCTCGTCAAACGCGAGGAATTCGTTCTCCGCGGCCGCGGAATCCTCTCCTTCGCCGCTTCGGCGAGTGCCCCCGGCGCCGACGTCGCCGAGTTCGAGCACTTGTAGGCGTCGGTCTCGACAGCCTATGGCGGGAGTGCGCGGGCGAGCGTAAGCAGCGTTGCACGCCGGGCGCCGTGAAGCTTGACCGTTCGCGCCAGCTCGTCGAGTGAGGCGCCAGTGGTCATCACGTCGTCGATCAGCAGCACGTGTTTGCCTTCCAGATCGAGCGCGCACTGAAAAGCCGAGCGCACGTTGCCAACGCGCTCTGACCACGGCAGTTCGGCCTGCGTTCGCGTCGAACGGACGCGAACGCAGCTGTGCGGATCGAGCGCGACCCGTGTTCGGCGACTGACCGAACGCGCCAACTCAAGCGCCTGGTTGAAGCCGCGTTCGCGCAAACGGTCACGATGTAACGGCATGGGAACGATCAGATCGCAATCAAGACCGTCGGCAAGCGTCGCCATTCGTTCTCCGAACCACTGGCCAAGCGCCAGACGGTGACCGTACTTGAACGACTGGAGGAGCTTGTCGACCGGGAACGCGTAGCGATAGACGGCGAACGTCGCGTCGTAGTGCGGTGGTTTTCCCAGACAGCGCCCACACACCTCGCCGTACGTAGTCGGCAACGCGCAGCAAGGGCAGCGCACGCTCGCCAAGAACGGCAGGTCGCGCTCACACTCCGGGCAAAGCAGATCGTCGCCACCACCGCTCCCGCAAAGCACGCAGTCTTGCGGCAACAGTCGTCGGCCCGCGCTGCGAATTAGGGCGATGCTTTGAGTTAAGATGGACACTCGTAGACTCCCCTTCCGACCCAGGCCCGATTAAGGCCGCCAAGTCACCCCTGTGATAGGTTGAATAGCCCATGAATGCCATTCCACAAGCCGCGATCGTCGACACCGACAACGCGACGCCGACCCACAGCGACCGTTGGACCGTCGCTCAAGTCGAAGCCCTCTACAACTTGCCCTTCATGGACCTGCTGTATCGTGCGCAGCAGATCCACCGTCAGCACTTTGACGCCAACGAGATTCAACGCTCGACCTTACTCTCGGTCAAGACCGGTGGTTGCTCCGAAGACTGCGGTTACTGTTCGCAAGCGGCACGTTACAGCACGCCTACCGAACGCGAAGCCTTGCTGCCGCTTGACGACGTGCTGGCGGCGGCGCAGGCCGCCAAGGATCAAGGCGCTTCCCGCTTCTGCATGGGCGCCGCCTGGCGCGGACCGAAGGACAAGGATCTGGAGAAAGTCGGCGAAATGATCAGCGCGGTCAAAGCACTGGGTTTGCAGACCTGCGTCACCCTCGGCATGCTCAAGGAGGGTCAGGCTGAGCGACTCAAGGCCGCCGGGCTCGACTATTACAATCACAACCTCGATACCGACGCGTCGTTTTATGGACAAGTGATCACGACGCATCGGCACGCCGATCGCCTCGATACGCTGGAGCAGGTGCGCGGGGCTGGGATCAAGGTCTGTTCGGGGGGCATCATCGGCATGGGCGAGTCGCGACGCAACCGCGCCGCGCTCATCGCGCAGCTCGCCAACCTGACGCCGCCGCCGGAGTCGGTACCGATTAACCATCTGGTCCCCGTTCCCGGCACCCCCTTGGCGGAAGCGCAACCGATCGACCCGTTCGAGTTCGTGCGGACGATCGCCGTGGCACGGATCACCATGCCGTCGAGTTTTGTGCGCTTGTCGGCCGGACGCCAGGCGATGTCGGAGGAGCAGCAGGCACTCTGCTTTCTCGCCGGCGCCAACTCGATTTTCTACGGTGACAAGCTGCTGACCACCGGCAACCCGGAAACCGACCGCGACCAGACCCTGTTCGACAAGCTCGGGCTGCGGCCGATCTAGCGGCTGATGCGCGCACCGGCGCAGTTCGTCGATCGGCGCCAGGTGCAGCGCAACTTCGCGCGCGCCGCGTCGACCTACGATGCGACCGCCGTACTGCAGCGCGAGATCGGACGGCGCATGCTCGAACGCCTCGACTACGTGCGCCTGGACCCGCAGCGCGTTCTTGATCTGGGCTGTGGCACCGGCGCCAGCCTGACCGCGCTGCGCGAACGCTACCCGCAGGCGCTGGTCGTTGGCGCCGACCTCAGCGAACCGATGTTGCGCGTTGGTCGGCAGGCGAACCGGCGCTGGCGGTGGACCTTGCCCTTCCTTCGCGGCGCGCGACAGGCGTTGCTCGCCGCAGAAGCGGCTGCGCTCCCCCTGCCGGCGTCGTCGGTCGGCCTCTGTTGGTCGAACCTGATGCTGCACTGGGTTGACGATCCGTTGCCGGTGCTGCGTGAGGCGCATCGCGTACTCGAGGTCGGCGGCCTAATGATGTTCTCGACCCTCGGACCTGACACGCTGCAGGAATTGCGCGGCAGCTTCGACGACGGCCACGTGCACACGCAACGCTTCATCGACCTGCACGTCTATGGCGACCTGCTGCTCGCCAGCGGCTTTGCTGACCCGGTAATGGACGTCGAGATGCTGACGCTGACCTACGCCGGCGTCGACGATCTGCTGGCCGACCTTCGGCGCAGCGGCTCCGTATGCGCGATGCGTGACCGGCGCCGCGGCCTCGGCGGGCGCCAGGCGTGGGCAGCAGCACGCGCTGCGTACGCGCAACGGGCACGCGAAGGCCGCCTGCCGGCGACCTTCGAGGTGGTTTACGGACACGCCTGGAAAGCTCCGCCGAAGACGACCGCCGACGGGCGGACGATCATCCACTTCGACACCAAACAGCGCCTCCGTTGAAGCAGGCACTGTCCAGGTCGCCGCCCCGCGTCAGCGGAAGAATTGCTCCAGTCGGATGAACACCTCGTGGTCAGCGCCATGGCGGCGTACGGCAAAGACGTCCTCGAGCTTCTCGACCTGTTTGATCATTTGTTCGAGGCGTTCGTCTTCATTGACCAGCAGCCAGATGCGACTGGTCGCGCCGCTGCCGACCGGCATCACCAGGATCGCTTCGACGTTGTAAGCACGGCGCGAAAAGAGGCCGACGACGTGCGACATGACCCCGGCGTGGTTGTTGACGTCGAGTTCGAGTACGGCGCGGGCAATCGCCGGGATTTCCGTAGATGCAAGCGAGTTCATCGTTCAGCCTCCGATCATTTCCTTGTTCGCAGCCCCTGGTGGCACCATCGGCAACACCTGTTCATGGGTCGCGATGCTGGCATGGATCAACGTCGGTCCCGGTGTTTTCAGTGCGGTCTCCAGCGCTGAGCGAGGATCGTCTTCCTTGTCGAGGTCCACGGCGCCGATGCCGAAGCCCTCGGCGACCTGGATGAAGTCGGGCATGCCCTTAAACCGTGACGCGTAAATCCGTTCACCGTAGAACAGCGTCTGCTGCTGAAAGACGAGGCCGAGCGACGCGTTGTTCATGAGCACGATCTTGACGTTGACGTTCTCTTCGGCAGCCGTCACGAGTTCCTGCACGTTCATCAGGATACTACCGTCACCCGTGAAGCAGACGACCGTCCGATCGCGTTCGGCGAGCGCGGCGCCAATCGCCGCCGGCATGCCGAAACCCATCGTTCCCAGCCCCCCCGAGGTCAACCATTGCCGCGGACGACGCAAAGGGTAAGCCTGGGCGACCCACATCTGGTGCTGGCCAACATCGGTGGTGATCGTCGCTTCGTCGTCGAGACAATCGGCCACCGCGCGAATCAGGCCGTACGGGGTGCGCGGATCGTCGAGTCCGGGCGTACGTAACGGATGCTGCGCCTTCAAGTAGGCGACCCGCTGCAGCCACGTTTCACGTCGCTGCGGAGTAACCGCCGGCAGCAATCGCGCCAGAACCGTGCCGACGTCGCCGGCGATACCAACGTGCGCGGTCTTGATCTTGTCGAGTTCGGAGGGGTCGATGTCGATATGGATGATCTTCGCCCGCGGACAGAAACCGGCCACCTTGCCCGTTGCCCGATCGTCAAAGCGCGCACCGACCGCAATCAGCAAGTCACACTCGTCGAGCGCCAGATTCGTGCACCGCGCGCCGTGCATGCCGAGCATGCCGAGCGAGAGGGCATGGTCGACCGGCATCGTTCCCAGCGCCATCAGCGTCATCACGGTCGGCAAACCCGCCTTTTCGGCGAGGGTTACCGCGCTTCGCGACGCCGCCGAATGAACGACACCGCCACCGAGATAGAGGATCGGCTTCTCTGCCTGGTTGATCATCGCGGCAGCACACGCTATCAATCGCTCGTCCGGTGCCGCGACGGCGTCGGCCCGCCCCGGATCCGGCCATTCGACGACCTCGATGCACTGGTTCTGGACGTCCTTCGGAATATCGACCAGCACCGGACCCGGGCGACCCGAGGCAGCGATGCGAAACGCGCGCGGAATCACCGTCAGCAACTCGTCGGCCGAGCTGACCAGAAAGTTGTGCTTGGTGATCGGGATGCTCAGCCCATAGGTATCAACCTCCTGAAACGCGTCGGTGCCGATCATCGATTTTGGCACCTGCCCGGTAATCGCCACCAAGGGAATCGAATCGAGCTTGGCATCGGCAATCGCGGTCAGCAAGTTGGTTGCGCCAGGACCCGACGACGCCATGCAGACTGCCGGCACGCCGGTGACGCGAGCGATGCCCTGGGCGATGAAACCACCGCCCTGTTCGTGACGAGCGAGAACATGGTGGATGGAAGACTTCGACAAGGCATCGTAAGTCGGCAGGATGGCGCCACCGGGGATGCCGGCGATCGTGCGCACGCCCTGCCGTTCGAGCAAGCGGACGACAATCTGAGCGCCGTTGAGCGTTTCAGGGCTTTGCTTGGGCAAGTGATTCTCCTTTGCTGAGATTGCCGGCCCGCTCGCGGTGCGGGGTAGCCGGAAGAACGAAAACCCCCGCACGGCTCACACCGGCGGGGGTTTTGGGAAGCTACGGTCTTTTTTCCTGGGGCTGCGACTTACCTTCTTCCGACCCTCGACGGTGCGCACGGTAGTACGCTGACGGAGCGTACTACCGCGACGACCGAAGCCGCGTCGCTCGAAGGACGCACTTCCATCGCACTGAGAGGCCGCGTCGTCGCGGCGGGTTCAGAAAAACGCATGGCGGTCGGAAATCATGACTCTGCGAAGTGACTCCACGATTAGAACCGAGCACCGGCAAAATTGCAAGCCCACTGGCCTCCAGGGTGGCCAGTGGTGGCATCCCAAGCCGACTGGGCTATGCCATAATCGGCCGCGGACGGGCTTTGGCGCAGAGTGCGTCCAAGGGTTCACGTCCAGACACTTCCCAGGAGGCCCCATGACCCGTACCGTCACCCTCGGTGGCAACCCCGTTCAAGTCAGCGGAAAATTCCCGCGGCAAGGAGACGTAGCGCCTGATTTCAAGCTCGTCGGCAAGGATCTCTCCGACGTTTCATTGGCCAGCTTTGCCGGTCAGCGCAAGATTCTGAACATTTTTCCCAGTATCGACACCCCGACCTGCGCCACGTCGGTGCGCAAGTTTAACGAGCAGGCCAACCAGGTCGCCAACACCGTCGTCCTCTGCATTTCGGCCGATCTGCCGTTCGCGCAGACTCGTTTCTGTGGTGCGGAAGGGCTGGACAAGGTCGTCACGCTGTCGACCTTGCGTGGGAGGGAGTTCCTCGATACCTACGGGGTCGCTTTGAGCAATGGCCCGCTTGCCGGACTGGCAGCGCGGGCGGTGATCGTCCTCGACGAGGAGAACAAGGTGCTGCATAGCCAACTCGTCGCCGAGATCAAGGACGAACCGGATTACCAGACGGCGCTGGCCACCCTCGACTAGCCGCCTGTTGGACTTTCGGCCTGCGCCCTGTCGAACATCCTATTGTCATGGCAGTTCAAGCAGCCGAGTTCCGACATGTCCCACTTCATTGTCACCGACCGTAAGACCGACTACGAGTTGGGTTACACTCGCCGGCACCACGGAGAGCCTGCGCTTGACGCTTAGCGCCCGTTTCATAGCCAGCGCCTTGATCGAGTGTCGGTGCGCCTGCCTTCTCTCTGCCACTCATCCGGGAAGCCCCCAGGTGCCCGGCAGCACACGACGCGCCCTTGATCGCTGGCGAAAAGAGGGGGTGATGTTCATGCGGACGCGCTACGACGAAATCCCGACGTACCTGACCAAAGACGGGTCGCTGGTCAGGGAGCTGATGCACCCCTCAGTGCACGGCGCTGTCCGGCAAAGCCTGGCCGAGGCGATCGTCCCGGCGGGTCGGCGCACTTGTCTGCACCGGCACACGCAGAGCGAAGAGCTGTACCATGTGACGCGCGGCAGCGGCTGGATGACACTCGGCGACCAGACCCTGGCGCTGACCGTCGGTGATACGGTGCTCATCGCGCCCGGAACCCCGCATGATGTCCAGGCAAGCGAAGCGGAAGCCTTGTATCTGCTTTGCTGTTGTTGTCCGCCGTACAGCCATGACGACACCGAACTGCTGTGACCCGCCGTGGCTCATGCCCAGCCTTCCACCGAACCCCGTAATTGTCACATAATCGTCGCTAAATCATAGATGTGATATTGCATTGATCAGCTTCGTCGACGCTGACCGTTATCTTTCCCTGAAAGCAACCGGCAAGTTGCCGTCGCCCAAGGGGGTCGCCTTTTCGATTATCAAGTTGCTTCAGCGAGACGACTTTCGGGTTCCCGACCTGGAAAAACTGGTCCAGTCCGACCCGGCCATTGCCGGACGCCTGCTCAAGTTCGCCAACGCGGCAGCCTTCGGACGGACGCGACCGATCGTCTCACTGCAGCGCGCGATCGTCGCCCTCGGCGCCTTTCGTGTTCGCGACCTGGTGATCACGTTGTCGGTCATGCACAGCCATGCCAGCGGCCAGTGCCGGGCTTTCGATTACCCCGGATTTTGGAGCCGCTCCTTGGCGACCGGCATCGCCTGCCAGGAACTGTCCCAATTCGCCCAGATCTCGAGCGAAGAAATCTTTACCATCGGCCTCCTGTCGCGCGTCGGCGAACTGGCGCTGGCCGCCCTCTACCCCGACGAGTATGCCGGAGTCTTGACCCGGACCGGCGACGGCGAGCGCGACCTGGCGGCGCTCGAACGCGAGCACTTCGCGATGGACCACCGGCAGTTGGGAGCGACGATGCTGGCCGAGTGGGGAATTCCCGAACTGCTGGTCGTTGCGGCTTATCATCACGAAGATCCCGATGCCGCCGGTTTTGCCGACGGCTCTCGCGTGCAGACACTTTCGCACTCGCTGAATTTCGCGCGCTCGCTAGCCGAAGTGTGCATGGCCGACGACGAGGCGCGCTGGAGTCTGCTGCCGATTCTGTTGACGCGCGCCGCGCGCCTCGGAATCAGTGGTGACGCCTTGAACGACATCGCCGATCGCATGGTCCGCCGCTGGCGCGAGTGGGGGGCCAGCCTGCAGGTACCCACGCAGGAAATACCGCCGTTCGCCGAAATTCTGGCCGCCAACCCGCCGACTCGACGCCTCGGTGACGCCACCGGCGAAGCCGCGGAGAGGACTACAGGACCGCGACTTCAGGTCGAGTTGCTCGGCATTCCGGCCAACGAACGACCTGCACTGCTGCACCTGCTCGAAACGCTGGGTCACCAGCCGCTGGTCGTCGATTGCTATGGCCAGGAAGTCGACCAGGCCCTGCTCCAACCGGCCGAAGTCGTTATCGCCGACGTCTCGATGCCCGGACTCGATCCCGGTCCGTTCTGTCGCATGCTTCGGCGGACGCCGGCTGGCCGGGAGAGTTATCTCCTTCTCCTGGTGGGAACGGAAGACGACACACACGTACTCGCCGCCGTCAACGCCGGCGCTGACGACGTTCTGGTCAAACCGCTGACCTTACAGACCTTGCGCGTACGCCTGAATACGGCGACGCGCATGCTTCTCCTGCGCGAGGAAATCCAGCGCGAGCGGCGCGGCATCATGCGCTCGGCCGATCAGTTCGCCGCGGCCCACAAGCGCTTGCTGCGTGATGCCCTGACCGATACCCTGACCCAGCTTCCCAACCGCCGCCACGGCCTCGATTTTCTCGCCTCGGAGTGGGAGTTTGCGCAAGCCAGTGCCTTGCCCATGGGTTGTCTGCTGCTCGACATCGACCACTTCAAGCGGATCAACGACACGCTCGGCCATGCGGCGGGCGACGCGGTCCTGCAGCAATTGGCCGACCTCCTGAAGCGCGCGTCACGGCCCCAGGACCTGGTTTTCCGGTACGGCGGCGAGGAGTTCGCCGCCGTGCTGCCGAACGCCAGCCTGCAAGCCGCGACGCAGATCGGCGAGCGCATTCGCGCTCTGGTCGAAAAGTACGAGTTCAGCTGGCGCTACCAGCCGGTTCCCGTCACCGTCAGCGTTGGTGTTGCGGTTCTCAACAGCGCCGGAGAGAGCAGCCAGACGCTGATTCAGGCAGCGGACGCCGCGCTCTATGTGGCCAAGAACGATGGTCGCAACCGGGTGTCGGTCGCCCCCAGCCGTCGGCCCTAGCGCCGGAACGGGGGAAACCCGGCGCGGCTTGCACACGCCTTGCCGACCCATCAAGCCCAACAGCATGCGTAGTCGCCCCGAGCAGCCTATCGGACTTGACCACGTCGGCTACAATAAGTGGGGCAGCGGTCCGTATCTCCCCGAAATTCGGCGCCAATCGTTCGCCCAGCCTCAAGCCTTAGTGCAACACCTAGACCGACCCTTTCTCCGGGTCAGTCACGAGACGATCTACACGGCCCTCCATGCCATGCCACGTGGAGAACTGCGCAAGGAGTTGATCGCGGGTGTAAGCCAGTCGCGCAAGTCTCGCCGCCCGCGTGCGCTGGGGGCGGATCGTCACAGCACGATCCAGAACAGGACCAGCATTCATGACCCCCCCCCGAGATCAAGGAGCGGCTTATTCCGGGGCATTGGGTAGGCCACCTGATCCGGGGGGCGCGCAACGCTTCGGCCATCGGGACCCAGGAACTGTTCTTGCCCAATTTCGACTACGCCAAGTACTATCATCAAACCGTTGCACTTCGGACTTGAAACCGCCGACGATTTGCAACGCGGCATGGCGCGAGAACGAGACGGCGCGATTTCAGGTAAACGGTTTGGCGGAACGCAGCACCAGGTCAAGGCTGCACCGCTTTCGAGGAGGACTGGCGTGCTGGAAACAGTAGGCGATGAGCCCGCCAGACAGCGGCAGGGCATCCAGTCCATCGAGGTCGGCACGCGGCTACTGCGCGTGCTGGCAGGCGGTGGTCGCGCCATGATGTTGCGCGACGTCGCGCGCAGCGCCGGCATGACGGCGGCCAAGGCGCACCGCTATCTGGTCAGTTTCATACGCATGGGTCTGGTCGAGCAGGACGCCAACAGCGGACGATACGACCTCGGCGAGTTTGCGCTTCAGCTCGGGCTCGCCAGCCTTGCCCGACTCGATCCGGTGCGTCTGGCAGGACCCATTCTCGACGATCTATGTGAACGGATTGGGGCAACCGTTGCGCTGGCGATGTGGGGCAATCACGGCGCGACCTGCGTCCGTTGGGTCGAGGCGGGAGGTCCGGTGACGGTAACCCTGCGCACCGGAACGGTGCTGCCGTTAACGTTGTCGGCGACCGGTCTCGCTTTCACCGCCTTTTTCCGCTCGCCGTATCTGCGCCGAATGCTCGACGCCGAAGTGCAAGCCCTTGCCGAGAGCCGGCGGATCGATTCGGCGGCCCTGCTCGCTGCGCTCAATGTCCAGCTCGACGAGATCCGCCGACAGGGAATTGCTCGTGCCGCGGGTAGCATGACGCCTGGAATCAACGGCTTCAGTGCCCCGGTCTTCGGGGCCAGCGGGCGCATGGTGGCGGCGGTGACCTCGCTCGGCATCATCGGCAACTTCGACGTCGGTTGGGACAGTCCGATGGCTACCGCGACTCGCGAGGCGGCGGCGACGCTTTCCAGACGCCTCGGTCATGGCACGGGGGATGCCGAGGGCGCCCAACCCGCGACATCGGAAGACCGGCCGCGCGGGCGCTGATGGTCTCGTCGACGCGGTGCCGCCCGGCTTGTGCGGCGTGCTGCATCGCTCCTTCGATCACCACTCCGATGCCCGGACATCCGTTCGGAAAACGAGCGGGAGAGGCGTGTGTCAACCTCGGCGCCGACTACCGTTGCCGTCTCTGGGGCCGCCCGGAACGGCCGCCCTTCTGCGGTGGACTGCAACCGTCGGCCGAGATGTGCGGCGACGATCGCGAGCAGGCGATACGCTGGCTGACGGAACTGGAAAGGGCGACCATCTAAGACTGCTAGAATGCGCCCTTTTTTCGAAAGGCGGCTGTGGATCTTGTACTCTTGCTGAAGGCGCTGATCCTGGGTCTGGTGGAAGGCGCGACGGAGTTTCTGCCGGTCTCGTCGACCGGGCACCTGATCCTTGCCGGCGATCTGCTCGGCTTCAACGACGAGCGTGGCAAGTTGTTCGAAATCGTCATTCAGTCAGGCGCGATGCTCGCCGTCTGTTGGGAGTATCGTGCCAAGATTGCGCAGGTCTGCAAGGGATTGCTTAGCGAGCGCAGCGCGCAGCGTTTCGCCTTGAACGTCGCCATCGCCTTCCTGCCACTGGCGACCCTTGGGCTGCTGTTTGGCAAGCAGATCAAGGCCTACCTGTTCAACGCCCCGGTCGTCGCCACCGCCTTCATCGTCGGCGGTCTGATCATCCTCTGGGCGGAACGGCGCCAGCACGTGGTGCGCATCGAGTCGGTCGACGACTTGTCGCCGACCGACGCGCTGAAGCTGGGGCTGGCGCAAGCCTTGGCGCTGATCCCGGGAACCTCGCGTTCGGGAGCGACGATCATCGGAGGGCTCTTCTTCGGCCTGTCGCGCCGTGCGGCAACCGAATTTTCCTTCTTTCTGGCCATGCCGACGTTGATGGGCGCCGGCGCCTACCAAGCCTACAAGGAGCGAGCGCTGTTTGCGGTCGACGATCTGGGGATGTGGGTCGTCGGCTTTGGCGCCGCCTTCGTGTCCGCTTTCTGGGCGGTACGCGGTCTCTTGCGCTACATCAGCACGCACGATTTCACGATTTTCGCCTGGTATCGGATCGCTTTTGGGATCGTCGTCCTCGTTACCTGGCGTCTCGACCTGGTTGCCTGGACGAATGCCTGACGTGGCCGCGGTCCGGATCCTCTACTTGCACGGCTTTTGCTCTTCGCCGGCGTCGTGGAAAGCACGATTGCTGGCCGATGCGCTGGCCGCCGTCGGCTTGGGCGATCGCCTGCTTTGTCCCCGGTTGTCGCCGGTACCGGAGGCAGCGATCGCTACCGTCGAAGCGTTGTTGACCAGCCACACCGATACCCTGACCTTGGTTGGCAGTTCGCTCGGCGGCTACTACGCATCCTGGCTTGCGGAAAAACACGACCTGCGTGCGGTCCTCATCAATCCGGCGATCGGTGCTCCCGATCGCCTGGCCGGACTCGTCGGCAGCCACGTCAACTTCCATAGTGGCGAACGCTTCGAGTTTACCCGCGAGCACCTGGAACAGCTGCAGGCGCTGGCGGTCCCTCAGCCCAATCCGGCACGTTACTTTCTGCTCGTTGAAACCGGCGACGAGGTGCTTGACTACCGACAGGCGGTTCTCCGCTACGCCGGAAGTCGACAGCGGGTGATCGAAGGCGGCGATCACAGCTTCACGCACTTCCCCGAGCTGCTGCCCCAAATCCTTGAATTCTGTGGGCTATAATCCTCGCGATGCACGTTCTTTTCGAAGAAGACGGAGGGTTTCGGGCGGCGACGATCGTCGCCGACAACGATACGTCGTTGCAAGTGGAATCAGCCTCCGGCAAGCGCAGCAAGATCAAATCGGCCAGTGTCCTCCTGCGCTATCGCGAACCGACACCGTCGCAGCTCATCGAACAGGCGGAAGCACTGTCCGAGGGAATCGAGCACGACTTTCTCTGGGAGTGCCTGGGAGACGGCGAGTTTTCCTTTGCCGACGTGGCCGACGAATACTTCGGACACCTGGCCACCGCCGCCGAAGCCACGGCGTTGCTGCTCGCGCTGCATGCGGCGCCGATGTACTTTCACCGCAAAGGCAAGGGGCGGTTTCGCAAAGCGCCGCCGGAAATTCTCCAGGCCGCGCTCGCCGGCCAGGAACGAAAGCGCCAGCAGGCACTGGCCATTGAACGCATGGTCGGTGAGCTGAAGGCGTTTTCGCTCCCGGTCGAGTTTGCGCCGATTCTCGGTCAGTTGCTCTTCAAACCGGACCGCAATCGCTGCGAGACGAAAGCACTGGAGACTGCGTGCAGCGAGACCGGACTGTCGGCAGCGCATCTCCTGGCGCGCTGTGGCGCCATTGCGTCGGCGTACGACTACCATCTGCAGCGCTTTCTGGTCGAGCACTTTCCATCCGGTGTCGGTTTTCCGGACTTTTCGCCGCCGACTCCGGTCGCCGGTCTGCCGCTCGCCGACGTGCAGGCGTTTTCGATCGACGATGCGACCACCACCGAGATCGACGACGCGTTTTCGGTGCAAGCTTTGCCGGGTCTCGGCTGGCGAATTGGCGTGCACATCGCCGCCCCTGCCCTGGGTATGGCGCCAGGTTCTGACCTCGACCGTCTGGCCAGAACCCGGCTGTCGACGGTGTATATGCCGGGCAGCAAGATCACGATGCTGCCGGAAGCCGTGGTCGATCGCTTCACGCTATCGAGTGGCCACGAAGTCCCGGCGGTTTCGCTCTATCTGACGGTCACGCCGGAGTTCGAGATCGTCGCTCGCGAGTCGCGCGTCGAACGCGTCCCGGTGCATGCCAATCTGCGACACCACGACCTTGAACCACGTTTCAACGAGCAGACGCTGGCAGCCGGCGAGATCGATTTTCGCTTTGGGCCGGAACTGCACACCCTGTGGCAGCTCGCCAACGCGTGCGAAGGACGGCGCGGCAAGCCATCGGCGACGCAAGGAAACCACGACTATCACTTTCGGATTGACGGCGACCTGGCCGACGCTGAATCGTGTCGGGTCGAGATCTCGGCGCGTCGGCGTGGTAGCCCACTCGACAAACTGGTTGCCGAACTGATGATCGTCGCCAACAGCAGTTGGGGCGAACTCTTGGCAAGCCAGGGCGTAGCCGCGGTCTTCCGTGTGCAGAGCGCCGGCAAAGTGCGCATGAGTACGGTCCCGCTGGCACACGAAGGGCTGGGTGTCAAACAGTATGCCTGGGTGTCGTCGCCACTGCGCCGCTATGTCGATCTGCTCAACCAGTGGCAGCTGATCGCCTGCCTGATGGGCAACACGCCGCCGTTTGCGCCGCGATCCGACGCGCTTTTTGCCGCCCTTCGTGACTTCGAACTGACTTACGCCGCGTACGCCGAGTTTCAGCGCGGCATGGAACGTTACTGGTGCCTGCGCTGGCTGCGCCAGCAGCAGGTGCAGACGGTTGAGGCAACCATCGTCGGCCGTGAAAACCTCGTCAAGATCGGGCCCTTGCCGCTGTTTCAGCGCGTCCCGTCGGCGCCTGCCGAGCTGAGAACGGGTGAGCGTCTACGCTTGCGTATCGAAGCGATCGACGAACTCTCGCTCACCCTCAGCGGTCGATACCTCGAAACGATCGCCGCTGCGGCAACCGACGAAGAAGCCCTGGAAGTGGTCGATTGAAGTGGCTCGGCGAACGCTGCCTTCCGCTCGACCAGCTGCCGCCTGGCGCAACCTGGGGTGGGCACTGGTGCTGTCGCTGGCGCTACATGCCTTGCTGCTGTCGCTGCATTTTCGTTTTCCCGATGCCTCGCGCGCGTTTCAGGAGCGTGCTCTCGACATCATTCTGGTGAACACCCGGTCGCTGCGCAAGCCGGCGGAAGCGCAGGCTCTGGCGCAGGCGACTCTCGACGCTGGCGGCAACGTCGAGGAAGCTCGGCGTGCGAAAACCGCCTTGCCTTCGGCGCCGCGCCATCACGAAAGCGACGATATCGAGCAGTCGCGACGCCGCGTTCAGGAGCAGGAAGCACGCCAACCGCGGCTGGTGGCGAAGACCAGCGAGAAGACGATCGTTGCCCCCAGCAACGACAAGCAGGAGCAGGCCGAGCCGTCACCCAGTATCAGCGGGCGCGATCTGGCACACAGTGCGCTCGCCATGGCCCGCCTGGAAGGCGAGATTGCGAAGGAGGTTGACGAATACAATCAGCGGCCGCGCAAGAAGTTCATCGGCACCCGGGCCGACGAATACCGCTTTGCCCAGTACGTCGAGGAGTGGCGGCAAAAGGTCGAACGCGTCGGGACGCTGAACTATCCACCGGCGGCGCGTGGCAAGCTCTATGGCAGCCTGGTGTTGACGGTCACCCTGCGCAGCGACGGCAGCGTCGGCTCGGTCGAAATCAACCGCTCGTCGGGGCACCGAATTCTCGATGACGCAGCCCGGCGGATCGTCGCCATGGCGGCGCCGTATGCCGCTTTTCCGCCGGCGATCCGGCACGACACCGACGTCCTCGTCATCACCCGCAGTTGGAACTTCACCCAGCGCGACAGCCTGGAGACCAAAGCGCGATGAGCGATCTCTACGGCGTTTTCGGCAATCCGATCCACCATAGCCGATCGCCGTCGATCCATTCGGCGTTTGCCAAGCAGTGCGGACACGCGCTGCGCTACGCAGCGATTCTGGCGCCGGTCGATCGCTTCGCCGAGAGCGTGCGCGAGTTTGTCGCCGCCGGCGCTCGCGGCGCCAACGTGACGCTTCCCTTCAAGGAAGAGGCCTGCCGGTTGGCGACCCAATCGAGCGCGCGGGCAACGCTTGCCGGCGCCGCGAATACGCTGGTTTTCAACGCGGCGGGAATCTTGGCCGACAATACCGACGGCGCCGGTCTGCTGGCTGACCTCGATGGCAACCTGGCGTGCCGGATTGCTGGGCGACGGGTCCTGCTGCTCGGCGCTGGCGGCGCCGCGCGCGGGGTGGTCGGTCCACTGCTCGACGCGCAGCCGTCGCTTCTGGTGATCGCCAACCGGACCCCTGCCCGCGCGCAGGAGCTCGTCGTTCGCCACGGCGCGGCGCCTCGACTGTCCGCGGCGAGTTTCGGCGAATTGGCCGGAGAGCCGTTCGATCTCGTAATCAATGCGACGTCGGCCAGCCTCGGGGGCGAGCTGCCCCCACTGCCGAGCGGGGTGTTTGCCGTCGGCAGCCTGGCGTACGACATGATGTACGGTGAGGCGGCGAGTCCTTTCCTTCGCTTCGCCGCTGATCAGGGCGCGACACGTCTTGCCGACGGGCTTGGCATGCTCGTCGAACAGGCTGCCGAAGCGTTCCTGATCTGGCGCGGTGTGCGTCCGCAGACGGCACCGGTGCTGGCTATGCTACGCGCTGCCGGTACGCGGGCAGCCGGCGGGCGATGATCCGCGCCTGGAACTGGCTGAAGCGCTTTCTGCTCGCCTGCTGCGCGCTGCTGCTGCTTTACCAGCTCTGGCTCTTCGGCTGGGTGCTGTGGTGGAACTGGGTAAACCCCGAACATACGCGCTTCATGGCCCTTCGCCTCGAAGAGCTGCAGCAGAAAGATCCGCAGGCGGGATTGAAGCAACAGTGGGTGAACTACGACCGCATCTCGCGCCACCTCAAACACGCGATCATCGCTGCCGAAGACGCAAAGTTTGTCGATCACGAGGGCTTTGACTGGGAGGGTATACAGCTTGCGATCGAAAAAAATCAGAAACGGGGGCGCGTCGTCGCCGGCGGTTCGACGATTTCCCAACAGTTGGCCAAGAACCTCTTCCTGACGCCGGCGAAAACGCCGTGGCGGAAAGCCGAGGAAGCGATCATCACGCTGATGCTCGAAGGCGTGTGGAGCAAGCAGCGCATCTTCGAAGTCTACCTCAACGTCATCGAATGGGGCAACGGCGTCTTTGGCGCCGAGGCCGCTGCCCGCCACTACTATGGGGTCTCCGCCGCACAGCTGTCGCGCGAGCAGGCAGCTCGCCTCGCCGGAATGGTCCCCAGCCCGCGTTTCTACGACCGCCATCGCAACGCCCCTGGCCTGGCGAAGAAGGCGGCGATCATCCTCGCCCGCATGCCGTCTGCCGATGTGCCGTGAGCCGCCCGGCAAACCGCCCTGGTCAAGTCCGACAGGCTGCTAGGCGTTCCCCCCGCGGGCCCACGTTTTCTGTTCGACAGAGGAGTCCTACCCCATGAAGCTACGCACGATTCTCCTGTTGTTGGTTCTTGGCGCCCTTTCTGCTTTCGCGGCGCTGAACTGGCAACACTTCATCACGCCGACGACGCTGTCGCTCGGCGTCACCGACGTGACGGCACCGCTGGGCGCGATCATGCTCGGAGTCGTTGCGTTCCTGACCGCGTTCTTTCTCGCTTTCGTCGTCTATGTTCAAGCGTCGGCGCTGTTCGATTCACGCCGTCACGCGCAAGAACTGGCGCTGAACCGCGATCTCGCCGACAAGGCGGAAGCTTCGCGCTTTACCGAACTGCGCAACTTCGTCGAAGTCGAGCTGCAGAAGCTTGGCGGTGGCAGCACCGCCTTGTCGTCGACCTCGGCAGCGGAAATCATGGCTCGGCTCGATCGGCTCGAACAGGCCCTGCAGACAACGATCGAACAGTCGGCCAACAGCGTCGCAGCCTGTGTCGGCGAGCTCGAAGACCGTCTCGAAAAAAGCGGTGGCCAACTCACTACCGACCCCGACAGGCGCTGGTGAGGGAAAGGGTCGCCTCTTTCGTCAGCCGGCGGCACGATCTTCGCTGGCCCCGAAGGGGCTACGCCGACTGCTCAGGCGAGCGCCCGGTCGACGATCTCGCGCACGCCGGCCGACAGACCGCCTCGACCGCGCAGCGTCTCGAGTGCCGCCTGCGCGTGCTCCTGGCGGACGACGTCGAATCGCCGCCAGCGGTCGAAGCGTCGCGCCAAACGCGCGGCGACCTGCGGATTGAGGCGATCAAGTTGGCCAATCTGTTCGCCGAGGAAGCGATAGCCGGCGCCATCGGCGGCGTGAAAGCGCACATGGTTATGACCGAACGTGCCGAGTAGGGCATACACCTTGTTCGGGTTGCCGAGATCGAAAGCCGGGTGACCGAGCAGCTCACGCACCGTCGTCAGCGTCTCGGGTAAGCGACTCCCGGCCTGCACCGCCAGCCATTTGTCGACCACCAGCGGCTCATTGTGCCAGCGGTCGTAGAAAGCGGCCAGCGCCTGCGCGCGCTCGGGACACGCGTGCTGAGTCAGCGTAGCCAGCGCCGCGAACCGATCGGTCATGTTGTCGGCGGTCTCGAACTGGTGCAGGGCAAGCGTTTTCGTTTCGCCAGTCGGGAGTTCGGCGAGGTAGGCCAGGCTGGTGTTGCGTAGCGCGCGGCGGCCGGCGGCTTGCGGCGTCGGCTGGTAGGCGGCGGCCATGGCATCGTAGGTCTCTCGCAAGACCGGTGCCAGCTGTTCGGCGAGAAAGCGCCGCAGATCGTTACGCGCCGCGTGCAAAGCGTCCGGATCGACGAGGGTCATCGCTTCGGCGAGGGTTGCTTCACCGGGAAGCTGCAGCACCTCGGCGGCGAATGCCGGATCGTCGTCGCCAAGCGCCAGCACTTTCGCCATCGCAGCGACCAAACGTTGCGGCCAGCAGGGCGTCTGACCGTTGGCGAGCGTCGTCGCACCGTCGATCAGCCAGCGAGTGGCAAGCCGCTGGCCCGCCTCCCAGCGGTTGAAGGGATCGGTGTCGTGTGCCAGTTGGCTGAGGAGGTCCTCGTCCCGCCAGTCCGTGTCGATGATCACCGGCGCCGAAAAGTTGCGCAGCAGCGAAATGACAGGTGCCACCGGGACGTTTTCAAAGGTGAAAGACTGTGATTCCTCGGTGAGCGAGAGGACGCGCGTGTTCTCTGTGGACGGCGCCTCGCGATCGCCCGCCAGCTGCAGCGGGATCGGGTCTCCGTTCGCCGCCAGCAGCCCGACGGCGATCGGAATGTGAAACAGAGGCGCCGTACCGCCTTCGCCGGTACTGGCTCGCGTCTGCGAGACGGTCAGCACATAGCGCTGCGTGCTCGCGTCGTAAGCGCCGTCAGCGCGCAAACGCGGCGTGCCGGCGTGGTCGTACCAGCGCATGAACTGCCGCAGGTCAACCCCCGAGGCATCGGCCATGGCGGCAACAAAGTCATCGCAGGTCACCGCCTGACCATCGTGACGGGCGAAGTACAGATCCATGCCGCGGCGGAACGCTGCCTTGCCGATCAGCGTCTGGATCATGCGCACCAGCTCGGCGCCTTTCTCGTACACCGTGCTGGTATAGAAATTATTGATCTCGAGATAGGCATCCGGCCGGACCGGATGCGCCATTGGGCCCGCGTCTTCGGGAAACTGGGCGGCGCGCAGGTCGCGCACTTCCTGGATGCGGGTGATCGCGCGCCCGTGCCGGTCTGCACCGAATTCCTGGTCGCGAAATACGGTCAGACCCTCCTTCAGCGACAACTGAAACCAGTCGCGACAGGTGACGCGGTTGCCGGTCCAGTTGTGGAAGTATTCGTGCGCGACGACGCGGTCGATGTTCTGGTAGTCGGTGTCGGTCGCGGTGTCGGCGCGGGCGAGGACATACTTGGTATTGAACAGGTTGAGGCCCTTGTTCTCCATCGCACCCATGTTGAAATCGCCGACCGCGACAATCATGTAGTGATCCAGATCGCACTCGAGCCCGAAAACCTCTTCGTCCCACCGCATCGCGCACTTGAGGGCGTCCATCGCGTGTGCCGTCTGGTCGAGCTTGCCCGGTTCGACATAGACGGCGAGCTGTACGACGCGGCCGCTGCGAGTGACGAAGCGGTCGCGCTGCACGTCAAGCTGGGCAGCGACGACGGCGAAGAGGTAACACGGTTTCGGGAAGGGGTCGACCCAGCGTACCCAGTGGCGGCCATCCGCCTCGTCGCCGCTGGCAACCGGATTGCCGTTGGCGAGCAACACCGGCAGCCGACTCTTGTCGGCGTGCAGCGTCACTGTGTACCGCGCCATCACGTCAGGGCGGTCGGGAAACCAGGTGATGCGGCGAAATCCTTCCGCCTCGCACTGCGTGAAGTACCCGTCCTGCGAACGATAGAGACCCGAGAGCGTGGTGTTGTGGTCGGCGTCGATACGCACGCGGGTGGTGAGCAGCAGTTCGTCCGGCGGGTGATCGATGGTCAGTGCCGTATCGCTACAGTGGTAGCGGTCGGCCGCCAGCGGTTGTCCGTTGACTTCGACGGTCAGCGTTGTCAGCGCTTCGCCGTCGAGGCGCAAGACGGGGACACGGACGGACGAGGGGTTGCGCCGCAGCCGCAGCCGGCTGTCGACGACGACTTCGCGGTCCAGGAAGTGCAAGTTGAGATCGACGTCGTCGACCAGGAAAGGGGGCGGCGTGTAGTCGCCGCGACGCGTGATCGGACGTGGGTTATGGTTCATTGCAGTCGTCATTCACCGTTCCAAAGCGGGTAATCGCGAACCGGGTATCACCTCACCAACCAGGTTGGAGAGCGGCTTGGGCAGGATGCCTTCCCACTGAAGTCGGAAGCGAAGTCGAGATTCTGGGGCAGCTTGCCGGTTGGGGGTGAACAATCGCCAAACCCCGCGCTTTGTCCGCCTCAGCCCGGCGCTAGCGGCGCCGCGAGCTGGCTGCCGTTCGCCGGGAGGCTCTCCAGCCCGCGCGTCAGCCGCCATTGTTTGACCAGAGCGTAGATCGCCGGGATGACGGCGAGCGTGAGGACGGTCGAGGAAAGCATGCCGCCGACCATGGGTGCGGCGATTCGGCGCATGACTTCGGATCCGGTTCCGGTGCCCCACATGATCGGCAGCAGGCCAGCCATGATGGCGACGACCGTCATCATTTTCGGGCGCACGCGTTCGACCGCTCCTTCCCTGATTGCGTCGTAGAGGTCGTGCACCGTCGGTACCTGGTTCGCTCGGCGGCATCTCACTTTGGCAGCTTCCCAGGCGTGGTCGACGTAGATCAGCATGACGACTCCGGTTTCCGCGGCAACACCGGCCAAGGCAATGAAACCGACAGCCACCGCGACCGACAGGTTGTAATCGAGCAGCCACATCAGCCAAAAACCGCCAACGAGGGCAAACGGTACCGACAACATGACGATCAGGGTTTCGGTCAACCGTTTGAAGTTCAGGTAGAGCAGCAGGAAGATGACGAGCAAGGTCAGCGGAACGACAAGTTTCATCTTCTGGATGGCACGCTCCATCGACTCGAACTGGCCGCTCCACGTCGCGTAATAACCCGGCGGAAACTTCACCTGCTCGGCGACCGCCTTCTTTGCCTCTGCAACGTAACCGCCGATGTCGCGATTGCGAATGTCGACGAAGATGTACGCCGAGAGCAGAGCGTTCTCGGTGCGGATTCCCGGTGTGCCCTTGGCGACTTCCACCCTGGCCAGCTGGCCAAGCGGGATCATCGCACCGTCCATCGTCGGCACCAACACCTCGTGTGCGATGCGCAGCGGATCAGAGCGCAGCTCACGCGGGTAGCGTACCGTTACGCCGAAACGCTCGCGACCCTCGACAGCGGTGGTCACCATCTCGCCACCCAGAGCCTGGCCAATGAGGTCCTGCAAGTCGCCGATGCTCAGTCCATAACGGGCCAACTGCGTCCGATCCGGCTCGATGTTGAGATAGTAGCCCCCCGTAATACGTTCGGCAAACGCCGAGGTGGTGCCGGGAACCGCCTTGACGACGGTCTCGATCTCGCGCGCCAATCGTTCCATCGTCTCGAGATCCTTGCCGAAGACCTTGATGCCGATCGGCGTCCGGATGCCGGTCGACAGCATGTCGATACGCGCCTTGATCGGCATCGTCCAGGCATTCGAGACGCCGGGAAACTGCAAGGCCTGATCCAGCTCGGCGATCAGCCGGTCGGTCGTCATTCCGGGACGCCACTCGGACTCGGGCTTCAGATTGATCACCGTCTCAAACATCTCGGTCGGCGCCGGGTCGGTCGCCGTATTGGCGCGACCCGCCTTGCCATACACCGAGGCGACCTCGGGAAAGCTGCGGATGATCTTGTTCTGCGTCTGCAGGAGTTCGGCTGCCTTGGTGATCGACATTCCCGGCAGCGAAGTCGGCATATAGAACAGCGTCCCCTCGTTTAACGTCGGCATGAATTCCGATCCCAGACGGCTGACCGGATAAAGCGTCGCCGCCAGCGCGACCAGCGCCGCGGCGATGGTCGTCTTTTGCCAACGCAGAACGCCTCCGATCAGCGGCCGATAGGCCCAGATCAAGGCACGATTCACCGGATTCCTGGCCTCGGGCATGATCTTGCCGCGGATGAAAAGCACCATCAGGACCGGGACCAGCGTCACCGAGAGCAAGGCCGCACTTGCCATGGCAAAGGTCTTGGTGTAGGCGAGCGGCGCGAACAGCCGCCCTTCCTGGGCCTCGAGCGTGAACACCGGCAGGAAGGAAACGGTGATGATCAGCAGCGAGAAAAAGAGCGCCGGGCCGACTTCCTTGCTGGCCGCAATCATGGCGTCGATGCGCTCGGCGTGTGAATGTTCCGCCGGCAGGCGCTCGATGTGCTTGTGCGCGTTCTCGATCATCACGATGGCGGCGTCGATCATCGCCCCGATGGCGATGGCAATGCCTCCGAGGCTCATCAGGTTCGAGTTCATGCCGAGCAGGCGCATCGCGATAAATGCCATCAGGACGCCGACCGGCAGCATCAGGATGGCGACCAGGGCACTGCGGAAATGCAGCAGAAAGACAATGCAGACGAGGGCGACGATCACGCTTTCTTCGACCAGCGTCCGCGTCAGTGTGGCGATCGCGCGGTGAATCAGCTCGGAGCGATCGTACACTGTCTCGACAGTGACGCCCGCCGGCAGGCCGGCCGAGACTTCGCCGATTTTCTCCTTCAGGTTGTGGATCACCTCCAGCGCGTTCTGTCCGTAGCGCGCCATGGCGATTCCCGACACGACTTCCCCCTCGCCGTTGAGTTCGCTTACCCCACGCCGCTCGTCGGGCGCCAGCTCGACGCGGGCGACGTCGCGGATCAGCACTGGCGTGCCGCCCTGAGCCTTGACGACCAGATGTTCGAGGTCGGCGACCCCACGCAGATACCCCTTGCCGCGTACCATATACTCGGTTTCGGCCATTTCGACGACGCGACCGCCGACGTCACGGTTTGACTCGCGGATGACTTTCACGACTGCCGCCAAAGGAACCCCGTAGGCGCGCAACTTCACCGGATCGACCGTCACTTGGTAGGTCTGCACGAAGCCGCCAAGCGACGCCACCTCGGCGACACCGTGTGTCTTGGTCAGCTGGTAACGCAGATACCAATCCTGCAGTGTGCGCAACTCGGCGAGCGTCCGCTCCTTGGCCAGCAACGCGTACTGATAGACCCAACCGACGCCGGTCGCGTCCGGGCCAATTTGTGGTGTGACTCCACGAGGCATACGCCCGGAAGCGAAATTGAGGTACTCGATGACTCGCGACCGGGCCCAGTAGATGTCGGTGCCGTCGTCGAAAATGACGTATACGAAGGACGCTCCGAAGAACGAAAAGCCACGCACGACCTTCGACTTTGGAACCGAGAGCATCGCCGTCGTCAGCGGATACGTCACCTGATCTTCGACTACCTGTGGTGCTTGGCCGGGGTACTCGGTATAGACGATCACCTGTACGTCGGAGAGATCCGGCAGCGCGTCGAGGGGTGTCCGCAGGACGGCGACGACGCCGGCAACGACGATGAAGAACGTCGCGAGCAGGACGAGAAAACGGTTTTTCGCCGACCACTCAATGATGTGGGAAAGCATTTTCGCTCCGTTAATTCGGGGAATCGACTTTGCGACGCCGCCAATCGACCACCGTGCTCACCCGTTCACTGCTTGGTGGTCAGCCCGCTCGTCTTGCGACCGACTGGCAACGATTACCGCACCGGCAGTCAATGGCCGGCGTGCGAACGCGCCGCGGCGCCGCCATTGCCGGCTGCCGCCTGGATTCCGGTAACGACCCATTCGCCGGGCTTGCGCTCGACAAACTCGAAGGTGACCGCCATACCGGGCTGCAAACCGCCGAGCAGCGCCGAGTTCGCCACCTGGAAATCCATCGTCATCCCCGGCCAGTTGAGGCTGGCGACCGGCCCGTGGCTGAGCGTTAACCGGCCGCTCCCGGGGTCGAAGCCGGCGATCGTTCCGCTCGCCCGGTGGCCGACGGTTGCCGGCCGGTCGTGCCGATGCCCGACGTGCTCGCTTCCGACCGCAGCTTCCGCCTTTGGCGTCGCAGCGTGACCTGCGTGGCCGAAGCCATCGAGCGCTGCCTTCAGATTACTCTCGGCGTCGATCAGGAAATTGGCGGCGACCACCACCGACTCGCCGTCTTGCACGCCCTCGAGCACTTCAACGTATTGCTCGCCGCGCTGCCCCAGCCGGACTTCTCGCGGTTCGAAACGACCTTCCCCGATCGCCACCAGGACGATGCGACGCGTGCCGCTGTCGATCACCGCCGACGCCGGAACCGTGACCACCGCGCTCGCGCCGCCCGCCGGCAGCTCGACCTCGGCAAACATCGCCGGCTTCAGCAACTGGCCAGGATTCGGCAACTCGATGCGGATCGGAATCGTTCGCGTCTCCGCCTTCAAGGTCGGGTAGACATAGCTGATCGTGCCGGTGAACACCTTCTCCGGGTACGCGCTGATCCTTACCTTGGCTTTGGCGCCGGCTTTCACGAAGCCAATGTCCTGCTCGAACACGTCGGCCACTACCCAGACGGCGGACAGATCCGCCACCTGGTACAACACCTCGCCGGCCATGAAGCGCAACCCCGGCAAGGCGCGCTTCTCGCTCACGATGCCGGCGACCGGCGAGCGGAAGGTCAGGGTCCGCGTCGCTTCGCCTGACCGGGCAAGGGCTTGCAACTGCTCCTCGGAAATGTCCCAGTTGCGCAGACGAAGCAAGCTGGCCGCGGCCAGTTGCTGATGGCCTTGGCGAGCCGTCTCGGCGCCCTCCGACAGCGACGCGGCGGCCTGCACCGCCAGGGTGTATTCACGCTGCGCGGAAACGAGTTCCGGGCTATAGGCGTCGAACAGCGCCTGCCCTTTGCCGACCGGCTGACCCGTGATACTGACGTGAAGGCGCTCGACGTAGCCCTCGAACTTGGGCGCGATGGTGTAAAGGCGCCGCTCGTCCGGTTCGATGCGGCCAGCCGCCCGCACCACCCGGTCGACAACGCGCCTCTGCGCCGCCTCGGTGCGTACGCCCAGTTTCTGCACCTTGTCTACGCTGATCCTGATCTGCCGGGCCGACGTCGGTTGATCCTCGCCGTCGTCCTCGTATACCGGAAGGTAGTCCATGCCCATGGGGTCCTTCTTCGGCGTTGGCGACGTATCCGGCAGGCCCATCGGATTGCGATAGTAGAGCAGTTTTCGGGGTTTTCCGCCGGCCTCGCCAGACGTCTCCGACGCGCGCTGCGCTGTCTGATCGTGCGTCGTCACCTGCCGCTGGCCTGCCCAGTAGCCGCCAGCGGCGGCGAGAAGCGCCAGCGTCAGCGCGCCAGCAACGAGCGGTAGGAGGCGCTTCACAGGTCTTCGCCCAGCAGGCGTTCAACGTCCGCCAGGCGCATCTGTCCTTCCGCCTGGGCCTTGAGCTGTTCCTGTCGCGCCTGACGGATCTGACGCTGCGCTTCGAGCAGCGTCGCGAAATCCAGTTTTCCGGTTTCGTAGCTTCCCAGAGCCGCTTTGAAACTTAGCTCGGCCTCGGGCAGCAAGTCGTTGCTGGCAAGCGCCTCGCTTCGCCGGGCGCCGTCGATGGCGGCCAGGTTGTCGGCCAGTTCCGCCAGCAACTGCCTGCTACTGGCCTCGCGTCGTGCGCGAGCCGCCGCGAGCACGGCTTCGGCTTCGCGCTCCTGCGCCCGTCGCGACGACTGCTGCAGCGGAAGATTCATTTCCACCATCACTTCCCACTCCTTGACCTCGTTCTGGTACTGGATCGGACCGAAGCCGACGGCGAAGTCCGGATAGCGGTTCTTGTAGGCCAGTTCGCGACCCTTTTCTGCCGCCTTCAGTTTGCTGGTGTCAGCAGCGAGCAGCGGGCTTCGCGCCAGAACACGTGCTTCCAGCGTCGCAAAATCCAGTTGCACAGCCGCCGGCAATGGGCGCAGCCGTTCCGCTTCGACCAGCGGCGCGGCCGGCGGGCGACCGAGCAAGGCGTTCAGCCGAGTATGCAGGTGGTGACGTTCGGTTTCCAGGGCCACCCGCTCGTTGCGCAGTCGTGTTTGCTCGACCTGCGCGCGGATCACGTCCTGCAAGCTGGCGAGCCCGCTCTTGTAGCGCACCAGAGCGATCTTCTCGAGTCGTTGCATCAGGTCGAGAATCTCGCCCGTCAGCCGTTCGCTGCGCTGAACGTAGTACCGCTGCGCGAAGCTCGCCTTGATCCGGGCAGCGATTTCTGACCAGGTCGCCGACGCGCGTCCCTGGGCGCTCTCGCGCTCGAGTTCGGCGACGTCGCGTTTCAGATCGCGTTTGCCGAACCAGGGGATCTCTTGCGAGACCAAATACTTGGTACTGCCGACGCGACTCGGCGAGAGGGTTGGATTCTGCTCGCCAAACTTGGTGATGTCGCGCAGTTCCATGCGAAACCGGGGATCGGGAAGCGCACCGGCGGGAATGACGCGTTCTCCTGACGCGTCCGCTTCGGCTTGCATGGCGGCGAGCTCCGGATTGTGGGTCCTGGCGTAGGCGAGCAGACCGTCGACCGTAGCCCCCAGCACCGGCTCCTGAGCACCTACCGGCACGCCATGAAGGCAAGCGAAGAGGACGACGATGGTCGGTAGGGTCGGCGACCCGGGCACGTGACCTCCGTGAAACACAAGGCATGAACAAGGAATGCTGTGCGCAAGGCGGCGAGCTCGCCCGCGCTGCGGGGGAAATTTTACCCCCGGCGCAGCCTTCGCCGCGCTGCACGCTAGCGCCAGCGTCTGGCAGCCTCACCCGCACCCAGCGCACCGACAAGATTTCCACACGCGACCGGGAGCGAAGTATCGCTTGGCGCTACCGTCAATAAGCTGACGGGTGGATTACATTTGTGTAATTTGGGCGCCTGCGTCTCCGTTGTTGGATGCAATCTCCGTCCTCTGATCGTATGACATTCGGCGTCGTCGCCGGCATTCTCGGCTCGGAGCCGTGGCAGGCCCCCTTTCTGCTAGAATTGGCGGGCCAGCCACGGCCAGGGGCAACGGGCCTCCCGGTCAGGTTTCGGCGACCTCGTTACGAGACGGGCAAGACATGACCACTCCGCACTCGTCGTTCATCATTGTCGGTGTGACGACCGCTGACCAAAAGTTTCGTCCGAGCGACTGGGCGGACCGTCTGTGCGGAGTGCTTTCGGTGTTTGGTGCCGAGAAGCGGATGCGCTACTCGCCTTACGTTGGACCGCGGACTTACAAGGGCGAAAAAGCCGTTTTCGTCGACGGGCAGCTCTACGAGATCGAACCGATGGCGTATCGCTTCGTCTTGCATTTCGCCCAGGACAATGACCTGCAGATCGTCCAGCAGCCAACGAGCGAGAGCAAGAAGCAGAAGCTGCGCAGTTGATCGCCGCGTCCCGTGCGGCGCCAGTTACGTCGCAACGCCGACTCGCTTCACCCGAAAGTCGCTTGCTTGATCCGGCGAACGCGCGCACCGAGTTGGCCGAGCTTGTCCTCAATCCCCTCGTATCCGCGATCGAGATGGTAAATGCGATCGATCAGCGTCTCGCCTCTTGCCACCAGCCCCGCGATCACCAGGCTCGCCGACGCGCGTAGGTCGGTCGCCATCACGGCTGCGCCTTCCAGACGATCGACGCCGGTAACGATGGCGTTGCTGGCGTCGATTCGGATGTCAGCGCCCAGTCGAATCAGTTCGACCGCGTGCATGAAACGGTTCTCGAAGATCGTTTCGCGAATCACCGCCGATCCTTCCGCGACGCAGTTGATCGCCATGAACTGCGCCTGCATGTCGGTAGGAAAGGCGGGGTAGGGCGACGTTCGAACACTGACGGCTTTCAAGCGCGAGGGCGCGCGCAGCCGGATCGCATCGCGCTCGGCGACGACGTCGCAACCAGCGTCGAGCAACTTGTCGACCACAGCATCCAGATACGACGCCGACGTTCGTGTCAGGCGTATGTCGCCACCACTGGCCGCAGCTGCGCACAGATAGGTGCCGGTCTCGATACGGTCGGCCATGATGACGTGCGACGCGCCGTGCAGACGGTCGACGCCGCGGATGCGAATGCGGTCGCTGCCAGCACCGGCAATCTGCGCGCCCATCGAAACCAGGCAATTCGCCAGGTCGACGACCTCGGGCTCACGCGCCGCGTTTTCGATGATCGTTTCACCTTCGGCCAGAACAGCCGCCATCATCAGATTCTCGGTCCCGGTCACGGTCACCATGTCGGTCATGACGAAGGCACCACGCAGGCCGCGCCTGCCCCCTTGGGCCGCCTTGGCCTTAATGTAGCCGTTTTCGACGTGGATTTCGGCGCCCATCGCCTGCATGCCACGCACGTGCTGCTCGACCGGTCGCGCGCCGATGGCACAGCCTCCCGGGAGCGAAACGCGTGCCTCGCCGCAGCGCGCCAGTAGCGGCCCGAGGACGAGGATCGAAGCGCGCATCGTCTTCACCAGATCGTAAGGAGCTAGCGGATTGTCGAGTCCGCTGCTGTCGAGGACGAGACCCTTGGCCCCTTCGCGGCTCACCTTGACGCCCATCTGCTCAATCAGACGCAACATCGTCGTCACGTCACGCAGACGCGGTACGTTTTCCAGATACACCGGCTCGGAAGTCAGCAAACTGGCGCAAAGTATGGGCAAAGCGGCGTTCTTGGCGCCAGAAATCGCGATTTCACCCCGAAGCGGCACGCCGCCGTCAATCAACAGTTTATCCACCGGAACGCCACTCCTCCGGAGTCTGTGTTTTCATCGACAATGCGTGCAGCTCACCGCTGTCGAAATGTTCGCGCAGTATCGCGTTGACGTGTTGTTGCCGTTGCACGCGAGACTTTCCGGCAAACGCGGCGCTGACAATCAAGGCCGCGAAGTGGTGTCCGTCGCCGCTGACGTCGAGGTGTTCGCAAACCAGGCCGGTAGCGATAAGGGCACGCAATCGTTCGGGGTCCATCATGTCTTACGACCTCAGTTTGTAGCCACTTCTCAGCAACGCCAATGCCACCGACGAAACGAGCAACAGACTTGCGCCGACCACGGCGAGGCTGCTCTCCGGTGAAACGTCGGAGACGCCGAAGAAGCCGAAACGAAAACCGTCTATCATATAAAAGACCGGATTGAAACGCGACACCTGTTGCCAGAACTCAGGCAAGGAATGGATCGAGTAGAAGACCCCGGAAAGCATCGTCAGCGGCATGATCAGAAAGTTCTGAAACGCCGCCAGTTGGTCGAACTTGTCCGCCCAGATGCCGGCGATCACCCCCAGAGCGCCCATGATCGCGCCACCGAGAACGAGGAAGACGAGTGTCCACAGGGGAGCCGTCAAAGTGGGAGGGGAAAACCACAAGGTGACCAGGAGGACGCCAATCCCCACCATCAGGCCACGCAATATCGCCGCCGTCACGTAGGCGAGAAAAAATTCAAGGTACGAGATCGGAGGCAGGAGGACAAAAACCAGGCTGCCGGTGACCTTCGACTGAATCAAGCTCGACGAGCTATTGGCGAAGGCGTTCTGCAGGGCCGACATCATCACCAGCCCGGGAATGAGAAACGCCGTGTAGACAACGCCGTGCACCTGCACATGCGCCTCCAGCACGTGGGAGAAAATCATCAGGTACAGCAAGGCGGTGAGCACCGGCGCGCCAACGGTCTGGAAACTGACTTTCCAGAAGCGCAAGACCTCCTTGTAGAGCAGCGTGCGAAATCCGTACATCAGGCTTGGGCCGCCAGCGACGAGGCTGTCGGCTTGCTTTGCATCAGGCCGAGAAAAACGTCTTCGAGATCGGTCTGTAGCAACCGCAGATCGTCGATCCGACACCCCGCCTGACGCAAGCTGCCGAGCAGCGGTTCGACTTCGCTCGGCGCCGTCAGTTGAAAGATCCATTCCCCCTCATCCTCGCTCGCCCTGGCGCGCAACGACTCGGGCAAGGGCGCTTCCGAAATGCGCAGTCGCAGCGTTTGTCCGGAAAAGCGCGCGAGAAGATTGCTCGTCGTATCCAGGGCAACGACGCGTCCGTCCTTGAGCATGGCGATTCGTCCGCACAAGGCCTCCGCTTCCTCCAGGTAATGAGTGGTCAGGATGACCGTATGGCCGGCGCGGTTGAGGCGACGAATGAACTGCCATAGCCCCTGCCGCAACTCGACGTCGACCCCAGCGGTCGGTTCGTCGAGAACGATCACCGGCGGCTTGTGCACGAGCGCCTGAGCGACGAGGACACGTCGCTTCATACCACCCGACAAGCGCCGCATATTGGTATCGGCCTTGGCGGTGAGGTCGAGATTGGCGAGGATCTCGTCGATCCACTCGTCGTTGTGGCGGAGGCCGAAATAGCCGGACTGAATACGCAGCGTCTCGCGGACCGTGAAAAACGGATCGAAAACCAGTTCTTGCGGTACGACGCCGAGCAGACGCCGCGCCGCGCGGTAGTCGCCCACCACGTCATGCCCCTTGACGATGAGGCGACCTGCGTCGGGGCGTGCGAGACCGGCCAGACACGAGATCAGCGTCGTCTTGCCCGCACCGTTGGGGCCGAGCAAACCGAAAAACTCTCCTTCAGCGATGCGTAGCGAGACTCCGGCCAGTGCGCGCACGCGGCCGAAGCGCTTCTCGACCCCTTCAATGGCGATGGCGACGCTCATGGCGTGTTTTCGCGACGCAGCGTCGACGCCCCGCCGTCAGGCCAGCGGCAGTAGTTCGGATACGCCGTAAAGCGTCGCCAGGCTGATCAGGCTCGCCGGCGGATTGTGCAGCCGAAGCGCGATATGGCGCTGGGCGCCGTTGCGCATCCAGGCAAAGAGGACGCCCAGCGCGGAAGAGTCGACCTCGCTCACCGCCGCCAGATCGAGTCGCACCGTGCCTGGCGCAACACTCGACAGACAACTGTTGCCGGCAGCAAGCAGCGCGCGCGCGTTGACGATCACCATCGGCGTCGTAACGTGCAGGCTTCCGTCGCCACGCTCGATCATTTCTTGCCAGCTTCGAGCTGTTTGTTGCGATTAACGAGCATTTGGATCAGACCGTCGATACCGTTATTGCGGACTTCCTGAGCGAACGTATCGCGGTAGTTGGTGACCAGACTGACCCCGGCCACGATCACATCATAGACCTTCCAGCTCTCCCCCTGCTTCTCGAGCGCGTAGTCGAGCTGGACTGGCTTGCTCCCCGGCTGTAAGACTTCCGTCTTGACCAGCACGTCGGTATCACCCGGCTGCATCTTGAGCGGCTTGTAGGCCACGGTCTGGTTCTTGTAGGACGTGAGCGCGTTCGAGTAGGTACGTACGAGCAGGGTCTTGAATTCCTCGGCCAGGCGCTTTTTCTGTTCCGCCGTCGCCTTGCTCCAGTCGCGTCCGACGGCGAGCGCGGTCATGCGCTGAAAGTTGAAATACGGCAGCACCTTGGCATCGACGAGTTCGATCGCCTTGCGCGTGTTACCGCTCTGGATGTCCTTGTCCTGGCGGACGATCGTCAGCACGTCGTCGGTCACCTTGCGCACCAGCGCATCGGGAGTCGTCTCCTGGGCGCTTGCGAACGTGACGAAAAAGGCCAGGAGAAGTGACAAGAGAGACTTCATAGATCTCGCTCCGACAGATGAGGTGGCACTGCTCGGCGCAGCATCCGGAACCACGGCAACGGTTCAGTCAGTAATCGAGGGGTTCGCGCGGCGGATCGCCATCGAACACCTCGTTGCGGCGGTGCTGCAAATAAGCATCACGAATGTACGTATATTTGTCGAACGCGGCCTCTTCGACCACCTTGTCGGTCGGCAGCAAGCTGGCGCGCAAGTCAATGTAACGCACGGCGACCAGGCTGTTACGGAGAGCGGGTTCGTCAACGCGCCAGACCGGGTCATAGTAGGTGTCGACCATCCAGCCAAAGGTGTCACGCGTCGTCCGTGGCCCGATCAACGGCCAGTAGAAATAGGGACCGTCACCGACTCCCCAGCGGGCGAGCGTTTGCCCGAACTCCTCGGAATGCTTGGTCAGACCCATTTCTCCAGCGACGTCGAAAGCGCCACCAATGCCGATGGTCGTGTTGACCAGGACCCGGCCGACGTCCGAGACCGCCTCCTGCGGCTTGCCCTGCAACAAGTTATTGAAAGCCGTCCAGACATCCCACAGATTGCCGAAGAAGTTACCAACGACGACTTTCACCGGCAGAGGCGTCACCGCGTCGTAGCCCTGTGCCACCGGCTTGATCAAGGCCGCGTCAAGGCTCTCGTTAACCGCAAACATCGCCCGGTTAAAGCCCTCGAAAGGGTCCTTGGGGTTGTTGCCCGTCGTCGCGCAACCGGCGATAGCGATGACGCAAGCCAGATGAAAGAGGCGTAACGAGCGTTGGGCGTGCATCCGGTGTCCCTCCGATTATTTTTGTTCCGCCGGCCCTTCGGATGCCTTGTTGAACATGAACTGGCTGATCAACTTTTCAAGCACCACCGCCGACTGCGTCTTGGCGATCACGTCGCCAGCCTTCAGCATCTTTTCGTCGCCCCCCGGGTCGAGACCGACGTATTGCTCCCCGAGCAAACCGGAGGTCAAGATGAGCGCGAAGGTATCTTTCGGAAAACGGTAACGACCGTCGATCGTGAAGGTCACTACGGCTTCATAGGTCTCCGCGTCAAAACGTATGTCGGCGACCCGACCAACGACGACGCCAGCACTCTTCACCGGAGCGCGCACCTTCAGCCCCCCGATATTAACAAACCTGGCCTGCAAGGGATAGGTTTCGGCGAAGTTGGCTGCCGACAGATTGCCGACCTTGAGGGCGAGGAAAAGGATCGCGGCCATCCCCAGCGCGACGAAAAATCCGACCCACAGGTCGAGCAGCTTGCGACTCATGCAACCTCCCGGAACATGAAAGATGTCAACACGAAGTCGAGTGCCAGAATCGCCAACGCCGACTTGACCACCGTGCTTTTGATCGAACTGGAAACGCCTTCGGCCGTCGGCACCGCTTCGTAACCTTCGAACACGGCAATCAGGGAAACGGCCACGCCAAAAACGAAGCTTTTCACGATGCCGCTCCAGACGTCGTAACGAAAATCGACCGAGGCTTGCATCTGCGACCAGAAAGCCCCCTCGTCAACCCCGATAAAGACGACGCCGATCAGGTAGCCGCCAAAGACCCCGGTCGCAGAAAACAGCGCGGCCAGCAGCGGCATCGAGATCACGCCGCCCCAAAACCGTGGCGCAACGACCCGCGCGACCGGGTTGACGGCCATCATGTCCATCGCCGTCAACTGCTCGGTCGCTTTCATCAGCCCGATCTCGGCCGTGATCGACGAACCGGCGCGCGACGCAAAGAGCAAGGCCGCGACCACGGGGCCCAGCTCGCGCACCAGGGACAAAGCGACCAAAATGCCGAGCGCATCGGCGGAACCGTAGCGCTGCAGCGTCTCGTAGCCCTGCATTCCGAGCACCATGCCGATGAACAAACCGGAAACCGTGATGATCAACAAGGACTGAAAGCCGGCGTAATAGATCTCGCGTATGGTCAGGTTGAACCGCCGGAAGGACTGGCCAGACCATAACAGAAGGGTTACGAAGAAGCGACTCGCGATGCCCAGTCTTTGCAGGGCGCTGGTGACCAGATGCCCGAGGCGGGTGATCACGGCGAGTACACCCGATTCACGCCCGCTCATGATCGTCCCTCGCAAGCAACTCCCGACTCAGAGACGGGGCCGGGTAGTGAAAGGCAACCGGGCCATCGGCCTCGGCATGAACAAATTGATGCACGAACGGGTGAGTCGAGGCCTTGATTTCGTCGGGGGTCCCCAGCGCGACGACCTTGCCGTCCGACATGAAGTAAATGAAGTCGACGATCAGCAGCGACTCCTGGATGTCGTGCGTGACCATGATCGTCGTCGCACCGAGCGCGTCGTTGAGCTTGCGAATCAACTGCCCGATAATCCCGAGCGAGATGGGATCGAGCCCGGCAAACGGCTCGTCGTACATGATCAGCATCGGGTCGAGCGCGATGGCGCGCGCCAGGGCGACGCGTCTCGCCATACCGCCGGACAGCTCTGCCGGCATCAACTCGTGCGCACCACGCAACCCGACGGCGTTGAGCTTCATCAGCACCATGTCGCGAATCACCTCTTCCGGAAGATCGGTGTGTTCGCGCATCTGATAGGCAACGTTGTCGTAAACCGAGATGTCGGTAAACAGCGCACCAAACTGGAACAACATGCCCATTCGCCGACGCAAGGCGTACAGTTCCTCGTCCTCGAGCCGGGGAACCGAAAGGCCGTCGACCAGCACGTCGCCGCGGCTCGGCCGCAGCTGACCACCGATCAATCGCAAGAGGGTCGTCTTGCCACAGCCGGAGCCGCCCATGATGGCGACGACCTTACCGCGAGGAATCTGCAGGCTAATCCCCTTGAGGATCGGCCGATCGTCGTAGGCAAAATCGAGATCCTTGATTTCGACAAGATTTTCGGCAGGCACCGCCATATCCCGGAAAAAATGAGCCGGCATTATACCTGAGTGACTGCTGCCAGAGATGCACGGTGGCGCTGGCCAATCCACGCTGCGAAAACCGGCGACCGCCATTCCCTTTTCCTTTGCCAAGCGACCGCGATCCACGCGACGACAGGTGCTAAACTGCGCTCGACACGACTCGGAGCGGCCCCATGATCGTCATTGAGCACCTACAAAAGCGCGTTGAAGTGACTGTTTACGCAGAGTTCACACTGGCGGATTACGAGGAGTTCGAGGTCGCGGCCAACGCCGCCATCGCCTCGGAAGGGCCGATTGATCTGTTGTTTGACTTGCGGGAAATGGCCGACTTCACGCTCGACGTCGCCTGGGAGGACCTCGTTTTCTCACGCGCGCACGCCAATGACTTCCAGCGCATCGCCGTAATCACCGATAGTCAGTGGGTCGCCTGGAGCGCCTGGCTGTCACAGATCTTCGTGCGCGCCGAGATGCAGCTTTTTGCCGACGAGGTCGAAGCCCATTCGTGGCTCGCCGAAGACGAAGCTGGCGACGAGCCGGGAGACGAGCCGGCATGAGTCACTCGACGCTGGTCGACGGCGCAACCGTCAGCGCGCACCTTACCGACCCCGAATGGCGAATTATCGACTGTCGTCATCAGCTTACGGACCCCGAGGCCGGCAGGCGTGCCTACGCCAGCGGGCACTTGCCGCACGCCTTCTTCCTTCACCTCGATGACGACCTGTCGGGACCACGAGACGGACGCAATGGTCGCCACCCCTTGCCCGACCCGTCGACCCTGGCCGACAAGCTGGGCGCCATCGGCGTGCATGCCGGCGTCCAGGTGGTTGCCTACGACGACGCCGGCGGCATGGTCGCCAGCCGCCTGTGGTGGCTGATGCGCTGGCTCGGTCACGATCGCGTCGCGCTGCTCGATGGCGGCCTGGGCTGCTGGTTGGCCGAGGGCCGACCGGTCAGCGTCGACTCGCCGCAGGCATCGCCGGCGCGCTTTCTCATGGATCTTCGCGGCGGCGTCGTCACGGGTACGGAGGTTCTCGCCAAGCTGGGCGACGACCGCTTTCGTCTGCTCGACGCGCGCAGCGCGGACCGTTTCCGGGGCGAGAACGAGACGATTGATCCGGTCGCCGGGCACATCCCTGGCGCGATCAATCGTTGCTACCGCGACAACCTCGACCCGGCCGGCCGCTTCCGGCCGGCGGCCGAATTGCGGCGCGAATTCCTTGATCTGCTCGGTGCAGCCAGCCCGGAACAAACGGTGATGGCTTGCGGCTCGGGGGTGAGCGCCTGCCACAACCTGCTGGCGATGGAGATCGCCGGGCTGCCGGGAGCGCGTCTCTACGCCGGTTCGTGGAGCGAATGGTGCAGCGATCCCGAGCGTCCGATCGCCACCGGCAGCGACTAGATCGTCACCGCAGCAGCAGATCCGCCGCCGCCTCGGCGAGGTCGTCCAGCGTTAGCTCGCCGTCGGGTCGAAACCAATGGCTGCTCCAGTTGAGCATGCCGAAAAGCAACCAGCGCAATGGTGGCGCTGAACTGCGCAAAGACCCGCGTTGGGCCAGTTCGTCGAGGGCAAGCTGCCACGGCTGCTGGTAGCGGTCGGCAATGGCAGCGATCTCAGCCAAAGCCGGCGCATCGAGATGACGTACCTCGCAAAGCAGCAGCGGTACCTGGCCGTCGCCGGCGAAGAGATGATCGAGGTGGCAACGGATCATTCGCCGCAATCGTTCCGCCGGGTCATCGACGCCGGCGATGGCCGCCCATAGTCCGGTTTCGGCGGCCTGGAGTCCCTCGATCACCGCCGTCTTCAGTAGCTCCTGCTTGCTGCGGAAGTGATAGAACGGGCTGCCGGAACGCATGCCAACGGCGTCGGCGATGTCACGGGTGGAGGTTGCCGTGTAGCCGTGTACAACGAACAAGCGCGCCGCCGCCCGCAGCAGATCGCTGCGGCGGTTGGCTTCGAGCGGCAAGGGTTGCCGCGGCTTGTCCGCAGCAGGCAAACCGGTCAGAGCACCGCTGCCAGGCGCGTCCCTTGATCGATCGCACGCTTGGCGTCAAGTTCGCTGGCAACGTCGGCACCACCGATCAGCGATAGCGGCACGCCGGCAACCCGCAAACCGTCTTCGAGCTCGCGTCGCGGTTCCTGCCCGGCACAAACGATCACATGGTCGACTGCCAGACACTGCGGCTTTCCGTCAATGACGACGTGCAGTCCGGCCTCGTCAATCCGCTCGTAAGTCACTCCGGAGAGCATTTGCACGCCACGCTTCTTCAGCAAGGTGCGCCGAATCCAGCCCGTCGTCTTTGCCAAACCGTCGCCGACCTTGCTCGTCTTTCGCTGCAGCAACCAGACCTGGCGTTGTGTGGGCTCCGGAATCGGGGCCTTGAGGCCCCCGCGCTGCGCGTACTCACCGTCGATTCCCCATTCGTCCCGAAAGCGCACGACGTCGTCACGATCGTCGTCGACGTGGGTCAGAAACTCGGCGACGTCGAAGCCAATGCCGCCGGCGCCGAGAATTGCGACACGCCGACCGGCCACCCGATAGCCTTCGAGCAAATCGGCGTAGGAAATCACCTTGCTGTGCTCGATTCCCGGCAACTCCGGCCGTCGGGGAACGATACCGGTCGCCAGCACGACGTGGTCGAAACGGCCGTCGACCAGATCGGCAACCTGGCACGTACGCCCGAGTTCGATCGACACGCTGCTTGCGCGCAGGCGATGCGCAAAATAGCGCAGCGTTTCGGCAAACTCCTCTTTACCCGGAATGCGGCGAGCCAGATTGAACTGACCGCCGATTTCGCTCGCCGCTTCGAACAGCGTCACCTGGTGACCACGCTCTGCCGCCGTCAGCGCACACGCCATCCCCGCGGGTCCGGCGCCAACGACCGCGAGGTTCTTGGCGCGTTTTGTCGGCTCGATCCGCAACTCGGTTTCGCGGCAGGCGCGCGGATTGACCAGGCAATAGGTCAGGCGGCCCTCAAAAATCTCGTCGAGACACGCCTGATTACACGCAATACACGTGTTGATCTCGTCGGCACGACCCGCCGCCGCCTTCGCCACGAAAGCGGCGTCCGCGAGAAACGGACGCGCCATCGACACCATGTCGGCACAACCCGACGCGATGACGTCCTCCGCGACTTCCGGCGTATTGATACGATTGGTCGTCACCAGGGGAACATCGACCTCGCCCATCAATCGCTTGGTCACCCAAACGAAAGCGGCGCGCGGAACCATCGTCGCGATCGTCGGTATGCGCGCTTCGTGCCAGCCGATGCCGGTGTTGATCAGCGTCGCCCCAGCCGCCGCGACGGCTTTTGCGAGACTGACGATTTCTTCCCACGAGCTGCCCCCTTCCACGAGGTCGAGCATCGACAATCGGAAAATGACGATAAAGTGGGCTCCGACGGCCTCCCGAACGCGACGAACCGCCTCCACGGCGAAACGACTGCGGTTTTCGAAGCTGCCCCCCCAGCGGTCCTGGCGAAAGTTGGTCTGCTGCGCGACGAACTGGTTGATCAGGTAGCCTTCCGACCCCATGATCTCGACGCCGTCATAACCGGCAAGCTGCGCCAGCTTGGCGCAGCGGGCGTAGTCGTTGAGCGTGCGCTCGATATCCTCCTCGGCGAGTTCACGCGGACGAACTGGCGAAATCGGCGCCTGCACGGCCGACGGGGCGACTGCGCCACGATGATAGGCATAGCGACCGGTGTGCAGAATCTGCATGGCGATCTTGCCACCCGCGCGATGAACGGCATCGGTGATTTGCCGGTGCAGCTCCGCCTGCGCCTCGTTGTCGAGGACGGCCGCTCCCGGCATGACGATCCCCTCCTGATTGGGGGCAATACCTCCGGTGACAATCAATCCGACACCGCCGCGCGCACGCTCGGCGTAGAAGGCTGCCAATCGCGAAAAGCCGTCGGGCGCTTCTTCGAGTCCGGTGTGCATCGAGCCCATCAAGACGCGATTCTTCAGCGTCGTAAAACCGAGATCGAGCGGTGAGAGCAGATGGGGATAGGGGGTGCGAAGCATCGAAAAGATCCTGGAAGCCGTTGGCAAGAAAAAGTCGCCGTGAATTATAGCAAGCATTCGCTTGTTTGACCGGGAGCCGACCCCGCACACGCCGTTTCGAGCGCCGGCAGTGCTGTGCTTTTTCCCGCCGCGCATTGACTCTCCTTGTCATAAGCGGTATTTCTTGCAAGCGAAGTGATTATGCCAATCCACTTCACTTACGCGCATTTCCAAAGGAGAGCTACCTTGGCGAAAAAGAAGGGAAAGAAGGCGTCGGCGAAGGCCGACACACACGCCGCACAAACTCCGGCCGTCGATCCGATTGCAGCCTTGCAAGATCGCGTGACGGCGCTTGAAGAGCAACTGGCGCAGTTGGCGATGAAGGAAGGGCCCGCGGGTCCAGCGGGTCCGACAGGCCCGGGGGGAGCCAAAGGCGAACGCGGACCGCAAGGGCCAAAAGGCGAGAAAGGAGAAACCGGACCCGCCGGACCGGCAGGTCCCGCCGGGCCACAGGGACCCCAAGGAGCGCCAGGAGCCGCAGGACCGAAAGGGCCCGAGGGCCCGCCGGGACCGAAGGGGCCGGCAGGAGCCGCCGGCGCCAAAGGTCCTGCCGGTCCGGCAGGACCTGCGGGGCCGCCTGGACCGGCTGCTGGCGAGGGCTGACGAAAAGCCGTTACGCGCCCGAACGGCGGTGCTGCGACGCGGTACCGCCGCTCTTTCGTCACGCGCGGTAGCGCCTGACCAGCGCTGCCGCGCCCGATCAATAGGCGATCGCCTGCGTACGATTGGTCGCGTTGCCTTCCAGTTGCGGTGTCTGGGCAAAGCTCTTCTTCATCAGGGCGCGCATCTTGCTGATCACCTGCTTGCGCGACAACTTGTTCTGCGTCTCACGCATCACTTTGACGAAGTAATAGGTGAAGGCTCCGTTGTAGCGTCCGTCAAAGAACGCATCGGCGCTGGTCTGGTTCGCTTTGCAGCCGGTCCACAGCACGTGGTGAGCCCCGGCAACCGCCGCCTTGCTGTCGACGACGCCCTTCTTGCTGCGGACGGGAGGACGATCGAGCGTAAAGCCGCGCACTTTGGCCAGCTTACGTTCAAACTCGTGGTCGGGCGGAGCAATGAAGCGCGGTCGCGGTGCGTGCAAGCCAAACTCGGCGTTGCGCAAACCGGTCCCACTGTGACAGGTGTCCAGATACACTTCGAGCAACACGCCGGGCGGCAGCTGGACAAAAAGGTCATGGAACTCGTCATCGCAGATGATGTGTTCGGGATCCCAGCTGCCACCGCTCTCGGCGATGTCGTACGGGACAAAAGCCTCGTCCTTGCCATCGGGCTCGTCACCACTCGTGTCGTTCATCTGTGTGCCATGCGACGACAGGCTGAAGACCAGATAGTTGAGCTGACCGGCTTTTGCGTCGGCGACCATGGCGCCGAGCTTGGTCATGATGTTCGCCTTGGTCGCCTGCGCGTCGGTCAGCGTCGTCATCTCGGCCGCCTTGAAGCCGAGCAGATCCTTGTACATGCCGGCCATGTCCTTGGCATCATTGACGCAACCATTGAGGGCAAACTGCGGATAGTTCGCGAACTTGTTGATTCCCACAAACAGAGCTCTCTTGCCAGCCATACGATCTCTCCTTTCAATGCCGCAGCACAGGGGACAGGCGATGGCGCGGCGTCCATCGTTGGCGCATTATGCGACTACCATGTGTGTGCCGCAATGGGAGACAACCCCGATAAACCTCGTCTGGTGATTGTTACAATTGAAAATTCTGATCCGCTCAGAGGCGATTGCGTCGCCCCAGCGCTCGGCCAATGACCACCAAACCGGGACGTAACGACCCTTGCCCTTGCGGCAGTGGCCGGAAGTACAAGTCGTGCTGTCTGCTGCAGCCGTCACGGCGCGTGACTCCCGTGGTTTCACCTCAGTCGCCGCGTGGACGGATGCTGATGGCGCTCCTCAACAGTGGCCGCCATCGTGAACTCGAAGCGGCCCTCGCGCCGCTGCTGGAGACCGAGGCGAACTCGGCATTCCTCTGGGGACTGCTCGGCGCGTGTTGGCAGCTGCAGGGTAGAGACGGGCTTTTCGCCTTTGAAAAGGCGGTCGCCTTCGCCCCCGACGACGCCGAAGCTCAGGTCAACCTGGCGACGGTGCTGGCTGAGCGCGGCGCCACGGCAGCAGCCATCGATCGCCTGCGCCAAGCCCTCGCTCGACACCCGAATCACTTGCGCGGTCGTCTGCAGCTCGCGCACACGCTGGCTCGCGCCGGCGACAACAAGGCCGCAGCCAAAGCCTATCGCGAGTTGTTGACTACCGCTCCGTCTTGCCTCGAGGCGCTGCTCGGCTTATCGACCGCGAGCCTTCATCTGGGCGACCTGGCCACTGCGGAGGATTGCTGCCGACAGGCACTCGCGCTCGCTCCGCAAAGCGCCGACGCTCATTTCTGCCTTGGCGAGCTGCGTCGCCGACAGGGGCGCCTCGTCGAGGCGCGAGACGCCTACGCTGACGCGGTTCGACGCGCTCCGGCACACGTGCTGGCGCGCAACAACTGGGGAAGCGCGTTGATCGAGCTTGGGCAACCGAGGGAAGCGGAAACGGTGCTCCGCGAGGCGTTGCGGCAGGCGCCCGATCACTGCGATGTGCTGGCCAATCTGGCCCGGCTGTTTGCTGACCAGCATCGTTTTGCCGAGGCCTGCGCTCTGCTCGAAAAACTAGTGCGCTGGCGTCGCACCGACCCCGATCCGCTGGCCCGACTGGGCTGGCTCCGGCACGAGCTGGGCCAGCCGCTGGCAGCCGAGGAAGCGCTGCAGCAAGCGATCGAACTGGCCCCCGAGCGCAACGACCTGCGCTGGCTGCGCGCGCTGTCACTGCTCCCGATAATGACCCACCGCGCCGACGAGAGCCTCACCGCGAGCGAGCGCTTCGCCTCGGCACTGGACGATCTTGGCCGTCGAACCAAGAACCAGACGGTCGTCTTCCCTGGCCACCTCGTACCGCAGTTGCCCTTCCTGCTCGCCTATCGGCCAGGCAACCCCTGCCCGACGCTATCGGCCTTTGGCGAACTCCTGGTGCGACCGCAGTTGCCGGCCTCTCCGCCGCCAAAGAGAACACGGCTGCGCCTGCTGATCGTCTCGCAACACCTGCGCCGACATTCGGTGTGGGACATTCTCTTGCACGGATTGCTGCGCGAGATCGACCGCCGACAGTTCGAAGTCATCGTCTACCATCTTGGCTTCCTCGAAGACGAACAAACGGCACGGGCGAGGTCACTCGCCGAGTGCTGGCGCGACCGCGCCAGCGTCACCGACGCCGCAGCCTGGCGACAAAGGGTGATCGACGATGCGCCGGACGCGATCTATTACCCTGAAGTCGGCATGGATCCCGTAACCTGCAGCCTGGCGGCTCAGCGGCTCGCACCGCTTCAGCTCGCCGGCTGGGGACATCCGGTGACGAGCGGTCTGCCGACCATCGATTACTACGTGTCCGGCGAGCTGATCGAAGCCCCGAACGCCGAAGCGCATTATTCCGAGCGCTTGGTCCGCCTGCCAGGCACCGGCTGCTACACCGTGCCCTGGTCTTGGCCCGAGCGAAATTCCGCGTCCCCCGTGACGACGCTCCCCAACGCGGTCGGCGTGCGTTTCGTGCTTGCCCAACGAGCCTTCAAGTTCGAACCGGCTGACGACTTCCTCTACGCCGAGATCGCCGCCGGCGTCGGCGAAGCAACCTTCCTGCTCTTCTCGGACCCGGTCTACCCCTGGGCCAGCGAACAGTTGCGCCAGCGCCTGCAAAAGCGGTGCGACGATCGTCTGGGCAATGCCCTGGCCGCGCGCTTCGTCGTCTTGCCCTGGCTACCAGCCCCCGACTTCCTGGCGCTGCTCGACGCGTGTGACGTCTTTCTCGACTGTCCGGCGTTTTCCGGCTATACGACGGCCTGGCAGGCGCTGCACTGCGGTCTTCCCATAGTTACCCGCGAAGGTCCGTTCCTGCGTCAGCGTCTGGCCGCCGGATTGCTGCGCAAGGCCGGGCTGACGGCGACGATCGCCCACAGCAACGACGAATACATCCGGCTGGCGACGACGCTTGCCGCCGAGTCCGGCGAGCGAGTCCTCTGCCAGGAACGCCGTGAGCGGCAGCGCCGAGCAGCGAAGCAAGTGGATGGCGACCTCGACGTCGTTCGCGCGTTCGAGCAGCTGGTGCTCAACGCCTGCCGGGAAGACGACGAGCCTCCTTCGCCGGCAACCACGTCCTGACGGCGGTTCAACAAGGTTCGGCCGACCGACCACCGCTGCCCCGGACCGCACAAGGCACCGAGCGCGCGTCATCGGCGCTCCTATCCTATACTTCGGCGTATGCCCCTCCGCCTCGCAACGCCCTCCTGTGTCGCCACAGCAACGGCCTGATCCGCGGCTCGCGATGCGCGCGCAGTCGGTCGCGCGTTCGCTCCTCGCGATTTCGGGCGTGGTGTGCGTCGTGCTCGTCGTCTTTGGCCTGGTGCGTAGCCAACCGAGCGCGATTGAACTCACGCTCTTCGCGCTCGCAATCGCCACGCCGGCGCTTGCCGCGGGATCGATCCGTTTCGCGCCCAACCCGGTTGGCGTCCTGCTCGTCACCAACCTCGCCGGCATTGCCTACGTTGCGATCTGGGCCTGGGTAACCGGCGGCCTGCTGTCTGCGGCGGCTCCTTGGCTGATTGCCCTGCTGGCGACGCTCGGCACTTTTGGACGGCCACGCGTATTACTGTTCACCTTGATCGCCGATGTTCTGGTTTTGATCAGCCTCTATTTCGCCACCCGCAAGGGGCTCTTGCCACCGAGCCTGGTGAGTCAAGAGGAAGCGGCGACCCTGACCTTGCTTGCACAAGCCTCGTCGCTGGCGGTCGTCGCGATGGCGGCGATGATCGTCGTTCGTGGACGCGCCGCGGCCAAGGAAAGCATTCGCCGGGGCGAGCGCCATTTACAGCGTGTCGTCGATGGCATGCCGGCGTCGATCGCGCATCTCGACCACGCCGGCGGTGTCTTCCGTTATTCGTTTGCCAACCGGCGTTTTGCTGAGCTGTTTGGCAGGAAGCCGGCGGAAGTCGCGAGCCTGACCGTGGTCGACCTGCTTGGCGAGCCGACCTCTCGTGAGATCGAACCCGGTTTGCGACGCGTACTGCAAGGAGAGGTCGAACAATACGACCGCGCCCGGTCGATGGCCGACGGATCGACACGCTACGATCGTGTCTGGCTGGTCCCGGAGCGAGCCGACGATGGGTCGGTACGGGGCATCTACGTGTTTGGCATCGACGACAGTGAGCGCAAGCGGGCGCTGCTCGCCCTCGAGGAAAGCCAGGCGAAGCTCGCCGAGGCGCAGTCGATGGCGCACGTCGGCCATTGGGAGTTCGACCTGGAAAGTGATCGCCTGGAGTGGAGCGACGAGGTATACCGAATCTATGGCCATCCGCCACAGAGCTTTGTTCCGCTTTTTCGCACCGACTATCTCGCCGCCACGCACGTCGCAGACCGGTCAGCCGTGCTCGCCGCGCTTGAACAGGTGTTGGCATCCGGCCCCCCCCTCGTTCTTGAGCATCGTATCGTTCGCCCGGATGGCCGCGAGCGGACAGTCGAAGTGCGGGCGCAGAAGCTGCATCGCGATGCTGGCGGCAAACCCTCGCGGGTGATCGGTGTTGTACTGGACGTCAGCGAGCGCAAGCAGATCGAGAGCCAGCTAGTCGTCGCCAAAGAGGCCGCCGAAGCGGCCAACCGGGCGAAGTCGGCTTTCCTGGCCAACATGAGCCACGAGATCAGGACGCCCATGAACGGCGTCATCGGCGTCGCCGAACTGCTCCTGCGCGAACCCCTGGCGGATCAGGCGAAGCGTTATGCGCAGACGATTCAGCGTTCGGGACGTGCGCTGCTCTCGGTACTCGACGACGTTCTCGACCTGTCGAAGATCGAGGCCGGGCGACTGGAACTCGAATCCGTCAGGTTCGACCTGCCGGCGCTGGCCATCGAAATGGACGAACTGTTTACCCAGGCGGCTCTGGCCAAGGGGACGACGCTAAGCGTCACGGTGACGTCCGACGTACCGCAGTGGGTCAGGGGCGACGTCGTTCGCCTGCGGCAAGTGCTGCTCAATCTGGTTTCGAACGCCGTCAAGTTTTGCGACGGCGGCACGATCGATCTCGAATTGCGGCGCCAGGACGACGGCGCCGTGCGCTTCACGATCCGCGACTCCGGCATCGGCATCGCCGCCGAGAAACAGTCACAGATTTTCGAAGCCTTCGCGCAAGCCGACACGACGACGACGCGGCGGTTTGGCGGCACCGGCCTGGGTTTGTCGATTGCTCGTGAGCTGGTGCGCATGATGGGCGGCGAGATCGTCGTACACAGCGCACCCGGAAAAGGTTCGTGTTTCCATTTCAGCCTCCCGTTAGCCGTGGCGCCAACACCCGCGGCGACGTATCGTGTTGCCGCGGCGACCCTTGCCGGACGTCGCGTCCTCGTCGTCGAGGACGAACCGGTAAACGCCGAAGTGACCAAAGCCCTGCTCAAGCATTGCGGCATCGAGGCCGTGCTGGCCACCAGTGGCGAACAGGCCTTGGTCGAGCACGCTCGCCAAGCGTTCGACCTGATCCTCATGGACTGTCAAATGCCGGGGATCGACGGCTTCCAGACGACCCGGCGTATCCGGGAGAACGAACGGGAGAGCGGCGTCGCGCGTACGCCGGTGGTCGCGCTCACCGCGCATGCGATGGCCGGCTATCGCGAGGAGTGTCTGCAAGCGGGAATGGACGACTATCTGGCAAAGCCTTTTCAATGGGCGGCGCTGGAGGAGATCCTTGGCCGCTGGCTCGACGTCGACCGGGCAGGCGACTCAGCCAAAAAAGATCACTCGCAGCTTCTCGGCCAGACTCAGCCTTGACCACCACGTGATACCGCTGTCGCGCACCCGCCAGCCAGCGGCCGTCAACGTCAGTTCACGCGCGCCGAGTTCGGTCTGCCCGGTTTCGACGATCAGCCCTTCGCGCATCAGATAACTGGCGATCGCTGGCGGAATTTGTTGTCCGCTCAGCGTCCACCGCGTGCCGAAGCCATCGTCGTCGCCCGGCAGCATGAGCATCGGCTCACGCCAGCGACCCATGTAGCGCAGCACCTTGAGCGTCTGCGCGCGCGCCGGAATCGGGCTGGAAGAGTCTTCGCGCGTCATTCCACGCCGACCATTCAGGCCGGCACGTACGGCAACCGGCGTTGCCGCGTCGGTCGACCGCTGCCGAGGAATCCCTGATCGCAATCCCGCATGCCGACACTCTATCCCGACGGCAGGTCAGACCGCGGCGGGCCGGGGTAGCCGCTCAGCCATTTCTCCAGCAGGCCGCGCAGTTGCGCCATCTGCACCGGTTTGCTCAGGTAGTCATCCATCCCGGCCGCCAGACATCGCCGCCGGTCGCTGTCAAAGGCGTTCGCCGTCAGTGCGACTATCGGCAGGCGCGCGCGGCTTTCCTCAGCTTCGCGAGCGCGCAGCGAAATCGTCGCTTGATAGCCATCCATCACCGGCATCTGGCAGTCCATCAGCACCAGATCGGGAAACGGTGCTCGCTCCAGCGCCTCGAGAGCGGCCTGTCCGTGCTCGACGCGCGTCACCTGCACGCCCAGCCGCTCGAGCATGGCTTCGATCACCTTGCTATTGACCGGGTTGTCCTCGACCAAGAGAACCCGTTGCCCGGCGATCACCGGCGCGACCTCCTCTACCAAGCCAAGTGCCGGGGAGACGCCGTTTCCCCCGGTTGGCCTGACGGAGGCGAACTGGGCGCGAACGCTGAACCAGAAACGCGAACCCTCGCCCTTGCGGCTCTCGAGGCCGACGTCGCCACCCATCAGGCCGGCCAAACTGCGGACGATCGATAGCCCAAGACCCGTCCCCCCTTCGCTCCGCGTCAGGCTACCGTCCACCTGAGTGAAGGGCTGGAACAGCCGGCTCTGTTGATCCGCGCCGACGCCGATCCCGTCGTCTTCAACCGCAAAGCGCAGTTCGGCACCCGACTCGTCGCGCGTTTCTTCCCAGGCCTCGATGCGAATGCCACCGCGTCGGGTAAACTTGATCGCGTTGCTCACCAGATTCGACAGCATCTGTCGCAACCGGATGGGGTCGGCACGGTAACGCGCCTTGGGCGCGCCCTTCCAGACGGCGTGCAGGGTCAGTTGCTTGCGCCAGGCCGGCTCCATGAACAAGGCGCGCAGGTCGCTGACCAGTTCGGCGGGATCGAAGTCGGCCGGCATCAGTTCCATTCGGCCGGCCTCAACCTTCGACAAGTCCAGAATGTCGTTGAGCAATGTCAGCAACGTTTGGCCCGACGCCAGAATGGTGCGCGCGTAATCCCGAACCCGCTCCGGATCGTTGTCGAACAGCAGCAGCAACTGGGCCATGCCGAGGATGCCGTTCATTGGCGTCCGGATCTCGTGCGACATGGTCGCCAGGAACTGGCCCTTGGCCAGGTTGGCTGCTTCGGCGGCGTCCTTGGCCGTCAGCAACTCGACCTCGGTCCGTCGCCGCTCCGTAATATCGCGACCAACCCCCAGTTGTCCAACGAGCTGTCCATCCGCGTCGCGCAGCGGCACGGCGTGGGTTTCCAGCCAGCGGCGGCCACCGGCCAAGCCGACGATTTCGTATTCGGCAATCGCCGCCTCACCCGCCAGCACCCTTTCCTGCAGAGTTCTGCAGACCGGCTGGCTATCCTCGGCGACGAAGTCGAGCAGAAACCGGCCGGCGATCTCCTCGATCGACGCCGCTTCGAGGCCATCCAGACCTGCCCGGTTCATCTGCGTCACACGACCCGCAGCGTCCAGCACCTGGACGCACTCCGGTTCGGTCTCGACGATCGTCTTTAGCCGCAACTCGCTCTCGGCCAAGCGTCGCCCGGACTCGTTCCGCTCGATGGTGAAGCCCACCCAGTTGGCGAGCAAAGTGATGAATTCCCGGTCGCCGTCGTCGAACCCTCGGCGATACCCTTGTGGCGAGGTGAAGTTCACCGTACCCCAAGCGCAGCCGCCGACGTGAATGGCCGCACCAATATACGTTTCGAGTTTGAACGCCTGGTAGCAGGGGTGGCCCAGGTACGGCGAATCGCCCATCTGCGGGATGGCCAACACACCGGGCTGGCTCAGCGTGATGGAGCAGTAGGTTTGGCCGAGAGGAAATACCTGACCATCCTGCAGCGTGTCGGGTGGTGACGATTGAGAGATCACCTCGTAACGCGCCCCGTCGATGTGACTGACAATGCCGTACTCGAGACCAAAGAGGCGGCAGCCGATCGCCAACGCGGCGCGCAACTGTTCCACCGGCGCGCTGTCGCGAATCGCTTCCACTTCGTTCAGCGCACGCAGACTGGAGAGCTGTCTCGCTTTGGCTGCCTCCAAACATCAGCATTTGTTCGCCTTGCGACCGCTTCCGTTTCGACTCACCCATCGGGTGGCTCTCCGTGTTCCGTCCCAGACCATAGCCTGCCTGATCTCGCTCGGACTTGCAGACGGTCAAATGAGGTTTTTAGGATCAATGCTCCAGCTCCGGCCGGCGATCGAAAGGTCGTGCCAGGCTTGCAGCCAGTCGTCACCGCCCTAGGGCCGATAGCGGGGAACCGACTCCCCTGCGTTGTTGTAGAGCAGAGTCTCCGGCGAAGGCCCGCCGCCATCGTAGATCTCGAACTCGAGGTCGGTCTGGTCGGCGCCCAGAATGCCTCGCATCAGATCCTTCATCCGGAACGGACTGTAGACGAATCCAAAAAGAGCCTTGCGGCGTTGCTCGACCGTGTCCACCGTTCAAGGTCAGGGACGCTGCGCGGCTTTATCGCGCAGCGTCCCCTGCACCGCAGTGTTGAGCCATAGGTATCACACTTAGAAGGTCTTCCAGCAGAGGCTGCTCGGCGCGAAGTGGGCTGAGAAGCTGCCGTACAAACCGAAGTCGCTCCTCTAGTGACCACCGCAACCAGACGGATGCCGGGCACTCCTTTAGCCTTTCGCGCACGGCGGCAACGTACAACGGATTTTCCTCAGCCTTTTGCCATGCATCGAGGTTGGCAAGCATGGTGGGATTACCTGAGGCCAGGGCGACGTTTCTCTGCGCTTCAAAGACCCGCTCAATCATTGCTACGACAAAGGGACTGCCTGAAAAGTCGGTGTCGGGAATCTCTGGACGAAACTTTGCCTCAAGCAGCGCACGAAAAAGTGCGTTCAGTTCGTGGCTGTCGATAACGGAAAAGAGAGGTGACGTACTCATGGTGCCCAACGTAATGGGATGGTCGCCCCTGCCCGAAACGGCATTGAAGTGCCAGAGT
>CAYQVH010000010.1:0-21903 GCA_964420975.1 uncultured Candidatus Accumulibacter sp.
GTCCCGACATTCACGTGCGGCTTCGTCCGCTCAAATTTTCCCTTGGCCATTTACGAGGTACCTCAAGACGTTAAAGTTAAAGATGAAACCTACCGCACCCTGCGCTGGTGCCCATGGACAGAATTGAACTGTCGACCTCTCCCTTACCAAGGGAGTGCTCTACCGCTGAGCTACATGGGCGTCGTCGGACAAGCCGGAAACAAACCTGCGGCCGCAGCGTGGAGCGGGTGAAGGGAATCGAACCCTCGTCATAAGCTTGGAAGGCTTCAGCTCTACCATTGAGCTACACCCGCAAAACCGTAACCCGTACACGCCTGTACAACATGACTAGCGGCGGCTATTTTGGTGGAGGGAGAAGGATTCGAACCTTCGAAGGCGGAGCCGTCAGATTTACAGTCTGATCCCGTTGGCCACTTGGGTATCCCTCCAGCTTAGAACCCTAGATTTTGACGTCCTGGCATCGGAAAGTCAAACCCTTTTTGTTGGTTTGCAGCGTACATTCCGCGCTGTAGAAGTGCGGGGCAAAGCGGACGAACGCGCCGCGCAACCAGTCGGCGGGGAAAGGGTCAGAACATTTGCCGCGAATCAGGGGCGGCGCCATCGAAGACGGAGGAGATGCACGGATGAGTGACCTCTCGATCACTCTCGACGACCGCTACACGGCGACTTCGGGACGGGTCTTCCTCACCGGAACACAGGCTTTGGTGCGGTTGCCGATGCTGCAACGGCTGCGCGATCAAGCGGCCGGACTCAATACGGCGGGCTTCGTCGCCGGCTATCGGGGCAGCCCGCTCGGCGGCTTCGACCAGGCGCTGTGGCGAGCCAAGCGATACCTCGACGCCGCGCACGTCGTCTTCCAGCCGGCGGTCAATGAAGATTTGGCAGCAACCGCAGTCTGGGGGACGCAGCAGGTCAATCTGTTTCCCGGCGCCCGCTACGACGGCGTTTTCGCGATGTGGTACGGCAAAGGGCCAGGGGTCGACCGGTGCGGCGACGTCTTCCGCCATGCCAACGCCGCGGGCACGGCGAAACACGGCGGGGTGCTGGTTGTTGCCGGCGACGACCACGCGGCCAAGTCGTCGACCTTGCCGCATCAGACGGAGCACGTCTTCAAAGCGGTGATGATGCCGGTTCTCTATCCGGCAAACCTGCAGGAATATCTCGACTACGGTTTGCACGGCTGGGCGATGAGCCGCTACTCGGGCTGCTGGGTCGTGATGAAGGCGCTAGCCGATACGGTCGAGACGTCGGCCTCGGTAGTAATCGACCCGCTGACCCCGGTGATCCGGCTTCCTGACGACTTCGCGATGCCCGACAACGATCCCAACGGGCTGAACATCCGCTGGCCGGACCCGCCTCTGCAACAGGAAGCAAGACTGCTCAATCATAAACTCTACGCGGCGCTCGCCTATTGTCGAGCCAACCACCTCAATCGTGTGGTCATCGACAGCAACGATCCAGACACCCCGGCACGCCTGGGAATCATTACGGCCGGCAAAGCGTATCTCGACGTCCGGCAGGCACTCGACGAACTGGGTATCGACGACGAACTGGCAGCGCGGATCGGCCTTCGACTGTACAAGGTCGGCATGGTGTGGCCGCTGGAAGCCGACGGTGTCCGCCGCTTCGCCGAAGGCCTGGACGAGATTCTGGTCGTCGAAGAGAAGCGCCAGCTGATTGAATACCAGTTGAAAGAAGAGCTTTACAACTGGCGTGAGGACGTCCGGCCGAGAGTCATCGGCAAGTTCGACGAGAAAGGCGAATGGTCGCTGCTGCCGACAAGCAGCGGACATTTGACGCACGGCGACTGGCTGCTGCCCGCGGCCGGCGAACTGTCGGTAGCGCAGATCGCGCGCGCGCTTGCCCAGCGGATCGACCGCTTCTTCACCTCGCCGGCGATCATCGAACGGCTGGCACTGATCGAAGCCAAGCTGGCCGGCCCTGCCGTACCGCTGATCGGAGCGGCGATCGCGGCCGCGGCGCCGGTGCTGCAGAGGACACCGTACTTCTGTTCGGGCTGCCCGCACAATACCTCGACCCGTGTTCCCGAAGGCTCGCGCGCCGTCGCCGGCATCGGCTGTCACTACATGGTGACCTGGATGGATCGCAACACGGCCACCTTCACGCACATGGGCGGCGAAGGCGTTACCTGGGTTGGCCAGGCACCGTTTACCGAAACCAAACATCTGTTCGCCAATCTCGGCGACGGCACCTATTTTCATTCCGGCGTGCTGGCGATTCGCCAGGCCGTCGCGGCCGGCGTTTCGATCACCTACAAAATCCTCTACAACGACGCTGTGGCGATGACCGGCGGGCAGCCGGTTGACGGTCCGTTGAGCGTCCCTTTGCTCACCAGACAGCTCGAAGCTGAAGGCGTTGGCCGCATCGTCATCGTCACCGACGAGCCGGAAAAATTCCAGTCAGTCCAGGGTCTCGCACCCGGCACACCGATTCGCCATCGTGACCAGCTCGACGTCGTACAGCGTGAGCTGCGCGACTATCGGGGCGTCTCGGTGTTGATTTACGAGCAGACCTGTGCCACTGAAAAACGTCGTCGTCGCAAGCGCGGCAAACTCACCGATCCGGCGCGGCACCTGTTCATCAACGAAGCCGTGTGCGAAGGCTGCGGCGACTGCGGCGCCGAATCCAACTGCCTGTCGATCGTCCCCGTCGACACCGAGTTCGGCCGCAAGCGCGCCATCGACCAGTCGTCGTGTAACAAGGATTTCCGTTGCAGCGACGGCTTCTGTCCCAGCTTCGTCAGCATCGAGGGGGGCCGCCTGCGCGCCGGCCGTGCCGTCGCCATCGACGCCAGCCCGTTCACCGCGCTTCCCGACCCGGTGTTGGCCGATACCCGGCGCCCGTTCAACATTCTGATCACCGGCGTCGGCGGCACGGGTGTCGTCACCCTCGGCGCGCTCCTCGGCATGGCCGCCCACCTCGACGGCAAAGGCGTCTCGGTTCTCGACATGACCGGCCTGGCGCAGAAGTTTGGCGCCGTCTTCTCCCACCTGCGGATCGCGGACTCGCCGCACGACCTGCACGCGGCGCGTATAGCGACCGGCGAAGCCGACGCGGTCATCGGGGGTGACCTCGTCGTCAGCGCCGGAAGCGAGGCCTTGTCAAAAGTCCTCGCCGGCAAGACGCGCGCGGTGATCAATGTCGCCGCGACACCGACCGCCGAGTTTACTCGCAACCCTGACTGGCAATTCCCGCGGCAAGCCATGGAGCAGCGAATCCGCGACGCCTGCGCTGCCGACGCGGTCGTTTTCTTCGATGCTACCGAAACGGCACGTCAGCTGATGGGAGACACGCTCTACAGCAACCTGCTGCTGCTCGGTGTGGCCTGGCAGCGCGGCCTGGTGCCCTTGTCGGCAATTGCCATCGACCGTGCGATCGAACTCAACGGCAGCGCAGTCGCCGAAAACCGCCAGGCTTTCCTCTGGGGTAGGCGAGCGGCGCACGACCCGAAAGCGGTCGATCGGCTACTGGCCAACGCCAGTCCCCGAGCGTCCCGACGACCCTCCGCCAGCCTCGACGAAGTCGTCGACCGTCGTGTCGTCGCACTCACCGCGTATCAGGACACCCATTATGCGGAGCGCTATCGACGCCTGGTCGACCGCGTTCGAGCCGCCGAAGCCGGTCTGCAATCGAGCGCACTCGGCGCAGCCGTCGCACGCGGCTACTACAAGCTGCTGGCGATCAAGGACGAGTTCGAGGTGGCACGGCTGCACAGCGATCCGGCGTTCCACGAAGAGATCGCGCAACGCTTCGAAGGCGACTACCGCCTGCGTTTTCATCTCGCACCGCCCCTGCTCGCGCGCCCCGACCCGCTGACCGGCCGCGTTCGCAAACGCAGTTACGGCGCGTGGATGCTCGTCGTTTTCAAGTGTCTCAGCCGGCTCAAGGGCTGGCGCGGCAGCGTCCTCGATCCCTTTGCGCTGAGCGACGAAAGACGCCGTGAACGGCAACTGATCGCCGACTATGAGAGCGACGTCGAACTCATCCTTGCCCAGCTACGGCCGCCGACGCTGGCCACAGCGATCGAGCTCGCCAGCCTGCCCGAACAGATCCGCGGTTTTGGCCATGTCAAGCTGGCAGCCATGAAACAGGCGGCAATCCGCCGCGATCGCTTGCGGCAACAGCTCTTGTCGCCGGTCGATCGTCCCCTTGGCGACACCTGATGACCGGCGTTGCCCTGCGCCGGCTGCGGCGGCACCGGCGAGCAAGCGGGATTCACACGACCCTGCCGACTTCGTCGGCCGAACCGCTCGAACCCTGAATCCACGCCGATGCTGCCGTCACCGACAGAGCCGAGCGCCAGCGAGCACGAAGCTGTGGCGCCGCAACACCGCCAACTTCTGCTCCAGCTGGCGGCGGCGTTCGCCGTTCTCTCGCTCGTCTGGCCGTGGTTCGCCTATAGCGGACGTGAGCTGCCATGGCTGCAGACGACGCTGGCGATCGGCGTCGTTGCCTTCGCATTTGCCTGCTGGACGCACCAAGCGTGGTGGTGGCGAGGGATCCATCTCGTCTTCGCACCGCTCGCCTGGATCGTCAGCCAGCTGGCCATCGACCCCGGTTGGTTCCTGCTGGCGTTTGCCGTGCTCCTGCTCGTCTACCGTGGCGCGCTCGGCGGCCAGGTGCCGCTCTACTTCTCGAATCCGCAGACCGCCACCACCCTTGCCGCGCTGACCGCGGAGCGGACGGGCATGCGATTCATCGATCTCGGCGCCGGGATCGGCAGCCTGCTGGCGCCGCTGGCGCGCTTACGGCCCGACGCCCATCTCACCGGTGTCGAGAACGCCCCGGCCACCTGGCTCGCCGGGCGCTTGCGAACGGCTCGCCTCGACAACTGTGACTGGCGTTGGGGTGACTTCTGGCAGACCGATTTTGCCGGCTTTGACGTCGTCTATGCGTTTCTCTCACCGGCGCCGATGGCGGCCTTGTGGGAAAAGGCGCGGCGCGAAATGTCCCCGGGCAGTCTCTTGGTCAGCAACAGTTTCGCCGTCCCCGGCCGCGAACCCGACCGCGTCGTCGAAGTCGGCGATTGCCGGCAAACGCGGCTTTACTGCTACCGCCTGTGAGCGTCGCGCTCGAGCGTCAGGCGGCGTGGGCGAGGCGCAATCGGATTCGTTGCAGACCGCTGTCCACCGCTTGCGCCAGCCGAAGCACTTCCGGGTCGCCGGAAATCGTTACCGTACTCCACTCGCAGAACGCCGCCATCAGCTGCGCCCGCTCGATTGACAGCGTCGCCCGGCTAAGGCCGGTCTCGATGATGGGTATCAGCGCGGCCGCCGCACGCAAGCGGTTCAGTTCAGGGGTCGGTGGGGGAATCTGCCGAGTCATGCGGGCATCTTAACCAGCAGGCACGACCGAGCGAGGACATATGGCACAGGCGACTTTTCCTGGGCGCCGTGGGATCGTGCGCCCGGTCAAAGTCGCCCGCGCCGCGACTCAACTCGAACGTTGCCACCGGGCGCGGGCTCTCGCCAACAAGACGGCGATCTCGCACCACAACGGATGGCGCAAGCCACGCACCGACAGTAACCAGGTGCCTGCCGTCGCGACTCCCCCGCCAAAGCCGAAAAGCAGGAAATTCTCTTCCGTCACCCCCTCGCTCAGCCCCCACAACAGGGCCGGAGAAACGGCGACCAGCGTCAGGAGAACGTTGGGGGCGCAGGCCACCACGACGTCTCTCACCGTCAGTCCGATCCGTCGGGCGAGAAAACCTTGGGCGATGATCGTATTGACCAGCGCCGCACCCAGCAAGGCGCAACAGGCGCCCGTCAAGCCAAAAGGAATGACAAAAAGCAGCGCCAGCAGGCGAACGACCTGAATCGCGACCTGCAGGCGGGCGCTGACGGCCACTTCACCCATGGCGACCAGCAGTTCGCTGGCAAGGCAATGAGTCAGGCCAACGATTGCGGCAGCGCACAAGAGCTGAGCGGGAACGACGCATTGCAGCCACTGTTGACCATAAACGATGCGAATCGCCGAGTAGGCGCCGACGATCATGAAGGCGAGAAGCGGCCAGCCAACCGCCGTCAGATACGTCAATGCCTTCAGGTAAGCGCTAAGCACGCTGCCCGAGCCTCGGAGTTGTTGTGCGAAGTACGGCAGGCAAACCGGCCCGATTCCCTTCAACACCAGACGGCTGAACAACTCGACCAAGCCGTAGCTGCGACTGAAGAGCGCCGCGTCGACCAGCCCGCTGGCGCGGCCGATGATCGCTTCCGGCGCGCCGCGACCGATCTGCCCAATGAGGTACACCCCGCTCACGAACTTGCCAAAGTGAACGATGCGGGAAACCCCCTGGACACCGGGCCAACGTGGAAAATCGGCGGGCCTGAACCACAACGACAGGGCGACCGTCGCCACCACTCCGGCCAGCGACGACCACGCCAGGCTCATGTACCCGTAGCCGAGCCAAGCGCAACCCGTCGCCACGGCGAACGAGATCAGGCTCGACGTCAGGTTGGCGAGAAAGATCGGCCGGAAGTCGAGTTGGCGCCGGAAATAGGCCATGGTCACGGCGCCAAAGGGAATGAGGAGGAAGTTGCACGCCTGGACCTGCATCACTTGGGCGATTCCCGGGTCGCGGTAGAAGTCCGCCACCCACGGCGCAGACGAAAAGATCAGCAGCGCCATCAGCCACGAGGTCAGGAGGTTGACCGTCAGCGCGGCGCGGAGATGTTCCGGCTTGAGGTCCTTTTCCTGAATCAAGTATTCGGCGACGCCAAAGTCGCGGAAGGTACTGGCGAGCGCAGCAAACACCGCGGCAACGGCGAACACTCCGGTTTCGGCGGGCGTCAGCAGACGGGCGATCACCATCGTGCTGACCAGCTGAAGCGGCAGCGCCAGGTAGCTGTCGGCAAAGGAATACGCGAGCGAGCTGCGGAGAGTGGTCACGACGGAACCGCTGAACGCGGGGAGTCAGCCAGCAAAGGATAATCGCCGGGAAAACGACGAGACGGCAAGCCCCGTCTCAGCTTAGCGAAGACCGCAGCGGCAGAAAAGTCTTCGACGAGAACCGCGCCGACGGTCTCGGGCGTAGCCGGGAAGTTCCTGCTAGACTTCGTCGGCGCCCAGGGAAAGCGCCTCGCTCACGGCGGCACCAGGAAACCCGGAACGATGGGCTACGAACAACCGGGAAAAAGGGACTCTGGACCGGACTCGGAACCATCCTCGAAACGCACACAGCACAGAGGCTGGCACAGAAAAACGGCAGCCCCTTCAGGCTGCCGTTTTTTCCCACGCTGCCGCAAAATCGGCAGGACGTGGAGAACCCGCGAGACGTCGGTTATACCGGCGTGACAGGACCAACGGGGGTGACAGGACCGACCGGGGTAACAGGACCGAAAGACATGGGGTGCCTCCTCAAGAAGAACGGTGGAAAACTTAGCAATTGCCTGGTTGGCAATCTAATGGAGCATGTTTCATGCCATGAAACACAACTTATTGATATAACACGAATGTTTGCCAAGATGAAAACTGCACGACCGACCGATGTAAAGAATTTCGACAGCCGATGAGCGTTTTCTCCGCTTCGCCCGCCGCCCGTGTGCAAAGATTGTCGTCATGAGTCCGCAACACTATTTGCGCGCGCTTCGCAAACGGAGTGAGCGCGTCAGGGAAAAAACCGGCAAGAGCGTCTTCACCCAGATCGTCGAGATCCTGCGCAGTCGGCGCTTGAATCCGACTCTCGGCACCTTCGACTACTACATGTTCCGGCTGCACGACCTCGGGCCACAGGAGATCGCGCGAACGAAGGACTTTCTCGGCTGGCGGGTCGAGGAACAGCTTGCCGAGGCCCTCAACCCCCGCGTCGCGATGCTGCCCGCTTGGGACAAGTTCACCTTCCACCTTTACGCCGACTACTTCGGCCTTCCGGCGCCCCGACTGTACGCCGTTTTCCGGCCGGGCGACGCCGGCGTTGGAGCCCCCCATTCGCCGGTAGCGCGATTGACTTCCGGTACTCAACTCGCCGCGTGGCTGCGGGAAACGCAGACCTGGCCGATGTTCGCGAAGCCCTCGTACAGCCAGCAGAGCTTGGGGTGCTACCTCCTCGAAGGGTTGTCGTCCGATCGACAGTCCTTGCTTCTTCGCGGCGGCCGCTCCCTGGCGGTGGACGAGTTCGTCAACGCGATTGTCCTCGCGCCGGACGGCCCCTTTTTCCGGCGCGACATGGGGTATCTGTTTCAGGCGGTGCTCACGCCTCACCCCCGGATCGCCGAGCTGCTCGGGAATTCGGCCACCTCGACCGTGCGCGTGGTGGTCGTTGAGGACGGCTCCGGACCGGAGGTGATCGCCGCCGTCTGGAAGATGATCCGCGGTAGCAATCTCTCGGATACCCGTGTCGATGACCCGATCGGCCACCTCCACGCGCCGATCGACGTCGCGACGGGAATCGTCGGCGCCGCCCTCGATGGTTACGAACTCGATCCTTATGACCTCCACCCGGACACCGGTGGTGCCATCCGGGGGTTTGAAATGCCGTATTGGCGAGACGCGATGGCCACCTGCCGGCGCGCGGCGAGCGCCTTTCCGCTGATCCGCATCCAGCACTGGGATCTGGCGATCACCGCCGAGGGACCGTGTCTGCTCGAGATCAACGACATCGGCGCGATAGAATTTCTGCAAAAATTCGGCCGAGGCCTCCTGGCGCCGCGCTTGAAACACGTCTTGCGCCGCGACGGGAACCGCCAACGCTACCCCTGGATTGGCAAGCTTTGCGACTAGCCGCCTGTCCGAGAGGCTGCTAGACGGCGGAGAAAAATAGAGGGCACTGCCATGGACCGTCGTTCGCCTTCCCCCCCAACGCGTCACGAAGTCATCGACCGCTTGCTGCGCGACGCCAAAGCGCCGCGGGTAACGCTCGCCGACCTGCTCGGCGTCGCCCTTTTCGCGGCGGTCTGCCTGGGCTTTCACTGGCTGAGCGCCAATGGCTGGGTCCCGCTGCTCGACAGTGCCAACCTGGCTCTGCACGAGGCCGGCCACCCGCTGATCGGCCTCTTCAGTCAGCGAGCGACCGTTTACGGCGGCACGCTCTTCCAGATCGCCTTTCCGCTCGCCGCTGCCTGGCATTTCCACCGCGGCGGTCAGGCGACCGGGGTGGCCGCCGCCGTCGTCTGGCTTGGCGAGAACCTGCTCAATATCGCGCGCTACATGGCCGACGCGCGCGCCCAACAGTTGCCGCTGGTCGGCGGTGGCGACCACGACTGGACCGAGATTTTCAGTCGCTGGCACGTACTCCCTCTCGACGGCCGCATCGCGGGGACGACCCGGCTGCTCGGCGTCTTGCTGATCGCCGGCGCCGTCGTCTGGCTGGCGCGCCGACGACGCGACGACTGACGCGCCCGTCCAGCCTCTGTTCGCCCTCCAATTCGCTTCGCCGCCGACCATGCTGCCGTTAAACCGCCTGCCGCCATTGATCGTCGCCGCGCTGATCATTGCCGGCCTGATTCATGGCCCGATCGCTCAGTTGGCGAACTATCATGCCTTTGCCGACCGCAGTATCGTCCTTGGCGTTCCTCACGCCGGCGACGTCGTTTCCAATCTCGGCTTTGCCGTCGTCGCCGTCTGGGGCCTCCTACGGCTACCGGCGACCGACCACGGGGGCGCCGGCTACCGCCTTTTTCTGGTGAGTCTGCTGCTCACCGCGTTCGGTTCGGCGGTTTACCACCTCGCGCCTGACGACGCGCGGCTCGTCTGGGATCGCCTGCCGATCGCGACCGCGTGTGCCGGCCTGCTCGCCGGAGTCCGCGGCGAGGCCTTGCGCCGCGACTCGCGAAGCGCGGCGGCGTGGCTCTCGCTGTTTGCCGTGTTCAGCGTCGCCTGGTGGTACGGGAGCGAGCTCGAAGGCAACGGCGACCTGCGCCCGTATCTGCTGTTGCAGATCCTCCCGCTATTGCTGATTCCCCTCTGGCAGGCGATCGGCGACACTCCCTGGCGCGAGCGACGAGCGTTTGCCGCCGCCCTCGCGCTCTACGCGCTCGCCAAGTGGGCCGAAATCAACGACCACGAGATCGCTGCCGTCACGGCGCCGCTCACCGGCCACACGCTCAAGCATCTGCTGGCGACGGTCGCCGCCGGAGTGATCGTCGCCACGCTGGCCAGGCGTCCAGCCGACCGCCGTTCCGCCGCGTAGAACCCGGCCCGCCGCCCTTTGGCTGTGGCAAACCTCATCGGCCGCTGTAACGAGCTCGCGAACGAGACGGCCGGCGATCACGTCACGCCCCGCGAAGTGATCCGCCTCATGGTCAATCTGCTCTTCATCCACGACGACCAGCGGCTCGCCACGGCGTGCACCGTGCGCAAGCTCCTCGACCCGGCGTGCGGTACGGGCGGCACCGGCGGCGCCGGATCGAGCGAGAGCGAGATCCGCCGGTGGCTGCTCGATAACGACTGGTTTGAGGCCCTCGTCGCCCTGCCGGAGGCGATTTTCTACAACACCGGCATCGGCACCTACCCTGAATGCTGCACAAATTCTGGCCCGAGCCATCACCGCGCTGCGTTGGGCAATTTTTTGATATTCAGGCGATAGCTCCCCCATCCCCACGGGCGGGGTGAGGCGTGTGAGCCGCCGCTCCACAGGCCGGGCAGATCAGATGTGCCGGCGGCGGCCAAACGTCACTCGAAAGTCAATCCGGCCGGCCTCCCAGTTGAAGTCGACCTGCTTGACCTGCCACGGAGCCACCATACCCAGCGCCTGGGTGAAGAGCCTCTCGATCATGACCTATGCCGACACCAGCAAAAAGGCCACCATCGGCCTGGCGGAAGCTTGGGCGAGGGGACGACGACGTCAAGGGTTCGGCTTCGCCGGGACTTCGTCCGCCCTTGACATCGTCGTTTACGCGTCGTCGGGCGCTGCCCTTGCTCCTTCTTCCGTCGACAGCAGTGCGGGCAATGCGGAAAGGTCGTCGATCTCGCCGTCGGGCGTTTCGGGCAGGCGTTCTGCGGGCTGCCCGAAACGGTTGCACCACAGGACGCGAAGACCGAAAGACTTGGCAGCATAGGCGTCCCAGCCGTTCGAGGAGAGAAAACAAATCGCCTCCGGCGCCAGCCACAGGCGGTCGGACGCCAGCCGGTAAACCGACGGGTGTGGTTTGAACACTCCGACCTCCTCGACCGAGAGAACGGCGTCGAAGACGCTGTCGAGACCGTTGCGGTGCACGGCTGCGGCGAGCATCGCCGGCGTTCCGTTGGAAAGAATCGCCAGCTTCAGTCCGCGGGCGTGCAACGCATGCAGCGTCGACACGACCTCGGGATACGTGTCGAGACCGAGGTAGAGATCGAGCAGTCGAGCTCGCAGTGCTGGCCGCTCGATCTTCAGACTGGCAAGCGCAAAGTCGAGTGCGTCGCCGGTCACCTGCCAGAAATCGGCATGGTGACCGGCCAGTCCGCGCAACCAGGTGTACTGCAGTTGCTTCTGCCGCCAGAGGTCGGACAACGGCTGCCAGACGTCCGCCAGTTCGTCGCGCGCCGCCCGGGCGGCCGCGTTGACGTCGAAAAGCGTTCCGTAGGCGTCGAAAACACACGCTTTGATGCGGGCTAACGGTGCGAGGTTCATGCCGGCGATCTCCTTCTTCCCGTGAATGTCAAGCCGCCTTCGTCGCCCCTTTGGGAGTCGGTCTTGCACCAACGCTCAGGTGGCGCAGGTCGGCGCAGCCGCCACGTCGTCGCCAAGCGCTCCGCCGCAGCTGGAGCCTTGTCCCGCCGTACAGCCGTAGCAATGTTCGGCCACCCGGATCGCGCGGCCTCGTAAATCCGACGTCGCGAGGTCCCTGAGGTGCAGGCGCGGCTGACGCCCGCTGGCGATGGGCAAGCCGAGCTGCTGGTTGAAGTCGCAATCATAGACATAGCCTTGCCAATCAACCGAGAGCAGATGCCGGCACATGACGTGCTCGACGTTTTCGTCGCGGTGTGCGTCCCGCAACAGGCGCAGATAGGCGTTGAACTGTCCTTTCGAGACGAGCATCGAACCGAAGCGCTGGATTGGCATGTTGGTCAGCGTGAACAACTGATTGAAGACGATGCCGAACTGGCGGCCGAGGTGCTCACGATACGCCGCGGTCAGCGTCTCTTGCGGCGGTGGCAGCGTTGGCCCCTGCGGGTTGAAGACCAGGTTGAGGACGAGTCCGCTCTCGGCTGCGCCGTAACCGAGCGCATTCAGGCGGCGCAGGGCGCGCAGGCTGGCATCGAATGTCCCCTTGCCACGCTGTCGATCGACGTTCTCCTCGAGGTAGCAGGGCAGCGAGGCGACGACCTCGACCTGCTCGGCAGCAAGAAAAGCCGCCAAATCGTCGTGCCCGGGTTCTTCGAGAATGGTGAGATTGCAGCGGTCGATGACGCGCAATCCGCGCGCGCGCGCCGCGCTTACCAAATCACGAAAGTTCGGGTTGAGTTCGGGAGCGCCACCGGTCAAGTCGAGCGTCTGGACTTCCGCGTTGGCAGCGATGAAGGCCAGCAACGTGGCAACCGTTTCCGCCGTCATTTCCTCCGTGCGTTGAGGGCCGGCATTGACGTGGCAATGCTGGCAGCTCTGGTTGCAGCGGTAGCCCAGGTTGGCTTGAACGGTATCGACCGATCGCCTCCGCAAGGCGGGAAAGCTCGTTGCCGAGAGTAGGGGCAAGGTAGCGTGCATGGCTGGCGGTTCTCCGTAGAAGCTGTCTGCTCGTTTGGTCTGTGTCGTGCCGGTGAAGGTTTCCTTACGCCTATCCGCCAAACGACGCAAACGGGGGTCCGCCCTCGGGAAGAAAAAAGTACAGCAAGGCTGATGCCGATGAACGCTGCCGGAAGGCTGGCCTATGCAGAAGCTAGCGAACTGTCGCAACGCATTGTATTTGCATGCATCTGAAGACGTACATTCGTGGTCATGGGCACACATTTGGGCACACGAACTGAAGTTGTCCCCCCTTTGGCCGGACTGACGCCTGTTTAAGCCGCGGCCCTGATTTCCGGCACTGCTCCAGATTTGCCCGTGACATGCTTGCCTCGACCATCGCTGCGGCTGCCCCATATACTTTACCCAACAACACCCGCCACGCCTCTGCTTGCAAGCGCACCCCGGCGGGTTTTTTTATTGCTCATGCAATTCACCCATCATGCCACCTCGATTGACGACCAGATTGCGCTGCTGCGCAGTCGAGGGTTGGTGATTGCCGACGAGCCACGCGCCAAGCATTACCTGCGCTTTGTCGGCTACTGCCGTCTGGCGGGCTACGCGCTGCCGTTTCAGGTGAATTACAACGCCGATGGTTCGCATCGTTTCCTCGATGGCGTCAGCTTCGAGGATATTCTTGATCTCTACGTTGTCGACCGCAAGCTGCGGCTGGCCGTAATGGACGCGGTGGAGCGGATAGTGCCTTGCAGGAAGTGGGGCAAGCGGTGGCGGAAATGCGCGGGTCGACCCCTGGCGGCCGGTTTCACGTTCGCTGGGACGAAGGGGGAAGTGCGACTGCGCTGGGGCAGTGGGCGTTCTTTGCCCAGTTTCTCGAAGCCTCGGGCGGATTCGCGCGCTGGCGGGACGGGTGTCCGACGGCGTACAACCGCCCGAACGCGCCGGAGGTCGTTGACATTCTGGGCACTTGGCGGCTGTCGATCCTGGATTGACAGAGGCGCTATGCGCACGTGGCGGGGCTGCGCGGGGACGAAGTCGCGCCCGAGATTCTCGGCATGAACAAGCTCCTCAGCGATGAAAGCCTGCGCCACGCCTTGGCGCATCTCGCCTCGCACCCCCCTGTACCGCCCGCAGTTGATTGGACACTGATTTGCAGCTCATGCGACCTTCCGGATGGCATCAGACTGCCGGACGTCAAGGGGTGACATGAAGCCCCGTTTTTTGAGACGCCAGTGGTGATTGTAACGATCCCCGAACTCGGTGACGGCCTGCCGGACGTCTTCGAGGTTGCGGAAGAGGCGACCCTGAATGACCTGCTCCTTCAGCGTCCGGTTGAAGCGCTCGGCCACGCCGTTGGTCTGCGGCTCGGCGACGAAAGCGAAACTCGTGTTGATGCCCCAGAACCCGATCTGCTTCAGGAAGTCGTCGGCGATGCATTGCGTCCCGTGATCCCTGCGTAGTTTCAGGCCCTTGCCGGCATTGGCGCCGGAGGCGCCGAATTCCGCTGGCAGCCCTTGAGCGATGGGTTGCAGGGCGGCGAAGCGATTGCCGACCTTGACGGCATGAATGCGGATGCCGTCAGTGCCCACATCAGGTTCGGGGCCTCGGTCTGGATCGATCCATCGTGCAGCACCGGCGCGCCCTGCCGCACCCGGTGCGGCGACAACAAGGCCTTCTCCCGCATCAGGCGGCGGACGCGATCTTTCGCCCCGCGGATGTCGCGCAGGAGTGGCAGCCGCGCCCAGACCTTACGAGGCCCCTCGCCGACGAAGGGCGAAGCCTCCAGATCAGCACGAATGGCCGCCAGCAGGTCGGCATCGAACCTCTTCGGCTTCGGCCCGCGCCGGATCGGTTCAGGGGCACGACCTTGGCAGCCTCCTTGGCCTGTGGGGCATAGATCGTCGAGCGCGGGCATTCCAGCACCCGGCAGACCCGTTCCAGACCGTAGGGCTTGCCAGCACCCGACGAGGTCGTCTGGCTCATCGCGACGACCTGCTGCCGACCAAAGCACCCCAATTTCGTGTCCAGAAAAACTGCGGGCGGAGCACCGTTAACTGAGGAAAATAGGTTGATCGTTCTCCTGGCAGCACCAAAGGCAACGACTATTACCGCCAGCTGGGCTTCGAGCCTAACCCGCGGGCGTGGGTGCTGAACCGTCGGCGCCAGTCCACGCTTCCCCAGTGAGTCGTCGCGCGCGCCGTTGCGCCGGTTCGGTAGCGCCCTAGCAGCGCGTACTAAGGCTGTACCCCAGGCCGCGGTGGGTGACGATCGGGTCGTCGTCGGCGCGTACGGCGCGCAGTTTGCCGCGTAGCGTCTTGATGTGCGTATCGACGGTGCGTTCGAGGCTTTCGCCACAGTCCTGCCAGACGCTTTCCATGATTTGGACGCGACTGAAAACGCGTCCCGGCCGCGCGAGCAAGAGCGCCAGCAGCAGGTACTCGTAGCGCGTCAGCGACAGCCAGACGCCGTGGTAGGCGATTCGCAAACCCTGGTCATCGACGTTGAACTGCCGTGGCGACGGTTCTTCGCTGTCGGCTGTCGTTCGCGGCCGCGTCCGGCGCAGGATCGCGCGCACGCGCGAAACCACTTCGCGCGGGCTGAACGGTTTGGCGACGTAGTCGTCGGCGCCCAGTTCGAGGCCAACGATGCGGTCGACTTCGTCGGATCGTGCGGTGAGGAAGATCACTGGCACCTCAGATCGGCGCCGCAGCGCGCGGCAAACGTCGAAGCCGCTCATGTCCGGCAGACCGACGTCGAGCACGACCAGATCGTGCTCGACGTCCGCCAGACGGGCGAGCGCTTCAGCACCCAGCGTGCAACACTCGCTGGTGAAACCGTCGGCCCGCAGCGCGTACGCCAGGGTGTCCGAAATCGCCGGTTCGTCGTCTACGATCAGAATGTTCATCGTGGCGCCGGCAAACCCTGGACGACGTGCCCGGCTTTCGTCAGGCGGTGCGGAAACGACTCAGCGTCTGATCCAGCCGGGTCGCCAGCTCGCGCAGCGCCTGCGCTGCCTGCTCGGTGCTCTGGGCCGCGTCGTGGTTGGCTTCGGCCATTTGCGCGATTTGTTCGACGCCGCGAGCGATCGTCTGGCTGGCGATGCTCTGTTCGCTGATGGCGTTTGAAATGCTGCCAACAGCCGACACGACCTCTCGCGTACTGCCGTCGATGGCGCCAATCGCGTGTCCGGCGCGATCGGCGAGGACGGCGCCCTCGGCGACCCGCTCGACCCCGTGCTCCATCTGCTCGACCGCGTCGCCGGCGCCGCCCTGGATGCTGGTGATCATCTCGCCGATCGAGCGTGTCGAGTTGGCCGTGCGTTCGGCGAGCTTGCGGACTTCGTCGGCGACGACGGCGAAGCCTCTCCCCTGTTCGCCCGCGCGCGCCGCCTCGATCGCCGCATTGAGCGCCAACAGGTTGGTTTGTTCGGCGATTTCGCGAATCACCTCGACCACGGAGGAAATGTCCTGCGAGCGGCGACCGAGTTCGCCGACCGTGGTCGAGGCCTGGCGCACGAAGCCGGTGATCTGGTTCATCGCTCCTGCCGCTTGCTGGATAACCTGAGCGCCGTCACTGGCGGCTTGGCCCGACTGGGCAGAGAGACGCTGGGCGTCGCGCGCGTGCTGCGCGACCTGCTCGATGCTGACGCTCATTTCCTCGACCGAGGCCGCCATTCCGGTTGCCGCGTCGCGCTGCACTTGCGAGCTGTGGCTGACGTTTTTCGCCGAGCCGACCAGAGTCCCGGACTGACCGAGCAGCGTCGCCGCCGCCTGGCGAACGTCGCCGATCGTCTGCTTTAGCTGGTCGGTCATCGACGCCATCGCACGCTTGAGGTTGCCGACTTCGTCACTGCCGGTGGCGGCGAGGCGGCTGGTCAGGTCGCCGGCGGCGATCTTCTCGGCTTCGGTCACCAGTTCCTGCAGCGGGCGGCTGACCCAGACGCGGGTGGCGGCGAAACCGCTGCCGACGGCGGCGAGAATGATCAGCCCGGCCATCAGCGCAATCGCCGACGTGGCATCGTCGGCAGTGTCGGTGAACTCGTCCATAGGGACCGCCGAAGCGACGATCCAGTCCCATCCGGGGTAAGGGTCAAAAACGGCGATCTTCTCGCGTGGACGGCTTTCCCCGGGGCCCGACCAGTCGTAGCGGAGGCTGCCGTCCTTCTTCTCGAGTATCTCGCGGAACAGAGGAACCCCCTTGCTATCCTTGAACTCGAGGACGTTGCTGCCTTCCTTTTCGGGATGCAGCGTCAGCACGCCCTTCTGCGCCCCGGCGTCGATCGCGAAGACGTAGCCGCTCTTGCCGATGTGGATGGCGTAGATTGCCTGCTTCAGCGCCTTGAGTCCGTCGGTCATGTCGATGCCGACAAAGAAGGCGCCGACCACCTTGCCCGCCGCGTCGCGCGCCGGCAGGTAGTGGGTGATGAAGTTGCGGCCGAATAGCGTCGCCCCGCCGGTGAAGGGTTTGCCGGCGAGTAGCGACGGAACGGCGGGGTGTTCGGCGCCGAGCGGTGTGCCGGTCGAGCGACTGCCGTCCTCCTTTTTCAAGGAAGTCGCGACGCGCAGGAAATCGTTGCCCTGGCGGGCGAGGAGCGTGGCCACCGCGCCGGACTTTGCGGTGAAGGCGTCGACCAGGTCAAAACGCTCGTTAAGCGGTGCACCTCGCTGCAGCAATCGGGGCCCGCCGGGGCCTTCAGCGAGTTCCAGATGGGCGTCGAACTGGCCGGCGAACAAGCGCCCGCTGCGTTCAATATCGGCTCGCAGACCGCGGTCGTACGCTTCGAGCAGGGTGATGACCAAGTGGTTGGTCTGCTCCAGTTGCGTGAGCGCCTTGTCTGCCATCTTCTGGCGCAGATGCCACGCCGAGCCGAACGCCGCCACCAGCGTGATCAGCAGCAGGAGCGTTCCCTGGACAAGATTGAGTTTGAGCGAGAGGGAGAAGTGGCCAAAGCGAGCGGACATGCGAGTTCCTCGAGTGCGATACGACCAAGCCAGAGACGGTAGTCAAGGATACGGCATCAAAGCGTCGAAGCTCAACCCCGATATCGGCCAGCGGAAGGGCAACCGGGCCATTCGTTGCCCTTCCGCTACGGTCGTTGGCGCATCGCGGCGCAGTCGTCAGTCGCTACCAGTTGGTCTCCCTCTCGGGGGTCGCCGTGATCTTGTGGATCGACAGGTCCGCGCCGTTGTACTCTTCCTCCTGGTCGAGACGCAGACCGACGGTGCTCTTCAGCAGGCCGTAGACGATCACGCTGCCGACCAGCGCGATGACGATCGCCAGCCCGGTCATCAGCAGTTGCGGCATCAACGCGACGCCGCCGACGCCACCAAGCGCCTTGCTGCCAAAAATGCCGGCGGCGATGCCGCCCCAGGCGCCGCACAGGCCATGCAACGGCCAGACGCCGAGGACGTCGTCGATCCGCCAGCGGTTTTGCGTCCAGGTGAACATGACGACGAAGAGCCCGCCGGCGACGCCACCAACGAGCAGCGCACCAATCGGGTGCATGATGTCGGAGCCGGCGCAAACCGCGACCAGACCAGCGAGCGGGCCGTTATGCACGAAGCCCGGGTCATTCTTGCCGGCGACCAAGGCAACCAGCGTCCCGCCGACCATCGCCATCAGCGAGTTCATCGCCACCAGGCCCGAGATCTTGTCGATCGTCTGCGCGCTCATGACGTTGAAGCCGAACCAGCCGACGGTCAGAATCCACGCGCCGAGAGCGAGGAAGGGGATCGACGACGGCGGGTGGGCCGAAATCATGCCGTCGCGCGTATAGCGGCCGTAGCGCGCACCGAGCAGGAGGACCGCGGGCAGGGCGATCCAGCCGCCCATGGCGTGCACCACGACGGAGCCGGCAAAGTCGTGGAACTCTTCGCCGTAACTACTTTTCAGCCAGGCCTGGAGGCCAAACGCCTGATTCCAAGCGATGCCCTCAAACAAGGGATAGACAAAGCCGACGACGAGGAAAGTTGCCGCCAATTGCGGATAGAAGCGCGCCCGTTCGGCGATTCCACCCGAAACGATGGCTGGAATCGCCGCCGCAAAGGTGAGCAAAAAGAAGAACTTGGTCAGTTCGAAGCCATTCTTTGCGAGCAGCGACTCGGCACCGGCAAAGAAATTGACGCCGTAGGCGATGCTGTAGCCGATGAAGAAATAGGCGATCGTGGACACCGCAAAATCGGTCAGGATCTTGACCAGCGCGTTGACCTGGCTCTTCTTGCGCACCGTTCCCAGTTCGAGAAAGGCAAAGCCGGAATGCATCGCCAGCACCATGATGCCGCCGAGCAAAATGAAGAGTACGTCGCTACCAGACTTGAGTGTTTCCATGGCTCCTCCTGAGATTCGGGTCGAAGCCATCAAGCAAGCTTTGGGCCAGACAGTGCTGCACCGCTCGGCGACGCATTTTCGTGCGCTGCCTGCCTCGCAACGCACTGCTCTCGTGCATCTGAAGCGGACTGGCGCACCGCTGCGGTGCGGCGCGCACCACTTTGTGCCGTTGTGGGGCTACTTTGGTGCGGCCTCTGGCGGCAGCAGAACCCACATCTGCCCGGATTGTTTCATCTGGCCCGCCTGGCTGCCCGCTCTTGCGCCAAACCCCCAGAAAAAATCGGCACGAACGACGCCGCGGATGGCGCCACCGGTATCCTGCGCCAAGACAAGTCGACGCAGCGGCCGCGCCGATTCCGGTTGCGTCGTCACCAGGAACACGGGTGCTCCAAGCGGCACATAGCGCGTATCGACCGCTATGCTGCGCTCCGGGGTGAGCGGCACGCCCAGCGCACCGACCGGCCCGGCACTTTCGTTGCCCGGCGGCGGCTCCTCGCGAAAGAAGACATAGCTCGGGTTGGCGTTCAGCAGGTCGCCGACGCGTGCCGGATTCGCCCGTGCCCACTGCTTGATGCCCTGCATCGACGCCTGTTCGAGGGTCAGTTCGCCGCGCTCGACGAGCAGCCGGCCGATCGACTGGTACGGATGACCGTTCTGGTCGGCGTAAGCGAGGCGAGTCAGGCTGCCGTCAGCCAGCTTGACGCGGCCAGATCCCTGTACTTGCAGGAAAAACAGTTCGACCGGGTCGTCAACCCAAAGCAGTGTGCGGACCGGGGCCGCGGCCTGCTGCTGATTGATCTCTGAACGGGAAAAATAGGGGACGATCTTGTTGCCCACGAGGCGGCCGCGTAGTCGCAGGTGTTTTAATTCCGGATAGACGCTGCCAAGGTCGATCGTCAGCAGATCTGAAGGAACCCCGAGCACCGCTTGCAGATACGGCTTGCCGCGTTGGCGGGAGCCGTGCAGCAACGGCTCGTAGTAACCGGTGATGAGGCCGTTGTGGGTGGCGTCGGCATTGGTTAGTCGCCACGGTTGCAGGCGCGACTCGAAAAAACGGCGCGTGTCGGCGGTCGATGGGGCCACCAGTTTCTTCGCGTCTTCGCAGACGGCCTTCCATTGCGGCCAGTGCGGCCGGCTGGCGAGGCCCCGGCACGACGACAGGAAGGCCGACCAGGCGGCGCCGAGATCGTCGTCACCCCAGCCGGGCAGCTCGCTCCAGCGCGCAGCCTGCAATGGCTTCGCCGGCGGTGGCGCGGTTCCCGGCGTTACCGCGACGGTCGGTGCCGGGCATTGCGGGCACGTAGGGCAGGGCGCCAGATCGCTGGTGCCGCCACCGCGACCGCCGTCGACGCTGGCGCACGCGGCCAGCGTCGACGCGAACACTGCGCAACACAATTGTCTCGCCGGGTTTCGCTGCATCGCCGTACCTCGCTTGCCCCCCTTGGTCAGGCGCAAAGTATAGGCGGCATGTGCGAGCAAGACACGGTCGGCGGGCAACGGTCAGCCGTTTTGCGCCGCGCGAGACGCTTCGCCGACTCGCTGCAGGTCGCCATCGGCTTGCCAGGCGCGGCGTTCGACCGTCGACCCGGCGTAGGCTCGACTCTCGTCTTCACTCTGCCGCATGAACGCTTCCAGCGTCCGCCGCAGGTGGGCCGGAACCGGCGGCAGGGTGCCAAAAAAAAGGACGATTGGCCCGCGTCGGATCAGCAAGGTCGGAAAATTCTCCACCTCGATGTCGCCGACGTCGTCGACCTCGACGTCGAGCCAGTGGAAACCAACCGCTGGAAAGTGCTCGGACAGAGTCTTGAAGCCTGGTGCATAGTCGCGACAGACCCCACACCAGTCCGCACAGAGGCAAACGACGACAAAGTCGCTGGCGTTCTGGCGCACCGAGGGTGTCACGTCCGATGGGGCGTCGAGGGTGACGCGGCAGAGACGGTCGGCAAGATCGTCTGCGCCGCCCCTAATACGGGCCGCCGGCTGCCAGCACGACGCCGCCGTAAAGTTGACGAGGGCGGCTCACCCGCCTGCCTGCGCCTGCAGCAACCGCTGTATGTGGGCAATCAGCTGTTCTTCGGGATACGGCTTGCCAAGGACGACATCGACCCCGGCGGCAGCGGCTTCCTGCCGCAACTGATCGTTGTCCGACGTCACCATGATGATGGGAACGTGAGCAGTACGGGGGTCGTTGCGGACCTGACGCGTCAGCTCGAACCCTCCCAGTCCCGGCATGTCGACGTCGGTGATCAGGAGGTCAGGGACAGTAGCCTCGATCTGCCGGGCAGCGTCGAGACCGTCTTCAGCCATGGCCACCTGATACTGGTGAGCGGCGAGCAGTCGTCCGGTCTTGATGCGCACGACCTTCGAGTCGTCGGCGATCATGACGACCGTCTCGGCAGGAGTCTTGACTCTCGCCCGGAAGCGAGCGGCGGCCGCTTGCGCTTGACGCTCGGCCTCCTCGGCAGCTCGTCGCGCCGCTTCGCGTCGTGCCGCTTCCTCGGCAGCCTGGCGATCCGTCTCCCGACGGATCGCCTCTTCGACCGCCAAACGCTCCTCTTCTTCCTGGCGCAGCGCTTCCTCGACTGCCTGGCGTTCGGCTTCAAGCCGTGCCGCTTCTTCGGCTGCCCGGCGTTCGGCTTCGCGCCGTGCCGCTTCTTCGGCTGCCCGGCGTTCGGCTTCGCGCCGTGCCGCTTCTTCGGCTGCCCGGCGTTCGGCTTCGCGCCGTGCCGCTTCTTCGGCTGCCCGGCGTTCGGCTTCGCGCCGTGCCGCTTCCTCGGCTGCCTGGCGTTCGGCTTCGCGCCGTGCCGCTTCCTCGGCTGCCTGGCGTTCGGCTTCGCGCCGTGCCGCTTCCTCGGCTGCCTGGCGTTCGGCTTCGCGCCGTTCCGCTTCTTCGGCTGCCTGACGTTCGGCTTCGCGCCGTTCCGCTTCTTCGGCTGCCTGACGTTCGGCTTCGCGCC
>CAYQVH010000010.1:22003-99338 GCA_964420975.1 uncultured Candidatus Accumulibacter sp.
GACGTTCGGCTTCGCGCCGTTCCGCTTCTTCGGCTGCCTGACGTTCGGCTTCGCGGTCGGTCTCGGCTCGCCCGACGTCCACTTCGATTTGGCGCCGGGCCTCCCGAAGAGCGGCTTCCTCGCGCTCTCGTGTGAGGTCGGCCGCTGACCTGCGGGCGACGACGAAACGCCAGGCAAAAACTGCCACCACAACGCCGACAGCGACCAGGAGCAAGCTCTCATAGGTTGTCATTGCAGTGATCCTTCTTCAGAGGAGTTAGATCACGAGCAGTGCGTCGGCCGCTCCCGCTCGCCCCGTGCACGTCAAAGGTCCCACGTCTGGCGGCTTGTTCCGCCCGCGAGCATGATAAAACGAATGTTTCGCCAGGTGCGAGAACGCTGTCGCCCGTGTTGATGGCGGTAGCGCCAGGAACCTGAGAGAATCGCCGCTTCACTGGCGACGCCCGGTGGTCTCGGGCGCGACGTGCTTGACCGTCGTACGACGTCCAGCCAGCAAAGCGTTGCCGCAGAGGATGGAGGATGATGGCACCACAGAGCAGTACCGTCGGCGTTTCGCCGATCGAGGAAATCATCGTTGAAATTCGTTGCGGGCGTATGGTGGTCCTCGTCGACGAGGAAGATCGTGAGAACGAGGGCGACCTCGTCGTCGCCGCGGAGCACGCGACTCCGGAGGTAATCAATTTCATGGCTCGCTTCGGCCGCGGCCTGATTTGTCTAACGCTGACCGAGAGTCGGTGCCGGCAACTCGGCTTGACGCAGATGGCGCGCGACAACAAAAGCCCTTACAGCACGGCCTTCACGGTTTCCATTGAGGCGGCGCAGGGGGTGACCACCGGGATCTCGGCGCAAGATCGGGCGCTGACGATTCAGACAGCAGTAGCGCGCAATGCGCGACCGGACGACATCGTGCAGCCGGGTCACGTTTTCCCGATCATGGCCCGTCCCGGCGGCGTCCTGGTGCGCGCCGGACACACCGAAGCGGGTTGTGACCTGGCGCAGCTGGCCGGACTCGAACCGGCGTCGGTGATCTGCGAGATCCTCAAGGAAGACGGCAGCATGGCGAGGCTCGCCGACCTGATGGCTTTCGCGCGCGAGCATGGGCTCAAGATCGGCACCATCACCGACCTGATTCATTATCGTAGCCGACACGAGACGCTGGTCGAGCGCACGCTTTCGAAGAGCGTGCAGACTGCGTACGGTGAGTTCATCCTGCACGCTTATACGGACTGCACCTCGAACGAGGTCCATCTGGTGCTCAGCAAGGGCGAGATTCAGTCCGACCGGGAAACGCTGGTGCGCGTGCATGAACCCTTGTCGGTGGTCGATTTTCTCGATCGCACGAGCGGCCGTCATACCTTCTCGCTCGACGTTGCGCTTTCGGCGATGGCACGCGCCGAGGCCGGCGTGATCGTTCTTCTCCATCGGCCGGAAAGCGGCCAGGACATTCTGGCGACCCTACGCCAACCGGTTGCCGCCAAGCGTCCGGTTGCACGCTGGGATCCGCGCATCTACGGCATCGGCGCCCAGATACTTCGCGACCTGGGGGTTGGAAAAATGAAGCTGCTTTCGAGTCCGCGGCGAATGCCCAGCATGACCGGCTTCGACCTTGAGGTGACCGGACACATCGCCTCCCCTTCTGAACTGGAACAACGGTAATGGCTGCTCCGAAGCGTTCGCCGCCCTTCGTTGCGGGCGCTCACCGTAGCGACCTCCGCGAATACGAAGTCGTGCTCGACGGCAAGGGACTGCGCGTCGGGATCGTCATGAGCCGTTTCAACCAGGACATCGGGGCCGGTTTGCTTAGCGCCTGCAGCGCCGAGCTGCAACGGCTCGGCGTCGGCGCCGACGACATCGTCCTCGCCACCGTTGCCGGGGCGCTGGAAATCCCGCTGACCTTGCAAAGGCTGGCGGGTAGCGGCACTTTCGACGCGCTCATCGCGCTCGGCGCCGTCATCCGCGGTGAGACGTATCATTTCGAGATCGTCGCCAACGACGCGTGTCGCGGTTTGATGGACGTTCAGCTTGACAGCGGCGTGCCGATCGCGAACGGGATTCTGACTTGCGAAGACGACGATCAAGCGCTGGCGCGCATGCACCAGAAAGGGACCGATTGCGCCCAGGTCGCGGTCGAGATGGCGCGCCTGCTGCGCGCGATCGACAACAAGGAGCGGTGATGCGTCGATCGTTGTCTACCTCCGCGGGCGCCCGAGCGGCGGCCAGCCCGTCGCCGCGGCGCCGGGCGCGTGAGTTCGTACTGCAGGGGATCTATCAGTGGCGCGTCAGCGGCAACGACGAATCGGCGATTACCACTCACCTCGCCGACAGCGACGGGTTCGAGCACGCCGATCGCGAATTCTTCAGCGACTTATTTCGGGGAATTCTCCGCGACAGTCTGGCGCTGCAGGAGCAACTGCAGCGTTTCCTTGATCGTCCGTTTGCCGAACTGTCGCCGGTGGAAGCTGCGATCCTGCTCGCCGCAGCGTTCGAGCTCAAGAACTGTCCGCAGACGCCCTACCGCGTGATCATCAACGAGGCCATCGAGTTGGCGAAAGAATTCGGCGGAACCGATGGCCACCGGTACGTCAATGGTGTTCTCGACAAGCTGGCGGCGGTTGTGCGTCCCGGCGAAGTCGGGCGCCGGTCGATGAAGCCGGGTCGCCAGCATTGAACGTGCTTCGGCGTGGCCTGCGCCGACTCGTTGGTGATGACTGGCGAGTTTGAGCTGATTCGACGCTTCTTCACGCGGCCGACTCCGCAGGCTGCGCTTGGCCCCGGCGACGATTGCGCGTTGCTGGTACCGTCCGCCGACGTGCAACTGGCGGTGACGACCGACATGCTGGTCGCCGGAACGCATTTCTTGCCGGAGACGGACCCCTGGCGACTCGGCTGGAAAACAGTCGCCGTCAATCTGTCGGATCTGGCCGCGATGGGGGCTCGCCCACGCTGGATTCTGCTCGCCGGCAGCTTGCCGGAAGCGAACGAGAACTGGCTTGCCGCTTTCTCCGACGGGCTGTTCGCCTGCGCCGCGCACTACCAGGTTGATCTCGTCGGCGGCGACACGACACGAGGCGCCTTGAACCTCTGTCTGACGGCGATCGGCGAAGTGGCGGCGCCCGTTGCGCTCCGCCGCGATCGCGCACGTGCGGGCGATGACCTCTGGCTGTCCGGTCAGACCGGCCTCGCGGCGCTCGGTCTGGCGCACTTGCAGCAGCAGCTCGAACTGCCCGAGGCGCTGATCCGACCTTGCGTCGATGCGTTGCTACAACCGCTGGCGCGCGTCGAGCTGGGTTGCGCGCTCAGCCAAAGTGGCTTGGCGCATGCGGCGATCGACGTTTCCGACGGCTTGTTGGCCGACCTCGGGCACGTGGTCGACGCGTCGAGCCTTGCGGTCGACTTGTTTCTCGGCTGGCTGCCGGCGTTGCCTTGCGGGGTCGATGCGACGCGGGCGCGCCGTTGCCAGCTCGCCGGCGGCGACGACTACGAGCTGCTGTTCAGCGCTTCTCCGCGGCAGCGCGCGGCGATTGACGCCCTTGCCGCGCAGCTCGGCGTGCCGCTGACGCGATGCGGGCGCTTTGTCGCAGCACGCGAACCGGCGGTGGCCTTGTTCGACGAGAACGGCCAGCGGATGACGGTCAGCGAACGAGGTTTCGACCACTTTGCCTAAGCCGCCCAGCGTGCAGTTTCTTTTCACCCACCCGGCGCACCTGGTCGCCTGTGGATTTGGCAGCGGCCTGTCGCGGTGGGCCCCAGGGACCGTCGGGACGCTTTTCGCCTGGCTGTCGTTTGCCGCGCTTCGCCCCTGGATGAGTGACGCCGAGTTTCTGCTTTTCCTGCTGGTCGCCTTTGTCGGTGGCGTGCCGCTGGTGCATCGCACCGGCGTCGATCTCGGCGTCATCGACCACGGCAGCATCGTCTGGGACGAAATCGTTCCCTTCTGGGTTGTGCTGTTCATCTGCCCAGCCCATTGGTTGTGGCAAACGATCGCCTTCGCCCTTTTTCGCTTCTTTGATATCGTCAAGCCGACGCCGGCGCGACAAATCGACGCGACCCTGAAGAACGGCTTCGGCGTCATGTGCGACGACCTGGTCGCCGCCGCCTACACGCTGCTCGTCGTCGCCTGGCTCCGTTTTCTGCTCGCATGAACGCTGATCGGCAATCCGCCCTCGAAGCGCTCGCCTCGACGGTGGGCGCGCGCCTGCTTGCCGAGGGCGACTCGCTGGCCACCGCGGAGTCGTGTACCGGCGGCTGGCTGGCCCAGTGCCTGACGGCGATCGCCGGCAGTTCGCAATGGTTCGACCGGGGTTTTATTGTTTACTCCAATCAGGCCAAGATCGACCTACTCGACGTCTCCGAGGCCACGCTTGCTGGTCACGGCGCGGTCAGCGAGGTGACGGCCGCCGCCATGGCGCTGGGCGCGCTGCGCCACAGTCGCGCCAGCCGGGCGCTGGCGATCACCGGCATTGCCGGTCCGAGCGGAGGTTCTCCGGGGCGGCCCGTGGGAACGGTGTGTTTCGCCTGGGCCGGGCCAGACGAGGCCGTCCGCACGGAGACCCGTCATTTCGCCGGAGACCGTCGAGCCGTGAGAGCCCAGGCGGTCGCGCATGCGCTCTCCGGCCTCCTCGGGCATCCGGTCTCTCACCTTGCCTGATATCCACCGAGTGTGGCGGCAAGGGGCGGTCGATGCGAGGCGGTCGGCGATCGTGCGGCGGACGAAAAGTGGCCGCATGACCTAAAATGGCTGACCGTCTGCGCCCCATTCCCCAGCCGATGCGCCCGACTACTGCCGATCTCTTGCGAATCCGACCCGTCTGCCTGCTGTTGCCGGTGATTCTGCTGCACGCCGAAACCGCCGGCGCGCTCGCGCTTGGCAAACTGACCGTGCTCTCACCGCTCGGCAAGCGATTCTCGGCTGAAGTACAAGTGCTCGACACAGGGGGAGACGCCACGCGCGTCGCCCAGTGCTTTCGCCTCGGTTCGGGCGTCGACCCGGAAATCCCGACGCTCGAACGCGCGCGGCTGACGTTCGAAGAGCGTGGCGGCCGACTGCGCCTGCAGATTGTCTCCGACCAGGTCATCCACGAGCCCGTGCTGCAAGTCAACCTGCGCCAGGGTTGCGGCAGCGAGAGCGGGCGCAACTACATCGTCCTCATCGACCCGGCGGGCGTCCGTCTGGCAGCGCCGCCAATTCGGCCGCCGGTGGTCCGCCAGGGCGTCGCGCCACGCTCGTCAGCAGCCGAGACGACGACCGTCACCCAGCCGCGGCGCTGGCGAGTCGGCAAGAAGCAGGCGGTACGCGACACTGCGCGGGCGCGCTCGTCCGGGCAAGCGCGCGCTCCAGCGCGCCTGGCCAGGGACTTGCAGGCCACCCATCCTGACCTCGACCAGGGTCTCGATGGCCGGAAGCGGCTTCCAGAGGACGTCGTGCTCAATGTGCCGAGTGGCCGCCCCCCCTTGCGCAGTGCCCGTGCGCCGGTCGATGCGCCGACCACACCGCCTGCCGCGGTGACGACAACCAAACCGACGGTAGCGGACCGCAAGACCGATCGCCTGATCATCTCTGCTGGCGCCGAAACCGAGACGAAGGAGAGCGACGCACCGCTGGCGCTGAGTTCGGCGTCGCGGCTGGCGGCGAAGCGGACAGGCCGGATCAGCGAGGAGCAACGCGCGGCCCTGCGTCAGGAGTATCAGTTGCTGACCAGCCTCGACCAGCAGACTGAGCAGCAACTCGCCGTCGCCGAGAACGTACGTCGGCTGGAAGCAACGGTGAGCGAGCTGCAAGCAAAAATTGACCAACAGCGTCGGGCGATCGCCATGGCGGAGCCAACCGCCGCTACCGCTGCCGTCTTACCGGCGACGACCCGGCCACTGGCGACGGCCAGGGTTCAGTCACCGACAGTTGGCGAACAGATCGGCGAATGGTGGTTCGAGATTCTCGTCTTCATCTGCCTGACCGGTATCGTGAGCTGGCTCTTTCGTCAACGCGCGACCAAGGCAAAACCGGCCGCAGCGGCCGACCAGCCGTCCGTCGTCGCGACGCTACCCGCCAGTCGAGACCTGCCGCCGGCGGTGGGCAGCTGGCACCTGCAGAAGCCGAGTCCGGGCGAAGGGTCGGCCCTCGGTGGCGACAGCGTCGCCGCGTTGTCGCGGCTGCCCGACGGCGGTCTACCAGCAGCACCCGAAAACGCGAATGACGAGGTCACTTCGGTGCTCGAGTTGGCTGAGATCATGACGTCGTTCGGGCGTACCGCTGGCGCCGCCGACGCTCTGAAGGAGTGTCTCGACCAGCAGCCAACGGCGGCAGTGGCGCCTTGGCTGAAGCTGCTTGAGGTCTATCGCCGGAGCGAAGAGCGCGAAGCGTTCGAGATCACCGGCTTGAAGCTCAAGCATCACTTCAACGTTGCGCCGCCGGCTTGGGAAAGCGCCGGGCAGCTTCTCGCCGCCCCGACAGCAGCACTCGCCCACACGCAATTTTCGGCGGAACAGATGCTGGCGCGTTTGCCGAGCCTTCGCCAGTTGCCCCACATCGCAAGCGAGTTGTCGCGCACCTGGGACACGCCCGAGTGCCCGGCCTACCTGCATCGGCTGTTGCGTGACAACCGCGGCGGTGAGCGACAAGGCTTTCAGCTGGCGACGGTACGCGAGCTGTTGTTGGTCATCGAGCTGCAGGAGTCCCGGCTGGCGCGGCTTCCGTGAACCGTCGGGGTTGTGGGCCGTTGCTTGGCGGGTGCTTCGTGCTAACGTCGATCAACAGGGTCAGGACTCGATCCCCGAGGTAGCGACGACTCGGGGGCAGTCGAACATGGGATAATTCACCCCGTTTTTGGAGAAGAAAAGACAATGGACGACAACAAGGCGAAGGCCCTGGCGGCCGCGCTGGCGCAGATCGAGAAGCAGTTTGGTCGCGGCTCGATCATGAAGTTGGGGGAACGCAGCGTGGCGACCGATATTCCGGTCGTCTCAACGGGCTCGCTCGGTCTTGACATCGCTCTCGGTATCGGCGGATTGCCACGCGGACGGGTAGTCGAAGTCTACGGCCCCGAATCGTCCGGGAAAACGACGTTGACACTGCAGGTGATCGCCGAGATGCAGAAACTCGGCGGTACGGCAGCGTTCATCGACGCCGAACACGCCCTCGACCCGTCGTATGCGCAGAAACTCGGGGTCAAGCTCGACGAGCTACTGATTTCGCAACCGGATACTGGCGAACAGGCGCTCGAGATCGCCGACATGCTGGTACGTTCGGGGAGTGTCGACGTGGTCGTCATCGACTCGGTCGCCGCGCTGGTGCCAAAGGCCGAGATCGACGGCGAAATGGGCGACTCGCTGCCAGGCCTGCAGGCGCGCCTGATGAGTCAGGCCTTGCGCAAGCTGACCGCCAACATCAATCGCACGAACACGCTGGTCATCTTCATCAATCAGATTCGGATGAAAATCGGCGTCATGTTTGGCAGCCCGGAAACGACGACCGGCGGCAATGCGCTGAAGTTTTATGCCTCGGTGCGTCTCGACATCCGGCGTATTGGCAGCATCAAGAAAGGCGACGAAGTCATCGGCAGCGAAACCAAGGTCAAGGTCGTCAAGAACAAGGTCGCGCCGCCGTTTCGCGAGGCGATCTTCGACATCCTTTACGGCGAAGGAACGTCACGTGAGGGCGAGATCGTCGAACTCGGCGTGCAGCACAAGCTGATCGACAAGTCGGGCTCTTGGTACGCGTACAACGGCGACAAGATCGGCCAAGGCAAGGACAACGCGCGCGAGTACCTGAAAAGCAGGCCACAGATCGCGCAAGAGATCGAGACGAGAATCCGCGCTGCAGCCAACGTCTCGCTTTCGCGGCAACTGGCTCCCGCGTAGGAGTTTTCGGGGGTGGACCGAGACTTGCGCGCGCGGGCTCTGCGCCTTCTCGCGCGTCGCGAGCACAGCACCCAGGAGCTGGCCACCAAACTCGCTGGCCACGCCGAATCGTCGGGGCAGCTTTCCACGCTGCTCGACGATCTGAGCGCTGCCTCCCTGCTTTCCGATGAACGCTACGCGGCAACGCGGGTGGCGTCACGCGCGGTTCGCTTCGGCAATGCCCGCGTCGCCTACGAACTTCGCCAGCAGGGCGTTGCCGAAGAGTTGGTGAGCAACGCTCTTGCCGGCGCCGAAAATGAGCTTGTGCGTGCGCGCCGAGTATGGCGCAAGAGGTTTGGCGAACGACCAGTTGCGGGCGACGCCACCGAGTACGCGCGCCAGTTCCGCTTCCTTGCCGGTCGCGGATTCTCCGCCGAGACCGTCGCGCGCTTGCTGCGCGCCGAAGCGGACGATCACTGAGAGGTCGCCACCATGCGAAGCACCCTGTTCGCACACCAGTTGATGAAACGCTACAAATCGCGAACTGTCGTGCATGACGTATCGTTCGAAGTGGCCAGCGGCGAAGTGGTCGGTTTGCTCGGGCCCAACGGTGCCGGTAAGACGACGTGTTTCTATATGGTCGTCGGTCTCGTCGGGTGTGATGGAGGTCATGTTCATCTCGATGGTACGCAGCTCACCCATCTGCCGATACACAAGCGGGCTCGTCTCGGCGTCTCCTACCTGCCTCAGGAAGCCTCGGTGTTTCGCAAACTGACGGTCAGCGAGAACATCAAGGCCGTTCTTGAACTGCAGGAAAAGCCGGCCGACGATCTCGACGCCGAGACCGAGAGTCTGCTCGAGGAGCTGCACATCAGCCATTTGCGCAACAGCCCGGCGACTTCGCTCTCCGGTGGCGAGCGCCGTCGGGTCGAGATTGCTCGTGCGTTGGCGACGACCCCCCGTTTCCTGCTCCTCGACGAACCCTTTGCCGGTGTCGACCCGATCGCGGTGCTCGATATTCAGAAGATCATCCGCTTTCTCAAGGAACGCGGAATCGGCGTTCTCATCACTGACCACAACGTACGCGAAACGCTGGGCATTTGCGACCATGCCTACATCATCAACGAGGGTGGCGTCCTGGCGTCGGGCCGGCCCGATGAAATCATTTATAATGAAAATGTCCGCAAAGTGTATCTGGGCGAGAATTTCCGCCTCTGATCGCCCGACCGACCTGCCACGATCCGCGAAGTCCACGCGCAGCTTCCCATGAGACGACGGTGGCTCTCCCGGTTCCGTTGATGAAACCCTCTCTCCAGCTCAAGCTTACCCAACATCTTGCATTGACACCGCAGTTGCAGCAGTCGATCCGACTGCTGCAACTGTCGACGATCGAACTCGAGCACGAGTTGGAGAGCTTTCTTTCTGCCAATCCGCTGCTTGAACGCGACGACGACTACGCGACAGCCGAGCGAACGCTCAACAGCCGAGCCGACGGCGACGGAGAAGACGCGGCGAGCGGTGAAACCAACGAACGTGCGCTGCCCGAAGAGGACAGTTGGCTGGGTGAGGAAAGCAGCTACGTCACGGCGGCCGGTTCTTTCGACGACGACGAGGACAACGATTATCAGGATGTGCAGGCGGCCACTGTATCGCTACGCGAGCACCTGCTGGCGCAGGTCGGGCTGATGATGCTGTCTACGCGCGACAGCCTGCTGTTGCGCTGTCTGATCGAAGCGCTCGACGACGACGGCTACCTGACGCAGTCGCTCGACGAACTGGCCGAAAGTGTGTCGGCCGAACTCGAAATCGAACGCGAAGAGCTGCAGATTGCCCTCAACCACCTTCAGCACCTGGATCCGACCGGCGTGGGTGCGCGTAGTGCGGCGGAGTGCCTGACTCTGCAGCTGAAAGCCTTACCTCTTGAACCGACGGTCGCGCTGGCGATCGAGATCGTGGGTCAGCATCTTGAACTGCTTGCGCAGCACGATTTTGTCCGTATCAAGAAGCTGGCCAACTGCAACGACGACGAACTGCGCGCCGCGCACCTCTTGATTTGCCGCCTTAACCCCCGTCCGGGAGCCGCTTTCGCCACCTCCGACACGCGTTACGTGACGCCCGACGTTGTTGTACGAAAGATCAGGGGACAGTGGACGGTTAGCGTCAATGGCGACGCTTACCCGCGTCTGCGCATCAACAGCCTCTATGCGCAAATCCTCGCGCGGCAGCGTGGCTCGGGTCTCGCGGGTCAGTTGCAGGAGGCTCGCTGGTTGATCCGGAATGTCCAGCAGCGGTTTGATACGATTTTGCGAGTCGCCCAGGCGATCGTCGAGCGACAGCGGCAGTTCCTCGATCACGGCGAGGTTGCCATGCGACCACTGGTTCTGCGAGAAATTGCCGAGACCCTCGGACTGCACGAGTCTACGATATCGCGCGTCACGACGCAGAAGTACATGGCGACCCCGCGCGGGATTTACGAGCTTAAGTATTTCTTCGGCAGCCACGTCAGCACCGAAGCGGGTGGGGCGTGTTCAGCAACGGCGATTCGTGCCTTGATCAAGCAGATGATCAGCAACGAAGAGCCGACGAAGCCGCTTTCGGATAGTCAGATATCCGAGGTTCTTGGCCAGCAGGGTATCAACGTCGCACGACGCACGATCGCCAAGTATCGTGAGGCGCTCAACATCCCGCCGGTCAATTTACGCAAGTCCCTTTGAAAAAGGAGCCACATCATGAACCTGCAAGTCAGTGGACACCACCTCGAGATTACCCCCGCGCTGCACGACTATGTGACCAGCAAACTCGAGCGGATTACGCGCCATTTTGACAACGTCATTGACGTCAGTGTGATCCTGTCGGTGGACAAGCTGAACCAGAAGGCCGAAGTGACGGTTCATCTCGCAGGCAAGGACGTCTATGTCGAGTCGGTCGACGAAGACCTTTATGCAGCGGTTGATGGCTTGGTCGACAAACTCGACCGTCAGGTGCAAAAGTACAAGCAGAAATTGAAGGACCATCATCGCGGCAACAAGATCACCGACCATATCGTTGCCGACTAGGTCCACTCGCCGAGGCACACGCGGCGACCGGACCGCCGTCGTGTGCCCTTTCGATTACTTGAGTCCGCTCTTTCGGGTTAGCGTCGCATGAGCCAGATCACCCAACTTCTTCCCCTCGAGAACATTCTCCTTGACCTCGAAGCGAGCAGCAAGAAGCGCGTCTTCGAACACGTGGGCCTGCTGTTTGAAAACTATCTCGGCATTGCTCGCAGTACAGTCTTCGACAGCCTTTTTGCGCGCGAGAAACTGGGTTCGACCGGGCTGGGTCAGGGAGTCGCCATTCCTCACGGTCGCATCAAAGGCTTGCGCGATGCAGCCGGCGCGTTCGTCCGCTTGTCGACGCCGGTTCCGTTTGACTCTCCCGATGGCAAACCGGTCATGCTGCTCTTCATTCTGCTCGTCCCGGAAGTGGCGACCGAGCAGCATTTGCAGATCCTCTCCGAACTGGCCCAACACTTCTCAGACCGCAACTGTCGTGAGGCGCTCGCCAAGGCGCCCGATACACAGACCGTGCGCCAGCTATTCGCCGACTGAGTGGAGATGAGCACTCGCCGCCAGTTCAGCGTCGTTCAGCTCTACGAGGATCACCGCGAGAAGCTGAAACTGTCCTGGCTGATCGCGGTAGGTATCGACCGACGGATCGAACTCAAGGAACAGGGCAATTTCGGCGCCGATTTCGTCGGTCACCTCAACCTGATCCACCCGGAGCGCCTGCAGGTCATCGGGCGCGCCGAACACGCCTGGGCCGACCGCGTGTCGGCCGAGCGCCTGCGTAATCAGGTCAAGGAATTGATGGCCGCGCGACCACCGGCGCTGATCCTTGCCGACGGCCTCGAGGTCCTGCCAGCGATTCGTGAGGGTTGCGAGTCGACGCAGACCCCTCTGTTTTCGACACCCAAGCCTTGCTCGGCGGTGATCGAGCTACTGCGTAACTACCTCTCGCGCCGATTGGCGAATTCCACGTCGATTCACGGGGTATTGATGGACGTCTTCGGCATGGGCGTCCTGATTACTGGCGACTCGGGCGTCGGCAAGAGCGAACTGGCGCTCGAACTGATCTCGCGCGGACACGGTCTGGTCGCCGACGACGTCGTCGAACTGGCGTGCATCGCCCCGACAACGCTTGAAGGGCAGTGCCCCAGCATGCTGCGTGACTATCTTGAAGTGCGCGGGCTGGGGTTGCTCAACATTCGCACGATCTTTGGCGAGACGGCTTCGCGGCGCAAGATGAAGCTGAAGCTGATCGTTCACCTGCAGCGCCCACTGCGCGGTGCTGACGGACCGCGCCTGCCACTCGACGCCCAGGCGCAGGACATTCTCGGCGTTCCGGTACGCAAAGTCGTCATCCCGGTCGCCGCCGGACGCAATATCGCCGTACTCCTCGAAGCCGCGGTGCGCAACAGCATTCTTCAGTTGCGCGGCATCGACAGCATGGGAGACTTCATCAATCGCCAACAGCAAGCACTGCTCGATGAAGAGCTTTAGCCACCTGTTGGACATGGCCGCATCGTGATCGCGGGCGCTCCAGGCGGTGGGCGGGAGACGCGACTAACACCCATGGGCAAGTCACTTGCCGAGTTTTCGTAGAGGTACGGGGGTGTACGGCACAATCGCCGCTTTTCAGAGCCCGAGCGCATGCAGGTAACGCAGTTCGACGTCGTCATCGTCGGCGGTGGCCTAGCTGGCTTGTCGCTTGCCTGTGCGCTGAGTGGCACGCGGTTGCGTGTCGCGCTGGTTGAACAGCGCGTGCCGATTCGCCCGGCTGGCTGGGATGTCCGTGTTTACGCGATCTCGCCGGTCAACGCTCGTTTTCTGCAGCGGACTGGCGCCTGGAAGCACCTCCCGGAGGAACGCATCGCATCGCTGATGGCGATGGAGGTCTACGGTGACACGGGCGCGCGACTCGACTTTTCAGCTTACGCGAGCGGCTTGTCCGAACTCGGCTGGGTGATCGAGTCGTCGCTGATCGCCTGCGAGCTGTGGGAAAACGTCAAACGGCAAAATAACCTGACCTTGTTCTCCCCGGCGGCGCCGAGCCGGGTCGAGATACGCGCAGAAGAGGCGATACTGACCCTGACCGACGGCCGCACCGTGTCGACCAAACTGCTCGTCGGCGCCGACGGCCGCGACTCTTGGCTGCGGCAGACCGTCGGCCTGTCGGCAGAAACGACGTCCTACGGTGAACTCGGCGTGGTCGCCAACTTCGCGTGCGAACGCCAGCATCGTGGCATCGCCCGGCAATGGTTTCGCACCGACGGGGTCCTCGCCTGGTTGCCGCTCGCCGGCGAACGCCTCTCGATCGTCTGGTCGACGGCCGAGGAGCACGCGCGGACGCTGCTTGCCCTGGCCGGCGATGAGCTGTCGGCGCGGGTTGCTTCGGCCGGGCAGCACGCACTGGGAGACCTAAAGCTGTTGACGCCAGCCGCGGCTTTTCCGCTCAGCCTGATGCGCGTGCCACGCACCTTCACCGCTCGCCTCGCCTTGATCGGTGACGCGGCACATGGCATCCACCCGCTTTCGGGACATGGCATCAACCTGGGTTTCCAGGACGCTCGGGTGCTTGGCGAACTGTTGGCCGCCGCGCCCGCATGGCAAGATCCTGGCAGCGAACGACTTCTCGCCCGTTACCAACGTGAAAGGCGCGAAGAAATCGTTTTAATGCAGTCAGTTACCCATGCTCTGCAGCGGCTGTTTGCAAGCGACTTCGCCGCCGCTCGCCGTTTGCGCAACGTGGGAATGAACCTCACCAATGGACTGCCGGTCATAAAAAATCTGCTCGTACGTTACGCCATCGGCGCCTTTTGACGCCGCACGCCCGTCTTTCTGGAGATTCCCGATGTCGATGAAGTGTCTCGTTCCCCTCGTCGCGACTGCGGTCAGCCTGCCGATAGTGGCCGACGAAGCCACGATCAAGAAGGCCGTAGAAGGCAAGCTCAATGCCACGGTCACCAGCGTTACCAAGACGCCCTACTTCGGGCTGTATGAAGTCTATGCCGATGGTCAGATCGTCTACACCGATGAGAAGGTTACCGCCTTGCTGGGGGGGCCGCTGGTCGACGCCAAGACGATGAAAAACGTGACCGCCGAACGGCTGCAGAAGCTGACCGCGATCAAGTTCAACGAATTGCCGCTGAACTACGCCGTGAAGCAGGTGCGCGGCGATGGCAAACGCGTCTTTGCGACTTTCGAGGATCCCAACTGCGGCTACTGCAAGAAGCTGGCGCGGGAAATGGCCAGACTGGACAACGTCACCATCTACACTTTTCTCTATCCGATTCTTTCGCCCGACTCATTGGAAAAGTCCAACCAGATCTGGTGTTCGGCTGACCGCGCCAGAGCCTGGAACGACTGGATGCTTGACGGCAAGGCGCCGTCCGGTAGAGGCGACTGCGATACGAGCGCGATCAAGGCGACGATCGAGACCGGTCGGAAACTGGCGATCAATGGCACGCCGACGATTTTCTTTGCCGATGGCGAGCGTATTCCTGGTGCCGTACCGCTCACCAAAATCGAGCAAAAGCTGACGCAGAGTCCCAGTGCTAGCCGGTAATTAGCCGCCCCCGGGCGGGCGTTAACGGCGCCAGACCCCGCTCACGCCCGCCGAGTTGACGGTGCCCAATGGCCGTCCTATCCTGAATTCGGAGCCGCCGAATTCAGCCCCGCGTGTCACACCTCAGCCTGGCCAGCGGCGGCGCGTATCCGAATCCACGTACAACTGGGGGAAGGAGCGAGCGCCATGAAACTGCTCACCGTGATGATCTTTCTGGCCATGGCGGCCACTGTCGTGGCGCTGTTTCTCGGCATCAACTCGATGGAGCGAGGCGGCGAGTTCGACCGCACGCACAGCACACGCTACATGAAGATGCGCGTCGGTTTTCAGGGACTGACGCTGGTCTTGCTGGTGATAGCGCTCTATCTGGCCGGTGGCTGAACACCTCTGCCCTGTCTGCCTGAGCAGCCAATCGGCGATCGAGCGTCGTCGAAAAATGGCTCGCGGGCTTCCGGTGTTGGCGATTCTCTTGCGGGTGGGAGGAATGAGATGAACAGCGAGCAGACGGAGAAGAACTGGCCGCGGACGCCGGTTGGGCGCTGGGCGAGCGTAGCAGGACGGGCGCTGATCGTGCTGGGAGCACTCGGAGGGTCGGGTGCGCAAGGCGCTGGCGAGCGGAGCGGGAAAGAGGTCGTCGAAGCCGTTTGCCAGTCGTGTCATGGCTCAGGTTTGAATGGCGCGCCACGGATGGGCGACCGCAACGCTTGGGCAGCGCGCTCCGAACAGGGTCTGACCAACCTGACCACTCATGCCATCCAGGGTATCCGCAATATGCCGGCGCACGGGGGTGATCCCAAGCTAAGCGACCTGGAAATCGCGCGAGCGGTGACCTATATGGTGAATCAGTCAGGAGGCAAGTGGATCGAGCCGCTGAGCAGCAAGGAAATACTCGCCGAGCGCAGCGGCGCGCAGGTGGTCAAGGCCCAGTGCAGCAAGTGCCACGAAACCGGAACCGACGGCGCGCCGAGAATTGGTGACCGCAACCAGTGGGTCCCCCGCATGAAACGGGGCATCGACGCGCTGACGCGATCGGCGATTGCCGGCCACGGCGGTATGCCACCGCGTGGGGGTGAGGCCAACCTGACCGACAGTGAGGTGAGGAACGCCATTCTGTACCTGTTCAACCCGACGACGACGGCTGCCGGCAAGGTGGCGGTTGCTGCTCACGAGCACGGTACGACGCCAGCGGCGAGCGGCTCGGGCAACGTGAAGACGGTCGACGGGGTCGACATTCATCTCGGCTTCCAGCGTGCCGAAAGCCTGCTATCGTTTCCGGAACAGTCGGCCGAGCGGACGATGCACGGCGGAGTTCCGAAAGGCCGTGATTACTACCACGTCAATATCACGCTTGCCGACCACGCGACCGGCGCGCCGATCGACAACGCCAGGGTCGAGGTCGAGGTTGGCGAAGTGGGTCTGACGAGCCAAAGCAAGTTGCTCGAGCCCATGCCCGGTGCGCGCGGAACGAGTTTCGGCGAATACTTGAGGATGACGGGCAAGGCGCTTTATCAAGTCACCGTACGCGTGCAGCGTCCAGGGTTCCCGCGTCCGCTCGAAGCCAAGTTTTCACACCGCATCAACTAAGCGCCCAGCAACGCCGTCGGTCGGTGCGCTGAACCGACCCGACGGCGTCCCGGCGGTGAGGACGGCTGGCGGGATCGACGAGCGATGGCGTATTTGACTTTGGCATTGAGCGCGAAGAAAATAATGGGGTGACTTCAGACGGCCCATCGGGCTCTGAGATCGCAGACCCTACTTTTGCGGCGGCAGTGCCCGCCAGCTCCGGCAGAAGGTTTTCCCCTCCCTTTTGGAAAGCCTTGAGCGACCTGCATTGCAGCTCGTCATCGCCACGGATTCCCTCGTTGTCGAACCGCCGGCGTCAGCGGCGGTCGTCGGCTCGCGCGCTCGTGGCCTGATACGGCGCCGAAGAACCGGTTTTTTCCCACCTGGAGTACCTGAATGGACCCTTCCCTATGGATTGAACTGATCGTTTTTATCGTTCTTCTCGCGTGTTCGGGATTCTTCTCGAGTACCGAAACCTCTTTATTTTCACTCAGTTCCTTCCAGCTCGAACAAATGCGTGCGGCCAAGAACCCGCGCATTGAACTGATCGAGCGTCTGCGCAGCGAGCCGCGGCGCCTGATCGTCACCATCCTGATCGGCAACGAGTTCGTCAACGTCTCGGCCTCGGTCATCTCGGCAGCAATGATCATCCATCTCTTCGGTGCCGAAAACGAGATGATCAATCTGCTCGTCATGGTTCCCATCCTGCTGCTCTTTGGCGAGATCACGCCAAAGGTGCTGGCGATTCGCAACAACGTCGCTTTTGCCAACGCCGAGTGTCGTCCGATCAACCTGTTCGCCCGGCTGATCACCCCTTTGCGCGAAGTAATCCGCCACATCGCCGAATTCTTCATCACCTTGATCGTCGGCAAGCAGCGTTCGCAAGGCAATCTGGTAACCGAAGACATGATTCGCACGCTGGTGCATGACGCGGTCGGTGAAGGGGCGCTCGACAGCCAGGAGGCGCAATACATCGAGAAGATCTTCGACTTCGGCAACAAGTCGCTGCGCGACATCATGCGTCCGCGTTCCGACATCCAGTTCCTGTCGGTCGACCTGCCGGTTGGTGAGATGATCGCGCAGATCAGGGCGAGCCGGCAGTCGCGTTATCCAGTGTTCAAGGAAAACCGGGATACGATCCTTGGCGTGCTGCATACGCGCGATCTCCTCGGCGTCGATCTGGCACGACTCGAACGCGACCCTCAGGGCGTTCGCAAACTCCTGCGCCAGGCCAGTTTCTTTCCCGAATCGAAGCCGGCGGTCGAACTGTTTCACACTTTCCGCCAACGCAAGCTATCGTTCGCCTTGATCGTTGACGAATACGGCGGCGTCACCGGTCTGGTCACCATGGAAGACTTGCTGGAATGCGTCTTCGGCGAGATCACCAGCCCCAGCGATACCGATGTGTTTACTCGACATTTGCTGAAAGACAGCGCCAACGGCCAGCGCTTGATCGACGCCGGCGTTGCGCTCGAAGACTTCAATCGTGCTTTGGCAGTGAATGTCACTGCTGACGACGCGGAGACGCTTGCCGGAGCCCTGCTCGAAGCGTTCGGAGAACTGCCGCCAGTCGGAGCGATGACCAATCTTGGCGGGCTGAGGTTTACCGTCGACGGGGTCGAGAACAACCGTATCACGCGTGTCATCGTTGAAGTGTTGCCGCGAGAGGCAAGTGCAGCCGAGGGCGAAGCAGCGGGCTCGGCGGATGACTACAGCGCAGGAGGCACGGCCAGGGAAGTCACTGACGAGGTCGGCGAAGAGAGTACACAGTTGCCGGAAAAGGGAGAGAGCCGTCATGTCTGAGATCTGGATCACCGCCCTGTTGATGGTCATCTGCCTGATCGCCGAGGGGTTTTTCTCGGGCTCCGAACTCGGGATGGTCAGTGCTGACCGTATGAAACTGCGTCATGACGCTGCCAAGGGGTCGCGCGGCGCGCGGCTGGCGCTGGAAATGCTCGAAAAGCGTCCTGAGTGGCTATTATCGACGACGCTCGTCGGCACCAACATCGCAGTGGTCGCCAACTCGACGATCGCGACGGCGCTGATGATTTCGCTGTTTGGTGAGGCTGGAAGCTGGCTGGCCGTTTTTCTCGTCGCGCCGCTGATTTGGGTCTTCGGCGAGATCGTACCGAAGAGTGTCTTCCAGCAGCGCGCCGACGTCATTACCCCGTACGTTATCTATGTCCTGCGGTTTTTTTCGCTTCTTTTCTGGCCGATCCTGGTCGTCTTTGTGACGTTGTCCAAGGTTCTTTCCCGGCTTGCGGGCAGTCGCGACGAACATAACCCTTTCACTCTGCGCGAGCAGATTCAGAGCATGGTGCAGATGCCACCGCAGGAAGGCGGTGACATTCAGCCGATCGAGAAGACGATGATCCGGCGAATGTTCAACTTCTCCGAGACCACCGTCTACAAGGTGATGGTGCCGCTGATCGACGTCAACGCAATCGAGAAGCGCAGTACGGTCGGCCAGGCCGTGCAACTGGCTGTACGCTGCTCGCACATCCGCCTGCCGGTGTTCGACGAGCGGATCGACCGTGTGGTCGGTGTCCTCAATACGATGGATTTGCTCGGTGTCGCTGAGACGGAAGCGATCGAGTCGTTTATTCGTCCGGTGCGCTATGTTCCAGGCAGCAAGAGCGCCGAATCGATGCTCGTCGAGCTGCGCAAGGACGGTGACGCGATGGCCGTGGTCATGGATGAGTTCGGCGGTGCCGAAGGCATCGTCACCATCGAGGACATCATCGAGGAAGTGGTCGAGGATATTGAGGACGAGTACGACCGGCAGGAGAAGCCGGCCGAATGGCTCAAGAAACTCGGTCATCAGGACTACTTGGTGAGCGCTCGTGCCGATCCGCAGATACTGCTTGAAAAGCTCGGACTCCGGCTCCCCGGCGACGGCGGCTACGACACGCTGTCGGGATTTCTGCTCGAGTACGCACGCGAAATTCCAAAATCAGGAACAACGATCGAAGTCGAGAACATCAAGTTCACCATTCAGCGGGCGACACCTCAGGTAATTCAGGAGGTGCAGGTCCGCTGGTAGGCGCCTGAGCCCGGCAAGGCGTGACGTCAGTTTTCTCGTCGCGCCCCGTCGGCCAACAGCTGACGCGATGAGACCCACACCTTGTTGACCCGCGAGCTGTTGCGCCATCTGGAAACTCCAGCTCCGGTGGTGCGCCTGATCGAGGTACGCGCCGTGCTGGCGGACGACGGCAGTTTGCGGATCGACTACTGTCTGCGCGGCGATATGGCGCGTCTGCGAATCCCGGAGGCCACCGTCGCCGGCAACAAGGACGGGCTCTGGGAGCACACCTGCTTCGAAGCGTTCGCCAGCGTCAAAGGCACCGCCGCCTATCGCGAGTACAATTTCTCTCCTGCGGGTGATTGGGCGGCGTATGCGTTTCACGCCTACCGCCAGATCGACCGCGATTGGACGCTGGCGATACCGCCGCGAATCGACGCTCGGCTGACGGCCGGTCGCCTGGAGCTTGGCGTCGTCCTCGCTGCGGAGGCTTTACCGCCACGCGCGCGCGGCGCGCCGCTACTGCTCGGCTTGGCCGCCGTCGTCGAGGCGGCGGATACGATCGACGGCAGCCACAGTTACTGGGCGCTTCGCCATCCGGCGGCGCGGCCCGATTTTCATCACCGTGACGGTTTTATCTTGCAACTGGTGCCGTCGCCCGGTTTGTAGCCGAACAAGGAAATCAATGCCCGCGCTGGAAACCGGTCTCGACCGTCTGCTTGCCGATCACGAACTGCGCCGCCCGCTGTCCGGACTGCGTGTGGCGCTGGTCGCCCACCCGGCGTCGGTGACTGCCCAGTTGCAACACGCCGTCGACGCCCTGTCCACGACACCCGACCTCAAGCTACACGCCGCCTTCGGACCGCAGCACGGCCTGCGCGGCGACAAGCAGGACAATATGGTCGAGTCGTGCGACTTCGTCGATTCCGCGCACGGCATTCCGGTCTTCAGCCTTTACGGCGCCGTGCGCCGCCCGACGCCGGCGATGATGGCGTGTTTTGACGTCCTGCTCGTCGACCTCCAGGACCTCGGCTGCCGCGTGTACACCTTCATCACGACGCTGCGCTATCTGCTCGAGGCGGCGGCGGCGCACGGCAAGGCAGTCTGGATACTCGATCGCCCAAACCCGACCGGCAGACGGGTCGAGGGCTTGCGACTGCATCCAGGTTGGGAGAGCTTCGTCGGCGCCGGCCCGCTGCCGATGCGCCATGGTCTGACGATGGGCGAGCTCGCCTGCTGGTTCATCCGACAGCTCGATCTCGACCTCGATTGCACGGTCATTCGGATGCGCGGCTGGGAACCCGACCAACCGCCCGGCTACGGCTGGCCGCTCGGCGAACGTGCGTGGATCAACCCGAGCCCGAATGCGCCGAACTTGTCGATGGCACGTTGCTACTCCGGAACGGTGATGCTCGAAGGGAGCACCCTGTCCGAGGGTCGCGGCACGACTCGCCCGCTCGAGGTTTTCGGCGCCCCCGACATCGATGCCGCGGCCGTGCTGAAGCGCATGGCGGCGCTCGCTCCCGACTGGCTGCACGGTTGCCGTCTGCGCGAGTGCTGGTTTGAGCCGACTTTTCACAAACATGCGGGAAGCCTGTGCCACGGCGTGCAGATTCATGTCGACGAGCCTGGCTACGAGCACGACGCGTTTCGACCGTGGCGGCTTCAGTGCCTGGCCTTCAAGGCCTTGCGGCAATTGCAGCCGGATTACCCGTTGTGGCGTGACTTCCCCTACGAATACGAGTATGACCGCTTGGCAATCGACCTCATCAACGGCTCGCCGCTGTTGCGAAAGTGGATTGATGACGCGCAGGCAACACCGGCCGACCTGGAGGTGCTGAGCCGCACGGATGAGGAATCGTGGCTCGAGGAGCGCGCCGAGTTCCTGCTTTACTGAAGGCCAGCTGACGGTTGGCGATGAGCACGGGCCAGCGACGCATTGCCCACCTCGACATGGACGCTTTCTATGCTTCGGTCGCCGTGCTGCGTTACCCGGAGCTGCGCGGCAAGGCGGTGGTCATCGGGGGCGGAGACGGCCACCAACCGCTGCTGAAGGCGGACGGTACGTACCGTTTCGCTCATTTGCAAGATTACAGCGGCCGCGGTGTGGTGACCACGGCGAGCTACGAAGCACGCGCATTAGGCGTCTTTTCGGCGATGGGAATCATGAAAGCGGCTCGCCTGGCGCCGACCGCCATCCTCTTGCCCGTCGATTTTGCCGCCTATCGACACTATTCGCGACGCTTCAAGCAGGCAGTCGCCGACATCGCGCCGATGATTGAAGACCGCGGCATCGACGAAATCTACATCGACCTCAGCGCGCTGCCGCAACCGACACTGCCCCTGGCGCAGCAGCTCAAACTCGCGGTGCGCCGGGCGACCGGACTGTCGTGCTCGATCGCCGTCGCACCCAACAAGCTGCTCGCCAAGATCGGCTCTGACCTCGACAAGCCCGACGGACTGACCGTGCTCACCGGCGACGACCTCGAAGCGCGCGTCTGGCCACTGCCGGTACGCAAGCTAAACGGCGTCGGCCCGAAAACCGAGCAGCGCCTGGCGGCGCTGGGAATCGACCGCATCGGTGATCTCGCGCAGAGCACGGCGAGCGTTCTCGGGCCGCACTTTGGCCGCGCTTACGCGAGCTGGCTGCTGGCAGCCGCCCGCGGCATCGACGAACGACCGGTGGTAACGAGTAGCGAGCCGAAGTCGATCAGCCGAGAGACGACGTTCGAACGTGACCTCCATGCGCGTGACGACCGTGGCGTGTTGCGCGCGATCTTTTCCGGCCTTTGTGCCGACGTTGCTGACGACCTCCGCCGGCAACGCTGTCGTGGGCGCACGATCGGCATCAAGCTGCGTTTTGCCGATTTCCAGACCCTTACCCGCGATTTGACGCTGGCGGCTGCGACTGCCGACGCGGCCGTGATCCGACGCGCCGCCGGCGAATGTTTGCGCCGCGTTCCCCTCGAACGTCGCTTGCGCCTACTCGGCGTACGAGTCAGCAAGCTGGCTGCGAACGGCGACGACGACCGCCAGACGGCGCCAATTCAGGGCGAACTGACGCTCTCGTTACCGCTTGACGAACCGACGTCAGCACGCAGGTGAAGCCCGTGCCGCGCGACCTCGCTCGTTTCGATTACTCGGCGATCCCTGCGGCCCGGCGGAGCAGGGCGACTTGGGCTGGCAGACAGCGCGTTCGCAGATCGTAGGCGTCGACGACGCGTTGCCGCGCCGCCTGCCGCAGGGGGAGTAGTTCCGCGCGTCGCTGGAGTACATCCGCAACGGTGTTGGCGATCTCTGCCGGGGAAAAGAAATCGACCAGCAAGCCGTTCCGTCCGTCTTCGATGACTTCCTCGACCGGCGCCGTACGCGAGGCGACGATCAGGCAACCCATGCTCATCGCCTCGAGCAGCGACCAGCTGAGGACAAACGGATACGTCAGATAGAGGTGCACCGTCGACACCTGCAGCAGTTCGGTCAGCACGGCGTGCGGAACCTTGCCGACAAAGTGAACGCGGCGAAGATCGAGGCGGCCGGCGACTTGTTCGAGAAAGTGACGCTTCCACGTGCTGCCCGTCGGCGCGGCGGCACCGTAGCTGACCCCCTCCCCGCCGACGACAATGACCTGCAAGCGGCGGCGCTGGGCCAGCAGTTCAGGCAGCGCGCGCATGAAGACGTGATAACCCCGATACGGTTCGAGCTCGCGCGCGACAAAGGTAAGCACTTCGTCGCCGGGACAGAGTTCGAGGCCGGCCCTCCCGAGGTGAATGCGGGCCGCCGGGTTTGGCATCAGCTGATCGCTGTCGATGCCATCGTGGATCACGGTGATCTTCCCGCGCAGCACTTCCGGGTGGCGATCGCGCTGGAACCGGGTTGGCGCCACGCCCTGATCGGCAGCGACCAGCGCATGCAACAAGTGGGAATTCTTCAGCCGCAATCGCTGTTGACCATCGAGACTGCTTTGCCCGAACTCCGGATCGAAGAAGGCATCGCCCCCTTCGCCGCCGTAGTAATACTCGGCATAGACCAGCAGGGGGACGTTTGGAAAGACGTCCTTGACGAAATACGCCTCGCCCCAGCCGGAATGCGCGAAAATGACGTCAGGAACAAAGCCCTGCTTTCTCAGGCGGTCGAGGCAACGCGCAACCGAATCACCCCGGGCGGTCTTCGCCAGACTCTCCTGAACCTCGGGTGGCGCCTCGCGCAAGGCAGCCTGCGGGGCCGCGCGCGGCCGATGCCGGATGATCCGCACGCCTGGGGTCGCCAGCCTTGGCGGGTTGACCGTCAGCGCCAGCACCTCGTCGCCCGCCGCCGCGAGGGCCGGAGCCAAGTGCTTGAACTGGCCGGGAAAGTTCTGGTGGATGAAGACGACCTTCATGGCGCAGCGGGCAGTGCGCAAACCACCGCCGGACGGCGCGTGTGGCAATATCCGCGAGCATCGCGGGCGCTGCTGCGGTTGAGGCGAGACCAGCACACGCTTGGTAAGTGGAGAAGACGCATGCCGTTTCTAAGCTGGCGAATGAAGTACCGGGTCGGCGTCGACCAGATCGATGAGGAACACAGGTATCTGTTTGCCCTGATCAACGAATTTCATGACGGCCATCTCGGCGGCGCGCAGCGACACGCTCTGCAGCGCATCCTCAATCGTTTGGTGCAATATGCCGAAACGCACTTTCGCCACGAAGAGGCGATCATGCAGGCGGAAGGCTATCCGATCTACGCCGCGCACTGCAAACTGCACGAGGAGCTTTACCTGACGATCTACCGACTCTCCGAAGACCTGGCCAGCGGCTCCCTGCGGGTCGACATGGATACGGTTCGCTTTATCCGCAGTTGGTTGGTTAGCCATATTGCGCAACACGACCTGCAATTTGCCGGCTATCTCGCTTGCCGCAACCCGCTCGCGGTCGCTGACCGCAGTGACCCGCCCGCGTCCGAGGAAACGAAGTAGAATCCGACTGTCTGCTCTACTCGCCCCTTCCCCCATGCCTACGTTTCAGGACGTCATTCTGCGTCTCCAGGATTTCTGGGACAAACAGGGTTGTGCGCTGCTGCAACCCTACGACATCGAGGTCGGCGCCGGCACCTTCCATACCGCGACCTTTCTGCGTGCCATAGGCCCCGAGCCGTGGCATGCGGCCTATGTTCAACCCTCGCGGCGGCCAAAAGACGGTCGTTACGGCGAAAACCCCAATCGCATGCAACACTACTACCAGTACCAGGTGGTGATGAAACCGTCGCCGGCCAACCTTCAGGACCTCTACCTCGAATCGCTGCGCGCGCTCGGCATCGATACCGGCCAGCATGACATCCGCTTCGTTGAAGACGACTGGGAAAGCCCGACGCTGGGCGCCTGGGGCCTGGGCTGGGAAGTCTGGCTAGACGGCATGGAAGTTACCCAGTTTACCTACTTTCAGGAGGTTGGCTCGCTCCCCTGCCGACCCGTCCTGGGAGAAATCACCTACGGTATCGAACGCCTGGCGATGTATCTGCAAGGTGTCGAGAACGTTTTTGACCTGGTCTGGGGAAACGGCCCCGGCTATCGGATTACCTATGGTGACGTCTACCACCAGAACGAAGTCGAACAGTCGAAATACAACTTTGAACAGTCGAACGTCGAGCTGCTCTTTCGTCACTTTGGCGAGTACGAGGCGGAAGCCCGGCGCTTGATCGCCGCTGGACTCGCGCTGCCGGCTTACGAGATGGTCATGAAGTGCTCGCACACCTTCAATCTGCTCGACGCGCGGGGCGCCATTTCGGTCACTGAGCGCGCCGCGTACATCGGCCGCGTGCGTGCCTTGGCACGCGAGGTGGCACAGGCTTATTACGACTCGCGGCAAACGCTCGGCTTTCCGATGTGCAAGCGCACGGCTGACCGCGAGGAGCGCCGAGCATGAGCGACACGCTGCTGATCGAGCTGCTGACCGAAGAATTGCCGCCAAAGTCGCTGCGCCTGCTGGCGACGGTGTTTGCCGAGACCGTTTTCGCCGCGCTGAAGGCGCAACAGTTTGCTGGCGACGACAGCGTCTGCACGCCGTATGCGACGCCACGCCGGCTGGCGTTGACCGTCACTCGGGTGGCCGCGCAGCAACCCGACCGGGTCCTCGAAAAGAAGGGACCTGCGGTTGGCAGCGGTATCGACACCGACGGCAAGCCGACCCCGGCGCTGACCGGCTTCCTGCGCGCTGCCGGAGTGAGCTTCGAGCAACTGCAGCGACGCCGCGACGGCAAGGCCGAGTACTTTGTCGCCCGCTGGACGAAAACCGGCGAAGCGCTGGCCGCCCACCTCGCCGAGATCGTCACCCAGGCGCTCCGCAAGCTGCCGATCGCCAAGGTGATGCGCTGGGGCGATTCCGAGCATCAGTTTGTGCGCCCGGTGCACGGGCTGATCCTGCTTCACGGCGAGCAGGTCGTATCTGGCAGCGTGCTTGGGCTCGACAGCGGGCGCCGCACACTGGGCCATCGCTTCCTGTCGGCTGGCGAGCTTGCCATCGACTCCGCCGACGACTACCCGACACGTCTCGCCGCGGCCAAGGTGATCGCGTCCTTTGAGCAACGCCGGTCGACGATCGCGACCCAACTTGCGGCGGTTGCCGACGGCTTGCAAGCACAGATCAAGGCGGCGGACGAACTGCTCGACGAAGTCACTGCGCTGGTCGAGTGGCCGGCGGTGTATGTCGGTCGTTTTGAGCCCGAGTACCTCGAAGTGCCGCAGGAATGTTTGATCCTGACCATGCAGCAGAATCAGAAGTACTTCCCGCTGCTCGACCGAGAAGGCAAGCTGCTGAATCAGTTCCTGATCGTCTCCAACATGGAGATCGATGATCCGTCGAACATCGTCCGCGGCAACGAGCGCGTCGTCCGCCCGCGCCTGGCCGACGCCCGCTTTTTCTTCAATCAGGACCGCAAGGCCGGTTTCGCCAGTCGTGTCGTCGGCCTTGGTGCGGTGGTGTATCACCATCAGCTCGGCTCTCAGGGAGACCGCGCGCAGCGACTTGGACGGATCGCTCGCCACATCGGCAACAAGCTGCATGCCGACGGCAATCTCGCCGAACGCGCCGCGCTGTTCTCAAAGATCGACCTGCTGACCGACATGGTCGGCGAGTTCCCCGAACTGCAAGGCATCATGGGCCGCTACTATCTGCTGCACGAAGGCGGTCTGCCGGTTGTCGCCGACGCCATCGAGCAGCACTATCGGCCACGTTTCGCGGGCGACGCGCTACCCCAGGGCAACATCGCGTGTGCTGCCGCCCTCGCCGACAAGCTCGACGCGCTGGTCGGATTTTTCGCGATCGGCCAGGTGCCAACCGGCGACAAGGACCCCTTCGCCTTGCGCCGCGCCGCGCTCGGCGTTCTGCGCATTCTGATGGAAACCCCTCTGCCGCTCGACCTCGGCGAACTGGTCGCGGTGGCGAAAGAGGCATTGCGTCAGCAGGGCGTTCCCGTGCCAGCGATCGACGAGTCGTTGCGGGGCTTCCTGCTCGATCGGCTGCGCGGCCTGCTGCGGGAGATGGGGCATTCGGCCGACGTCGTTGAAGCGGTGCTCGCGCAGCGCCCGACGCGGATCGACCTCGTCCCGCAAAAGCTGTCGGCGGTCGGTGAGTTCCTCAAGCTGCCCGAAGCGCTGGCCCTGGCGGCGGCCAACAAACGCATCGGCAACCTTCTCAAGAAAGCCAACGAAGCCTTTCCGGACCCTGACCTTGCGCTCTTCGAAGAGGACGCCGAAAGGGCGCTGTTCCAGCGCGTGTCGCTGATGACGCCAGTTGTCCGATCGCACGTCGCGAACGAGGATTATGCTGACGCCCTCAAGGTGCTCGCCTCGGTCCGCGCCGAGGTCGACCGCTTCTTTGACGAGGTGATGGTTAACGTCGACGAACCGCTGTTGCGGCGTAATCGGCTCGGTCTGCTGCAGGCGCTGTTCGAGCAGCTCAACGCGGTCGCCGACCTTTCGAAGCTGGCCGTATGAAGCTCGTGATCCTCGACCGCGACGGGGTGATCAACTACGACTCGAAGCAGTTCATCAAGTCTCCAGCCGAGTGGCGACCGATTCCGGGCAGCATCGAGGCGATTGCGCGACTTTGCCAGGCCGGCTACCGGGTCGTCGTCGCAACCAACCAATCGGGGATCGGTCGCGGGCTGTTCGACATGGACACGTTGAACGCCATCCACCAGAAAATGCACGCGGCGGTCCTCACCGCCGGCGGGCGAATAGACGCCATCTATTATTGTCCCCACCCGGTCGACGCGGGCTGCCGCTGCCGAAAGCCGGCGACCGGCATGTTTGATCGCATCGCCAGCTGCTTCAACGTCAGCCTGGCTGGCGTGCCGGCGATTGGCGATTCGCTGCGCGACCTGCAAGCCGCTGCCGCCGTCGCTGCCGAACCGATTCTGGTTCTCACCGGCAAGGGAACGGAAACCAAGACGGCTGGCGGACTTCCCGACGCCACGCGCATTTTTCCGGATCTGGCGACGGCGACCGACCACATCCTGCGCGTGTAATGCGGGTGTTGCGTTCGTCGCTGTTCCTGCTCCTGGTCGTTCCGTGGACCGCCGTGTTTGGTACGCTGGTTTCGCTCGCCCTCATCGCGCCGATGCCTGTGCGCTACCGGATCATCGCCGTCTGGCGGGTGGGCTTCATGGTTCTCTGCCGATCGGTGGTCGGCGTTCGTTACCGCGTGTTGGGTCGCGAGAACATTCCCCGCCAACCGTCGGTCATTCTCGCCAAACACCAGTCGGCGTGGGAAACGGTTGGCCTGCAGGACATCTTTCCGCCGCTCGTCTTCGTTCTCAAGAAGGAGCTGCTGCGTCTGCCCTTCTTCGGCTGGGGGCTGGCCGCACTGAAGATGATTTCGATCGATCGTGGCGACGCCAAGGCCGCGTTGCGGGAGGTTTTTGAACAGGGACGCGAGCGCCTGGCGGCTGGCTACTGGGTCGTCATCTTTCCCGAAGGCACCCGTGTCGCACCGGGCGAAACTTGCCGTTATCAACCCGGCGGTGCCCATCTGGCTGTTCGCGCTGGGGCGAAGGTCGTACCGGTGGCGCACGACGCCGGCGAGCTTTGGGCCAAAGGGAGCTTGCGTATTGCACCGGGAGTGATTACGGTCAGTATCGGTCCGGCGATCGATCCGCAGGGCAAGACCAGTGCGGCGGTCAACCAGCAGGCGGCAGCGTGGATCGAGAGCGAAATGCGCCGCCTGTCGCCACATCGCTACCCGGCGGCAAGCGATGCCGTGGCGCCCTGAGCGTTCGGCCACAGCCGAGTCGTCGCGGACGATCACTGTCGGCGACGACCGGCTGGAGTACGTCCTGCAACGCAGCAAGCGGCGCACGATCGGTCTGACGGTCGATCGTCGTGGCTTGCGCGTACGCGCACCTGAAAGCGCTTCGCTGACTGAAGTCGAAGCGGCGATCGTGCGCTATCGCCAGTGGATCAACGACGAGCTGACGCATTGGCAGGGCGAAACGCGGCCGGAAACGATCCGCATCGTCGATGGCCTGAGCCTGCCGCTGCTCGGACAGGCGCTTACCCTGCGTCTTGCCATAGGCGCCAACCGCTGGCTGTGGAACCCGCATCCGACGCAACCGACGCTGACGCTTTGTCTGCGCACACCTGGCGAAGCCCGTCGCTTGCTCGAACGGGCGTTGCAATCCCGCGCGCGCGAGCTGTTCGGCGAACGACTGGCGGAACATGCCGCCCGCCTGGGCGTGGCCCCTCCGCGTCTGTCGCTGTCGGCAGCGCGAACGCGCTGGGGAAGTTGCAGCTCGGTCAGCGGCGTTCGTCTCAACTGGCGCCTGCTGCACTTCCCGCTGCCGATCATCGATTACGTCGTTGCCCACGAAGTCGCCCATCTCCAGGAGATGAATCACAGCCCGCAGTTCTGGGCGGTTGTTGCCCGACTGCATCCCAATTACCGCGACACACGCGCCGAACTCAGGCGCCTCGCGGCCACCTGTCCCGATTGGTAAGGAGAACGCATGAGGATCCTGCACACCATGTTGCGCGTCGGCGATCTCGAACGCTCGCTGGCTTTTTACACCGGCGTCCTTGGCATGCGCGAACTGCGCCGGCACGACTATCCGGGCGGACGCTTCACGCTCGCCTTTGTGGGCTACAGCGCAGAAGTCGACGGGGCGGTGCTCGAACTGACACATAACTGGGACACCTCGTCGTACGCGATCGGCACCGGCTTCGGCCACGTCGCCATTGAAGTGGACGACGCCTACGCGGCGTGCGAGCAGATCAAAGCGCGCGGCGGCAAGGTCGTCCGCGAAGCGGGACCGATGAAACACGGGACGACCGTGATCGCATTCGTCGAGGATCCGGACGGCTACACGATCGAACTGATCCAGAAGAAGTCAGCCGCTTGAACCCCCTCCTCCGGTAAAGGCGTCGAGCGCCTGGCGACGACGCCCAGCGCGCGAAGGGCGAGTTACGTACCGGCCGATCCATCGCGCCGGTCGGGAAGGGTCAGAGTGAACTGCGTCAGCTCGTCGGCAGAGGTGACGCGGACGTCGCCGCCGTGTGCGCGCAGAATCGAGCGCGTGATCGCCAAGCCGAGTCCGGAGCCTTCCGTTGTCCGCTGTCGAGAGCTGTCGGCTCGGAAAAAGCGATCGAACACTCGCGGCAACTGTTCGGGCGGAAGGGTTGGCCCGCTATTCTCGACCGTCAGCTTGACGGTACTGCACAGGTCACGCTCAATGCCGACGGCGATCCGGCCGCCTTCGGGCGTATGCCGGATCGCGTTGGAAAGGAGATTGCTGAGCGCGCGGCGAAGCATCAGGCGGTCGCCGGCGACGCTTGCCGATCCGCTCAACGACACCTGGAGTCGCTTGTCTTCGGCCAGGATCCCGTAGTAAGCGAGGAGGTCACGAACCTCGTCGCCAAGGTTGACCGCTTCCCGTTGCGGGAGGATCTGGTGGTGATCGGCCTTGGCGAGGAAGAGTATGTCGGCGATCATCCGCGCCAGGCGCTCAAGCTCTTCGGCGTTCGAGCCCAGAATGTCGCAGTACTCGTCCGCCGAACGCTTTCTGGCGAGCGTCACCTGCGTTTGCGTGAGCAGGTTGCTGACCGGCGTTCGCAACTCGTGAGCAAGATCCGACGAAAAATCGGAAAGCCGTTGAAACGACTCCTCGAGGCGCGACAGCATGTGATTCAGCGTCTCGGCCAGATCGGCCAGTTCCCGCGGAATGGCTTCTGTCGGTAGCCGGGTATGCAGCCGCTTGGCCGTGATTTCGGCGGCCTGACATTTGATGAGCTGTAGTGGCGAAAGTCCTCGACGGACGACAAACCAGCCCAGCAGGCCCATGACGACCGTCGCCAGCGCCATGAAGGTCCACAGCGTTTGTCGGAACCCGGTCAGGAACTGTTCGTGATGAACGATGTCGGTCGCGATGTTCACCAGGAAGGCGGGCTGGCCGTCGCCAACCGCAGGCCAGGTGCGGCTTAGGCCGCGCATCGGAATCCCCTCGCCGGTCGTCCACTTCACCGGTCGAGCGAGCGCATCGGCAGACACCGCCAGCCACTGCGGTTCGGCAAACACCGCTGTCTGGTGGGTGTACAGCGCTTGTCCCGGCTGCCGGTACACCACCACGGCGAGTCCGTGATGTCCGACCAACGCGTCATCGAGCTGACCAGTCAAGGGGCCACTCAGTGAGTCGCCACTCGCCCGCTCGAGAATGCGAAGCACGAGTTCCATCTTGCCCGACAGTACTTCGCTGTCCTGTTCTTCAAAATGTCGCTCCAATGAGCCGCCAATGAGCAGTCCAAGCAGGAAGAGGACGAGCACCGATGCCAGGGCAAACAGAAGCGTCAGGCGGAAGGTCAAAGAACGGCTGCGCGTCGTCAATCGCTCGTCTCCAGCACGTAGCCCATGCCACGCACGGTCCGGATGAGCTTGCGCTCGAATCCGTCGTCGATTTTGATCCGCAGGCGCTTGATCGCCACGTCGATGACGTTGGTGTCGCTGTCAAAGTTCATGTCCCAAACCTGGGAAGCGATCAGCGATCGCGGCAGGACCTCTCCCTGACGCCGGAGGAGCAGCTCGAGCAGGGCAAACTCCTTGGCCGTGAGGTCGATCCGTTTTCCGCCGCGCACCACTCGGCGGCGGCGCAAATCGAATTCCAGACCCGCCGCGCAGAGAAATTCCGGTTCTTTCGAGCGGTTCCGCCGTCGCAGCAGGGTGCGCACACGGGCGAGCAACTCGGAAAACGCGAACGGTTTCACCAGATAGTCGTCGGCCCCCAGTTCAAGCCCTTTCACCCGATCGTCTACCTGATCGCGAGCGGTCAGAAAAAGGACCGGCATCTCCTTGCCGGCATCGCGGATCCCCTGCAGCACATGCCAGCCGTCGATCCCCGGCAGCATGACGTCGAGTATCGCCAGGTCATACGTTTCGGACAGCGCCAAGTGCAGGCCGTCGACACCGTTGTTGACCAGGTCAACAACGAATCCCGCCTCGTACAATCCCTGTTTCAGATAGCTTCCCGTCTTGGCTTCGTCTTCGACGACCAACAGCTTCATCGCCCACTCCCGCGCCTGGTGGCGAGCAGCGCCGCCAGGCTAGGAAAGACGAGCATCGAGAGCAGCGTCGCCGCCAACAGTGCCTGACCGGTATCGACGTTCATACCGTGGCGGTGGCGGCCGACTTCGACGATGACGGCGACCAGCGCCAGCGATGCGACCGACGTCGAGAGCGAAAACGACAGTCGTTCGTGAAGCACTAGTTGCTGCCGATAGAGCGCGATCGGCAGCCCATGCGCGGCGAGAAAGAGCAGCAGGAAGGTCGGCACCAGCAGTATCGTCGGCAGGTCGCGGGTCATCGTCGTGAGGTCGAAACTGGCTCCGGTGCCGACGAAGAAAAACGGCGTCAGGAAACCGAAGCTGATGGCGTCGAGCTTGATGCGGAACGGTTCTGCTTCGGCGTCGCGGCTGGCACGGCCGACGACCATGCCCGCGGCGAGTGCGCCGAGGATACCCTCCAGCCCCAGCTTGTCGCTGAGCACCAGGAAACCTCCAACGAAGACCAGCGTCAAGCGGACCGGCAACTGCGTGCTCGCGTGCAGTGTCCGCGTCAGCAGGGCGACCATCGGCGGCGGCCTGACGCTGACGCCGACGAGCACGGCGACCACGACGAGCGCCAGGAAAGCAACCAGAAAGGCGAACTCGTGCGCCGCGTTGTAGCGTGGCGACAAGGTCAGCGCGACCGCCACCGCCGGCGCGACCTGACCGACGGTGCCGGCGGCAAGCAGCATACGGCCGTACACCGTGGAGAGTTTGCCGCTGTCGCGCAGCGTCCGTGGCAGCAGGCCGAGACCGGTGGTCACCAGCGCCAGCGCGACCATGATCGGCGCGTCCACGTCGGGAACGACGTGCAGCACAGCGACGCTAGCCAGCGCGATGGCCAGCGCCAGCAGCCACCAGGTACAGGCGAGTCGTAAGGGGCGGCCGCGAATCAGCTCGAAGTCGACTTCCAGTCCGGCCATGAACAACACGGCCGTCGCGCCGATCGCCATCATCTGTTTCAGAAAGGGAGTCGCTTCGATCCAGCCGAGCGCGTGTGGCCCGGCGACCATGCCGAGCAACACTTCGAGGACGACTACCGGCAGGCGTGCGGCAACGGGCGTTTGCGCCAGCAATGGCGCCAGTAGGGCGACGGCCAGGACGACGAAGGCCGTCTGTTCGCCGGCAATGCTCACGCGCCACCGCCGGTCGCGGTCGCCGCTGGCGCAAGCTTTCTCGTCGTGACGACGCAGACGAGCGCATTGCTCGCCTTTTCACCTCGCCGATCGCCGCCCATGGGCGCTACCATAGTGGAATCGCCGGCCGCTGCCAAGACGCGAGCTTGCCGTCGACATAGGCGGCGAGATGGAGGCTTCACCCGGCGAGGGCTGCCCAGCGGCCAAACGATCATCCTGTGGTGGGCCGCTGGTCGCTACGCCCGACCGCCCGTGACCAAGACCGACCGCAATGCGTAAGAATCGAGGCCGTACCCCTTCGCCAAGACACAACCGCCCGCCGGCTGCTCCCGCTGATCGTACCGACACTCCCGGTGCGTCCGGCGGGTCGGACACACCGACCGTCGGCCGCGACGGGCGGCGATGGCTGGCTTTCGGGCTGGCGATCGTCGCGACGGTGAGCCTCGCCGGATGGTGGCTGTCGCGCCAGACGACGCCGACGACCGCTGGCGCCGACCCCTCACCTCGCGCTGCCAGCTACGTTGGCGGGACTGCCTGCGCCGCCTGCCACAGCGAGCAGCACGCCGCGCTGCGTGGCTCGCACCACGACCGCGCGATGGCGGTCGCCGACGAAAGCAGTGTTCTCGGCGATTTCGCCAACGCCCGGTTGACGCACGCTGGCGTCACGACGACGTTCTTTCGCCGTGACGGCAAGTACTTCGTCACGACCGACGGCCCGGACGGCAAGCTGGCCGAATTCGAGATCCCATACACCTTCGGGTTTACGCCGCTGCAGCAATACCTGGTTCGGTTTCCCGACGGCCGCCTGCAGGCGCTCGGCGTTGCCTGGGATGCGCGTCCGCCAAAGGACGGCGGCGGGCGCTGGTTCCACCTCTACCCGCAACGTCCACTCAAGGCCGGCGATCCGCTGCACTGGACGGGAATCGAGCAGGTCTGGAACTACCAGTGCGCCGACTGCCATTCGACCAATCTGCGCAAGAACTACGACCCGAAGACGAATACCTACGCCACCACGTGGACTGACCTCAACGTCAGCTGCGAAGCCTGCCATGGACCCGGCTCGAACCATCTGGCGTGGGCGAAGAAAGAGGGGGACTGGCGACGGTTTGCGGGCCCCGGCAAGGGGCTGACCGTCGCTCTCGACGAACGACGCGACGCCAGCTGGACAATCGACGGACAGAGCGGCAATGCCGCCCGCTCGTCACCGCGCCAGTCAGCGCGTGAAATCGAAGTCTGCGCGCGTTGCCACGCGCGTCGTGGCCAGTTCAGCGACCAGTGGCTTGCCGGCGACGCCTTCGCCGACGGCTTTCGTGCCTCGCTGCTCGAACCCGGTCTCTACGAAGACGACGGGCAGATGCGCGACGAGGTCTACAACTACGCCTCTTTCCTGTCGAGCCGGATGCACGCCGCCGGCGTCACCTGTTCCGACTGCCACGACCCGCACAGTTTGAAACTTCGTGCGCCGGGAAGCGCCGTCTGCGCGCCGTGCCATGCACCGGCACGCTTCGCGGTCCCGGCCCACCACCATCATGCCGCCGGATCGCCCGGCGCCGACTGCATGGCCTGTCACCTGCCGGTAACGACGTATATGGTCGTTGACCCGCGCCACGACCACAGTTTTCGCATTCCGCGCCCCGACCGCAGTGTCCGTCTCGGCGTGCCCAACGCGTGCAACGCCTGCCACCGCGACCAGACGGCGGAATGGGCGGCGGCGGCGGTAAGAAAATGGTATCCGCACCCGAATCCCGGCTTCCAGACCTTTGCCGAAGCCTTCGCCAACGCTCGGCGTCAGGGACCGGGTGCGGCGCAGGAGCTGGCCGCGATCGTCGACGACCGCGCGCAGTCGGCCATTGCCCGCGCCAGCGCCGTGCATCGCCTGGCGCCGTATCTCGGCCCGCAGGTGCTGCCGGCGCTGCGTACGGCACTCGCCGACGACGACCCGTTGTTGCGGGCAGCGGCGGCCAACGTACTCAGCGCGGCCGACGTCGACACGCGTCTCCGCCTGCTACCGGCACGGCTTGGCGATCCTCGGCGCGAAGTACGCATGGCGGCCGCCCAGGCGCTCGCCGGCGACGCCGAAACGCGGCTGTCTGCCAGTGATCGGCGCCGTTTCGAGCAGGCGCTCGGCGAGTACGTCGCTGCCGAAAAGTTCGATGCCGATCGTCCGGAAGGGCGTACCAACCTCGGCAACCTGGCGGCGGTACGTGGCCGTTACGACGAGGCGATCGCCGCCTATAAAGACGCCCTGGCGCTCGACCCGAGCTTTGTCCCGGCCGCCGTCAATCTGGCCGACGTCTACCGCCGCCTCGGTCAGGAGACGCACGCCGAGGGGACGTTACGCGCTGCAATCGAACGCGACGCGCGCGCGGCGTCCGCCCACTTTGCGCTCGGGCTGTCGCTGACGCGACAGCAACGACGACCCGAAGCGCTCGATGCACTGACCCAGGCGGCGACGCTGGCCCCCGAGAATCCGCACTACGCCTACGTTCTCGCCGTCGCTCTGGCCGACGCCGGAGAGCCGCAACGGGCGCTGGCGACGTTGGTCACTGCGCTGCGACGGCACCCGAACGACCGCGATCTGTTGCTGACCCAGGCGCAAACTTTGTCGGGCGTCGGCCAGCCAGAGCGCGCTTTACCCGCCTTGCACCACCTTGCCCGACTCGAGCCCGACGACCGTCGAATCGCCGACCTGCTCGCCGAAGTCGAACGCGCGGCTCGGGCAAGCGGCCGTAGATTGCCCGAACGACCACGGTCGGGCCGTGATTGACGCTGCCCGCGGCAGCCTCCTATACTCGCCGCTCGCCGGCCCGCTGCGCCCTGTCTGGACACTGCTGGCGCCCCTCCCCGAATCGCCCCATCTGTCCGCGTGAGTGCTTTGTCAATGTTGCGCAAATTGCTGGCCAATACGGCCCTCGTTTTCGGTTCACTCGTCGTCGCGCTGATCCTGGTGGAAGTCGTTCTCCGCTTCACACCTTACGCGACACTGCCGGCGCGCTACAGTTATCCGACGGGTTACTTCGTCGCCGACGACGCGTTGGGTTACGACATCGGGCGCAGCGTCACGCCGCGGGTGCACCCGTTTGCCGAACATCCGTATCCGGTGTTCTCCAACCGTCTGGGTTGTTTTGACCACGAGCGGACGGTTCCAGACGACTACGTGCTGGTCGTCGGCGACAGCTTCGCCTGGGGTTACACGCCACTCGAAGACAAATGGACAAGCTTGCTTGAGCAGCGCTCGGGTCAATTCATCCTCAAGTGCGGCGTTACCGGTTACGGCACGCGTCAGGAATTGTTGAAAGCCCAGCGGGTCGTCGCCGAAGTCGGCAAGAATCCACGCTTGGTAGTCCTCCTCTACACCGAAAACGATCTCAACGACGATCTGTATTTCCCGCAGCGCACGGTCTATGGAGACGGCCACCTGGTGTCGACGCGCAGCGGCGCCGACCTGCTGACCGGCGAAGTGAAGGTGCTGACGCCGGAACAGATTCGGAAGCGCTACGCGAAGTACGTCGCCGGTTCGTGGTCGAATCGCTTCGACGAGCTACTCGCAAGCAGCGTCCTTTACCGCTTGTGGCTGCTGCAACGCCCGGCATTCCGCGAGTGGAAAGCCGGAGTCAGGAAGTCCTTCCGAGTTGGCAAGGCGGAACCGGTGCCGGGGAATGAAGCGAAGCCGATGCCGAAAAAGATGAAGGGGACGTACAGCGTTCCGCTGCACGAGTACCTGGCGACGACCGATCGCCCATGGTTCAACCAGTTGCTCGAAGCGCACGCGGCCACCCTGCGCGCTTTCGCCGACTACGCGCATTCGCTCGGCGCCCAACTGGTCATCGTCGACGCCAAGGGGACGCTGGCGCATCCGCGCTTTCAAGCCCTGCAAGCGGCGCTTGCGGCCGACGGCCGAACGGTCTACGTCAATCTGGGCGAGGAATACCCGCAGCAGGCGGTTTGGCGTTACGACCTGCACTGGAACGTCGAAGGCAATCACGCAGTCGCCGAGATTCTGCAACGGACCTTGTCCCGGCACGGCCTGCTCGGGCAGACGCCGTAACGTCGTCCGCCACAATTGGCGCGCGTAGAGGGGAAGGTCGATTTCCTCGCGTCACCCGCGTTCAGACCGCGAGCCGAGCGAAGACGTCGATCATTCGCGCGCGCTGCGCCGCGTCGGGAAGGCGACCTCGGCCAGCGGCCAGATTGTCTTCCAGGTGCGACAGCTGGTCGGTGGCCGGGATGACACAGCTGATCGCCGGATGCGCGAGCACGAACTTGAGGAAAAACTGCGCCCAGCTCGTGCAGTCGAACTCCATGGCCCATGGCGGCAGCGCCTTGCCACGGACACGCTCGAACAACGCCCCTTGTGCGAACGGACGGTTGGCGATGACGGCAACGCCAAGGTCCCGGGCCAGCGGTAGCAAGCGTGTTTCGGCTTCCCGTTCACCGAGGCTGTAGTTGAGCTGGACGAAGTCCGGCCGCTCGGCACGCAACACGGCTTCCAGCTCGCGATAGGCGTCGGCGTGGTAGTGCGTGACGCCGAGATAGCGCACGCGGCCCGCTGCTTGCCAGTCGCGCAGTGTCAGCCACTGTGTCCTCCAGTCGAGCAGATTGTGCACCTGCATCAGTGGTAGGCGCTGCACGCCGAGGCGGCTGAGCGAGGTCTCCATCTGACGGATGCCTTCGGCGCGACCGCTGGTCCACACCTTGGTGGCGAGAAACAGGCGGTCGCGCACGCCGAGCCGGCGGGCCAGCTCGCCGACCACCGATTCGGCACGGCCATACATCGGTGAACTGTCGACCAATTCGCCGCCGAGCGCGACAAACGCCGCCAGAACCGGCTCCAGCGCTGGCACGGCGTCGGTCTCGACGTCGAAACGGCGATAAGTCCCGAGACCGATCACCGCCAACGACTCGCCCGACGAAGGGATGCGCCGACGGAGTAGTCGCGCCTCATCGGCGCCGGCCATGCGCGACGTACCACCGAGCGCGGTCGCTGCCAGCGCCTTGAGCAAGGCTCGCCGCCTGCCTGGCTCGCGCTCGTCAGCCGGCATCGTCGCGGCCTGGCCTCGTTTCGTCGCCGGCGCTGCCATGGGCGCGCTGCCGGTAGCTGCGGCCCAGGCGCAAGCCGAGCCACGCCAGCAAGAGCGCGCCGGGAATCGCCGCCAGCGCGACGCCGGAAGTGCCGAGGCCGACGACACTGTGCAGCCAGCTGCCGAGTGCATCGCCGGCGCGCGAAACGACCGTATCGATCACGTTTTTCGCCTTATAGCGGGCTTCGCGCTCGACCGCGGTGAACAAGGCTTCACGCGCCGGGCGCAGCAGGCCGTGCCCCCCGGCACGCGAAATCACCTGGCTGACGAGTACGACCAGCAACCCCGGCACCGCGGCCAGCACCGCCAGTGGCAGGAGCAGCACGGTCGGTACGACGGCCAGCGTCCGCCCGACGCCGATTTTCTGCATCAGACGGCCCGCCAGTAGCGCCTGCAGGCCCAGAGCGAGGACATTTACCGCGAGATCGAGCACGGCGAACAGCTGCGTACGCGACTCGGCGCTCAGCGCCGCGGCCTTCACCAGCCGCGCCTGTTCGAGATAGACGAACGTGCCGACGACGCTCTGAAGAACCGTCAACGCCGCGATCATGGCCAGAAAAGGCGACGCCGCGACTTCGGCGAGACCGGCGAAGACGTTGCCACCGACTGGCTCGATCGACCGCGCCGGCGCGCTGCCGTCGGCGACACGGAGGATGCAGAGCAACGCGGCGACGATCAGTCCGGCCGACAAGAGCAGCAGTCCGTGGACTCCGACCGCGTGCACCGAGAGGGCGGTGATCGCCGGTCCGACCAGCGCACCGCTGCTGCCACCGGCAGCAATCATGCCAAACAGGCGGCGAGCCTGGGCGTGGTCGAAGGTATCGGCCATCACCGTCCAGAACAGCGAGACGACGATCAGGTTGAAAACGCTCACCCAGACGAAGAGGGCGAGCGCCGCCGACGGCGACGCACCGTCAGCGATCCACGCCTGAAACGCGGCGAGCACCAGGGCAGCGAGGACGTAGACGGTCGTTAGCAGAGCGCGCCGGCGCAGCCGCGCCGCCGCCAGACCATAGAGCGGGACCGCCAGCAGCATGCCCGCAAACGTAAGCGTGAAGGCCCACTGCAGGTTCTCCGGACCGATCTGGACGCCCATTTCTTCGCGTACCGGACGCAGGATGTAGTACCCCGAAAGCAGGAGAAAAAAACCGGCAAAGGCCCAAGACAGCCGCCGTCCCTCGCCGGGGTGACAGTCAAGCAGTCGCGCGGCGCGCTGGCGCCAACTCGCGGGAAACGTCAGTGACGACATGTGTTGAGAGTAACGATCTTGTGTCAGTTATCAGAAACCCGGATGACCAGGGAGCGAATCGTCGCCAGTTTCGCAGCGACTCAGCCATCCAGGTGCGGGCGTGTTCAGGCTGCAGGGTAAGTTGCAGATCATACGGCTCCTCAGCGTTGGCAGGTGTGTCGGCCGAGTGGTCCCCGTTGGCAAAGTCAGCGATGAAGTCCAGTTCAGCAGGGCGCGACACCGGCGTTAGAATGCTGGTTGACCGCGACGCCACGATCCGCCGTGCCCCTGAGCGAGGGCGCTGATCCGCGAGGGGACCATGCAGACTGATTCGGTTTTCGTGTGCCACCATCTTTGCTGGCTTCGGGCAGCACCCCCCGCGGCTCCCGGTAGTTGTTCGTCAGGCAGATCGAAGCTTTCCGGCGAGGTTTCTCCCTCGTGATGCGCCGCAATGCCGCCGCACACGGGTGGCGTCAACCGGTCGCCTGGTCGCTGCTGCTGACAGCATTCGCGATCGTTCTCCTGGAGACCGGCATCTTGCAGCGCTGGGACCTCCTGCTCTACGACTGGTCGCGAGCCGCCTGGGACCGGAAGCCGGCGGACGACGTTGTCGTCGTCGGCATCGACGAGGAGAGTCTGCGCACGCTCGGACGGTGGCCTTGGTCGCGACGGCACCACGCCCAGTTGATCCGCGTCCTGACCGCAACGGGTGCCCGCGTCGTCGTTCTCGCCGTCGCTTTTCCCGAAGCCGACCCGATCGACCCGGCCGCCGACGCTGACCTCGCAGCAGCCTTGGCCGAAAATGGTCGGGTCGTGTTGCCGCTCCTCCACCATCACGATCGCCACGACGGACAGCGGCTGGAGATCTTGCCGTTGCCGCTGTTGGCAGCCTCGAGTGCCGCCCTGGGTCACGTCGATGTCGCGCTCGACCTCGATGGAATCGCGCGCAGTATTGTCCTGTGGTCAGGCGTCGGCGAGCGGCAACAGCCGACTCTGGCCCTGGCCGCCTTGCAGATCGCCGATCCTGATCTGGCGAGACGAGTAGCGCCGCACGATCGGCAACCCGGGTCTTCGGCGTTCTTCGCCGGGCAGCAAAACGGCGATCGCTTGCTGATCCCATTTGCCGGTCCACCGGGTGCTTTTCGGACCTTCTCGTACAGCGACGTGCTGCAACGGAACTTTCCAGCCGATGCGTTGCGCGATCGCATCGTGCTCGTCGGCGTAACCGCGAGCGGTTTGGGTGGCGATCTGCCAACGCCGGTGGCCGGTCGATCGCGACCGATGTCCGCCGTCGAGTTTCACGCCAATGTACTCGACGCGTTGCGCCAGGAGCGACCCATTCGCCCCTTGTCGCCCACCGGAACGCTGCTGCTCACCGGTTTGTTCGCCTTCGTTTCGTGCTTCCTGGGCGGAACCGTGCGCGAGCGCTGGACGCTGCCGCTGGCGGGCCTCGCCTTGCTGACGACGCTGGCCACGAGCTTTCTCCTGCTTCATTTTGGTGGTCGCTGGTTTTCGCCGGCGGCAACGCTACTGGCACAAGCAATCAGCTATCCGTTGTGGAGCTGGCAACGCCTGCGCCATGCGCTTCTATCGCTCTCCGAGCAGAAAGAGCGCGCTCAGGTCACTTTGTCGTCGATTGGCGACGCGGTGATCACCACCGATGACCAGGGCAACGTCCGGTACTTCAACCCGGCGGCGTCCGATCTACTCGCCTGTCCGCTCGAAAAACTCGGCGGGCGGCCGCTGGGACCGGTCTTTCAGGTGCTCGAAGACGGGCAGCGCGGGTCGGTGGTCGACCTGGTCGCCTGGTGTCTGGAGACGCGAAGCATCGTCAGGCTGCCCGAACCTTGCGTGTTGAACAATCTGCGTGGCGAGGAATACGCCGTCCGGGGTTCGGCGGCGCCGATTCGTGACGCGCAGCGGCGTCTCGTCGGCACGGTGGTCGCGATCAGCGACGTCACGGAGAATCGCCGCCTCGGCGAACAAATGGCCTACCAGGCAACGCACGACGCGCTGACCCGATTGCCGAACGTCGCGCTCTTGCGCGACCGGCTGCGACACGGCATCGCGCGCGCCCGGCGCACGGGTCACAGCCTGGCGCTGTTGTTCATTGATCTCGATCATTTCAAGCGCGTCAACGAAGGGCTCGGCCATAGCGCGGGTGACGCGCTGCTGCAGGCGGTCGCCGACCGGCTGCGTGACTGCGCACGCAAGGACGACACCATCGTTCGGGTCGGCGGCGACGAGTTCATCTGCATGCTCGAAGACCTGCGCCAGGAAGCACGCGTCCTCCACTTTGCGCGAAAACTGATCGCCGTTCTCGCGCGACCGTTTGCGATTGGCGAGCACGAGTGCTTTCTCTCGGCGAGCATCGGCATCTGTCTCTTCCCGAAGGATGGTGACGACGTCGAAACGCTGCTCAAGAACGGCGACAGTGCGATGTATCGCGCCAAGGCGAGCGGACGCAACACCATCGAGTTTTGCACGGCAGACATGAATGCGCGCAGCCTCGAACGGCTGACGCTCGAGCAGGGATTACGTCACGCGATTGAACGCGAGGAGTTGGAGCTTCACTATCAACCGCAAAGGAGTCTGCACGACGGTCGGATTGTCGGCGTCGAGGCGCTTCTGCGCTGGCAACGCGGCTCCGGCGGCCCGATCGCCCCTCTGGACTTCATCCCCCTCGCCGAGGAAACCGGACTCATCGACAGCCTCGGCGAATGGGTCCTGGCCGTCGCGTGTCGCCAAGCGGCGGCTTGGCGACGCCGTGGCTTGGCACCGCTGCGCATGGCGGTCAACGTTTCGCCGCGACAGTTTCAGCGCCCGGGCCTCAGCGCCATGGTTGCCCGCGTTGTCGACGAGAGCGGGCTCGATCCGAGCTGCCTCGATATCGAAATCACCGAAAGTTCGCTGATGAACGACGTCGCAGCGAGTATCGCGACCATGCGCCAGCTGCGGGCGCTTGGTGTGACCTTGTCGATCGACGATTTCGGCACAGGTTACTCGTCGCTCAACTACTTGAAGCAGTTCCCGATCGGACAGTTGAAAATCGACAAGTCCTTCCTCGACGAGGTTCCCGTCGGCCAGGACGACGTCGCGATCACCCTGGCGATCATTGCGATGGCGCATAGCATGTCGCTGACGGTCATCGCCGAAGGGGTCGAAACGGCGGCCCAGGAAGCGTTCTTGCGCGCCAACCAATGCGACGAAATTCAGGGCTACTACCTCAGTCACCCGCTGCCGGCGGCACAGATTGTCACCTTTCTTGCTGCTCACAACGCCGCATCGCCGAACGCCGCGGTACGGGCCTGACGCTCTCCCGGCGCGGCTCATCCTCGCGCCGGGAGGGGAACGTTCAATGTCAGTAAACGTCGTTCTGGGTGTTATAGACGTTGAACTTGCCGGTCGGCGTGATCAAGCGCGGATCCTTGATCACGGCCTTTAACTTGCGCGTCTTGTCGTCGACGACAACGATCGCCGATTCCTCGCTGGCACCGCTCCAAACTGAAAACCAGACTTCGTCGCCGGCACGATTGTATTCAGGTTGCACGACGCGCTTACTTCCAGGTTTGACGCCGGCCCATTCCCCAACCGGCAACAAGTCGAAACCTTTGTCAAGGTTGTTGATGTCAAAAACTGCAACCGACTGTGAGATCGATGGTTCCGGATTGAGCGGCACATCCACCCAGAGATTTTTCGACTTTGGATGCGTCTTCAGGAACAGGGAACCGCCGCCAGCGGCCTTGAGCGTCTGCACGACCTTCCACGCGTACTGCGGCTGCTTTTCGGGCGAAGTACCGATCAGCGATACGGTTTCATCGCCCAGATGACTGGTCGCCCACACCGGGCCGAACTTGGGATGAACGAAATTGGCACCTCGCCCCGGATGCGGCGTCTTGCCGACGGCGACGACCGCTGCCAGCTTGCCCTCCTTGGTGTCGATGACGGCGATCCGGTCGGAAGCGTTCGCGGCATCCATGAAATATCGGCCGCTCGCTTCGAAGCCTCCGTCGTGCAGAAAGCGCGGCGTCTTGATCATCTTGATCCTGATGTTGTTCAGATCGCTATAGTTGACCATGTGCACAACGCCGGTCTCCTTGGCGTTGACCAGGAACTCGGGGCCAAAGTGCGAAGCGACGATCGCCGCGACGCGCGGCTCGGGATGATATTCGTTGGTATCCGACGTCATCCCCCGCGTGCCGATGATCTGCAGCGGTTTCAGCGTGTCGCCGTCCATCAGCGTGTATTGCGGTGGCCAATAACTGCCAGCGATCGCGTAGCGGTCTTCGTAGCCTTTGAACTTCGACGTCTCGACCGAGCGCGCTTCGAGACCGACACGAATCTCGGCGACCGCCGTCGGCTTCTCCATCCACAGATCGATCAGCACAATCTTGGCGTCGCGACCAATCACATAAAGATAGCGTCCAGACTTCGACAAGCGCGAGATGTGGACCGCATAGCCGGTGTCGATGACCTCGACGATCTTCTTGCTGGCACCATCGATGAGCGCAATCTTGCCGGCGTCGCGCAGTGTCACCGAGAACAGGTTGCCGAGGTCAAGGGTGTTCATCTTGGTCTTGGGACGCTGTGACGGCGGAACGAGCAACTTCCAGGTCGCGTTCATCTCCTTCAGTCCGTACTCGGGCGGCATTGGCGGCTCATGCTGAGTGTAGCGCGTCATGATGTCGACTTCCTGGTCGGTCAGCGTGCCGGAAGTCCCCCAGTTCGGCATCCCCTGAGAAGAGCCGTAGTAAATGAAGGTGCGCAGGTATTCTGAGCCGCGCTCGATCGTCAAGTCCGTGGTCAAGGGTTTGCCAGTCGCCCCCTTGCGCAAGACCCCGTGACATCCCGCGCAGCGTTCGAAGTAGATCTTCTTGCCGATTTCGAACTCGGCCTTACTCATCGGTGGCGACTTCGGATGCAACGTCTGCACCATCTCGACGCCCCCGACTGGGGAAGCGCCGCCGATCTGCATCGGGCCTTCTTCGAGGGTCTTCTTTTGTTCGGGTTTGGCGTCTTGCGCCGTCGCCCCCTGCAAGGTCAGAGCGAGCGCTACGCTGGCGAGCGCGGAGTGCAAAAAGAATCCTGGTCGCATTACAGTTCCTCCGGAATGACTCCCTTCGTCAGGGACAATTTGCCGAACGGTATCGCTCGGGAACCAACTGCCGGCTTTTGAAGGTTCGCGCGCCTGCCGGCAGTCTCGGGACTCGTGACGCAAGCGGGCGGCGCGTTGGGAAACGTCGGCGCTTGACGCGTCAGGAACCGGCACCGTATTCACGAAGTCTGCATGCAGCCTTGATGCAGATCAAAAAAAGCGCCTCAGACTCTCGGGCGGAGGATCGCCCAGCGTGTGCTCGACCTTCGTCAAGCCACTATTTTCGCCGTCCCCGCCATTCACGCCAGACAATGACCGCCAGCGTAATCGCCGTCAGCGGCAGCGTGAAGGTGATCATCACGCGGCTGTACGCTTCGCTGGCCCCGTGCGGTTGCGCGTTGAGCAGCAGATACGTGGTGTAGGCGACGTAATAGAACAGGAACAGTGCGCCCTCCCAACGCGAGATCAGGTGGGCGGTAAAGAAAATCGGCAGACACGCGACGGCAACGATGGTCATCACCGGCAGGTCCACACCCAGCATCGATGCGCCCACTGGCAGCGCCTGCGGCGCGACGAGGCTGGCGACGCCGAGAACACCCAGCAAATTGAAGGTGTTGCTGCCAATGACGTTGCCGATCGCTATGTCGCGCTCGCCGCGCAAGGTGGCGACGACCGAGGTGGCCACCTCGGGCAGCGAGGTGCCGATGGCGACAATGGTGAGGCCGATCACGACCTCGCTCAGACCCAGGAGACGGGCAAAGGTGACCGCAGCATCGACCAGCCAGCGCGCACCGACGACCAGCAGCACCAGTCCGGCGATGATTAGCAGCCACTGCACGCTCCAGTGCCGGTCCCAGTCGCCACGGTCGAGGGTCGCCAACTCGTGAACAAACTCTTCCTCGGTCGCCCGGCTCTCGCGTCGGCTCTGACGGACGATAAAGATCGTGTACGCCACCAGCAGGGCAACGAGGAGCGCGCCGTCGAAGCGCTCAATGCGACCGTCGGCCGCCAGGACGAAGACGAGCAAGGAGGCGGCAATCATCACCGGCACTTCTTGGCGAATCACCTGTGGGGTCACGATCAACGGCTGGATCAGCGCCGACAGGCCAAGGATAAACAAGATGTTGAAGATATTGCTGCCAACAACGTTGCCCAACGCGATATCGACCTGCCCGCCGGCTGCCGAACGGACGGAGACGGCGAGTTCGGGCGCGCTGGTGCCAAAGGCGACGACCGTGAGCCCAACGACCAGCGGCGTAATGCCCCAAGAGAGCGCCAGTTTCGAAGCGCCGCGCACCAGCGTCTGCGCACCACCCACCAAGGCCAGCAATCCGCAAACAAAAAGCAGCAGAGTCAAGAATCCGTTCCTTTCTCTTTTTCGGTAAGCGCGGCGGGCGCAAACGACGATACTGACCTCGCCACACGGCAACAGGTTCCACCAGCGTCATCGCATGGATGCCGAGGTCGTGGCCCCTCGAACCGGGTCATTGCCCCTCAAGAAGCCGCGCAGGGGCTGTTCACCGCGATCGGATCTGGGGCGAAAAAGAAACGACGGGAGCGGCGACGGGGAAACAGTTCGGTGGTGGGCGATAGTGGGATCGAACCACTGACTTCCACCGTGTGAAGGTGGCACTCTACCGCTGAGTTAATCGCCCGTCGCGGTTGTTCGGTCGTCTGGCAGCGATAGACCAAGGCTGGAAGTGCTGCAGACGCCGTGGGTGGTGCGGGTTGCCGACGAACTCGTCAGACAACGGCCAAGTGGACCACCCCAAAACAGAGGCGCCGATTAGAGCACAAGACGATAGTCCGGTCAATCGGACGTCAATCGGACGTCAATCGGACGTCAATCGGGCGCCGATCGCACGCCAGTCTGCGATCGCTCAGCGGCGATGGCCTCGCGCACGCTTCGACGTTGCGCAACGCGGTTCTCGAAAGCGGCCAGTGCCGGCCAGTGGCCAAGGTCGAGGCCGACCGCCTTCGCCCAGCCGAGAACGACGAACAAGTAGCCATCGGCGACGGAAAAGTGTTCGCCCAACAGATAGTCGCGCTCGGTTAGCCCAGTGTTCACGGAGCCAAGTCGACGTGCGAGCTTGGCTTTGAGCGCCGTCACCTGCTCGCTCGGCGTGTCGGCCCGAAACAGCGGGATGAAGGCCTGATGCAGTTCTGAACCGATGAAACTCAGCCATTCCTGCAAACGGTAGCGCTCGAGGGTGTACGGCTGCGGAGCGAGGCCGCTTTCAGGCACCCGATCGGCGATGTACTGGAGAATGGAGGCAACTTCAGTCAGTCGCTCCCCATCCGTCAGTTCGAGCACCGGAACGTAGCCGTTCGGGTTGATGGCCTTGAAGTCGCTACCGTCGGCAAGTACGTGCTTGCCAAGGTCGACACAAACGAGATCGAAGTCGAGTCCGGCTTCGCGTAGTGCAATGTGCGCCGCCAGCGAACTGGTGCCGGGCGTGAAGTAGAGCTGCAGGTCCAGGCTGCCCGGCACTTGGTCGGGGACTGGCGGCGGCCTCTGGCCAACGTCGACCGCAGAGGGAAGGCGAGTCACTTCGACGGTGAGAAAGCCGGAATTGTTGGCGTAGGAAAACGCCGAGTCGTTGGCGAAGAAGTAGAGGAAGCCGGGTTCGACAACCTCGATCTCACAGCCGTTGGGGGTGGCCATCAGGCTGCTTTCGTCGTCGATCCGTGCGACACCGGCGAGAGTGCTCTCAACGAGTCCGGTGAGCAGGTTTTCTGAGTCCGGGTTGTTGGCCTCGAGGTCAGGCCGCGGATGAATCGCTGCGATGAGCGAAAACCACGGTCGTTTGGCCATGCGACGGCTGCCTTCGGCCAAGTGGAGAAACCAGGACTTGGACTCGTAGCCGTTGGCACCGGCCGGAACCCCTTTGTCGATCCACGTTCCGCTCGCCTCAATGCGGTATCTCTCACCGACTTCCACTTCGACGCCAGACGCGTTCCACCACTTGTGGGCGTAGGTCGGAAAACTGACCGACCCATCGAGCGGCAACCTACGGCAGGAAGGGGTTTCTCGCTCGGCGTCGAGCGTTTCTTCGACCGGGTCCTCGTCGCTCCGATAGAAGGCGGCGCAGCTTGGCAGCTCTTTGAGCGCCAGCGGTCGATAGTCGGTCCGGGCTCGCATACGCTCGAAGACACTGGGGTCAAGGTCGGCATCGTCCGGAAGGCGGCGCGCGACACTCGTACGCGTGCGCCAGACGGTTCCCCGCGTTTCGTCGTGCCGGTTCTGCAAACTGTCGGCGGCCAGCGCCTGGCTCAGTCGCCTGGGGTCCAGGTGCAGTCCGGCGTCAAGGTCATTCACTTCCTGCACCATCCACGCCAGTGCGACGTCGGACAAGCCACGCTGTTCGTAGCCGCCGCCGACGTCGGCGTGAGCGCCGGGAAACCATACCTGCTTGACTCCCTCACGCGGGGTCCACAGCGTCGGCGCGAAGTCGGCTCGCGCCTCGTCGATGGCAAGTGACTGGCGGCCGTGCTCGACGCGCGGACTCAAGTCTCGGTTGCTGAACTGCAGGAAGCCGAGCTCGGTCGCTTCGATGAGGCGCATCCCGTCGAATACCGGAACACCCAGTTCGCCGACCGTTTCCCAGACGCCGATCATGCGCAGGGGGGTTTCGTCGTGATAGCGCCAGAAACGGCCACCCCGCTTGACGCCGCGACCTTCTTTGTAGTTCAGCCAGATCCTTTCGGCATTGTCGGCGGCGGCGTCATCGTCGGCTTCGGTCGGCGGGATCAGACCGGAGCGGACGACGAACGCTCCCAGGCAGCGTGCCGCCCAGGCACCCCGTGAGAAGCCAAAAAGCCAGATCTTGTCGCCACGCTCGTAGATCCGGGCAAGCAGGAGATAGGCGTCGATGATCCGGTCGTGCTGACTGATGCCGTGCGTGCCAGCGAGCAGCCCGCGTTGCCGTCCATTCTTGCCCACCCCATCGAGATACCAGGCGACGACCTGGTCGCCCGACTTGACGAGATGCGAACGAATCGGCCCGCTCTCTTCGACTCGACGTTCGTCGCCTGGCAGCATTTCGAACAGACGACGAACGTTGGTCTGTTCGGCCGGGTCGTTCCAACTCCCGTCCATGCAAACAACGAGTTGTCGACTCATCGTTCCTCCTTGTCGTCGGGCCCGTCGCCCATTCCGCTCGGTCGATCAGCAATTGCCCTTCTTGGCTTGCCCTGGCGGGCAGTGATAGCCTGGTCCTTTCGCCGGACCGGGTGGCGGTGCGGGTGGAGCGGGTTTGGCGTGATACTTGTTCCAGTAGACCGGATCACGCCAAGTCTTGCCGTCCCAGTAGTAGCCACGCTGGTCGCGCTCGCCGATGCTGATCGTCGTCCCGCCGCTTTGAATCTTCAACTTGTCGATGCTGATCTGAACGTCGCTGGCTGTGGCCAGGAGCGGTAGGGCAGCCAGGGCGATCGCGCCGAGTGTCTTTCTCATAGGGCCTCCGGGGAGCGGTCAATCGGTTGACGCCGATGACGTCTTCTGTGAGCCGTCCATTGTAGCGGCGACCGTCGTGCGCGGGGCGGCACGATAAAGTGCTCGCGCGGTTCGACTAGGCGACCGTCACGACCGGGAGTCCGACGGCAAGTCCGAGTACGGCCGCGGCGCTGCCGCGATTGACGGCGATCTCGACCAGCCCGATGCTGTTTTCGTACCAGAAGGCCTGTCCTTCCGGGACACTGGAAAACACGCGCGCCGCGCGCAGGCGAAAGCCGGCGACGAGCAAGGAAGCGCGAGGCGGAAGATTGGCCGCGCGTACGCCAGTCATCGCGTTGCCGTAATGGTCGATGTAGATCACGCGCGGCAGGTCGTCGGCAGGTGCGGTGTGTACGAGTCCGTCGGTGGCTTCGAGGGCGTCGGCCAGTGAATCGCCGCTGGCGATATGTGCGGCGACCGGGGCAAACAGGTCGCGCCCATGGAACGAGGACGACAGGCAGTCCGGTCGCCAGACGACCCGCCAGGTACACAACGACGCGGCGCGCGCCGCAACGACCGCGAGCAGACCGTTGTCGGGTCCGACGAAGTATCGGCCATCCGCCTCGACCACCACCGCCGGTCGTGCGCTGCCCACCCCCGGGTCGACGACGGCGACGAAGACGGTCCCCACCGGGAAGCGCACCGCCAGTGCCGCCAGCAAGTGAGCGCCCGCCTCGACCGCAAAGTTCGGCACGCAATGCAGCAAATCGATGATCGGTACCTGGACCCCGTGCTGCAGCAGCACGGCCTTCATCTGACCGACGTACGGATCGTCGCTCCCGAAGTCCGTAAACAGGACGATCACGCGTGTTTCCTGATCCGTGTGGGCTTAGTTCAGCAGACAGGCGGGTTGCACACGAGCAACCCGGCGAGCAAGGCAGCGAACAGTCCGGCGACGACGTCGAGCGTCCAGTGCGCGCGCAGCACGATGACAATAACCATCTGCAACAGCGCGATAACCACGCCGGCGAGCGTCAACGCCGGCTGGTCAAGCATCGCCAGCTGGAGTGCGCCGTAGACGGCGAGCGCGGTGTGTCCGGAAAAGAAGAAGTCGTTCCCCACGGCGTAGGTGACAAACAGCGACGGGAAGCCGGGATGGCGCCAGATGATTCCCGGCGGCGCCGGCAGCGCCACCGCCACCTGGCTCAACTGGCGCAGGGCAAAGAGACCGAGCAAACCCCAGAACGGCGTAAAACTGGGTCCGGCGACGGAATAAAGGAGAACGAACAGGGTGATCGCGTCGATCCCGAGCGAGCTTCCGATCAGCAAGGCGTCGGCGACCCCCGGATGGCGGTGCAGCCAGATGTTGGCACCCGCACTCAACTGATGCAGGTGATCGTAGATCGCGCCGGGATCGTCGAGCCGACGTTGGCCGATCAGGCGCTGACTGAGAAACCAGGCCGCGAGCGCCCCGGCGATTGCCAGCAAGCGCCAGCCCATCGTCGCCAACGGCGGTACGTCGGGCATCGTTCAGTGGGCGGCCGGCTGAGCGCTGTTCACCCGTTCGCCGCTTTCAAGGTCGATTCGCTGCGCCGGGATGCCGCCCCAGGTCTCGCCGGCCGGGATTCGTGTATTGGGCAGAACGAACGAGCCGGCGAGCACTTTGGCTCTCTCGCCGACGTCGACGCCGCCCATGACGATGGCTCGCAGGCCGATCGTCGATCCAGCGCCCAGCCGAACCGGGGCGATCACCAGATAGCCCCCTTGCGCGTAATGCGCCATGACGCTTGCGCTGCCACCGACGGTGACGCCGTCTCCCATTTCGATCAGCGATGGATCGGCGATGGCCGTCGAGTTGATCGTGACGTTACGTCCGATGCGCATGCCCATCAAGCGGTAGTACATCTGCGCGAACGGCGACGGCGTGACAAACTCGAGGAAGGAGTAACGGACGACCAGGGTCAGCGTGCAGTGCACGTACCAGCGCAGTGCGGTCAGGGAGACCGTCGGTCCCCGATACGGCTGCAGTCGCCCGCCCAGGAGAACGTTGAGTCCCGGGGCGACGACCAGCAGCGTCAGACCGTAGGCGAAGTAGCTCGTCGCCCACGCAATCCCGGTCAGCACGTGATGCCTCACGCCGGAAGACGTCGCCAAAACGGGCGCGAAGACCTCCGTGAACAGCCACGTGGCGACGGCGAGTGCGAGGCCGCTGGCGACGATCGCCAGGGCAATGAAAGGCAGTGGGCCAAGCAGCGCGAGAACTCTCTGCATCGGAAAACCGAGGTTCGACTGACGGGGTAGTCTGGGTGCGCCAACCCCCTGCCGTCGCATCGCTGCGGCGCGAGTCAGTGGCGACCTGGCGTCGGATTGTAAGCGACCGAAAGGCGAAGTCCAAGGCGGTTGCCGGCCAAGGCACGCGCCTACTCGCGGCGCGGACCGTGAATTGACGTCGCTTGGCGTGAGCGCCTATACTGCCTCCCGGCTACGGTACCGGAGCGGTATCGTCACCGGTATCGGCAGAACCGCCTGACAACAGGCCCGTGGCGATGGGTTCGCCGCTGGCAGTATCTCCCCCGTCCAAGACCAGTAGCGGAGCACTGAGCGTGGAAAGGCAGTGGTTCCTCGAGTCAATCGGCGCCGATGGCTCGCATCTGACGTATCCAATCACCCAACTGCCGTTCAGCATCGGTCGCGACCCGAAGAACGACCTGGTGCTCTCGTCACGCGGACTCAGTCGCCATCATGCGCTGCTCACCCCGGACATTAGCGGCCGTCTGCGACTGACCGACCTCAACAGCACCAACGGCAGCTTTGTTGGCCGGCAGCGGATCGAAGGCTCGTGCCTGCTCGATGAAAACGACATCGTGCACTTTGGCACCGCCGAATTCCGGCTTCGACTGCGGCCAATCGAGCAAACGCGCCTCGATCAGGCGGGAACCATGCTGGTGCCTGACGGCGTGAGCCTGTCCGAGCTGTTCGTCGCCAACGAACCAGAGTTTCTCGACCTGCTCGAGGGTCATGGCTTGTCGGGCGCCGCGCAACCGATCGTCCGCGCCAGCGATCGACGGATCGTTGCCTACGAACTCCTCGGCCGCGCCACACATCCGCATCTGCCCAAATCGCCGATGCGACTTTTCTCGCTGGCGAGCGCGCTTGATCGCGAGATCGATCTCAGTATCGCGTTTCGCCGATTTAGTCTGACGGTACTGGCGCCGCGCCTGCGCGGCTTCCCGCTCTTCGTCAACACGCACCCAAAAGAAACGTTCAGCGACGAATTTTTCGCGTCACTGACCCGACTGCGGCAGCAGCAACCAGAACTTGATCTGGTCATCGAAATACACGAAACGGCGGTCACGGAAACTGCCCGCCTGGTCGATCTGGCGGCCCGCTTTCGCGATATCGGCGTGCGCTTCGCCTACGACGACTTTGGCGCCGGACAAGCGCGCCTGAACGAGCTTGGCGACGCACCGGCGCACTTCGTCAAGTTCGACATGGGGCTTCTGCACCAGATCCACCTGGCCGGCGAACGCAAGCGACGGGTGGTCAGTGACCTGGTCAAGCTGGTGCTCGACCTGGGCTCGATCCCCTTGGCCGAAGGCATCGAAGTCGAAGAAGAAGCCGTCACCTGCACGGAAATGGGTTTTCAGCTGCTCCAGGGCTATCTAACCGGCAAACCGATCCCGTTCGACGACTGGTAGCGCGCAGCGTGGACCCCGCCGAGCGGCGCAACGGGGAAATCCCGATCGATGCCTCGCAGTTGAGGCCGGGAGTCTACGTCCGACTGCCGATCCCGTGGACCGATCACCCCTTCCTCTTCAACGCGTTTGTCATCGCCGACGAAGATCAGGCGCGCCAGCTTGTCGCGTTACAGCTGCCGCAGATCTACTGCGATCCGGGCCGCTGCAAGGTGCCGCCGCTACCGAAACCGACGACCACGCCGCCCGCCGATCCCGGAATCGTCGCCGAAGCGTCCCGCCTCGCCGCCGTGCGTGCTCGGCAGATGGCCGAGAAGCAGGCGAGAGCCGAAGTCATGGCAGAGCTGCGGGGCCGTCTCGACAAGGCGCAGCAGCACTATCTCGGTGCGGCCAAAACGGTCGGTGGCGCTCTCCAGGGGTTCGAGCGGGCGCCGGAGGAAAGCGTTCGCCAGGTCGGCGAAGTGAGCGTGCAGTCGACTGCGGCGCTGCTCGCCGACCCCGATAGCGCAGTCGTTCTCATCGCCGAAAAGGCGCAGGCCGACGGCGCCGCTGCCCATTCGCTGTCGGTGATGACGCTATCGCTGCTGCTCGGCAAGCAGGCCGGCCTGCCGGAGGCCGCGCTGCATGCGCTCGGCACGGCGGCGCTGCTGCACGACATCGGCAAGCTCGGGCTGCCCGCCGCGATCCTGCGCAACCCGGCGCGCAACAAACACGAGGAGGCCCTGTACCAAGAGCATTGCCGGCGCGGACACGAGGCAGCGCTGACGTGTGGTCGACTGCCGCCGGCCGTGGCGGAGACGATTCTCCATCATCACGAGCGGTATGACGGCAGCGGCTTCCCCGACCACCTGGCGGGCAAAGCCATTGCGCTCGCCGCGCGGATGGTGGCGATCGCCGACCGCTTCGACAACCTCACGAATCCGCCCGATCCACGACGTGCCGTGTCCCCGTCGGAAGCATTGTCACTCCTGTGGACGCGCGAACAGAAGGCGTTCGACGGCACCTTGCTGCAGCTGTTCATTCGAGCCATGGGCGTCTATCCCCCCGGCTCCATCGTGCAGCTTACCGACGGCAGTGTCGGTGCCGTCGTCGTCTCGGCCGGTAGCGAAAAACCTCTTTGCCCGCAAATCATGATTTACCAACCGGACGTCCCCCGCCGACAAGCAATCATCGTCGACCTGGCGCGCGAAGACGGCTTGCGCATCGATCGCGCTCTGCGCCTGCACGACCGACCGGAGGACGAGCTCGACTACCTGTTGCCACGACGCAAACTCAACTGGTTCCACAGCGGAAGAACCTGAAGACTTGCCTGCCGCTGGCCAAGCCCAGATTCCCCCGCACAACCTCGGCTTCGGCACGGTGCGTTGGCACGATGGTCGCCCGCAAGCAAGTGCCAACCGACCGGCCCTCGCGTCGCTAGCCTTTCGCGTTGCGAGGAGATTCGGCTTCGATACGCTCTGCGGAAGGTAAGCGAGGCCCGCGTTGACCGTTCAGCCTAAAAACCTCATTTGACTGTCGGCAAATCCGAGCGAGATCAGGCAGGCTACGGGCTGCGACGGGACACGGGGGGCCACCCGATGGGTGAGTCGAAACGGAAGCAGCGCCAAGACGAAGAAATGCTGGTGTCGTGTGCCGGTGTGCAGACGGCGGGTGGGCGAGTGCAGGTGCGCTGGGAGTCCCGGAGCGCGGCGACGCCGATGGGGCAGCTGGCGTACAGCAGTCCGAATGCGCCGAGCAAGGCGGAGATCCTGGGAACCTGGATGCGGTCGATCTGGTCGGGGCACTGGCGCTACGCGCAGGTGACCGCGATTCGGGGCGACGGCGTCGAGTTCGTCCTCAGTGAAGCCAGACAGATTGGTGCCCTTCGGGAAATACTGGCGGAGCAGGCCATTGGTTTCTCGTTGATCCCGCGCTGCCAGAAGCTGCGTGGGTCGGCGAAATAGACGCGGACCTTGGTCGTTCGGTCAGGCGGGCACGCTGTGCCCTTTCGCGTCCTTGATCGTACTTGGCCTTCGCGGCTCCGCTGCCGGGTTCATCCATCCGTTCCGCTTCTTCAATTCGCGACGGATCGTACTCGGCGGCCGCTGCACGCTGCTCAAGACTCACCTGGATCATCGTGCGCTCTTCAATGCTCAAGTGCTTGTCGTTCGTTCTCATCGCAACACATTACCTCCTGGCATGTGTTGCACTTCAGATTTGAGGCCGCTGTTGAAAAGGATCACGGCCGGATTGAGGTCCGGCGCTGTCAAGTCTTCGACCCACTGGATGGCCTGCACGCTCCGCAGCGCTGGCGGGTCGAGAACAGTCGCCACGGGGGCCTCGACGTCCTCTTCGGCGACGATCAGATGCGTGCTTGCACCCACCACGCGGCCCAGAACCTCGCCGTCCTGCGCCACCTGACGCTCAATCTCCTGCGCCTGAATCCCGACCAGTGCAAGGGCGGCCTCAAGGTTCAGCGACTCATCGCTGCCTCTTCCGACAGCTTTCGCGCCGAACTTCTGGGGCTTGTACAAGATTCATGCAATCGCCCTGGGGTAAGCACCGGCCGCCGCCGCGCGAACGCGGTAGTCTGGTAGTCTACGTCGTTTCAGCCACGCGAGAGTCCTCATGGCGCGCACGCTTTACGACAAACTTTGGGACGCCCACGTCGTTTATCAGGACGACCAGGGCACGGCACTGATCTACATCGATCGCCATCTGGTGCATGAAGTCACCAGCCCGCAGGCTTTCGAAGGTCTGAAGCTGGCCGGGCGCCGGCCGTGGCAGGCCCGGACGGTGCTCGCCACGCCCGACCATAACATTCCGACGTCCGACCGTGCGGCCGGAATCGTCGACCCGGTTTCCCGCACGCAGGTCGAGACGCTTGACGCCAACTGTGTCGAGTTCGGCCTTCAGCAGTTCCGGATGGACGATAGTCGCCAGGGCATCGTCCATGTCATCGGTCCCGAGCAAGGGTTCACTCTACCGGGCGCCACGGTGGTCTGCGGAGACTCGCACACCAGCACGCACGGAGCATTCGCCGCGCTTGCTTTCGGCATCGGCACCTCGGAGGTCGAGCAGGTGCTGGCGACGCAGTGCCTTTGGCAGCAGAAGTCGAAAGCGATGTTGATCACGGTGAACGGTGCGCTGCCTCGCGGAGTGACGGCGAAAGACGTCGCGCTGACGATTATCGGCCGCATCGGGACGGCCGGTGGTACGGGCTACGCCGTCGAGTTTGCCGGCGACACGATTCGTGCGCTGTCGATGGAAGGACGCATGACGCTCTGCAATATGGCGATCGAGGCCGGCGCCCGAGCGGGAATGGTCGCCGCCGACGAAAAGACGATCGACTACGTCAAGGGACGTCCGCAGGCGCCGGCTGGCGCTGCGTGGGACCAGGCGGTCGCCTATTGGCGGACCTTGCACTCCGACGACGGTGCGACGTTTGACGTCGTGGTCGACTTCGATGCGGCGGCGATCCGACCGCAGGTGACCTGGGGCACGTCGCCGGAAATGGTGCTGTCGATCGAGGACCGGGTGCCCAACCCACTTGACGCGCCAACCCCTGTCAAACAGGCCGGCTGGCAGCGCGCGTTGGCGTATATGGGACTGACCGCAGGGACGCCGATCGCGGATATCGCCATCGATAAGGCCTTCATTGGTTCCTGCACCAATTCGCGAATCGAGGATTTGCGTGAAGCGGCCGCTGTCGCGCGCTGGGCAGTCGCCAACGGTCGCCGCGTGGCGGCCAACGTCAAGGTCGCAATGGTCGTGCCGGGATCCGGCCTCGTCAAGTCGCAGGCAGAGGCCGAGGGCCTCGACCGTCAGTTCCGCGACGCGGGATTCGAATGGCGGGATCCCGGATGTTCGATGTGTCTGGCGATGAACGCCGACCGTCTCGAACCCGGTGAACGCTGCGCCTCGACGTCCAACCGCAACTTCGAAGGCCGGCAGGGCCAGGGCGGACGAACGCATCTGGTGTCGCCGGCGATGGCCGCGGCGGCAGCCGTTTTCGGCCACTTCGTCGATATCAGGCAACTCGACGCCTAGATCCACGTACGGGAGAGCGCAAACGCCATGAAAGCCTTCACTACTCTGCACGGTCTGGTCGCGCCGCTCGACCGCGCCAATGTCGATACCGACGCGATCATTCCGAAACAATTTCTGAAGTCGATCCGCCGCTCGGGCTTCGGACCCAACGCCTTCGACGAATGGCGTTACCTTGACCGTGGCGAACCCGATCGTGACTGCTCGAACCGCCCGCTCAATCCGGATTTCGTGCTTAACCAGCCGCGCTACCAAGGCGCCTCGATCTTGCTCGCGGGCGAGAACTTCGGTTGTGGATCAAGCCGTGAGCACGCGCCGTGGGCTCTCGAGGACTACGGTTTCCGCGCCATCATCGCTCCCAGCTTCGCCGAAATCTTCTTCAACAACTGTTTCAAGAACGGCATTTTGCCGATCGTTCTTTCGACCAGCGCGGTCGACCAGCTTTTCCACGAGACGTTCGCCACCGAGGGTTACCGGCTGATGGTCGATCTCGCCAAGCAGATCGTGACTACGCCGGCCGGAGAGGACATGGCGTTCGCCGTTGATGGCGAACGCAAGCACCGCCTGCTGCATGGTCTCGACGAGATTGACCTGACGCTGCAACACGGCGACCGGATCAGGGCTTACGAAGCCCGCCGCCGGAGCGAAGTCCCCTGGCTGTTCCAGGTATGAGGCTCGTCATCTGGGTCATGTGGCCCGCCTTCATCGCCGCCGGCATCGCCGAGACCTTGTTTTTCACGATGATCGACCCGCGCCAACTCTACCTGTTGGGTGAACTGGTCGAGTGGTCACCAACGGCGACGTATTCGACTGGCTTCTTTTTTTTCTGGCTGATCTGCATTTTCTCGAGCTTGATGACCTACTTCATGCTGCCGCAGGCGGTCAAGGAGGCACTGATCCATGCCGCGGGTGAGCGCGAGGACCTTGCTCGGCGCAAGCGCCAGAATTCCGGCGAAAATTCGGGCTAAATCGCTGACAAACCGCGATCGAGGTCGTCCTGCAAGTCGGCAACCGCTTCGAGGCCGACGGCAATCCGTAACAGGTCTTCGCCAATTCCCGCGGCCGCACGTTGCTCGGCGGTCAGGCGACCGTGCGTCGTCGACGCCGGATGCGTCAACGTCGTCTTGGTGTCGCCGAGGTTGGCGGTAATCGACAGCAGACGGCAACTGTCGACCACTGTCCACGCCTCGGCGCGCGCGCCCTTGATGGTAAAGGAGACGATCGCGCCGCCACTTTTTTGCTGCCGCTGCGCAAGGTCATACTGCGGGTGTGACGGCAAACCGGGGTAGTAGACGCGTGCCACGCGCGGGTGCTGCTCCAGCCAGGTCGCGATCTCCAGCGCCTTGGCCGATTGCGCCAACAGCCTGAGCTGGAGCGTCTCCAGCCCCTTGAGCAGGATCCAGGCGTTGAAAGCCGAAAGCGTCGGTCCGGCGCTGCGCAGGAATTTGAACACCTCCTCGATCAGTCCCTGCGGACCGGCGACCGCTCCGCCGAGGACACGCCCCTGACCGTCGAGAAACTTGGTCGCCGAATGCACCACCAGATCAGCACCGAAAAGCAGCGGCCGTTGCAGTACCGGTGTACAGAAACAGTTGTCCACCGCTACCAGGACCTTGCGGGCGTGCGCCATGCGGACCAAGGCGGCGAGGTCGGCAATCTCGGTCAGCGGATTTGACGGCGTTTCAAGGAAGAAAAGCCGGGTTTCCGGCCGCATCGCCGCCTCCCACGCACCGAGGTCGGTCTGCCCGACGAAGGTGGTATGAACGCCAAAGCGGGGCAGAATGTTGCCGAGGAGTTGTTGTGTCGCCCCGAACAACCCGGTCGAGGCGACAATATGATCGCCACCGCTGCAAAGCGCCATGACCAGCGAAAGGATGGCCGACATCCCGGAGGCGGTTGCGATACAGGCCTCGGCACCTTCGAGCGCCGCCAGACGCTCCTGAAAGACGCTGACCGTCGGATTGGTAAACCGCGAGTAGACATTACCGGCTTCTTCACCGGAAAAGCGCGCCGCCGCCTCGGCGGCATTGCGGAAGACAAAGCTCGATGTGAGGTATAAGGCCTCGCTGTGTTCGTTGAACTGGCTTCGCTCCTGGCCTTCGCGGACGGCCAGGGTCTCCAGCGAATACCGACGCCCCCTCGAAGTGTCGCTCATGCCGCCGACAACAGGTCAAGTTGCAATTGTTTCGAAGCCCGACGCTCGCCCTTCCCGTGCCCTACCAGCCCGTCCAGTCGCGCCAGTTCGATACGATTGAGGTACTCCTCGCTGACGTCACCGGTGACGTAGTCGCCGTCGAAACACGAGGTGTCGAAGCGTTCGACCGTCGGCCGCAGATCACGGATCGACGCTTTCAACGCCTCCAGCTCCTGGTAGATCAGCGCGTCGGCGCCAATCTCGCACGCGATCTCGTGGCCGTTGCGACCCGTGGCTATCAGCTCGACGCGCGTCGGCATGTCGATCCCGTAGACGTTGGGGAAGCGGACGGGTGGCGAGGCGGAAGCAAAATACACCTTCAACGCGCCGGCAGCTCGCGCCATGTCGACAATCTCGCGACTCGTCGTTCCGCGAACGATCGAATCGTCGACCAGCAGCACGCGCTTGCCTTTGAACTCCTGGGCAACCGTATTCAGCTTCTGTCGTACCGACCGTTTGCGCGTCGCCTGCCCAGGCATGATGAAGGTACGGCCGATATAGCGATTCTTGACAAAACCTTCGCGATACGGAACGCCGATCCGCTGCGCAAGCTGCATCGCCGAGGGACGACTCGAATCGGGAATCGGGATGACGACATCGATCTCGTCGGCCGGAACCAGGGTCACGAGTTTGTCTGCCAAGTGCTCGCCCATGCGCAGTCTTGCCTCATAGACCGAAACGCCATCGATCACCGAGTCTGGACGCGCCAGATAGACAAACTCGAAGATACACGGTGACAAGCACGGCGACTCGGCACATTGGCGTTGATGCAGGCGATGCGCGCGATCAACGAAGATCGCTTCCCCCGGAGCGACGTCGCGTAGCACCTGGAATCCGAGCGTATCAAGCGCTACCGACTCGGAAGCGAAGAGGTACTCGATCCCCTCCGGCGTGTCACTGCAACCGAAAACCAGCGGCCGGATGCCGTGTGGGTCGCGAAACGCCAGCATCCCGTAGCCGGCAATCATCGCGACCACGGCGTAGGCGCCCCGGCAACGCCGATGAACGGCGGCCACCGCGTCAAAAATCGTCTCGGGATCGAGACGACAACCCTTGGCAGCCGCCTGCAGCTCGTGCGCCAACGCGTTGAGCAGCACTTCCGAATCAGAACTGGTGTTGATGTGTCGCAGATCTTGACGAAACATTTCGTCCTTCAGCTGTTCCGTGTTGGTCAGGTTGCCGTTGTGTCCAAGGACAATGCCGAACGGCGAATTGACGTAAAAAGGCTGCGACAAGGCGGCGTCGAAGGCTGAACCCGCGGTCGGGTAGCGACAATGGGCGATTCCCATATTGCCCGGCAGAGCGCGCATGTTGCGGGTGCGAAAGACGTCACGCACGAGTCCGGACCCCTTGTGCATGTGAAAAGCGTCGTCTTCCGCCGTGACGATGCCCGCTGCGTCCTGACCGCGATGCTGAAGGACCATCAGACCGTCGTACAGCAACTGGTTGACTGGCGTTGTGGCGACTACTCCGAGTATCCCGCACATGGCCCGTTCCTAACCAAACCTGATTCGTTTCGCGACATCTGCCGGCAACCAGGGTTTGCTCGCCAGCACCACGGTTTCGAGAGGCGTCGCCAGGTACGCCTCGCTCCACCATTTTTCTTTCGGCAAAGAAGTCATGCCGCCGATCGCGACCAGTGCGACGACGATGATCAATCCTCGCGCGAAGCCGAAAACGACGCCTAGCAGCCGGTCGGTGATCGTCATCCCGAGCGCTTTGAGCAATCCGCGCAGGGCCAGACGCAAGAGCGCCATCACCATCAGCACGGCGAGAAATAGGGCGACCCACGCCGCAGCCAGGCGCAAGGCTGGCTCGGAAAGTCCCGTAAACAACGAAGCCACTTCTGCACCCCACGCGCGCGCAGCGAGAAAAGCCAATACCCAGGCGACGAGCGCAATGATCTCTCCCACCACTCCCCGCCACAAACCAAGTCCGAGGGAAGCGACGACGACGCCGACGACGCCATAGTCGAAAGCAGTCATTGCCGGCTGGCGACCACCCCGTTGACGCCGCTGCGCTTGAGTTTTTCCAGCGCCTTTTCGGCTGCCTCACGACTGGGAAACGGGCCCGCACGAACGCGTATCTTCGTCCCATCAGGCTGCGTCAATACCTCCGTATAGGAACTGACGCCAAGGCCGCCGAGCTTGCCTTGCAATTGTTTGACGTTATCCGAATTGGCAAACGCGCCGACCAGAATGACATGCTGCGTCGCTGTCGACTTTGCGGGCGAAGTCACGGCAGCCGCCGGCTTGCTCGCTGCCGAAGCCGAACTGCCGGTGCGCTGGGGCTCGTCGGTGACTGGTTTCGACTCTTCCGCCGGTTTCTCGACGGGCTTCTCCGGCGATCGGTCGGAAGACGGTTCCACTGCCGGCTTGTCCACCGGCTTCTCCGGCGGTTTGGCGAGCGCCCGCGGTGTTTCGCTGGCGGGCTTATCGGCGCTGCGGGCTGTGGCTTTGTCGGTCGACTTGTCTGCCGCCTTCTCTACCGTCTTCTCGGCTTTCTTCACGGTCGGCTTGGTCTCCGCCGTTTTGTCGGTCGGTTTCGCCAGCTTCTTCTCGACGCCAGCGTCCGACGTTTTCTCGACCGGCTTGGTCACTTTCTTCTCGGTCGACCTTTCCGGCCCCTTGTCTGCCGTCTTCGTCACGGCGGGCTTGGTATTCGCGACTGCTGCAGGCTTGACCGAGGGCGATTCGACGACCGGAATCGCGACTTCCGGTCGGGCTGAACTCGGCGAAGCGACTTCGGCCGTCGGCACAGGTTTGGCAAGCGGCTCTTTCGGTCGGAACGGCGTCTGGTCCTGACCGGGGATACGAACCTGGACGTCCTGCACGTGCTGCCGCGGCTCGTCGTCCATCACCATCGGCAGCACCACCGCCGCCAGACCGGCAAAGGCAATCGCACCCACTAGGCGCCGGCGCGCTTTTTTCTTCAGCTGAATTTGCGGATCGGAGGATTCAGTCATCTCGATCGGGACGCTCCCTCACGGCTTCGGCGGCCATCCTCGATAGACTGCATGACGGCCGCGACCGTATGGAACGATCCAAAAACGACGATTCTATCATCTTCACCGGCCAGCTTGACGGCGCGCTCGAAGGCAAGCGCAGGCGATGCGAAGCAGTCCATGCTCCCACCGAGCTGGCAGTCACGGATAACCGCGGCGAGCGTGGCCGCCGACGCACTCCGTGGGGTGTCGAGAGCGGTCAGCAGCCAGCTATCGACCTTTCCCGCTAGGGGTCGCAGCGACGACGGAACGTCCTTGTCGCCGAGCATGCCGACCACGGCAAGAGTCCGCCGAAAGAAGCCCATGCCGGCCAGGCTGTCGGCCAAGGCGTCAACCGCCTCCGGGTTGTGCGCAACGTCGAGGACCATCAGCGGACGCCCCGCCAGGACTTGGCAGCGGCCGGGCAGGAAAACCTCGACCAGAGCGCGCCTGACCGCCTGCATGGGAACCGGCAGTTGCGGCCTGAGCGTCTCGATTGCGGCCAGGGCGGCACTCGCGTTGCGTAGCTGGCCGCCGCCGCGTAGCGCCGGCTTCGGCAAGCCTCCGCGACGCAATCCCTCACGCCCCCAGAACATCCACTGCGACGCTTCAGAGCGGTAACCGAAGTCGCGCCCCAGGAGGTGGAGGTCGGCGCCAATCGCCGTCGCGTGGTCGATCAATGACGACGGAACCTCAGGGTCTGCGCAGATCGCCGGCTTGCCCAGCCGATAGATGCCGGCTTTTTCGAACGCGATACTGGCGCGCGTCGGACCCAACCAGTCGGTGTGATCGAGGGCGACGCCGGTAACGACGGCGCAGCTGGGCTCAAAGGCGTTGACTGCGTCAAGCCGGCCGCCGAGTCCGACTTCCAGGATGACGACGTCGAGCGGGCGGGCACGAAACCATTCGATCGCCGCCAGCGTCCCGAACTCGAAATAGGTCAGCGGCACGGCGCCGGCCGCCTGTCTCGCCTGTTCGACGCGAGCAAAGGCCGCGCACAGACTCGCGTCGTCGGCGGGTCGACGATCGACCCGCACCCGCTCGTTGTACGCCAGCAAATGGGGCGAGGTGTAGCAGCCGACCGCGTACCCGGACAGCGCGTAGATGGCTTCCAGATAGGCGCAAGTCGAGCCTTTGCCGTTGGTACCACCGACGGTGATCAGCGGGCAGTTGATCGTCTGTCCGAGGACGTCCCGGACGCGGCGCACGCGCTCCAGCCCGAGTTCGATTCCTGCCTGTCCGCGCGGGTGTAGGCGCTCGAGATGTTCCAGCCAGCGCGGCAGGTCAACGCCGATGGGAGGAAGCGCGGCGCCAGTTGCCGGTTCTGGTTTCCCGGCCGCACTCACGCCACAACCCTCACTGCGTGGCGGGTCGCTTCTGTAACAGCGCGAGCAATTCGGCGACCTTGTCTTTCAATTCCCGGCGATCGACGATCAGGTCAATGGCCCCCTTTTCGAGCAGGAACTCGGACCGTTGAAAGCCCACCGGCAAGGTCTCGCGCACCGTCTGCTCGATGACTCGCGGTCCGGCAAAGCCGATCAGTGCGCCCGGTTCGGCAATGACGACGTCGCCGATGAAGGCAAACGACGCCGAGACGCCGCCCATCGTCGGGTCAGTCAGGATGGAAATGAAGGGCAAACGAGCGGCCGAGAGTCGCGTCAGGATGGCGTTGGTCTTGGCCATCTGCATCAGTGAAAACAGTCCCTCCTGCATGCGCGCACCGCCCGAGGCGGTGACGCAAACGAACGCCTGCCGCAGGTCGACCGCCGACTGTACTCCGCGGACAAAGCGCTCGCCGAGGACGGAGCCCATTGAACCGCCCATGAAGTCGAACTCGAAAGCGGCGACGACCACCGGGTTTGCCTTGATGGCGCCTTGCATGACGACCAGCGCATCGCCCTCACCGGTCTGCTTCGTGGCTTCCTGCAGGCGCAGTGGATAAGGTCGACTGTCCTTGAAGGCAAGGCTGTCGACCGGCAGCACGTCGGCGCCGATTTCGCTGCGCCCTTCAATGTCGAGCAGCAGATCGATCCGCGCCCGGGCGTCGAGACGATGATGATGACTGCACTTGGGGCACACATTGCAGTTGCGGGCAAGTTCGGCGGCGTAAAGCACGGTTTCACACGCTTTGCACTTGCTCCACAATCCTTCCGGTAGCGACGACCGGCGCACGACGTCACTACCACTGCGTTTGATCTTCGGCGGTAACGCCTTGTTCATCCAGCTCATGCGACTCCTCGCCCCGTTGTGTTGGTCGCATCCATCGCCTGGCGCAGGGACGCGACCAAAGCGGCGACGCGGGCACACACCTCACCCGGCGACGACGCCTCGATCTCCTCGATAATGCGGCTACCGACGACGACCGCGTCGGCCACGTCGGCCACTGCCGCCGCGGTCGCCGCGTCTCGAATGCCGAAACCGACTCCGACCGGCACTCCGGTCAGTGCGCGAATCACTGGCAAACGCTTCGCCACCGCGGCGACGTCAAGCGCCGTCGAGCCAGTGACGCCTTTCAGCGAAACGTAATAGATATAGCCGCTCGCCAGCGCGCCCACCAGCGCCACGCGCCGCTCGCTGGACGTGGGTGCCAAAAGAAAAATGGGATCCAGAGCGTTCAGACGCAGGGTACGGGCGTACTCCGCCGCCTCTTCCGGAGGGTAATCGACGACCAGAACACCGTCGACACCGGCGGCGGCGGCGGCGGCGGCGAAGGTATCGACGCCCATTGCTTCGATCGGATTCGCGTAGCCCATGAGGACGATCGGTGTCTGGCGGTCAACGGCGCGAAATTCCGCCACCATGGCCAACACCCGACGCAGGTTGACTCCCTTCGCCAAGGCCCGCTCGGAAGCTCGCTGAATCGTCGGTCCGTCGGCCATCGGGTCGGAAAACGGCACGCCGAGTTCGATGATGTCGGCACCCGCGTCAACCATCGCCTGCAGGAGAGGCACCGTCAACTCAGGGGTTGGGTCACCGGCAGTGATGAACGGGATCAGCGCTTTGCGCCGCGTCTCCCGAAGTCGGGAAAAAACCGAGTCGATACGCGACATCTCAAAAACGGATCCCCGATTGTTCGGCCACGGTGTGCATGTCCTTGTCACCGCGCCCGGAAAGATTGACGAGCAGAATCTGGTCTTTGGCGAGCGTCGGCGCCAGCCGCCCCGCGTAGGCCAGGGCATGACTCGATTCGAGCGCCGGCAGGATGCCTTCGAATCGACAGAGATCGTGAAAAGCTTGCAAGGCTTCGCCGTCGCCGACGCCGACGTATTCCGCCCGGCCAATGTCCTTGAGCCAGGCGTGTTCGGGACCGACGCCGGGATAATCGAGACCGGCCGAGATCGAGTGGGTGTCAAGAATCTGGCCGTTCTCGTCCTGCAGCAGGTAGGTACGATTACCGTGCAGCACCCCCGGTCGGCCGACCGTCAGCGACGCCGCGTGGCGCCCCGTGGCGAGCCCGTGACCGGCGGCCTCGACGCCGATCAGGCGGACGCCGGCCACCCCAAGGTAGGGATAGAAGATGCCCATCGCGTTCGAGCCGCCGCCGACACAGGCGATCACTGCATCCGGCTGACGCCCACACTGTTCCTGCATCTGCGCGATCGCTTCGCGACCGATCACCGACTGAAAGTCCCTGACCAGCATCGGGTAAGGATGCGGGCCGGCAACCGTACCGATGATGTAGAAGGTGTTGGCGACGTTCGTCACCCAGTCGCGCATCGCTTCGTTGAGCGCGTCCTTGAGCGTTCGCGAACCGCTGGTGACAGGGACTACCGTCGCCCCCAGCAGCTTCATCCGATACACGTTGGCCGCCTGGCGCTTGATGTCTTCGGCCCCCATGTAGACGACACATTCCATCCCATAACGGGCGGCGACCGTCGCCGTCGCAACCCCGTGTTGGCCGGCGCCCGTCTCGGCGATGACGCGCGGCTTGCCCATGCGTCGGGCGAGCATCGCCTGGCCAATGCAGTTGTTGACCTTGTGCGCACCCGTGTGGTTGAGATCTTCGCGTTTGAGATAAATCTGCGCCCCGCCGAGAACCTGCGACCAGTGTTTGGCATGGTAAATCGGGCTGGGGCGGCCGACGTAATGCCGCAGATCCTCGTCGAACTCGGCGGCGAACTGAGGGTCGCGTTGTGCGGCCAGATAAGCTTCCTTCAGCTCATCGAGGGCGCCGATCAGTGTCTCGGCGACGAAGACGCCACCGTAGGGGCCAAAGTGGCCGCTGGCGTCGGGTAGAGCGTATTCCAGATTGACCATCAACCGTTTCCTAGCGCGGCCGGCGGGGGGGTCACGGTCCGACTCGGCGGTGGCCGATCCCCTCTAGTCGACAGCCCGGACCGCAGCGATAAAGCGACGCATCTTGTCGGCGTCCTTGATTCCCTTGCTTGCTTCGACTCCGGTCGAGACGTCGACCGCGGCTGGCCGCAAGCGACGAATCCCCTCGCCGACATTTACGGCGTCGAGCCCACCGGAAAGTATCATGGGCCTGCCTAGCGCCGGCGGAACCAAAGACCAGTCGAAGACCCTGCCCGCACCGCCATAGCCTTCTACAAAGGCGTCGAGCAGGATCGCCTGCGCCGACGGGAAGCGAGCTGCGTATTGTAGCAAATCCATACCTGGCCTGACGCGAGCAGCTTTGATGTAGGGACGATCAAACTGGCGACAGTAGTCTTCGTCTTCGTCGCCATGGAGTTGCAGAACGTGTATCGGGAGCGCTGCCAGCGTCGTCCGCACGAAAGCCGGGGCGGCGTCCACGAAAAGTCCGACGATCGTGACGAACGGCGGAACGACCTGCGCAAGGCGGGCGGCGACGTCGTGCGTCACGTAACGCGGGCTGGGAGGATAGAAGACGAAACCGACAGCGTCGGCGCCGGCGCGCACGGCCTGTTCGACGTCGTCGACGCGGGTCAGGCCGCAGATTTTGACGCGTACGCGGGCGGGTGTCGGCGAGCCGTTCATGCCGTCGAAAAGACGGGAAGAAACGCCGTCCCCTCGTCGTCTGGCAGGCCAAGCTCGGGCGCGTAGCGAACGGCCGTCAGATAAAGACCGGCTGCGGCAAACGTCGGCGCCGCGAGGCGCCGGTCGCGGGCAGCCAACAGCTCGCTAATCCACCGTGGAGGACACTTGCCCTGACCGATGCGAACCAGGCTTCCGACGAGATTGCGAACCATATGGTGGAGAAAGGCCGAGGCCTCAAAGTCAAATTGGATCAAATCGCCGTCGCGACGAATCGCCACCCGGTGCATTATTTTGACGGGCGACACCGCCTGACACTCGGCGGCGCGAAACGCCGAAAAATCGTGTTCGCCGATCAGGAGATCGGCTGCCTCCTGCATGGCGTCGATCGCAAGCGGGTGATGATACCAGCCGACCTTATCGTGCCACAGCCCTGTCCGATGCGGGCCGTTGACCAGCAAGTAGCGGTAACGTCTGGCGTGCGCGGAGAATCGCGCATGAAAATCCGGCTTCACCGGGTGTGCCCAGCGTGCAGCAACGGTCGGCGGCAAGAAGCGGTTCGTTCCCCGCACCCAGGCGAACATCGAACGCTGGACTGGCGCATCGAAGTGCACCACCTGTCCGGTGGCATGCACCCCGGCGTCTGTCCGCCCGGCACAAACGACCGGCACGGATGTCCCTGCAAACTGTCCCAACGCCGTTTCGAGCACGTCCTGAACGGTATTGCCACCCGGTTGCTTTTGCCAGCCACGATAGCCGCTTCCGTCGTACTCGATGGCCAGGGCGATCCGCACGACTCACACCGGAGACAGGAAAATGGCCGGCAGGCCGCCGACCACGGCCAGCAAGACGAGGTAATCCAGCCACGAATACCGGCGATCGACGATTTCGAAGACCTCGGCCGGAGTCGGTGGCCCTTCCTCGAACAGCATCCGCCAGTCGTGCATACGCGGCATGGTGTCGAGCTGACGCACGACGAGCAACAAGCGAACGATACCGGGTGCGATGTCCACTCCCAAACGGCGAAGAGGAGCCAGCAACCGGTACAGTGCGCTCAGGAGGTCGGCGATCGGCATCTGTTGACGCATGAGGACAACCACCAGCAGCGTCAACAACAGGCGTTCAAGCGGTAGCAGGGCCGCCGCCAGCCCTTCCTGACTAGGCGTCAGGGGTCCCTGCCAAACGGGTTCGCCAGGGCTACCCCAGGCCACGATAAGAAATAGCGAAAGCAGGAGCCATCGCGCCGTCCAGACCAGTCGGCACCAACCGTGCCATGCCGAGCGGCGAGTAAACAACAACAGGGTCAGCGACACTGCCAACAATAACCCGCCGTCCACGCGCTGAACGACGATCAAAAGCGACAACCAGAGCACGAAGCAGCTCGCCGGATGCACGCCAGCCGGTAGTGATCGGAAACGCTTGTCAGCAGCCGAGCCCGTTACTACAGGCCGACGCCATCAGACCGCTCGCCGACGACAGTCCCCACGCGCGCTGGCGACCGCACTAGTCTCTGAGCTGGGCGAGGATCGTGCTCGCGACCTCGCGCTGCTTCGCGTCGCCGTCCCTGAGGACTTCCTGCAGCAACTCCCTGGCACCTTCAATGTCGCCCATCTCGTGATACGCCTTGGCGAGGTCAATCTTGGTCGCCACTTCCTCGTTTGAAGAGATCTCGGGCTCCGCGGAGAGATCGAGGTCGCCGCGGATCACCGAATCGACGCCGGCATCACCCCCGTCGACCGCGCTGATCGTGAAGTCGGGGTTGACGAGCGTATCTTCCTGTTCGCTCTCAAACGACGAGGCTGATTTCTTCGCCGCTGCGGGCGTTGGCTCCTCGCCTTCGGTGAGGTCGAGACTGATTCCCGAAAAGTCGAACGACGGCCGCTGCAGCGCCTCTCCGAGGACCGCCGACTCGGTCAGCTTGACGTCGAACTCGAGCGCGTCGACGGACGTCGAGCCGATGTCAAGAACTTCGTCGGTCGCCGTCGGGGCGCGGACCTCCGTAACCGCCGACGCCTCAGTCGGTGCCTCCTCCCGCAGATCAAACGAGAAGTCCCCCGCGAAGTCCTCAAGGCCTTGCGGGACGGAATCGGGGGCAATCAGCATCGTTGCCTCCGGCGGAGCAATGTCGGTACGCGGCTTCTCGTCGTCGAGCAGCGCTGCGGACGCCGACATTTCCATCTCATCGTAAGACGTCGCCAGATCGAAATCGAGCGGTTCTCCGCGCGTCGGGCTGGAAACCATGGTGTCCATCTGGACATCGTCACCGGCGTCGACAGTGGCGGGCGCCGTGTCGCCCATGCCGAGGTCGAAGTCGAGGCCCGCGAGCTCGAACGATTGTGGCGCAGCAGCTGCCGGCACTGCTTCCGCCTTTGTCTCCACCGCGGCGGCGGCCGCGACCGCGGCCACGGCCGCCGCTGGTCCAACCGGCTTGGCAGCCGTCTCACGCGGGATGACCACCGTAGGCTGTGTCTGATCGACTGCTGGTGGCGCTCCGGCAACGCCGATCGCCGGCTCGCGACGAACAATGATCGTCGTTTCGGAATCACGTACCGGCGGCATGGTTGGCCCGGAGGCCCCATACAACGGGTTCTGCGGATCCATCTGGCGACCCATGGCGGCCGCCTTTTCCCAGTCGGCTCCGACCCCGCCGGTGACGGTAAATAACTCTGCCGCCAGAGTGTCGAACGGCTTGGAGTCCTTACGAGCGAGATAGATTTCCAGGAGCTTGAGGTGAATGGCGTGTCGCCGTGGATCCTTTTGTTTCGCTTCGAGAAGAATTTCCTCAGCCTGGGCATCGCGACCGTACGCCATGTACACGTCGGCCTCGGCGACCGGGTCGACTTCGTCGGTATCGATACTGCCCGGTCCGGCCTGGCTGAAATCGGTCTGCGCCATCGAGTGCGACGTATCGACGCTCTGCCCTCCGGTATTGTGGAATACGGAGTTTGCCAACAAACTGTCAGCGCGCGGCGCGGCCGGACTCGTTGCCGCCTCCAGCGTTCGGTCACTCTCGTTACGGTTCCGACGACGGGCCAGCCAGTAAGCCGCCAACAGCGCCACAAGCCCACCACTTCCGGCCAGGAACGGAGTACTGGTCAGTAGTTCCTCGACAAAACTCGGCTCCGGAGGCGGCGGCGCGATCACCTTTGGTTTCGGCGCTGGAGCCGGCGGTGGTGGCTCCGCGGGTTTGACTTCGGCGGGGACCTTGGCAACCTCGGGTTTCACCTCCGGTACCGAGGGTGGCGGGGTCTCCGGTTTGACTGGAGGCGTTTCGCCAGGCTTGCCGACGACGGTTTCACTCGTCGGAGGAGTTGGCGGCGCAGCAACGACGGGCGGCGACACGTCGCTCTTGGCGGCCGGCGCCGGCGCACGGGGGGTGTCTGCACCCCCCGTGCGCGCAGCTTCAGTAGCCGGGGCCTTGCCTGCCGCTTGCTTCTCAAGCTCGGCGAGCGTCTGGCTCTTCAGCTCAACCAGCCTTTGCAACTCGGCGACACTGCGTTCGAGGCTGACTAGTCGCTCGTTGGCTTCCTTGAGCGCCTTTTCCTTGGCAATCAAGTCTTCGTCCGCACGCTTGGCGACCGCACTCGGCTTGCCGCCGACGTCGGTCCGCGAGACGCGAAGCTGGTCCCTGGCCTCGGTATGAGGGGCCGCCTTTTCTTCGACCCGGGTCGTGATTCTGCCTGACGCCTGCTGTCGTGGCACCTCGTCGGAAGCCGGTGCTTCGCCAACGCCAGCTGCCAGCTTCTGCCGATACCCTCCCCAATCGGACGACTGGGCGACGACCAGCTTACGGGCCTCTGCCTTCGGAATCGCCCCGAGCGCCACGGCGTCGGGAACGACCAGGATCTTCCCGGCTTTCAGACGGTTCATATTGCCCGCGTCAAATGCGTCCGGGTTGGCCTGGAGCAAGCCGACGAGCATCTGGTCTAGTGATACGCCCTCCGGGCGGAGTTCGCTCGCAATCTTGCCTAGGGTCTCGCCACGTCGCACCTCGTAGGTTTCACCACTTCTGGCGACGCGTTCGCTGGGGGACGGTTTGGCGGCCGCTTCCCGGCGCGCTGGCCGCTCGGTCGCCGATTCGTCGGCAAGTACTTTTGGCGGGACCAACGGTCGAGTGGTCGACGGTGCTGCCGGAGCACGCGTCGCGAAGTCGATCGGATCCAGAAGGAAGGTATATTCCCGGATGACGCGACCGCTCGGCCAATTGACTTCGAGCAGGAGGTCGACGAAGGGATCGTTGATCGGGCGATCCGACTGAAGCTTGATGAAGGTCTGCCCGTTCGAACGTTTGTCGACCGTGAAACGGATGCCCAGCAAAGTCGGCGAATAGTCGATACCTGACTGCTTGAATGCGTCCAGCGACGCCAGCTGCGCACTGAGGCCGGCGAGTTCCTCGCGAGTGGCAAAAACTTCCACTTCGGCCCGCAACGGCTGTCCGAGCGCGGAGCGCACGGTGATCTTGCCGAGACCCGCGGCGTTCGCCGACAGCGGCAAACCCGCCAGGAGCAGAGCCGACGTGACCACCCAAGCGGAGGTTCGCAGTCGAAGATTGCCGGTTGTGTTCTGCATTTTCTTGGCCACGCCGCCACCCTCTCCGTCGATAGTGGAATAATTAAAATAACATCATGAAGTTAGCCGTGCAAGCTTAACTTGTTTATGGCGCAAACTCGATGGACGACGACGGAAGTGCTCGGCTCGAAACAAATGGGGGGCTTGCCGTCGCTTTTCATCGCTCCAACAGAATGCGCAGCATGCGTCGCAACGGCTCGGCAGCGCCCCACAATAACTGGTCGCCAACCGTAAACGCGCCCACGTAGTCCGGACCCATGGCCAGCTTATGTAGGCGGCCAACCGGAACCTGCAGGCAGCCGGTCACGGCAGCCGGGGTCAATTCGCGCTCGCTCGCTTCACGTTGATTCGGGACGACTTTTACCCAGGGGTTACCCTGACCAATCATGTCGCTCAGCTCGTCGAGCGGTAGGTTCCGCGTGAGCTTGATCGTCAAGCCCTGTGAATGACAACGCATGGCACCAATCCGCACGCACAGCCCATCCACCGGAATGCTGCCGGGCGATCGAAAAGGCGGCAAACCGAGAATCTTGTTGCACTCGGCACCGCCCTTCCACTCCTCTTTCGACTGACCGCCTTCAACTGGCACATCAATCCAGGGAATCAGACTTCCGGCGAGCGGCGTCTGCCGGAACTGGCTGGTCGGAAAGGTCGGCGAGCGCATGCAGGCCGCCACCTTGCGGTCGATCTCGAGGATGGCTGAGGCGGGATCGTCGAGGTCGGACCTGACTGCCTCGTAAAGGGCGCCCATCTGCTGCAACAGCTCGCGCATGTTTTGCGCACCGGCACCGGATGCCGCCTGATAGGTCATGGCGCTCACCCACTCGACCACGCCCTGACGAAAGAGCCCGCCGATCGCCATCAGCATTAGCGACACCGTGCAGTTGCCGCCAATCCAGTTGCGACCGCCCCGGTGCAGCGCGCCCTCGATGACGTCGAGATTGACCGGATCAAGGATGATGACCGCGTCGTCGTGCATGCGCAACGTCGACGCCGCGTCAATCCAGTGCCCTTGCCAGCCCGCAGCGCGTAGCCTGGGGAACACGTCCTTGGTGTAGTCGCCACCTTGACAGCTGACGACGACGTCGAGACGTTCGAGCGCCTCGACCGAACGCGCGTCGGCCAGCACGCCCGCGTCCTTGCCGGCGTAGGTTGGCGCGTCTTCTCCGATCGCCGAGGTCGAAAAGTAGCAGGGATCAATCCGCTCGAAGTCTCCTTCCTCAACCATCCGTTGCATGAGGACCGAGCCGACCATTCCGCGCCAGCCCACGAAACCCACGTTCATCATCGCTTCACGTCTCCACCAAGTTCTTACAAAGCGGCGATTACCGCATCACCCATCGCCCGTGTACCGACCCTGTGTGTCCCTGGCTCGTAAATGTCGCCGGTTCGATAACCCTGAGCGAGCACCTTTTTCACCGCCGCTTCGACTCGCAACGCCGGAGCTTCCAGTGCGAAGGTGTACCGCAACATCATTGCCAGCGAGAGTATGGTCGCCAGAGGATTGGCGACTCCCTGCCCGGCAATATCCGGTGCCGACCCATGACACGGTTCGTAAAGCCCCTTGTTGTTGGCGTCCAGAGAAGCCGAAGGCAACATGCCGATCGAGCCGGTAAGCATCGACGCCTCGTCGGACAGGATGTCGCCGAACAGGTTGCCGGTCACCATCACGTCAAACTGTTTGGGATTGCGCACCAGCTGCATCGCGGCATTGTCCACCAGCATGTGGGTCAGCTCGACGTCGGGGTATTCGGCGGCGGCTTCGCAGGCGACGTCGCGCCATAGCTGGGTCGTTTCGAGTACGTTCATCTTGTCGACCGAACAGACTTTGCGGTGGCGTTTGCGTGCCGCTTCGAACGCTACTTTGACGATACGGCGGATCTCGCTCTCGCTGTAGAGCATGGTGTTGTATCCGACCCGTTCCACCTTGCCGTCGATCTCGCGGGTTTCTATCCCGCGTGGCTGGCCGAAGTAGATGTCGCCGGTCAACTCTCTGACGATCAACAGATCGAGTCCGGCCACGACCTCCGTTTTGAGTGTCGAGGCGTTGGCGAGTTCGGGGTAAAGCACGGCCGGGCGCAGATTGGCGAACAAACCGAGGTGCTTGCGGATGCCGAGCAAGCCTCGCTCAGGTCGCTGCGCGCGCGGTAGCGTATCCCATTGCGGCCCCCCGACCGCGCCCAGAAGAATCGCGTCCGCCTCGTCCGCGAGCCGCTGCGTCTCGGCAGGGAAAGGATCGCCGGTTGCGTCGACGGCGCACCCACCGAGCAGGCCTTCCGTCAGTTCGCAGCCCAGATCCAGCGCATCCAGCACGCGCACCGCTTCCGCCGTAATTTCAGGACCGATTCCGTCCCCAGGGAGAACACAGATCTTCATCTTCCTTCGCTCACTCCTTATTCACAAGCCACTGTCAGGCGACGCCAGTGCGCGTAAGCCTGGACGGCTGGATTATGGCACAGGGCCCACGTCGACGCGTGCCTGCCGACGCTCACCGACCGGCAACCCGATGGTGCAACGATTTCAGCCGACTTCGCCAACCGATTGGGCTTCGCCTGCGACAGGATCAAAATCGGTGTTTTTGACCGCGAGCGCAACCAGCGCCAAACCGAGCAACGCAAACACTGAACTCAGCGTAAAGGTCAGAGCAGGGCCGAGCACGCCCCAAGCGGCGCCGCTGACCAGACCCCCGACGAGGCCGCCAGCGCCGAAGGAGACACTGGAATAGAGTGCTTGCCCGCGTACTTGGCACGAGCCGGAAAACCAACCGTTCACGGCGGCGATCGCCGAGGCGTGATAGGCCCCAAAAGTAAGGCCGTGCAGCAGTTGTGCGACGACGATCCAGAGCGCCGTGTCGACCTGCCAGCCGATCAACAGGAAGCGCACTACCGCCGCGGCAAAGCTTGCCAAGAGTAGGGAGCGCAGTCCGAAGTGGCGCAACAGGCCCGACATGAAGACGAAAATGATGATCTCGGCGACGACGCCGAGTGACCACAGGCAGCCGACGGCGAAGTTGCTGTACTGATGGCCGGCCAGATGAATCGAGAAAAAGACGTAGAGCGCCCCGTGTGCGGCGGACATCAGAAAACAGGCCGAGAACAACACCAGCACGCGTCGCTGGCGAACGATGACGCCGATCGCGCGCCGCTCCTCGCTCGTGGGCTGCCTGGGCGCTTCGGGTACCAGCAAGGCGCAAACGACGATACCGGAGAGCGTGGCGACGATCACCCAAGGCAGCTCGTTCAGCGCCCACTGATCGAGGACAACGCCCGTTGTCATCACGGCAAGGATGAAACCTATCGATCCCCACAAACGGATGCGACTGTAATGCCCTCTCGAATCGCGGAGGTGGTCGAACGTCAGTGCTTCGACCAACGGCAGGGCGCCACTCCAGAAGAAGGCCAACAAAGCCATTGTGAGCAGCATCGGGAGGAATTCCCGAGCCGGAAAAATGCCGCAGAACGCAACCACGCTCAACACGCTGGCGAGACGGACGACGCCAATGCGTTGTCCCAGCCGATCGGCGAGTGCACCCCACAAGTAAGGAGCACAGAGGCGCATCAGTTGCATCTGGGACATCAGGAGACCGATGTCCCAGGCCGAAAACGTCAGCGCCTCGAGGTAGAGGCCGAAATACGGTGAGAACGCGCCAATAAAGGCGAAGTAGAAAAAGTAGTAGCCGGAAAGCCGCCAATAGGGAAGGCGACGCATGCCGTGATTCTATCGGATGCCGAACGCGCAACCCATCGCCGACGGCGTCCACCGCGCGCAGGTGCCGCCGCGCCTGCGCGACGTCAAGGAAAACGAATCCCGAAATGGCTCGCTGAACGTTTAGTGACCGTTTCTGTGAGCGACGATCATGCGGTACATCTGGTCTTTCAGCCGGACGCGATGCTTCTTCATGTTTTCTATCGTGAAGTCATCGATCGGCAAATCTTCCTCCTCAAGGCGCTCGACTTCCCGGGTCAGGCTTTCGTACTCATCACAAATGCTGCCAAATTGCTCGTTCGAGGCCCTCAACACCTGAATCACGTCGAGATACTCGGGGAAGTCATGAGGAAGGTCGTGGTGCTCAACTTGCATGGTCATAGCCTTTCAGCGAGGGATCCCGGCGTGCCCCTTGCGTAACCGGATCAACGGATTATAACGATTGCCATGCCTTGTCGTCACCGCGGCAAGCTGCCACCGAGGCGTGGCGTCAGACAGCGCACGTCGGCACACTGGGCGCGATGGCGCAACGCCTGATCGATCAGGACCAGCGCCAGCATCGCTTCGGCAATCGGCGTTGCGCGGATCCCGACGCAAGGGTCGTGGCGGCCGTGGGTTTCGACGACGGTTGGCGCACCGCGAAGGTCAACCGACCGCCGCGGCAGCCGAATGCTCGAAGTCGGCTTGATCGCCAGATTGACAACGATGTCCTGGCCGCTCGAAATACCGCCGAGTACCCCTCCTGCATGGTTGCTGAGAAAGCCCTGCGGCGTCATCTCGTCCCCATGCTGACTGCCCATTTGCGCGATGCTCGCGAAGCCGGCGCCGATCTCCACGCCCTTGACCGCGTTAATGCCCATCATGGCGTAGGCTATCTCGGCGTCCAGCCGCCCGTATACCGGCTCGCCCCAGCCTGGGGGAACGCCGCGCGCCGTCACCGTGATTTTGGCGCCAATCGAGTCACCGGCCTTGCGTAAGCGGTCCATGAACGCTTCGAGCTGGGGGACGACGGCTGCGTTGGGCGCGAAAAACGGGTTGTTGTCGATCTCGGCGGCATCGACAAAAGGGATTTCGATCGAACCCAGCTGGCTCATCCAGCCGCGGATGGTGACGCCGTAGTGTTCGCACAGCCACTTGCGCGCGATCGCGCCCGCCGCGACGCGGACCGCCGTCTCACGCGCCGAAGCGCGGCCGCCGCCGCGGAAATCGCGAAAACCGTATTTCTGTGTATAGACGTAGTCCGCATGACCCGGACGAAAGGTCTCTGCAAGCTGACCATAGTCCTTGCTGCGCTGATCCTGGTTGCGGATCAGCAGCCCGATCGGCGTACCGGTTGTGCGACCCTCGAAGACCCCTGAGAGAATTTCGACCGTGTCTGGCTCGCGTCGCTGCGTGACGTGTCGCGAAGTGCCCGGCCGTCTGCGGTCGAGTTCGGTCTGAATCTCGGCGGCATCGATCGCGAGTCCTGGCGGACAGCCGTCGACCACACAACCGATCGCGGGCCCGTGCGACTCGCCAAACGAGGTAACGGCAAACAGCGTACCAAAGGTATTGCCGGCCATGCCTGTCCCTTGCGCTAGAATCGGCGAGAGTCTACCACAGCACCATCTGGCCCCCCGGCGACGCCATGAAGTCGAGATCCCAACGTCAGAACACCGGCCTCGCGCAGCGCTCGCAAGGCGGGTATCGCGACCACACGAACGACCTTATGACGCAGGGAAAATCGAAGGCTCGCTGGCAACGAAACGTGCGCTACGTTTGGGATAAGGGTGGCAGCCAGGGCGGTCGCCGCTGAACAAGACTCCGGGAGTCTGGGCCAGAAATTGAAAACGGCGCGGAAGCAAAACGCCTCCGCGCCGTATGATCAGAGTAACAGACTACGCGCTTCTCGTCAGTGCGCCGACGCCGTGGCAGCGCCCAGGCCGGTCTCCGAACGCACCTTCTGCGCCGGGTAGAGCGAACGTTCGAGCTTGGCTTGCGAGCTGTTGTCCATCTTGGATACCAGGTAGATGACGACAAAGGCTGCGGTCATCGAGAAGATCGCTGGCGAAGAATAGGGGAACCAGGCGCTTCCCTTGGGATTCTTCATCACCGCCTCCCACACCGACGCCGAGAGAATCGTCAGACCCACCGACAACACCAAACCGACGATTCCGCCAGCGACAGCCCCTTTGGTGGTGCAGTCTTTCCACAGCACCGACATGAAGAGCACCGGGAAGTTGGCCGAACACGCGATGGCGAACGCCAGCATCACCATGTAGGCGACGTTCTCTTTCTCGAACGCGATGCCGAGAAAAACCGCGAAAATGCCGAGGCAAACCGTGGTGATCTTGGAAACGCGCAGTTCGGAGGCCGAATCCGCGTTGCCGTGCTTGAACACCGTCGCGTAAAGGTCGTGCGACACGGCGGAGGCACCGGACAAGGTGAGGCCGGCGACCACGGCGAGAATCGTCGCAAACGCCACCGCCGAAATGAAGCCGAGGAAGAGGTTACCACCGAGCGCTTCCGAGAGCAGAATCGCCGGCATGTTGCCACCGCCACGCAGGCCTTTGGCGAGGTCGCCGTCGACGTAATACAGTTCGGGGTGCGGGACGAGGTTGACGATGGCGCCAAAACCGATGATGAAGGTCAGGATGTAGAAGTAGCCGA
>CAYQVH010000011.1:0-94152 GCA_964420975.1 uncultured Candidatus Accumulibacter sp.
GCTCATGAATGACTTCTGGAACCGGGTGCTGGCCTACTTCTGGCTGCCGGAAACCCAGTACGTCCTGCTCGCCTTCGCCCTGCTTGCCGTCGTGGCGCTGCAGCTCGACAACTCGCTACAAACGGGCGATTGGGTCAAACTCGACGATCTCTCGGGGCGTGTGCTGCAGATCCGGTGGCGGCAGACGACGATTCGGACGCGCAACGGCGAGAACGTCGTCCCCAGATTCCGCGATTCGAACCGCATAGAGCCTGTGGAAGGCCGTTATTTTCAGGCGTGCCGGTAGACTATCGGTGTTGAAACGAACACCAGCTGGGTGATCAGGGGAGGCAGAGCGATGAAGAAACTGGCACAGACAGTGCTTCCGTTCAAGGTCGAAGCGACGGAAGATCTGTTGACGGCGAATGCCGGACTGGCGCTCTTCGGCGAGTTTATCCGGGGCATCGGACTGAACTGCTGGCTGGCAGCGGAGATGCCCAAGCCGGGCAGTGCTCGGGGCTATGAGGCGAATGCCTTCGTTCCCCCGCTGGTGCTGATGCTCAGCGGTGGCGGTCGGTCGCTGGAAGATCTGCGTACCCTCAAGAACGACACGGCCTTGAGGCATATGCTCAAGCAGGAGGTCCTTCCCAGCACCGATGCCATCGGTGACTGGCTGCGCCGCAGCGGTGCCGGCGAGGGACTGGATGGGCTGGATCACATCAACCAACGCGTCGTCGCGACGCGCTTGCGGCAGATCGGCATCACCGCCCACACCCTGGACGCGGATGCCTCGCAGATCGTGGCCGAGAAAGAAGCCGCACACTTCACCTACAAGGGCGAACAAGGCGACCTACCAATGATCGGCCACTTGGCCGAAGCGGGAGTCGTGATCCATGACGATTTCCGGGAAGGCCACATCGCCCCGGCGACGCAGAACCTCGAGTTCATCCAAGCTTGTGAAGCGCGCCTGCCCCAGGGACACCGCATCGCCCACGTCCGTCTCGACTCGGCCGGTTACCAGGCGGACGTCTTCAACCACTGCGAAGACACCGGCAAGACCTTCGCCATCGGCGGGCGGCTGGACGCCCCGACGTTGCAGGCCATCGCCGAGATTCCCGAAGCCGCCTGGAAGAGGTACGCCGACTGCGCCGTCGCCGAGACGGTGCACCGCATGGGCGAGACGAAGAAAGCCTTCCGGTTGATTGTCGTCAAGTACAAGCGCCAGGCCGAACTGTTCGACGATGTGCCGAAGTACCACGTGATCGCCAGCAACCGGGCCGAATCGACCGCAGACACCCTGATCTGGTATCGGCAACGCGCAGAGGTGTCCGAAAACGGCATCAAGGAACTGAAGATGGGCTTTGGCATGGAGCGCATGCCCTGTGGGCAGTTTGCCGCCAATGCCGCCTTCTTCCGCATCGGCGTCATCGCCCACCATCTCTTCGTGCTCTTCAAGCATTCCACCCTTGGCGAAGGCTGGCAGCGTCACCAGGTCGCCACCGTGCGCTGGCGCCTGTTTCACTTGCCGGGCAAGCTCATCCGTCATGCCGGTGCCTGGGTCATGAAGATCGCCCGCGAGAGCCTCGACCTGTTCCATGGCATCCGCGCCCGCAGCTTCGCCTGCGCCGCTGCGAACCGCGGCCCGTAGCCCACGCCTTCCTTGACGGCTGAAACGAAACCCGGTGCGGCGAAGCACGGGGGAGTCCCGTTCGTCCCGAGCGGCTGCAATGATGCGAAATGGATCTCGCCAGCCTGTCTGACAACATCAGCGCGCGTTCGCCGTGGCCTCGCGCCTTCCTGCGCGTTCGTTCGGGCGTCGCCGGAGGCTCCCGAGCCGCGGTAGCTGGGCCGGCCCAATGGCAGTCGCGGAATTTGGTTGGCATCGTCACATTGAAGTCCAGGTCTGCTTCATGGTATGCTTCGCGGCTTTTTCTGATTCCGGTCAGAAAAAAATTGTGGCGTACCCTGCCGTGGTGCGCCGGGACGGCTTTCAGGCCTTCCCTACTACGCACATCCGCCTGTCAAGGGTGTCGGCGCCGAGCGTCGGCGGTAAGTGGGCGGATGGTGGTCCAACCCTGACATATGGAAGCAAGACATGACTGTAACAATGCGTCAAATGCTCGAGGCCGGCGTGCATTTCGGCCACCAGACACGATTCTGGAATCCCAAGATGGCACCGTACATTTTTGGTGCGCGCAACCGGATCCACATCGTCAATCTGGAACAGACTCTGGCCAAGTACGTCGAAGCCATGACCTTCGTCCGCCGACTGGCCGCCAACAAGGGGACCATCCTGTTCGTATCGACCAAACGCCAGGCTCGCGAAATCATGGCGGAAGAAGCGATGCGTTGCGCTTCCCCCTACGTCGAACAGCGCTGGTTGGGCGGCATGCTGACCAACTTCAAGACGATCAAGCAGTCGATTAAGCACCTCAAGGAACTCGAGACGATGGCCGAGGATGGATCGCTGGCACGCTTGGGTAAGAAGGAGGCGCTGATGCGAACCCGCGAACTCGAGAAGATGCACAAGTCGATGGGCGGCATCAAGGAGATGGCTTCGCTACCTGACGCGCTGTTCGTGATCGACGTCGGTTATCACAAAATCGCCATCACCGAAGCCAACAAGCTGGGCATTCCGGTCGTTGCCGTGGTCGACACCAACCATTCGCCGCGGGGTGTCGATTACGTGATTCCGGGTAACGATGATTCGTCGCGAGCCATCCGCCTCTACGCGCGCGGAGTTGCCGACGCCATTCTCGAAGGCCGCAGCCAGTTGGTCGAAGAGATCCTTGAGGTGGTGTCCGAGGACGAGTTCATTGAGGAAGATGGCGACGAGTGAGCGTTTGGCGCGTAGACGAGTGACGTCGGTAATGAAATTAACGCCGCCGCGATTCGCGGCGATGCGGGCAACTGGAGAGTGAAATGGCGGAGATTACCGCAAGCATGGTGAAGGAGTTGCGCGAGAGGACCGACGCGCCGATGATGGAGTGCAAACGCGCCTTGACCGAAGCCGGTGGCGACCTCGGCAAGGCAGAGGAGATCCTGCGCGTCAAGCTCGGCTCGAAGGCAAGCAAAGCGGCGAGCCGGATTACCGCCGAAGGGGTGGTGGCGGTTCATCTCGCCGCCGACGGACGGCTTGGTGCGATCGTCGAAATCAACTGCGAAACCGACTTCGTCGCCAAGAACGACGATTTTCAGCGGCTGGCCCGCGACTGCGCGGCGCTGATTGTCGCCCACGATCCGGTCAACGTCGAGGCAGTGGGGATGCTGCCGCTGGGCGACGGGACAGTCGAATCGACGCGGACGGCGCTGGTCGGCAAGATCGGCGAGAATCTGGCCGTACGGCGCTTCGTGCGCATGACTGCGCAGGGGCGTCTGGCCACCTACGTCCACGGCGGCGCCAAAATCGGCGTCGTCGTCGATTACGTCGGCGGCGACGAACAACTGGGGCGCGACCTGGCGATGCACATCGCGGCGGCCAAGCCGAGGGCGCTCGACGCCTCCGGGGTGGCGTCCGACCTGATCGAGAGCGAACGACGCGTGGCAACCGAGAAAGCACGTGAGGCCGGCAAGCCCGAGGCGATGATCGACAAGATCGTCGACGGCTCGATCCAGAAGTTTCTCAACGAAGTGACACTGCTCGGCCAAGTCTTCGTCAAGGCCGAAGACGGCAAACAGACGATCGCTCAGCTGTTGAAGGCCAAGGGGGCGTCGGTCGCCGCCTTCACGCTTTTTGTCGTGGGTGAGGGGCTGGCAAAGCGCTCGAACGACTTTGCCGCCGAGGTCGCCGCGCAAGCCGCTGCGGCGCAGCGCTAAGACCGTCTCCAAGCCGCGACGAGCGAGGTTTCTTCTGTTCACGGAGCCAACGACGACGATGTCCCAGGAGACGCCGAAATACAAACGCATTCTTCTCAAGCTGTCGGGTGAAGCGTTGATGGGTAGCGACGCTTACGGCATCAACCGGCAAACGATCGCCGACATCGTTGGCGAAATCAAGGCGGTCGTTGATCTTGGCGTGCAGGTGGGTGTCGTCATCGGTGGCGGCAACATCTTCCGGGGCGTCGCGCCGGCGGCGACCGGCATGGACCGGGCGCAAGCCGACTACATCGGCATGTTGGCGACGGTGATGAACGGCCTCGCGCTGCACGACGCGATGCGCGCCTCCGGGCTGTCGTCGCGGGTGCAGTCGGCGTTGAATATCGAACAGGTGGTCGAGCCTTACATTCGTGGCAAGGCGATCCGTTATCTCGAACAGGGAAGGATCGTCATCTTTGCCGCCGGCACCGGCAACCCTTTTTTTACCACCGACACCGCAGCAGCGCTGCGGGGTGCAGAGATCGGCGCCGAAGTGGTGCTCAAGGCGACCAAGGTCGACGGCATCTATTCGGCGGATCCGAAAAAGGATCCGCTGGCCGTTCGCTACGACCGCATCAGCTTCGATGAGGTGATCGCACAGAATCTGGCGATCATGGATGCGACGGCGTTTGCGCTCTGCCGAGATCAACAACTGCCGATCAACGTCTTCTCGATATTTAAGCGTGGGGCACTGAAGCGCGTTACGATGGGGGAGAACGAAGGCACGCTGGTGTTCTGTTGACGGAGAGGAAAATGTCGCTTGCCGAGGTAAAGAAGACTACCGAGAGAAAGATGGCGAAGTCGCTGGAGGCGCTGAAGACGGATCTGGCGAAGGTAAGAACCGGCCGTGCGCACATCGGCCTGCTCGACCATGTTCTGGTCGAGTACTACGGTGCGCAGGTGCCAATCAACACGGTGGCCAACGTCACCGCGCTCGACGCGCGAACGCTCGGTGTTCAGCCGTGGGAAAAGAACATGCTGATAAAAGTCGAAAGAGCGATTCGCGACAGTGACCTCGGTCTCAACCCGGCGTCGCAGGGCGAACTGATTCGCGTACCGATGCCACCGCTGACCGAGACCCGACGCCGTGAACTGATCAAGGTCGTCAAGGGCGAAGCCGAGGGAACGCGAGTCGCCGTACGTAACCTGCGTCGAGACGCCAATGCGACGCTCAAGGAGATGCTAAAGAATAAGGAATGCTCGGAGGATGAGGAGCATCGCACACAGGACGAAATCCAGAAGCTCACCGACCGTTATGTGGTCGAGATCGACAAGTTGCTGAGCCAAAAGGAAACCGAGTTGATGGCCATTTGACGGCTGCCTGAATAACAAGGCACCCGAACATGGCGCGCCTCTCCAGTTCGACCCGCAACATTCCGGCGACATCGTCGGTGCCCCGCCACGTCGCGATCATCATGGACGGCAATGGGCGCTGGGCGAAGAAGCGCATGCTGCCGCGTTTTGCTGGCCATCAGCAGGGGGTGGAGACCGTCCGCACGATCGTTCGGACGTGTCTCGAACGCGGCATTGAATATCTGACGCTGTTCGCTTTTAGCTCGGAAAACTGGCGGCGCCCCGAAGAAGAGGTCTCGCTGCTGATGCAGCTCTTCGTCCGCGCGCTGAAGAAGGAAGTCATCAAGCTCGACCGCAACGGCGTTCGTTTGCGCGTAATTGGCGACCTGTCGCGATTTGACGTTGGACTGCGAACGCTGATCCAGGTCTCGGAACAGCGCACCGAAGCCAACTCGCGTCTGGTGCTGACGATTGCCGCCAATTACGGCGGGCGTTGGGACATCCTGCAGGCAGTCAACCGCCTAATCGACAACGAACCCGAGAAACGTGGAGACTTCACAGAGGGCGACTTGGCGCCTCATCTGGCCATGAGTTATGCGCCCGAGCCTGATCTCTTCATCCGTACCGGCGGTGAAAAGCGCATCAGCAATTTCCTGCTCTGGCAGCTTGCCTACACCGAACTCTACTTCACCGACGTCCTCTGGCCGGAGTTTGATGTCGCCGCGTTTGACACGGCGTTATGGTCCTACCGACAGCGCGAACGCCGCTTTGGACGGACCAGCGAACAAGTGGCCGTCTCAGCCCCTCCTCTCGCGGCGCTTGCCGGCAAGCGACTCGATGCTTAGGACTCGGATCATCACGGCGCTGATCCTGGCCGCCGGATTCTGTTTCGCCCTGTTTGTTCTGCCGCCGCTGGGCTGGCTGATTTTCGTCATCGCCGTCACCGCCGTCGCGGCCTGGGAATGGGGAGCGCTGATGCTCTTGGGCGGAGCCGCAAGGCTGCTGCTCGGTGCGTTGTTTGTTGTTCTCTGCGTCCTGATCGCCGCCTGCGAACCAGCCGCCGTCGGTATCGGCGACGGCTTTGCCGATGCGGCCTGGCGACTGGGCGCCTGGATCTATCTTCCCGCCGCCGCCTTCTGGCTATTGGTCGTACCGTTCTGGCTCCGGCAGCGGTGGGGGGCTTCGGGCTCGCTGGGCGTGCTTACCGGCGCCTTGCTCCTCCTTCCGGCGTGGCTGGCGCTGGTACAGCTGCGTCAGGCAGGTCCCGGCGCGCTGCTGGCGGTCATGCTGGTCGTCTGGCTCGCCGACATCGGCGCCTACTTCGTTGGCCGTGGCTTCGGTCGGCACAAGCTTGCGCCGACTATCAGTCCTGGCAAGACGTGGGAAGGTGCGCTCGGGGGTGGCGTGGTGGTCCTGGTCTACGGCTTTCTGCTCTCGCCGATCCTGCCGGCCGGTCTTGCCGGCAATTTCTGGCTGATCGGGCTGCTGTTCGCTGCCTTGACCGCGATCAGTATCCTGGGCGACCTTTTCGAGTCGCTGCTCAAGCGACAAGCCGGCCTCAAGGACAGCAGCAACGTCCTGCCCGGGCACGGTGGCCTTCTCGACCGTATCGACAGCCTGACCTCCACCTTGCCGCTGGTCGCGCTGATATGGCTACTGACGCCGCGTTGACAGCCCCGCTGATGGCGACGCAGGCGCTGACGATTCTCGGTTCAACCGGCTCGATCGGGGTCAATACGCTCGACGTCGTACGCCGTCACCGCGCGCGTTTTTGTGTCGCTGCGCTTTGCGCCCACCGTCAGGTGGACGTGCTTTTTCAGCAGTGCGTCGAATTCGTTCCGCGCCATGCAGTCGTCGGCGACGCCGCTCTGGCAGCCAGCCTCGGGCGCCGGCTGGCGGCTGCTGGCTGCCCGACCGAAGTGTCTTACGGTCCGCAGGCGCTGGTAGCGATGGCGCAGCTACCGGAGGTCGACACGGTCATGGCGGCGATCGTTGGCGCCGCGGGACTCCCGCCGACGTTGGCGGCGGCAGAAGCCGGAAAGAAGATCTTGCTCGCCAACAAGGAAGCCCTGGTCATGGCAGGCGCAGTCTTCATGCGGGCAGTTAGTGAACATGCCGCGACGCTGTTGCCGATCGACAGCGAGCACAATGCCATTTTCCAGTCGCTGCCAGCGGACTACGGCGGAGACCCGGCGCAGAGCGGAGTCGCGAGCCTCTACTTGACCGCTTCCGGAGGCCCGTTTCGCACTCTGGCGCCTGCCGCTCTGGAGACGGTCACGCCGGAACAAGCGTGCGCACACCCGAACTGGGTCATGGGACGGAAGATATCGGTCGACTCGGCGACGATGATGAACAAGGGGCTCGAGGTCATCGAAGCCCACTGGCTGTTCAACGTTGCTGCCGACCGGATACGAGTGGTGATCCATCCCGAGAGCGTCATTCATTCGTTGGTGCAGTACGTCGATGGTTCGATGATTGCTCAACTCGGGAACCCCGACATGCGGACGCCGATCGCCCATGCGCTGGCCTATCCGCAGCGGATCTCGGCTGGCGTCGCGCCCTTGAACCTCTGTGAGGTTGCCGCCCTGCGCTTCGAGGAACCGGACGCCGAACGATTCCCCTGTCTTGGACTCGCCTATCGGGCGCTTTCTGCCGGCGGCAGCGCGCCGGCGACATTGAACGCCGCCAATGAAATCGCCGTGCAGTCCTTTCTTGAGCGCAGAATCGGATTTTCGGCCATTCCACGGCTGATTTCCGAGGTCCTGGATCGCCTGCCAGAGGGCGCCACACCGAATTCACTGGAAACTGTGCTCGCTGCCGACCGACGAGCGCGACGCCTTGCCGAACAATTGGTAAAGGAGGCGGCGTGAGCGTAAACGGCTTTCTCTACTATCTGGTGGCGTTTGCCGTCGTCGTTGGCGTTCTCGTCGTCGTACACGAGTTCGGACACTATCTCGCAGCACGCTGGGCCAAAGTCAAAGTCTTGCGCTTTTCGGTCGGTTTTGGCCGTCCGTTGTGGTCGAAGCGCTTCGGTGCCGACGGTACCGAATGGGCGATCGGCGCGTTCCCGCTCGGCGGCTACGTCAAGATGCTCGACGAACGCGAGGGCCCGGTAGCGGCCGAGGAAATGCCCCGGAGCTTCGGCCGCCAGTCGGTCTGGCGGCGAATGGTGATCGTTGCCTCCGGGCCGGCGGCCAACTTCTTGCTCGCCATCGTCGTCTACTGGGGACTTTTCTGGGTTGGCAGCGAAGAGTTCAGACCGCTACTCGGAACGCCGGTCGCCGGCACGCCTGCCGCTGCTGCCGGCTTCAGCAACGGCGAGCGCGTGCGCACGATCGCCGGCGAGCGAGTCGAGACTTGGCAGGAAATGCGTTGGCTACTGCTGCAAAAGGCGGCTACTGACGAGCAGGTGGAACTGGAAGTGATCAATGCGCATCACGAGATCGCGATTCGCCGCCTCGACCTGTCGGCCGTCCGGGCGTCGGGTTGGGAGGGCGACCCGCTGGAAAGACTCGGCCTCAGCCTCTTCCGCCCCCGCTTGCGACCGGTGCTGGGCAAGGTCGCCCCGAACAGCGCCGCGGCGACCGCCGATCTGCGCCCTGGCGACGAAATTCTCGCCATCGGCGGGCAAGTCGTCTCCAGTTGGAGCGAGGTCGTGCACCTGATCCGTCAGTCTCCGGAACGAACGCTGGTGCTCGAGGTGCGACGTGGCGACCGCACCCACGAACTCCTCGTCACGCCAGCCGCGGTAGACGAAGGGAAGCAGCGAGTTGGACGTATCGGGGCTTCAGTCAGCGACAGCGGCTTCTCACGGGCAGAACTGATGACCACGGTGAGCTATGGCCCGCTTTCGGCACTCGCCAAGGCGATTCACGAAACCTGGGACAAGTCGGTGTTTACCCTGGTGATGATGGGCAAGATGGTGACCGGCGAAGTCTCGTGGCGCAACCTTAGCGGCCCGGTGACGATTGCCGATTACGCGGGTCAGTCGGCGAAGATGGGTGTCGGCTACTACCTGAAGTTCCTGGCACTCGTCAGCATCAGCCTAGGCGTCCTCAACCTGCTGCCGATCCCGATTCTGGATGGCGGGCATTTATTGTATTATCTGGTCGAAATCATCAAGCGTGGGCCCGTCTCCGAACGCACCATGGAGATTGGTCAGCAGATTGGTCTGGCCCTCCTGCTCATGCTTATGGCGTTTGCCTTCTACAACGATTTCAATCGCTTGTTTTCCGGCTGAGGACATGAAGAAAACCCTGCTCGCAGGTGTGCTGGCGACTCTCTTTGCCCCCGCCACCTTCGCCATGGAACCGTTTGTCGTCAAGGACATTCGCGTCGAAGGCATCCAGCGCGTCGAAGCGGGAACGGTCTTCAGTTACCTTCCGGTCAAGGTCGGCGAGACGATGACCGACGACAAAGCCGCGCAAGCGATCAAGGCGCTGTTTGCGACCGGCTTCTTCAAGGACGTACGGATCGAGACCGACGGCGACGTCCTCATCGTCCTGCTTGAGGAGCGACCGGCGATCGCGCAGATCGACTTCGTCGGACTGAAGGAGTTCGACAAGGAGCAATTGCTGAAAGGCCTGAAGGAAGTCGGAATCGCGCCGTCGCGTACGTTTGACCGGGCGACGCTGGAGCGAGCCGAGCAGGAGCTGAAGCGTCAATATCTGTCACGCGGACGGTACGCCGTAACGGTCACGACGACGATCACGCCGCTCGACCGCAACCGGGTCGCGATCAACTTCAGCATCGACGAAGGCGACGCCGCCAAGATCAAGCAAATCAACATTGTCGGCGTGCAGGCGTTCAAGGAAAAGGATCTCCTGGGCGTCATGCAGCTGCGCACGCCAAACTGGATCAGCTGGTACACCAAGAGCGATCAATACTCCAAGGAAAAGCTGTCAGCCGACCTGGAGAGCCTGCGTTCGTACTACCTCGATCGTGGCTACCTCGAGTTCAACGTCGAGTCGACCCAGGTGTCGATCAGCCCCGACAAGAAAGACATTTACATCACGATCAGCGTCAACGAGGGCGAGCGCTACACCGTATCATCGGTCAAGCTGGCCGGAGACTTGATCCTCACGGACGAGGAATTCAAGAAAGCGGTCAAGATCAAGGCCGGCGAAGTTTTCTCCCGCGAGAAGCTGAACGAAAGTACGAAAGCGATCAGCGAGCGCCTTGGGGCGCAGGGCTACGCCTTCGCCAACGTCAACGCAGCACCCGATCTCGACAAGGAAAAGCGGCTGGTCGCTTTCACGATCTTTGTCGATCCCGGCAAGCGCGCCTACGTCCGGCGGATCAACATCACCGGCAACACAAAAACGCGAGATGAAGTGATCCGCCAGGAGATGCGGCAGATGGAAGGCGCCTGGTACGATGCCGACCGCGTCACCGCCTCCCGTGAACGGATCGATCGGACCGGCTATTTCGGCGAGGTGACCGTCGAAACGCCGCCCGTCCCGGGAACGATCGATCTGGTGGACGTCAACGTCAATGTCACCGAAAAATCGACGGGCAACGTTTCGGTCGGCGCCGGCTATTCGAGTTCCGAAAAGCTGATCCTCTCGGGCTCGATTTCGCAGGCCAACATTTTCGGCAGCGGCAAGTTCCTGGCGTTGCAGGTCAACACCGGGAAGCTCAACCGCACGCTCGGCATCAACTACACCAATCCGTACTTCACGGTCGATGGGATCAGCCAGGGGTTTGACCTCTACGATCGCAAGCTCAACCCGACGTCGCTTGGCTACGAGTTCAAGTCACACTCGACCGGCGGTGGAATTCGCTTTGGCTATCCGATTACCGAAAAGGACACCGTGAGCTTCGGACTCGCAGTCGACCAGACGACGATCGACATCGATCCGATTACGCCGGGGGTCACACCGACCCAGTACATCAAGTTTCAGGCCGAGCATGGCAACTCCAATATCACCGTCCCAGCGACCATCGCCTGGACGCGTGACACGCGCAACAGTTCGATATATCCGACCAGCGGCGGAATGCAGCGGGCTGGGGCAGAGGTCGCCGTTCCCGGCGCCGATCTGACGTTCTATCGACTCACTTACCAGAACCAGCAGTACTTCTCCCTCGCCAAGGACGTTGTCTTGATGCTCGCCGTCGACCTGGGCTATGGCGAAGGATTGCAGGGACAGTCGCTGCCGTTCTACAAGAACTTTTTCGCCGGCGGCGTGAATTCCGTACGTGGCTACGACACGGCCAGCCTCGGCCCGGTCGAGGTGACCAATCCCGATACCCGTCTCGGCGGTACGCGCAAGGCCGTGTTCAACGCGGAAGTGTTGTTCGCCCTGCCCGGCCTGGACAAGGCCTTCCGCATCGGCCCCTTCGTCGACGCCGGCAACGTCTTCACCGACAACAACGCCGTGCCTTCCTACACGTTTTCCAAGGAAGGGCTGCGTTACTCGGCGGGGATCGCTGCAGCGTGGATCTCACCGCTCGGTCCGCTGAAATTTAGCTACGGCCAACCGATCAATGAACAAAGCAATGATAAAATCCAGAAGTTTCAGTTCCAGTTGGGGACTACGTTTTGATCAGGGGAGAACTCGCTTGAAGAAGACGATTTTCGCGCTACTGACGGCGTTACTTGGCCAATTTTCAGCCTCTTGTGCGGTAGCGGTGGAGCCCCTGAAGGTTGGCTACGTCAATACCCAGCGGCTCTTCCGCGACGCACCGGCGGCGGTACGTGCCGCGAAGAAGATCGAACAGGAGTTCTCGAAGCGCGACCAGGATTTGCAGCGACTGGCAAAACAGGTTCAGGCCTTGCAGGAGACGCTCGAAAAGAACGGCCTGACGATGGCCGAGTCTGAGCGCCGGGCGAAGGAAAAGGATCTCGCCGAGTTGTCGCGCGAGTTTCAGCGCAAGCAGCGCGAGTTCCGCGAAGATCTCAACTTGCGCCAGAATGAAGAGAACGCAGCGATCATCGAGAAGGCCAACAAGGCGATCAAACAGCTTGCCGAGAGCGAAAAGTACGATCTGATCGTGCAGGACGTTGTCTGGGTCAGCCCGCGCCTCGATATCACCGACAAGGTCGTCAAGGCGCTCTCCGATCCCAAGGACGGCAAGTAGGGCGCCGCCGAGTCGATGGGATGTCGACCGCTCGGGGGTTTAGTCTAGACGAGATCGTCGCCCGTCTGGGTGGTGCCGTTCAGGGCGACGGGGACGTCGTCGTCTCGCAGGTCGGAAGCCTGCTCTCCGCCGGCGCCGGGCAGATCGCGTTTCTCGCCAACCCGAAGTATCGAGGACAACTGCAACAGACCCGGGCGGCCGCAGTCATCGTGCCGCCGCAGTTTGCCGCCGAGACGTCACTGCCGTGCATCGTCTACGCCAACGCCTACGCCTACTACGCGCGCGTCGTCGCCTTGCTCAATCCGGCGCCGCAGCGACCACGAGGCGTCCACCCGCGCGCTGTCGTGCATTCGCCCGTACCGGCGTCGGCGAGCATTGCTGAAAACGTCGTCGTCGGTGCCGGCGTAAGTCTTGGTGAGAACGTCGTTCTCTACCCCGGATGCGTGATCGGTGACGGCGTCGTGATCGGCGACGAAACCCGCATCTACCCGAACGTCGTCGTCTATCACGATTGCCTGATCGGCAAGCGGGTGATCGTCCATTCCGGCGCGGTCATCGGCGCCGACGGTTTTGGTTTTGCGAAGGACGGCGAGCGTTGGCTGAAGATTCCGCAAATCGGTCGCGTGATCCTTGGCGACGACGTCGAAGTCGGGGCCAACACCTCGATCGACCGTGGTGCGCTCGACGACACCGTGATCGCCGACGGCGTCAAGCTCGACAACCAGATCCAGATCGCCCATAACTGCCAGGTCGGCGAAAACGCCGCGATGGCGGGCTGCGTCGGAATCGCCGGCAGCACGCGGATCGGTCGCAGGTGCACGATTGGCGGCGCAGGAATGATCAGCGGCCACCTCGAAATCGGCGACGACGTCCATGTTTCGGGGGGGACGCTGGTCGGCAAGAGCCTGTCGCAGCCGGGTCAATACACCGGCGTCTTTCCCCTCGTCCGGCACCGCGAGTGGTTGCGCAACGCGCCTTATATCAAACGACTGGCAACGCTTGCCGAACGCGTCGCCGAACTGGAGAAGAAACTCGAACGGATGGAGAAGACGTCTTGAAACCGATGGATGTACACCAAATCCTGGAACACCTGCCGCATCGCTACCCCTTTTTGCTCGTCGACCGGGTGCTCACCTGCGAACCGGGGAAACTCATCCACGCCTACAAGAACGTCACCATCAATGAACCGTTCTTCGTCGGCCACTTTCCGCACTATCCGGTGATGCCGGGGGTGTTGATCCTCGAGGCGCTGGCCCAGGCAGCGGGAATTCTGTCGTTCAGGACGCTGGGCGAAAAACCCGACGCCGAGTCGCTGTTCTACTTCGTCGGCATCGACAAGGCGCGTTTCAAGAAGACGGTCACCGCCGGCGATCAACTGCACCTGCAGGTGAACATTCAGCGGCAGTTCCGCAACATCTGGAAGTTCGACGCCGTGGCTCTGGTTGACGACGAGGTCGCCGCCGAGGCCGAGCTGATGTGCGCGAAAAGCAAGCCGGTTCGCAACGGCGGTCAGGAGCAACCATGATCCATTCGACGGCGATCATCGACCCGGCGGCTCAACTCGGCGCCAACGTCGAGGTGGGTGCCTACTCGATCATCGGCCCCCACGTGGAGATTGGCGACGAGACGGTAATCGGACCGCACGTCGTCGTTTCCGGACATACACGAATCGGTCGCGAGAACCGCATTTTCCAGTTCTGCTCCCTCGGCGAACCACCGCAGGACAAGAAGCATCGCGGCGAGCCAACACGGCTCGAAATCGGCGACCGCAATACGATTCGCGAGTTCTGCACCTTCAACCTGGGCACGGCGCTCGACGCAGGCGTCACTCGTATCGGCGACGACAACTGGATCATGGCCTACGTCCATATCGCGCACGACTGCCAGGTCGGCAGCCGGACGATCTTTGCCAACAATGCCCAGTTGGCGGGCCATGTCCACGTCGGCGACTGGGCGATTCTTGGGGGCTTTACCGGAGTCCATCAGTTCTGCCGGATCGGCGCGCACGCGATGACCGCGGCCGGAGCCGTGGTCCTCCAGGACGTGCCGCCGTACGTGATGGCCGCCGGCAATTCCGCCAGCCCCTATGGGATCAACGCCGAGGGACTTAAACGGCGCGGCTTTTCAACAGACGCCACGCTGGCATTGAAACGCGCCTATCGCACGATTTACAAGTCGGGATTGATGCTCGACGAGGCGCGCGCCAAGCTGCAGGAAGACGCGGTTACGCACCCCGAGATCCAGCCGCTGCTCGATTTTCTTGCGGTTTCGAAACGCGGCATCATTCGATGACCGGGCGCCCGGCGCGGATCGCCATCGTTGCTGGCGAGGCGTCTGGCGACCTGCTTGCCAGCCAGCTGATGCAGGCGATACGGGCAAAGCTGCCTGACGCCACCTTTTTTGGCGTTGGCGGACCGAAGATGCTCGGCGCCGGATTTCAGGCCTGGCAACCGCTCGAAACGCTCGCGGTTCGCGGTCTGGTCGAGGTGCTACGCCATTTTCCCCGACTGCTCGCCCTGCGCTCCGACCTCAAGCGCCGGCTGCTCGCCGATCCGCCAGACGTTTTCATTGGTGTGGACGCGCCCGACTTCAACCTCGGACTGGAGAAAGCCCTCAAAGGACGAGGAATTCCGACGATCCACTACGTCAGCCCGTCGATCTGGGCCTGGCGTGGAGGAAGGGTGCACAAGATCGGCGCTGCCGCCTCGCGCGTGCTGACCTTGTTTCCTTTCGAACCGGCGCTGTACGAGCGGCACGGGATTCCGGTGACCTACGTCGGACATCCACTGGCCGACCTGCTGCCGCTCGCCGATGGTCGCCAGACCGCGCGGGCCATGTTCGGTCTCTCCGACGACGAGCCCGTTTTCGCGCTACTGCCAGGAAGCCGCCAGTCGGAAGTTCAGTACATGGCCGACGCCTTCATCGGTGCCGCACGACTGATCCGGCAACAGCTACCGACAGCGCGCTTTCTCGTCCCGTTGGCGACGCGCGAGACGCGCGTCCTGTTCGACGCTGCCGTGCAGCGCTGCCAAGCGCAGGATCTCCCCCTGCGCCAGCTTTTTGGTCACGCGCACGAAGCGATGATGGCCGCCGACGTGGTCCTCGTGACGAGCGGTACCGCGACCCTCGAAGCCGCGTTGCTGAAGCGGCCGATGGTCATTGCCTACAAGATTTCGCCGATTACCTATCGCCTGGTGCGCAAGCGTTTCTATTTGCCGTACTTCGGCTTGCCCAACATTCTCGCCGGTCGATTCGTCGTTCCCGAGTTCATCCAGCACGACGCGACGCCTGAAAACCTGGCCCAGGCCGTGCTCAACCTACGCGCTGAAAAGGCGGTTTGCGATCAGCTGCGCCAACGGTTTCACGCCATTCACGTTCAGCTACGGCAGGGTGCCGCCGACAAGGCGGCAGCGGCGGTGATCGACCATCTGCCGCCGACCTTACGATCCAATGCCGCTGCTGCGATCTGACTGGCTGGTCTGCGGCGTCGACGAAGCGGGTCGCGGACCGCTGGCGGGTCCGGTGGTCGCCGCGGCAGTGATCCTCGATCCCTCGCGACCGATCGCCGAGGTCGATGATTCAAAGAAGCTTACGCCACGCAAGCGTGAGTATCTGGCGACGCAGATTCGCGCCCAGGCGTTGGCGTGGGCGGTTGCCGAAGCGAGCGTCGACGAGATCGATCGGCTCAACATCCTGCAGGCCAGTTTGCTCGCCATGCAGCGCGCGGTCACCACGCTGGTTCATCGCTCGGGACTTACACCGGAACGCGTGCTGGTCGATGGCCGGCACTGCCCGCAGTTGCCTTATCCGGTGGTCGCCGTCGTGGGTGGCGACGCGACGACGGCCAGTATCGCGGCCGCGTCCATCCTTGCCAAGACGACGCGCGACGTCGGCATGATGGCGCTTCACGCCGAGTACCCGGGGTATGGCTTCGACCATCACATGGGTTATCCGACTGCCCGCCACCTGGAGGCGCTACGCAAACACGGAGCGAGTCCGCACCATCGACGCAGCTACGCGCCAGTGGCAGCGCTGATCGCAACCCGGTGAAGCGAATCACGGCCCGCGACAACCCGCGCTACCAGGCGCTGAAGCGACTGTGCCAAAGCAGTGGCGAGCGGCGCCGCTGCGGTCTCGCGGTGCTTGACGGCATGCATTTGATCGAGGCCTATCACCAGCGTTACGGACCCCCTCCCGAGCTGCTCGTCAGTGACAGTGGTACGCAGCGACCCGAAGTCGCCGCCTATCTCAAACAGGCCGATACGCGGACGACCGTTCTTGCCGACGCGCTGTTTGCCTCGCTCGCGGTCGTCGACACGCCGAGCGGCGTCATGGCCGTCGTTCCTCAACGACGACCGACAGCGGCGCCCGATCCGACGGTCGACACGGTCCTTCTCGACGGCATCCAGGACCCCGGAAACGTCGGTTCGATTCTGCGCACGGCCGCTGCCGCCGGCTTCGACCAAGTGGTACTCGCCGCCGACTGTGCCCAAGCGTGGGCGCCAAAGACCCTGCGCGCCGCGATGGGCGCCCACTTTCGACTCGACATTCACGAAGGCGGTGATCTACCGGGCTTCCTCGCCATGTTCCACGGCCTCACGCTCGCCACTCTACCCACGGCGGCCACCAGCCTTTACCAGGCGCCCCTGGAGGGCCCGCTGGCGTGGATCTTCGGCAGCGAGGGCAACGGCGTCAGCGCACCCGTCGCGGCGATGGCAACACGGCACCTGCGTATCCCGCTGGCGGCGGGAACAGAGTCGCTGAACGTCGCCGCCGCCGCCGCCGTCTGCCTGTTCGAAACGGTCAGGCGTCGGACTCGCGGGAGCGACGTCGCGTCAGTGGGTGGTCAGCCGGACCGCGGCTGGCTATGATCGCGTTCTGGCAGACGTACTCAAGGGAGACAACATGAGAATCACGCGAAGCACGCGCCGTTGGCTTGGGCTATTGCTCATCCTGATGACCCCCCTCGCCGCCGCGGCCAACGACCCGCATGCCGCGGATCGCCAAGCGCTGCGAACGCTCTTCACCGAAATGGAGGCGAGCATCAACGCCCAGGACGTCGAGCGCATGATCGCCCAGATGCATCCACAGGCGACCGTCACCTGGCTCAACGGCGAGGTGTCGCGCGGCCACGACGAGATTCGTGCCTACTACCAGCGCATGGTCAAGGGCGAGCAGCGCATTCTCGATCGCTACCTGACCAAGGCGAAGGTCGCCGCTCCGGCACACTTTTACGGCAACGGCGACGTGGCGGTCGCTGACGGCACGATGGAGGACGAGTTTTTTCCCGTCGCCCGTGGCCCCTTCCGCTTGAGCTCGAACTGGACATCGACCTCCGCCAGGATCGACGGTCGGTGGCAAGTCGTCTCGATGCACTTGTCGTCGAACGTGTTCACCAATTCGCTGCTCGCCGAAGCGAAGCAGGCCGTCTGGTATGCAGGCGGCGGCGCGGCGCTGCTCGGTATCGTCGTCGGCTGGCTGCTGGGACACCGGCGCCGGAAGGTTGACGGCGCCGTTTAGCCGGCCCAGCCACCACGCAGCAGGTAGTAGAAGACCGGCGCCGACAGATAGAGCGAGTCGAGCCGATCGAGAACGCCGCCGTGGCCCGGAATCAGACGGCCCCAGTCCTTGATTCCGCGCTGGCGCTTGACCGCCGACAGGGCAAGGCCGCCGGCGAAACCGAGCACGACGAGCAGCAGCGCGATCAGGGCTGCCTGTTCTCGGGAAAACGGGGTGATTGGCGCGAGTAGCGCACCGAGCGCGCTGGCGCAGAGCAGGCCGCCGACGCTTCCTTCGACCGTCTTCGACGGCGACACACGCGGCGCAATCGGATGTCGGCCGGCGAGCTTCCCCCAAAGATATTGCAACACGTCGCTGGCCTGGACGACGACGAGCAGAAAGATCAGCAGCCGCCAATCGTCCGCGCCGTCTCTGCCCGGTAAGAGCGTCACTAGCGCCGGCGCGTACGAAATCCCATAGACGCTGATCAGCAAGCCGGCCCGCAAACCATGTCCCGACGGCGGGCCGCCACGGCCGCCGATAGCCCACGCAGCAAGCAGCGACAAGGCACCGACAAGCGGCAGCGCAAAGATAAAAGCTGCTGCGCTGGCCGTCCACACGAACAGGTACTGCAAGGCCACGACGAGGTAGCCGCCGAGCAGCAGTCGCCGTGAGGGTCGATCCGGCAAACCGGCAGTCATGAACTCGTGCAGCGCCGCCAGCGAAGCGACGGCGAACAACAGGCAGACGCCGCCTCGACCGGCGTAGACGGCGAGGCCCACCAGCCCTGCCAAAACCCACCAGGCGCGGATTCGACGGTTGAGATTGTCGATCACCGAGCTCGACGCACCCCCGGCGACGAATAACCGGAGCAGCTGACCGATTAGCCAGGCGACGACGAGAACGCCAACGATGCCCACCACGAGCATCCAGGCGGTGTCCGCAGGCGGCAGCGACGGCGCAGCGTTCACGCCGCTGAACGCCCGTCAAGCCATTGCTCAAGCAGCACGACTTCACGCACGCCGAGAACGACCGCCGGTCGTGCCGCCCGCACCTGCGCGATCGCAGCCGCTGGTGAGGCGGCGATACCTGCATGCAACAGCCAGGCGGCAAGGACCACGGCGCTGCGCGCCAGACCGAGGGCGCAACAGACCAGCACCGGGCCCTGCCTGCGGGCGACGTCGATCGCCTGCACGGCTCGTTCGATCTGTCCTGGAGTCGGTGGAATCAGGTCGAGCACGGGAATCGAGGCGTAATGCAGACCAGACGCCGGGAACGGCAGCTCGGCGCACAGATCGACGACGCAACGGACGCCAAGCGCCGGCAACTGATCCGCGCTTGGCAGCCGCCCGAGCGCGACACCCGCGGCCACTTCGTTGACCGCCGCGAGGTGCCGCGTCCACCAGCGCGAATTGAGCCAGGCGGCGGCGAGATACGGCGCCAATAGGCAGCGGACGGCGCACGGCAGTGATCCGTCCGGCTGCTTGGCGAACGCTTCGGCGTCGCCAGCGAGATAGATCACGGCAAGCAAGGCCAGCGACGCGGCGGCCCAGAGCAGCCACAAGCCGGCGCCACCAAGAGCCAGCGCCATCCCTCCAAGCAACAGCCCGGCGCTGCCGTAGGCTGCGGCCAAACAACGACGTTTGCGATCTGGCACCAGCCTCAGGCGCCCGAGGAGCGGTCTGGCGTCGCTGGGCAAGAGCCAGAGAACGAAACAGCCGAGCCAGGCGCCGGTCGGCAGGTCGAAAAAGTGATGTTGCCAAGTCGTCATCACCGACGCCGCGATCAGGAGCGCAGTAACGTAGACCAGTCCGTGCCAGCGGCGCGGCGCGGCCCGCAGGTACGGTTCGAGCAATACGACGAGGAGCGCGATATGCAAGGACGGAGCCTGATTGAACGGCTGGTCAAAACTCGTCAGCAGATCGAACAGCCAGCCGAAGGCGCCGCTCACCTCTCCCCGCTCGAAGGTGCAGCGCAAGGGCGCCAGGAGAAAGCACGTTACGGCCAGCACCTGCGTCGTCAATAGCCGCAGGGCGTGGGTGTCCAGTTGCCGGCGCGTCACGCACAGGAAAAGCGACACGCCGTAGAGCAGATCGATCAGCCAGTACGGAACGATCGTCCACGGCAGCAGCGGAACGTAGCGCTCCCAAGCAAAGACCAAGCTGCCGACGTCCGCGCGCTGCGCGCTCACCCAGGTGGCAAAGCCATAACTGGCGAAGAAAAACGGACCGAGGAAAGCCAACCAGGCGAAAGCCCTGCGCCACGGTCGCGCTCCCGCGCACGCCGGCGCCGGCGGACGGGAGTCACCCAAGTTCAGACCCGGCGCGCCAGCGAGACGGTGAACATTCCCCAGTCGTCGATCCACTGCGCGATCTTGGTGAATCCGGCGCTGCTCACCAGCTCATCCAGCTCGGCCTGTGAGCGGCGCCGCATCACCCACGGCGCGTGCTGCCGATGACTGGTCAAGGTGCGCGCAATCATTTCGAGCTGCGGGTGCCACGGTTGGCCGGTATAGATCAGGCACGCGTCCTTGGCGAGCGCTTGCGCCAATCCGGCGAGCGAGCGCGCCACCAGGTCATTGTCGGAATACAGCTCATAGAGCCCGGAAACGACGGCCAGCGTCGGTCGCGGCGCCAGCCTTGCCAAGGCCGATTCGTCAAAAGCGTCGCTCACTTCGCAACGCGTGACGTCGGCAAGGTGTCGCTCGGTCGCCAACGCCTTCGCCTGCGCGAGGTTGGCCGGATCGTAATCGCAAAGAACGATCGCCTGCGGGCGCTCTGGAGCGAGCTGCGCCACGGCGTCGAGCAGATAGCGCCCCGGCCCGGCAGCGAGGTCGACGATCGACAGCGGCTGGCCGGCGGCACGCAATTGCTCCGCCGCAGCGGTGACCGCGGCGATCAAATGCTGGCGGCGAACGCGAATACCGCGCCAGCCAATCGCATCGAGATAGCCACGGTCGATCACCTTACCGATCAGAAACCGGCCGCTGGCCTGGTTGCGATAGACGTGATCGAGGCTGCGGCCCGAGTCGAAACCGGTGGCGAGCCCGATGCGGATACCGTCTGACAAGCGGCCGAGCGTTCGCATCGACAGCCGTGTCGCGGCGAACGACCAGCGCCGTAGCGAGAAGCGCGGAAGCGGCTGACGCAAGCGCAGCTCCTCGTCGCGGGAAAATCCCCGCTCGTGCGCATCGCGCAGCGAGTCGGCCGCGGGCGGACGGTTAAACGTCCGGACGACGAAATCGCGGATCGCGTCGATCGCCACCTTCCGCTCACGCTCGCCCAGCGTGTCGTGCAAGAAGCCCTCGAGCAGCAGGCGTTCCTTCACCGGCGAGCCAAGTGCGGCGAAGAACGTCTCCTGTGGCTGGCGATGAACCACCCAGTCCTGGCCCGAGATCAGCAACTGCAGCGGCAAGCGGATTGCCTGCGCGTCAGCGACGACGCGGTCGGACGCGTCGAGCAGGCCGAGCAGAACGCGCGCAGAAATCGAACGCGTCACCAGCGAGTCGGTGTCGTACGAACGAATGCGCTCAGCGTCGTGAGTGAGAAACTTCGCCTTGACATACGAGGTAATGAAGAAATTACCGACCAGCCGCCGGATCAACGCCAGACCGGGGCGCGCCAGCGGCACGTAGAGCTTGACCCGGAACGCCGGCGCGGTCAGCACCAGGCAGCGCACGCGCGGCGCGAAGTCATGCGCCCAAGTCGCGGCGATCACCGCGCCAACACTCTGCCCGAGGACGGCGATCTGGTGGCTGGCGATGCCATGCGCACGCACGATGTGGCGTACGAAACTGTCGAGATCCTTGACCAATGCGGCGAAACTCGGGCTGTCGCCCCGTGCGCCGGGCGACAGCCCGTGACCGCGAGCATCCCAGGCAAACATCGCGAAGTCGCCGAGCTTCAGCTCGTCGACTACGTGTTGCAGCCGCCCCGAGTGTTCGTGGCCGCGATGGAGGAGGACGATCGCCCGCGGTTCGCCGGCCGGCGGCTCGTCGACCGGCCAGTAGCGGTAGCACAGCGTGCTGCCATCGTGAGTGGTGAACTGAAGTTGGCTCGCCTGTCGCTGCGCCTTCGGCATCGTGTGTCCCTCGTTGTCGCCGGGTGGCCGGCTCAGTGATCCAGAGGCGCGCTGTCCGCGACGCCGCGGCGCACGCGGTTGACGGTGGTCAACAGCAGGAGAACGGCGATCACCGCCAAGACCCAGGTGAGCCACGGATCGGGGGCGACGCCGCTACCGACGAGCAGGCCAGCGACGCCAAAAACGAGCGCCCGATCGCTCTTGCCGAGCGGCCCGTCGTTGCGGCGCCCCCTGCCGCTGGTGATCGCGAGCACGCTGGCCATCTCCGAAAGATTGGCGAGGAAGACGACGGCGATCGCCGGCGCCCAATTGTTCTCGCCCAGTAGGCCGAAAGGAAGGTAGAGGGCGGCGTCGGCGGCCACGTCGCAGAGTTCGTTGAGATACGCGCCAAGCGTCGACGCCTGCCCAAACTCACGCGCCAGCAGGCCGTCGATGGCGTTCAGCGCCATCCGCAGCAACAGCCAGATCGGCAACAGCAGGAAGACCTCCGGCTGCCCGGTCGCGGCGCCGAGCGCAAGCCCGGTGCCAAGCACGACAGAGCCGACGCCAGCGGCAATCGTCACCTGATTGGCCGTCACGCCGCGCGCGTGCAGTCCACGCACCAGCGGGCGGAGCAAGGCCTGGAAGCGGGGTTTGAAGGCATACAGCGTCATTTGCGGCAAACGGCGGGAAGGCCAGTCAACAACCGTCTTGGTCTCCAGCAAGTGAACGTGCGACGGATGATCGTCATACCCGCGCGTTCGCCGCTCCACTCTGGCAGACGCGATGGACTTCTTGCGTCATGGCCAGACTGACACGGCACTCGACGCCATGGTGCTCCCACTCCAAAGAAGGAAGCCGTCCGCCGAATGCGCTGGTCGAGGCGGCGCACAGCCTAAAGAAAAGGCTCCGGGTAGAGATCGGAGTCACGATGAACAAACATCAGATTAAAGACATAGGGAGAATCCGGAGCTGCCGGTTCGCCAGCTTCGAGATAGCGATAGAACTTTCCCCCGCACTGCGACGCGCCCATGTCCATGCCATACAGATTGACGACAGCGCAGCGATAATTACGCGCCGCAAAGAATTCCCTGATCTCGTCTTCGTGGGTTCCCGCCTGATCGAGAGCACCACGATTGATTTCACAGATCACCATTTCTGGCGCCTCTCGTGCGAACCACTGCTGGGCACCTTGCAGGATAAGCATTTCGGCGCCCTCTGCATCGATCTTCAGCAAGCGTGGACGGGCTAGAAACGGTTCGGAGAAGTGCTCGTCCAGGCTCGTCACTTCCACTTCACACGAGTCGCCTGGAAGTGCGTAAATCAGGCTGCTCTCACCTTCGTTGCGGGCACTAATGTTAAAGCGTGCTCTTCCCGAACGTTCGGCGAGCGCCAGCGAGAGAGGTAGCACGTTATCGAAGCCATTGCGCCTGACGTTCTCCACCAAACGCCGGTAAGTGTCCGGCATCGGTTCGAACGCAAAGACCTTGCCCGTGGCTCCCACCAGGAGCCGAAAAAGAAAGGTGAAATAACCGACGTGGGCGCCAACGTCAATCGCCAGGTCCCCTGGTCGAAGGGCGCCGATCGCCAACATAGAGGTCTCATACTCGTAAAGGACGCCCTCGCCGAACTGCTGGTACAGCACCTTCTGGGTGAACTCGTTCAAACTAACGTGGAATTCCGCCCGTTCGGGAGCACAGCCAGCGCGCGTCATGGTCATCCGACAGATGCCGTCTTCTCCCGACGCTTCGTGACCAAGCTCAAGCGCCAAATTTGCTGGCGTTTGGCTCTCTACGTCTTCGGTCGCTTGCTGCTCGGCGTCTGAGACGAGGCTGCGTTGATCGTCGTCGACCTGGTTTTCCGCGGTCGCTTCTGCCTCAGGCTTGACAACCCGAAGCAGGATCCGGATTTCACTCGCCACGTTGTTTTTCTCGCGCAAGGCTGCATTGACGCCGTCGTCGTCGAGCTTACCTTCCCGGTGAAGCGTCGAATAAGGCTCGTCAAGGAGGTAATTCACCTCTTCAACTTCGAAATCGACACCGAGGTAGAGCGCAAGCGGGCTATTGGCGGCGCCGGCTGCTTTCCACGCCAGGTTCTTGCGTTTGCTGAAGAGCTGTAGCACGAGCGGAGTAATGATCCGCACGTGCGTCGGATCGCCGATGAAATGGTCGTGTCGCGGGTGAGGAACGGCGATTCGGATCGCCGCTCCATTTTGGCAGACGCGGTAGAGTTCCTGCATCATGGCCAAAAAGACGCGCGAGTCGCCGCCGATGTGCTCGAGTGAGTGACTGAAGACGACTTCGGTCACCGAATCGTTGGCCCACGGCCAAGGCGTCTGCTCAAGGTCGTGGAGAAAATCGGGGGCACACTCGGCAAACATATCAACGTTGGTGTAGCCGGGCAGCTTGTTCATCCCGCAACCCATATTCAGTTTCACCTTGCCTCCTCACACGGTGTTGTTGTTGGTCGCTGCTAGCTTCCTGCGAGCGAGCCGGAGTCGTCCACGAAGCGAGCATAGGCGCGCTCCAGACTGTTCAGGTTGCGTACGCCATAAAGAGCCAGACCGTGAGTCTCTTTCGCCGCCGCTACGTCCGCGAGCAGCGCTGGCAGTTCGCTCTCGGCAACGTTCCTTTGCCACAGTCGGGAGGATATCCTGGCGAAACCCGGCAAAGCGACGGGTCCTTCGAGGGTAACCGCAAACCCCGGTGCTTCCAAAGCCAGAAACTCAGTGGTCGAGTAGACCGCACGAATCCGGCCCTGATGAAGGAAGACAAATCGATCCGCCAGTTGCTCGACATCGTTCAGCACGTGCGAGGAAAAGAACAGCGTGCGACCCGAAGAACGGTATTCGTCGAGAATCGCGGCAACCTCCTGGCGTCCGATCGGGTCGAGGCCCGACAGCGGCTCGTCGAGAATCAGGAAGTCCGGTTCGCACGCCAGTGCGTGGGCCAGCGCCGTACGCTGCGTCATTCCCTTGGAGAAGGTCCTGATCCGCTTGTCGGCGACGTGGGCAATACCAAAGCGTTGCAACCAGTGCAGACAGTGTTGGCGCAGCTTCGATGGAGCCTGCGCGACAGGGCTGCGGTGCATCCTCAATCCCACCGCCAGCAGCTCCAGTGGCGTCAGATAATCGTAAAGGTACGGGTTCTCGGGAACGTAGGCGACTCCCCGCCGTGCTTCCGGTTCGTCGGCCGGCCGCCCGTTGAGGCGGACGGTCCCGGCGCTGGGTCGCTGCAGCCCGAGAAGAATGCGCAAGGTCGTACTCTTGCCGGCGCCGTTGTTGCCGATGAAGCCGACCGTCTCGCCTCTGCCGATCGTCAGGTTGACGCCGTCGAGCGCCTTCGCGGGCGCGCCGCGCCAAGCCTTCCTGTATTCCATCGAAACGTCGTGCAGCTCGACGACCAAGGGTTCAGAAGCAAGGGGCGGACTTCTCATGGCGAGTTCCTGACGGGTCGTGTGCCGATCACTTCTTCTGAGCGCGAAAGCCCACTCTTCCATTCGGCAGGATCCGAAAAACGACGGTGCCCAGAGGATCCTGCGGCAGGGTAGCAATGAACCCCTCCGCGACCAAGGCCTCCAGGCGGTCCGGCGCCCTCCCCCGGCTCTGCCGGTAGGCGTCGACCGCCTCCTGCAGGCGAAGTATCCGCTGCTGCCGCTCGACCCGTTGCATGAGTTGGGCCTTGAGGTCGGGATCGCGCAGTTCGCTCGCCAGAACTGCGATCACCTGGCTGGCCAGGGCGGGATCGTTGCCCCGTTCGAGCCAGCTCGCCGAGATTCCGAGCAGCGCTTGCCGGGTTCCCTCATCCCGGGCGTAGGAAGCAGCGATGCGACCGTACTCGTAGGCGCCCTTGGCGTCGCCAAGGAAATGAATCTGATTGAAGCCGTAGAAGAACGGCGCGTAGACGTCGGTCTTCCGGGTTTCCGTCGCCCGACGCAGCACGGTCTGCGTGGGTTCGACGAATCCCTCCCAGGGGAGCAATGCGGTCGCCGTCGTGTAATTGTCTTCGTGCCCTGGATTGAGAAAGGACGCATCCTCCTGCACCCTGGCCAGCGCGGCCAGCGAGTCGCGTGGCAACGGCTGGGCACCGGTCATCAGGACACGCCAGACGGCGACGTTGGCCGCCAGATAGCGGTCGCCCGCGGCAGCGATCACTTGCAGCGGGATCGGCGCTGCCACCGAAAGCACGATCTCCGGAACCGGGAGCGGTCGCCTGAAGTCGTGCCCGCCCAGGAAGACGGCCAGGCCGAGCAGTCCGGCGATGGTTCCAAACGACAGATCGTGATTCATTTGTCAGCGTCAATACCCAGCGGATCTCGCCAATGCAATCCATCGTATCGCCCAACCAAGTCATCAGCGACTCGCCGAAAGAGTCCTCGCCAGGACTCTCCCAGCCGTCGACGGATAAGACGTACCGAAGGGTACCAGGGTGAATCCTCGCGATCCTCCAGCCAGCGGAAATCGACATGCTCGTTGGACAAGATCACCCAGGTCGGTTTGTCGATCGAACCCGCGGCGTGCGCGACTGCCGTACACGTGGTGATGACCAAATCAAGCGACGCGATGATCGACAGTGTTTCCAGCCAGGTCGGACAGTCGGCGGCGACGTTGTGCAACGGACGGTCGAAAACGGCGGCCTCGTTCGAATGGATGTCTTTTTGCAGACTGTAGAAGCTGATCCCCTCGATCTCCCACAGTACGCGCCAATCTTCGAGGGTCGTCGAGCGCACGTAGTTCGCTTTGAACAGGTCTCCTCCCGACCATACGATTCCGACCTTGAGCTGCTTATCGGCGTCGAGGATCGCCTGCCACTTGGGTACCCGACCCGGCAAGGCAATCAAGGTTGGCTGTGTGTGGCGTGGAGCAAGGAGGTCGACGTCGAGCAGGTGAGGCAGCGCCATCTGGTCGACCTGGTAGTCATATCGGTAGTCTTCCCAGTCAAGTTGCTCAAGATTGATCACCTCGAATGGCGCTCCTTGCGCCCGAAACAGGGTTGCCAACGGACGACCGACAGCGAGCGTAAGACGCTTAGGTTCCATCTCCCAAACTTCCTGCAGGAGAGGAAAAAACTGGATCGAATCACCCTGCCCCTGATCCTGAATCACCAGCAGCGACTTTCCGCGCAGACTCTGCCCTTCCCATTCTGGGAAATGGCCGGCGTTTTTCCTTTCCATTCCTTGCCAATAGCCCTTCCAACCCTCCCGGCAACGGCCAGCCCGCAAGAGGCTAAAGCCGAGACTGAATCGGTATTCGCTTGCCTCCGGTTTTTCCGCCACTTGCTTCTCCAACAACGCAATTGCTTCTTCGCTACGCCCGCAGTGGTAAAGCGCGCCCGCGAGCAGGTGGGGGTGTTGCACAGGCTCGCACCCTTGCCACGAAATACGGTCGAGCAAATCGTTCGCTTCGTCTACCCGGTCCAGCAACGCCAGTTGCCTGATACGCAGCAACTGCGAATATCGGTTGTTCGCCAGATCGCCCTTGGAAAGCAGAATGCGCTCGGCCAGCCAGTACATCCCACGATCGTGAAACAGTTGCGCGACCACTTGCCAAGCGCCGACGTCATGGCACTTGAGCATTAACGCTTGCTGGGCCGCTGCCACCGCTTCGGCAAACTGTTCCTCTCTCTGGATCTCGGCGATCGCCGTCAGCGCCTTGAAGTGGCGAGGAAAGCAGTCGAGTGCCCGGCGTAGATGGAAAAGCGCTAGCTTGTTCTTCGTCTGCGTCTTGAGCGCGTCGCCCTGCAGGTAATGCAATTGTCCGTCCCTGGGAAAGACAGCGGCACCACGCTGCCAGAGCGCAATCGCCTGGTTGAAGTCCTGTCGGCTGCGCCAGTACCAACCCCAGTCTAGAAAACCCATCCGGCCGACCGCCGCGTCTCCTTCAGTTTGCGCAAGCTCGTTCAGCAACGACAGGCCCCGCTGCACGTCCCTTCCCTTCAACAACTCGCGCGCAAGCGCGACGGATAGACTAGACGGAGGCGCCTTACCGATCCGCTCGCACGCCGCGTGTAAGGCTACAAGCGCCACCATGGAATCCCGTTCTCCGACGGCACGTGCCAGCCACGCAGTTGCCTCGCTCTCGCAACCCGTGGCAACGCAAGCTTCCGCCCAGACGTCCCAATCGGTATCCACCCAAGCCAAACGCCCGCTGTCGATCGCTAATGCGGTTGCCAACCAGCCCGGCGTGCCTGCTGCCACAGCATCGAGCAGTGCATTCGCCAGCGCCGGCCGGACGCTGTTACGGATCAGGCCGATCCAATCGTCGTCGCTTTCCTGGCGAAAAGCGCGAACATTCGGATACCAAGCATTCCGACCCTCAAACTCCACCCAACGCGGATCCATGCTGCGCCGCGAGAGCAGCAACCAGACCGGCTTTCCCAAGGCAGCTGCCAAATGGACGATCGAGGTGTCTGTAGAAATCACTAAATCGAGGTTGTCGATGGCGGCTGCAGTGTCCTCGAAGTTGGCAAACTGATCACCGATCCAGACGTATGGCAGTCCTTCCGGTGGGCACCGGGCTTCCTTGGCACCGATCCCTTTCTGCAAACCGATAAAAGTAATTCCCGGCACGCCGCACAACGGGGCAAAGACGTTGATCGATGCGGACCGGTAATGGTCACCCTGAAAATCCGGATTCCCTGCCCAGGCCAATCCCACCTTCATTCCGACAAGAGCGGCGAAATGTTCGCGCCAGTGCGACGACTTCGTGTGGTTGGCATACAGATAGGGAATCCTGCAGGGAACGTCGGCCGGCCTCTTGACGCCCAGACGATAGGGAAGGTCAAGCAGGAGCGTGTAGTAATCGATTTCCTCTATCGCCAGCGGCTTCACTGCAGCGGTCTTCGCCCGTGGGTCATTGGCCAATAACGTAACGATGTCAGGATAGGACGAAAAGACGACGCGCGCGCCCAGTCTTTCCAACTCGGGAATGAAGCGCAGAAATTGGATCATGTCGCCCATGCCCTGCTCGCTGGCCACCATCAGCGTTTTGCCGGCTACGGGTTCTCCGGCCCAGCGGGGAACTTCGGCCGGCAACGGCTGACGCGGGAAGGCCGAATCCTCGGCACGTGCCATATAGTGCAGCCATCCGTTCTCGTAGTCTCCAGTTGCTAGTTCGATCAGCGACAGGTTCATCGTCGCCGAGAGTTCACGGTAGCCGCGCCGCATGCCCGCCTCGTAGAGCGCTCTGGCGCCGACGTAGTCGCCGACCGACATTGCAATAATGGCTGCCGTCGCCCAGGTTTCCGGCCGATCGAGGGGATCGGTCCGGGGTCCATAGACGAGAGGAAATATCTCTTGAGCAATCTCCCCTAAGTCGAGTTCGACGAGTGCTTGCAGCAATTCGTGCGCCATGCCGCCGCTGTCCCACTGATTCGGACCAATTTCGGCCGAGAACAGTAGCGCTTCGAGACGCTTGCGGTTACGGTAGGCGGCATGGATCATCCATCGTCCACCGCCTATGTGCCGCGGCAAATTGTTGACGAATTGCCGCGCCACCTGCTCCGCTTCAGCGCGTTTGCCGAGTTCGAGCAGGGAGAGGACGTGCAGCCCAAGAAGGTCAGCGTCGTATGGATGATAGCTGCGTAGGTTTTCGGCAATTGCTACGGATTCGGCATAATTCTCAATGTGATAGCAGGCGCCAGCCAGATTGTTCCAACAGTTGAGAAGATCCGCCAAATTCTGTTTCGCCGATTGTCGATACACGACGGCGGCTTCCCGAAATCGCCCCAATTGCTGAAGAGCAACTCCGCGAAAATTGGCTGCGGCCGCCGCTCCTATCCCGGCAGCTTCCGCATCTAGACAGGCGATGGCTTCGTCATTTCGGCCCTCGTTAAGGAGGGAAACTATCGCCTCTCTGCTATACGACATTGGTGAACCCTCAGGAAAGGTCTGTTCAAGCGAAGTTTCGACGGCGGTAGCTGAGAACGGCTGCAGCCAGCAACAGCAGCAAATAGCCAGCCGCCGCCGCTATTCCCTGAAAAAGCTGCCCCGTAGGCGGCCAGTGATCATAAAGAACGATCATTCGCCAGTCCAGCCGCGAAAGATCCGGCAGGAACCAGCGCAATTGCTCCAGTATCGGCAGTAAGGTGGCTTTCATTTCCCAATCCGCAGAGGGGGAAAGCGACAGATAGTCGATCATGACACCGTAGGAACGAGTGGCCACGGCGAAGCCAAAGCTAACCATGAACGACAGCATTGGCGTCTCCGAAAGACTCGATATAAAGAGGAAGAAAGCCCCTATTGTCGCCAAATCGAGCACGATGCCAAACAGCACTAGCAAGTAACCAAGACCGAAAACGACACGCGAAGATTCTTCATAGCCCCAATCGGCGAAATTGTTCATCAGGTAAAGTGCGCCGCCCCAAAGCGCAACACTCCAGGTCACCAGCGCGAGCACACCGAAATAGCGTCCGAGAACGTAGGAAGCGCGCGAAGCAGGATACGCGAGGGCAAAGGTGATCGTGTGGCGGTCGATATCCTTGGCAAACGCTTCCTGCATCCAAAAGAGGACGAGCAGCAGGCCGAGAAAGCGCAATCCGGACAGGCCCATGTCGATCGCCACAACCAGCGGCTGCCGGAGCGAAAACGCTCCGGCCAGAAAAGAGATGCCCAATAACGCAACGCCGAGTACGAGCAGCGCCCGCAGTGCGTGGCTACGCATGCCTAGACGCCAACTCAACTGGGCATTGATGAGAAAGGGAGAGATCATCGCCACGAGGGTCAGGCTCCGCGAGCGTGAGGACAAAAAAAAGCCGGCCAAGGCCGGCATTCTCCCATAGCTGGGAAACTTAGACGCAGCCGTCGGTCGCACTGCCAGTCGGATCCTTAACATCACTAGCCTTCAGGGGTGTCGACAGCGTCGACGAGCCGCACCAGACCGCGCCGCCGCCGCCTTCCGTCGTCGAACCATAAACCGTGTTGCCTTTCAGCGAACCGCCCTGGGCGGCGAAGGCCGTCGCGGCGTCGAGGTACTTGACGACTGTATTCGGCGAGCAACGCGGGATGAAATTCGTCTTGACAAAGCGATCGGATGCACCGGAGATCGTCGAGCCCTTGCCATCGGTCGAGTTGTCACAAGCAGTTGCTGCCGCGACATCTAGTGGCAGGAACGTGCTGCTGATCGAAACGACAAGCGCGCTGCCGAGCGCGATGGCTTCAATGGTCTTTGCGTGTTTCATGATCGTTCTCCTCAATTCAAGCGGTTACGGCTGGCTAGCGGCGATGGCCTGGGTGGTGATGTTCTTGACATCAGTGGCAGCACCCTTGTTTTCGGCCTTCTTGGTGTACTCGCTGAACTGCGGGATGGCGATTGCTGCCAGGATGCCGATGATTGCGACGACGATCATCAGCTCGATCAGGGTGAAACCCTTCTGTAGCTTTTTCATCGAGAAGTCCTCCTTCATGAGAGCCAACGGGAAATCCGTTGAGTATTACGTATCAAGTTTCGTGCCAGATCTCGCTTTACGGGTTGGAACTGGCGATCGCCTGGGTCGTAACATTGCGCACGTCGGTCGCCGCCGCCTTGTCTTCGCTGCGGCGCACCGAGCTTTCGTAGATCGGGACCGCGATCGCCGCCAGGATGCCAATAATGGCGATCACGATCAGCAGTTCGATCAGCGTGAACCCCTTGAGCTTCATTTTTCTTCTCCGGATGGCAAGAGTTTCCCAGGCAAAAGCTAAAACCGTACCTGCTCAACGGCCGGGGAATGCGCAAAGTGGGGCCACCAAGCGGCGCAGTGCTGACAATATTCGTCACTTGCTTGCGCACAATGTCACACTTTGTCACCGTTCGTGGGAACGACGCGGCGGAAAGAGCTCGCCCGCGCTCGGCCAGAAAGGCCCGACGCTTCTCAGGAAAATAGGAAGGAACGAACCTCGCTCAAGGTTCGTTTTGGTCGCTGTCGTTGGTGACGACTTCGTGCAGCGCGTTGACGCGTTGAGCGATGGCAAAAGACGTCAGATCGAGTCCGACCTCGGCGAGCTGCGTGCGCAAGGTGGCACTGCCGCCGTGCAGCAAGGCCTGCGTTCCAGCGCCGTCGGCAGTCAGTGCGAGGACGAGCTGCTGGCCGTGAATCTGCAGCCGCGCTTCGATCTCGCCGAGTGCGGGCAAAGTCAGACGTAGCCGCGTTTGCCACGACTCGTCGCCGGCGTCGTCTGCCTGGCGGCGATGCTGGCCAGGATCGTCGATTTGCCACTCCATCTGCTGCCCAGGCCAGACCTGACCCTGCCAGACGAAATTCTGCGTCGCAAACGCTTCGAGCTGCTGCTGCACCAGCGCTTGCGCTTGCGGTGCGACGGGGTCGGCGGCCGGGGTGTGCGCGGTGGACGGCGTCGTTGGAGCGTCTTGTCGGGATCCCGACGCGGGAACGACAGGCCCCGCGTCCGGCGGCAGCCTTGCCGGCAGCGCGCCGTCGCCGGGGTTGGCGGACAACGGCCCTCTCCCTTCAGGCGGCGACGGCAGCGGCGGGCTGACGGTGCTCTCTCGGCTTGCGAGTTGCGCCGGGGTAGAGACGATCGTGGAACCTGACACGTCGACCCGGCTCGCTGCCGTCGGTCCGCTCTGGCCGCCGGACGAAACTTGTGGCGGCAGTTTTCCCTGCGGTTCCTGCAACAGCTGTGCCTTGCCGAAGCGTCCCTCGACCCATTCGGCTTGGTGCGACTCGTAAAACATGCCGCTGGCGACGATCGCCTGCTGCAACAAGGGTTGCAGCTCTCGCCCGCTCGCCGGCGGCTGCGCGGCTATCGGTCGATTGCCGTTGAGTGGCAGCGCGGCGTTGCCCGCTTTGGCGTCGCGCGCGTCGGTCAACAGGGACGCGATCAGTTGGCCTGTTCGGCTAAGCTGAGTTGCTGCCGCCTCGGCGCCGGCGGCATCGCTCCGCCCCCCCCCGCGGACGACCGCAAGAGTCAGCTTGCCGTCGCTTTCGGCGACTTCGAGTTCGATGACATCGCCACTCTTGGCGGCAAACGGCAAGGCGAGCGTCACCGCGCGCTGGTTGACCATCGCCCGGTAAGTGCCGTTGGGGAGAAGCGCTTCGACTTCCGCCAGTAGCCGCTGGCCAACGACGAGACCGGAAAGCTTTTCGGCGAGATCCTGGCTGGGCAGTGCGGGTCTTAGCCCAGGGTCGGCGGTCGGCTGAAGGCGATTGCCGAGATCGATGCGCATCATGGGGGGTTCAGGCTAAGGGACCGGTCTTTCCCGCAGCAACACGCGTAGTTCGTTTACGCGCGCCGCCAGCAGCGGATGGATCTGATCGTCGCAACGCAGGCAGGCCTCGATCAGCGAGCGAGCGACCGTTTGCCGCTCTGTTTCCAGCCAGCCACCCCCTCCTTCCGGCAGCAACTCCGCGAGTTCTCGGCGCCGTGTTTCGTGAGCGGCGAGTGCGGCCCAGTCGCCCCGTTGCGCGGCGCCGAGCATCGCCTCGGAGAGCGCCCGCAAGTCTGCGAGCAGGGCCAGATAGTCAGGGCTCCGGCCGTTGCTGGGCATCGGGCGGAATCTGTCGCCAGGCGCCGTGAATTTCTTCGAGCAGGCCCGAGACTTCGTCAAGAGCGCCGAGGTCGCTGTCGAGATTGGCGCGCAGCAGTCGCAGGACGAGATAGTCGTACAGCGCGTCGAGGCGTGCGGCAAGTTCGCCTCCCTTTTCGAGGTCGAGGCTGGCCTTGAGTCCGTTGGAGATGATGTCGATCGCTTTCGAAATCGCTTCGCCTCTGGCGGCAATCTGTTGTTGCTGCATGGCCAGGCGCGCTTTGGCGATGGCTGCCTCGGCGCCGGAAAAAAGCAGCAGAATCAGGCGATGCGGGTCGGCGACCTCGACCGCGGCGTCGATACCGACCTTCTGATAGGCTGAAATCGCGTGGCGCGCGTTGCCGAACATCTAGGACCCCTGGTTGTTGAACGTGGGCAGGCTGGCGAGTTGCTGCTGGAGGAAGGTGCTGGTCTTGGTCATCCCTGCGATCAGCGTGTCGAGCGACGTAAACTGTCGCCGATAGCGGGCCTCGATCTGCGTCAGGCGCAGTGAGATCGCCTCCGACTGCTTGCCCAGCGTCTTGATCGACGAGCTGAGGCCCTCACTCCGTGCCGCGAGGAGGCCGCCACTGCCGATCAGGGTGTCGGTGGCCGCTTTGGCCGCGCTGCCGTAGGCGGAAACGAGGTTGGCAACGCCGGACAGGTTGTCGCCGAGCGCCTTGTTCAGCTTGGTCGAATCGACTGTCAGCTTGCCGTCCTTCTGCACAGCAACGCCAATATCCGACAGGCTCTGCAAGGTGGCGCTGGCGAGATCGGCGGGCACAGTGTTGAGCGCCGAGCGGACGACATTCTGTGCCGTCCGCAGCGTGCTATCGCCATTGAGCGGGCCGGCTTTGCGGGCCGTCGCGTCGTAGCTGCCGAGGCTCGTGGCGGTGCTGTTGAAGTCGTTGAGCGCCTTGAGCAGCGCGTTGATGCCGGCGGTCAGGCTGGAACTGTCCTTGCTGATCGTCAGCGTCGTCGCCAGCGACGTGGCGGGCGCTTCGGGACCCTTGAGCAGGGTCAGCGTAACGCCGTCGATGGCGCTGGTCACCGTATTCGTGGTCGCGATGACGTCGATGCCGTTGACTTTCAGGGCCGCCCCCTGGGCCGATTGCGTCTGGGCGAAGGGGTCGGTCAGGGGCGCCGGAACGGCACTCGGATCATAGGCCAGGGCGCCGACGCCGGAGAGTTTGATGAACTGGTTGCTGCCCGCCGTCTGGCTGGTCAGAACGAGTTGCTTGCCCGCCGTGCCGTTGATCACGACCGCCGAAACGCCAGCTGCGGCGGCGTTGATCGCGTCGCGAACCTGTTCCGGGGTGGCGCCGTCGGCGATCGTGACGTCGGTCTCCTTGGTCGGCGTCGTCCCCGCCGGCAGCGTATCGAGCGTGATCTTCAACGTGCCGCCGGTCGTCAGGGTGCCGCCGGTCCCGGAAAACGGCGTTGCGGCGCCGGTGGCGCTGACGATGACGTGCTGTTTGGCGATCTGCGTCACTTCCAGCGTGTAGTTGCCAACCACGGCGGCCGACGAGGTTGTTGCGCTGGCGATCGTCGAGTCCCCGACAGCCGCCTTGAACGTGGAAAACTTGTCCAGCGGCGACACGCCGTCAGCCGGAATCAGGCTCGCCGCGGCCGTCTGCAGCGCCGCAGCGGCTCCCTGCAAGGAGCCGATCGCAGAAATTTTCGCCTGAAATCCCGCCTCTTTCTTCGCCAGCGCCGTCAGCGGCGCCCGCTCCAGGGACATCAACTGGCTGACGATGCTGTTGACGTCGAGATTCGAACCCAGGCCAGGTGAGGAAAGCGCCATCGTGATCTCCTGCGGCCGTGAGACGGTCTGAGAGGCGTGCGGTCTGCCGTCGTCAGGCCGTCTGTTGGACGAACAAACCCTTGATGCTGTCCAGTGCCTTGGCGATGGCGAGCATCTCTTCCGACGGCATCTGGCGAATCACTTCCTTCGTCTTCCGGTCGATGATCTTGACCACCAGCTGCCCGGTATCGTCATCGACGCTGAATTCGAGATTGCTGTTGATCGGCTGAACGAACTCGCGCACGCTTTGCGTGGCCGTTTCCACCTGTTTTCGGTCGGGTTGCTGCTGCGCCCGCTCGGCTTGCAGCAAATCAGACGCCTTGCTGGTCGCCTGTTCGGCGACCAGCCGGAGGCTGGCTTCGCGCGCGGGGTTACCGATCGCCGGGGTGCCTGGCGGGGGCAGGTTGGCGCCGCTGGGTTGGATGTTCATCTCACACTCCTCGTGGAAGAAACACCGGGGCGCGACCGCTCAGCCGCGTTCGCGCCCCGATGTTACCGCTATTTGCGGCTGACTGCTTAACCGCGCAGCAGCGACAGCACGTTCTGCGGCAGCGAGTTGGCCTGTGCCAGCATGGCCGTACCCGCTTGCTGCAGGATCTGGGCACGAGTCAGGTTGGCCGTCTCGGAAGCGAAGTCGGCGTCGAGGATGCGGCTACGCGCAGCCGTGACGTTCTCCGAGGTCGTTCCCAGGTTGGCGACGACGCTGCTGAATCGGTTCTGCACCGCCCCCAGATTGGCCCGACTCGAGTTGATGTTGGCCAGCGCCGAGTCGATCGTCGAGATGGCGTTGGTCGCGCCGCTCGCCGTGCTGACATTGATGCTCGCGATACCGGCACCGAAAGTGGCCGTCGCCGCGGTATAACCTGCGGTCAGCGCCGTCGTTGCGATGTTGGCGCCGCCGAGGTTGATACCGGCGCTGCTGGTCGACGTGATCTTGACGCCACCGTAGGTATTGGTCAGCGTGGTGGCGGCGAAACCGGTGTTGGTCGCGGCGGCCGTTCCCTTGGTCTCGACACTGATCGTGCGGCCGTCGGCAGCGGCCAGACTGATTTTCTTGGTCGTCGCGTCAAATGTGGCGGTGACCCCGGTCTGGTTCGACACGGCGTTGATCGCGGCGACGACGTTGTTGCCCTGCGCGGTGAAGTCGGCCGAAGTGCCGGCGGAGATGGCACCGACCTTGACGCCGTTGATCTTGATGTAGTCGGTGTTGTCGCCGGCGACGGCAGCATTCGCCGAGATCGCGCCGCTGGTCACCGAAGTCGCCGTGGCGACCGCGGAGACGCCGGTTTGCCCGGTGACCGTGTTGAAGGCGGCGGCCTTGGCGATCGCGCTGTCGGAGCCGACCTTGGTCGTGCCGGCGGTCAGACCGGTGTTGGCCAGCGTCGCCGTCGTACCGAGTTCAATCGTGATGTCACGGCCGTCCTTCGACGCCAGCGTCAGCGCACCGGTAGTGCCGCTCGAGGTGGCGACGACTCCGGTAGTTGACGTCTGGGCATTGATCGCGGCAGCGAGCGCGGTCCCTTGCGCCACGGCAGCGCCGGCACCGGCGACGGCACCGACGGACACGCCGTTGATCTTCAGGTCGCCGGCAGCAATATCGTTGGCCGGAGTCGCAAACGCCGTGGGCGCCGCGCCGCTGACCTGCACCGAGCTGGACACGCCATCGGTGACCGACGGGCCAACGCCATAACCATTGACCGTGATGCCACCAGTGGTCACTGCGCCGCCCGTCACCGTCGCCGACAAGCTCGTCAGGTAGGACGAGGTGGTGCCGACGCCCAGCGCATCGGCTTTGGCGCTGGCGATCGAGCTCACGGAAATGGTTTCGCCGCTGTTGGCGCCAATCTGGAAGGCCTGCGAGTTGAAGGTGCCGTCGAGCAGCTTGACGCCGTTGAACTGGGTTTGGCTGGCGACGGTGTTGATCTGCTGGACGAGCTGGTCGACTTCCTGCTGCAGTGCGGCACGGTCGGTCGAGGTGTTGGTCGCGTTCGCCGCCTGGACGGCCAGTTCGCGCATCCGCTGCAGCGACTCGGTGACGCTCTGCAGGCCGCCTTCAGCCGTCTGCGCCAGCGAGATGCCGTCATTGGCGTTGCGCGAAGCCTGGTTGAGGCCGTTGATCTGCGAACTCATCCGGGCCGAGATCGCCAACCCGGCGGCGTCGTCCTTGGCGCTGTTGATGCGCAGACCGGAAGACAAGCGCTGCAGCGAGGTGGCCAGCGAGGTCTGCGACATGTTCAGGCTGCGCTGTGAATTCAGCGAGGAAACGTTGGTGTTGATAATCTGGGGCATGGTCTTTCTCCTGGATGATGAACGTCAATTCGGTTTGCGGTGATCTGCCCGACAAGGCCTCCGCCGGTCCGTCCTGTGTGGCGATGATCTCGCTGACAAGTTTTCTTACGACCGGCGACTCGGAAACTTGAGGGCTTTTCGTCGCGCCGGCCGTATGGGTCTGTTATCGGCAGCGACGGGAGAAAGTTGAGGCGGGGGCGATTCCTTCGCCGGCCGCCAAGCGCTCGGTCGCGCTGGCGCCAGTCAAAGGCGCAGGCTGAGGTCCATGACTTCCGGATCGTCGGTCATCGAAACGATGAAGCCGAGAGAGTCGAGCATCGCCAGCATGTTGTCGTTGTCGCTCAAGACCTGACCGACGATGCGTTGCAGGCCGCGGCGGCGAGCCGCCTCGAGCAGCTGCCGGGTGATCTGTGAGCCGATTCCCTGACCGGCGTAGGCGTCGGCGACGGCAACTCCGAACTCGCCGGTCAGTTCGTCGGCAAGCACGCTGTAGTCGGCTTCCGCGACAATCTCCTCCCCGCCTTCCGCGCCCGGGACGACCGCGACCAGCAACATCGCGCGGTCGTAGTCGATTTGCGTTTGCGTAGCGAGCTGGCGTTGTGTGAGTTCGTTGACGCTGGCGAAAAACCGGGAATACCGCGAGCGATTCGACAAGGCGCGAACAAAGCGCTGAAACGCCGTCGCATCTTCCGGTCGAATCGGCCGCGTCAGGCAGGAAACCCCGTCGCGCGTCGTGAAGCTCGCCTCGAGCGCCAGCGGGTAGGGACAGATCGCCATGCGCGCATAGCGCCAACCGACCGTCTTCGGAGTCAGCCGGATGCTGACGCCGGCGGCGAACAGCTCGCGCCCGTCGCCGGCAAGCGGATCGATTTCGAGGAGATCGATACACGGCAGTTCGCAGGCGATTTCGGACACGCGCTGCAAGATGCGACTAAGCATCGGCGGCGAGATCGCTGGCCCGGCCCGCTGCTCCTCGAACAGGCGCAGCGCGGCTGGCTGGCGAAAGAGATCGAGCAGCAAGCGGTGACTGAGCGGTGGCAAGGCAATCGCTGCCCCCCCGCTGGCGTCAGCCGCCAGCCCTCCTTCGCCGAGAAAGATCACCGGGCCGAAGCCGGGGTCGTTACGCAGCACGACACGGACCGCGCGCAGCGTCCCGGACGCGGCGCGGCTACTGCCAATGGTCGGAATCCGAAACGCCGAGAGCAGCCAGGCGGCCTCCTCCGGATCGAGCGTCGAACGCCCTTCAGCCAACGCCTGATCAATGATTTTCTTCGCCGCCGCGACGTCGGCGACCCGCTGCGAAGACACCGCCGACGGCGTTTCGACCAACAGCTCCTGATGCCGCACGAAGCGCGCCATGAACGAAAACGCCAGCACGGCGCTCTCCGGAGTGCGGAAAGTCGGGATCCCGGCGGCGGCAAGGACCTGTCGCGCCGGACGCACCGAGCTCTCGCCGATGACACAGGCGAGCACCGGCTTGTGGGTCGTCGACGCCAGTTCGGCGATCGTCCGCGCGACCTCGGTCGGATCAAAAAAGGAACTCGGTGACACCAGGACGAGCACTCCGTCGACCGCCTCGTCGGCCAGGCAGACGTCGATCGCCACCCGGAATCGCGAGACGTCGGCGTCGAACAGCAGATCGACCGGGTTGCTCATCGACCACGAAGCCGGCAGTCGATCGAGCAGCGTTTCGACCGAATCCGCACTCAGACGAACCAGGTGAATGCCGTTTTCGGCCGCGGCGTCGGCGGCGACGACGCACGGCCCGCCGCCGTTGGCGACGATCGCCAGACGCGTTGCCCGCGGCATGCGCGGCGAAATCAGCGCCCGCGCCGCCGAAAACAGCTCACCGATCGAATGGACGCGCAGCGCGCCGGCGCGCCGCAACGCCGCGTCGAAGACGTCGTCGTCGCCCACCGCGACCCGGTTGTGCGCCTCGGCGATACGCGCCGACAAGGCGTGACGGCCGCTCTTGACGACGACTACCGGCTTGACGCGAGCCGCCGCCCGCAAGGCGCTCATGAATCGTCGGCGATCGCGAACTCCTTCCAGATAGAGCAGAATGCTCCGCGTCTCGTGGTCACTGGCAAGGAAGTCGAGCACCTCCGGCAAGTCGAGATCGCTGCCGTTACCGGGGGCAAAGACCGCCGACAAGGCGAGATCCTCGGCAAAAACCCAGTCGAGGATGCCGGAACACACGGTTCCCGACTGAGAGACCAGCGCCAGCCGGCCGGCAGGAACCGCGCGTCGCAACGGAATGGCATTGATGCCTTGGCACGGGCGGACGAAACCCACCGCCCGCGGCCCAAAGAGACGGATGCGCTGGCGCTGCGCCATTGCTCTCAAGTCGATCTCGCGCTGCAGCCCCTCGGCGCCGGTCTCGGAAAAACCCGCCGCATAGACGACGGCCGCCCGCACGCCCTTCGCGCCACATTGTTCGAGGATTTCGCCGACCGCCGCTGCTGGCGACGCGATCAACGCCAGATCGACGCGCTTGCCAACCTCGGCAAGTGACGCGTAACACCGGTGATCGCCGATTTGCGGATACTTCGGGTTGACCAGGAACACCGCGCCCTGGTAGCTGCCTTTCAACAAATTGTCGGTGAGGATGCCACCGAGACTAGAAGGCTCGGGACTGGCGCCGAAAAGGACGATCGCCGACGGTCGGACGAGGACTTCGAGCGGTGATCGGCTGTGACTCATGAGCCAACGTCGCGACGTCTGATCACACCACTCAAGGCCCCTCTACCAGCGCGCTAACCGGTCTCGCCGACGACGACTTGCGGGTCGAAGCCGACCCGCACCGCCCCCCAACGCCGGCCGTTGACCGTCACCGGCATCGACAGGTCGCCGAGGGCCTCGCCGGTATCGCGCATGTAGGTCTGGAACAGGCTCGGTTCGACGTTACGTGCCACTTTGAGGCCGACCAGATCGTCGAAGATACGCTTGTGCCGGGTACCGACGAGATCCTTGGCGTAGTCGCCGGTTGGCGGGTTCGAGAACTTGCTGTTATGCGTCGGCGCGTAGCCGTTGCTGTCGAGCGCCAACGCATAGACCAAACGCGAATTGGCGGCCACCGCCGCATCGCCATCGGCCTGCAGGGATTTCTCGCAGCGGTCATCGTACAATGTCTTGTAGCGCTTGGGATTCGAACCGGGAATCAACTGGTAGTTCTGATCGAAGACATTGACGCCTTCCGCCGCCAGTTTCTCCAAATGCGTGGCGACTTTCTTCCTGTAGTCGTCGGTGATGTCGACGATACGGTCGAACTCGGAGTTGCCGGTTCGCAACTGGGCAAGGGTTGCCTGGACGCGCTCCGTCGCTTCGCGCTGTTCGCCGGCGTAGTTTTCCGAGGTTTGCACCTGTTCGACGATGCGGCGGCTCGACGCCTGTATCTGCTCCGCCATCTGGTGCACCTGCTCGTTGCAGCTGCGCAGCGACTCGATCGCGGTCGCAATTTCAGCGACCTTGGCTGTGGCATCCTTGAGATCGACGACCATCCGTTCAAAACTGACCGCCGAGTCCTCGACGATCGTGCGCGAGCGATCGACGCTGTCGGCGATCATCGAGGAATCCCGGTCGGTTTGTTCGACCAGTGTCGTCATCTCGGAAATGTTCTCGGAAATCGTGTTCGACGCCGCCTTGACGCTCTGCGAAAGCTTCCTCACTTCGTCGGCGACCACCGCGAAACCCCGCCCGTGCTCGCCCGCCCGCGCCGCCTCGATCGCCGCATTCAACGCGAGAAGATTGGTCTGGTCCGAAAAGTCGTTGATCAGCTGCGAGATCTCGGCGATGTGCGAAGCACTCTTGTCGAGCAGCTTGACCGTCTCGCGAAAGCCATGCAACCGGCTGCTGACGTTAACGATTTCGCCGGCGAGCGTGCGCATTTCCTGCAGCGCGCGCTCGGCGACGGCAAGATTCGCCGACGAGGTGGTGGCGATCGAGGCCGAATTGCTGAGCACGGTATTGGCCGAGTGACTCGCCTGCTGCGAGGTCGAAAAAATCTCGTGCGAGAGATTGCCCTGCGTCGTCGCGCCCACCAGCGCGTCCTTGACGATGACGTTCATTTTCGCCGCGCCGACCGCCGCCTGCGCGCTCATGCCGCGTGCCCGGATCAGAATCCGCCGGAACATCGCCAGCAACTGGTTGAATTGCTGGACTACCGGATCGTCGCTGCTCAGTCGATGCGAGAGCGGCGAATGGCCTTCCCGAATCCGGCGCAGCTCTTCAGCGATCAGACTCGCCGAAGACCCCAGGACTGCCCCGCCCCCACGCATGAGCCAGAACGACAGGCCGGCAACCAAGGCAGCGCCAACGACAGCGGCAACGACTGCCGGCAGACTGGCTGTCCCGGCCGCAAAAAGGATCAACCCCGCCTGCACCAACGCCACCAGCCCAACTGCAACCCGTTTCATCACCATCGGCCACTCCTTACATGTTGTCAGCGCGTCGTTGGCCGTACGTGACGGCTCCCCAAACCGGTCTCGGCGACAAAAAATCGTCGCCGAAACCTCCTCCTCCTTGCGCTGATTGCCCTTCTTATTGGGCGCTTTTCAGGTGTTGCAGCCGCGGCTGCCCACCGCAAGCATTTTGAGTGTAGTCATTCGTCCTAGTCGGGTCAATCGCGAATCAGGCGCCGGCGGGGGGAGCGCAAGCTCCGCCATGCGCGGAACTCGCCCCACGCCGACCGCTGCTCATGGCACCGGGACGACGCGGTAATAGACCCCGTTGGCGCCATACGCCGGCAGGAACCAGGTATTGCCGAGCAGATAATACGTGGATCCCGCCTTCTGCACGGCCATCGCGCCCGCCGGGAGAACCGCGTAACTGGCGCCAAGCGCGTACGCGGCGGCGGTGTTGGCGCTGCCGGCGGCGTATCCCGACGCATAGGCAGTGCTGCTCGCAGCTGCGGTGTTTGCCGAGGCAACGGCCGCTCCGGTCGCCATGCCGACAACGGCACCGGCTGCCGCTGCGCAGCCGGTGCAGCCGGTGGCCGGATAGTAAGGAACGGCCGCAGGCGGATGGTAGGGGTAGTACGGCGCTGGCGGCGGCGGTGGCGGGACCGGTGGGCGGTAAGCGGTGGTCCCGTAGGGTGTCGTGTGGTAAGCACCTTCGCCGTAGCGACCTGCAGTCGTGCCGCCGTACACGTTCGTATGCTCGGCGCCAGAACCATAGCGACCGGCGGTACTGCCGCCGTAGACATTAGTGTGCTCGGTGCCGCCACCGTACGCGTGTTCGCTACTGCCACCCCAGGCATTGGTGTGTTCGGTACCCACGCCGGCAACGTGTTCGGTGCTGCCGCCGAAACGATTGGCCGTCCCCCAGGCCATCGCCTGGTTGGCGACCGGAATGGCCCCGATCGTCGCGATGAAAGCGATAACGAGTCTGTTCATGCGTCTCTCCGGTTAGTGCGCTTTTTTGGCAGCCGCCTTGGCCGGCGGGCTCGACAAAGGAGGGGGTTGAATGCCCGACGGCTTGGCGCCAGGATGGTCAAAGGCGATAGTCGTCGCCTTGGCGGCCTTGGCGGTGGCAAACGCGTCCGCCGCCACCGCCGGGTCGAGCTGCCACTGGGCGAGTTCCATCTGGTGCCGCAAGCGCAGCGGATCGCGGCGATAAACCGCGCGCAGCAAACGCGGCAGCTTGTCTTCGGCGCCAATCCAGATCTGGACGAAAACCTCGTCATTGGCGAAGGCAACCATATCGGTCAGGATCCCGGCGACGACTTTCGACTGCCCGATGTAAAACGCGTGCCGCAGACCATCAGCGATGTTCTTGTACGGGTCGGCAAGCAGCACGTCGGCAAACGGAAAGTAAATCGCGGCACGGTCGAAGGCAAGCTTGAGCGTGGCCTCGATCGTCGCCGGCGCGCTGGCAACGGCGACCAGATTCTCGGCCGGCGCGTACGCCGTCATCGACTGACCGTCGTAGTAGAACTCGGAAGCGGGCCCGTCATCGACCGTCACCACGCGGAGCTTGTCGGGCCGTTGCATGAGGACTTCCGAAAACGTCGTGTAGGCCAAGGCCGGACCCAGTCGGCTCGGATGTTCGTAGGTGATCAGCGCCGTGAAAGACATCGCGCGGGCAGCCGCCAAACGATCGCTCATCGCCTTGAGAAGGTCGGTGGCTCGCGGTTCAAGCAGCGGCTGGACGACCGGTGGTGGTGGCGCCTTGCTCGCTGTCGCAGCCTTGCCCATGGTCGCCGGCTCTTTCGCCCAAACGCCGGCGGCAAACAGCGCCAGCAGTAGCGCACGCAACGTGTGGTTCATTCTCCGCATCTCATACCTCCTCATCCGTCGCAGCATTCAGGGAATCATCCCGCATTCGAACATCTTGTTGGCGATCGGCCCGGCCACCCGGTTAATGAATTCGGTTCGCATCGCCGGGTCGTTGCGCAACATGCCGATCACACGCTGCTCCTCGGGCGACTTCGGCTCACCTTTCTTCGCCCACAACTGCTCGCAAGAGCTTTGCTGATACTTCTGCACCACCATTCCGGCCACCCTATCGAGGATTGGAAACTGCTGTGCGATCGCCAGTCCGACCGCGACCGAAGCGCCAATCCCCACCACCCACGAAGTCGTCTTCCGCATGTTCTTCTCCCACTAGAGGTTGCTGGCGCGGCAGGACGACGGCCGCAGCCGGGTCGCGCCCCCCGGACTCGGACCGTTGATTGGTGGCTCTCCCGGCTAGCAGCCTGTCGGACTTGACCAAGTCGGCTGCTAAAAGAGAAAACTGGCGCCGAGCGCCAGGCCCGTGAAGCGGGAATCCAGGCTGTTACTTTGCTGGCCGCTGAAGTCGTACGACAGACTGCGCAAGGAGAGCGTCACATTTCCCCAGTCGAAGCGATAGCCAGCGGCGATCAGCGCCTGCCAGGTCCGGTTGTTCGAGCCACTGCCAAAATCAAGGTAGTACGGCATGAACCAGCGGCCATCGCCGCTCAACGGCACTTGCCCCTTGACGCCAACAATGCCGTCCCATTTGCCGATGTCGCCCGAGGCGCTCCCCTGTACGCCGGGCAGAACACCCCGGCTACCGTCAACCCGCCAGTCGAGGTCGGTGTCGAGTCCGAGATAGCGGAAGCCGGCAAAGACGTCTACGTGCTTGGCCCCTTCGCGCCAGACCGTGTAACTACCGGCAAGCGTCCACACGTTACCGGTGAGGTCGATCTCGCTACCTGCGTCAACGAACCCAAGAGTGCGCCCGCGAGGCCCGTTGACCGCTTTCACCTGGGTCTCCTGGTCCCGGAAGCGAAGGTAGATGTAGTCGGTAAACACCGACCAGTCGCCCTTGCGTGCCTCGCCCGTGATCATTGCGGCAAAGGACAGATGCTTCAGGTAGTCGTTCGGGCTCGAATGCATGCCGGTATCGATCGAGGCGACTCCCCCTCGCCCGCTAACCGTGGCGTCGACGTAGAGGGTTGGCAACCAGACGTACGGCGTGATACTGAAATGCCACTGTCCGTCGAAAGGGTTGACTTCGGCCGCCGCCGGCAACGCGATTGCCGACACCGCGATGGCGACCATCAGACCCTGCCGCAGGGTGTTTTTCCGACGCATTTTCTTCCTCCACCAACGCATCCGTGCCAGGATAGCACTACGCCAACCTGCCCGGAACGCCTTCCACGCGTGGGCTTCCCTCGACAGGCGAGTTTTAGGCAGAATCGCAACGCATCCGCGAAACCTTCGTCCGTGTCGGGCAGTCACGATAAGTGACACGCTTGAACGCAGCCACTGACGCCCGACGACGCGTGGTTTTGTGCGCGCTAGCGCGCGACGTGGTGATCATGGATACAATCGAAAAGATGGGAAACAACCCGGAGCAATCGGCGGTCGTCGTAGACGCCTCGTTGTTGCAGCAGGACCTCGATGCGCTGCCGGTGGGCGTCTGGATCGCCGATTCACACGGCAGATTGGTCGCCAACAACCCTGCCGGACGCGAAATCTGGCAGGGCGAGCGCTGGATCGGACCCGAACAATACGGCGAGTACAAGGCGTGGTGGGCGGCGACCGGAAAAAGGGTGGAGGCAAACGAGTGGGCAATGGCGCGACTGATCGTCAGCGGAGAGGCGGTCGCACGCGGCGAGATGCTCGAAATCGAGGCCTTCGACGGCACGCGCAAGACGATCCTCAACTACGCGGTGCCGATTCACGACACCACGGGGCACCTGCGCGCAGCGATTGCCGTTAATCAGGACATTACCGACCTCAAACGAGCCAATGACGATCTCGAACTCTTGCGTCGACAGTTGCAGGCGGTTTCTGCTGCCGTGATCGAAGCTCAGGAGGAAGAGCGCCGGCGGATCGCGAGGGAACTTCATGACGGCATTGGACAAGTCCTCAGCGCGCTCAAGATCAACGTCGATACCGTACGTCGTCGTTGCCGCGACGAAAGCTGTACTGATCTGCTGCAACGCGCGGTGGCGATGGCGGACACGCTGCTTGGCGACGTGCGCGAAATCACGCGCCGCCTGCGACCACCACCACTCGAAGACATGGGTCTCGTCGCGGCCGTGCGCTGGCATCTCGACAATCTGGTCGTTAACCAATCAATCGACCTTCGCCTGGTCGCTGAAACACCAGTCGCCCGCCTGCCGGCCAACGTCGAAGTCGCGTGTTTTCGCATCATCCAGGAAGCGGTTTCCAACGCCATCCGCCACGCCGAAGCCGATCGGATTACGGTCACGCTCAGCAGCGACGACGTCTGCCTGAGCTTGTCGGTTCGCGACGACGGTCGCGGCTTCGATGCGCACGCTTCGTCAACCCACAAGGACCAGCAGCCGCTTGGCCTGTTAGGCATGCGCGAACGGGCGACACTGCTTGGTGGCGAGATGCAGATCGCGTCCGCTCCCGGCGCGGGAACCGAAGTACGGGTGGCGATCCCCTTACCTCTCATGCAAGGCGACGCCACGTGATGGCCGACCGCGTCCACGTCCTGCTTGTCGACGACCACCAGCTGGTGCGCGCTGGCCTGCGCCTGCTGCTCTCGGAGATGGAAGCGATTGCCGTCGTCGGTGAGGCGGCGAATGGTGAAGAAGCTCTTGCCCTGTGCGAGGAGACCTCCCCCGACGTCGTTCTGATGGATATCGCGATGCCTGTGCTCGGAGGCCTGGGAGCGCTGTCGCGAATTCGCCAGCGTTGCCCGGGAATGCGGGTGATCATGCTCTCGATGCTCGATAACGAGGAGCACGTCCTCGAGGCTTTTCGCCAGGGAGCCGCCGGCTACCTGCTCAAGGATGCAGCGCCCGCCGAGCTGGAACTCGCCATCCGGGCCGCGATGCGTGGCGACGCCTGGCTGTCGGCGGCGATTACCCGGCCGGTCGTCGATCGTTGCCTGATGCGCGCCGACGCGGGTGTGGCGCCGCCATTGAGCCCCCGTCAACACGAGGTTCTACGACTCCTCGCCGAAGGCAAGACAATGAAAGAAATTGCCTTTGTACTCAAGCTCAGCGTCAAGACGGTGGAGACGCACCGCGCGCTGGCAATGGAACGTATCGGCGTGCACGACATCGCCGGAATCGTACGCTACGCAATCCGCCACGGGATGGTCACCGCCTGACAGCCTGCCGGACGGGATGGCCCGAAGCGAAAGGAGTGGGACCACGGCACAGCTGGCTGCCGGGCCGACACCGGCCAAGGCTTTTCGAAGCCAAAGTCAGGTCTTTCCCGATTGGAAGGGTGCCGGCTAGCGCCTAGCATCGGTTCAGGGTGGTCTATATCCTGGAGAACCGATGTCCGTGGCAAGCTTGTTCGCACTCAACCTGGGGGGCGACCGGGAGGCGCTCTCTCTTTCTTCGCGCACGCTGCGTGCGGCCGGCCTACGCGTCCTCGAAGCCGACGATCTCCCGCTGGCGCTGGCGCTGTCGCACCGATGGCCGGATCTCGTCGTCTTTGATTCGCGCGTAGGCCGAGCCTTGGTCGATGAAGTCTGTCGCGCCTTACAAGCTGACGGCCGGCGAGCGATTCCGATCCTGGAACTGGTCGCGCACGGCGACGCGGACCTCGTCGCTAGTGACCGCCCCAACGGTTTAGGCCGCGCCCGGCTGCACTGGCCGGCGGGACTCGAAGTCGTTCGAGCCACGATCGGCGTGCTTTTGCCAAACGCTCGCGCCGGCAGCGGCGCGGCGACTGCCACAGCCGGCGGGCAAGCGCTGGAGCAGACGGTAGCGGCTTGCCTGCTGGATGCTCGCGGCAAGGTCGTCGCTTGGGATGAGGTCGCCGAGCGTCTCTTCGGCTGGACGGCGGCAGAGACGCTCGGCGAAAAAGTGCCTTTCCTGACCGACACCCACAACGCAGACGTCCTTGCCTTGCTGCCGCGCGCCACGACCGGACAGCCGGCCTGCCGACCGCAAACGATCGTCTGCGGCAAGGACGGGCGCCTGCGAGTGGTCGCCGTGTCGTTGGTACCTTTCGTGGACACCGCCGGAGACGTCGCCCAAGTGCAAGTCATCGTCGCCGAGACAGATCCCAGCGCAAGCGCGAATGACCCCTCTGACCCGCTCTCGGCAATCGTTCTCGCCAGCCAGGATTTGATCTGCATCGTCGACCGCAGGGGGATTACCGAGTTCGTCAACCCGGCCGGACACGAGCTGTGCGCACCGCCTGCACAGACTTCGTCATCGTTTGACCTCCGGCGCCTCCTCGCGCCGGCCTCGCGTCGACGCCTCCTGCAAGTGGTCTTGCCACGCGCCGCGAGCGACGGCCTGTTTCAGTGTGAACTGGCGTTCGTCGGCGGCGACGGACTGGAAACGCCGGTCTCGGTGCAGGCGATACGCCTGGGTGGCCACGGCAGCGAGCGGATCGCCGTTGTCGCCCGGGACATCAGCGCACAGAAAAAAGCCGAAGCGCGACTCGTGCGCTTGAACCGCACGCTGCAGGTTCTCAGCCGATGCGGCCAGGTCATCCAGGACGAGTCGGACGAAACGGCGATGCTGGCGGCAGTCTGTCGGCTGCTGACAGAGACGGGAAGCTACCGCTTTGCCTTTGCCGGCTTGCTCGGCGGCGAGGGCGAGAGTGAAGTCGTCCCGGTGGCATGGTCGGGAGAGCAGGCTGTGTCGGCTGACGAACTGGTCAGCTGCTGGAATCCGGAGACGCCGGTCGCTGGCGGCCCGGTGGCAGCAGCGGTACGGACCGGGAGGGCGATCGTCCGTCACGGTCTGACGCGACCGAAGCACGCGCCTTGCGCCGACCTGAAGAAGCGCCTGGGTTTGCGCGCCGTGGTCGCCCTGCCGCTGATTGCCGGCGAGGGCTGTCTCGGCGCCTTGAGTGTCTACTCCAGCCGGACCGACGTGTTCGACGCCGAAGAGGTCGGCCTGCTGCAGGACTTGGCGCGTCAGGTGGCGCACGCCGTGCAAGCCTTGCGCGAGCGCGTCGCGCGGCGCCGGGCCGAAACCTCGCACCGGCTGCTGGCAGCGGCTTTCGAGTCGACGCAAGAGGGAATCATGATCACCGACGCGGTGAGTCCCGCGCATCCGGTGGTCTATGTCAATTCCGCGGTGAGCCGGATCTCGGGGTGGGGAGCAGGCGAACTGATCGGACGCAGCGGCCGCCTTCTGGCCGAGGGCGAACTCCATCAGACGGAAATGGACGTCATTCGTCGCGCGCTGCGCGGACGCTCGGCCGGGCAGGCGGTGCTGCGCTGCTACCGCAAGGATGGTCAGCCCTTCTGGAGCGAAGTGCGTGTCGCGCCGGTCCGTGATGCCGACGACGGCGAGGTGACGCACTACGTCAGCGTGATATCAGACGTCACGCGCCGCGTATACCACGAAGACCAGCTCGCGCATCTGGCCACGCATGACCTGTTGACCGGTCTGGCCAACCGAACGCTGTTGCACGATCGCTTGCGCCAGGCCCTGGTGCACGCCGAACGCTACGGCAAGCTGGTCGCCGTCCTGCTCTTCGATCTCGACCACTTCCGGCAGGTCAACGAACGGGTTGGGCGCGGCGTCGGTGACCTGCTGCTGCAGTCGATCGCGCGCCGTCTGACGGCCATCGCCAAAGACAGCGATACGATGGCTCGCCTCGGCAGCGACGAGTTCGTCCTTCTGCTCGCCGATCGTGAGGCGCAACAGCAGGTGACGAGCGCCGCCGAAATGCTGCTCGAAGTCCTGACGCCTCCGTTGTGGGTGGGCAGCGAGGAGTTTCTGGTGACGCCAAGTATCGGCGCCGCGATTTTCCCGCTCGACACGAGCGACGCCGAAGACCTGCTGCGTCTGGCCGACATCGCGATGTCGGCGGCCAAGGCGGCGGGGCGCAACACCTTTCGTTTTTACGCGCCGGAGATGTCGCTACACGCGCTGCGGCAGACGGAACTGACCAAGGACCTGCGACGCGCGATCGAGCGGCAAGAGCTGGTGCTGCACTACCAGCCGAAAGCCGACCTCTACTCCGGCAACTGCACCGGCGTCGAGGCGCTCGTCCGCTGGCAACATCGAGAGCACGGCCTGATTCCGCCCGGCGAATTCATTCCCCTGGCCGAAGCAAGCGGACAGATCGTCGCCATCGGCCGGTGGGTGTTGCAGGAAGCGTGCCGCGACATCGCGCGCTGGCAGGCCGGCAACGTGCCGACGCCACGCGTCGCGGTCAATCTTTCGCCCCAACAACTCGCCAATGACGAACTCATCAATGAGGTCACGGCCGCTCTTGCGACAAACGGCGCCGTCGCTCGTCAGCTGGAACTCGAAGTCACCGAATCGACGGTGATGGACAACCCCGAAACCGCCGCACGCACCCTGCGCGACTTGCGCGAGATGGGGGTTCGTCTGGCGATGGATGACTTCGGTACCGGCCACTCGAGCCTCGGCAACCTGCGTCGTTTTCCCTTCGACGTCCTGAAGATCGACCGCTCATTCGTCAATAACGTCACCACCGAACCGCAGGATGCGGCGATCGCGGCAACGGTAATCGCCATGGCACACAGTCTCGGCTTGAAAGTGATCGCCGAAGGCGTCGAAAGCGAAAGTCAGGTGCAATGGCTGCGTGACCATCTCTGCGACGAGATTCAGGGCTACTACCTCAGTCGCCCGGTACCCGCCGCGCAGATCATGCCCCTGTTGTCCAGCCCGCAGCCGCTGTTGTCGACGGCCAGCGAAAGCCTGCGCCCGCAGCGCACACTCCTTCTGGTAGACGACGAAGCGGACATCCTGCGCGCCTTGAAGCGGCTGTTGCGTCGAAGCGGCTATCACATCCTGGCGACGACCTCGGCGACCCAGGCGCTCGACCTGCTCGCGAGACAGCGTGTGCAAGTCATCGTCTCCGACCAGCGGATGCCGGAAATGAACGGCTCCGAATTCCTCCGTCGCGCCCGCGCCCTCTACCCGGACACCGAACGCATCATGCTCACCGGCTACTCCGATCCCGACACCATGGCAGAAGCGATCAACCGTGGAGCGATCAGCAAGTTTCTGACCAAGCCGTGGGATGACGAGGAACTGCGCGCCGCGATCCACGAGGCCTTCGTCGCCTACGACCAACGCGCCACCCACCGCAGCGAGCTGTCGACCGACGGTTCGCCGGAAGCGCCGACGTGACGCTCGAAGCCTTCCTCTGGGAGGAACGGTTTGCCACCGGCATTGCGCTGATCGACGCGCAGCATCAGCGTCTGATCGACCTCGTCAATCGGCTCGGAGGCGTACAACTGGAGCAGGCCGCCGCCGGCGTCGTGGAGATGGTCGCCGAAGTCCGCGCCTACGCCGACTACCATTTCCGCACTGAGGAAGCGGTGTGGCAGCATCAGGGCGCGGATGCTGCGGAGCAGGCTTCCCATCGCGCCGCACACCACGAGTTCAGAACGCGCCTCGCCGAACTGGAACACGATTTCGCTTCCCGGCCGCTCGAACTGGCGCGGGTGCTGCATGAATTCCTCTGCTCCTGGCTGGTGATGCACATCCTCGGCAACGATCAGGAGATGGCGCGTCGAATTGAGCTCGGCGTCGCAGCCGACGTCGATCGCCCGGAAGCGACGGCTCGGACAGGCTTTCTGGGGCCGGCGAGGAGTGCAGACGCGGCACTATTGCAAGCCATCCGTCGCCTGTACGCGGCCTTGTCGACCATCAACACCGAGTTGCGCGAGAGCAACCGTCAGCTTGACGCGCGCGTCCGCGAGCGAACGCGCGAACTGTCGGCAAGCAACGAAGCGTTGGCGCGAGAACGCGACCGCTTGGCGGATGCCAACCGCCAGTTGGTCGAAACGCGCTCACGCCTGCTGGCCAGCGAGCGCATGGCGTCGATCGGCCAACTGGCGAGCGGCGTCGCAGACGAGATCAACAATCCGCTGGCCTTTCTCGGCACCAACCTCAACACGCTTGCCGAGTATCTCGACGACGTCTTTGCCGTAGTCGACGCGTATGCCGCCAGAGAAGCGCTGATCGCTCAGGACGCAAGCGCTCTGGCTTCCTTGCGGGCGGTAAAGGAAGCGAAAACGCTCGACCTCGTGCGCCGGGACGCCGCCTCGCTGATTGCCGAGTCGCGCGCCGGCGTCCAGCGAGTCAAGCGCATTGTGCAGGACTTGGCCACGTTTGCCCGGACGGACCGTGCGGGCTGGCAGTTCAACGACCTGCTAGCCGGCGTCGAAAGCACCATCAACCTTGCCTTGCCAACGATTCAGCAGAAGGCGGTGGTGCAGCGTGAACTGCACCCACTTCCGGAGGTACGTTGCCACTCCGGACAGTTGAACCAGGTGTTCATGATTCTGCTCGTGAACGCCGTCCAGGCAATGGGGCAATCCGGCGCGATCACCATACGTAGTGGCGCCGACCAGGCGACGGTGTGGGTGGAAGTGGAAGACGACGGTTGCGGTATCGCGCCGGAAAACCACGCTCGGATCTTCGAACCTTTCTTTACCACCAGGCCGGTTGGCCAGGGAGTCGGGTTGGGACTCTACATCGCCTGGCACCTTGTGCACCAGCACCGCGGACGCATCGAGCTCGACAGCCAGCCAGGTGTTGGCAGCCGCTTTCGTGTCGTCCTGCCGCGAGAATCGTTGACAGGTGAGGGAGGGGCGTGTCGCTGATGAACGCTCCGGAACACGCCTCACCACGTAAGCCAACGATCCTCCTGGTCGACGACGAAGAAAACGTTCTCAGCGCCATGCGCCGAGTCTTGCGCCGCGAAGGCTACCGCATCCTCAGCGCCGGCAGCGGCGGCGAGGGACTCGCAGCCCTGAGAAGCACGCCGGTCGACGTCATCGTTTCGGATCAGCTGATGCCCGACATGAGCGGCGTCGAGTTTCTTCGGCAGGCGAAGGAAAACTGGCCGGAGACCGTGCGCATCGTGCTATCCGGTTACACCGAACTGCAGTCGATCACCCAGGCGATCAACGAAGGGGCGATCTACAAGTTCCTGACCAAACCCTGGGACGATGACCTCATCCGCGCCAATATCGCCGAGGCGTTTCGCTACAAGGCGCTCGCCGACGATCATCGCCGCCTGACGCGCGAACTGGCGACAGCCAACCGTGAGTTGCAGGGTCTGCTTGCCGAGAAGCAACACCGTCTGGAGTTGGACGAGGCATCGCTGGAGATCGCGCGCGAGGTACTTTACTGCCTGCCGTTGCCCCTGATTGGCATCGACCCTGACCAACAGGTAGTTTTCGCCAATACCGCGGCCAGCACACTGCTGGCCGATGGCCTGCCGCTGTGCGGCGAGTACGCCGCCGAATGCCTGCCTGGCGAATGGCTCGTTCTTCTGCGCGACGATCCACCGGACTACCTCGTCTGGCAGGCCGGTGACGGTGCGCGTAGAGTGCTGCACCGGACCTTGGGCGAGCCCTCGCGACCGCGGGGTCGACTGCTCGTCGTCATGCCGGCGGAGGCTGACGAGGCAATGCGACCCAAAAGGGGGCAAGGATGAACTCCCCTGATCGACGGCTGACGCTCGACGCGGACAGCGTGATCAACGGGGTCCGCCGCCTGCCTTCCCTGCCCGCGGTGATCGTCGAGTTGCTCCATTCGCTCGATGACGAGCATGCCAACGCACGCCGACTCGCCAGGGACCTGGCACGCGATCCGGCGCTTGCGGCACGCATCTTGCGCACTGCCAACTCGTCGTTCTACGGCTGCCAAAGGAAGGTGCTGACGCTCGACGACGCGTTCGCCGTACTCGGCCTGCAAGGCGTTCGGTCGCTGGCCATCGCGGCGACGATGAGGAACACGCTGTCGTTTCGCCATCGCGGCAGCCCCGGCGAGTGGAACTTTAACGCCTTCTGGCGACACAGCGTCGCGGTCGCGTTGGCGGCGAGAGGCATCGCCCAGTGCTACCGAAGCCGTGAAAGCCACGCGTTCGCCGCCGGCCTTCTGCACGACGTCGGTCGACTGGCGCTGGCGAGCTGCTTTCCGGAACACGCGGCCGCCGTCGTCCGTGCGCGGACGGCCGACGATGAAAGCTGGCTGCCAGTCGAACAACGTGTACTGGGCATCGACCACGCATCGATCGGGCGGGTGCTCGCTGAGCACTGGCAGTTTCCGAAACTGCTGACACAAACGATCGGGTCGCACCACGCTCCTGATCCAGCGGCTGACGATCTGGTGTCACTAGTTCACGTTGCCGACTGGCTCGGTCACGCCGTCGAACGCACCCGAGAGCGTCACCGCAGCGTCGGCACCCCCCCTGGCGTAGCGGGTGCCTTCCACCCACTCGCGGCCGACGAGTGGACGAGCTTGGCCGAAACGGTTGCGGGTCAGCTCGACGCCGCCTGCGCGGCCTTTACCACCTAGTCGGAGAATCACAGACATGGGAGAACTTCAGGCCTTGGCCCTGCTGGAAGCGGTCCAGCGGCCGATTGTCGCCCACCGCGGCGGGCCCGTCGTTTTTGCCAATGCGGCGCTCCGGCGGCTGCTTGGCTGGCGCCGAGAAGAGCTCGCCGGCGCCCCTTTCCACACGCTAGTGCATCCGGACTTCCAGGCGATCGTTCGCCAATGGGGCGAAGCACGTCTAAGAGGCAAAGCAGCCCCCACAACCTACGAGTGCCGGCTACGAACCGCCGACGAAAACCTCTGCTGTTGGGTCGAGGTCAGCGCCAGCCTGGCAAGGATCGATGGAAAGCCGACGGTGATTGCGTCGTTCTATGACCTCACGGAAAGACGGCTTGCAGCCGCGCGTGAGGAGCAATTGCGTCGAATTCTCGCGCAAATCGTCGACGGCGACCCGGTGCCAACGTTCGTTATTAATGCAAAGTACCACGTTACGCACTGGAACCGCGCCTGCGCGGCGGTTACCGGCGTACCGGCTTCCGACGTGGTCGGAAGCAACCGGCACTGGGCAGCGTTTTACCCCGCTGAACGACCGGTAATGGCCGACCTGATCGTCAGCGGCGCCCCTGAATCGTGCTTTGAAGCACTCTACGGCGGGCGTTTCTGGCGCTCCGCCGTCATTGACGGCGCCTTTGAAGGCGAGGATTTCTTTCCCGCCTTCGGAGAATGCGGGCGCTGGCTCTACTTCACCGCCGCACCGTTGCGTGACAGCGAGGGCAAGATCATTGGCGCGATCGAAACTTTGCAGGACGTCACCGGCCGGCGTCAGGCCGAGGAAGCCTTGCGCAAACATCAGTCGGAACTGATGCGGCTGGTCGAAGAGCGTACGACGCAGTTGCAGCAATTCAACGAACAGCTCCTGCAGTCCGAGAAACTCGCTTCGATCGGCCAACTGGCCGCCGGCGTCGCGCACGAGATCAATAACCCGATCGGCTATGTCCACTCCAACATGGGCGCACTCGACGGGTATTTTGCCGACCTCTTCGCGATGCTCGAGCTCTACGAACAGGCCGAGGCAGCGATGGCGTTTCCCGACTTCGCCGCCGCACTCCGCGAGAAACGGGAAGCGATCGATTTCCAGTTCCTGAAGGACGACATCCCCTTGCTCATCCGCGAATCCCGCGACGGGATCAAGCGAGTAACGAAAATTGTCCAGGATCTCAAGGATTTTTCGCATGTCGACAGCGCCAACGACTGGCAGTGGTCAAATCTGCACGTCGGAATCCGCTCGGCGCTGAATGTGGTACGCAACGAGATCAAGTACAAGGCCGACGTCGTCGAGGACTTTGGCAACCTCCCGGAAGTCGAATGCCTGCCGTCGCAGTTGAGTCAGGTATTCGTCAACCTGCTGGTCAATGCGGCGCACGCGATCGGCGAACAGCGTGGCCAGATCACGATCCGCACCGGCACCTCCGGAGGTGGCCTGGTGTGGCTGGAGTTCGCCGACAACGGCAGCGGCATTCCCGAAGCCATCCAGAGCCGGATTTTCGACCCCTTCTTCACCACCAAACCAGTTGGCAAGGGCACCGGCCTGGGTCTGTCGCTTTCCTATGGAATCATCCAAAGGCACAACGGAAGCATCAAGGTCAGCAGCAAGCCGGGAGTCGGAACGACTTTTCGCATCGTTCTCCCGATCAGACACGTCGCACCCGAAGAACCGGCTTAAGCGCCAGCCGCTCGGCTGCCCGAATCAGGAGTGCTCGTCGGCGCGTGCCCGCAGCTTGGCGATGATCATCGACGCCGCCTGTTCGATCGAGCGATGGCTGACGTCGATAATCGGCCACGCGCGGCGGATGAACAGACGGCGCGCTTCGAGCACCTCCTGGCGCAGGGCGTCGGAGTCGGTGTAGTCGGTGGCGGTGTCCTGATGCAGCGCCTGCAGGCGCGCGGAGCGGATCATCGCCAGTCGTGCCGGATCGACGATCAAACCCACGATCAGCGGCCCACGCGCGCGCAGCAAGCCTTCCGGCAAGGGAACGCCGGGGACCAAGGGCACGTTTGCCGCCTTGATCCCGCGTGAAGCGAGGTACATGCAGGTCGGCGTCTTCGTCGCCCGCGAGACGCCGACGAGAATGACATCCGCCCCTTCCAGATCGTCGCTCGCCATTCCGTCGTCGTGAGCCAGGGCGTACTTCATGGCTTCGACACGGCGGTAGTAATCCTCGTCGAAAGCGTCACCGGAGCTGTGATGACTGACGATGCCGACCCCGAGGTGCTCCGCCAGACGGTCGATCAGCGCTTCAAGCGCAAAATGGCAAGGGACACCCAAATGGCGGCAGCCGTCTTCGAGCGCCTCGCGCAGGTCGCTGTGACTAATGCTATGTACCACGTAGCCGGGGGCGGCAGCGATCGCACCGAGAATTTCCGGAATCTGCCCCAGGCGTCGAACCATTTTCCACAGCCGGCGCTCGACGTCGACGCCGTCGAGCTGGGCAACGGCATTGCGCGCCAGCATCTCGATCAACTCGCCGGAGGCGTGCGAAACCAGGTAGAGGCGCAGAACCTTGCTCATCTCGCGGCCATCACGCGCCAGTTGCCGCTCAACGATGATAGCCGCCGTCGAGGCGGAGCACCGTGCCGTTGATCATCACGTTCTTCAACACGTGCAGGACGAGCATCGCGAACTCTGCCGCATCGCCGAAGCGGTGAGGAAACGGGATCTGATGCGCCAGCCGCGAGTCGAGATTGCGCTCCATATTGAACAGCGTCTGCGTGCCGAACAATCCCGGCGCAATGCCGACAACGCGTATTCCCAACGGCCCCAGTTCGCGCGCCGCGGGCAGGATCATGCTGACGACACCGCCCTTGGACGCCGCGTACGCAGCTTCGCCGCTCTGCCCTTCGTACGCAGCGACCGACGCCGTAGACAGGATGACGCCGCGTTCACCGTTGGCCATCGCCGGCAATTGAGCCATGTCGGCGGCCGCCAGCCGCATCATGTTGAAGGTCGAAATCAGATTGACTTCGACGAGCTGCCGAAAGTCGTCGAGTGAAGTCGGCCCGTCGGCGCCGACGATCGGCTCGTAGTGGCCGCGACCGACGCAATGCACCAACACGCGCGCCGCACCGTGCGCCGCTCGGGCGGCGGCGACAGCATTTTCGGCCGACGCCGCGTCGGCGACGTTACACGGGATCGCCAAAGCGCCGATCTCCTCGCCCACCCGGCGGACGCCGTCGGCGTCGATGTCGACCACGCTCACTCTGGCGCCCGCCTCGGCGAGATAGCGCGCCGTCTCGGCACCAAGACCCGACGCCGCTCCGGTGACCACCGCCGGGCACGCCCACAAATCCATCTGCGATTCCCTCCTTCCGTCGTCTCGGGGTAAGTACTACCAGACGCGGATTATCGTTGCTCGTGCACTGCCGTGCAAACCGCGCCTGCGGCCGGAGTGGGGCGCAAAGTCGACCGCCAAGACAAACCGTGTTTCGAGTGATCGGAGAACGATTCCGCATGACGAAAAAATTTACACTCACGCCCGGGAAATTTCGATGTTTCCGTCCAAGTTGCTTATCTAACGAACATTTGTTTTTTTGGCGCAAAACTTGCTTTCAGTCATAGCGGCGATCATAAGCGCCTGCGGAGATCGGTTTACCGTTTGCTCAGGCGTCGTACGACGCGCAGTGGCGTGCTCGTTGCGCATCAGGGCTTGGCATGGCAGTGAGCAGCGTGTCCTTCCAATTCTTTGACCAGGGAACCCTGACGATGACTCTACCAAGCGCTCCCCGTTTCTGCGGCGTTCTCCTCGCCCTCCCCCTACTCACTGTGCTCGCACAGCCAGCGCAAGCGCAATCCGTCACGCCGGCATTCGCCGCTGACTACTCGCTGACCAATCTCGGATCGGTGACGGGGGTCCCGGTGTTTTATGGCGGACTGACCTTCAAGGCCGGCGATCCAAGCAAGATTCTGATTGGCGGATTGGCCAACGAGGCTGGCGGACTGATTTACGAAGCGAGTGTGGTGCGCGGGGCCGACAATCACATTACCGGTTTCTCCGGAACGGCCAGCGCAATCGGCACCGTCGGCACCTATAACGACGGCGGCGTCGTCTACGGTCCGGGCGGAGTACTGTTCACGTCGCAATGGCCGGTCAACAAACTCGGTCAGACCAAACCCGGCAGCACGAGCGAAGACAAGGTGATCGATCTCGCGCCGCTGGGCGTCGCTGCCTCGCATGCGGCGCTGAACTTCGTTCCCGCCGGCTTTGGCGGCGCCGGCCAGATGAAGCTCGTCTCCTGGGCGGGTGGCGAATTCTACCGGGCGACCTACGCGCCCGACGGCAGCGGCACGTTCGACATTACCGGCGTCACCCAGATCGACCTCGATTCGACGACCCCTGGGACCGTCGATACCCTGCCCGGAGGTCCGGAAGGCTTCGTTTACATCACGGCCGGAAACCCGGGCTTCAGCGCCAACGCCATGCTCCTTTCCGAGTTCAGTTCCGGAAAGATCGTCGCCTACGATCTGGACAGCGAAGGCAACCCACTCGTCCTCAGCCGCCGCGAATTGGTCGTCGACCTCGAAGGCGCCGAGGGCGCCGCGATTGACCCGTTAACCGGCGACTTCCTGTTCTCGACCTTTGGCGCGACGGGCGGCGACCATGTCGTCGTTCTCCGCGGGTTTACCGAGCTGCCGCCGGGACTGCCCGAACCGGCCAGTGCCTTGCTCCTGGCGGTCGGACTCGCCGGCTTGATGCTGCAGCGACGTCAGGCGCACGCCTGACTTTCGGCAGGCGAAGACGGGTGACGCACCCTTCTTCGTCCAAGCCCCCGGTTTTTCCGGCGCAAAGCCGCGCACCGCTGCAGCGGGCATGGTTATCCGGGTTCGAAATGCTCGATCGTCAGCTGCGGTGACTGGATGCCGCCGTAATCGTTGATCGTCAGCCGGTAGGCGGCGCGTATCGCGTCTCCCGCCGCTTCGGCGAAGTTGAACTGGATCGCATCCAAGGTCTGCGTGCCGCGGCGCAGGCGCAGTTTGAGGTGCTTTTCCTTGACGATGCGCTGACCATCGACCAGGAAGTCGTCGGCGAACACCGGCGGCGGAAAGCCCTGGCCCCAAATCTCGCCGTCCAGCAGACGCGCCGTGGCGACGCTGACATAGGCGGTTTCCAGTCCGCCGTCGGTCTCCAGCGTCTGGCAGCGATCGGCGGGCGACAGCAACTCGTCGACGACCGCTGCGAACAGCTCACGGAAGCGATGGAAATCGCCGCCACGCAGCGTCACCCCGGCTGCCATGGCGTGACCACCAAAGCGCAGGAGCAGCCCCGGCGCCCGCTTGCCGACGAGGTCGAGCGCGTCGCGCAGGTGCAAACCGGGAATCGAACGCCCGGAGCCGGTGATTTCGCCGGACTGGCTGTCGGCAAAGGCGAATACCGGTCGATGAACCTTTTCCCTGATCCGCCCGGCGACAATGCCGATCACGCCTTGATGCCAGTCCGGTCGCCAGAGGGCGAGGCCGGCGAGCGATCCGTCGCCCTCAAGGTCGGCGTCAGCAAGTTGCGCAAGGGCCTGTTGCTGCATGCCGGCCTCGATCTCGCGCCGCTCGCGGTTGAGCGCGTCGAGACGCTGCGCCAGGTTCAGGGCTCGCCCGTCGTCGTCGGTGATCAGGCACTCGATGCCGAGCGACATGTCGGCGAGACGGCCGGCGGCGTTAAGGCGCGGCGCGATCGCAAAACCGAGATCGAAGATCGACGCTCGCTGCGGATCGCGTCCCGCGGCGTGAAACAGCGCGCGCAGTCCTGGCGACAACCGGCCCTGACGGATGCGCTGCAGACCGTGGCTGACGAGGACGCGATTGTTGTGGTCGAGACGAACGACGTCGGCGACGGTCCCGACCGCAACCAAATCGAGCAGGCTGGCGAGTGCCGGCTCAGGCGAGGCGTCGAACCAGTGGCGCTGGCGCAGTTCGGCGCGCAGCGCGAGCATGACGTAGAAGATGACGCCAACGCCGGCAAGGTGCTTGCTGGCGAAGTCGCAATACGCAAGGTTGGGATTGACCAGGCAGTCGGCGGCCGGCAAGGCGTCGCCAGGCAGGTGGTGATCGGTAATCAAGGTCGCGATCCCGAGTTGGCGCGCGCGGGCGACTCCATCGACACTGCCGACGCCATTGTCTACGGTGACAATAAGGTCCGGCTGGCGGGCGGCTGCCAGGTCGACGACGTCGGGCGACAAGCCATAGCCACAGGTAAAGCGATTCGGCACCAGATAATCCACGCGGGCGCCAAACGCGCGCAGCGCACGGAGGCCGACCGCACACGCGGTAGCGCCGTCGCAGTCGTAGTCGGCGACGATCAGGATGCGCGCGCGAGCAGCAATCGCGTCGGCGAGAAGACGAGCCGCCGCCGCCGCGTGCGTCAGCGTCGACGGGGACAGCAGCGAGTCGAGTCCGTATTCGACCTCACTGCGTGAGCTCACCCCGCGAGCAGCGTAAAGGCGTGCCAGCAACGGGTGCACCCCTTGCTGTTCGAGCTGCCACTGCAGGCGCGGCGAGCTGCGGCGACTGACCAGGCGCGTCATCGCCGACGCGAGGCCAAGGACCGCGCCGTCTCGGCCAGGGACGAAGGGCGTCGCCAGAGTTTCCACTGATCCCCTCGCCGCGCCTCCCACGTTGCCGTGGCGTAGGCCGTCGGCGCTTCGAGGCAAAGGCGTTCGATCGCGCCACGCGCAAGCGCTTTCTGCAACGGCGCGAACCAGCGCCATTCGAGGTCAATCAGCGCTGCCCGCCAGGCGTCGCCGTCGTCGTACTGCACCGGTGACTGCAGTGTTTCCAGCAACAACAGGTGATGGCCGCTGCGCCCCACTTGCGCCAGAAACTCGCCGGCCTGCGCCGGTAACGGCGAGACCGCCACCCCCACCGCACGCCCCAAGCCGCAGGCAAGGACGCTGTCACTCCAGATGGCCGTGAAGGCGCAGTCGATCGCCGACGGCAGCCAGCCGCCGCCCCATAGCCACAAGCTGTTGATCGTCGCCCGTCGATCCCCTTCGCGCGCCTGGTTCACGGGATGCTCATGGAGCAGCATCTGCGCTTCATTGAGCCAGCGGCGCAGCCAGCGCAAGCCGGGATCCTCGGGAAGCTGGCGGGCAACCCGGCGGCCGGCGACGACCGACAGCGGCGCCACGTCGAAGGCACCGAGCTCGGCAGACGGCGGCAGTTGCAGGTACCAGCGATCGGCCGCGCCAAAATGAAACGACCCGAAGTCCGCAAATTCGCTGTTAAAAGCGGCGACGATGCTGGCCGCTTCCGCGATGTCGATCTCCAGGCTGGCGCCACCGGCAAGAATCAGGCGCTCCTGGTGCAAGCGCAGATGAACGGGGTCGGCACACAGCCAATAGTCGTCCCCGACTGGCAGCGGCGGCTCCTCGCCGTGCGCCCGGCAGGCAGCGTAGGCGCCGCTGCTGCCAAGGCCGAAGCCATCGGCCAGCGTCGCCTCGAACGCTTGTGGCGGACGACAGCACAATCGGCTACGCGCAATCAGCGCTTCCAGTCCTGGGCAACTCAAGTCGTCGAGGGTTGCCCGATCGTCGGGCTCAGGCCAGATCAGGTCGGGAACCAGCAGCGTGATCTGCATCGGCAATCGACGGCGGTGACAACAAGCGGGAGAGGAGTGTAACACGGCGGCTCCACCGCCCCGTGCTGCGGAGCAAACCCAGCCGCGTGGGCAAAGGGGGCAGTTCTCTGACCCAAGCGCCTGGATGCGTGCGACCCGAGCGCGTGAAGAACTCGACGGAGAGAGTTATTGACGAGTCGGCAGACCCCCCAACCTATGGGCATCGACTGCAGTCGGTCCGAACGGTCGCCACCCGATGAAATGCCCGGCAACGGTACAACGGCGGCGCGGCAGGCACCAGCGGCGAGCCGTAATCGTCTGGATGCGAACAGCCGGCTGGCGATCTGGAGACAACGAAACCGTTTCATAACGTTTGCGTTTCGCAACGGCTCTGTTTCATGACTCGCTCGGCTCGTTCTCCGGCCTCGTCGATGCGGCTACCAATAGGGGATAGCGCACGATCAAGGTGGAGGTCGCCGACTGTCCTCACGCGGCAACCTTCTTTCGGGAACTCTGCGCGAAATTAGCCGCCTCCACCATGCGGTGGTAGCATCCACGTATGATTGATTGGTCCTCATGTCCTGCCGTAGAGCGCGACCCTGCACGCGTCAGTGGTGCGTGGGTGTTCGCGGGAACACGGGTACCGGTCGCTGCCTTGTTCGAGAACCTCGAAGATGGTGCCCAGGTCAATCAGTTTGTCGAGTGGTTTCCGGGTGTCACGCGCGAGCAGGTTCGCGCCGTACTTGAGCATGCAGCGCGGAGTGCGCTCGCTCCTGCCTAGTGCGCATCCTCTTCGATCAGGGCACTCCGGCACCGTTGCGGCATTTCTTGTCGCGTCATGAGGTGGTTACCGCGTACGATCGCGGCTGGGCCCGGTTGACCAACGGGCTTTTGCTCGAGGCTGCTGAGACCGACGGTTTCGATTTGCTCGTGACGACGGACACAAACCTACGGTATCAGCAAAATCTTGCCGAACGGCGCATCGGTATTCTCGTGTTAACGACGACGAGTTGGCCGAGAATTCAGCGGTCCGCTGACTCGGTGGTGCAAGCTGTCGATACGGCTGTTCCTGGCTGCTATATCGAAGTGGGTATTCCTTGAACCAGCCGTTGCTGGGTCTCGATCACGAAACCTATTTCGAGCGCCTGCTGCAGCACCTGCACGACGACAAGGAGCAGCGCTCGGCGTTGTTGACTGACGAGTTGCCGATCTTCCTCAAGGGCTTGCACGACAAAGGCTCCGATGGCGTCGATGCGGCGCGCAACGTGATGAATCGGCTCAGCCGGCTGCGGGTCCATGCCGGCGTGGTGGCACCGCGCCACGGCGGCCGCGCGCGGCGACCCGCGACGGCGAGGACAGCCAACAGGAGAAACGTGTAGCATGGCGGCTCCGCCGTCGCCGCACAGCGCATGGCCCTCCGAACAAGAAGCGATCCACAGCGCCAATGGCTCTAGCTTACGAACTGCTGATCGGCCTGCGCTATACGCGGGCGAAAAAGCACAACCATTTCATCTCGTTCATTTCGCTGATCTCGATGCTTGGCATCGCGCTCGGCGTCGCGGCGCTGATCGTCGTCCTCTCGGTGATGAACGGTTTTCAGACCGAACTGCGGTCGCGCATTCTGGCCGTCGTTTCGCACATTCAGATCACCGGCGCCAGCGGCGAGATGAGCGGCTGGGAGGGGGTCGCCGGCGACGCTGCGCGCGACCCGCACGTGCTGGCGACGGCGCCGTTCGTGCAGGCGCAGGCGATGCTCGCCTTCGGCCAGTCGGTTCGCGGCGCCATCGTCCGCGGCATCGTCCCCGATCTTGAAGACCGTGTCGCCGACTTCCGCCGACACATGAAGAGCGGCAAGCTCGACGCCCTGCACGCCGACAGCTTTCAGGTCGTTCTCGGCAGCGAGCTGGCGCGCGCGCTCGGCGTCGGCGTCGGCGATCGGGTGACGTTGATCGCGCCGCAGGGTGTCGTCACCCCCGCCGGCGTCGTGCCGCGCCTGAAGACCTTCACCGTCGGCGGGCTGTTCGAAGTCGGCATGTACGAATACGACAGCGGACTGGCGCTGATTCATCTCGCCGACGCCCAACGCCTCTACCGCATGGACGACCGCGTCTCGGGCGTCCGCCTGAAACTCGACGACCTGTTTCTCGCCCCGCGCGTCGCGCGTTCGCTGGCCAGCACGCTGACCACCGACGCCTACCTCAGCGACTGGACGCGCAGCCACGCCAACTTCTTTCGCGCCGTGCAGATCGAGAAGAACATGATGTTCATCATCCTCTCGCTGATCGTCGCCGTCGCCGCCTTCAACATCGTGTCGACGCTGGTGATGGCGGTCACCGACAAACAGGAGGACATCGCCATCCTGCGCACGCTCGGCGCCAGCCCGCGGAGCATCATGCTGGTCTTCATCGTCCAGGGCGTGCTGATCGGCTTTGTCGGACTCGGACTCGGCGTCGCCGGCGGTGTCGCGCTGGCGCTCAATGTCGACGTCGTCGTTCCGTTCATCGAACGGCTGCTCGGCACGCAATTCCTGGCCAAGGAGGTGTACTACATTTCGAATCTGCCGTCGGAACTGCAGTGGCGCGACGTGACGACGATCACCGGCGTCGCCTTCGCCCTCGCTCTGGTGGCAACGATCTATCCCAGCTGGCGAGCGGCACGCGTCAACCCGGCCGCGGCCTTGCGCTATGAGTGAGCCGGTCCTCGCCTGCCAGGGACTGCGCAAGATCTATCGGCAGGGGGCGACCGACGTCCCGGTCCTGCTCGGCGTAGACCTCGAAGTCGGCGTCGCCGAGCGGGTGGCGATCGTCGGTGCGTCGGGCTCGGGAAAGAGCACCCTGCTCCATCTGCTCGGCGGACTCGACGCCGCCAGCGGCGGCAGCGTGCGCCTGATGGGCAGCGACCTGAGCCGGATCGACGAGGCGCAGTGCGGCAGACTGCGCAATCACCACCTCGGCTTCGTCTACCAGTTCCACCATCTGCTCTCCGAGTTCACCGCCCTCGAAAACGTCGCCATGCCGCTCCTGATCCGGCGTCTGCCGAAAGCGGAGGCGGAGGCGCGCGCGGCGACCGTACTCGGCGAGGTCGGGCTCGGCCATCGCCTGCAACACACGCCCGCCGAACTGTCGGGCGGCGAGCGACAACGGGCGGCGATCGCCCGCGCGCTGGTCACCGAACCGGCGTGTGTGCTCGCCGACGAACCGACCGGCAACCTCGATCGGCAGACCGCCGAAAGCGTTTTCGAGCTGATGCTGGCGCTCAATCGTTCGCGACAGACGAGTTTCGTCGTCGTTACCCACGATCCGGCGCTGGCGGCTCGCGTCGGGCGTATCCTGACGCTGCGCGACGGGACGCTGCACGCAACAGCCGGCAGTTGAAGCCATTCTCACTGCGCCGCCACTCGTCGGCACGCCGCAGAACCCACCGTTCGTCACGGTGCACACAGGGGGGAGAAGACTTGATGAGACCCTTGTTCGCTCCAGCCATCGCGCTGCTCAACCGCCTCGCCTACCCCAAGAAATTCGCGCTGATGGGCACCCTGACGCTGATCGCGATTGCGGTGCTGATCGGCAGCCTGTATCAAAGTCTGCACCGGGTGATCGAGCATTCGCAGCGTGAACTCGTCGGCCTTGAGGTGGCCAAGCCCGTGATCCGCCTGATTCAGCATCTGCAGGTGCACCGCGGCCTTTCGTCCGGCTTGCTGAACGGTAACGAGTCGATGGCGGAAAAACGTTCCGCCCGCGCAGGGGAAGTCAGCGAAGCGTTCAAGGCGCTCGCTGGTCAGCTGGTACCGGAACTGACGAACGGCGAGCGCTGGAAGAAGATCGTCGACAGCTGGACAGCGCTCGAAAAGGACGGACTCGACCTGACGCCGCGTGAGAACCTGCTGAGCCACCATCGGCTGATCGACGACCTGTTCAGCCTGCAGCGCGACCTTTCGGACTATTACACGCTCACCAACGATCCGGACATCGCCGCCACCTACCTGATCCAGACCGCGATCGATCATTCGCCGCGAGCGATCGAGTCGATGGGACAACTGCGCGCGCTAGGCACCGGCGTATTGACCAAGAAGCAACCGTTGGTTCTCTCGCAACAGATCGAGTTTACGGTTCTCCACGAGCATCTCCATTCCGCGATCGACAGCCTGCAGCGCACGGTTGCGACGGTTGTCCGTCTCCATCCGCACCTGCAAGCGTCGCTTGCGGAGTCGGCCGCCCAACTCGACGCCGCTTCCAACAAGGTCGGCGAACTGATCGACACCGACATTCTCTCCGGCACTTACGCGACGCCCCCCGACACCTATTTCGCACTGACCACCGAAGCGGTGGAGAACGGGTATCGGACGATCTTCGACCAACTCTTTCCCACCGTGCAGCAACTCATCGCTGAGCGTGTCAGGCACGCCGAGCGCAATCTCCACCTCAGCATCGCCGTCGCCGGCCTGCTCCTCCTGGCGTATGTGTACGTGGCGCTGGCACTGGTTTACGCGACGGTCGACACGATCGATCGGCTGGCCGCCGACGCGCGCCAGATCGCCACCGGCGATCTGACCGTCGGCGTCGACCTAAAAACGCGCGACGAACTCAAGCTGATCGCCGACAGCCTCAACGAGATGGTGGCGGCGTTCCGCAACCTGCTGCAGAACGTTCACCGCAGCGCCAGCGCCGTGCACGAAGCAACTCGGCGACTCTCCACCTCGGCGGCGAACATCGAACACGGCAGCAAAGAACAGAGTCAGGCGGCTTCGACGATGGCGGCAGCGATCGAAGAGATGACGGCGGGGGTCGACCAGCTGTCGGGCAACGCCGCCGACGCCGATCGTATTGCCGTCCGTGCGGGCGAGCTGGCGAGCGGCGGCGGTCACATCGTGGGCGAACTGGTGCAGGCGATCGGGCGCATCGCCGAAGTGGTCGATCGCTCGGCGGCGATCGTCGCCGAGCTGGGCGAGCGGTCCGAGCGCATTTCGGCGATCGTCAACGTGATCCGGGAAATCGCCGAGCAAACCAATCTGCTGGCGCTCAACGCCGCGATCGAGGCCGCCCGTGCCGGCGAGGCCGGGCGCGGCTTCGCAGTCGTCGCCGACGAGGTGCGCAAGCTCGCCGAGCGCACCAGCCGTTCGACGAGCGAAATTTCGGAAATGATCGAGGCGATTCAGACCGGGACGCGCGACGCGATCGACAGCATGAACGTCGGCGTCGTTCGCGTCGAGCAGGGAGTTACGCTGGCGAATCAGGCGGGGGCGTCGATCGCCGAGATTGGCGGCAATTCGCAGCAGGTGGTCGAGCGCGCCGCCCAGATGTCGACCGCGCTGCGCGAACAAGGCGTCGCCAGCAGCGAGATCGCACGTAACGTCGAGCGCGTCGCGCGGATGGCGGAAGACAACTGCACCGCCGTCGCCGGAAACGCCGCGACAGCGAGCGAGCTGGAGGCGCTGTCGCAGAGCCTGGAAGCCGAGGTGCGACGCTTCCGGATCGATTAGCCCGTTCGCCGCCGGGTGACACGGCATGCGCCTGACTCTCGTCGCCTTTGCCTGCGGCGTCGGCGTCGTGCAACTGCAGGAGGGGTTGCCGGCGCCTCCAGTCGCTGCCGCACTGCTCGTGCTGGCGCTGCTCCTGCTCGGCCTCGGCTTGGGGGGGGCGCCGGCCTGGCGGCGTACCGTGCTCGCCGCCGTCGGCGGCGCGTTGCTCGGCTTTTCCTGGGCGGTGTTGTTCGCCGAACAGCGCCTGCACGACCAGCTGCCGTTCGACTGGGAAGGACGTGACGTCGAGCTGATCGGCGTCGCCGCCGCTTTGCCACAGGGCTTTGCGCGCGGCGAACGGTTCGAGTTCGACGTCGAGGCGGTCCTCACGCCCGAAGCGATCGTGCCGCGACGATTGATGCTTTCGTGGTACCACGGCCGGCAGGAGGACGAGTGGCGTTCCGGGTTGGCGATTCGCCCCGGCGAACGCTGGCGGTTCACCGTCCGCCTCAAGCGTCCGCACGGTAACGCCAACGCGCATGGCTTCGACTACGAGGCGTGGCTGTTCGAGCGTGGCCTGCGAGCGACCGGTTACGTGCGACCACGCGCCCTCGCGCAGCGGCTCGACGACTTCGTCTGGCGTCCAGGCTACGCGATCCAGCGCTGGCGGGAGACGATCCGCCGCTCGTTTTTCGACACCCTGGCCGACGCCCCCTACGTCGGCATCCTCGCCGCGCTCGCCGTCGGCGACCAGCAGGCGATCTCGGCCGAGCAGTGGCGACTCTTCCGGCGAACCGGCGTCACCCATCTGATGTCGATTTCCGGGCTGCACGTGACGATGGTCGCCGCGCTTTTCGCCGGCGTCGTCGGCTGGCTGTGGCGACGCAGCGAGCGCCTGCTGCTGCGCTTGCCTGCGCCGAAGGCGGCAATCGCCGGCGGCTGGCTGGCGGCGCTGGTCTATTCGCTGCTCGCCGGCTTTGCCGTGCCGACCCAGCGCACGCTTTACCTGCTCAGCGTCGTCGCGCTGGCGCTCTGGTCGGGACGCCATTTCGGCGTCAGCCGCTGCCTGCTGCTCGCCTTGTTTATGGTTCTCGTGCTCGACCCCTGGGCGGTTCTGTCGGCCGGCTTCTGGCTTTCGTTCGTCGCCGTCGGCGTGCTGTTTTTCGTCGCCTCGCCGCAACTTCCCCGGCAGCCGGGTTGGCGGAGTGCCCTGGTCAACTGGGGAGCAACGCAATGGGCCGTCACGCTCGGGACTCTGCCCCTGTGTCTACTGCTCTTCCAACAGTTGTCGCTGGTCTCCCCGCTCGCCAACGCGATCGCCATCCCGCTGGTCAGCCTCGTCATCACGCCGCTGGCTCTGGTCTTCGTCGTCGTTCCCTGGCCGCCACTGCTCGCCCTCGCCCACTGGCTGCTGTCGCTGTTGATGACGGGGCTCGAATGGCTCGCCGTCTGGCCGTTGTGGGAGCAGCCGGCGCCGTCGCTGGCGGCGACCCTGCTCGCCGTCGTCGGCGTCGTCTGGCTCCTGTTGCCGCGCGGTTTCCCGGCTCGCGCGCTGGGGCTCATCCTCGTCGTTCCGGCGCTTTTCTCGCCGCCGCCGCGACCTCCAGCGGGAGACGCCTGGATCGACGTCCTCGACGTCGGCCAGGGGCTGGCCGTCGTCGTCCGTACCGCCGAACACGCCTTGCTTTACGACACCGGACCGCTGTACAGCGCCGAATCGGACGCCGGCCAGCGCATCGTCGTCCCCTACCTGCGCGCGATCGGCGTTCGCCAGATCGATACGCTGATCGTCACCCATCGCGACACGGATCACTCGGGCGGCCTGATCGCAGTCGAGGAGGCGCTGCCGATCAGCCGCCGGTTGTCATCGGTCGCCGAGTTGCAACCCGCGCCCTGCCTTGCCGGCGAAAGCTGGCAGTGGGAGGGGGTTAGCTTCTCGATCCTGCACCCGACGGCCGATGACTACCAGCGCCCCGGGGTGAAACCCAACCATCTGAGCTGCGTGCTGCGCATCGCGAATGCTTCCGGCAGCGTTCTCCTTACCGCCGACATCGAGGCCCGCGATGAACAGGCCCTGCTGCGGCGCGCACCGGATCGGTTGGCGAGCGACGTGCTGCTGGTGCCGCATCACGGCAGCACGACGTCGTCGACCCCGGACTTCGTCGCCGCGGTCGGGGCACGCGAAGCGATTATCCCGGTCGGCTACCGCAATCGCTTCCAGCACCCGCGGCCGGAGGTTGTCGCGCGCTATGGCAACAGCCGGCTCTGGCGTACCGACCGCGACGGCGCGGTACGCGTCGTGCTTGCTGGCGACCGGCCCTCGCTTTCGGCTTATCGCGACGAGTACCGCCGCTATTGGCACGGGCAGTGATCGTCACCGCTGGCCTTCGGCTGCGGTGCAAATCCGCCGCGCTTACAGGCGCTGACCTTCTCGCGCCCGCCGTCGCGCGCCCAAGGCAAGCCCGAGTAAGCCACTCACCGCGATTGCCAGCGTCGACGGCTCCGGCACGCGTCCTGGAGCGGCCAAGCGGAAAAACTCGTCCGAGTCATAACTCGGCGAGTTGGTGAAGGCACGCGTCTCCGTGGGCGAGAGCAGGCTCGAAAAGCCGAAGTCGCCGATCTGCCCGGGCAGCAGTCCGAAAGAGGGAGACGACGCGAAGAAGCTGAGCAGCGAGGGCGAAGGCGCTTCATCGCGGTCCAGGACGCGACCCACGTCATCGGCCAGACCGCTGTAAAACTGGTGGTTCCAGCCGGTCGGTTCGAAATATCCAGTCAGATCTCCGAACTCGACGCCATTGGGCAAGTCGATCGTAAACTCGGTCACCGGATCGGTAAACCCAGCGAGCGCCTGCAGCTTATAGCGATAGGTCCACCCGACTCCGTCGAATGAGGGAGTACTGGATGCGGCGCTCTTGCTCAGTTTTTCGGCCGTTCCCCAAAGCGCCTTTTTGCCGGCCAAGTCATCGGCGGTGGGATTGATGAAGGCAGCGGCCGAGTTGAGGTCCGCGGCCGACGGTGCCTTGCCCGGCGTGCTGCTGTAGGCGTCTTCCTTCATCAACGCCGACGCGGCCGAATGGCCCAGCCCTTCGACATGGCCAAGCTCATGCTTCAGTATGCGGGCGACGCCGCGCGAGTTGATGCCGTCGTCGGACTCGACGGTCACCCTCACCGGACCTTTCCCCGGACTGGTGGCCCCCCACTCGTCCGCCTTGTCCTTCCACGAGATGCGAACATCCGGGTTCGCGGCCGTACTGAGCTCGAGCTTGAGGCCGCCGAAAGGCTTCTGCGCGTCGTTCCACTCGGCCATTGCCTCGGCAACCGCTTCGAGAAATGCGGCTTGTTGGGCGGCGTTGCCAGGAGGCGTGTCAACTGCCACCTTCAGCGCCCCCCCTTTGGTCCAGTCGCCAGCATGGTTGCCGCGCTCCCAAGCGCCGACCGGGTCGCTCATGAGCATCGCGGCCAGCGTCGCCGTCAGCGCCGGTTTGGCCAGCCGGCGACGACTACCCGGCAGCAGCAGCAAGGCCAGCGCCAACCCCGTCAGAGCGACCACAGAGGGCTCGGCGACCCCCTCGTCGGCAGCCAAGACCTGAGTCCATTCGCCGGCGGTTCCGAGACCGCCGGTGTTGTAGCCGTTCCCTAAGCTGGAGCCAGCAAACGACAGGGTGCCATAGGTCACGATGAAGTCGGTCGGGAGGACATCGGCAATCACCGCACTGGCGGCGGCGCCGACCGCATACACGCCGTCGAGTGACGACAGCGCCAGGAACGAAGACGGCGGCAGACTATCGCGATCCAACTGGTCGATCGGCTGCTCACTGCTGAAGACACGAAAACCGGCGTCGGACAAGGCCACCTCGTCCTCGCTCAAGTTCTGCATCGAGACCGTCATCCGGTTCGTCGTCGGATCGTAGGCGAACGCGAAGTTGCCTACCGGCACCGGCTGGAAAAACGGCGACGTCTGATAAGACCATCCTTTCAGGCGCACGGCGGGCTTCGCCCCGGTTCCAAAGAGGCCGAAGTGCCGATTGGCCGTAAGGTTCTGCGCAATCGTATTGCTGCCGGAGAATGTCACCTGCGTATTGCCGATCGCGGTCTTGCTCTTCTCCACTTTGGGATCGGCGAATGGGTTGGTCACGTTCGACGTTCCCCCGCCGGTAATACGCGCTCCGACGTCGCCAGCAAGAAAGAGGTGAAAATCGCTCGCCGGGCGCATATCGCGTTGCTGATAATCCTCGTTGATCATCCATGCCCGGGCAGGCGAGGCGACGAAAGCGAGGGCGAACAGCGGCAGCACCGCCCGACGGACAAGGCGCAAACCGAGCCGGCTTGCCCGGCAGTCGCGCAACGCAGCGTGGTGAAATAACTGGCTCATGGCTATCTCCCGTAAGAAGGGATGACCGGCAACGGACTTGCTGCGCGCCGCCAGACCCCGGCTCCTCTTCGGCGACGACACCCGGCCGAACGCCCTACCCCATCCCGCCGACCGTAGCGCTCACCTCGACGATGTTCGTCGTCAACCGGCTGCAGCAAGCAGATCTGTTTTATCAGTTGATTTGAAGCAACAAACAGACCACCGCAGGGAAATGTGAAATATTTCCTTGACTTGCCAACCATCTCGTGATAGTGAGCATCTTCTTGGGTGGTCATTTGTAAGAAATGTCGACACCCGTACCCGACCGTAACCCGAGTCCTTAAAGCCCGCCAGGAAAAAGCGCCGCCGGCGTGAGGGTCTCTTGCGTACCGGGGGAAGAGACCTATTCGCATCGACCCGGCCGCTTGTGCTCGTCGTCGACTAGCGGCAGGTCGCCGATCGCCGAACCGGTCGCTCCGTCAAAACCGAGCGCGATCAATGCGCGGCACTGCGTGGCCGTGCTCACCCCTTCCGCGAAGACTTGCCAGCCAATGCCATGAGCAATCGCCGTCAAGCCTTTGAGAAAGGCGGCGTTGGCTCGGTTGCCCGGCAACTCGCGAAGAAGGCTCGCGTCCACTTTCAGATAATCGAGACCGAGGTCGTGCAGTCGACCGATTTCACTGAGCTGATGACCATAGTGTTCGAGGCCGAGACGACTGCCGGCAGCCTTGAGACCGAGACTCAACTCGCGAACGGCGGCGAGATGACGCAGCGCCCCAATCTCGGCAATCTCGAACCACAAGCGAGGAGCGTCTTGCGCCTGACTCGCCAGGAGGTCGAGCAGGCGTTGCCGGAAACCGGCATCGGCAACCGAACTTGCCGCCAGGTTGATCGCCACACCGGGAGTATCGGGGTGCAAACGCAGCTCGTGCAAACCGTTGACCACGGCCGCCAGGTCGAGCTCCGGAGTGAGCCTGAGTCGCTCGGCAAAAGGCAGGAAACAGCCCGCAGCCATCCATCGGCCGCCGGCTTCGGACTGCAGGCGGAGCGCCCCCTCGCGGTGCTGGAGTCGGCCCGAGGCGTCGATAACCGCAAAGAACGCCAGGCGCAATCCCTGCACGTCGATCGCACGCCGGATCGTCTGCGACCATTGCCCGATCGTCTGCGGAGTTTCCGGGTCGTCATCCAGCGCGGCCTGGCGGATGGAATTGACACCGACGCCTTCCGCAGCGACCAGAGCGGCGTCTACGCGTGCCAGCAGATCGTCGAGCCGCGTCGGACGGCGATAGCTGCCCACTCCGATCGAGAGCACGGCGTGACCCGCGGTACAGCTCTGGCAAACGTCGACCAGTTCGGCCAGCAAGCCCGCGGCGACGGAAGCACCGTCGCGCCCGGCGGGAAGGATGACCGCGAACTCGGCACCGTTGAGCCGCCCGGCAAGACCCTGGCAGCCCAAGCTGCGAGCCGCGGCGCAGGCAGCGATGACCCGCGCGGTCTGACGCAGAAAATCGTCGGTTGCCGTGCGGCCGAAACGTCGATTGACCGTCGCCAGATTGCTCACCCGGATGAGCAGCAAGGTGCCCTGCCCGGCGTCCTCGGCGGCGAGCGTTTGCTGCAGACAGGCCAGAAAGTGACTGCGGTTGGCGAGTCCGGTCAGCGGATCACAGTTGACTTGCCGACGCAGGGCCTCGAGTCGCTCAGCATCCTCCTCGAAGTGCGTGCGCAGACGACGGACGATGGCATTCATCGCCTGTACCAGGCGCTTAAGTTCCGGCACTCTGGGTTCGTCGATGGTGACGAAACGACGTTCGCTGATCGCTGTCGCCTGATCAACAACCGCCTGCAGCGGCGCTTTCAGGCGACCGAGAAGGATCGACCCGAGCAGCCCACCCGCCACCATCGCCACGGAAAAAGCAGCAATCGTCTGCCAGACGTTGCGCCACAACGCACCGTAAGCGAGACCGCGGTCGCTGCTCAGCGTCAGCGTGGCGAGCGGCTGCCGACCATCGCCGATTCGAGCGCTCCCTGCCTCAACGCGAATCGGCAGCCAGCGGACAAACCAGTCGGGTACTTCGCGATCGAGCGGTACGCCGGCACGTTCAAACAGCGTTCGCCCACCAGCGTCGACGACGCGGATCAGGTCGTAATGGCCACCAGCGAAGAGCGCCGTCGCCCCGAGTTCGATCGACTCCGGGTCGAGCTTGGTCTGACTCAGTGACCAGGCAAGCGCTGCGGCGTTGTCGGCGTCGTGGATCGACAGTTGCGTTTCAAGAACACTACGCACACTCAGAATCGAGGCCAGCAGACTGCCGCCACAGGCAAGCAGCAGGCACGCGATGAAGGCGAACCAGAACTGGCGAAACACGGACATGGTCGTGATCCTCGTCAAGCGGTCCATTCGAGGCCCTCGCTACAGGCACGTCGCCACCGGCGCGCGCGTTCGCGAGGACTTTGCGGCTGAGTATAATTCCCCGCTTCACTCTCCTGATCACGTCGTGCTCCGGACGGGTGACCGCGGCACGGCAACGGGGGAGGACACAGCCGATGGCGACGCATCGCGAAAGCCGTGCAATTGCGCAACCGTCCACACTGCTATTCGACGTCGTCGCCGACGTCGAGTGCTACCCCGAGTTCCTGCCGCTGGTTCGCGAGGCGCGCATCCTCCGCCGTGATCCCGCGGCGTACGAGACCGAGCAGAGTCTGGCGCTCGGTCCGCTCATTCACCGCTTTCGGACGCGCACCGAACTCGATCGCCCGCACGCCATAAGAGTGCTTTCGCGCGACCCGCTGTTCGTCCGTTTCGACCTCCGCTGGCAGTTCACGTCCGTCGGCGAGAACGACTCGCAAGTCGACTTCGCGCTGGATTGCGAGACACGCTCTCTCTTCCTGTTGCCTGTCGTACAACTGCTGGTATTGCCCATGGCTGCGGGGATGGTTTCTGCGTTCGAGGCGAGAGCGCATTCTCTGGCGGCCGACAGGTAAAATGGGCCGCTTGACGCTTTCAGGATCTGCCCGTGAACCACGCCCCATCGCCCCAGCCCGCCAGCAGCGCAGCCACCACCACGCACTTCATTCGCAACCTGATTGAAGCGGATCTTGCCAGCGGCAAGTACGCCCAGCGTCGCTGGTGCGGCCGACCGGGACCGGCGGCGCAGCAACTGGCCGGCGTGCTCGACCCGGCACCCGTGCGCACGCGCTTCCCGCCGGAACCCAACGGTTATCTGCACTTTGGCCACGCCAAGTCGATCTGCCTCAACTTTGGTCTGGCGCAAGACTACGGTGGCCGTTGTCATCTGCGTTTCGACGACACCAACCCGGAAAAGGAAGAGCAGGAGTACGTCGACTCGATCGTCGACGCCGTCCGCTGGCTCGGTTTTTCCTGGCGGGAGGCGGACGCCAATGGCAGCGGCGAGAACCACCTCTACTTTGCCTCCGACTACTTTGGCTGGATGGTCGACTTTGCCGAGTACCTGATCGCCAGCGGCCACGCCTACGTCGACAGCCAGAGCGCCGAGGAAATGCGCGCCCGCCGCGGCACGCTGACCCAACCGGGCGCCGAGTCGCCGTATCGCGGACGCAGCGTCGAGGAGAATAGTGACCTCTTCCAGCGCATGCAGCGCGGCGAGTTTCGGGACGGTGAACACGTCCTGCGGGCGAAAATCGACATGGCGTCGCCCAATATCAATCTGCGCGACCCGGCGATCTACCGGATCCGCCACGCCAGCCACCACAATACCGGCGATCGCTGGTGCGTCTATCCGATGTACACCTACGCCCACCCGATCGAAGACGCGCTCGAGAACATCACGCATTCGATCTGCACGCTCGAGTTTGCCGACCAGCGCCCGTTTTACGACTGGGTACTCGAACGGCTCGCCGAGGGCGGCCTGCTGCAGCGCCCGCTCCCCCAGCAGATCGAGTTTTCGCGCCTCAACCTCAGCTACATCGTTCTCTCGAAACGGAAACTGATCCAGCTCGTCGAGGAGGGACACGTCGCTGGCTGGGACGATCCACGCATGCCAACGCTCGTCGGTGCCCGCCGCCGGGGCTATCCGGCGGCGGGTTTTCGCCTCTTCGCCGAGCGCGTCGGCGTTTCCCGCTCGGAATCCCTGATCGACTACTCGCTGCTCGAAGACACGATGCGCGAAGTACTCAACGAAACGGCCGAGCGCCGCATCGCCGTTCTTGACCCGCTGAAGCTGGTGATCGACAACTACCCCGCCGAGCAGCGCGAAGACTGCGTGGCGCCGAACCATCCGCTAAAGCCGGAACTCGGCACGCGCGCGCTGCCGTTTGCGCGTGAGCTGTGGATCGAACGTGACGACTTCATGGAACAGCCGAGCAAGGGCTACCACCGCCTCTATCCGGGCAATCTGGCGCGCCTGCGTTACGGCTACGTCGTGCGTTGCACGGGCTTCGAGCGCGACGCCAACGGCACCGTCAACACGGTTCATTGCGACTATTTTCCCGACTCGAAGAGTGGCACCGCCGGCGCCGATGCCTACAAGGTCAAGGGCAATCTGCATTGGGTTTCCGTTGCCGACGCCTATCCCGCCGACGTACGGATCTACGACCGGCTCTTTCGCGTTCCTTCACCCGGCGCGCCGGGCGAAGGCGAGAACGAAGACGACACCGAGCACAGCTTTCTCGACGACCTCAATCCGCACAGCATCCAGCGCCTTCGCGCGCAGCTCGAACCGGCGTTACGCAGCGCGCAGCCGGAGGAGCGTTTCCAATTCGAGCGGCACGGCTATTTCGTCGCGGATCGGGTCGATTCGCGACCCGGCGCGCCGGTCTTCAATCGTACGGTCACGCTGCGCGACTCGTGGTCGACGCGATCGAGTTAGACGACGGCCGTTACAGGAGCAGCAGCACGTTTTCCGGCGGCCGGCCGAGCACCGCCTGCTCACCGCGAACGACGATCGGACGTTCGATCAGGATCGGATGCGCGAGCAGCGCGTCAAGCCACTCGTCGTCGGTCAGCGAGCGTCCGGCGTAGTGCGTCTTGAAAACCGTTTCGCCGCGGCGCACCAGTTCGCCGGGCTTCATGCCGAGCTTGCGCAGCACGTCACGGAGCTCGTCCCGCGTCGGCGGGGCCTTCAGGTAATCGATCACCTCCGCCGCTACGCCACGGTCGGCGATCAGCTGACACGCCGCTCGACTCTTCGAGCAGCGCGGGTTGTGGTAAATCCGGACGACTGGGTCACTCATCGAAACTCCTTGGGCGAGCGCCGCCAGCGGCGACGCGATCGAACAAACGAACCGGTGATGATAGGTAACGTCACGGCGGCGTCACCGCCTCCGTGTCGCTCGCCGTCCGATCAAGCTGGCCGACGCGCTGCGTCAGCCGCCGCCAGTAGTCGTCGGCGAAAAAGCGAAACAGCGGGCGCTGCAACCACGTCCGAAAGCGGTACCAACGAGAATCACGACGCCGTGCGTTCCGACCGCAGCGGGCCAGCAGCCACTCGCGGTCAAACCCCGTCCAGACGCCGGCGACGCTGGCGAGATTGCGCCACAAGGCCGGCGCGACTTCGTACTCGTGAATCGTCCGCACTTCGTCGAGCGAGTACGGTGACGAAACGAGGACGCGAGCAATGTGGTCAATTTGCCAGTCCGCCAGGTCGACGTCGAGCCACAACTCGGCAAGCGCCTCCCAGACCGGTGTCCGGGCGGCGAGATCAAGTCCTCTGTCGTCCATCAGCTAACCCCTTCTGCCTGATCACCCACCCGGCTCTCGCCGCCTCTTCACTCAGACCTCGCCGCGCGGTCCCAGCAGCGTATCGATCACGTCGCCACATGCGTCCAGCAGCTCGACTTGCAAGGGCATCTTGCCGAGCGCGTGCGTGGCGCACGAAAGACAGGGATCGAAGCAGCGGATCGCGACTTCGATGCGGCTCAGAAGACCCGCGTCGGGGCGACGGTCATTGAGGTATCGACGGGCGACCTGGCGGATCGCTTCGTTCATTGCCTGGTTGTTGTGCGTCGTGGAGACGATCAGGTTGCACATCGTCACCAGGTCGTCGTCGCCCACGCGATAATGATGAATCAGCGTACCGCGCGGCGCCTCGATGACACCGACCCCCTCGCGCCGGCGGCTGCCGGCCGCCGTCAGCTCGGAGCCCGAGAGGTCGTCGTCGTGGAGCAGATCCTTGATCGTTTCCGCAGCGTGCAGCAACTCGATCATTCGCGCCCAGTGATACGCCAGTGGCGCGTGGATCAGCCCCCCCTGGCCGTAGTCGACGAACTCGCGCCGTTCGGCTTCGGCGAGGGGTGTTGGGATGAAATCGCAGTTCTGCACGCGCGCCAGTGGCCCCACCTTGTACCAGCCGTCGCCCGGTCCGAGCGCGGCAAGGAAGGGAAACTTCATATAGCTCCACGCCTTGACTTCCTCGCTGATCAGCTCGTGATAGCGATGCACGCGCCGATCGTCGACCAGCAGCCGGCCGTCGGCGTCACGGGCACGCAAACGGCCGTCGTAGAAGTCGAGCGCGCCGCCGGCACCAACCAGCGACAGAAGGTTCGAGCGGAAGCTGGCGAAGTGGTCGTAATGCGTCGGATCGAAGCCGTGCAGACGCTTGACCAGCCCTACCGCCTGACGACTCCAGGAGATGATTGAGTAGATGTCGGCCAGCAGTGCGTCGCGCTCGTCTCGGCTCAGCGCCCGATTGACCCCGCCTGGAATCGCTCCCGTCCCGTGCACCCGCTTGCCACAGGTCAGACGGATCACTTCCTGGCCAAACTTGCGCAGCAGCACCCCGCGCCGTGCCAGTTCGGGATGCGCGGCGGCAATGGCGGCAAGGTTGCGCCGCTCCGGTTCGCTGTCGCAGCCGAAGAGCAAGTCCGGTGACGCCAGGTAGAAAAAGTGCAGCGCGTGCGACTGCAGGATCTGGCCGTAGTGCATCAGGCGCCGCAGCTTCTCCGCCGTCGGCGGTAAACGGTCGACGCCGACTACGTGATCGAGCGCCTTCGCCGCCGCCAAGTGGTGTGAGACCGGGCAGATGCCGCACAGTCGCTGCACCATCACCGGCACTTCCCAGTACGGTCGGCCCTGAATAAAGCGCTCAAATCCACGGAACTCGACGATGTGCAAACGCACCTGCTGCACTTGATCGTGCTCGTCGAGCAAGATCGTCACTTTGCCGTGGCCCTCGACGCGCGAGAGGGGGTCGATGGCGATCCGGCGCAAGTTCCCGGCGCCGGCGGACGCGGTCTCGAGTTCGAACGCTTCGCCGGCCATCTTCGTTCTCAATCGAAATGCAACAGCGGATGCCCCAGGCGAGGCGTTCGCCCGTCGAGCAGATCGCCCAGGAACTTCCAGAGCGCGTCGGCGGACGGCGGACAGCCCGGAATCGAGTAGTCCACGCGGACGACTTCATGCAGCGGATGCACCTTGTCGAGCGGCAACGGCAGCTCGGGGTCGTTCGGGATCTGGCCACCGACGATTCCCGGTCCGGTGAGATAGACTTCCTGCAGGCACTGCGCGAGCGATAGGTGATTTCGCTGCGCCGGCAAGCCGCCGGTCAGCGCGCAAGCGCCCACCGCGATCAGCACCTTGCACTGGCGACGGAACTCGCGCAGCACCTGGACGTTCTCGGCGTTGCACAAACCGCCTTCGATGAGCCCGATGTCGCACGCGCTGCAGTGTTTGACGTCAGTCAGCGGTGAACGGTCGAGTTCGACGCGTTCGAACAGCTCGAACAGGCGTTCGTCGATGTCGAGCAGCGACATGTGGCAGCCGAAGCAGCCGGCGAGCGACGCAGTAGCCAGGCGCAACTTGCGGGGGCGTGCAAACTCGCTCATTGCGGTGCCTCATCACCAGCCACCGAAGCGCTGCCCGGCGGCGCAATCTGCCGGCTGATCGGCGTGGCGTCGTAGCGTCGACGACCGATCGGAACCACAAAACCGCGGCGCTTTTCGAGGATGACGCCGACCGGGCAGACCTGCGCCGCCTTGTCGGCGAGCGAGAAGTCGGTGTCGGCAAGGCGTCCGGACTCCGCATTGACGATTAGATGCTTGCCGATGCCGCGCCCGGAAAGCGCGAAGATGTTCTTGCCATCGACGTCACGACTCGCTCGCACGCACAGCTCGCACAGGATGCAACGGTTGAAGTCGAGCAACACCTCGGGGTGGGACGCGTCAACCGGCCGATCGGGGTAGAACTCGGGAAAATGCGGCGACAGCATCTCGAGCTCGTAGGCCAGCGCCTGCAGCGTGCATTGCCCGCTCTTTTCGCACGCCGGGCAAAAATGGTTGCCTTCGACGAACAGCATCTGCAGCAAGGTGCGCCGTTTATCGTTCAGGTCCGGCGTGTTGTTCTCGACCTCCATGCCGTCTCGTGCCGGCAGCGTACACGCCGACACGTAGCGCCCGTTGGCCTTTACCGTGCACAGCTTGCAGCTTCCCTGCGGCGCAAAGTCGGGATGGTGGCAAAGGTGCGGAATGAAGACACCCGCTTCCGTTGCCGCCTCGATGATCGTCTGTCCGTCGCGGAAAGCAACCGACAGGCCGTCGAGCAGAAACGTTCCCGTGCTCACGCGACGCCTCCGGCAACCTCGTTGGCGGCCGCAAGATGCGCCGCGGCGTCGTCGCGGCCGGTCATTTGTCGCGCCACCGCCAGCGCCTGGTCGAGGTCGAACGCTGGTTCGAAATCGAGCGAGCGCAGACGTCGTTCGTACGCCGGACGAAACTTGTGCAGCGTATCAACGAGCGAATTGCACGCCGTCTGGCCCAGTCCGCAATGGCTCGCGGCGTGCAGCAGGCGATGAATTCGGAAGATTTCGTTGATCTCGTACTGCGAGCCGTGACCGTCGGCAATCTTGTCCATGCAGTTGGCGACCAGCGCCGTCCCGACTCGACACGGCGTGCAAAAACCGCAGCTCTCATGGGCGAAGAAGTGCGCGAAGTTACGGGCCACTTCGAACAGGTCGCGCTGCGCCCCAAAGACCATCAGCGCGCCGGCAGTGGGCACGTCCTCGAAGGCAATCCGGCGCGAGAATTCGTGCGCCGCCAGGCAGCTTCCCGATGGGCCACCGACCTGCACCGCCTGCGCCTGCACACCACCGCAATCGTCGAGCACCTGCGCCAGCGTGACGCCGAACGGGTACTCGTAAACCCCCGGCCTTTCAACGTCTCCGGACAGTGACAGCAGCTTGGTTCCGGTCGATTGCTTGGTGCCAAGGCCGGCGAACCAGGCACCTCCCTTGACGGCGATCAGCGCCGCCTTGCACAACGTTTCGACGTTATTGACCACCGTCGGTTGCCCGCGATAGCCGGCGCTGACCGGGAACGGCGGCCGAATGCGGGGGACGCCGCGCTTGCCTTCGAGCGACTCCAGCAACGCCGTTTCCTCACCACACACATAGGCGCCGGCACCGACGTGGAGGTCAATCTCAAAACTGAGATCCGCCCGGCCGCAGAGCGCCGGGCCGAGCAGGCCGGCGCGACGACGGCGCTCAAGCGTCGCGCGCAGCGCCGGCAACAAGTACGCATACTCGCCGCGCAGGTAAAGCAAGCCCTGACGAGCGCCGATCGTCACGCCGGCGATCGTCATCCCGTCGAAGACGAGATCCGCGTGGCTGGTCAGCAACACCCGATCCTTGAACGTTCCCGGTTCGCCTTCGTCGGCGTTGCAGACGATGTAGCGTGCGGCGTCGGCGCCTGACGGCGTGACCTGACGCGCCGACTGCCACTTGACGTAAGTCGTGAACCCCGCCCCGCCCCGCCCGCGCAGGTTGGACAAGCGCAGCTCTTCGAGCATCGCCTCGGCACCGCGAGCAATCGCCGCACGCACGGCTTCACCGAGCGGCCACGTACCCCCGAGCAGCACGTCGCGTCGGCGGATATTGTCGTCGACGAGGAAGTAGTCGCGCGGCCAGTCGTCGAGCGGGATTTCGCTGCGGATCAGCTCGCTGATCGTGTCGATACGTTCGACGGACATCCGGGTCAAGGCTCGGCCATTCACCAGCAGCGCCGGTCCCTGGTCGCACATCCCGGTACACGATGTCGTATCGACACTGACCAGACCGTCTTCCGACACCTTGCCGCGTTCGATCCACAGCCGGTGGCACAGGCGATCGAGCAGTGCACGGCTACCGAGCAGGCGATCGGTGATGTTGTCGGAAAACAAGACGCGATAACGTCCCACCGGCGCGAGATGCAAGAAAGCGTAGAAGCTGGCGACTCCTTCGACGCGCGCCCGCGGCACGCCCAGCGCTTCGGCAATTCGCGTCAGCACGGCCGCCGGCAGGTAACCGGCCTCCTCCTGTACTTCGCGCAGGATCTGCAACAGCGCCCCGGAATCCCGACGATATCTGGCCAAAACGGACGCCAGTGCCCGTGTGCCCGCTTGCGGTCCCTCTGTCCGACCCATCTTCCTCGCCCGACGATGGCGTAGCTGCGGCAGATTATCAAATCCGGCGGACGGGCAACTGATACAAGTCAACCGCGCGGCCCGAGAAAACGACTAAGGATGCGCGATGACGTCGAGAAAGATCTGGCGAAGACGCATCGACGCCGTGTCGGTCAGGTGGTGCCGATCACGGTAGAGCGTCTGACCCTCGTCGGCGACGAGACAATTGCCTCGCGGGCAAAGGAAAGGCGCCGGATCAAGCACAACGATCCGATCCCGGCCGGGAAAAGCGTCTACGAGTTCCATCACTCGTCTCTGGGTCTCGTAGTGCTGCGACAGCGATGGGCCGGAAATCTCCGCCCCCCGTCGGCGAACGCTATCGACCGCAGATCGAAACGGAAGCTCGTTAGAGGCCAGCAGGGGGACGTCGAGCATCAGAAAAACCGACTTGTCGGCCCGCAACAGCCGGTCGAGCGCCGCAAACAGAGCGGGCTTGAGGCGATCCGAGAGCTCGGGATCGAGAAGAATGTCGATCCAGTAGCCGACGAGGACCACCTTGCGCACCGGCGAATGAACCAGATAATCAAAGGTCGCCGCCGTCAGGTCGCGACACAAGTGGCGGGTGGGCGGCGACAGATCGAGGACCGGAATGCAGCTCGATCGCGCAAGAACCAACGCGTTGACGCGGCTATCGAGTGCCGCTGCGCGAGCCGCCTCGGTGTACATGCGCGCGTGCGAATCGCCAATCAGCGCGAAGGCGGGCAAGGCGTCGCCAGGCGCGTCGCCTACCGTGCATCCCCCCCCATTGCGCGCGATCTGTTGAACATTATCAGCGCCTTCGCAGGCGATGCCGGGTGAGTTGGTGGTGTCGGCGACGAGCTGTTTGACGATGGGTGGCAGCACCTGCGCCACGGGCTTGCCGGTCTGCGCCGAAGAAATGGTCGCGTCGCCAAGCCAATGACTCAGCGCCAACACAACCACACCGCAAGCGGTCGCCAAGCGTGCCGACCACGCCGAGTCCGGGTGGGTGCGGCGCCGGAAAGGCAATTCAATGTAACGCCACGAGCCCCACGCCAACAGCAGCATGACCAGCAGCAGGACGACAGTCGGCACCTCCGGCAGGCCGTGGGCGTACCAGCCGATCGATCGCTGCAGAATGATGACCGGCCAGTGCCAGAGATAAAGGGAATAGGAAATCAAGCCGATGAACACTAGCGGCCGGACCATCAAACAACGCGCCACCCAGGTGGTACTGCCGTCCGCCGCGGGCGTCCCGGACCAAATCAGCAGAGCCGAACCGAGGCACGGCAGCAGGGCGTACAGCCCTGGGAAAGGAGAACGCGAATCGAACCCGGCAACCGCGACGACGACCATCAGCAAGCCGACCCCGCCGAGCCACTCTCGCGCCCTGGGAACCGGAGGTCGCCGGGAAACCAGCACGGCAAGCCCGCTACCCAGCAGGAGTTCCCAGGCACGCGAGGGCAGCAGGTAAAACGCCACGGGCCGATCGTTGTGTACCAGCCACTCACTGGCGGCAAGCGAAAGCAGGGCGAGAACACCGATCAGCGTCAAAATGCCTCGGCGCGGATCGCGGTCCGTGCCAAACCAGCGCTTGGCTAGTGTGAAAACGAGCCAAAGGAGCAGCGGAAAGAGAACGTAGTATTGCTCTTCAACCGCCAGCGACCAGGTGTGCAGCAAGGGCTGGTCGGCAAGCAGGTTTTGCTGCCAGTAGTCGCCCTGGACGCGCGAGAAGTAATGGTTAGCCTTGATCAGCGCGATCGCACGCAGGGCGCGTCCGACTTCGGCGAACTGAACCGGCGGTAGCAGGAAGTAACTCGCGCAGACGCTGAAGACCAGCACGGCGGTCAAGGCGGGGAGGATCCGCCGGACCCGTCGCTCATAAAAGCGCATCAGGGAGAAACTCCCCTCGGCGAGTTCGCGAATCAGGATCAGCGTAATCAGGTAGCCGGAAATGACAAAGAAAATGTCAACGCCGACAAACCCGCCGCTGAATCCCGGGACGCCGGCATGGAACAAGGTGACGGGCAAGACCGCAATCGCCCGCAGCCCGTCAATATCAGCCCGGTACTTGAGTGCCGTCATCCGCCCCGCCACGCCCGGCGCGAGCCGGCAAGCGGTGCTTTGCCAGTGAACGCGCATCTTCCCGTCCGAGCCAGCGGTTCGGCATGCGCCTTCAAGTTAAGCATTTCCTCCTTCCACCTCGCGACCAAGAATCGGATTGTGCAACCGGCCAATGCATCACGACGTCCCGGTGGCAATCGATGCGGCATTGCACGACAATCAGGCCTGTTCGCGGGGTTCAGTTTACCAATCACTCGACGGCCGCCGCAACGATGCCAGCGGCTTAAGCACTACGGAGGACGATCATGCCTTTCGAGCCACCTGCCGAATTTCTCGAAAGTCGGACCTACAACGAAATTCGCGTCGGCGACAGCTCTTCGCTGCTGCGGACGCTGCGCCCGGAAGACGTCAAGCTCTTCGCGCTGCTCTCGGGCGACATCAATCCGGCGCTGGAGACCACAGAATTCAGGCACAGCGGCGTGTTCCGCGATTTCATTGCGCACGGCATGTGGTCTGCGTCGCTGTTGTCGACGGTGCTCGGGACGCAGTTTCCGGGACCGGGGACTGTGCTCGTCGAGTCGACGCTGCACTTCGCGCGACCGGTGACGATCGGCGACACGATCACGGTCACCGTCACCGTGCGCCAGAAGTTCGACCACAACCGTCACCTGATCCTCGACTGCGCCTGTGTCAACCAGGACGGCCTGCTCGTCGTCTCCGGCAGCGCCGAAGTCCTGGCGCCAAGCGAAAAGGTCAAGGCCAAACGCACGGTGATGCCGGAAATCACGATATCCGACAAGTACGCACGGCTGCAGGCGCTGGTCGCGCGTGCCGAAGGGTTGGCGCCGATCGACATGGCCGTCGTCCACCCCTGCGATCGCGAGTCGCTGCGCGGCGCGCTGCTGGCGGCCGACGCAAAGCTGATCACGCCTCTGCTGATCGGACCCGAGCAGAAAATCCGCGCCATTGCCGAGGAAAACGGCTTCGACCTTGGCGGTCATCGCCTGGTCAACGTCAAGCACAGCCACGACGCGGCGGCGATGGCCGTGGCGCTGATCCGCAGCGGTGACGTCGAGGCGTTGATGAAGGGCAGCCTGCACACCGACGAGCTGATGGCCGAGGTCGTCTCACGCGCCGCCGGTCTGCGCACCGACCGGCGCATCAGCCACGTCTTTCTGATGGACGTGCCGACGTATCCGCGGCCGATCCTGATCACCGACGCGGCGATCAACATCTCGCCGACGCTGCCGGACAAGGTCGACATCATCCAGAACGCGATCGACCTCGCACACATCATTGGCACGGCCGAACCCAAAGTCGCGATCCTCTCGGCAATCGAAACGGTCAACCCGAAGATTCAGTCGACGCTCGACGCCGCCGCGCTGTGCAAGATGGCCGACCGCGGCCAGATCCGGGGGGGCCTGCTCGACGGTCCACTGGCCTTCGACAACGCCGTTTCGCTTGTCGCCGCCAAGACCAAGGGCATCCACTCGGCAGTCGCCGGGCGCGCCGACATCCTCGTCGTTCCCGACCTCGAATCGGGCAACATGATCGCCAAGCAGCTCGAGTACCTTGCCAACGCGCTGACCGCCGGGATTGTCCTCGGCGCACGTGTGCCGATCGTCCTCACCAGCCGCGCCGATACCGCCGAGACGCGCATCGCGTCGTGCGTGATCGCCTCCCTCATCGCGCACGCCAATCGCGAAAAGCTGAAGGCTGGCTGAACCGCCCTTCTCCCAGTTTCTCGCCAGGCAACGCTAAGGCCGTGATTGGACAACCTTTCCGGTCCATCGACAGTCGCACTTGAAAACTATATGTAGTGCTCCTCTTGCTGATAACAACTAGATATAGTAGTTTTCGCCTTGTCGGGTCGCGCTCGCCATGCCGCCTGCCCCAAACCAATCGTCCACCCAGCCCCTTCGAGGAAAGATCATGAACCCACTCGTCCATCAGCTCCCCTTGACGGCGATTGCCGAAGCCCCGGCGATCGCGCCGCTGGCCGAACAGGAAATTTCAGCCGAAGTGCTGGTCGAGAAGTACGCCAAGGGCAACGAAACGTCGGTGCATGACGTACGCCGGCGCGTTGCGCGCGCGCTGGCCGCGGTCGAGGACGAGAAGCCGCGCCAACACTGGGAGGAGCGCTTCCTGTGGGCACAGGAAAACGGTTTTGTTCCCGCCGGCCGGATCAACTCCGCCGCCGGAACGACGCTGGCGGCGACGCTGATCAACTGCTTCGTGCAGCCGATCGGCGATTCGGTGGTCGAAATTGTCGATGGCAAGCCCGGCATCTACAGCGCGCTCGCCGAAGCGGCCGAAACGATGCGCCGCGGCGGCGGCGTCGGCTACGACTTTTCGTCGATCCGGCCGATCGGCGCACTGGTCAAGGGAACGCAGTCGCGCGCTTCGGGGCCGGTATCGTACATGCGTGTCTTCGACCGCTCTTGCGAAACCGTCGAATCGGCCGGCGCCCGCCGCGGCGCGCAGATGGGCGTCTTGCGCTGCGACCATCCGGATATCGAAGTCTTCATCCACGCCAAGGACCACGGCGACCTCTCCAACTTCAACGTCTCGATCGCCGTCACCGACGCCTTCATGCAGGCGGTCGAGACCGACGGCGAGGTCGAACTCACGCATCGCGCCGAGCCGAGCCCCGACATCAAGCGCGCCGGTGCCTTCCAGCGCGACGACGGCGTCTGGGTCTATCGCCGCGTGCGCGCGAGAGATCTCTGGGAGCAGGTGATGAAGTCCACCTACGACCACGCCGAGCCCGGCATCCTCTTCCTCGACCGCATGAATAAGGACAACAACCTCTCCTACTGCGAAGTCATCGAGGCGACCAATCCCTGCGCCGAGCAGCCGCTGCCGCCTTATGGCTGCTGCTGCCTGGGTTCGATCAACCTGACGCTGTTCGTCAAGGCGCCGTTCTCGGCCGACGCCGAATTCGACTTCGCCGCGTTCGCCGAAGTGATCCAGGTCTCGACGCGGATGCTCGACAACGTCCTCGACGTCACCGCCTGGCCGCTCGAACGCCAGCGCCAGGAAGCGGCCAACAAGCGCCGCGTCGGCCTCGGTTTCACCGGCCTCGGCGACACGCTGTGCATGCTGCGCCTGCGCTACGACCGGCCGGAAGCGCTGGCGATGGGCGCGCGCATCGCCGAATTCCTGCGCGACACCGCCTACCTCGCTTCAGTCGAACTCGCCAGGGAGCGCGGCGCCTTCCCGCTGTTCAACGCCGAACTCTACCTTTCGGGCGGCAACTTCGCCTCGCGCCTGCCGGCCGAGATCAAGAGCGCGATTCGCCAGCACGGCCTGCGCAACTCGCATCTCCTCTCGATCGCGCCGACCGGAACGATCTCGCTCGCTTTCGCCGACAACGCTTCGAACGGCATCGAACCGCCGTTCTCCTGGACCTACAGCCGCAAGAAGCGCATGGCCGACGGCACGCTCAAGGAATACGCCGTCGAAGACTACGCCTGGCGGCTGTTCAAACACCTCGGCGGCGACGTCGACAAACTGCCCGACTACTTTGTCACCGCACTCGAAATCTCGGCCAAGGCGCACAAGGACATGGTCGCCGCGGTCGCCCCGTACGTCGACACTTCGATCTCGAAGACCGTCAACGTCCCCGCCGACTACCCTTACGAAGACTTCCAGGACCTCTACTTCAGCGCCTGGAAGTCGGGTTTGAAGGGCCTCGCCACCTACCGTCCGAACGCCGTCCTCGGCGCGGTGCTCTCCGTCGAAACGCAGAAGCAGGTCGAAGACCGGAAGCAGCCGCAGGACTTCGAAATCGGCGACGCGAATCGCCGGCTGACGATCAAGACGCTGCCGGCGCCGGTGCTCGCCAGCCTGCGCTGGCCGAACCGGCCGCATCTGCCCGAAGGCAACCTTGCCTGGACGTACATGATCGAGCACACGCACGGCAAGTTCGCGCTCTTCGTTGGCCACGTCGATCAGGAAGACGGCCGCTCGTGGCCGTTCGAAGTCTGGGTCAACGGTCCCGAGCAGCCGCGCGGCCTCGGCGCAGTGGCCAAGACGCTGTCGATGGACATGCGCGCCAACGACCACGGCTGGCTGGCGCTGAAGCTCGAATCGCTGGCCAAAACCGCCGGCGAGGAGAGTTTCGACATGCCCTTCCCGCCGCACGGCGAAAGAAAGCGCATGCCGTCGGTCGTCGCCGCGATGGCGCAACTGATCCAGTATCGCGTCGACCGTCTTGGCGCTTTCAACCACGACGGCCCGACGCCGGTACTCGACGCGATGTTCAGCCGCAAGGAGCCGAAGACCGGCACCGACGGCACGTTGTCGTGGACGGTCGACGTCCTCAACCCGGCAACCGGCGAGGATTTCGTCCTCGGCCTGAAGGAAATCACGCTCCCCGACGGCGTGACGCGGCCCTATTCGGTCTGGCTCTCCGGCAACTACCCACGCGCGCTCGACGGGCTGACGAAACTCCTCTCGCTCGACATGCGCGTCCTCGATCCGGCGTGGATCGGCATGAAGCTCCGGAAACTACTCGACTACCCCGAACCGCTCGGCGACTTCATGGCCTTCATCCCCGGCACCCGCCGCCAAGCGAACTACCCGTCGACGGTCGCCTACCTCGCGCAACTAATCATCCACCGCTACGCAATGCTCGGCATCCTCGACGAAAGCGGTCTGCCGTTGCAGCAGATGGGGATTCTACAAACTCCGGCCGGCGGCGGCGCCACGCAAGCCACCGCCGGCAAGCTGTGCGGCGAGTGCGGCAATCTGACGATGATCCGCAAGGATGGGTGTGATTTCTGTACGGCTTGTGGGGCGGTGGGGAGTTGTGGGTAATTGATCCGTAGGCAATTTTCACGGTTTGAACACTCGGCCGCTTGGCGATAGACTTGGTACAAGGAGGCTTGATCATGAGCGACCACGTTGACAATCTGGCTCTTGAGCACTTGCGCGCCTTGCGGAGTGGGCATGATCGTATCGAAAGCAAGTTGGGGAGGGTCGCTGCCCGGCTTACCAGCCTGGAAGCAAGCACTGCCGCTGGCCGATGCAATAGCTCGCACAACTACGAAGAAATCATCCGCCAACAGTCAAGTATCGATCAGATCAAGGCGAGAATTGACCGGATTGAAAGACGGTTGGAAATCGCCGGTTGAGAGATTGCCGAACCAGCAAGTGGAAGGCCCCGAACCCGTGTGCTCGCAAACCGGTGTGCAGTCAAGAAAGATCAAGGAACCATTATGGCCATGACTGAAATTCACTTCATCGTCGCGGAAGCCCCCGAAGGCGGCTTTACTGCGCGCGCGGTTGGGGAGGATATCCTTACCGAAGCCGACGACCTGCCCAGCTTGCACGCACAGGTGCGCGATGCGGTGCGTTGCCATTTCGACGACGACAAGAGACCGAGCGTGATCCGCCTGCACATCACGCGCGAAGAATCGCTGGCGGCATGAAGCTGCCGCGCGATCTGTCCGGGCCGGCGCTGATCCGACAGTTGGCGAAGCTTGGATATGTCTCGACGCGACAAACTGGCAGCCACGTTCGGCTCACGACGCAGGAACACGGCGAACATCACATCACGATTCCCACTCACGACCCGTTGCGCATCGGCACCCTGGCGGCCATACTTGCGGCGGTTGCGGCTCACCATGGCCTCAGTCGTGATGAACTGCTGAACCGTTTGTTGGGGTGATCAATGGAGCGGAACCGAAGCCATGGGCAGTTGGGATCCTCGAAGGCGTGATTTCAAGACGTGACCCCGCCATTTTGTTGCGCGCTGTATGGCGAGTTTGAAGCGCTGATCGACATTCGCACGCTCGAGGTCATGCATGGCAGTCTCCCTAGGCGGGCATTTCATCTCGTCGTGGAATGGGCCATTGAGCATCGCGCTGAGCTGATGGAGGATTGGGATTTATGTCAATCGGGGCAAGCACCGAAGAGAATCCCACCGCTGGAGTAGTTACCGCCGCCGCGTGGCGTGTCAGAGCATTTCGCTGCTGCCGGGTTATCGGCTTTCGGTGACGTTCGCCGATGGAACCTGCGGTGTTGTGGACCTGTCGGCAGTCCGACCAGATCCCTCGCTTGGCGTGTTCGCTGCGCTTACCAACCCGCAATGCTTTGCTCAGGCGCGCCTCGCGCTCGGCGGTGTCACGTGGCCGAATGGAGCCGACTTAGACCCCCTCTGGATGTATGAGGAAATCTCCGCCGCCGAAAATAAAACGTGGTCTGTCAGTTTTTGATCCTCTGAACGGGAGACAGCGATGGACAATCTCGGAACTGGCGCCGCACTGCTGATCTTTGCTGGCGCTGCAATCGCCACCTGGGTTTCCGGCGTATGGCTGGCGAAGGCGACGGACATTCTCGACGACCGCTTCGGCCTCGGCGAGACGATCGGCGGCATGATCCTTCTTTCAGTCACTGGTGGCCTTCCCGAACTGGCGATCACCGTCAGTGCCGCGAGTAGCGGCCACCTCGACATCGCCGCTGGTAACCTGATTGGAGGTGTGGCCGTACAGACGTTAGTCCTGGCAATCGCCGATCGCTTCGTCCGTGGCCCAATCCCGCTGTCCGCCGCTGCCGCGTCGCTGGTCCCTGTTCTCGAGGGAATCCTTGTCATTTGCGTCGTCGCAATCACGGCCATGGCCGGCCTGCTGCCGCAGTCCGCAGCCGTCGGCCCGCTCGGCGTCGGCAGCATCGCCATCGCGCTGATCTGGGCAGCCGGCATGTGGATCCTGACCCTTTGCCGCGACCGGAAAGATCTCGACCTCGTCGTGTCCGTGCACGCTGCCCCGGCAACGGAGACGGTCACCCCGAAACCCGTGCCGGCCGAGCAGGAAGGCGATTCGGATCTCGCTAACACCAGTTCGACCCGGCTGGTGACCATCTTCATCGTCGCTTCGGTGATCACGTTGGTCGCCGGGGTCCTGCTCGAACAGAGCGGCAACCGCATCGCCAACCAGATGGGGATAACGGGCGTCCTCTTCGGTGCGACTGTACTCGCGCTCGCGTCTGCTCTGCCCGAGATCAGCACGGCGATCACCGGCGTCCAGATGAAGCGATACACACTGGTGTTTGGCGACATCTTCGGCGGCAATGCGTTTCAGCTCGTCCTGTTCATCCTCGCCGATCTGCTCGCCTGGCAGCCCGTCCTCACCTACGAAGGTCGCGCCAACGCGTGGATCGGGATGATCGGGCTGATCATGACCACCGTCTACGTCGCCGGCATCATCCTACGCCCACAGCGACGCTACGGAGGCCTTGGGGTCGACTCCTGGGCAGCCGTTGTCGCCTACGGCTTCGGACTCTGGGGACTCGTCCTGGTATCCACATGAAGAAGGACAATAGGGGTCAGACTAGAATGGCACTAAGTTAAGCCCTTTCAGCGGAAAACTTGTTGAATGCCATAGGCATTAATGAGATAATCTGGCATGAAAGGCGATACCCTTTTTCTGCCCGGATTTCACCTCTCCACGCTGCGCCGCAAGCCTCGATCTGGCGCTCAGAAGCTGGCCGAGGAAAGGCGTCGAATTCGCCGGCACACGATCAGTCAGCTGGGCGATTGTTTTGGTGGCTTCATCCCAATCCAAGAACTCGGGAACGAGACGAAGGGCGACTTCAGTCGGCGGCGAACATTCAGCAAAGAGAATACGTTCTGGGCCTTCTTCACGCAGGTTCTTGATGCCGACGGTGGTTGTCAAGAAGTTGTCCGCAAGGTGCAAGCGTTTTCCGCGACTCGTGACATGCCGTTGCCCTCGGCATCCACCTTGGCGTATTGCCAAGCACGAAGCAAGCTAAGCGGTGATCGACTCCAGCGGATTTTGGAGCACACGTCCGAGCAGTTGCAGCCACGTGGCCGCCATGAGCGGTGGAAGGGACGGCGCGTCGTCGTGGTTGATGGAACCGGGGTAAGCCTGCCCGACACGCCCGACAACCAACAGGCATGGCCACAACCGGGAAGTCAGAAACCTGGCTGTGGCTTCCCGCAGGCCCGCCCGCCTCTGTGCCTGCTTCTGCCTGCAAACCGGGGCGCTGCTGAGCCACCGTGTCAGCTCGATCCAGAGCGGCGAGCTGACGCTTTTGCGACAGCAGTGGGAGCCGTTCAAACCCGGCGACATCCTGATGGGCGACAAGGGTTTCTGCCGCTATTACGACGTCTGGAAGTTCCAGAACATGGGCGTGGACACCGTAACGACTTTGGCGCGCCGAACACCCGTTGAGGCGGCAAAAGCCACAAAATCTCTCGCCCCGGACGACTGGCTGATCACCTGGCCAAAGCCTGCCTGGAACGGGAACCTGAGCTATTCCCGTGAGGAGTGGCAGACGCTGCCCGACCATCTCGCGCTACGCCAGATCAAGGTCGAGATGACGACACCGGGTATGCGCAGCGAGTCGTTTTATCTCGTCACGACCTTGACCGATGCGTCCCGCTACACGGCCTCGGACTTGGCAGACCTCTATTTCCAGCGCTGGGATGTCGAACTGTTCTTTCGCGACATCAAGACCACGCTTGGGATGGACGTCTTGCGTTGCCGCTCTCCGAAAATGGTAGAGAAGGAAATCTTGATGCATTTCATCGCCTACAACGCCCTCCGCCTGTTGAGGGTGGAGTCGGCTGCCGAGGTCGGTCACGCGCCGCGCAGGTTGAGTTTCAAGGGCAGCGTTCAAGCTCTGCGCCAGTGGGAACCCCAATTCAGCCAAACGAACGATCCGAATGAGCAACGACGATTGCTGGAGACGCTGCGATCTTCAATTGCCCGGCATCTTGTACCTTGCCGACCAGGGCGACGAGAGCCGCGATGCGTGAAGCGACGGCCAAAACCCTTCGCGCTCCTCACCGCACCTCGCCATCAGATGGTCGAAATCCCACATCGCGGTCGATATCACGCCAAGCAGGCTTAACTTGGCGCCATTCGGGTCAGCCCGTTGTACCGGCTCGGATTGTTTGGACACGGTTTTGCAACTCAGGCTGCCTTTCGCATGGCATAAGTCTGACGGGCTTCGAGGGGTGACATGAAGCCCAGTTTTTCGAGACGCCAATGGTGGTTGTAGCGATCTTTGAACTCGGTGACGGCGGCGCGCACCTCCTCGACGTTTCTGAAGATACGGCCGTAAATGGCCTGCTCCTTCAGCGTCCGATTGAACCGCTCGGCGACGCCTTGGGTTTGCGGCTCGGCGACGAAGGCGAAGCTCGGTGCGATCCCCCAGAACTTGATCTGATTGAGAAAGTCGTCGGCGGTGTATTGTGTGCCGTTGTCCATGCGCAGGGCCGGCCGCATCCGGCATCGGCGCCGATGGCACCGAACGCGTCCTTGATGCCCTGGGCAATGGGTTGCAAGGCCGCGAAGCGATTGCCGATCTTGACCGCATGGATACCGACGCAATAGGCATCACAGTGATCGACCGCCGAGAACACCCGACCCAGCCCTCGTCGACCGTTTCGATGCGGATGCCGTCAGTGCCCCACATCTCGTTGGGACGGTCGGTGGTGATGATCCCGTCGTGGAGGTTCGGTGCGACTTGGGGCTGGCGATGCGGCGAGAGCAACTGGTGCTCGCGCATCAGGCGCAAGACGCGGCTGCGGCCGACCCGAATGCCACGCAGGATGCGCAGGCGCGCCCAGACCTTGCGGTGACCCTCGCCGGTAAAGGGCGAGGCCGCCAGGTCAGCCTGGATGGCGGCAAGGAGATCGGCGTCCGAGACTTTCGGCTTCGGCCCGCGCCGCGCCGGATGCCGGGGCACGACCTTGACCGCTTGCCGCTGTTCCTGGGCATAGATCGTCGAGCGGGGGATTTCGAGCACCCGGCAGACCCGTTCCAGACCGTAGGGCTTGCCGGTTTCTGCGGAGGTCTCGCGGCTCATCGCGACGACCTCCGACCGACCAAAGGGTGCTTCGCCCGCCTTTTCTTCTGCAGAATCTCGACTTCCATGACCAGTTCGCCGATGCGCCGGTTGGCCTCGTCAAGCCGCCGTTCGACCGGATCGTTCTCACGTTCCTTGAGGCCGGCGTCGATACCCGCCAACCCCCGGTCGCGCCAGCCTTCGAGCTTGTCTATCGGCACCGATACCTCCCGTGAGATTGCATCGACCGGCTCACCGCGCAACAGGCGCAGCACGACTTCCTTCTTCCGCCCCGCCGACCACCGCTTCACCTCGGCGGCCGGGCCGGGCTCGCCTCCAGTCGCGCTACGCGCTCCTTCCGGCGACCCCGGCGCAACCCCACCCACATTCGACGGCGTTGGTGTAGTATATTGGCATTAGCCTGGGTGTAGCCGGGTTTGGCTGTCGG
>CAYQVH010000012.1:0-91618 GCA_964420975.1 uncultured Candidatus Accumulibacter sp.
CAGACCTCCAACCAAGAACCCACACCTATCGGTTGTCCAATTGTTAAAGAGCTGGTTGCGGGGACAGGATTTGAACCTGTGACCTTCGGGTTATGAGCCCGACGAGCTGCCAGACTGCTCCACCCCGCGACAATCGGCCGAGGATATCCCGCGACCCAGACCACCCATCCGCCGCACCCGCATTTTGCTTGCCGGATGCCCTTGCGAAAGAGGGAGAATTCTACCAATCCTCACTCGTCAGCGTCAACGCTGATCACGCAATTTATCAGTCATCCGCTCTCTGGGTCGACCGAGCGTACGGGTGTGACCCACGCGATGCGGTCACTGCGCTCGACGCCGGCGGTAAGTCTGCGACACGAAGCGACGAATTCTTGCATCCCCGGCGTCTGGAACTTGCGCCGATGCCAGAGGAAACAGAAATTGCGACGCAAGTCGAGATCTTCGACCTCGATCGGCACCAAGCTGCCACGAGCGAAGGCTTCACGCAGCGCCAGACGCGACACGCAGCCAATGCCAAGACCGTACTCAACGGCGCGCTTGATGGCTTCGGTGTGCTCCAGTTCAAGGCGCACGTTGAGTGGCCAAGGATGGTGGCTGATCGCTTTGTCCAGCGTTTCGCGCGTTCCCGAACCGGGCTCGCGAACGATCCACGACTCGTTGCGGAGGTCAGCCAGTCTGATCCCGTCGCGACCCGCCAGGCGATGCGCTGGATCGGCAAAGACGACCAGTTCGTCAGCGACCCACGGCTCTACAATCAGATCCGGATGTCGACAGCTGCCTTCGATCAATCCCAAGTCCAGGACGTGGTGTACGATCTGCTCGACTATCGTCGCCGTGTTATGTACCGACAGGTGCAGGGTGCTCTCCGGATGGTGCTTCAGGAAGTCGGCAACAAGCCACGTCGCCAGGTAGTTGCCAATGGTCAGCGTCGCTCCGATGGCCAGCTTGCCGTAGCCGGCTCGACCTTCGAGCAAGGTCTCAAGCGCTGACGCTTGCTCGATGAGTTCGATCGCGCGCGGCAACAACGTCTGCCCCAGCTCATTAAGCCGCAGAGCTTTTCCCAGACGGTCGAATAGACGCGTGTCGTACTGGCGCTCGAGTTCGGCCAGTGCCGTGCTGGTCGCCGACTGCGACAGCGCGAGCTCCTTGGCAGCGCGCGAGACGTTCTGGTACCGGGCAACCGCGACAAAAACGGCGATCTGACGCAGCGTATATCGCATATTGATAAATACGATAGCTAGTATCTAATTAATTCGTTTTACAGATATCGAACGACAGCTTACGCTTGATGCGGTCTAAGTCAAGCCATGGATACAAGGATGAGCCACTTCTCTACCCAACGCGTCCTCGCCGTACACCACTGGAGCGAGTCGTTATTCAGCTTCCGCACGACACGCGATCCTGGCCTGCGCTTCCTCAATGGCCAGTTCGTGATGATCGGCCTGCCGCAGGAAGGGCGCCCCTTGACACGCGCCTACAGTATTGCCAGCGCGAATCATGATGAGTTTCTCGAATTCTTCAGTATCAAGGTGGCGAATGGTCCATTGACTTCGAAGCTGCAGAATCTGTCGGTAGGCGATGAAATCGTCGTCAGCCGCAAGCCGACGGGAACGCTGGTGCTGCGTGATCTGCGTCCGGGAAAACATCTCTACCTACTGGCGACCGGAACCGGTCTGGCGCCATTTATCAGTTTGATCCAGGATATCGAGACCTATGAACGCTTTGAGAAGATTGTTCTGGTCCACGGCGTGCGCTGGATTAAGGACCTCGCCTACCGTCAGTTCATTAGCGACGAGTTGCCACGACACGAGTTCTTCGCCGACCTGCTGCGCGGCAAATTGATCTACTACCCGACGGTGACCCGTGAACCCTTCGTTCACCGAGGCCGGATCACGGCGCTGGTCGAGCGGGGTCAACTCTTTGCCGACCTCGGCCTGCCGCCGCTCGACCCGGCGCGAGATCGGGCGATGGTCTGCGGTAGTCCGGCGATGATAGCGGACTGCTGCGCCATGCTCGACCAGCGAGGGTTTCGTGTCTCGCCCCATATCGGCGCCCAAGGCGACTACGTGATCGAGCGGGCGTTCGTCGACAAGTAGTTGGGGGACCACCTGCTCAGACGCCCGCCACGCGAACGGTCGCCGCGACCCGGCGGACGTCCTTTCCGAGACCCAATCGAACGCGCGCTTGGCCTCGCGGCTTCCGTTTGACCGTCTAAATCCGGCCTTCGCAGCATGGACAGCGATCGGCCAAATCGGCCATAATCGCCCATTCACTGCCCGGCTCTGGTCATGAAGCTACTCTTTGACCTTTTTCCTGTCGTTCTGTTCTTTATTGCCTACAAGCTTGCCGGAATCTACCTCGCGACGGGCGTCGCCATCGCAGCCACTTTCGCTCAGATCGGTTGGTTGTGGTTCAGGGGCCGCAAGATCGACACCATGCTCTGGGTAAGTCTGGTCGTGATTACCGTTTTCGGCGGCCTGACCCTTGTGCTGCACGACGAGACCTTCATCAAGTGGAAGCCGACCGTTCTCTACTGGAGCTTCGCAGCGGTGTTGCTCGCGGGGACACTGGTCTTCCGGAAAAACCTGCTGCGGATGCTCTTGTCCACGCAGATGGAGTTACCCGAAACGGCTTGGCGAACGCTTAACTGGTCGTGGATCGGCTTCTTTTTTTTCATGGGCATCGCCAACCTCATCGTCGCCTTCAACTTCTCGACCGACGACTGGGTCAATTTCAAGGTTTTCGGTGGTATGGGGCTGATGCTGGTTTTCGTTCTCGGCCAGGGGTTGTTGCTCTCCAAGCACCTTGAGGGACCCAAGTAATGTTCTACGTGATCATGGGTGACGATCGTCCGGGCTCGCTCGCCGAGCGTCTCGCCGCCCGGCCGGCGCACCTCGACCGTCTACGGGCGCTCCAGGAAGAAGGCAGGCTGTTACTCGCCGGTCCCTTCCCGGCAATCGACGCTCCCGATCCTGGACCGGCGGGATTCAGCGGCAGCCTGATCGTCGCCGAGTTTCCGTCGCTGAGCGCGGCGACCGCTTGGGCCAACGACGACCCTTACGTTGCGGCGGGCGTTTATGCACAGGTGACGGTGAAACCCTTCAAGAAGGCCCTCCCAGCGTGAGTGAAGCCGGCGTGTGCGTTGGTGAGGAGCTGGAGGTGCAGATTGGCGAGCGCCTCGCCGCGCTCGCGCCGCAGCGCCTCGAACTGATCGACGACTCGGCGCGGCATGCGGGCCACGAAGGCGCCCGCGGCGGCGGTCGGCATATCCGTCTGTTCATTGTCAGTTCGGCATTTTCCGGACAACCGCCGCTGGCACGGCATCGCTTGGTTCATCAGGCGCTCGCCGACCTTTTGCGCAGCCGGATTCATGCCCTGAGCATCCGAGCGATGACGCCCGAGGAAGCCGAGGCGGCGCCTGCCTCCTGATTGACTCCCCATTTCCCTCTCTCCCCCAACCGAAGGACTCTCCATGCCTAACCTTTCCAAGCTTGCCGCCGCGCTGCTGTTCGGCGCGATGATCTCTCTGCCGGCAGCCGCCGCTGAAAAAGCCAAGAGTGGCGGCGGGACAGCCGCTTTTGCCACCGTGAACGGAACCGCCATCTCACAGACGGTTGCCAACGCCTTTCTCGCCGAGCAGCAAGCCCAAGGCGCGCCGGATAGCCCCGAGCTAAAGAATGCCGTCAAGGAGGAACTGATTCGGCGCGAGTTGCTGGTGCAGGAGGCGAAAAAGCTGGGTCTCGACAAGAAACCGGAGATCGCCGCACAGGCTGACCTGGCGCGCCAGGCGATCTACATCCGCGCCTACGTCCAGGATTACGTGAAGAAGCATCCGATCGGTGACGAGCAGGCCAAGGCCGCTTACGAGCGGATGAAGAGTCAGTTCGGAAACACCGAGTACAAAGTGCGTCACATCCTGGTCGAGAAGGAGGATGACGCGAAGACGATCATCGTCAATCTCAAGAAAGGCGCGAAGTTCGAAGAGCTGGCCAAACAGTCGAAAGATCCAGGCTCGCGCGACAAGGGCGGCGATCTCGGCTGGAGCAGCACGGCAAGCTATGTCAAGCCGTTTGGCGACGCGGTCGCTGCGCTGCCCAAAGGCAAGTACACCGAAACGCCGGTCAAGACCGACTTTGGCTATCACGTGATCTTGGTTGAAGACAGCCGACCGTTCAATCCCCCGGCCTTCGAGCAGGTTAAACCACAGATTCTGCAACGCCTGCAACAGGAACAGCTGCAAAAGTACGTCGCCGATCTGCGCAGCAAGGCGAAGGTCGACTGACCGCCTATTTCCGTTTACCCGCCCGAAAGGCGCCGCCTCGCGGCGCCTTTCGCGTTTACGCGGTCCGTGCGGTCCGAGTCACCCCACCCAGCGCCGGGCGTTTCGAAAGAGGCGCAGCCAGGGAGAGTCGTGCCAACCCCGGTCGATCCAGTCGCGTGGGTACCACGACATCTGCACACTGCGGAAGACGCGCTCGGGGTGAGGCATCAGAATCGTGAAACGGCCGTCGGCGGTCGTCAGTCCGGTAATTCCGGCCGGCGAACCATTCGGGTTATACGGATACCGCTCGGTCGCTTGACCGTCGGGACCGACGAACCGCATCGCAACCAGCGTCCGCGCCTGCTGCTCGGCGGTGGCAAAGACGGCCCGGCCTTCGCCGTGCGAGACAACGACCGGCAGCCGGCTACCGGCCATGCCGGACAAAAAGAGCGACGGGGATTCCGGAATTTCGACCATCGAGAACCGTGCCTCGAACTGCTCGACGCGGTTTCGCTCGAAGAGTGGCCAGTCGTTCGCTCCCGGGATGAATTCGCGCAGAGAACTCATCATCTGGCAGCCGTTGCAGACGCCAAGAGCAAAGCTGTCGCCGCGAGCGAAGAACTCGAGGAAGTTGTCGCGCACGCGTGGGTTGAACAGTATCGTCTTCGCCCACCCCTTGCCGGCACCGAGGACGTCGCCGTAGGAGAATCCACCACAAGCGACGGCGCCGGCAAAGTCGGCGAGCGAACGACGCCCGCTGAGAAGATCGCTCATGTGCACGTCGACCGCGGCGAAACCGGCGCGGTCGAAGGCGGCAGCCATCTCGACGTGACCGTTGACCCCCTGCTCACGCAGGATGGCGACTTGCGGCCGGGCGCCGGTGTTAATCCAGGGGGCGCTGACGTCGTCCACAGGGTCGAACGACAAGTCGAACCACAGACCCCGGTCGCCGGCGTCGAGCAAACGATCGTAGTCCTCGCCTGCGCAGTCGGGATGGTCGCGCAACTGGCGCATGTGGAAGCTGGTTTCCGACCAGGCGCGCTGCAATTCGCTGCGCGACTCGCTGAGCACTGCCTTGGCGTTGCGGATCAAGCGGATCTGGTCCCAGGGGTTGGGTGCGCCGATAAAGTGCGCGCAGCGACCGAGGCCGGCGGCCCGCAGAACGTGCATCACCTCGCCGCGCTGCCTGCGCCTGATCTGCACCACCACTCCCAGTTCCTCGTTGAAGAGAACGCGCATGAGCTGTTCGAACGATCGGCCGCCGAGAAGATCCGGACGCTTTTCGTTGCCATCGACGTCGTGCGTCAGCGGGTCGTAACAGAGACCGTCGGTATCGATTGAGACGCCACATTGAGCGGCGAACGCCATTTCGCACACGGTGACGAACAGTCCGCCGTCGCTGCGATCATGGTAGGCAAGGAGGAGATCGCTGGCGGCAAGCTGACGGACGGCCTTGAAGAGAGCCGCCAGTTGCGACGGTTCGTCGACGTCGGGCGCTTCATTGCCAACAGCGTTATGGACCTGGGCCAGCGCCGAGCCGCCGAGGCGGTTACGACCAGCGCCGAGGTCGATCAGGAGCAGATCGGTTTCGCCTTCATCGAGGACGATCTGGGGAGTCAGCGTCCGCCGAGCGTCCTTTACGCACGCAAAGCTGGTAACGATCAGCGACAGCGGCGAGACGACGAGTTTTTGCTCACTGTGCTCGCCGTCCGGTGTCTCCTGCCAGCTGCTTTGCATCGACAGCGAATCCTTGCCGACCGGGATCGCAAGACCCATCGCCTGACAAAGATCGGAGACCGCGCGGACGGTATCGAACAGGCGCGCGTCTTCACCGGGAAAGCCGGCGGCCGCCATCCAGTTCGCCGAAAGCTTAACGTCGCCGAGCGCGCCGACGTCGGCAGCGGCCAGGTTCGTCAGTGCCTCACCGACGGCCATGCGACCCGAAGCCGGCGCATCTATCACTGCCACCGGAGCCCGCTCGCCGATGGCAAAGGCTTCCCCGCGATACCCCTGAAACGACATCAGCGTCACCGCAACGTCGGCGCAAGGAATCTGCCAGGGACCCACCATCTGATCACGCGCCGTCAGGCCACCAACGCTGCGATCGCCGATCGTGATCAGGAAACTCTTGTCGGCGACGGCGGGCAGGTGCAGCACGCGGTACGCTGCTTCCCTCAGGTCGAGCGCGGTGGTGTCGAAAGGAGGCATCACCTGTTGCCGGTGCTCGGCGTGCCGTGTCATGCGGGGTGGTTTGCCGAGCAGCGCGTCGAGGTCCATATCGACCGGACGACTAGCGAAATGACTGTCGGTCACCAGCAGACGGCGCTCGGCAGTCGTCGTGCCGACGACTGCGTAAGGACAGCGTTCGCGTTCGCAGATCGCCGAGAATTCTTTCAGGCGGCCGGGGCCGATGGCCAGCACGTAACGCTCCTGCGCCTCGTTGCACCAGATCTCGGCCGGCGACATTCCGGGCTCCTCGATCTTCACCGCTCGCAATTCGAACTCGGCGCCACAACCCGCGCCGTACGCCAGCTCCGGCAGCGCGTTCGAAATACCGCCGGCGCCGACGTCATGAATCGAGAGAATCGGATTGCCGTCACCGGCGGCCGACCCGTCGCCGACCGGCGCACCCATCTGCCAGCAACGATCAATGACCTCTTGTGCGCGGCGCTGCATCTCGGGGTTGCCACGCTGCACGGAAGCGAAGTCGAGTTCCTCGCGGTTGCTGCCGCTGCTCATCGAACTCGCGGCGCCACCACCCAGTCCGATCAGCATGCCGGGGCCACCGATCTGGACCAGCAAAGTGCCTGGCGGCAGCTTCTCTGCTTTGAGCGCCAGGTCGGCAGCAATGTTGCCGACACCGCCGGCGATCATGATCGGCTTGTGATAACCGCGTACCGGCGGCTGTCCTGGGCCGACGAACTGCTCGTAGGTGCGGAAATAGCCCGCCAGATTCGGGCGGCCGAACTCGTTATTGAACGCGGCGGCGCCGATCGGGCCTTCGATCATGATCGCCAGCGGTGAGGTGACGCGCGGCGGCCGGCCATAGCTCGCGGTTTCCGTTTCCCACGGCTGTAGCGCTTCCGGCAACATCAGGTTGGAAACCGAAAAGCCGCACAGTCCGGCTTTCGGCTTCGCGCCGCGACCCGTCGCCCCCTCATCACGGATCTCGCCCCCCGATCCGGTGGCCGCACCGGGAAAAGGCGAGATCGCCGTCGGGTGGTTATGCGTTTCAACCTTGGCCACAAGATGCGTCATCCGCTCGTGATACGTGTAGTTGCCGCGGCGGTCGGGATAGAAGCGTGCGGCGGGTGCGCCGGCGATGATCGCCGAGTTGTCGGCATAGGCAACGACCGTCCCCTCGGGGTGGGCACGATGCGTATCGCGAATCATCGCGAACAACGTCTCGGCTCGTTGCTGACCGTCGATTACCCAGGAGGCATTAAAGATCTTGTGCCGGCAGTGCTCCGAGTTGGCTTGCGCAAACATCATCAGCTCGACGTCGCTGGGGTTGCGACGCCACCGCACGAAAAGCTCGACGAGGTAATCGACCTCATCGTCCGACAACGCCAGACCCAGTTGCTGGTTGGCCTCGACCAGCCGAGAGCGGCCGCCCGCGAGCAGGTCGACGGTAGTCAGCGGGCGCGGTGGAACGTGATGAAAAAGACCGGCCGCCTCCCCAAGCGTGTCCAGCACGGTCTCGATCATCGGGTCGTGCAGCGACTCTGCCAAACGGCTGCGGTCACTCTCGGTCAGCCGGCGCCTTCGCGAGTCGACGAAGTAAGCCACGCCGCGTTCGATGCGCTCGATCGCCGTCAGGCCGCTGTTCCAGGCAATCTCGGTCGCCTTCGACGACCACGGCGAGAGCGTTCCGAGACGCGGCGTGACGACGAAGATCTGGCCGGGATCGCGCGCGCGTCCTGGCCGCTCTTCGAGTAGAGAGGCGAGCTGGCCGCGCTCGGCGGCGGTCAACTCCCTGCGTGTTGCAATGAAATGCCAGTACTCGGCGGTCTGCAGGCTGACGCCCGGGACGGTTGTCGACAGTCGATGTTGCAACCGCCTCAACCGAAACGACGACAAGGCCGGAGCACCGCGGAGGAAAAGAAGATCAGTCATGGCTGCAGAGTGAGGAGCGCGCGATACGGGTAGCCGAGACACCCGGGACCGACGGAGGCGCGATTATAGCCGACGCCGCGTTCCTCCCCGCCCCTGTTTCCGTTCGAGGTGAAGCGGGGACCGCGGCGCCTCTCAAAAGGGCCTGGAGGAAACTCAGGCGAATGACTTAACAAACTGATTATTATATCTAATTTCATGCAGCGACAATCTGTCGCAGAGGAGGCGACCGTCGCCTCTGGGAGAATGACGGCCGCCAACCAACCGTCAAGGAGAAATGATGAGCGATCGAATGCGTTCCCTGGCCGCGGCCATGGTGATCCCCCTCGCCGGAGGAATGAACGACTCGGTGGCCAGCGACAGCCTGGAAAGCAGCGCCGACACCGGCGAGCGGATCGTCGTTCGCGACCGTAAAGGGCAAACATTTCCCAAGGCAAGCACGGTCGGTGCAGCGACGCTGCAGGAACTGAGTGCTTCGACCCGCGACACCGCCACCTTGTTGCGCAACGTTCCCGGCGTTGCTCTGCAAAGTGCCGGCGGGATTTCGAGCCTGCCTGTCATCCATGGCCTCGCTGATGATCGCAACCGAATTTTGGTCGACGGCATGGACCTGATCTCTTCGTGCCCGAACCACATGAATCCGCCGCTTTCGTATCTCGACCCGGGATCGGTCGCCCAAATGCGCGTCTTTGTCGGGGTCACACCGGTCAGCGTTGGCGGCGACAGCATCGGCGGGACGATCATCGCCGAGACCTTGGCACCGCGTTTTGCGGCGCCGGGTCAGGCAACGTTCGCTGAAGGCGCACTCGGCGCCTCGTTTCGGAGCAATGGCAACGCCTGGAGCGGCAATCTGTCGGCAACGCTGGCCAGCGAGTCCTTCAGCGCCAACTTCGTCGCGGCGGCCACCAGCGCCAACAATTACCAGGCCGGCGGCAACTTCAAACGCTTTACCAGTACTGGCAACGTCGGCCAGACAATCGCCCGCGACGAAGTCGGGTCGACCGCTTATGAGGCGCAAAACTATCAGCTCGGATTCGCCATGAAAGGCGGCGACCAGTTGTTCGAATTCACGTATGCCTATCAGAACGTTCCCGAACAGCTTTTTCCCAACCAACGCATGGACATGGTCAGCAATAGCGCCAACCGGTTCAATCTGCGCTACCGCGGGCAGTTTTCCTGGGGCTTGTTCGAGGCGCGAGCGTTCCACGAATCGGTCGATCATGAGATGGACTTCGGACCAGATAAGCGCCTCTACTACGGTGCAGCGTCTAACAGCGCTACCGGCGAAGGCCAACCGTGTTCGCCGATTAGCGCGAGGTGTGCGGCGGGAATGCCGATGAAGACCCGCAGTCACAACACCGGCGCGCTCGTCAAGAGCAACGTCAACCTCGGCTCAGCGGACCTGCTGCGCGTCGGCGGGCAATTCCAGCACTATGGGTTGGACGACTACTGGCCACCCTCGGGCAGTGCAATGGCGCCAGAGACCTTCGACAACATCAATCATGGTACGCGTGATCGTCTGGCAGTGTTCGGCGAATGGGAGTCAAAAATCGACGCGCAGTGGACGTCTTTACTCGGCGTTCGCTACGAGCGCGTCGAGACCAACGCCGGCGACGTGCAAGGCTACGACGCGAGCAAAAACTTCGACAGCATGGGAATGATGCGCATGTATAGCAACCAGAAGGCTGACGCCGACCGCTTCAACGCGCAAAACCACCTGCGGGTCGACCACAACTGGGACCTGACGGCGCTCGTCCGCTACACCGCCAGCGCCCATACCGACCTGGAACTAGGCGTCGCCCGCAAGACCCGCTCGCCCAATCTATATGAGCGCTATACCTGGTCCACCTGGTCGATGGCGGCGGTGATGAACAACTTGGTCGGTGACGGGAATGGTTACTACGGCAACATCGATCTCGATCCGGAAGTGGCTTATACCGTGTCCGCAACCGCCGACTGGCATGCCCCTGATCGTGCGTGGTACCTGAAGGCAACGCCGTATTACACGCGTGTCTCGAACTACATCGACGCCATTCGTTGCAGCAATACGACCACCTGCCAGTCACCCAACGCGACCGCGACGAACCAGTTCGTCGTTCTCCAGTACGCGAATCAGTCGGCCGAGCTGTTTGGCATCGACGTTTCCGCAAGAGCGCCCCTGGCAACGACCACACTTGGCGACTTCGCGATTAGTGCCCTCGTTTCCTATACCTACGGCAAGAATCGGGAGACGGGTGACGGCCTTTACAACATCATGCCGCTCAACGGCAAACTGACTTTGACGCAAAAGCTTGGCGGCTGGGACAGCGCAATCGAACTGGTCGCCGCAACGGCAAAAGATCACCTTTCCGACGTTCGAAACGAGATCGGGACGCCGGGCTACGGTCTGACCAATCTGCGCACGAGCTACTCGTGGAAGCAGGCCCGGATCGATTTCGGAATCGAAAACGTGTTCGACAAGTTGTACTACCTGCCTCTGGGCGGCGCCTATACCGGCCAGGGCAACACGATGATGCTGAATGGGGTTCCATGGGGAATTGCCGTTCCGGGAATGGGGCGTTCAGCGTACCTGGGCGTGTCGTTGACGCTCTGACGGCCGTCTCGACTCCTGAATCAAGGCATTAACCGAACTGGCGGCGCCGAAGTACGGCAACAGGGAGCCGATTGCTCCGCAAACACTTCCTCTGCTGGCATCCGTTAGAACCGCCCTCGCCACAGCGCCAAGACGAACGCCCGCCGCTTGCCCCAAGATCTCAAGAAATGGTGGTAGACAATCTGGGGTCCGATCAAAGCCCTGGCCTCGTCAAAGAACTCCACGACTGCGTTCGACAGGTTCTTCGCCGTACAGCCGGAAAGGCGGACAATAAGCTGGCGCAAACAGACAACAGAGGAACCAAGCGGACGTGACCGCAAGTGCCATCCAGTCTACCTACCGTTATCCGTGGTCGTCCGGCGTCGAGGCAACGCCGGACGCGCGGACGTTGCAGCTCGCCACCTGCTCGGCTGGCGACGAACACCCGCATTTCTTTCATGGCCGCCTGGAGCAGCCACGCAGCGTCGCCGACATGCTGCCGGCCCTGCTCGACGTCGTGCGTACGCATTACTTCCTGCCGTACCCCGCCACAGATGGACCCGGTGGTCACCAGCAACGATTCGATGCTGCGTTTCGAAGGGGTTCAGCGGCTGTTGCGGCGTCTATGTCCGCGTCGATCTCGACACCACGGGGCTGGTCGCCGAGCGACGAGGTCGCGGCACGACCAACGTCGACTTCAACCTGCCGATGCGCGCCGCTTTGATGCGCCTGCAGGACTATGAGAACGTGAAATTCGCGGTCGGCGGCGCGGCAATTTGTCCGCCCGCTTGCCACTCGCCAGCGCCTCCCGGCAGCCTTCCTTCGCGGTCGCTCTGGGCGCCGGGATGCGCCTGAGTCAACGACCAGCCGCCGACGGCGTCGAAATGCGGGGAGTGCATCGCTTGCGGACGTTGCCCCGACTGGTGCAGCGCGCCGAGCGTTTGCACGTCTGGAGAGACTCCACTTCCGACGCTTCCGCGGCGGAGGTCGTCTTCGCGGTCGGTCGCGTCACCTTGCCGCTCGGCCCGGAAGTGGACCGCGGCTTCTCGGGCGAGGGACAGGTCCTGTCGTCGCCCGCGTCGACTGCCTGGCAGCTGGTGCTGCTTGGCCGCTGAACGTCGAGGCTTTTCTTGCCCTTGGCTCCCGCCTCATGGTCGCACGCATCGATCTCGTCGCCAGCGCTGGCGGACAGTGAAACCGGCTTGGCGGGCCAGTCCAACGGGTCTCCAGCACCTCGATCCGGCTGACTCTTCCGCAGTTCTGACCAGCCGCCGGCGGTCCTTGGGCGGACCCGTCGTTGCCCCGGAGCGCCCGTTTCCGTCTGTTGTTCGTCCGGCAAACTCGGTAGAATCCACACCTTTCCCTCGCCCGGTCCGCCGCCCGTCGGCCATGGAATTTCTCGGCTTTCCGCTGCGCAACAACCTCTTTGTCGCACCCATGGCCGGCGTCACCGATCGTCCGTTCCGTCAGCTGTGCAAACGGATGGGTGCCGGTTTGGCGGTATCGGAAATGGTCACTTCGAACTCGCTGCTCTACGGTAGCGTCAAGACCCGGCGCCGAGCCCAGCACGACGGCGAAGTCGCGCCGGTGACGGTTCAGATCGCCGGCGCCGACCCCTTGATGATGGCTTCAGCCGCCCGCTACAACGTCGATCGTGGCGCGCAGATCATCGACATCAACATGGGCTGTCCGGCGAAAAAGATCTGCAACGTGATGGCCGGCTCGGCGCTGCTGCGGGACGAAGCGCTGGTCGCGCGCATACTCGCCGCTGTCGTCGCCGCGGTGCCCGAGACGCCGGTGACCCTCAAGATTCGTACCGGCTGGGACCAGCAGAACCGCAACGCGCTGCGCATTCTTCGCCTCGCTGAAGACGCCGGCGTCCGCGCGCTGGCCATACACGGTCGAACACGCGCCTGCGCCTTCACCGGTCAAGCCGAGTACGACACGATCCGGGCGGTGAAAGCCGTCGCCCGCATCCCGATCGTTGCCAACGGCGACATTGTTTCGCCCGAAAAGGCGAAGCACGTTCTCGAAGTGACGGCCGCCGATGCGATCATGATTGGACGCGCTGCCCAGGGCAGGCCCTGGATTTTCCGCGAAATCGAACATTACCTGCGGGCGGGGACGCTCCTGATGCCGCCGCGAGTCAGCGAAATCCACGACATTCTGCTCGCTCACCTCGACGATCTTTACGGGTTCTACGGCCGCGACACCGGCGTGTGCCTGGCGCGCAAGCATATTTCCTGGTACACCAAAGGCCTGCTTGGCTCAGCCGCCTTCCGTCGGACGATGAACACCCTTCCTTCGGTAGACCAACAAAAACAGGCAGTTGGCGATTATTTCCGCCGTCTTGCCGAAAGTCACGACCGTCTGCCTTATGCGACCGAACCGCCACTGGCCGAGGCGGCCAGCAACCCGGGCTGGGAGGAACTTGCCGCATGACACACGATGAACATCTGGATGTTGCAAGCTGCGTCGAGCAAGCGCTCGAAAACTATTTCAACAAGCTCGACGGCGAAACGCCGGTCCCGGTCTACGACATGGTGATCAGGATGGTCGAACGGCCCATGTTGACCGTCGTTCTCCGCCAGGCGCGCGGCAACCAGACGCTCGCCGCGACAATTCTCGGCATCAATCGCAATACGCTGCGCAAGAAGCTGCTCGACCACAAGCTGGTCGACTAATCCCCTGTTTCGTTTCCACCTCGCCGACTGAAATGAAAATTCGTCAAGCCCTACTCAGCCTCTCCAACAAGAACGGTGCCGTCGAGTTCGCACGTGGCCTGATCGCCCAGGGCGTCGGACTGCTGTCTACGGGTGGCACGGCCAAAATGCTTCGTGAAGCCGGGCTGACGGTGGTCGACGTCGGCGACTACACCGGTTTTCCGGAAATGCTCGACGGTCGCGTCAAAACGCTCCACCCGAAGGTTCACGGCGGCCTCCTCGCGCGGCGTGACCTGCCGGAACACATGTCGACGATTGCTCGCCACGACATTTCTCCGATCGACCTGGTTTGCGTCAACCTTTATCCGTTCCGTGAAACGGTGGCCAAGACCGGTGTCACGCTTGACGAGGCGATCGAGAACATCGACATCGGTGGTCCGGCGATGCTGCGCTCGGCGGCGAAAAACTACGCTGCTGTCGCTGTCGTCACCGATCCCGCGGATTACGCGGCCGTACTCGCCGAAATGACGACGAACGACGGATCGCTGAGCCGGGATACTCGTTTTTCACTGGCGAAGAAGGCCTTCGTACATACGGCACGCTACGACTCGGCGATCGCCAACTGGCTCTCGTCGCTCGACGTCGACAATCGGCCGCAGCCCTTTCCAGCGTCGCTGCAGCTGGCGTTCGACCGCGTCGAAACGCTTCGTTATGGCGAGAACCCGCATCAGCAAGCCGCTTTCTACCGAGATCCGGCTTTGCTCGCCGGCGCCATCGCCAACTACCGCCAACTCCAGGGCAAGGAACTCTCGTACAACAACATTGCCGACGCCGACGCGGCGTGGGAGTGCGTCAAGGCGTTTTCGACGCCGGCGTGCGTCATCGTCAAACACGCCAATCCCTGCGGCGTCGCGATTTCCGAAACACTGGTCGCGGCGTACGACAAGGCTTTCCAGACCGACTCGACGTCGGCGTTCGGGGGGATCATCGCCTTCAATGGGCGGGTCGACGAAGACGTCGTCAGCGCGATGAACGCCCGCAAGCACTTTGTCGAGGTCCTCCTCGCGCCGGCCTTCAGCGACGGCGCGAAGGCGATGCTGGCAAGCAAGCAGAACCTGCGGGTCCTTGAACTCCCCTTGGCCGGGGTGCAAAACGAGCTCGAACTCAAGCGCGTCGGTGGCGGCCTGCTGGTGCAGACGCCTGACGGCTTCAACGTCCAGGCCGCTGACCTCAGAGTCGTGACCAAAGTCTCCCCGACCGCCGAACAGGTCGCCGATCTTCTCTTCGCGTATCGCGTCGCCAAGTTCGTCAAGTCGAACGCGATTGTCTTTTGTGGCCACGGCATGACGCTCGGCGTGGGCGCCGGCCAGATGAGCCGGGTGGATTCGACGCGCATCGCTGCCGCCAAGGCGCAGGCTGCCGGCCTCGAGTTGAGCGGGTCGTGTGCCGCGTCTGACGCTTTCTTCCCGTTCCGCGACGGCCTCGACGTCGTGGCCGAGGCCGGAGCGACCGCGGTCATTCAGCCGGGTGGTTCGCTGCGCGACGATGAGGTTATCACCGCCGCCGACGAACACGGTCTGGCGATGGTGTTTACCGGCACCCGTCACTTCCGGCACTAAAGCGCTCCGACGAGCGGTGAGGGCGGAGCGAAGGGAGGGACGCGGCATGAAATTTCTCGTCATCGGCGCGGGCGGCCGTGAACATGCACTCGCCTGGTGCCTGGCAAAGACACCCGGTCTGCAGAAGGTCTTTGTCGCACCCGGCAACGCGGGCACTGCCGGCGAGTGGGAGCTGGAGAACGTCAGCCTCACCGATCCGCAAGCCTTGGCCGACTTCGCCGAGCGAGAACAGATTCATTTCACCGTCGTCGGGCCGGAGGCACCCCTCGCCGCCGGCCTCGTCAACGTCTTCCGGGCGCGCGGACTGCGCATCTTCGGACCGACACGAGAGGCCGCGCAGCTCGAAAGCTCGAAGGATTTTGCGAAGCGATTCATGGCGCGCCACGGCATCCCGACCGCACGTTTCGCCACCTTCTCCGACCGGTCGACGGCACACGCCTACCTTGATCAACACGGTGCGCCGATCGTCGTCAAGGCGGATGGTCTGGCGGCTGGCAAAGGGGTGGTCGTCGCCATGACGCTCGCCGACGCGCATGCCGCGATCGACGCCATGCTGCCGGAGAGCGGTGAGGCGACGTCCGACGCCGAAGTCCGGCCGCGGGTGGTGATCGAGGAGTACCTCGAAGGAGAGGAGGCGAGCTTCATCGTCATGGTGGACGGAAAAAACGTCCTGCCGCTGGCTTCCAGCCAGGATCACAAGCGCATTGCCGACGGCGATCGCGGCCCTAATACGGGTGGCATGGGCGCGTACTCGCCCGCTCCCGTGGTAACGCCCGAAGTGCACGCGAGAGCGATGCGTGAAATCATTCTGCCCACCGTCAAGGGGATGGCCGCTGAAGGTATCCCCTACACCGGTTTTCTCTACGCCGGGCTGATGATCGGCCACGACGGTTCGGTGAGGACCGTTGAGTTCAACTGCCGGCTTGGTGACCCGGAAACGCAGCCCATCCTGATGCGACTGAAGTCCGATCTCGTGACTCTGCTCGAGCACGGCATCAACGGCCGCCTGAACGAAGTGGAAGCAAGCTGGGATCGCCGGGTCGCGATCGGCGTTGTTCTCGCTGCCGCCAACTATCCCGGATCACCGCGTACTGGCGATCTGGTCACCGGCCTGCCGAAAGCTGCCGAAGATCTGCACGTCTTCCACGCCGGCACGGTCGAACGCGGAGGCCAGGTCGTCACCGCCGGTGGCCGCGTGCTCTGCGTCACGGCGCTCGGCGACAACCTCAAGCAGGCGCAGAAGCGAGCCTATCAGGCGATCGCCGGGATCCATTTCCCGGGTATGCAGTATCGCCGCGACATCGGCCACCGCGCGCTGGTCCGCTGACCTTGCCGTGATGATCGAAGCGGAACGCCTGCGCGTCTACTTCGGCGGCTTGCAGGATCGCCTGGTTGACGCCGCAGAGACGCTCGAAGGGTCCGCCGGCAAGCGCTTCCGGGTCGACGCCTGGCGTAGGGACGAGGAGCACGCGATCACCGGCGACGGCAAAACGTGCGTCATCGAAGCCGGCCGTGTCTTTGAGCGCGGCGGCATCGCCTTTTCGCGCGTCGCCGGCCGCGAACTGCCGGCGTCGGCGACGGCCAAACGCCCTGAGCTCGCTGGCCGCGCGTTTGAAGCGATGGGTGTGTCTCTGGTGCTGCATCCCGAGAACCCTTACTGCCCAACCGCGCACATGAACGTGCGGGCGCTGCTCGCCGCCGGGGATCGTTCCGACCCGGTGTGGTGGTTCGGTGGCGGCATGGACCTGACGCCCTATTACCCCTTCGAGGAAGACGTCCGTCACTTCCATCAGGCCTGTCAGCGGGCGCTCCAGCCGTTCGGTGACGACACCCATGCGCGATACAAAAAGTGGTGCGATCGCTACTTCTTTCTCAAACATCGTCAGGAAGCACGGGGGGTCGGCGGCATTTTCTTTGATGACCTCAACGAGGGCGGTTTCGAGCGCTGCTTCGCCCTTACGCGCGCAGTCGGCGACGCCTTCGCCAATGCCTATCTACCGCTGGTCGGCAAGCGCCAGGCGACGCCCTATGGCGAGCGCGAACGAGACTTCCAGGCTTACCGCCGCGGACGCTACGTCGAGTTCAATCTGGTCTGGGACCGTGGCACGCTCTTTGGACTGCAGTCGGGCGGTCGTACCGAATCCATCCTGATGTCGCTACCACCGCTCGTCAAATGGCGTTATGACTGGCGGCCGGAGGAGGGATCACCCGAGGCGCGGCTTGAGGAGTTTCTCACGCCGCGCGACTGGGTCTGATCCGGTATTCGCGCAAGGACCTGACCCGGTAATGAAGAGGCTATCGAGAATCCCCATGCGTACGTTTCGACACCTGGCGATCCTCTGGCTGCTCGCCAGCCTGAGTTTGTGGGTCCATGCCGGACCGACGATCGAATCTCTGGTTCCGAATTTGCTGCCGATCGCGACCAAGGCGCGTGAAGGCGTCGTCAACCATCGCACGCTGGCCGCATTTGAAGTCGAGAACACAATTCGTGACGCGCTGAACAAGGCCGGCAATAGCTTCAAGACGTCCCGCAACCCGATCGTCGCCCGTCGGCACCTCGAATCGCTGGAAAAAACGATCGGCCCTCTGCGCGAGAATCCCTTGATCGAACTGCATCTTTTTCTGGCAACCCTGGCGGAAGCCGATGGCAATCCGGACGACAAGATCTATCACCAAGCGTTTGCCAACGCCCTTTTCCTCGCGCTCAGCTACACCGGCGACGGCACGTCTCCCGCTACCGCTTTTCGCATCGTGATGAATTCGGAAGAAAACGCCTGGTTCAAGATCATGAAACACTGGCTCAGCAAGTCTCGCACGTCGAAGGAGATCGACGGCAAGACCTTCGACATCTGGAAAGCTCGTGCTCCCTCGGGCGTGGATCGCGACGTGTATTTTGACACCAGCGCGATGCAAGCCTCGCTACGCCGCATTCTCAAGGAAAGAAGTTCCGCCCAGTAAGATCGCGGCTACCAGCAGTGGCCGCACAGGGCGTCGATCATGCCGGCGTCGGCGGGACCGGTAAGGATGACCTCCGTCAGCCCAAGCCGCTTGGCCTGCTCGGCGATTCGCGGGTGCGGAACGAAAAGCGGCGTCCGTGCGAGCTGCCAGCGAGCAGGCTCGTCGAGCAGATCGAACAGATGGCGCAGCCCCTCGCTTGAGGAGAGTGTCATCGCGTCGACCCGACGGTCGTGCAGCAGCGCCTGTAGCGGCTCCCCGCTCGGTGGCGGCAAGCGCCGATAACAGCTCACCAGGTCGACCTCGGCACCGCGTGCACGCAGCGTATCGGCGAGCAACTCACGGCCACCGTTGCCGCGCACGATGAGCACACGCCGGTCGACGACACGCGCTGCCTGCAAGTCGGGAAGGTCCAGCACCGCCTCGGAGTCGAAGCGCGTCGATGGCGCGAGGACGGACACGACACCATGGCCTGCCAAGGCGGCGACGGTCCCCGGACCAATCGCCACCGCCTGTACGGCAGTCGGCCACGGCGCCGCGACAAGGATCGCTGGCAGGCTGAAAGCAACCGCGTTGGGGCTGATGAAGACCACCCAGGTGTAGCTCGAAAGGCGAGAAATGGCTGCCTGCAATGGTCGCTGGTCGTCGGCCGGGGCAATCTCGAGCAGCGGGAAGACCATCGGCTCGCCGCCGTGCGCGGCGATCTGCGCCGCCAGCGCGTCAGCCTGCGCGCGCGGACGGGTAACGACGATACGCCGGCCGCGCAGGGCGTCGCTCATCGACCGCCAGCAAGCTCGCGAATGATGGCGTCGGCACCCTGCGCGAGCAAGGTGGCGGCAAGCTGGCGACCGATCTGTTCGTCGTCGGCGGGCGCACCGTGCGCTTCGCCACCGATGCGCTGTCGGCCGTCGGGTGTCGCCAACCAGCCGCGTAACCAAAGGCGATCGCCATCTACGACGGCGTAGGCCGCCAGTGGTAACTGACAGCTACCACCCAGCGCACACGAGAAGGCACGTTCGGCACGCACACAATGCGCCGTCTCGCCGTCGTTCAGCGGTGCCAGCAGCGCCATCAGCTCGCTGCGCGCCGACAGGACCTCGATTCCCAGTACGCCCTGTCCCGGCGCCGGCAGAGACTGTTCAGGCGAAAGTACGGACGCGACCCGCTCGCCTAGGCCCAGCCGCTTGAGTCCCGCGGCGGCGAGGATGATCGCGTCGTAGTCGCCGGCGTCGAGCTTGCGTAGCCGGGTATCGAGGTTGCCGCGCAGACTGCGAACGACGAGTTGCGGATACGCCGCGCGCAACATGGCCTCGCGGCGCAGACTCGCAGTACCGACGACCGCCCCGGCCGGCAACTCGTCGAGCCGGGAATAGCGATTGGAAACAAAAGCGTCGCGCGCGTCTTCGCGCGACGAGATTGCCGCCAGCGCAAAGCCTGCCGGAAGTTCCATCGGCAGGTCCTTCATCGAGTGCACCGCAAGGTCGGCGCTCCCCTGCTGCATCGCGACTTCAAGTTCCTTGACGAAGAGTCCCTTGCCACCGATCACCGACAGCGGACGATCGAGGATCTGATCGCCACGCGTCGTCATGCCCAGAATGTCGACCGTGGTTCCTGGGTATAATCGGGTCAGTCGATCGCGAACGTGCTGCGCCTGCCACATCGCCAAGCGCGACTCTCGCGAAGCGATAACGAGGCGAAGCGGAACGTGGGACGTAGTGCTCACGGTGGGGATCCAGGCGACGGTGGCAAGAGACGCACAATGACCGCGTGGCAGAAGCCGACCCGGCAACGTGACGAGGGCAGCGATTCTAGCACGGAGCACCCCGTCGACGCCTCGCCGCCAGCCGCCAAGCCAGCGCACCAGCGCCCGGAACTCCCTGACTTCTGGGACCATCGCTTCCACTCGGGAACCACTCCCTGGGAAGCCGGCGAGGCGCCATCGGCGCTGCGTCGGTTTGCCGCCGACTACGTCGCCGCGGCGAGAAGCGAGCGACCAGCCGCAGACGCCGCGTCGCGGCCGCGCGTGTTCATTCCCGGATGTGGCAGCGCGTTTGACGCGGCTTTCCTCGATCGACAGGGATGGGAAGTGACCGCCCTCGACTTTTCGGCCGCCGCCGTCGACCACGCCCGAAGGACCGTCGGTAGCAGCTGGCGCGGAACGCTGCTCTGCGCCGACTTCTTTTCCTTCCTTGCCCCAACCCGGTTTGACGTGATCTACGAACGCGCCTTCCTGTGCGCGCTTCCCCGGCCTCTGTGGCCTGCATACGGTCAGCGCGTGGCAGACTTGCTGCGCCCTGGCGGCCTGCTGGTCGGCTTCTTCTTTTTTTCCAGCGAAGAAAAAGGGCCGCCTTTCGGCGTCCGGCAAGACCAACTCGACGCCCTGCTGCAACCGGCGTTGCATTGCACCGCCGATCACCCGATCGACGACTCGGTCCCGGTCTTTGCCGGACGCGAGCGCTGGCAGCTGTGGCAGCGCCGCTGAGGCCGCTTAGTCAAGCTCCTGAATTGACGTCAGATAGGCGAGCAGGTCGCGAACATCGTTCGCCTGCAGGGTATACAGCACGCCCTCTTGGGCGCTCTCCTCGTCATGCGGACGGTCAGCCTTCAGATAAGCGTCGATCTGCTTCTTGAGGTAGTTCGTGTACTGTCCGACGAGCATCGGGAACATCCCGCGTCCCTTGCCGGACTTGCCGTGGCACGCCGCACAATGCTTCTGATAGAGCTGGCGACCCTGATCGATGTCGCCTTCGGCCCGCGGCACGATCATCACCTTCTCCATCGCCAACAGACGCGTTAGCGCGTCATCACTATCCTTGAACGCGGGCGGCCGAGTTGGCAGAACAATCTGCGCCAGATACGCCGCGACCAACTTCAGGTCGTCGTCCGGCAGCTCGCGTTCCTTGGCGTAGGGATACATCGGCAAATTGATCCGCCGCTGCGTCTGGAACGCCTTCAGTTGCTGCTCAAGATACTTCGCTTGCTGACCAGCGATGCGCGGGTATTCGCCTTTCTTCCCTCCGGCGCCGAACTCACCATGACAAGCCGCGCAGGGTCCGTAGATCTCCTTCGCTTTTTCGATGTCGAGCGCCCGCGCCGGCAAGGCGCCGGTCACCGCCAGTACGAGACAGCCCAGTGGGACCAAGGGGCGAATGCGCGTCATGTCAACCTCGCTGGATGAAGAGCTCGGTCATTGTAGGAGAATCCCCCCGTTCGACATTGACGGGTGTCAAGACGGCGGCCGTCGGCCGCAACGATGCGGCCGCGAGGATTTGCCGTATACTCGTCGCGCCTGTTGAGGTGGCAGCCGTCGACACCGTGCCACGCTCCTTTCCTCCCGACCGCCATTTCCCATGGACCCAGTGGACGCTTCTCAATACACCTGGGCCGGACGCTTCGCCGAACCGGTTTCCGAGGTCGTCAAACGCTATACCGCCTCGGTCAGCTTCGACCGCAGACTGTGGCGTCAGGACATTCGCGCTTCACTGGCTCACGCGACGATGCTGGCGCGACAGGGGATCCTCGCGCCGACGGACCTCGCCGACATTGAGCGGGGAATGGCGCAGATCGCTCAGGAGATCGCCGACGGATCCTTCGTCTGGTCGCTCGACCTCGAAGACGTCCACCTCAATATCGAGAAGCGCCTGACCGCTCTCGTCGGTGACGCCGGCAAGCGGCTGCACACCGCGCGTTCGCGTAACGACCAGGTGGCGACCGACGTCCGTCTCTATCTGCGCGATGCGATCGACGAACTGCTCGGCCTGCTGGCCACTTTCCAGTCCGCGCTGCTCGATCTGGCCGAGCGCGAAGCGGCCACGGCGCTACCCGGACTGACCCACTTACAGGTCGCGCAACCGGTCACCTTCGGCCACCATCTGCTCGCCTATTTCGAGATGACCCAGCGGGACGGCGAACGACTGCTCGACTGCCGCCGGCGGACCAATCGCCTACCGCTCGGCGCCGCAGCACTCGCCGGCACCAGCTATCCGATCGATCGCTACCTGGTTGCCGAACTGCTGGGCTTCGATGGAGTGTGTGAAAACTCGCTCGACGCCGTCGCCGACCGTGATTTTGCGATCGAGTTTTGTTCCGCCAGCGCGTTGTTGATGATGCATCTGTCTCGACTGTCGGAAGAACTGGTGCTCTGGATGAATCCTCGTTTCGCTTTCATCACCCTCGCCGACCGCTTTTGCACCGGCAGCTCGATCATGCCGCAGAAGAAAAATCCGGACGTTCCCGAACTCGCCCGCGGCAAGACCGGTCGCGTGTACGGGCATCTGATGAGCTTGCTGACGCTGATGAAAGGCCAGCCGCTGGCGTACAACAAGGACAATCAGGAAGACAAGGAACCGCTGTTCGACGTCGTCGATACGGTCGCCGACACGCTGCGCATCTTTGCCGAACTGATCGCTGGCATCACAACCCACCCCGAAAACATGCGGGCCGCGCTGCGCCAGGGCTATTCGACGGCGACCGACCTGGCCGACTACCTGGTGAAGAAGGGACTTCCCTTTCGTGACGCGCACGCGGCCGTCGGACTCGCTGTCCGCCACGCGGAACAACTCGGCAGCGATCTCGCCGAACTGTCGCTCGCGACTCTACAGCACTACTCACCGCTCATCGAAGCCGACGTCTACCAGGCGCTGACCATCGACGGCGCCATCGCCGCCCGCGCGCATGTCGGCGGCACCGCCGTCGAGCAGGTCCTGGCGGCAGTCGCGCGCGCGCGCCAGGCGCGAGTCGCGCGCTCACCGTAGCCCACCTCGTGGAACGCGTCGGCAAATTCGACCTTGTCCGGCAGATCGGCCGCGGCGCGACGTCTACCGTCTATCTCGCCAGAGATCCTTTCACCCTGCGTGAAGTCGCAATCAAGGTCGGATCGCCGGAGATTCTCAAGGACGACAAGCGCCGCCGGCTGTACAGTCACCTCTACCTCAACGAAGCGGCGCTGATCGGCAAACTGTTGCATCCGCACATCGTTCAGATCTACGACGCCGTGGTCGACGATCAGTGCTGCTACATTGTCATGGAATACGTCGCCGGCGGAACCCTGGAACAGGCCTGTACGCCGGACACGCTGCTGCCAATCCAGCGGGTCGTCGAGATCGTCTTCAAATGTACGCGCGCGCTCGACTTCGCCTTCCGCGCCGGCATCATCCACCGTGACATCAAACCCGCCAACATCCTGTTTGCTGGTCGAGACCCCTATCAGGGGGAGATCAAGATTTCAGATTTTGGCGCCGCGATCATCGCCTCTCCCGACCACACCCTGGTACTTGGCGTCGGCTCGCCGGCCTACATGTCGCCGCAACAGGTCAAAGAGCAGACGCTCGACCACCAGACCGACATCTACTCGCTGGGCGTCGTCATGTACCAGTTGCTGACCGGGCAGCTGCCGTTTCAAGGTCGCAACAGTTACGAGATGATCTACCAGATCATCAACCACCAGCCGCCGCCGCCATCCTCCTTGCGTAGCGCCGTCCCCGACGTTCTCGACGCCATTGTTGCCCGCGCGATGAGCAAGCGACTCAAGTACCGCTATCGCAACTGGCAGGACTTTGCGCACGATTTGGCCCGATCACTGCGTGACCAGCGGCTCAAGTATCCGGTGGACCACGTCACCGATCTCGAAAAGTTTGAGACCTTGCGCGCCTTCTCGTTCTTTGGCGATTTCTCCGACGTCGAGATCTGGGAAGTTGTACGCCTGTCCGAATGGCAGTGCTTCGCGCCGGAAGCGGTCGTCATCCGTGAGGGCGAACAGGGAGGCTCATTCTATCTGGTCGCCGAGGGCGAACTCAAAGTCATGAAGAGCGGCATGGTCCTGAACGTTCTCGCGGCCGGCGACTGCTTCGGCGAGATGGCGACCATCAGCAAGGAAAAGTGGCAACGCGGCGCCGACGTCGTCGCGCTAACCGGCGTCAAACTGGTAAGGGTCACCAGCACCGCCCTGTCCACCTCGTCGACCGCCTGTAAGTCGCACTTTTACCAGGCTTTCCTCACCGTGCTCTGCGAACGCCTGGCGGCGGCCAACGAGCGCATGGTGTCTTTCTAATTTCCGCAGAAAGGCGCGACGCCGTTGGGACCGATCAACGCCTGCCGCTGGTAGCTGGTACGAACGAGACCGCTGCTCGCATCGAACAGCACGTCGAAGCGCGCCAGCTGGTTCCAGCTGTCGCAGAACTGCCATTCCCAGACCAGTTCATTACGCGCCGCAAAGTACTCCGTCCAGGGCGCGTAAGGGGGGCCGAGCAGTCGCAGTACCGACTCCTGACTGCTTATTCCCGGCTGAAGGCGGGCAAAGTACGCCGTCGTCAGGACTTGATCGATACGCTCGAGTCGCCCGTCGGCGGCGACGAAGACCATGAAGGTGTGCGGACCCGCGGGGCCACGCGGATACGCCAGCTGCTGGCTGCCGTCGGCGTTGCGCCAGCTCATGGCCGGTGTTCCCATCGCTGCCAGGACGTCGGCCGCGGTCGCCACGCCAGGCTGCAAACCGTAGCCGCTGTAACTCGCGCAAGCGGAGAGCACCCAGGCGACCCCTACGGCGCCCAGAAAGCGGCGACAGCCCCCAGCCCGACGCGAGTCGCGTATTGCCACCTCTTCCCTCTTCCACCGGATCGCCTTCCAGACACGAACTGGGACAGCCGGAGGAACTCCGGTGTTCCCCTGGTCGTCACCTAGCCGCGAAGGTCGGCCAGCAACTTCTGCAGTTCGCCACCCTCGTACATCTCCCGCATGATGTCGCAGCCGCCGATGAATTCGCCCCGCACGTAGAGCTGCGGAATCGTCGGCCAGTTTGCGAACACTTTGATTCCGTTGCGAATTTCTGGATCGTCGAGGACGTTTACGGCAAACAGCCGGGAAACCCCGCAGGCGCGCAGAAGTTGTACCGACATCGCGGAAAAGCCGCACTGCGGAAACTCCGGCGTCCCTTTCATGTAGAGGACCAGCGGGTGCTGGCTGACCTGCTCCCGAATCAGTTGCTGCACGTCCATGAATACCCTCGTTTCGACAAATAGTTGATTGAAACAGTCATCTATTGGGAGTGTACCGGGTGCCGGCCGCCGCCGTCAACGTAAACCCCACCGCTGACGCGTTCAACACCCGCCAGATCCCGCCACGAGCTAACCGCTGAGAAGCCCGCCGCCGCCAGCAGATCGCGAACGGCTGCTGCCTGCTGGTAACCATGCTCGATCAACACGCTACCGCGGCTGCGCAAGTGTTTCGTCGCGCCGTTGACGATCGCACGAATGCAGGCCAGGCCGTCGCCACCGGCAACACCATCGGTCAGAGCGTGGCGTGGTTCCCAACGCACGCCGTCCCCCTGCAGGTGCGGATCGTCAACGGCGACGTAAGGCGGGTTGGAGACGATGAGGTCAAAACGCTCTCCGGCCAACGGCGCATACCAGTCACCCGCCACGAGGCGCAAGATTACGCGGTGGCGCTCGGCGTTGATTCGAGCGACCGCCAGCGCCTCCGCCGACCGGTCGACGGCCGTCAGCGTCGCCTCCGGCCGCTGGCGGACGAGCGTCACCGCGATCGCACCACAACCGGTACCGAGATCGACGATCCGCGGCGCGGCCAGATCCTTGGTCGTCGCCAGCGCCAGCTCGACGAGGAGCTCCGTCTCCGGACGCGGGACCAGGACGGCCGGCGTGACGACGAAGTCGCGACCATAAAATCCGGCGCGGCCGAGCAGATAAGCGATTGGCTGGCCGTCGGCCCGCCGCTTGACCAGTTCATTCAGACGCGCCGTCTGTTCGGGAGTCAGCTGGCGCTCCGGCGCCGCCAGCAAGTCGGCATGCGTACAGCACGCCACGTGTTCGACCAGCAAGCGGGCGTCGAGTCGGCCAAGACGCTGGCTGACCACACGCCAAGCGTCACCGATAGCGATGGCCGTACGCTCGTGAAGCATGCCCGCAGGCATCGCCTCTGGTCGCCGCTTGCTCGACGGGCTCAGGCGCTCTCGGCAAGCATCGCCAGCTGGTCGGCCTGATGCTCGGCGGTCAACGCTGAAAGCAGCTCGTCCAGGTCGCCGTCCATGATCGCCTCGATCTTGTAGAGCGTGAGGTTGATGCGATGGTCGGTTACCCGACCCTGCGGGAAGTTGTAGGTGCGGATCCGCTCGGAGCGGTCACCACTGCCGATCAGATTCCTTCTCTCGGACGCGATGCTGGCGTCCATTTCTCGCTGCTGGCGGTCCCTGATGCGTGCGACCAGCACCGACATCGCCTGCGCCTTGTTCTTGTGCTGTGAGCGATCGTCCTGACATTCGACAACGATCCCGGTCGGCAAATGCGTGATGCGTACCGCCGAGTCGGTTTTGTTGATGTGCTGTCCGCCAGCGCCCGACGATCGAAAGGTGTCAATGCGAATGTCGGCCGGGTTGATCTGGACGTCTTCGAGGGCGTCCGCTTCCGGCATCACGGCGACCGTACAGGCCGACGTATGGATCCGACCCTGCGCCTCGGTATCGGGAACCCGTTGCACCCGATGGGCGCCCGACTCGAACTTCAATCGCGCATAGACGCCGACGCCGACAATCCGCGCGATGATCTCCCGATAACCGCCCAGATCGGAAACGCTAGCCGAAACCACTTCAACCTGCCACCGCCGACGTTCCGCATAGCGGGCGTACATGCGAAAAAGATTACTCGCGAACAGCGCCGATTCCTCGCCGCCGGTACCGGCGCGAATCTCGACGAAGACGTTGCGCTCGTCGTTGGCGTCTTTGGGCAGCAAGAGTTTCTGTAACTCCGTCTCAAGCTGCGGCAGTCGTTCCCTGAGCGCAAGCACTTCCGCCTCCGCCAGCTCCTTCATTTCCGGGTCACAGACCAGTTCGTGCGCCGCATCCAGGTCTGCCAGCGACTGTCGCCAGGTCTGATAGAGCGAGACCACCGGCAGTAGTTCGGCACGCTCGCGCGACAGGCGGCGGAAATCGTCGAGGTCGCGAGTCGCTTCCCGACTGGCGAGCGTTCGGTCGACTTCATCCAGACGACCCGCCAACTGCTCCAGTTTGTCAGCAATGCTCTGCTTCATCAGACCGTCCTTACGAGCCGCCGCGACACCCGAGACGCCTTGCGTCGCTTGCCGGCCAGCTATTCGTCAAAGTGTACGTCGGGATGCAAGCGAAACAGGCGGCCGACCAGCGCCTGCAACGCGTCGCGATCCGCGCTGGCCTGGGTCAAAGCGTGGGTCGGCGCGTGCAGGAACTTGTTGGTCAGGCGGTGCGAAAGCTGCTCGATCACCGAGTTGGCGTCGTCGCCACGAGCCAGCAGCTTGAGCGCATGTTCGACCTCGTGCCGGCGCGCTCGCTCTGCTGCGTCGCGCAGCGAACGAATGAGCGGCACCGTCCCGCGTGTCGCCAGCCACTGCAGAAAATGGTCGACGCGCTGCGCTATGATCGCCTCGGCGTCAACGACCGCCGCCTGCCGCGACTCCAGACCCGAAGCAACGACCTGGGCCAAGTCGTCGATGGTATACAGGAAGACGTCGTCCATCTCGCCGACGTCGACCTCGATATCGCGCGGCACCGCCAGATCGACCATGAACATCGGTCGATGGCGGCGTGCCTTGATGCTTCGCTCAACCATACCGAGACCGAGAATCGGCAACGGGCTCGCCGTACAAGAAACGACGATATCGAATTGGGCGAGCAGATCTCCGACCTCCTCAAGGCGGATCGCCGTCCCGCCAAATCGCTGCGCCAGCGCCATTCCTCGCTCCAGCGTCCGGTTGGCGACTACCAGCTGCCGCGGATGCTGCGCGGCAAAATGCCGCGCACACAGGTCGATCATCTCGCCGGCACCGATGAACAGGATCTTTTGATCGCGGATGCGTTCGAAAATGCGTTCGGCGAGACGCACCACTGCTGCCGCCATCGAAACGATGTTGGCGCCGATCGCCGTAGTCGACCGCACCTCCTTGGCCACGGCGAACGAATGCTGAAACAGCTTGTGCAACGTCGTCCCCAGCGTACCCGCTTCCTCGGCCACGCGCACTGCCTCCTTCATTTGGCCAAGAATCTGCGGTTCGCCGAGGACCATCGAGTCCAGGCCGCTGGCGACGCGAAACACATGACGAACGGCGTCGCGCTCCGGATACGTGTAAAGATACGGTTCGATCTGGTGCCGGGGAAGACGGTGGTAGTCGAGCAGCCACTGTGCCGCCGCTTCCGGAACGTCGGTCGCAAAGTACAGTTCCGTACGGTTGCAAGTCGACAGGATGGCCGCTTCGTGGACGGGCTTGCACCGCGTCAGATCGCCGAGCGCCCGGTGCACCCCTTCGCCATGAAAAGCCACCTGTTCTCGGATCGCGAGAGGTGCCGTATGGTGGTTGATGCCCAGGGTAAACAGAGCCATGCTCGGGAACGGTCGGCAGCCAGCAAGGTCAAGCGCGGTCGATCATTATAGCATCGCCCCTCATGGCGCCCTGAAGACCCAAGAGCACAGCGACCGGTCAGCCCACTTCCGCTCTTGGGCGGCCGATGTGGTAGCCCTGCGCATAGTCCACGCCGAACGAGCGCAGCATGTTCAGCGCACGCTCGTCTTCGACGAACTCGGCGACGGTCTTCTTGCCGAACCCACGCGCGACCTCCGCCAGTGCGCGCACGAACACCTGATCGTCGGGGCTATCCACCAGCGTACGCACGAAGGAACCGTCTATCTTCACGTAGTCCACTGGCAACTGTTTAATATAATTAAATGAAGAGAAGCCGACTCCAAAGTCGTCGAGGGAGAAGGCGCAACCCAACTCGCAGACTGCGTTCATGAAGTTGCGCGCGGCCGAGAAATCGGAAACGGCCGCCGTCTCCGTAATCTCGAAGACGATGTGGCTCGACAGCGTCGAGTTGCGTGCCAGCTCCTTGCGGATGTAGGACAGCAGCGTCGAATCGTTGATGCTGACTCCTGAAAGATTGATCGAGAACTTGTAGGACTCGCCACGTGCCATCAGGGAAAGCATCGTCGCGCACACCTTGCGGATGACCATGCGATCGATGTCGCGAATCAGTCCGCTATCCTCCGCGACCTGCATGAACTGCCCCGGATGAACCAGCGAGCCGTCCGGATGGCTGATACGCACCAGGGCCTCGTAATGGCTGACCTGCCGGGCACGAATATCCAGGATCGGCTGGTAGTGGACGATCAGACTGTCGTCCATCAGGGACCGCTTGATCAGCTCTTCCCAACGCAAGCGGCTTTGCATCTTCTCCTGCACGCCCTCGCCTTCCGAGTACAGATGCCAAGCAGCACCCCCCTTCGACTTGGCCTGATACATTGCGATGTCGGCGTTGGCGAGCAACTGCTTGACGTCCGTCCGCAACGCGGAGAAAACGACAATGCCGATGCTTGCCGAGACACGATGGCTGGCACTCAAAGCGGGAAACTCGACCGCGGCGAGTCGCCGGTTGATTTTCTCGGCAACCTGGATAGCGCCAATCCGATCACACTCGTGCAACAGCACGCCGAGTTCATCACCCCCCAGACGACCAAGAAGATCACTCGATCGCGCCGCATTGCCGACCTCGTCGGCGACGATACGTAGCAGTGCGTCACCGGCCTGATGACCGCTCAGATCGTTGACGTACTTGAAGCCATCAAGATCGAGGTAAAGCAAAGCCCCTTCGGTTCCCGAACGCCGTGCGCTGACCAGCGCCCGATCGAGTTCGTGCTGAAAATGCTGCCGATTGACCAGACCGGTCAGCGGATCGTGCTCGGCGAGATAGCTGACGTGCGACTCCGCACGCTTGCGTTCCGTGTGATCGACACCTACCGAGAGCACAATGGCCGCGTCTTCCACGCTCGCCGGAAGCCGTGAGTGGTTCCAGGTGATCTCAAAACCGCGACCGCTGACGCTAACGAGTAGGGCCTCGACCTGCACGTGCTCCAGATCGCCAGCCACTATGGCCGCCAACGCGCGACGAGTTTCCGACTCAGAGAAGTCACCCGTCGGGAAAAGGTCGGCGAATCGCTTGCCGGCCAGATCCTCTGCCTGCCAACCCGACACTTCCTGTCCGTAGCGGTTCAGCGTCAGGATGCTGCCGTCGGCGTACTGGGTGAGAATGATCACCTGTGCCGTATCAAGCAGACTTTGGCTGAAGTCGCGCTGTCGGCGCATAGCCGAAGCATGCACGGCGACGTCGCGTTCGAGTGCCTCGAGGCGATGCGACAGCGCGATCGCCGCTTCGTCGAGCGCATCAATTTCGTCTTCGATCAGGCGGCGAATACGAGGGGAGATCCGCTTCCGGGCTTCGGCGAACGCGCTTCGCCCGAGTAGCGGAATGGCGCGCACCGCCCGCGTCATGCGTTGCAGCGGCGCGTGCACGAGCAACGCAAGCAACAATAGGGCGAGTAGCGACGCGAGCAACTCGCCGCGCAGGCTCTTCCAAACCGACGCCCGAATGTCGGCCAGCGGCTGCGTCACATCGTCGATCACGACCAACAAGGGAGACACCTCGCCCCCCGTCGTGAACGACAGAAAAGACAGTTCGAAGTCCTCTTCGCCCGATGACCGCAACTGCCAGGCGCGCCCGCCTGGCAGGTCGGGCAGTGCGGTCAAGCGGTGCAACAACGGGAGATTGCGCTCCGCCCGACTGAGTCCGAGAACGTGGTAGCCCAATTGCGGCAGGGCGCGTTCACCGGCCATGGCTGCCCCCTCGGCCCGGGGAACGAGGACGGCCAGGTCGGCGCCCGAGAGGCGGCTGAAGGAAACGACGACGTCGGCGAGCGAGCTGCCGAGCACCACCGCACCGGCCACCCGACCGCCAGAAAGAATCGGCGCCGCGGCAAACTGGGTACACACGGTCGCGCAATGGGTCCAGTGGACCGCGCGTTCTTGCCCGATCACCTTGCGCACAACGTCCTCGCGCACCTGGGTATTCGGTTCGCTGGTCGTCCACGCTGCCAGAGGCGGTCCTTCCCTGGGGTAAACCTGTAGCGAGTCGATCCCCAGATCGAGCTGCAAAACCGGCCAATAGCTGTCAAAGTGCTGTTTGAGCAGGACGTTTCCCGCGGCCGTCGGCAACAGGCTGACGCCGACCGAATCCAAAGCTGCCAGCATGCCCGCCAGCGCCTGCATCCGCAGCCCGAAGTCGGTAACCAGTGCGAAGGCCTCGCTGACGAGCCGCTCACGAGTCGCCTCGCGCTGCAGTTCGAAACGATCTTTCAGATCGTTAAAGTGTTGCCAAGCGAGGAAACCGTTGACCGACGGCATGACCATGCCCAGGGTCAACAGTACCTTCCACTTCAGGCTGAGAAATCGGGCGGCATGACCAGCACTCCTGACGGTCGGCGTGTCCGGCATCGGCTGACCCTAGAAGCGGAAGGAAGCCTGCAACATGACATTGTCCCAGTATTGGCGCAGCGCGCGCGCCTCGGGATTGTCCTGCGCCGCCAGGAAGCCGGTGCCATTGACCCGGTGCGCTTCAAGGCGAAGCATGACTTGCGGCGTCACGTCGAAGCGCAGGCCGACCGTCCAGTCCTTGGCGAACCGACTGAATCCCGGTAACCCGGTCGCTGCCGAAAAATTCTTGCCGTTGCGGTCATCGATATCCGCGTAATAGGCGTCATAGCGCAGCAAGGCTTCCCACTGCGGGACGAAGCGGTACGTCGCCTGGAGGTAGTAACTCCGTCCGTCGGCCTTGCTGTTGTAAAAGAAGGGGCCAAAGTCGCTCACCGACGTTCGGCGAAACGCGTACTCGCTGGTCAGACTCCAGTTCTCGGCGTTGTACTGGGCGGACAGAATCACCGGTGTCAGCTTGAACTTGCCGTCCTGCAGGACATCACCAATACCCGGTTTGTAGCGCAAATTGAGTCGTGCCACGGTCAATGCCAGGCGATACTGGCCACCGAACCCGTCGTACAGGATCTGGAAATCGGTCGCCGGCTTTGAATCGACATGACCTGGCCGATTGAGACCCACCAAAGCGACCTCGGCTGCCTCGGTATCGGCTTGCGGTTGCCCATAGATGAAGCTTGCCGACAAGTTGCCGGACTCGCCGAAACGTTCGACGTAAACGTCCGCCCCATCAGCCGATACGGTGAGGTTCCGCGTCCGCTCAAAGTAAATCGACTGCGGCAGAACAATGCTCGGTCGGGTGAACGGCACGTCGCGCGTCTTGTTGTACAAACCGTAAGCCGCCTTGACCCGCCCGAGTCGAATACCACCGCGGCCGTTCTCGCTGGAAAGCGCCGTCCAGTCGAGCAAACCGTAGTCGAGGCGTGGCCCACCGTCGTCGGTACCGCCGGCGCGGTGTGAAAGCACCTGGGCCGAGACCTGCAGATCGGGTAGCAGCCGCCAAGAGGCATTAAGCCCGATCTCCGAATAGTCCTTACTGATCCGATCGTCGCTTTGTCCGAAAAAATTGTTGTCGCTGGTATTGACGAGCGTCAACGACGCAAAGCCATGCACCTGGACGCTGCCGTCGAGCAAGTCGAACGCCTGTGCACCGCGCACGGCCAGCAGGCAGGCAGCGGCCACCGCAACGATCGCGACGACTCTAGCGAACCTTGAGCACACGTACATGCGGAGTCACCTCGCTGGCCTTCACATAACCCACCGCACCCGGAGTCGAAGCAACGCGCGCCAGCATTTCCTGCAGCGAGCCGACGACCTCGGGGTACTGTCCCTGACCGGAAAAGACTTGCCTATCCCACGCCATACGTAGCTGGTGTGGAAAAACCTGCAGCACGGTCTTGCTGAAAACCGCGTGTTCCGGCGCGTCGTCCCGAAGCACGAATACACGGGTCGGCGAGTCTCCCGGCCAAGTCTGCAGCAGCATGCCGAAGATGGCGCGCAACGACGCTCGCGAAATCAAATCCTGACTGGTCGCCGGATGCGCGATGGCGACCATTACCGGGTCACCCGTGTCCGCAATCGCTGGTTGTGCGGGAAGGGCTGACGCAAGAAGCCAGATCAAGGCCGAACGGACCAGCGAACTGACGTATTTAATGGCAAGATGCGGATCCATCGCGACGCATCGTACCAGACAACGTGCGCCGGCGACCGAACTAACTGAACCGCGGGAAAACCGGTCCCGATTCCACGCCAACGGCCTTCAACACCTCACCACCGGCTCACACGCGCGTCGGCATCTGGCCGGTAAAGACAGCGCTCTCCATCCAGCGCTTGATGCGATTCGCGTCTCCGATGCGCGTCTGCTTGCCCGCCGAATCGAGCAGCACAATGACGACAGGCCGCTCAGCAACTCGCGCCTGCATGACGAGGCACTTGCCGGCCTCCTGGATGTAGCCGGTCTTCGACAAACCGATTTCCCAGGTTGGGCTGCTCACGAGCTGATTGGTGTTGTGAAATCCAATCTCCCGCCCATTGACTTCGGGCCTCGCTCCGGGAGTCGTCGAAAACTCACGAATCAACGGATAGCGATGGGCAGCAGCCACCATCCGGGCCAGATCGTGAGCGGTGGACACGTTGTTGCTGCTGAGTCCCGTCGGATCCTCGAATCGAGTGCGTGTCATGCCGAGCGACGAGGCCTTGCGATTCATCTCCGCGACGAACGCCGACACGCCGCCCGGGTAATGCCGGGCCAGAGCGTGCGCGGCACGATTTTCGGAGGACATCAGCGCCAGCAGCAAAGCCGTTTCACGGGAAAGTGACGAACCAACGTGCAGGCGCGACCGGCTGCCACGCAAATAGTCGACATCGTCGTCGGTGATCGCTATCGTCGCCTGCAGATTGGGCAGGCTGTCGAGGACGACCATCGCCGTCATGACCTTGGTAATCGAAGCAATTGGCATGATCGCGTTGGCATTTTTCTCGTAGAGAGGTTCGCCACCGTCCTGGGGAATGACCAGCGCCGAGCTGGAATGCACCGCCAAGTGCCCGGGCTCGTGCCAGACTTCGCTACTGCTCGCCATCACCCGATGCACGGACCGCTTCTGCGCAGCGCGCAGCGTAGCGCCCTGCTCCGGCAAAGCCAGCGACCGAGAGCCCTGCGCGCTACGAACCGGGGCGGTCTTTGCGCCTTTCGCCGTCCCCGCGACAGGCGCCGGTTGCGAAACTGCCAACCGTTTCTGCCCCGACGCCTTGGCGCTCGCAACCGCTGTCCGGTCAACATTCGTCCGCGTCGCCTGAGCCGACGCGCTACCAGCAACCGACTTTGAGCCGCTTTTGACACCAGTAACCGCCTTGCCGGTTGTCGCTGCGGCTTCGCCGTTGCGCTTGTCGCCAACCGTCTTCTTCGTCGTCTCGACCGCCGCTTCAACCGACGCCGTCAGTCCGGTACCCATCAGGGCACCGACCAATACTGTCGCCCACAGCCCAAAGCGCATTGCACACCTCCTGCTCAACCGATCTCCCGGCGATTCTACAACAGACCGTATGGCCAAAGGCAAGACGAAAAAAAAGAGAAGGATAGCGACGGTATGTAATGTGGCACATCAATAAGACTCACCACTCGAGAAAGCGGCTCACTTGGTCGCGACTGGCCATTGTGTCGGCATATCCAAGCTCGATCAAGGCGCTGGTATACGGTTGCTCGAACAGCAGATAGCTGGTCAGCGCACCGCCACGTCGATTCATCGCGCCGAGACCGCGCAACAGGCTCCTGACCGTCCACGGCAACGCCTTGGCATGACGAGCGGCGAGATCATCCAGGCGCTGCGACGGCGAGATCACCAGTGACCGCACCGGACGCAGTGCGATTCCCACGTTCTCGCGCACTCGTTCCGGTATCGACGCCAAAGTGCGGTTGATGCGCTCCATACGCTCGATGTCAACCGCCAGACTATCGAGGAAAATCGACGCCAGCGCGTGACCGGCGATCTGCGCCAACGCCGGGTAGCGCCGCGAACTCTGTCGCTGCACGGCTTCACGCAGCCGGCCGACGCCAACGACCAGCACCTTGTCGGCCCCGAGGTGAATGGCGGGAGAGATCGGTGCCAGCTGACGCATCGAGCCGTCACCGAAGTACTCGCGGTTCAGATGCACGGCCGGGAAAAAAAACGGGATGGCGCTCGAAGCCATCAAGTGATCGGCGGTCAGCCGGGCACGGCACCCCGTCCGCTGGGCACGTCGCCAGGTTCGGACCTCGGGATGCGCCTGAAAGAAGCTGACGCTATGCCCGGTCGCGTAGCCCGACGCAGTTATGCTAACCGCATAGAGATCCCCGTTGGCGATCGCCGTTTCGATGCCCGGAAAGTGCATCTGCTGATCCAGCAGTCGCCGCAGCGGCGCGTTGTCGAGCAGTGAATGCGGCGCATGCTCGACCACCCAACCGAAAAGCAGCGAACTCAGCCAGCGCATCCCGGCGATGCTCATCCCCAGCAGGTCGGTGCGATAAACGTGTTCGGCGTGCATGTTGCGCCACACCGTCACCAGCGCGTCGACGGCGGCGGCGAAATTGTCGGCGTGGCAAGCGAGCATGGCCGCGTTGACGGCGCCCGCCGAGGTGCCGCAAATAATCGGAAACGGATTCCCCGCCGAGACCGAATGCAACTCGCGGATCGCCTGGAGGACACCGACCTGATACGCCGCTCGCGCGCCACCGCCACTGAGGATCAGCGCCGTCCTGGCGTTACCCATGCGCCCTCGTCGCCCTGTCTAACTCGTCTGAGCCAACACCGCGTTAACCATCCGCCTTCGGCGCCCAGCGACGAGTCAACGTTCGTGCATCAGTCTCTCGACGACGGTCAACGCCGTCATGTTCACAATCCTGCGGGCGGTCGCGGTCGCCGTCAAAATGCTCACCGGCTGCGCCGCGCCGAGCAGAATCGGACCAATCGTCAGATTTTCGCCACAAGCCACCTTGAGCAAGTTGAAGGCGATGTTGGCCGCATCGAGGGTGGGCATGATCAACAGGTTGGCCTGTCCCCTGAGTCGCGCGTCTGAAGGAAAAACGCGCTGTCGGATCGACACGTCGAGCGCCGCATCGCCGTGCATCTCGCCTTCGACTTCGAGGCGCGGCGCCTTCTCCTTGAGCAGGCGCAGAGCTTCGCGCATCTTGAGGGCAGTCGGCGTGTTCTCAGAGCCAAACGACGAATGCGATAACAGCGCAAGTCGGGGCGTCACGCCGAAGCGTCGCACGGCATCGGCCGCCAAGAGGGCCATTTCGGCCACCTGCTCCGCACTCGGATCGTAATTGATATAGGTATCGGCGATGAACAGTTTGCGATCGGGCAGCAGCAGCAGACTCATGGCATAAAGGTTGCTGGCCCCCGGCGCCAGACCGATGATGTTCTCGATGTATTCGCGATGCGTCGCATGACGGCCAAAGGTGCCGCAAACCAGCCCCTCGGCGTCGCCCATCCTGACCATCAGAGCACCAAACACCGTCGCCCGCCGGCGGACCTCACGGCGAGCAAAGTCGGCCGAGACCCCTTTGCGCTCGGTGAGCCGCCGGTACTCCCGCCAGTACGGTTCGAAACGACTGGCGAAAAACTCGCCGTAGTCAGCGGCAACGACTTCAAAGTCGCTGCCCGGACGCACGCGCAAATTATGTTTTTCGAGCTTCTGTTCGATGTCGCTCGGATTACCGATCAGGATCGGTTGTGCGATGCCTTCGTCGACGATCACTTGCACCGCGCGCAACACGCGCTCGTCACCGCCTTCCGCAAAGACGATCCGCCGCGGAGCCTGCTTGGCCTGCGAAAAGACCGGCTTCATGATCAGGCCGAAGCGATAGACAAATTCGTCCAGGCTCGCACGATAGGCATCCACATCCCTGAGTGGCCGCGACGCGACGCCGGATGCCATGGCTGCTTCGGCAACGGCTGGCGCGATGCGTCCGATCAGGCGCGGATCGAACGGGTTGGGGATCAGGTAGTCGGGACCAAAGTTGGCGACCTGCTCGCCATACGCCTTGGCCGACACCTCCGAATGCTCGACCCGCGCCAGTTCGGCAATCGCCCGCACCGCCGCCAACTTCATTTCATCGGTGATCCGGCTTGCACCCACGTCGAGCGCGCCACGAAAGATGAACGGAAAACAGAGCACGTTGTTCACCTGATTCGGATAGTCCGAACGTCCGGTAGCGATGATGGCATCGCTACGCACCGCCCTGACCTCTTCCGGCCGGATCTCTGGCGTGGGGTTGGCAAGCGCCATCACCAGGGGCCTGTCGGCCATACGCGCGACCATCTCCTGCTTGAGCACGCCGCCCGCCGACAGCCCAAGAAAGACGTCGGCGCCGCCAATCACTTCGGCCAGCGTCCGAGCGTCGGTACGCTTCGCGTAACGCGCCTTGATCTCGTCCATCTCCTCGACGCGCCCTTCATAAACCAGGCCTTTGATGTCCGTCACCCAGATGTTGTCGACCGGAATGCCGAGCATGACCAACAAGTCGAGGCAGGCCAGTGCGGCGGCACCGGCACCGGAAGTGACGACTTTCACCTCGTCAAGCTTCTTGCCCTGCAGAAATAGACCATTCAGCACCGCGGCGCCAACGACGATCGCAGTACCGTGCTGGTCGTCGTGGAAGACCGGAATCTTCATCCGCTCGCGCAGTTTGCGCTCGACGTAAAAGCACTCCGGCGCCTTGATGTCTTCGAGATTGATGCCGCCAAAGGTCGGTTCGAGCGAAGCAATGATTTCGACCAGGCGCTCCGGATCGCGCTCTTCGATTTCGATGTCAAAGACGTCGATGCCGGCGAACTTCTTGAACAGTACCGCCTTGCCTTCCATCACCGGTTTTGCCGCCAGCGGACCAATCGGACCCAGACCGAGGACCGCCGTCCCGTTGGTGATGACCCCGACCAGGTTGGCTCGTGCGGTCAACGTGCTGACCTCGACCGGTGCGGCGACGATTTCCTCGCACGCCGCGGCGACGCCTGGCGAGTACGCCATCGAGAGGTCGTACTGGTTCGTCAACTGCGTCGTTGGCTGAATCGAGATCTTTCCCGGCTTTGGATTGCGATGGTAAAACAGGGCTTCCGTACGCAACTGATCTTTGCCTTGGTTCATGGTCGGGCTCCTCACGGCAGGTGTTCTTGGCCACCTTTGCAGACAACTGACGGCGCTCGGAGGGGATGTAAACGAGCGCTTGCGAAAGAGATCCGACAACGGCGACGTGTCTCCCCGAGCGTCAGCGCCGGCCGGACCTGTGGCATAATTACACAAACCGTGTACTCCTTGAAGCACTTCCACCTCGTATGCTGAGTTGCCTCACTGTACTGGGTCTGTTTTTCCCGCCGCGATCGGCGCGTCGCCGCCCGGACCGGAACCGATGCCTCCTGATCCTGACCCTGCTGTTCGGGCTGTGTCCGCTGTGCCACGGTAGTTCCCGCTGCTCTACCTTCCCTCGAGAGTGACCACCATGAACCACACTGTTGCCATCAACGCCCCCGACTATGTCAAGCATGAACGCCTGAAACAGTGGGTCGCCGAAATTGCGGCGCTCACCGAACCTGCCGATGTTGTCTGGGCTGACGGTTCGCAAGAAGAATACGACCGGCTGTGCGCCGACCTCGTCGCTGCCGGCACCTTCACCAAGCTGAAAAAACGCAAGAACTCGTTCCTCGCTTTTTCTGACCCCTCAGACGTCGCGCGCGTCGAAGACCGCACGTACATCTGCTCGGAGAAAAAGGAGGACGCCGGCCCAACCAATAACTGGGAAGACCCGGCCAAGATGCGGGCGACGCTGAGCGGCCTCTTCAAAGGCTGCATGAAGGGCCGGACGATGTACGTGATTCCGTTCTCGATGGGACCGATCGGCTCGCCGATTGCGCAAATCGGTGTCGAGATCAGCGACAGCGCCTACGTCGTCGTCAACATGCGCATCATGACCCGTATGGGCAAGGACGTGTTCCCCGTTCTCGGTACCGACGGCTCCTTCGTTCCCTGCGTGCACTCGATCGGCGCGCCCAAGGAGCCCGGCCAGCAGGATCCACGCTGGCCGTGCAATCCGACCACCAAGTACATCGTCCACTACCCGGAAACCCGTGAGATCTGGTCGTACGGTTCCGGTTACGGCGGCAACGCCCTGCTCGGCAAGAAGTGCCTGGCGCTGCGCATCGCTTCCAACATGGCACGTGATGAAGGCTGGATGGCCGAGCACATGCTCATCCTCGGCGTCGAATCGCCCGCCGGCGACAAGCACTACGTCGCGGCCGCGTTCCCTTCGGCTTGCGGCAAGACCAACTTTGCGATGCTGGTCCCGCCAGCCGGTCTGAGCGGCTGGAAGATCACCACCATCGGCGACGACATCGCGTGGATCAAACCACGCAAGGACAAGGACGGCGTCACCCGACTCTACGCGATCAATCCTGAAGCCGGCTTCTTTGGCGTCGCACCGGGAACCAACGACAAAACCAACTACAACGCCATGGCTTCGCTGTCCGAGAACACCATTTTCACCAATGTCGCGCTGACCGACGACGGCGACGTCTGGTGGGAAGGTATGGGGCCGCCCCCGGCACACGCCATCGATTGGCAGGGCAACGATTGGACACCCGCAATCGCCAAGGAGAAGGGGACCAAGGCGGCGCATCCCAATTCCCGCTTCACGGCACCGGCCTCGCAATGCCCCTGCATCGATGACAAGTGGCAGGATCCGGAAGGCGTACCGATTTCCGCGTTCCTCTTCGGCGGTCGTCGCGCCTCGACGGTCCCCCTCGTCTGCCAGACGCGCGACTGGGAGCACGGCGTCTACGCCGCCGCCACGCTTGGTTCGGAAACCACCGCCGCAGCCTTCGGCCAGCAAGGCGTCGTCCGCCGCGACCCGTTCGCCATGCTCCCATTCTGCGGCTACAACATGGCCGATTACTACAGCCACTGGTTGCGCATGGGTCGCGTGACCGACCAGCCGGTTCCGATCTTCATGGTGAACTGGTTCCGCATGAACGCCAAAGGCGAGTTTGCCTGGCCCGGTTTCGGCGATAACGCGCGCGTGCTGAAGTGGATCATCGAACGCTGCGAAGGCAAAGCCTCGGCACGAGAAACAACGCTTGGCTGGATGCCGAACTACGAAGACCTCGACTGGGCCGGAACCGACTTCTCGCGTGAAGAATTCGCCGGCGTCACCAGTCTCGACAAGACCGCGTGGCTCGACGAGCTGACCGGAGTTAAGGACTGGTTTGGCAAGATGGGCGACAAGCTGCCGCCCAAACTTGCTGCCGTTCGCGAGGAATTCGAGCAACAGTTCCAGGCCGCCTGAGCCTTCCTGCGGGTCTCGTCAAAGGCCGCCCACGGGGCGGCCTTTGCGCGTTTGGCGTACGCTGGGTAAACTGTCCGTCCGCCCGCATTCTCACTTGCCTGCGATGCCGCGTTTCCCCGCCTCCCGTCTCGCCGACATCGCTCCCTTTCACGTCATGGAGCTGATGGCGCATGCCGGCGCGCTGGCGGCGCGCGGGCGCGACGTCATCCACATGGAAGTCGGCGAGCCCGACTTCCCGACCCCGGAGCCGGTGATCGCTGCCGCCCAAGCGTATCTCGCGCACGGCCGCGTCGCTTACACTCCGGCGCTCGGCCTCCCCGAGCTGCGTCAGGCGATTGCCGACTTTTATACCGCACGCTACGGCATCGCGGTTCCGGCCTCACGCATCGCGGTCACTGCGGGTGCTTCCGGGGCCCTGCTCCTGGCCATGGCCTGCTTGGCTGAAGTCGGTAGCGAATGGCTGCTCCCCGACCCCGGCTACCCGTGCAATCGGAACTTCGTACGCAGTTTCGGCGGCGTTCCGGTCGCCCTCCCCGTTCGTGCCGAAAACCGATTTCAGCCAACGGCGACCGACGTTGACGCGCACTGGAACGAACGGACGGGTGGCATCCTTCTGGCGTCACCGGCGAACCCAACCGGCACCCTGATCGACGACCGGGACCTGGAGGAAATCGCCGACCTCGTCCGTCGACGCGGCGGACAACTGATCGTCGACGAGATCTACCAGGGCCTCACCTACGAAGGCGACGCCGCCACAGCGCTGCGTTTCGGCCCTGACCTCTTCATCGTGCAAAGCTTTTCCAAGTACTTCAACATGACCGGATGGCGACTCGGATGGCTGGTCGTTCCCGAGCGCTTCATCCGTGACGTCGAAAAGCTCGCTCAGAACCTCTTTATCTCGCCGTCTGCGCCGGCACAACACGCGGCGTTGGCGGCCTTCGCTCCGGCGACGATCGAGATTCTCGAGACTCGCCGATCCGAGTTCAGGCGCCGGCGCGACTTCCTCTGCCCCGCGCTCAGGAATCTGGGGTTCGGCATTCCGGCGTCGCCGGCCGGCGCCTTCTACGTCTACGCCAACTGCCACACGTTGACCACCGACAGCCACCGTTTCGCGCACGAATTGCTCGACGCCGTTGGCGTGGCGGCAACCCCTGGACTGGATTTCGGCGACAACGCGCCGGAACGGCATCTACGCTTCGCGTACACAACCCGCCTCGAACGGCTGGCCGAAGCCGTCGAGCGCATCGGCGACTATCTCGCGGGCAAGCCCTGAGGGAAGTCAGCGCGACGCCCGTCAGCCCTTGAGCCTCACATTTCCCGGCAGGTCACCGAAGACCGCAAGGCGTCGCCAGTCGAAACAGGGCCCGGGGTCGCTCTTGCGTCCGGGAGCGATGTCGCTGTGCCCCGCCACCGCCGTGATCGGGTAGAGCGCCAACAGCCGCGCCACGAGACCCTGCAAAGCACGGTACTGCGCCGCAGCGAACGGCGTTTCGTCACAGCCTTCAAGTTCGATGCCAAGCGAGAAATCGTTACAACGCTCGCGACCCTGCCACGCGGATCTTCCCGCGTGCCAGGCGCGCTGTTGGCAGGAAACAAACTGAAGCAATTCACCCTCGCGCCGAATCAAAAAATGCGACGACACGCGCAGGCCCTGCAGTTGTGCGTAGTAGGGATGGGCCTCGGGGTCGAGAGCGTTGGTAAACAGGCGAACGACGCCGTCACCGCCAAACTCTCCCGGCGGCAGGCTGATCGCGTGTACGACGATCAGCGTGATCGCTTCACCGGCTGGGCGCCGATCACAGTTCGACGATTCGACGCGATGCGCTTCGGGTAGCCAGCCGTCGCTCTCACCAGCCGCTCGACAGGGCACGTTCCGCGGGCTCACTCCTCGATACCCAGCCGCTCAATCCGGTAACGCAAGGAACGAAAAGTCACCCCGAGCAAGCGCGCCGCGGCCGTCCGATTGAAGTCAGTCTTCGCCAGCGCCTCAAGAATCGCCTGTTTTTCGACGCGGTTGATGTAGTCGTCGAGCGTTTCGCCCTCACGGCCCAAACTGTCGCTAACCGCCATCTCCGGTCCCAGCCGCAGGTCGTGAACAGTGACGGCGCCATCGCTGCAAAGCGCAGTCGCCCGTTCGAGAATGTTCTCGAGTTCGCGTACGTTGCCTGGAAAGCTATACGACTTCAGCGCCTTGACCGCACCGGGCTCGAGTCGTGGCGGATCGGCCACGCAAATGCGCTGTAACAGCGCCTCGACCAGCGGTTCGATGTCTTCCTGGCGCTCGCGCAAGGGCGGCATCTTGAGTTCAATCACGTTCAAACGGTAATACAGATCCTGGCGGAACCTTCCCGCATCGACGCACTCCCGGAGTGAACGGTGCGTCGCCGAAATAATCCGCACGTCTACCGCGTCTTCGCTCGTACTGCCGACCTTGCGGACTTTCTTTTCCTGTATCGCGCGCAATAGCTTGACCTGCATGGGCAGCGGCAGGTCGGCCACCTCGTCGAGGAACAAGGTTCCCCCGGCAGCCGCCTGGAAAAATCCTTCACGGTCGCTGTCAGCGCCGGTAAACGCCCCCTTGCGATAGCCGAAGAATTCGCTTTCCATCAGCGTCTCCGGTATCGCACCACAGTTGACGGGAACAAACGGTCCGCTACGGCGCGCGCTCTGCGCATGGATGAGGCGTGCGGCAAGTTCCTTGCCGGTTCCGGACTCGCCCGAGACGTAGAGCGGCGCCTGACTGCGAGCCAGCTTCTCGATCATCTGGCGAACCTGCGTGATCGCCACCGACTCGCCGACCAGCTGCACGGGAGAATTCACGGCTTGCCCGCCCTCGCCGCCGTCCACGCGTCGCGGCAGGCTGAGCGCCGACTTGATCAGTGCCCGCAGCTGATCAAGCGCAACCGGCTTCGACAAGTAATCGAACGCCCCCGCCTTCAGGGCTGCCACGGCGTTCTGCGCGCTGCCAAAGGCGGTGACGACGGCAACCGGCGTCTCGCCGTAGCGCTCACCGATCAGGCGCACGATCTCGAGCCCCTCGCCGTCCGGTAGACGCATGTCGGTCAGGCAAAGCTGATAGCGATGTTGCTCGAGCAGTCGGCGTGCCTGGGCAACGCTCGCCGCACAGTCCGCCGAAAGCCCCATACGAGCAACGGTGAGATCGAGCAGCTCGCGAATGTCCGCTTCGTCGTCGACGACGAGGACCCGTGCCAGCTCGCCGCGCGGTCGCCTTTCTCCCTTGCTCACCGACATCCGACAGACCCCCCGAGAAGACAAAAATTGGCTCCCGGAGCGGTGCCCTGAAGCTCCAGTCGGGCACCATTGGCTTCGCAGAGCTCGCGTGCGATGTACAGGCCGAGACCGGTGCCACGATGGCGCGTGGTAAAGAAGGGTTCGAAGATCTGCTCCCGACTCGCCTCGTCGACCCCCTCCCCGTCGTCGATCACATGCACTTCGACGTCGCCCGGCGCGCGGCCGTCCTTGACCCGAACGCGAACGCTACCGACCAGACGCTGTGAGTGACGCAATGCATTGCCCATAAGATTCCACATCACCTGATGAAAGTGCGACCGGTCAAAGCAAAGCCTGGCATGACCGGACAACTCCAGGTGCAGCACCTCGACGGCAACGTTCTCCTGCATCAAGTACTCGGCGACCAAGGGAGGCAAGGCCTGACGAAGGTCGATCAGCTCACGGTAGGTGCGATCGCGACGACCGAGCTCGAGGACATCGGTGACGATTCGATCAAGGCGTCGCGAATTGTCGAGGATGATCCGCAACAAGCGCTCGTGCATCTCGCTGCGCCGCTCCTCGCGCATCAACTCACCGGCGTGACTGATCGCCGACAGCGGGTTGCGAATCTCGTGTGCGATACTGGCCGTCAGGCGACCAAGCGACGCCAGCTTGAGCTGCCTCGCCTGTTCGCGCAGATCACTCATGTCTTCGAGAAAGGCGAGCACGTCGTCCTCCGAAGTTGCCGTGGCGGCGAAGTGTACCCGCAACTCGCAGCCGCTGCCCGGAACCCGCGCCAAGACCGCCGACTGGCTGTCGCCGCTGCTCCAGGCAAGAAAGCCCTGACCCAGTTCAGAGGAGCAGTCGGCCAGCTGAACCTCGCTTTCTCCCGACAGACCCAGCAACTGCCGGGCGCGCGGGTTGCTGAGTCGAATCCTGCCGTCACGGTTGAGGACGAGTACGCCATCCTGCATCGCTTCGATGACGCGCTGACTGATCAAGGTCTGGTTGCGCAGATCGACGCCGCGTTGCCGTGCCAGCGCCTCGTTGGCGATCACGCGTCGTGCCAGTAGACGCGCCGAGACGGCGACGGCGAAGAAGGCACAGCTATAGACGCCCGCTTTGAAGAAGCCCACCGCGTCGAGGTCGTTCTGCAGCGCGCGAACCGTTTGCTCGAAGAGCACCGCGATCGTCGCCATCGCCGCGTAGAGCAGTACGAGTCGCCCTTGGCCCACCAGACCAGCGCCCGCCAGGGTCACCAGCAGCATCGAGCCGAGTCCGCTGCCCAGCCCCCCGCCCGCGTGGATGAGCAGTGTCACGACCAGCACGTCGGCGACCACGCTCGCCGTCACTTGGCGATTGGCGTAGCGCTGATAGCGGAATGCCAGGACCACCGCCAGCAGCGTTGTCAACAGATACGCCCCGGCGACCAGGACAAGGTAGCGCCCCGACTGATACGGGCCAACCACTGGAAAGGCCGACGGGTAAAGCAGCGAGGTGAAAAAGAGAAGACCCCCGACCGCCGAGCGGTAAAGACTGAAATAGCGTAATGAGATCCAGTGCGACTGCGAAAACGGCTCGTTGTCAACTGCCAGACTCGACATGCCGTTCAGCGATCAGTGGACCGTGCCTGACGGAGATGCGCTGCACAGCAATAGTAGCGCCCCTGTTCCAGGACGCTTTCGCTGATCGGCTGGTTGACCCCGCAGAACGCGCACTCGACCATACGTTCCGGCTCTGCCGGCGTTGGCGGCGGCGCGATCGCGTCGCTGGACGGACTGCGGGTCTTGCGCCAAAGCCACCACACGACAAGGGCCAGCGCAACAAACAAGAGGTATTTCATCTTCGCCTGAACTTCGCGTCTACCTTGCCAAGCATAGCAGAACGCCATGCGGCCGCGTCACGGCGTCCGCTATCGACAGAGCGAGGGATTTGGTAAGTCGGCCACAAGCGCGCCGCGACCGACAAGCCAATGAAGGGTGGTCGGGGCGAGAGGATTCGAACCTCCGACTCCTGCGTCCCGAACGCAGTACTCTACCAGGCTGAGCTACGCCCCGACCGAAGCCAGCGCCGCGCTAATACGTTCTGGCAACGGCGAAGAGGCACAATTCTAGCAGCGAATCCTTGTACTGAGAAGGCGGGACAACGTCGAGCGCTTCCGCCGCCAGCCTGGCTTCGGTTTCGGCCTTCCGTCGCGCGTAGTCAAGCGCTCCCGTTTCGCGAATCGCCGCCAGCACCTGCGGCAAATCGTCACGACCACCCTCCTCGATCGCACGACGGACGCACGCCGCCTGCGCCGCGCTGCCGTGCTGGAGGACGTGGATCAGCGGCAGCGTCGGTTTGCCCTCGGCCAGATCGTCTCCCAGATGCTTGCCGGTTTCAACCTCGGCGCCCGAATAGTCGAGCACGTCGTCGATCAGCTGAAAAGCCGTACCGAGATGAGCGCCGTAAGTCGCCATGCTGTCCTCGACCACCGGCGAACCCCCACCCAGGATCGCTCCCAGTTGCGCGGCGGCCTCGAAAAGCTTCGCCGTCTTGTAGCGGATCACTTGCAGATAGCCCGCTTCGTCGACGTCTGCATCGTGACAGTTCATCAACTGCAGCACTTCTCCTTCGGCGATGACGTTGGTGGCGTCCGAAAGAACTCGCATGATGCGCATGTCGTCAACCGCCACCATCATCTGGAAGGCGCGCGAATAGAGGAAGTCGCCGACGAGGACGCTGGCCGCGTTGCCAAAAATCGCGTTCGCCGTGTCTCGGCCACGGCGCAGATCAGAGCCATCGACCACATCGTCGTGCAACAGCGTCGCCGTGTGGATGAACTCGATCACCGCCGCCAGCTCGTGATGGTGCGTTCCGCGATACTCCAGCGCACCGGCCGCCAGCAACACCAACGCCGGTCGTAGCCGTTTGCCGCCACTCTGGATGATGTAGTCGGCAACCTGACGAACGAGCGCCACCTCGGAATGCAACCGTCGCCGAATCACCGTGTCGACGGCTGCCATATCCGGGCCGATCAGGCTATAGAAGCGCTCCCTTCTTTCCACGTGGCACCCTGTGACAAAAACTCCGGGATCTTAGGCGTCTACGCTTACAGGCGTCAAGCGAAGCGCGGCAAACCCTTTGACGTCAAGGCAAATGCGTGTATAGTGCCCGGTTTTTCGTATTACTTCGTTCGTTCTTTGGAGTCCAACATGTACGCGGTCATAAAAACCGGGGGCAAGCAATATCGGGTTGTCTGCGGCGAAAAACTGAAAATAGAACAGATACCGGCAGCCGTTGGCGCAGCAGTCACTCTGGATCAGATTCTCCTCGTCGGCGCGGGTGAAGGGGTAATCCTCGGCACCCCCACGGTCGCCGGGGCGACGGTGACGGCGACGGTTCTGTCCCACGGCCGGCACGACAAGGTCCGCATCTTCAAGATGCGGCGTCGCAAGCACTACCAGAAACACCAGGGGCATCGGCAAAACTATACCGAGATCCGTGTCGAGACCATTTCCGATGGTACGGCAGCGGCTCCATCGGTCTGATCGGGAAGGAGTCTGACAGATGGCACACAAGAAAGCAGGCGGTAGCGTCCGCAACGGCCGTGACTCGGAAGCCAAACGACTGGGCGTGAAGCGTTATGGCGGCCAGTGGGTACGCGCCGGGAACATCATCGTTCGCCAGCGGGGCACGGCCTACCATCCGGGCGAGAATATGGGGATCGGCAATGATCACACGCTGTTTGCCCTGATAGACGGACACGTTCAGTTTGCCGTAAAAGGCCCCATGCGCCGGCGCACGGTAAGCATCATTCCCGTCGCCTCCTGAAACGCGGCATCGGGAGCCGCCTGCCGGCACCCAGCAAAAGGCCCTATCCGCGTCGTCGATAGGGCCTTTTCGTTCCAGGCTCTCCGTCTTTCCTTTTGATGTTCACCGGAAAAAAGCAGTCACCATGAAGTTCATTGATGAGGCGACGATCCTCATCGCCGCCGGTGACGGCGGCAACGGCATCGCTTCATTCCGGCGCGACAAGTACGAGCCAGAGGGGGGCCCTGACGGCGGAGACGGCGGTCACGGTGGCGACGTTTACTTCCTCGCCGACCGCAACGTCAATACGCTCATCGCCTATCGCTACAAGCGTCGCTATCGTGCCCAGCGCGGCGAAAACGGCGGTTCCCGCGACCGTTACGGCAAGTGCGGTCAAGACCTGACCTTGCGCGTCCCGGTCGGTACGCGGATCTCCGACCACCAGACGCAGCAGGTGCTCGCCGACCTCGACGTCGACGGCAAGAAGCATTTGCTCGCGAAAGGCGGTCGTGGCGGCCTCGGCAACGTTCACTTCAAGTCGAGCGTCAATCGCACCCCGCGTCAGTGTACTCGCGGCGACGCCGGAGAGCAACGCGAACTGCGCCTGGAGTTGCGGCTGCTGGCCGATGTTGGCCTGCTGGGTCTGCCCAACGCAGGAAAGAGCACGTTGCTGCGCGTCGTGTCGGCGGCACGACCAAAGGTTGCCGACTACCCATTCACGACCCTGCACCCGCACCTCGGCGTCGTCGATACTGGCGACGACACTCCCTTCGTCGTCGCCGACGTCCCGGGACTGATCGCTGGCGCCGCCCACGGTGTCGGGCTGGGCATCCGATTTCTCAAGCATCTGACGCGCACGCGCCTGCTGCTTCACCTCATTGATCTGTCGCCATCCGACCCCGAGGCGAACCCGGCCCATGACGCGATGACGGTGCTCGGCGAACTCGCCCAGTACGACCCGGCGTTGGCCGAGAAGCCACGCTGGCTGGTTTTCAACAAACTCGACTTACTGTCCGAAACCGAGCGCGAACAGCGCATCGCCGACTTCCTGGAAGCGATCGGTTCGCCGCCTTGCCCCACCTTCCGCATTAGCGCACTGACCGGTGAGGGCTGCCGTGAGTTGACCTCGCGCTTGCAGGAGGCGCTGGCGCAATTGCCGGGCGCACCACTCGCCCACTCTGGCGACGCAAAGCGCAGCGACGCCTTCTTCGACGATCCGGACTGACATGGCGATTACCCGCGTCGCCACCGCCCGCCGGCTGGTTGTCAAAGTCGGTTCGGCGCTGGTCACTAACAACGGTGAGGGGCTCGACGCTGTCGCCATTGGTGAGTGGGCGCGACAGATTGCAGCGTTGCATCAAACCGGACGGCAGGTGATCCTGGTCTCCTCCGGGGCCATCGCGTGTGGCATGCAACGTCTCGAGTGGCCGAAGCGACCGCACGCGGTGCACGAACTGCAGGCCGCCGCCGCAGTCGGACAGATGGGTCTGGCGCAGGCATACGAAAGTGCGTTTGCGCGTTATCGACTGCATACGGCGCAAATCCTGCTCACTCACGACGACCTTGCCGACCGCAAGCGCTACCTCAACGCGCGCTCGACCCTGAGTACGCTGCTTGGCCTCGGAGTCGTGCCAATCATCAACGAGAACGACACGGTTGTCACCGACGAAATCAAGTTCGGCGACAACGATACGCTTGGCGCCCTGGTTGCCAATCTGGTTGAAGCCGACTGCCTGATCATCCTCACCGACCAGGAGGGGTTGTTCACGGCTGACCCGCGCAAGGACCCGCAGGCGACGCTGGTCAGGAAGGCACGCGCCGGCCTTCCCGAACTCGAGGCGATGGCTGGCAGCAGCGGAACACCGCTGGGAAAGGGCGGCATGATCACCAAAGTGATCGCCGCCAAACGCGCCGCGCGAAGTGGAGCGCACACCGCGATTGCCAGTGGCCGGGAAAAGGACGTCATGTTGCGGCTGGCGCGCGGCGAACCCCTCGGCACCCTGCTCGTCTCCGAGACGCCAGCCCTCGCCGCGCGCAAGCAGTGGCTCGCCGATCACCTCCAGCTCAACGGCCGGTTGACGCTCGACAGCGGCGCCATCGGCGCGCTGCGCCAGGGAAAGAGCCTGCTGCCGATCGGCGTCCTCGCCGTGCAAGGCGACTTCGAGCGTGGAGCGGCCGTTGCCTGCGTCGCTGAAACCGGACTAGAAGTCGCTCGTGGGCTGGCCAACTACGGCAGCAGCGACGCACGCCGCATAGCGCGCCGTGCCAGCCAGGAAATAGAAGAAATCCTCGGCTACATCGATGAGCCGGAACTGATTCATCGTGACAACCTGATCCTCAGCTAACCTCGGTATGAACAACGATCGCCGGCAGGGCATTCATCTTTCCTTCTCCGACAAGTACACCAACGAACATTCGCGCGAGTACTTCGAAAAGCACGAGCGGAAGAAGCTTTCCGATCGTTTCGAACACCGTATGGCCGCCCGCGCCCTGGCGCTCGCCGGCAACCCGGCGTCGGTCCTCGACCTGCCGTGTGGAACCGGCCGCTTCTGGTCGCTGCTGGCTGGCGACCCACAGCGCGAGCTGATCGCCGCGGACTACAGCCAGGCGATGCTCGAGGTCGCGGCACGCGTGCGCCCGCCCCAAATCGTCAAGCGTTTCCGCCTGCTGCAGTGCTCGGCGTTTGCGATCACCCTGCCCGACGACAGCGTCGACTGCGTGTTTTCGATTCGCCTCATGCACCACATCGGCGAGTCGGCGAATCGCCTCGCGATGCTTAAGGAGTTCCGTCGCGTCACCCGGGATAGCGTCGTCGTCTCGCTCTGGGTCGATGGCAACTACAAGGCGTGGCGTCGCCGCAAGCTGGAGGCCAGGCGGCGACACGCCGGCGAGAAGAGCGATAACCGTTTCGTCGTGCCGAGCGCGCAATTCGAACAGGAGTGTCGCGACACCGGCTTCGTCATTGTCGGCCACGTCGATTTCCTACCCCGCCTCTTCATGTGGCGCGCCTATGTTCTGCGCAAGAAACCGGCTAACGACGCTTGCCGCCTGGGTTTTGAGTGACGCGAACGTAATGGCTGCCGACCATTTCGCCGACGCGGCGGCGCGTCGTCAGCTGCAAGCGAGCGGTTTCAGCGACTTCGACGCGCTGTGGGCGCTGCCCGCGACCTGGCACGAGGAACCCAATCAGCGTCGAGGCGGCTGGAGTGGTGTCAGCCGCCACGTTCTGGCCGACGGCACGGCCGTTTTCGTCAAACGCCAGGAAAATCACCTCTGCCGAACGCCGCGCCATTTCTTACGCGGTGTGCCGACCTGTTATCGCGAGTACCGGAACATCCGCCGCCTGCAGCATTGTGGCGTCGCAGCGGTCGAGGCGCTTTACTACGGTGACCGCCGGCTTCCGGGGAAGTGGCAAGCGGTACTCGTCACCCGCGCACTCGACGATTTTCTCAGCCTCGACGAATGGAACGCCGGCGATCCGGCGGGCGAGTCATCGCAGCGGGGATCCGTGATTGCCGCGATCGCTCACGCCTGTGCCCGCCTGCACCATCAGCGTCTGCAGCACAGCTGCCTTTACGGGAAACACGTTTTCGTCAGGCGCCTGCAGCCCGGCGCCTGCTATCAGGAAAGCGACGTCCGCTTCATTGATCTCGAAAAGCTGCGACGCGGCATCAGTCGCGAACGCGTCGCCGGCCATGATATCGACCAACTGATGCGTCACAGTGAAGGCTGGAAAGCCGAGGACCGCCGCGCTTTCCTCGTCGCTTACCAAGAGCGGCGGCGAGCGCTTCGAGACTCGCGCTAGACGGGCTCAATCGAGCGCAAACTTCCCTTCGTAACGCTCCTTGAGCGCCGGGTTCTGGTCGTCCTTGCGCAGAAAGCAGTTGCCAACCGCCAGCGCGTCGATTTCCGTGCCCATGAAGCAGCGGAAGGCGTCCTCCGGCGTACAGACGATGGGTTCGCCGCGAACATTGAAGCTGGTATTGACGACTACCGGACAATCCGTCAGCCGTTTGAAGCGCTCGATGACCGCATGGAAGCGAGGATTCGTCTCACGATGGACGGTCTGGATGCGCGCCGAGTAGTCTACGTGGGTGACCGCTGGTATCGACGAGCGCGGGACGTTGAGCTTGTCAATTCCGAACAGCCGTTGCTGGTCGGCGCTCATCGCGATCCGGTGGCGGTCGAGAACGTCGGCGACAAACAACATGTACGGACTGTCCTCGTCAAGATCAAACCAATCGCTGACGTCCTCGCGCAGAACGGCTGGCGCAAAGGGACGGAACGACTCGCGGTATTTCACCTTGAGGTTCAGCAACTTCTGCATCGTCGGCGAGCGCGCGTCACCGAGAATCGAGCGCCCCCCCAACGCGCGTGGGCCGAACTCCATTCGCCCCTGATGCCAGCCGAGCGCCAAACCTTGCGCCAACGCCGCGGCACAGCGATCGACGATCTCTTCATCGCTCAGCACCTCAAAGCGCGCGCCGATCGCCTGCAGGCGGGCGACAATGTCGGCCGTGTCGTGACCCGGACCGAGGTACGATCCCTGCATTCGGTCGCGCCCCGAGTCGACCGGTCGCGGCTGGCGATGGTAGAGATGCGCGGCAACCAGGGCCGCGCCCAGCGCCCCTCCGGCGTCACCGGCCGCTGGCTGCAGCCACACGCGCTCGAAGCTGTGTTGCCGCAACAACTTCCCATTGGCAACACAATTGAGCGCCACCCCTCCCGCCAAACAGAGATTCCTTTCTCCGGTCTCCCGAGCAATGGCGCGCGCGAGCTTGAGAACAACCTCTTCGGTCACCTGCTGGACCGACGCGGCGAGATCCATCTCCCGCTGCCCAAGGGCCGCATCCGGCTTGCGAGGCGGACCCCCGAAGAGCTCATCGAAGCGTCGGTTGGTCATCGTCAGGCCCGTACAGTAGTCGAAGTAATCGAGGTTGAGGCGGAAACTACCGTCGTCCTTGACGTCGATCAGATGCTCGCGGATCAGGGCCGCGTACTTCGGCTCGCCGTACGGTGCCAGCCCCATCACCTTGTATTCGCCGGAATTGACCTTGAAACCCGTATAGTAAGTAAAGGCGGAGTACAGCAGGCCCAGTGAGTGCGGAAAGTGGATCTCGCGCACGACCTGCAGGTCGCTCCCCTTGCCAATCGCCAACGAGGTCGTCGTCCACTCGCCGACACCGTCCATGGTGAGCACGGCGGCGCGTTCGAAAGGCGAGGGAAAGAACGCGCTCGCCGCGTGACTCAGGTGGTGCTCGGAAAAAAGCAGACGCGCCGCCCAGTCGACGTTCGCGTCAAGACGCGACAGCTCCTTGATCAGCAGGCTCTTCTGAAAAAGCTTTTCTTTCAGCCACAGCGGCAGAGCTTGGCGAAACGACTTGAATCCGCGCGGCGCGAAGGCGAGATAGGTCTCCAGCAGGCGCTCGAATTTGAGAAAAGGCTTGTCGTAAAAGGCTACCAGGTCGAGGTCTGCGGGTCGCAGGCCAGCAATCGCCAAACATTCACGCGCCGCATTGAACGGGAAAGCCGGGTCGTGCTTGAGGCGCGTAAACCGCTCCTCCTGCGCCGCAGCGACGATCTCCCCGTCGCTGACGAGCGCTGCCGCCGCGTCGTGGTAATAGGCCGAAAGGCCCAGGATGCGCATGCCTCAGAACAAGGTATAGATGAATGGAGCAACCACCGAGCCCTGCGCCAGTACGAGCAGGCCGCCGAGCAGCACCATGATGAGAATGATCGGCAGCAACCAGAACTTCTTGCGCACCTTGAGAAACTGCCACAACTCGACGAGGAATCCCATCTTGCCGCCTCTCAGAACTGGTTGCGCAAACCGTCGGGATCGGGGCCCGGCGGATCACGGTTTAGCCAATAGCTTGTCGCCTGGGGATCGGCGCGCCGCTGCATGAGATCACGGCCGGCGAGACGCATGCCCCAGGCAATCGGCGTAAACAGGCCAAAGAAAATGAACCCCAGGAGCACGGGCGAAACAATTCGGTGCAACCAATCGGCGAGCTTCATCCACCCCCGGTTGAACGGCGCCAACCAGGCCGGAACAAGCAGCGCCACCAACAGGGTCAGTCCGGCCGCAGCAAACAACCCCTGCCCTCCGGCGACTCCCCGCCACCAGCAGTAGCCGCCCGCGAGGGAAAAAACAAAAACAAACAAGAAACCAAAAGAACGATTCGAGGGCAGGCTTGCAGGCGGCATCGGGAGACAGCGGTTAAAGAGAGGATCGGCGCCCGAGTATCCGTTGCGCGGTTGACCCTGTCAACGACTAGCCTTGTCCAAAGTGGTATGAGCCTGAATCGGGTCGATCCCTTTGGGCTTAGCAAGCAGGAAGCGGCGCCGCTTGCTTGCACCATGTGAGATGGAGTGCTCAATGGGGTTAAGGGCTGGTGGAACACTTCCGTGGCTGCGGCGCAGAGCGAAAGCTTCTCAGACCGGATAATGAGGGGACTGCAAGGCCTCAACCCCGAAGTCGGGGTGGGGGTTACAGCCAGTATCAAGGCCATCGAGGGTATCGTCGGGGTAGAATCAGCGGCCGCAAAGGAAGCAGGCTCAATTTGGTCTGCTAGCAAGAGCAAGTCGGCTGTCGAGAATGCACTCGGGCACTGGAACAAGCGCAAAGGCGAGTTCCCCGAGTTGGCTAACTCGAAACAGTATGTGGAAGCGGCGTACTCGCTCGCAGCGAAGCCGCCGGCCGACGCATTGATCAAGTCACGCGGTGCAGACACGCTGATTTACGACAAGGCGTCGAACACGTTCCTGGTAAGGGGGCCGATGGTGCACCGCGCACGATGTTTAGGCCGAAGGACGGCTTTGACTATTTCAACAGGCAATGAGGATGTCCAACAACGATCAGTTGCTTCCTTGCCCGTGTTGCGGGTCAGGCACGATTGGCAAGGCGGGCGCCTACGATGTCTGTGATATTTGCGGCTGGGAGGACGATCCCGTTCAATCGGCTGACCCTACTTATGCGGGCGGTGCAAACGCCGAAAGCCTGGACATGGCTCGCGAGCACCGGTGGCAGAAGCTGAAACTCGGCGACGCGTAGCCCTTCGTGCAGCCTCTCAAATGCCCGCCCTCGCGCGGGCGTCACTTCTTCTGCAGGAAGATTTCGGCGTCGACGCCGGCCTGCTTGAGGATGGCGCCCAGCGTGCCCTCGGGCATGTCGCCGGGATGATTGGGGATCGTGGTGTAACGATTGGTCGCCGGGTTGAGCCAGATTTCATGGCTGCCCGCCGCCTGGCGGTGGAACTCGAAGCCGAGTGGCTTCAAGCGCTTGACGATCTCCCGATAACTGAAGCCCGCCAGTCGTCCCATTACACCGCCACGATCAAGGGATAGTCGAAAGATTCGCGCAGTGGCGGCAGTGTCACATCGGTCACGTCGTTCTGCGACTCGATCAGCTTCTTCGCCACGTCGCGGGCAATCTCCACAGTTTCCTGCAACGTACGCCCCTGCGCGATCAACCCCTGTACATCGTCGCTGGTCGCCAGAAAAACCCCTTCCGGCAACTTCTCGATGTGCAACTGAATCATGTGTTCCATGGCAATCCTCCTGCAGAAAAGTAGCCCTGGGCTGCGCGATTCCTTAACGACCCTGCTGCGCCAACACGCTTTCCAACACCTGGATCACAAAACGCTGCTGCGGCTTAGGCAACTGACTGATGCGATCCATGTGCTGCTGCAACTTCGGCACCGGCCCGCGCTTCTTCGTCGCTGCGCCCGACTCGCCGAGCAGTTCCTCCAGACCGCCGCCGAGCGTCTTGGCCAATACCGGCAAGGCGGAAACCGGGATGCGCCGGCTGCCGGTCTCGTAAGCGTTGATCGCTTGCTGCGACACGCCGAGCGTCTCGGCCAGTTGCACCTGGGTGATGTGGGCGTTCTTGCGCAGGCTGGCGACACGCGCGCCCAGCGCCGAATAAAACTCCCGTTCGTCCTGAGTGATGGCCACTGTCGGGGACTCCAAAGCGATGACGTGGCGCATACCTTAACTCCCGTTTTTGGAAACGAGGTTGAGAGTACCACACTACGTGGTAGTGTGTCGGCCAGTGATTTGTTCGTATACCCCCTTGACAGGATTTTTACCGGAGGCCGGATACATGCCGAGAATTCCAGAAGCAGAGATCGAGCGGCTAAAGGAAGCCGTGTCGGTGCAGCGGCTGGTGGAATCGTCGGCATGCCCGTGTCGCTTCGTAGGGCAGCTCAGAGCATCCTGGCAGGCCTCGTGCCCGGGAGATTTCGCGCGTGATACTCGAAGGGGACCGCTGGAGTTCGCGGGCAATGGCCCGCGAACTCCAGCCATCATCACGTAACCGAAGCCTAATGACCACGCGCTCAGTTCCGCTCAACTGATGGTATTCCTTACCCATGCAACGGCTCCTCTCTGACAAGAAGGAGGGTGGTGCACTTGATTGTTGACTCCAACGAGCCCGTCAAACGGACTCGCCGCGACGCACTGAGGACTGATATAGTGAGAACAAGTCGCTCTTGGGCGACGTTCCGCAAGCGTAGGCGTGTCGATCGTTTCGACTTGGCGTCACGGTCGATGCCTGCGATCCGCTGCACGAGGGTATTGATGGCGACTGCTGAAACGTACGACGTTTTCATCAGCTATGCCCATGCCGACAATGGCGTCGCGCTTGGAGCGTCGAGTCCGGTTGGTTGGGTCACCGCGCTGGCGACCAACCTCAACGAGGGTCCCAACGTTCTTCGCAAGCGCATCTTCATCGACCATCAATTAAAGCCGGGCGATCAATTCAGCGACGATCTGCTGACGATCGTCGCCCGCAGCCGGGTGCTGGTCATTCTGCTCTCGCAGAATTACGTCGATTCGAGCTGGTGCGGGAAAGAAATCGAGCATTTCGTGCGTACGCGCGCCAACAACACGGACCAGCCGACCGACGTCTTCGTCGTCGAGATTTTTCCCTTCGAATCCTTGCTCGCCGTGCCGTCGGTCATCCTGGAACTCCGCAAGCACCTGATCCACGCCAAGTTCTGGCTGCAACCAACGACTGCGGCCTCACCCGTGCTCTCCGGTTATCCCAGTCCGAAAGACAGCGGCGACGAGGTTGCCGCTCATTACTGGCGCGTTCTCAACGAGTTGCGTGTGGCGGTCGATACGCGGCTGCGCTGCCTGCGAGCCTCTGCGCCAGCGGCGTCGGAGATGGTCACCGCCGCCCCGTCGGCCGCCCCGCGTAACGAGAAGTCCGGCGCGGAACCGTGGGCAACCCTACTCCTGGCAGACACGACCGAAGATCTCGAACCCCAACGCACTGCCGTGCGCATGGCGCTCGAACCAGAGGGGGTCGTCGTCCTGCCGGTGGGCGACTACGTCGGTCTATCGGCAGACGAGTTTGCTGCGGCAATCCGCGCCGACAGTGCCCGCAGTCAGCTTTTCGTCCAGTTGCTGTCGCCGACCGCCGGTCGAAAAGGCCGCGGATTCTCGGCCCCGCTACCGCAGCTTCAGTTTCAGCAGGCGCAGCTCGCGCGCCTGCCGATCATGCAGTGGTGCGAACACCAGCCAGCTGCGGATCAAATCGCCGACCCGGCGCACGCGCAACTGTTCGCCACCGAGCACCTCCGCGTCACCAACCTGACCGCGTTTACCCGCGAAGTCATTGCGCGTCTGCGCGCCGATCAGGCACGTCGCCGGCAAGCTGCCGCGACCCCCGAGTCGCCGGGAGCAGCACGGACCGGTCGCAAGCTCGTCTTCGTCGACGACCTCGCCAGCAGCGGTGATCTCGGCGGCCGCCTGCGCGCCTTGATTCGAGCCCAGCACTTCGACCTGCGCAGCCTGCCGCCGACCGCTCCCTTGGGCAACGACGGCATCGACGTCAAGGAACTGCTGCGGCCGTGTCGCGCCGGCCTCACCATCTACGCCGACCGCAGCAAGTACGCGACCGCCTACAACCGCCTGGTCTACTTCCTCAACCAGGTCGCCGAATACGATCTCGAGGTCGAGCGCTGGGGGGTCTATCTCGAACAAGGGACGGTGGCCAGCGAGTTCGGCATCGAATCCGACGACGTCGTCGCGGTCAACGAACAGGGCCTCTGCGATTTCCTGCGCGGACTCTGAGCGATGAAGCGGATCACCTTGACCTTGCCGGCGCCCTACGTCGGTCTTCGCCCCTTTACCGAAGACGAAGCGCTGCTTTTCTTCGGCCGTGAGGCGCACGTTCGCGACCTATTGGCGGGCCTGCAGCGGCAGCAACGGTTTACCGCAGTGCTTGGTGCTTCCGGCACCGGCAAGTCGTCGCTGGTACGTGCCGGGCTGATTCCTGCGCTGCACCGCGGCGCGCTTCGCCCGTTTGCCAGCGCAGAGCAGGTGCCGCCGCATCGATGGAATGTCTGCCTCTTTCAGCCGGGAGACTCGCCACTCGCCAACCTGGCCGCGGCACTGACCGAAGACCCGCGCTGGGTGCACGGGACCGACCGGGAGCGTGCGATCTCGTCCCTCGCCGCCACTCTCGGTTCCAGTCCGCTGGCCCTGAGCGACCTCTACCGGCAATTGGCGGAACGCTTCACCGACGAATCGCTGCTGCTGGTGGTCGACCAGTTCGAAGAGATTTTCCGATACCGGCAACGGAAACCGGATGCTGCCGAGAGCTTGATCGCGCTGCTTCTGCGCTCGGCGAGCGAGGCGGTGCCGATTTATGTCGTGATCACCATGCGCTCCGACTTCCTCGGCCACTGCGTCGCCTTCAATGGGCTGCCGGAAGCGATCAACAGCGGGCTCTATCTGACCCCACGCCTCGGTACCGAGCAGATCCGTTCGGTCATCAGCTCTCCGTTGACTCTCGTCGGCGGACGAATCGACCCGGTGCTCGCCAACCGCCTGGTGAACGCGCTCGGCGGCGACGACGAGCTGCCGATCCTCCAGCACGCGCTGCTCCGCATGTGGCAACGTGCGCGTTCGCTCGGTCGCAGCGAAATCGACGACAGCGACTTCCGCACCCTGTGCGCTCCACGCCTCGACGACGCCAACGCAGGCACCGCATCGTCGGCGCCGCTGCTTTCGTACGCCATCGACAACCACGCTTGGGAGATCTACGGCGCGCTGACGCCAGCCCAGCGCGAAGTTTGTCGCCAGCTTTTCCTGGCGCTGGTCGAACGACGCGAAGGCCGCGAGCTACGCCGACCACAGTCGCTACGCCAGTTGCGACAACTGCTCCCCGAACACCAGCACGCCGCGCTGGAGGCAGTGATCGACGCCTTTCGCGCCGCCGACGCCGGCTTCTTGCTACCGCGCGGTCCGCGTCCGATCGACACCGACGAACTGATCGACATCAGCCACGAAAGTCTTTTTCGCCAGTGGCAGCTTTTCCGCCAATGGTTGCGCGAAGAGGAACGCGACGTCGCCGAACTCCGCGAGTGGCGACAGCGCGCCATGCGCCAGCAGAGCGAAGGCGGCGGCTGGCTCGACGATAACGACTGCGCTCGAGCGCAGCGCTGGCGCGAGCGCGTCAGCGCGCGCACGCGAGCCGCCAACTGGGCGCGCCGATACGAAGGATCCGGTGCTTACGCGCAGGTCGATCGCTATATCCAGGACAGTCTCGACCGACTCGCCGAGGAGAAGGCACTCGACGAAGCCTTGCGCCAACAGGCGCAAGACGAGCGGACAGCGCGCCTCGAAGCAGAAGCCGAGCTGCAGCGGGCCGCGGCACAACGCGCCGAAGCGGAACGCGAGCGAGCGCTCGCCTTCAACGCCGTTCTCCGTCGCCGCAGTCGACTGGCGATCGCCGGCTGTCTGATTGCCCTGGCATTCGGGGCTCTCGCTTTGCTCTGGTGGCGGCAGGCGGAGGAAGCCAAACTCGACGCTGAGGCGATGGCTCGCCATGCGCTGGCAGGCGAGTTGGCGAGCACGGCCGAGAACCTGCGCCGAGAACAACCGGATCAAAGTCTGCTCGTCGCCCTGGCGGCGCGAGAAGTGGCGACCAACGCCAAGGCAGACGCCTTGCTACGCACGGCGCAGCACAGCTTCCCCTACACCGGGGTGCTGCGCGGCCATCATGGCGAGGTGTGGGCGGCGCAGTTCTCCCACGACGGCAAGACGCTGTTTACGGTCAGCGACGACCATCGCGCGAAGCTCTGGGAAGTCGCCAGCGGGCGCCAGCTGCACGTACTCGAGGGTCATACCGGAGCTGTCGGCAGCGCCGCCTTCTCCCCGGACGACCGACTGCTGATCACCGCCGGAGAGGACCACACGGCACGCCTGTGGGACACCGCGACCGGCCAATTGCACCAGGTCTTGCGCGGCCATCGCGGACCCGTCTGGAGCGCGCAGTTTTCTGCCGATGGATTGATCGCCATCACCGCCAGCGACGACCTGACCGCCCGCCTCTGGGACGTACGCAGCGGTCGCGAGTTGCTCGTCCTGCGCGGGCATGGCGGCCCCCTGTGGACTGCGCAGCTGTCACCGGACAGCCGATCGGTCGTCACCGCGAGCGATGACGGCAGCGCACGGCTGTGGGACAGCCGAAACGGCAACACGCTGCACGTTCTGCGCGGCCACCAGGGTGCCGTCTGGAGCGCACGCTTCTCGGCTGACGGCCAGCTCGTTCTGACCGCCAGCCTCGACCGTACGGCCCGCGTCTGGGAAGCGGCAAGCGGCCGCCAACGCCACGTGTTGCGCGGACACGAGCATTCGGTGCGCAGCGCCGACTTCTCTCCCGACGGAAAGACGGTGCTCACCGCCAGTCGTGACAAGACGGCGCGCCTCTGGGATCTGAGCAACGGCCGTCAACTGCGCGTCTTGCGCGGCCACGAAGGCCCGGTATGGACGATTCAGGCGTCGCCCGACGGCCGCACGCTACTCACCGCCAGCCGCGACAAGACGGCACGCCTGTGGGATGCCGCCAGCGGACGAGAACTGCGAGTCCTGCGCGGTCACGGAAGCAGCGTCTGGAGCGCCGACTTCACTGCCGACGGCACGCTACTGGTCACCGCCAGCGGCGATCAGACCGCACGCCTGTGGAAAACCGACGACGAACGGGAGGCACGCGTCCTGCAAGGCCACCACGGTCCGGTGTCGGCCGCCGAGGTTTCGGCAGACGGCCGTAGGCTGCTCACCGCCAGCGATGACAACACCGCACGTCTGTGGAGAATTGGCTCCGCCCCCGCTGCCGAACACGTGCTCGCGGGACACGAAGCGCCGATCGTTGACGCGCGCTTCGCAGCCGATGGCGGCCGAGTCATCACCGCCAGTCTCGACGGAACCGCGCGCGTCTGGGACGTCACGAGCGGCGAGCAGCGGCTTCTCCTCCGCGGCCACGAGGGAGCGGTGCTGAGTGCGCGGTTCGCGGTGGATGGCTCGCTGGTAACCACCGGGAAGGATCAAACGGTACGTTTCTGGGACGCCGCCAACGGTCGTCAACTGCGCGTCGTCAGCGGTCACGAAGCGCCCGTGGTCAGCGCCGAGCTAGCCGCCGACCACAAGACGATGCTGACCGCCAGCTCGGACAAGACCGCGCGCTTGTGGGACGCTGACAGCGGACGCGAGCGGGTGGTTCTTCGCGGACACGAAGCGCCCGTGACCGGTGCCCGCTTTTCGCCCGACGGCCGCCTGGTGTTGACCACGAGCTGGGATGCGACGGCGCGGCTCTGGGACAGCGCGACGGGCCGCGAGCTGCACGTCCTGCGCGGTCACGAAGAAGCCGTTCGCAGCGCCCGCTTCTCTGCCGACGGCAAGACCGTCCTCACCGCCAGCATCGACGGCACGGCGCGCCTCTGGGACGTGAACAGCGGACGCGAGCGCCACGTCCTGCGCGGACATGAAGACTCCATCGAGAGCGCCCGCTTTTCGCCGGACGGCAAAATCGTTCTCACTGCCGGCAGCGACCACACGGCCAGATTGTGGGACGCCGGTAGCGGCGACGAGCTGGCCGTGCTGCGCGGCCACGAGGGTGAAGTCTGGAGCACCGCGTTCACTCCCGACGGCCAGACGATCGTCACCACTGCCAACGACCGCACCGTTCGCCTCTGGCGCTGCGGCGAGTGCCGGCCGATCACGGAAATCGTCGACGACGTCAGCCGCCGTGTCGGACGCCCGCTGAGCGAAAGCGAACGGCGCCGCTTTGGCCTGGTCGACACCCTGCCAAGAAGAAACTGACGTCCGTCTTTAATTAGGTAATCGGATCGGCAGGACAGTAGCGAAAACCGCGGCAACCACGGGGTGAAGTAGAAGATCGTGCTTCACCTGCCTTCTACCCTACCCAATTTCCCTGATTTCCCGAATTGCCCGCTCGCCTCAAGCGTTGGAGTTCGCCCGCGGGCGATGGACGGCGAAGCCGGCTGGCGAACGTCGAGCAAGGCACGTTTCTCGAACTCACCATCCGAAGGGCGAAGTAGCGCGCGTCGGATGTCGCCTTCGCCGACTTCCGGCACCGCCTGTTGTGGGGAGGACCGGAGAAAATCCGGCCCTTACCCGATTGCGCGCCGCGCCGGCGAAGACGCGGCGCATGCGCTCGAACCGACGTCGGGCGGACCCTTCTGTTAGAGCGCGATATGCGTGAAGCCCAGAGCCCGCAAGAAGCCAATGGAGTCGACGTAGACGTCTTTGCGTGCGACGAGGCCGTTGGTGAAGGGAATCACATCGACTCCGTTCCACGAAACCTTCTTTCCAGTGGGTTGCACGGTGATGGAGCCCCGGGTGTAAGGAATCGCCAATGTACCCGTCGCCGTCCACTCCTGCGTGACCAAGTCATCGCGCACATACGTGCGACGAACATCAAAGTGGATATCCGGGAATGCCGCGAAGACCCCTTTCAGAATCTCGCGGATAGCGATCTTGCCCACGGCCCTTCCTCCGCTTGTGTGGTTCTCGAAGACCGAGTCCTCGGTGTGCATCTCGAGAATGGCCTCTACGTCGTGGCTGTTCCATGCCTCGCCGTAAGCCGAGATCATCTTTTCAAGAGGGTGCGTCATGCCGGTCATACAGAGGTAGCCCCGTTTGTTTGGACAAGAAATGCTCTTGGATAAGTGGAGCCCTGCCAGTTGCGGTCGACTGACCGGTGTTGCGGTTGGTTTTGACTTTCCCGGATTTTATACGAAACGAATAGAGCTCGGTGGGGCTTGTGGGCGAAGGGACGTGCGGTGGGAAAGTCGCTAGACTTTTCCATGGCAAGCGGCCCGGTGCACGATAGCGCATCGTCCACAAATCCACGGAGCCCCCTTGAATCGCCCCGGGATTTGTGGAGGCTCCTTACCCTGAGAGAATGGAGCCATGAACAAGCCAACCCCCAAACCCAACAAGTTTCCTGATTAGCAACGAACGTCAGCCGCCCGGATCGCACGCTGAGGCCGTGGCCCACAGGTTGCTGCGGCGACCAGGAGCCGCTCGTTCAGAGTCCTGAGATCGAATCGGCGGTTGAATCGGTAGGCGAAAGCCGCGAGGTACTGATCGCCATACTTCCGGAAGGCAAGCGCGTGGTAGCAACCCGAAAAGCGGGTCTTGAGATTGCCCAAGATCGTGTTGACCCACTTGAAGTCGGGCAGGTCCTTGGGCTTTCGCCCGTCGACGACGGTCGGCTGGTGATCGCAGCCGGCTTCGGACACGGCGTTGAAGCAAGCCAGACCCTCCGACAGCACCGTCGATCCCGGTGCAAGGTGACTCTTGGCCCACTCTGCAATGGCCTTCAGCGTAAAACCGGGAACGAGCGAGAGTTTGGCGCGCAAGGGGTGACCCTCCTCGCTCAACGAAACCGCCGCCAGGAACGGGACCTTGTTCTCCGAACCGCGCCCTGCCTTGCCGCCCGTTCGTTCGCCGCCCAGGTAAGCGTCATCGACCTGCACTTGGCCATGGAGCACATAGCCTTCTTCCCGCTGTTCCATCGCCCGCATCAGCTTGTGGTGGATCAGCCAGGCAGTGGGATAACTCACGCCCAGATGCCGCTTCAGCGCCAGCGCCGACAGACCCGTCTTGGCCTGGCTGATGAGGTAGATCGCCAGGAACCACACGGTCAGCGCCAGCTTGGTGCCCTGAAACACCGTTCCGGCGATCAGCGAGGTTTGATGCCGACAGGCGTTGCACTGAAACCCCTTGCACGCCCCCCCGCGCAGAACATAGTGAGCGTGCTCACCGCAGCGCGGACAGGAAAACCCGTTCGGCCAACGCGCTGCCTCCAAGGCGGCTGCGCACTGCGACTCGCTGCCAAAGCGCCGAATGAACTCCGGCATCGACAAACCCGGTTGAAATTGAATTCGATTCATGGCCATGGCGGCTTACTCCCTGTGGTGACAGAGTGCAGAATAAGCCCCGACGAGCTCACCAAATGCGCCCAGCTGACGATTGTTGCTAATCAGGACTCGCTTTGCAGCCAGTTGCCGACCTGTCCACTTAAACTAAATGGCCTCTATGAAACCCGGGGCGATTCAATTTGCTATAGAGCGCCCGCCTCGCCGCTCAGGGGGCGGGCTCGTCCAACTACCAAGGTTAGATCGTGCTTGCCACGATCTGAACCCTTTGTTGGACGAGCCCGGCCCCTGAGCCGCTGGGCCAGTCCGTAGAAAATATTTTTTTCGGGAAATGCCAAATGCAATTGGCAACAGGAAAGACCGTGGTCGTCCAAGGACTTGTCGGAAACGCTAGATGCGGTCGGCGCCCGTTCTTGGCGGCGGTTCACAGCGATTATGCGCTGATTCGAGGCCAGCTGCTTCGCCGATTTGCTGAATCCCTTCTTCCATTGATCGGATCGGAAGATCGGCTCGCCTCGGCAAATCCTGCGGCGGTTGGGAACCGGTGCGGCCGCCATTGCGTCGGTGGTCCCTCAAGCACAGCCGGGAGCGGAAGCTTTCCGTGGTTTATTCTCCGCGTAGCGGCTTCGTCCAACAAAGGGTTCAGATCGTGGCAAGCACGATCTAACCTTGGTAGTTGGGCCTCGGAGTTGCAGGCGACCTAGGCTGCTTCTGCATGGAGCTTGACGCCAAGGGCGCGAGCCACCTTCAGCACGGTGGCGAAGCTGGGATTCCCCCCAGCGCTGAGAGCGCGATAGAGGCTTTCGCGGCTAAGGCCGGCATCTTTGGCGACTTGGCTCATGCCCTTGGCTCGGGCGATATCGCCGAGCGCCTTTGCGATGCCGGAGGCATCGTCAGACGCTTCCTCGAGCCAGGCGTCAAGGTAAGCTGCCATCTCCTCAGGCGTGCGAAGGTGTTCAGCTACGTCATATGGCGTAGTACGGGCCTTCGCAATCTTGGTTGCCGCAGTTCGAGGCATGGGACTACTCCTTGAAATTCTTGGCAAGCTTGATTGCCAACTGAATGTCTTTCTGCTGGGACGACTTGTCGCCTCCGATAAGAAGGAGCAAGAGCCTTGCTCCGCGCAGCGAGTAGTACACGCGATACCCCGGACCAAAGTCGATCTTCAGCTCGGATACGCCGTCAGTAAGGTTCCGACTCAGGCCTGGATTTCCGGCGATCAGTCGTTCGACGCGCACAAGGATCCTGGCGCGACCGGCCAGATCCTTCAGCGTGTCAATCCACTCGGCGTATTCGTCGGTCTTCTCTACTCGCACATGCAAAGTGTAGCTCATCGGCTACATCGGTCAAGTTGCCGGGGCTTCTCGAGACCCAACCGGGATAGGGAGAAGCCTCACGGCTCCCCCCTCCCACACCACCGTGCGGACGGGTCACGTACACGGCGGTTCGGCAGATTGAGTCGGCGGGTCGACTGGCCCAATGCTGAAGCAGCCCACTGGGTTCGCGATCCAACAACCGGGGCCTCCTCTCCGCCCGCTCCAAGCCCCTGTTCATCCGGTCGGATGCCGTCATAGGCTTCATCGGACGATCGAAGCCTACTCCCGCCGGCGGATCGGCGAGCACCTCGATCATCAGATCGACGCGCTGACCGAGCAGCAACTTCTGGACTACTGCAGCGAATTGGTGGCGTCGCACTCGTGGAGGTCGGTGAAGCTGGAGGTGTATGGCTTGAAGTTCTACTACGAGCGCGTTCTGCGTCGGCCCTGGGCAATGCCGGGCCTGATCAAGCCGCCTGGCAGCAGGTCGGTGACATCGATGCCGCCCGCTGGCGCATGAACGACCGTGACACCAAGGGCATTATCCTTCGGTTGCGTGATCTCCAGAGCACGAGGCGCCAGGAGGCTGACCCGCCTTACGAAGCGACACGGGCGCACTCCCGAGCGCAAGATGAGCCACTTCAACCTGCGATAACGAGGCGCCGTACTGAATCGGGAGCATAGACCGAACTCGGTGTTTCGTAACAGCATTGCTCCTAGCGGCTGATCTGCAATACCGCCGGCGAAAAATTGATCCGCCGCGTTTCGACGATCCGCTGCTGGTCGACCTTGCCCTCGACGATCTCGTAACCCATCAGCGCGAAGATGCGGCCGCGAACGAAGAGCGGACGGGAGTTGCCGTACCAGTCGACGCACGACGCGCGACAGCCGTCGTTGCGCTCGCTGCCCGCCGGTTGCGCGTTCAGCGTGCCGAGTTCGGCCAGCGACAAGGCGCGGTTGCGCAGGAAAAGCAAGGCGGCCGATTCGCGACGCAGCTGCTGCGCTGCCGCCTGGCTGCCACCGATGATGGGCAGCCCGAGCAGGCCGTCGAACTCGTTTTCAGCCTTGTAGAAGAAGCCGTGACTTCGTGTCTCGCCCTGGGCAGCGTTCTTTTGCGTGTAGCGATCGACGGTCACTGGCAATCCCGCCAAGCGAACGCTGGTCAGGTGCAGATCCTTGCCGTCGCTGCCGACGACGAGTGCATGGCTGCCCAGGGCTTCGACGCGGTCGACCCGGTGGGGCAGCGGCAAGGTATAGACGTCCCCCTGCGCGTAACGCACGACGTAGACTTGCGAGTCCTTGCTCTGCTGCGGTGCGTGCCAGCCGGTGCCGGCGCCATAGAGCAGGTAGGGACCGATGTAGCGACTCTGCAGCGCGTGGCCGTCGGCTTTCGGCAAGCGCCGGTAGGCACTCGCGGGAGCGCTGTCGCGACCGTCCGAGAAACTGGTCAGCGGCACGCGCAGCAAGGCCAGATCACCCGCGTTGACTTCTCCCGCCCACATGCCGTCGCCGCGCCCCTCGGCGCGCAGCAGGACGTTGAGCACGCCACTGTCGTCTTCGAGGAAGGAGAACTGATCGATCGGGCTGCCGGCCGCCTTCAACGCGCTCGGTGCCGAACCGTCGAGCGGAATGCGGAAAACGGCGGACGCCGGCGCGCTTCCCTGCGCCCCACTCCGCCCGGCCGTCGTCCACACGAACACCGAATTCGGCGAGACGTAGAAGACGCGCCCTGGCGGCCCGAGGACGGCCGTACTCTGACAGTCCATCTCGGGTTTGGCGAGATCGCAGATGGCGACGCTGTGCAGGGCGACGCCGGCAAAGGGGTCGAGTGCTTCGTCGGTGCGGTAGATGCGGGTCGCCGGCGCGATGCGGCGGAAGTCGGCCGGCAGTGCACCGGGGCGCCAGCGGCGCAGCGCCGGGAAACCCGCCCAGGGATCGCTCCAGGGATTCAGAAAGTGCGGCGAGTAGACGATCAGCTTGCTGCCGACGAGCCGGCTGGCGTAATTGCGCGACGAGTAGTAGTCGTTCGAGCGCAGGTGATACGTCGCCCGATACCTGAGTTGCCCGTCGCTCGCAATATCGAAGACGCCGATCTCGGTGCCGCCCCGTGCGTAGCTGTAGCCGATGACGACGAGCGTGTTGCCGGAGATCAGCATCTCGTCGTACCAGGCGCCGCCGGGGTCGACGTCGCTGCCGAAGGCGTCGATCGCCGCCACCGGGCGCAGCTCCTGAGCACCGATGCGGACCGTAAACAACCGGCCGCGGCGCAGGATGACCAGATGGTCGCCGTGAACCTTGACGATGCCGCCTTCGTCCACCCCGGCGTGCTGGACGTTGGTGACCGAATCGTCCTTGCTGGCGACGGCTTCCTTGGCGACCGACGCCGCTGGCGCGGCAGTCGGCGCGGCAGCCGGCATCGGCGCCATCGCCTGACCGACGGCGTTCGCCGCCACCGACTCGCGACGGGCACGCTGCTGCTCGTCACGCCGCCGTTTCGCCTCGTCGGTCCAGCGCTTGAACAACGCTGCCAGCTCGTCCTCGTTGGCAAACGGGCTCAGCGTCTTGCGCGGCGCAGTCGTCGTCGGAGGCGGCACCGCGGTTGCCGGCGGCAACGCGAGAACCATCAACAGAACCACCGTCAGACCGGCCATCAGGGGGTGAACCATGGGTCATCCTTTCGTTGTCGAGTCACGCGTGTAAACGCAGTTTTCCCGCCACCGGGGTTAAACGACCGCCAGAAAGTTCACCGGTTCTCGAGCCGGCCGTAGTCGAGCAATCCGCCACGGATCGGCGCCTGCCGCAGATGCTCGTCTTGCAGCGCATCGCTGACTTGCCAAAATTCGGCGTCGGTGCGGCGTACGGCGAAGCGGTCGGCAAGCGCTCGGTAGTCAGCGTCGCCGGCAAGCTCGCCGATGGCTTTCGTCAGGGCAGGGATCTCGGCGCGGCGAACGCGGTAAATGGCGTTCGGATAAGCGCCGACGAAACCGGCGGCAACGGTCAGCGTGTTTTCGGCCGGCAGCAAAGTGCGTCCTTCGCGCAGCAGGCTGGTGACGTTGCTGTGCCCGGTGTTGCGCAACAGCGTGAAGTAGCGCGCGGCGCGCGGCGGGTCATCGACACGCAGGATCACCACTTCCGGCAGCCACGACAACGAAGCGCCGCGCAGCCGAGCCAACCCGGCGAGCTGCTCACGCAGGGCGACGTCGGCGACGCTGGTTAGATCGTGGCGACGATCGAGAACCGGTGCCAGACGAGCGCGCAGCAAGCCGTAGAGTTCAGGCAGCGGTTGACTGGACTGGTAGCGGATGCCGGTGTCGACGTCAAACCGTGCCAGGGTTCCGTACACATGATTCTTGACTTCGTCACTGGCTCCCCGGTACCAGTGGTCACGCACGGCCTGTCGCTGGTCAAGCGGCAGCAAGGCGAGGAAGTTGAACTCGCCTTCCATGCGCATGAAGTCCATGTACAGCCGCGACAGCAGCTGGTGGCCGACGTTGCCGTAAACGTCGAAACCGGCGACCAGCAGGTAATGAATCCGTTCGAGCAAGGGGTAACCGATCACCCAGGCGGTCTTCGGCGGTTCGCCGAGCAGTCCCTTGACCACTGTCGCACTGTCGAAATGACGGAAGACGGTCAGGGCCGCGTTGGGGTTGCTACCATCACCGTTCCAGATCCAGTCCAGCACAGGCGGTTTCCCGGTTTCGGCGTAGCGCGTCAGCGCCGCCGATTTGGCCTGCAGATACTGCGCTTCAAGGTTCGCGTACTTGCGCCATGAGCCGACGATTCCGGCGTCGCTGCCTTCCGCCGCCGGCAGCCGGAGGAGTCGCGCCTCTCTGGCGAGAAACTCTTCCCGCTGCTGTGGCGCCCCTTGGTCGGCGAGAAAGAAGACCCAGAAACGATCCTGGATCACGTCGAGGGCCACCTGTCCGCGACAAACCGGACCCTTGATGAAGCCCATGATCGTAAACTCGGCCTCGTCGAGCAGGAAACGGTAGCGCGCGCCGGTCGGCAACGCCTGAAACGTGATAAAGGGATTGGAGGCCACCTCCGGCTCGTACGACGGCAAGACGTCGACGGCGTAAGCAGGTTTCAAGAAGAGGTCACGCCAGCGCGCCATCCGTTTCGGACCCAGCGCGTAAGGCATGTGCGTCTTCTCGACCAGGCTCTCCCGTTCGCGCTGGAAACGGTAGTAGACGCGCTCGACGCCCGGGTCATCGTACGGCCGTCGGCTGGCTATCAGATCAGGCGGGACGCCGGGGGGAGTACGTGACCGTATCAGCCGGAAAAAGTGGCGCTGGCGATCGCCGTCGAAATGGAGATGGGCGAGGAACAAGTGTTCGTACAGATAGCGGCTGACCAGACGTTGCTTCAGCGAATCGCCATTGAGAAACGCTTCCCAATCGGCGATCTGTCGGTCGACGGCGGGCGGCAACGGTGGCAGCTCTTCGGACGGTGCGCCCGCTTCCAGCCAGCGCGTCAGAACGGCCGTCTCGGCAGTGCTCAGGCCGGGTAAGCCGAACGGCATTCCCCACAGCGGATGGTCACGCTCGAAGGCGTCGAACTCCTCGATCCGGGGACATTGCTGCTCACGAGACAGCGAAAAATCGAAGCTTGACGGCAAGACAGCGGCGGCCGGCAGCGGGTGCCGCTCCTTCAGTTGCAGCGTGCGATACATGACGCTCGCCGCCAGATTGGCACTGGCGCTCGGATCGCGTTCGTTGAGCACCGGCGAAAAGCCCAGCGCGCGCCACTGCGACGCTTTTTGGGCGTCCTCGAAGAGCCGGGTCGGCGGGGCCTCGTCGAAACGCGTCGCGTACACCACATCCTGGCTGCTGCCGCGGGCGATCCCCTCCCAAGCCGTAAACTTTTGCTGGCACGGCGCATCGTAACAAGCGTGGCAGACGACGCAGCGTCGTTCAAGAATCGACTGCACGTCGCGCCGGAACGAAATCCCGGCGACTGACGGCGGTGGCGTGTCGAAACGCGTCGGATCGGAAGCGCCATACTGTTGATCGAGCGAGTAGTGCGAGGTGGCGGCACAGCCAGCCAGCAACAGCACACCGAGCAAGTGCAGAATACGGTCGCTGATCATTTTCTCGATACCTCCTGAATCCATCACGTTGCGGTCAACCACAATAAACCGACAGCATACCCATTCCGGTGACGGTTGGGGCCCCCGGCATTGCCGAAGCGAGCTCCGGGCTGGCCTCGACGACCGGACGGCACGCGCGATTTCACGCCGCCGCCGTCTCGGCTTATCATGGCGGTGGCAGCCGGCGACGAGACGCAGTTCCTCCCTCGCAGCAAACCGGACGCGATGCGGACCCGCGACCACTTCCTTGATAACCGAGCCATGAACTTCAGCACAATTTTGTATCACGTCGAGGGAGGCGTTGCCCGCCTGACACTGAATCGGCCTTCCCGACTGAACAGCTTCACCGACGCGATGCACGCCGACATCCGGCAAGCGCTCGACGCCCTCGACGCCGACCGTACGGCGCGCGTACTGGTGATCACCGGGGCAGGCCGCGGCTTCTGTGCCGGTCACGATCTCAGCGATCGCGCGGTGTCGGCGGGTGAGTTGCCGCCAGATATCGGGACGACGATCGAGAAGAACTACAACCCACTGATCAGGCGCTTGCAGGAGCTTCGCCTGCCGACCATCGGCGCGGTCAATGGCATCGCCGCGGGCGCCGGCGCCAGCCTCGCGCTCGCCTGCGACATGGTCATAGCAGCGCGCTCGGCGTGCTTCCTGCAAGCATTTTCCAAGATCGGTCTGCTTCCGGACAGTGGCGGCACCTGGTTCCTGCCCCACCGCGTCGGCATGGCACGCGCATTGGGACTGGCGCTGCTCGCCGACAAGCTGCCGGCGGAGAAGGCGGCGGCCTGGGGTTTGATCTGGGATTGTGTAGACGATGCCGCACTGGCCGAGACGGTCAATCGTGTCGCCCACCAACTTGCCGCGGCGCCAACACGGGCGCTGGTACGTACGCGCGAGGCGATGCGGGCGGCGATGAGCCGTCCGCTCGACGCACAGCTCGATCTCGAACGCGATCTGATGCGCGAGCTCGGCGCGTCGCGCGATCATCGGGAAGGCGTCGAGGCGTTCATCGGCAAGCGCACGCCTCACTTTACCGGGGAGTAAGCCGTGTCTCTGCCGCGCTCGCGCCCCCTCTCCTTCTGCCCGGACGCAACGGACGCAACTCACGATGACTGAGACCACACCCCCGGCGGCCTATACGGCGGCTGCCGCCCGGCTCGCAGAGCGAACCGCCGAAGCGATGTACAGCCGCGACGCCGCGAGCAAGCTGATCGGCCTGCGGCTGGTCAGTGTTCGCCCCGGTTGTGCGCGGCTGACGATGGTCGTCCGTCCCGACATGGTCAATGGCCACCATATTTGTCACGGCGGTTACCTGTTTACGCTCGCCGACTCGGCGTTTGCCTACGCGTGCAACAGTTACAACCGCAACACCGTCGCCTCGGCGTGCCATATCGATTTTCTGAGCCCGGCGCGCGAGGGCGAAGTGCTCGAGGCCGAATGCCAGGAGCGCTCACTCGCTGGGCGCACCGGCGTCTACGACACGACGATCCGCAACGATGCCGGCACGGTCGTCGCGCTGTTCAGGGGAAAGTCGTACCGGATAGCTGGCGAAGTAATCGCCGGCCTGGAAGCCGAGGAACACTCGCCCGGTGCCGGCGCCCGCCGATGCAGCGAGGGGGTAGGCAACCCGCAGTGAAGCAAGGACGCGGACGGAATTCGCACTTCGCATCACAAAACACACTCGCGGCCGGTCGGACTTGATGAGTCGAAGCGAACGACGTGGCGAGAGAGGGCAGATTTTCTGGAATTTCAAGCCAATCGCCGAACTATTGGCTTGAAACTCGGGAGAAGAGGGACTGCAACCGCACTTATTGCAGCCGACTTGGTCAACTCCGACAGGTTGGTAGCCAAGCGAATCGATCGTCTGGTCGGCACACTGACGTGCAACCGTCTGCCAGGCGGTCGCTTTTCCTGCATAATCGGGCGGCACTCACCCTCCAACCGCTACCCGCCCGCTAACCCTCGTCGCCGAGTCGCCGGCGGGAACGACCCTGCGGCGCTCGGCCGCGGCGACGACTCATCCCTTTTCGCAGGAGAGATGCGATGAACACCCCGTTGCCCCCGCCTTCCCGAGACCTCCGACCGCGAATAGCGGTCGATCAGCCTCCCGGCAACGAAGAGGACAGCGACTTCGCCGCCCTGCAGGCGCTCGCCACCGACCTCGAACGACGGGCCGTCGACGCCGCCGATTGGTACCTGCGGAACAAGGCCGGACCGCGCCGGCGATCCCGGTTGTTGCGTTTCCTGGCCATCCTTTTTGGGGTTCTCGGGGGCTTGGCGCCTTTGGTTGGCGGCCTACAGTTTGCCGGAACCGACAGTTCCGCCGGCTCTTCTCTGGCCAGCGCAAGTCAATGGGGTTACCTGCTGATTGCACTGGCGGCTGCGTCGCTGCTCTTTGATCGTTACTTCGGCTTTTCCTCGTCGTGGATGCGCTACATGACGGCGCAGATGGCCCTGCAGCGCTCACTCGAGAAGTTTCAGCTCGCCTGGAGCCTGTGGCGAATCAAGATTAGTGGCGGCAAACCCACTGATGAGGAACAGGCGGCGGCAATCGCTTTGCTCACCGCCTTTCAGCAGGAGGTCGGCGATCTGATCGATCAGGAATTCCAGGCCTGGATCTCGCAGTTCAAAGAGCAGTTGGCCGAGCTGCAGGCGGCCATCAGCAAGGACAAGGACGAACGCCGGCCCGGCAATCTGGTGATCGGCATTCATGCCCAGCAAGTGATCAACGGACCCGCCGACGTCTATCTCGACAATCGCCTGCTGCGCCGAACCGACAGCGGCAGCGTGCTGCTGACCGCGCTTAACCCGGGCAGCCATCTGGTGACGGTCAAGGCCAATGAGGGCGCGCTTGAGGGTAGCGCCACGGTGACTGTCCAAGCCGGCGAGACCAGCGAGGCGCACATCAATTTGAAGCGCGTCAACGCCGATCCGGGCGACAACGAACACACCCAGGAATGATTGACTCGCCAACTGCTGACCTCGCCTTCGCACCCGGCATTAGGGCCGATCACCGGCGCCAGCCCCAACGCGCGCGATCACGAGGAGCAGCGCAATGGCAACGATTCTGATTGTCGATGACACACGCGAGAGTCTCGCCTTGCTCACCGACGTGCTGCGTCCACTGCATCGCGTACGCGCCGTGACTTCAGGACATCGTGCCTTGCAGCTGGCGACAAGCTGGCCGCACCCTGACCTTATCCTGCTCGACGTCACCCTGCCCGAAATGAGCGGCTACGAAGTCATGCGCCGACTGCGTGACAACCGCGCGACTGAAGACATTCCAGTCATTTTCGTCAGCCCAAGGGAGAGCGACGATGATGAAGCGAAGGGGCTGGCTCTTGGCGCAGTGGACTACATCAACAAGCCGATCAAGCCAGCGATCGTTGTCGCGCGCATCGCGACGCATCTCGAGCTGAAAGCGGCGCGTGAACTGCTTCGCGACAGCAGTCGCCGACTGAGTGAGGAACTCTCGCGACAGGCCGCCGACCAGCATCGGATTCGGGATCTCAGCCTTTGCGCGCTCGCCCGACTGACGGAAATCCGCGACCCGGAAACCGGACATCACCTGCGACGGACACAGGGCTACGTATTTGAACTAGCCGAGAAGCTGCGCGCGCATCCACGCTTCGCGACCTTCCTGACCCCGGCGCACATCGAACTGCTGGTCAAGTCGGCGCCGCTGCACGATATCGGCAAGGTCGGCATCCCGGACTCGATTCTCCTCAAGCCGGGCCGCCTGACGCCCGACGAGTGGCGAATCATGCAGTCTCACAGCCGTCTGGGTTATCTCGCCATCGAGCAGGCCGAGCGGGACGCCAGACGGCCGATCGACTTCCTCGGCATGGCCAAGGAAATCGCCCTCCACCATCACGAGAAGTGGGACGGCAGCGGCTACCCGGAAGGTCTGGCCGGAGAAGCAATCCCCATTTCTGCTCGCCTGATGGCGCTCGCCGATGTGTTCGATGCCCTCATCTTCCAACGCGTCTACAAGGGCGCCTTACCGCTCGAAAATGCCCTGGAAATTATTCGCCAAGGGCGAGGCACGCACTTCGACCCCGACGTCGTCGACGTCTTTTTTCAGTGCGTCGACGAATTCATCGCGATTGCCGCGCGGCATCGCGAAACCCACGCGGAGACCGTGCCAGGGTTCTGAGACCGGCGACGTGTGTCGTCACCGCGCCGTCTGTTCACAACCCTGCCGACGATCGACTGTGCGTTCCTCCTCACGTGCCGGATACTGCGCTGCACAAACGATTTTTCCTTTCCATTAGAATCGCTCCTTCGTCCGCTGACGCCGCAAGCCCGAAGGAGCACTCATGTCGCTACAGAGCAAACCCAATACCGACGACGTCCGTATCCGGGAAATCAAGGAACTGGTCCCGCCGGCGCACGTTTTCCGCGAGTTTCCGGTCGGCGTCCGGGCGGCACTGACGACATACAACTCCCGACAAAGCATCCACCGCATTCTGCACGGAGCCGACAATCGTCTCCTCGTCGTCATCGGTCCGTGCTCGATCCACGACGTCGATTCAGCCGTCGACTATGCTTCACGGTTACAAAAGGAAGCGGTCCGCTTCGAGAACGACCTGCTCATCGTCATGCGCGTCTATTTCGAGAAGCCGCGCACGACCGTTGGCTGGAAAGGACTGATCAACGATCCACGTCTCGACAACAGCTTCCGCATCAACGAAGGGTTGCGTCTGGCGCGCGGTCTGTTGCTCGAAATCAACGACATGGGCCTGCCCTGCGCGACCGAGTTTCTCGACACCATCACTCCCCAATACACCGCCGACCTGATCGCCTGGGGAGCGATCGGGGCGCGCACCACCGAGTCCCAGGTGCATCGCGAACTCGCCTCGGGACTGTCGTGTCCGGTCGGCTTCAAGAACGGTACCGACGGCAACATCCGGATTGCGGTCGACGCGATTCGAGCCGCACAGTCGCCACATCACTTCCTGTCGGTGACCAAGGCGGGTCACTCGGCAATTGTCTCGACCTGCGGCAACGAGGACTGCCACGTCATTCTGCGCGGCGGCATCCAGCCCAACTACGACGCCGCGCACGTCGACACGGCCGGCCGCGAGATCGCCGCCGCCGGCTTGGCGGCGCGACTGATGATTGACGCCTCACACGCCAACAGCAACAAGCGTTTCAAACAGCAACTCGAAGTCGCCAACAACGTCGCGGGTCAGCTTGCGGCCGGAGAGGAGCGGATCATCGGCATGATGATCGAGTCACACTTGGTCGAAGGCCGTCAGGACCTGGTGCCTGGACAGGCACTGGAGTACGGCAAGAGCATCACGGACTCCTGCCTCGGTTGGGAGGATTCACTGCTCGCACTCGACACGCTCGCCAAAGGCGTGCGCGCCCGGCGTTTGGTCGAGGCTGCCGAGTAAGCCGCTACGCGCAAGCGAAAACCCGGCCTCGAAACAACGACGGCAAACCGCGTGCGGCTTGCCGTCGTTGGCCAGGCCCCGTTACGGCGCCTGCGCTCCCGCTAGCGGAGCTTGATTTCCTTGTAGATGACGTGCTTGCGAGCCTTGGGATCGTACTTCTTGATCTCCATCTTGGCTGGCATCGTCTTTTTGTTCTTCGTCGTCGTATAGAAGTGACCGGTTCCAGCCGTCGATTCAAGCTTGATCTTGTCGCGCATGATGTGTCTCCCGTTCAGACTTCGCCGCGAGCACGCAACTCGGCGAGTACCACCTCGATCCCATTCTTGTCTATCGTCCGCAGACCCGCGTTCGAGACCCGCAGGCGCACCCATCGCTTCTCACTCTCGACCCAGAAGCGCCGGTACTGCAAGTTTGGCAGGAAGCGGCGCTTCGTATGATTGTTGGCGTGAGAAACGTTATTCCCCGCCATCGGGCCTTTGCCCGTCACCTGGCAAAAACGCGCCATAGTTGTCGCTCCAGACCTTCGAAAAATAAAGTCCGCCATTCTAATCGATCGCATGGTTTCACTTCAAGCGCACCACGGCGCACCACGGCGGTTTAGCGCAACATCTCTTGTGAAAATTCGTAGCTTGCTGGATTTGCGGTGCTTTGCCGGCCGAGTACGACGAGGAGTGGATGACCGGCAAGACCTATCTCAAGTTGCGGGCCTGATCTCACCATCCTGATCGCCTCGCCTTGATGTATCTTCAGAAAGAAAGTGGCACTGCCCCTCGCGGCTCGCCTCAAGTTGACGAAAGAGGGCTAATGGACAATCTGGGATCAAGGAAGACACGCCAATGACGACGATCCTGCTCGACGGTGCCGACGGTGAAGGCGGCGGCCAGATCCTGCGTAGCGCCTTGACCTTGTCGATGATCACCGGCCAGGCGTTTCGTCTCGAACGGATCAGGGCTAGGCGCGCGAAGCCGGGGTTGCTGCGCCAGCACCTGACCGCCGTGCAGGCAGCGGCGACGCTTTCTTCGGCGCAGGTCGAAGGCGCGTACGTCGGATCGCGCACGCTGTTATTTGCCCCGACCACCCTCAGCGGTGGAGACTATCGCTTCGCGATCGGTACCGCCGGCAGTTGTACCTTGGTGCTGCAGACCGTCTTGCCCGCACTCTGGTACGCCGATATGCCGGCAAGCTTGCAGGTGAGCGGCGGCACGCATAACCCATCCGCGCCGCCGGCCGACTTTCTGATCCGTACCTGGCTGCCGATCGTCCGCCGCATGGGTGTGCGCTGTGAGATCGAGCTGTTACGGCATGGTTTTTTCCCCGCCGGGGGTGGCGAGGTGAGTGCCCGCGTCGAGCCGGGTGCGCCGACACGCCTAGATCTCGTCAGCCGCGGCGAGCTTCGCGCCAGCCGTGCCACGGCGATCGTCGCCGGCGTCCCGGTCGACGTCGCCCGCCGCGAACTGGCTGAAGCGGCTCGTCGGCTGCCGTCGTTGCCGGAACTTCAAGCCGAGACTCGTGTATTGCCGGCCCGCGAAGGTCCCGGCAACGCGCTGCTGATCGAACTCGAGCACAGCACGGTAAGCGAAGTGTTCACCGGATTCGGCGCCCGCGGCGTTCCGGCGGAGGCGGTTGCCGACCAAGTCGCGAGCAGTGTTCGCGCCTATCTCGACAGCGGCGCTGCGGTCGGCGAGCACCTTGCCGACCAGTTACTGCTGCCGATGGCCCTCGCCGGCGGTGGCCGCCTGCTGACCAACCACGCGTCAAGTCATCTGCTGACCAATCTGGCGCTGATCGCGAAGTTTCTACCCATCGCTTCCCGAGTAGAGAAATCCGCCGGCAACTGCTTGGTCGAGCTTTACGCTCGCCACTCGGCGTCCACAAGCGACGAACCATCGGCCGGTCTGCCGTAGACCGCCAGCGACCCGAAGGCGTGAACAACGTTGCGTTGACTCATCGTGACGGACCGACCAGCTCTGACGCGGAACGCTTCGCCGGGACGATTTGCTGGCGAAAGTTGATCGACAGCGCGCCCAGCTGGGGAAGCGTCGGCAGTTGCCGGATGAACTCCAACTCGGCTCGGTGCAAGGTGCTGGCGTCGGTCAAGGCTTCGTACGGAAGAAAAATCTCCGTCTCGATCCGGCCGTTGACATAATGCAGGACGATACGCTGCGGGCCGGGCAAGTGTTGCAGTGCAGGCATCAACTGATCGAGAACGTGGTCGCGATCGGGCAGATTCTGACTCAGCGTGTCGTGGTCAAGATCGTCTTCGACGTCGACGTGCACCAGGACGTCGGATACCGCCGGATGACTGCCGAGCACTCGCCGGCGCGTCGATTCGGCAATCCGATGCCCTTCCGAGACACTGATCCGCGGGTCGACACAAATGTGCGCATCGACCAGCGAGCGGTGCGCCATGCGCCGCGTACGCAGTTCGTGCAAGCCGCCGACGCCGGGCGTGTCGACGATCACTTGTCGGATGCTGGCGACCTCCTCGACCGACAAACCGGTGTCGATGAGTTCCTGCAGCGCCTCCCAGGCAAAGACGACGCCCATGCGCACGATCATGAAGCCAACGATGATTGCCGCCACCGAGTCAGCGAAGTTGAAACCCATCAGATTGCCGACGATACCCACCGCAACCACCAGAGACGACGCGGCGTCTGAGCGCGCATGCCAGGCGTTGGCGATCAGCATCGGCGAGCGCAGCTTCTCGCCGACCTGCAGCATGTAGCGAAACAGCCCCTCTTTCGCAACCAACGCGAGGATTGCCGTCCACAACGCCAGCGGACCTACCGGCGGCAGTTCGTCGAGTGCTTGCAGCTTGACGCCTGCCCCCCAGATGATGCCGGCGCCGGTGGCAGCAAGGATGATGCCAAGGGCGAACGACGCCGCCGTCTCCACCCTGGCATGACCATACGGATGGCTCTCGTCAGCCGGATCCTTGCTGTGGTGAGCCGCAAAAAGTACCAGAAAATCACAGACCAAGTCGGAAAGCGAATGCAGACCGTCGGCAATCAGACCTTGCGAATGGGCGACGATGCCCGCGACGACCTGTGCTGCCGTGAGAAAGACATTGACCACGACACTGATCCAGGTGCAGCGCTGGGCCATGCCGTGCCGCGCCGGATCGTCGAAAGAAACCGATTGCATCTCCCTGTCTGCCACCCTCGCTCCTTCCCCTCCCCACGTCGTGTCATTCGTGTCATTCTAGCAGCGTGTCGAACGGGAGGACGACGGGCGCCGCTGGCGAAAACGGGAGATCATCAGGCACACCGGTTAAGCGAGTCTTAAGCCACGGCGATCGGCGGCACCGTTGCCACTTACGCTGTGGACCTTAGTCAGGCAGCGGCGCAAACAAGGCGGCAATGTCCTCGCGTCCGAACTTCGCGTCAACGGCGCGATCCTCGGAGAGAATCTGCGCTGCCAGTTCGGCCTTGCGCTCCTGCAAAGCGAGAATCTTTTCCTCGATGCTGCCGGCGACGATCAACTTGTAGACGAAGACAGGCTTCTCCTGGCCAATCCGATGCGCTCGGTCAGTGGCCTGATTCTCGGCAGCCGGGTTCCACCACGGGTCGTAATGAATCACCGTATCGGCAGCGGTCAGATTGAGACCGACGCCACCCGTTTTCAGGCTGATCAGGAAGACCGGCACGTCGCCCGCCTGGAAACGGGAAACCTGCTCTTCGCGATCGCGGCTGTCTCCGGTGAGGATTCCATAGTCGATCGCGGCCGCTTTGAGTTCTTTCTCGATCAAAGCCAACATGCTGGTGAACTGCGAAAAGAGCAGAATACGGCGGCCCTCCTCGACCTGTTCGGGCAACATGGTCATCAGCAGGTCAAGCTTCGCCCGCTCCTTGACCTTCTGCGCCGAACGCGCCTTGACCAGACGCGGATCACAGCACACCTGGCGCAATTTCAAGAGGGCGTCGAGAATCACGATCTGACTGCGGTTGAAGCCTTTGCTCGCAATTTCGTCGCGCACTTTCTGATCCATCGCGACACGGACGGTTTCGTACAAGTCACGCTGATCACCGACGAGTTCGACCTTGCGCACGATAATGGTCTTTGGCGGCAGTTCACGCGCCACTTCCTCTTTCTTTCGGCGCAGCACGAAGGGGCGAACGCGGCGGGCAAGCAGTTCGCGCCGCTGGGTATCGCCCTGCTTCTCGATCGGCGTTCGCCAGTGGCGGCTGAAGCTCTGGTTGCTGCCAAGAAAACCGGGCAGCAGGAAGTCGAACTGGCTCCAGAGTTCACCAAGGTGGTTCTCGAGGGGCGTTCCCGTGAGGCAGAGCCGATGACGGGTATCGATGCGCCGCACGACCTCGGCTCCCTGGCTACGCGCATTCTTCACCGTTTGCGCCTCGTCGAGAATCAGCAAATGATAACTGTGCCGGGTCAGCTCGACCGCATCCCGCCACAACAAGGGATAGGTGGTCAGCACGACGTCGTGCTGTCGGATTTCGGCGAAGCGGCGCTTGCGCTCGGGACCATGCAAGGAAAGAATGCTGAGGCCGGGAGCAAAACGCGCCGCCTCGTTCTTCCAGTTGAAAATCAGCGACGTCGGCAAGACGACCAGCGCCGGCCGATCCAGACGACCGGCCTCCTTCTCGAGCAGGAGGTGCGCCAGCGTCTGCGCCGTTTTGCCCAGTCCCATGTCGTCGGCCAGGATGCCGGCGAGGTTCTGTTGACGCAGGAATTGCAGCCACGCCAGGCCCTCGCTTTGATAGTGCCGCAATTCGAGACCCAGGCCACGTGGTGGGTCGACCTGACAGATTCCCTGCGCCGCGACGAGCTGCTCGGCGAGCGCCTGAAAGTCTCGACGACCATGAAAGCGCCAGCGGCTGGTGTCGCTGAACTCGGTCAGGCGAGGCGAATCGTAGCGTGACAGGCGAAGGTTATTGCCGCCACCGAAGCCGTCAAACAGATCGATCAGGGTTGCCGCGAGTGGCTTCAAGCGTCGCGCCGGCACGCGGATTCGCTGCTGCGCCGGGGTTATCAGCTCGACCGCTTCCTCGTCGTCGATCTGCGTCACGAGCGAAGCGTCGAGCCAACGCCCTTCACGCCGAAAGAGCACGGCGAGCAGGGGTGCCAGCGGCATGCGCACGCCTTCGACGACAACTCCCATGTCGAGATCAAACCAGCCCTCGTCGACCTCGACGAGATTCGCCTCCCACGCCTCAACCTCGAGCAGGCGATGACGAAAATCGTCGGCAAACTCGATCAGCCAACCCTCGGCTCGCAACGCAACGAGTCCGGCCCCCATCAGCGCCGGCCAGCAACCCTCACTCGCCAGACCAAACGCGTCGTCCGGCGGCTTGCCGAAAGTCTGTAGCACGTAGGCAGGGATTTTTTCCAATCCCACCGCGGTCAAGGCCGCGAGCAAGGCGTCTTCGCGCTCGCGGTCGCGAACTAGGCGGACCATCTCGCCGCTGCCGAGAACCACGACGCCACGCGCGTCGTCTGGCCGGAGTTCGACTTCACCGTAATGGAAGCTCGCCAAGCCGACGTCAAAAGGCCCGCCGCCGTAGCTCGTCGGGTAATCGCGCCACGCCCGACTGCCATGCGTGATCAAGGTTTCCAGGCGCAACACCGGCACCAGATCGCTCTCCACCCGACGCACCTCGGCACCGGCGGTTTCGGGGTCACGCGGCAACTGCCTCGCCGGTTCGACCAGCGCTTCACCGACCAGCGCGGCCGCCGTTGCCGACAACGGCGGCAGGGAAAACAATCGCGCCACCACCGCCGGATTGCCAGGCACTTGCAAGGGACCGAGCTGCCGTCGGTCGAGATCCACATACCACGGACTGGCGAACGGGATGATCAGCTTCGCTGGCGGCTCAGGCTGCAGCAAAGGCGTACGTCGCCCATCCGCCATCAGTCGCCAGCCGAGCGTTGCCAGCCGCGGCGCTCCGAGGCAAAGGGGCGAATAGTCGTCCTTGCGACACAGCCGGCCCGTCAGCGCCATGCGTTCGAGGGTCTCAGCGCCGTGTCGCGAGCCGAGGCCGAATGCGCGCAAGCCGGTGTCCACTGAGCGTTCCGCCCACAGCAAACGGAGAATCGGACGATCGTCGTCGCTGACAAATCGCGGCGGTTTGCTCAGTGTTCGGTCGAGTGCCCACACCGCCTCAGCGCTTTCCGGATCACGTCCTTTGCCGACACAAATCCCGAAGCCGCGCGCATCGGGGGTCCACTGTAGCAAGTAGAAGAGCTGCTGCCGTTTACCGCCAGGCTGACGGTCCTTCTTGCTGACGGCCATCGCCACGCGGCGCAACTCCTCTGTCCAGGACAGAACGCTCACGTCGCCGCTGTTATCTCCAGGCGGATGGATACCTGGCTCCAACGTCACGTCGTCGCCGACAGCCGCCGACATGGTTTTTCCAGGACGCCGGCCATTGTGCGGCGTTCGCGGCGTACGCGCGACTCACCAGCCGGCAAACAAACACCGCCCCCCGGTCTCTCCGGTCGCTGCACAGCGCTCTCCAGGTCAATCTCGACTGCGTAACGTAGCACGGCAAAGCAGATCGCAGCAAGAACGGGCAGCGCCCTCGTCCCAGCCCGTCCTGCCAACCCGATCAGTCACGGAAATTGCCGTACTTGATCGGGTAGTCCGAAATCTCCTTGGTGATGAATGCGATGCAGGCCTGCAGATCGTCACGCTTGGCACCGCTGACGCGTACCGCATCGCCCTGTATTGAAGCCTGAACCTTGAGCCGGGAATCCTTGATCAACTTGACAATTTTCTTCGCCAGTTCGCTCTCGATACCGATCTTGATCTTGAGTTCCTGCTTCACCTTGCTTCCTGCAATACGCTGGACGGCTTGGCTGTCAAGACGCTTGCTACTCTCTTTTTCCTTCTTCTCCATCGCCGGCAACAGAAGATCCTTGATCTGGCCAAGCTGAAACTCCGAGTCGCCATGGATCGTGATCGCTTTGTCCTTTTCGCTCAGCTCGACCTTGGCGCTGGTTCCTTTGAAGTCATAGCGGTTGTCGATCGCCCGCCGCGTGACATCGACCGCGTTGGCCAGCGCCGCCATATCGGCTTCTGAAGAAAAATCAAACGATGGCATCTGGTCGTCTCCCGTCCGTGCAGTGACCGCCCACGCCGTGCACCGGCAAGCCGCGGCCCGCGCCCGCTCTAGGCAAAGTGGCAAACGTAGTGGTAAGGCTCGTCACAGGCAATCTCGAACGACGAGTTGGCAGCGATCGCAAACGTCTCGCCAGCCCCATAGCTACGCCAGACCTCGTCGCCACACAAACGGACACGGCACGAACCGGCGATGCCCTCCATCACCTCGGGCGAAGCGGTCGAAAAGGTCAACGTCGAAGGCAGGATGACGCCGACGGTTTTCTTCGTCCCATCCGCGAACAGCACGGTGTGACTGACGCACTTGCCGTCGAAATAGACGTTGGCGCGCTTGACCACTCCCACTTGAGAAAATTGCGACGTGTTCAGATCTTCCACAGCTTTTCCAGTATTGACTTTGCGATAAATCCGACCATCCCAAAAGAGAGGACGAAAAACAGGATGATCGTTCCGGCGCGTCCAGCCTTCGACTTCCAGGCGATTTCGCCGATGATGAAAAGCATGAAGAGCATGAAGGCGCCGACCCCGAAGGTCATACCAAAATTCGAGATCTGCTCTTCGGTCAGCCCAAACATCCACGGCGCCCTGAATCGTCAGCGCCCGCGACCCGCCCTCCTCTTGGCAGCGATACGCATGCGCAAAGCGTTGAGCCGGATGAAGCCGGCGGCATCCTTTTGGTCGTACGCACCGGCATCGTCTTCGAAGGTCGCGATCGTCGAATCGAACAGCGAATCCGTCTTCGAATTTCGGCCGACAACCATCGCCCGGCCCTTGTAAAGCTTGACCCTCACCCAGCCGTTGACGGTCTGCTGCGTGTGATCGATCAAGGCCTGCAACGCCAAGCGTTCGGGGCTCCACCAGTAGCCATTGTAGATCAGGCTGGCGTAGCGTGGCATCAGGTCGTCCTTCAGGTGCGCGACTTCGCGGTCCAGCGTGACGGATTCTATCGCCCGATGCGCCGGCAACAGGATCGTTCCGCCCGGAGTCTCATAGCAACCACGGGATTTCATGCCGACGTAGCGGTTCTCCACCAGATCGATACGACCAACACCGTGCCGGCCACCCAGCCGGTTCAACTTCGCGAGCAACTCGTGGGCCATCAAGCGCTGGCCGTCGATGGCGACCAAATCTCCCCGTTCGAACTCGAGTTCGATGTACTCAGGCGCGTCCGGCGCCGCCTCGGGAGCGACGGTCCACCGCCACATCGACTCCTCGGCTTCGGCGGCCGGGTCCTCCAGGTGACGCCCCTCGTAGCTGATGTGCAGCAGGTTGGCGTCCATCGAATAGGGCGAACCGCCATGTCGATGTTTCATCTCGACGGGAATGCCGTGTTGCTCGGCGTAAGCAAGCAGCTTCTCGCGAGACAGGAGATCCCATTCGCGCCACGGCGCGATAATGCGGATGTCCGGACGCAAGGCATACGCCCCGAGCTCGAAACGCACTTGATCGTTCCCTTTGCCGGTGGCGCCATGAGCGATGGCGTCAGCACCGGTTTCGTTGGCGATCTCAATCATGCGCTTGGCGATCAGCGGTCGGGCGATCGAGGTTCCCAGAAGGTACTCACCTTCATACACCGTGTTGGCGCGGAACATGGGGAAAACGAAGTCGCGCACGAACTCTTCGCGCAAATCGTCGATGTAAATGTTGGCGGCGGCAATACCGAGTTTCAACGCTTTCGGCCGCGCTGCTTCGAGTTCGTCTCCCTGGCCGAGGTCGGCGGTGAAGGTGACTACCTCACAACCGTAGGTATCCTGCAACCACTTCAGGATGACTGAAGTGTCGAGGCCGCCCGAATAGGCGAGTACGGCCTTCTTGACGTCGCTCATGGCGTTTCCTTGTCCAATACCGATCAAAAAAGGCTTGTGGCCCGACACTCGGAGCCGTCGACGCGCCCCAGCAAGAGGTACTCGAGCAGCGCCTTCTGCGTGTGCATTCGGTTCTCTGCCTCATCCCAAACGACACTTTGCGGTCCGTCAATCACCGCCGCGGCCACTTCCTCGCCGCGGTGGACCGGCAGGCAGTGCATAAAGAGCGCCTGCTCACCGGCCGCCCGCATCATCTCGCCGTCGACCTGCCAGGCGGCAAAGTCGCGTCGGCGCTCCTCGTTCTCCGCCTCAAAGCCCATCGAGGTCCACACGTCGGTCGTCACCAGATCAGCGCCCCGCACCGCGTCCATCGGGTCGGCGAACGGTTCGAAATGCGCCGTCCCGTGCAGGCCGGCGCGCGCTGGCTCGACTTCATAACCCGGCGGCGTCGACACGTGAACGCGAAAGTCGAGGACCTCCGCCGCCTGCAGCCAGGTATTGCAGACGTTGTTCGAGTCGCCGATCCAGGCCACGGTCTTGCCCTGGATCGCTCCACGATGCTCCAGGAAGGTAAAGACGTCGGCCAGGATCTGACAGGGATGATATTCGTTCGTCAGGCCATTGATCACCGGCACCCTCGAGTGGGCAGCGAAGCGTTCGATGATCGCCTGCTCGAAGGTGCGGATCATGACGACATCGCTCATGCGCGAAATCACCTGCGCGGCATCCTCGACCGATTCGCCACGCTGCAACTGTGAATCGCGGCTGTTGAGGTAAATCGCGGATCCGCCAAGCTGCTGCATGCCGGCTTCAAACGACAGTCGCGTCCGCGTGCTCGCCTTTTCAAAGATCATGACCAGCGTGCGATCGCAGAGCGGCCAGTACTTGCGATACGCCTTGAACTCGGCCTTGATCCAGCGTGTACGCGCGAACAAGTGCTCCAGCTCGTCGCGGCTAAAGTCCTTGAACTGAAGAAAATGCTTGCTGCCGTTCATGGCAATGCCTGTCCTGCGACCAGAAAATCGCGGATCAACGGCGCCAGCCGCGACACCAGCGTGTCGGCTTCTTCCCGGCTGAAGGTCAATGGTGGCAACAAACGAATAACTCGCTCCGCGGTCACGTTGATCAGCAAGCCAACCTCCAGCGCGCGTGTCACCAAGTCGCCACAAGGACGATCCAGCTCGATACCGATCATCAGTCCCTGACCGCGAATCGCCACCACTCCGGGATTGCCGGTCAAGGCGTCTAGCAGGCCGGCGCGGATGACGTCGCCGATTTCCAGCGCATTGGCAAGCAGTCCATCGTGTTCGATGACGGCGATCGTCGTCAGCGCCGCCGTCGTCGCCAGCTGATTGCCGCCAAAGGTCGAGCCATGCTTCCCTGGCGAAAAAAGGCGGCTTGCCTTGCCGGCAGCGAGGCAGGCGCCGATCGGAACACCGCCACCGAGCCCCTTGGCGAGCGTCACAAGGTCCGGAACGATACCGGAATGTTGGAAAGCGAACCACGAGCCCGTGCGACCGGTACCACACTGGACCTCGTCACAGATCAGCAACCAGTCGCGGTCGTCGCAGAGTGCGCGCAAGCTGCGCTGGAAGCCAAGATCAGCGAGGTTGACGCCCCCCTCGCCCTGGATGATCTCCAGCATCACGGCGACAATGTTCTGATGGTTGTCGGCGACCGCCTTGATCGCCTCGAGGTCGTTGTATCGAACCCGGACAAAGCCCGAAACCAGGGGTTCAAAACCAGCCTGTGTCTTGCGATTGCCGGTTGCCGAAAGGGTCGCCATGGTTCGTCCGTGAAACGCGTTCTCCATGACGACGATGGTCGGATGATGAATGCCGCGTTCGTGACCGTAGTAGCGAGCGAGCTTGATCGCCGCTTCGTTCGCTTCACAGCCCGAATTGCAGAAGAAGACCTCGTCCATGCCGGCAAGCGTTGCCAGCCTGTCGGCCAACTGCTCTTGTTGGGGAATCCGGTAAAGATTCGACGAATGCAGAAGGCGCTCCGCCTGTGCGGCGAGCGCCGTGACGAGCACCGGGTGGTTGTGTCCCAGGGTGTTGACGGCGATTCCCGACAGCGCGTCGAGATAGCACCTGCCATCGGTATCTGTCAGCCAACTGCCGTCGCCGTGGCTGAATGCGACGGGCAGCCGGGCGTAGGTGTTCATCAGGTGAGACATCCATCGTCCCTTGCGGAGGCTTTGAAAAGGAAACGGCGGCTTCCGCCGCCGAATAACAAGGCCCGCCGCCGGGCCCCTGGTCGCCTGTTCGCTCAGACAACAAGAGTCTGAGCTGTCAAAGACAGAACGATTATTCTACTGGAAACGCCTCATCAAGTGTACGCAACCCACCGCCGCGGGGAACCGGTACGGACCGCAAGCCGCGAAGAGTCCAGAATCCGTTCGAAGACCCCTACGGAGCAGGCTGCGCGACTCAATAAACCCGCCACCTACCCGAGCAGATTGGCGAGAAAGTCGAGATGAAAGGAGGCGCCCACGAAGCCGCTGACTCCGGAGGCCAACCCGACGCCGGCGAAAATCAGCGCAAACCACACCAGCCAGCCCCGGCGAACCAGCGCTGCGATACCCAGCAAGGCCATCGCGACCGTCAGCCCCGCCTCGGCAATGTCGAACTGATCGTCGTGGAAATTGAGATCGCGATACTCCTGTTCGAACCCTTCGGCCTGCGCCTTGATCTCTGCCTTCTCGCTCTCGTAGCGTTCAATCTGCTCGCGATAGTGGGCGATCGTCTGCTCAAGATGGGAGGCCTCGTCGGAGGACAAAGTCGACCGCCGCGCGCGCGCGACCAGCAATTGCTCGAGGATGCCTTCAGCGAACGCTTGTTTGGTGCTCTTGGCCTGAAAATAGGCCCAAGCGTTGACGCTTCGCGCTTGCGCCTGCGCCATCGCCTGGCCGATGTTGCCGCCCTTGATGCTGAACAGCGCCATAACCGTCGCCAACACGGCAACAAGAACGGCGATCACCTGGTTGAGGCGATCAGGCGCCTCCTCCGCCTTACTAACCACTTCGTCGATCGCTTCCTTGACATCAGCCATTGTCGAATCCTCCCCTTACAAGGTCACGCCCGATATCGCGACCAAAACCAACCCGCCATCGGCCGTCGTCCCGACGAACATAGCGACGACCCCCGGCCGCCCTCTTGAATTCGGCGATGGCAGTCGCTATTATTAGCACTCAGTCGTCTTGAGTGCTAATAATAGCGACTGCGGATGACGCCTCTTTTGAAATCTAAGCCAAGGAGAACCTGCATGAAAATTCGCCCATTGCATGATCGTGTGATCGTAAAGCGCCTGGAAGAGGAGCGCAAGACGGCGTCAGGCATCGTCATTCCTGACACCGCGGCGGAAAAACCCGACCAGGGCGAGGTACGCGCTGTTGGCAATGGCAAGATCCTCGAGGATGGATCGGTTCGCGCGCTGGCCGTGAAAGTCGGCGACCGTGTGTTGTTCGGGAAGTACGCCGGTCAAACCGTCAAGGTTGAAGGCGAGGAACTGCTCGTCATGCGCGAAGAAGACATCATGGGTGTGATCGAGACCTGAACGGCTCGTCGGACACCCCTGGCATCCTCCCCGTATCTGTTGCAAATCATCAATGAGAATTAGGAGTTATTTCTATGGCAGCTAAAGACGTCAAGTTTGGCGATACCGCACGCGCTCGCATGGTCGAAGGGGTGAACGTCCTCGCCGACGCGGTCAAGATTACCCTCGGACCGAAGGGTCGCAACGTGGTCCTCGAGCGCTCGTACGGCGCGCCGACCGTAACCAAGGATGGCGTTTCCGTCGCCAAGGAGGTCGAACTCAAGGACAAGTTCGCCAATATGGGTGCCCAGATGCTTAAGGAGGTCGCTTCCAAAACGTCCGACATCGCGGGTGACGGAACGACGACGGCGACCGTTCTCGCGCAGTCGATCGTCCGCGAAGGGATGAAGTACGTCGCCGCCGGCATGAACCCGATGGACCTCAAACGCGGCATCGACAAAGCGGTTGTCGCCACGGTGGATGAACTCAAGAAGCTCTCCAAGCCGTGCTCGACGAGCAAGGAAATCGCCCAAGTGGGCGCCATTTCGGCCAACGCCGACGTTGACATCGGCGACATCATCGCCAAAGCGATGGACAAAGTCGGCAAGGAAGGCGTGATTACGGTCGAAGACGGCAAGTCGCTGAACAATGAACTCGACGTCGTCGAGGGCATGCAGTTTGACCGCGGCTATCTCAGCCCCTACTTCATCAACAACAACGACAAGCAGAATGCGATCCTCGAAAGCCCGTTCATTCTGATCTTCGACAAGAAAATCTCCAACATCCGCGACCTGCTGCCGGTCCTCGAACAGGTCGCCAAATCGAGTCGGCCGCTACTGATCGTCGCCGAAGACGTCGACGGCGAAGCGCTGGCGACGCTGGTGGTCAACAACATCCGCGGCATCCTGAAGACCTGCGCCGTCAAAGCGCCCGGTTTTGGCGACCGGCGCAAGGCGATGCTCGAGGACATCGCGATCCTCACCGGCGGCCAGGTGATCGCCGAGGAGGTCGGCCTTACGCTGGAGAAGGCGACGCTTGCCGACCTCGGCCAGGCCAAGCGCATTGAAATCGCCAAGGAAAACACGACGATCATCGATGGCGCAGGCAATACGGCGAGCATCGAAGCTCGGGTCAAGCAGATTCGCGCCCAGATCGAAACCGCGACCAGCGATTACGACAAGGAAAAGCTGCAGGAGCGGGTGGCCAAGCTTGCTGGCGGCGTCGCTCTGATCAAGGTGGGCGCTGCGACCGAAGTCGAGATGAAGGAGAAGAAGGCTCGGGTCGAGGACGCGTTGCACGCGACGCGCGCTGCGGTCGAAGAAGGCATCGTCGCCGGCGGCGGTGTGGCGCTGCTGCGCGCTCGTTCCGCACTGGACACGCTGAAAGGCGACAACCATGACCAGGACGCCGGGATCAAGATTGTTCTGCGCGCCATGGAACAGCCGCTGCGCGAAATCGTTGCCAACGCCGGCGACGAGCCGTCAGTGGTGGTCAACGCCGTCGTCAAGGGCAGTGGTGACTTCGGCTACAACGCCGCCACCGGCGAGTATGGCGACCTCGTGCAGATGGGTATTCTCGATCCCACCAAGGTCACCCGCACCGCACTGCAGAACGCGGCCTCGATCGCCGGCCTGATGTTGACCACCGACTGCATGGTCGCCGAGCTGGTCGAAGACAAGCCGGCCATGGGCGGCGGTGGCGGCATGGGCGGTATGGGGGGCATGGGCGGAATGGGCGGCATGGACATGTAAGTCCGCCGCGACCCGGTCGCAACGGCAGAAAAAAACCCCGCTTTGGCGGGGTTTTTTTCGCTCAGCCGGGCAGTCTCCGAACGCGGCCTCAGCGCTCCTTGCTTTCGAGCACCGTCTTGTTGATATCGACCTTGTACCGCATGCGTAGGCCAGCGAGGTAGGCAGCGACGTCTTCCTGGCCGAGAATTGCCGCATACTCGCGCTGGAGCGCCGAACGCCTTGCAGCGTCGACCGTCTCCGGCTGGGTGACACTCATCACCTTGTACAGCAGGTAACGGCCGTTACCGGCATCCGCGCCAACGTACGCCGGCAGCTTGGCGGCATCGGCGGCAAAGATCGCTTTCAATCCGGTCGGAGGAACCTGACGCGGCTCAAGTCGCGAAACGTTTTTCACCAGCAACCACGGAAAGCCGGTATCGCCGGCCTGCCGTAGCTCGGCAAGCTTGCTCTCACCCGTCTTGCGCGCCAAAGCGGCGGCCTCCTGGTCCCGAAGCACGGTCTGTATTTCGGCGCTGACGCTCTCAAAAGGCCGGTTGCTGGCCGGGCGATGCTCGACCACCCGCGCGGCAAGCAACGTGTTGGGGGCAATCTCGACCGCCTCCGTGTTGCGCTTCTTGGTCAGCGAGTCGTCGGAAAAGAGCGAGGTCAGCAGTTTGGCGTTTCCGAGCTGTCCGAGAGACGGCAAGGCGCTTGCTTCGACCTGACGCGGCAACCAGTCCGACCGCTGAATCTTGAGGTGGAAGCGTTCGACCGCGGGTTGCAGGCTGTCTGCCTGCTCATACACCAGGTTGCTGAACGCCTCGGCGGCCTCGGCGAACTGCCGTGACGCCGACTGCCGCTTCAGTTCGGCTTCAATTTCAGGCCTCACTTCAGCGAGCGAGCGCTGCTGACCGGGCTTGATGCCGGTCAGCTTGATGATGTGGAACCCGAAGTCCGATTCAACGAGGCCCGAGATCTCGTTCTCCTTCGCCGAGAAAACGCGGTCTTCGAACGACTTCACCATCGCGCCGCGAGCAAAGTAGCCGAGGTCGCCACCTGCCTGAGCCGACCCCGGATCCTGCGAATGCTGTTTCGCGAGCTCGGCGAATCGTTCGGGAGACTTCTGCACTTCAAGCAAAACCGCCGCCGCCTGGGCTCTCGCTTTCTCCTTGTCAGCGCCGGCGTCGGTACGAATCAGGATGTGGCTGGCGCGTCTCTCCTCGGGCAGCCGGTAGCGATCCAGGCGTGACTCGTACGCCTCCTTGACCTCGGCTTCGCCGACCGTTCCCTGGGCTGCCATGTTCTCGAGCGAAAGCACGACGTACTCGGCGCGAATCTGCTCAGGCAGCTGAAAACGCTGCGTATTCTGGTCATAGTACTGGCGCAGGGTGGACGGCTCGATCTTGACCTGGTCGAAAAACTGCTCCGGCGAGAAGCGGAACTCCGCCACTTGCCGCTGCTCGGCCTGCAGGCGCAACATCTCGTCGACATCGGCCTGGCTGGCAATGCCGGTGTCGCCGATCGCCGCCACCAGTTGGCGCAGGATCAGATCCTGCCTCATCTGCGCTTCAAACTGGGCTTGCGTCAGTCCCTGCGCGGCGAGTAGCGACTGGTAGCGAGCGAGCGAAAACTGTCCGTTTTCCTGCCACACGGGGATACTCCTGATGGCCTCGCGCAGTTGATCATCCCCGACGTTCAAACGATTCTTCGCCGCTTCAAGCAGCAACAGCCGCTGGTCAATTAGCGAATTGACCACCGCCAAGCGGGTCTCCGGCGTATTGACCGTCTCCGGCTTGAAGCTCGCGCCCAAGGCCTGCCGCATGCGTTCCTGGTATACCCGCCACGCCTGTTCGAACTGCGGGACGGTAATCTTGGTGTCGCCGACGCTGGCAACGTCGCTTCCCGCCCCCGTATTGCGAACATACGAATCGACACCCCAAAAACCGAAAGGCAAGGCGATTAACGCCAGAAAGATCTGGACGACTCTCTTGTTGTTGCGGACGGCATCAAAAAACATGGTGGAGACCCGCTGACAAATAAACGATGGCGTAAGAGGACGCAAAAAAGGCGAACTTGCGTTCGCCCTTCGGCAGTGGCGGAGTGGACGGGGCTCGAACCCGCGACCCCCGGCGTGACAGGCCGGTATTC
>CAYQVH010000013.1:0-53517 GCA_964420975.1 uncultured Candidatus Accumulibacter sp.
ACGCCTCCCTTCACCACTCTCTCCGGCCCTTTCCACATCAGTTTGAATCGCACCCTTCTTGGAGGGCAAGGTTGACGGCGAAAGGTTCTTCGAGGAGAACTTCATCACCAGCGGGATGAAAACGCTGTTCGAGAAGACCTTCGCTCGTCTGGAAAATCGCGGCGACCAAGCCAGCACCTTTCTGCTCACGCAGTCGATGGGCGGCGGCAAGACGCACAACATGATTGCCCTTGGCCTTCTCGCCAAGCATCCATCTCTGCGGGCAAGGGTGCTGGGGAAGGGCGGTTACGGCAGCAAGGTCGGCGGCGTTCGGGTCATCGGTTTTCATGGCCGGCAGACCGATGCCCAGTTCGGCATCTGGGGCGAACTCGCGGATCAGCTTGGCAAGAAGGAGGTCTTCAAGGACTACTACCAGCCGCTGCAGGCGCCCGGACAAAGCGCCTGGATCAATCTGCTCAAGGGCGAACCGACGCTGATATTCCTCGACGAACTGCCTCCCTATCTGGAGGCAGTGCAGGCCAAAGCCATCGGCTCGACGACGCTCTCCACCGTAACGGCGACGGCCATCGCCAACCTGCTGGTCGCCGTGAACAAGGTCGAGTTGTCGAACGTCTGCGTGGTGATCGCTGACCTCACCGCCTCATGGCAGGCCGGCGGCGCCATGCTCAATAGTGCTCTGGACAATCTCAAGAACGAAACCAGTCGTTCGGCGCTCCGAATCGAACCAGTCTCGTCGCAGGGTGAAGAGCTTTACCATATCCTGCGCACCCGCCTGTTTCAGACCCTGCCCGACCAATCCGTGCGCAGCCAGGTCGCCAACGACTACGCGGCGGCCGTCAAAGCGGCGCGGGAAATGGATGTCACCAATCACTCGCCGGATTCGTTTGCCGCACAGTTGTCGGAGTCGTACCCGTTCCACTTTGGGCTACGCGATCTGTATGCCCGCTTCAAGGAAAACCCCGGGTTCCAGCAAACCCGTGGCCTGATCCGCCTGATGCGCATGGTCGTCTCGAATCTGTGGGAAACCGGGCAGGCCGACAAACTGCAACTCATCCACCCCTACAACCTTGACCTCAACAGCGACGAAATCGTCTCCGAGATCCGCTCGATCAACCCATCGCTCTCCGAGGCGATCAGCTACGACATCGCCAACAACGGTCATTCAGTCGCCGAAGAAATCGATGCCAAATACAATTGCACCGACGCTCAGGATGTGTCGAAGCTGTTGCTCGTATCCAGTCTAGCCAGTGTGCCGAACGCCACGCACGGCCTGCGCCAGAACGACATCATGGCTTTTCTGTGCGCGCCGGGGCGAGACATTTCCAGGGTCAAGAAAGAGATTGTCGATTACCTGCCCACGCAAGCCTGGTATCTGCATCAGAGCAACGACGGCCGGCTGTTCTACAAGGACATCCAGAACCTTGCTGCCAAGCTGCATTCCACTGCCCGGCAATACAACCAGCAGACCTGTCTCAAGGAGCTTCGCGTTTATCTCGAAGTCCTGTTCCAGCCCAGCGTGCGCGATTGCTATCAGCGCATTGAAATGCTTGCCGCCATCGATGAGGTGCACTTGGAGACCGACAGGACGGCGCTCGTGCTGGTGCAGCCGCGCAATGACACGGACTCGGCGACCAAGCTGCCGAGAGAATGGGTCAAGTTCCATACCGATCAGGAATTCAAGAACCGCGTGCTGTATCTCACCGGCTCTCAGGAAACGCTCACCCACGTGCTGGAACAAGCGGCCCAGTACAAAGCCATCAAAAGCATCCTCGGCGAAATGGACTCGACCGGTGTAACCACGCGCGATCCGCAGCGACAACAGGCCAATCAGAACCTCGACCAGATCACACTGCGCTTGCGTTCCGCGATCCAGGAAACCTTCACCACGCTGGTCTATCCGAGCATGGGCCAACTGCGCACCACGGACTGCCGCATCAACTTCCAGAACAACCAGTTCGACGGCGAAAAGCTGATCCGCGATACGCTGACCAACGCCCGGAAGTTCGAGACCGAAACCAGCACCGACGCCTTCCGGCGGAAATGCGAAGAACGCTTGTTCCAGGGGCAGAAGACGGCCAAGTGGAACGAAATCAAGCGCCGTGCCGCCATATCCGACGCCTGGCCATTGCACCGGGCCGACGCGCTCGACGCGCTCAAGACCAGAGCGATCAACGAAGGCCATTGGCGTGATCTGGGAGACTCCGTCGAAAAAGGTCCGTTCCCGCCGCCCAGGACCGAAGTGCAGGTGCGGCTGCTATCGCGTGACGACAAGACCGGCGAGGCTTTCCTCAAGATCACCCCGCTCAATGGCGACAAGGTCCATTACGAAATCGGCAATGCGCAGCCGACCGGCGGGTCGCTCAAGGTGAGCGAGGCCGAAGGCGGTTACAACAACTTCCGCACGCGGGAACTGAACCTCACCTTCCTCTGTGTCGATTCAACTGGCAACCATGATACGGGGCCATCCGTCGCCTGGAAGAACACTCTGGCGGTGAAATATCGGGTCTTCCAGCAGGGCGAAGATTGGCGCGTCGAACTGCACGCCGTACCGCGTGGTCACTTGCGTTACACCACCAACGGCGCCGACCCGGTGACCAGCGGCGGTGCCTATGACACCCCGTTTACCTTGCCGGCCGAATGCCGTTTCGTGCTCGCCGTGGCCGAAGACGGGGACATTCGCTCCAACGTCGAGAAAATCGACGTGGTCGAGTACCGCACCAAGAAAGTGGCAGTTGATGCCGCGCTCCCGGCCGTGTGGTCACATCCGCATCGAAACCTTGCCGCAGCCGCCGCGTTCGCCTTTGTCGATCTGCTCGAAAAGCACGAAGGCCAGGCGCGGGAGGTCGTCGTCGATGTCACCGGCAACAATACCGATGTGAGCCTGTCTTTCATCGCGGGCGAGAACGAGTTGGTGGCCGGCGCCCGACTGCGCGAAACCGTCAAGAAGATGCAGGAGATCGTTGGCAGCAGTCAGGTCACCATCAGCGCCACCACCATTTGCTTTCAACGCGGGCAACTCCTTCTGGACTGGATTGCGGCCATCCATGGCAGCCTGCAACCCGGTGAGGTCAGTCAGTAATGGCGCAAGCCAAAGTGACCACAGCCAAGAAACCTGCAGTGCTGGGCTTCGGCTTTCAGCCGGAGCTTTCCGAGCATTACTTTCTGCTCACCTTGCCACGAAGCAAGGGGGAAGGCGCCGAAGTCACCCTGTCCGAGCACTTTGAATGGTTCGAGCCCTGCGAGGAAGTACCGATCCCCGTGCCGCTCAATTCCACCAATGCCCATCTGCGGGTCATTTTGCGTCGCGCGGTCTGGGACTTGATTGCCGAAGACGTCAAGGCCGAGTTCAACCGTCGCTTGCGCAGCTATGGCCAGAAGACGGCCAAATGGTTGCAGGCCGGCCAAGTGCCCATCGACCGAACCCTGGGCAAGGAACTGTGCGTACTCGCCTGGGCGGTCGAGGAATGCGACCCTGCGCTGATCCCCATTGCCATTCGCAACTGGCTGGGTCTGGTGCCGGAAGAGCGCTGGTGGCTGTATACCATGACCAATGCCGCGACCGGGCACGCGATCAATGGCCGTGGCAAGGGCTGGCGCAAGGCGCTGCGTTACGCGCTCACCGAGAACCCCGTGTCGGAAGGCGTGATCCAGCGGCGCTTGGCCGAGTTCGAGTTGGTGCCGACCGAGAACATGAGTTGATCGAACAGACCGACCATGAACAATCTGAGCTTCATCGAACAGCAGTTTCCCGTTGCCCGTGTCTCCGCTGAGTCCTACAAGGAGCGGATGGCCGGCGCCGGGTCCAGCCAAACCTTGACAGGCGTTGGCAAGTGGTGGGGGCGCAAACCGCTGGTGCTGGTGCGTGCCTGCCTGATCGGCCTGCTGATGCCGGTGTCGAACAATCCCAAGCGTGACCGCGAGATTTTTCTCAAGATCATGACCATGGATGACGTGGGATTGTGGCAACGGAAAAGCAAACCCATTGACCAGAAAATGCTGGAATCCCTGCTGACCGAGAACGAAATCAACACTTGGTTGCGCGATGCAAACGGCGACCCCAAACCGCGCTGGGCTGCGGGCCTCACCACTCAACAGAAAGACCTCGTTCAGCGCTTGGCCTTCGATCGCCTCAACTACGACCAGAAACTCGACTACTGCCTGCGCCCCGAGCAGATGGCCGGCCCTTCCAGCAAAGCCTGGGAAGAAATCAACGCCCATCTGGGAACTACGGCAACGGCATTGCCGGAACTGGTGCAGCAATTGGGCGCGCGTCGCTTCGGTCATATTCCGCGTGTGGGCGATCCAGTGTGCGGAGGCGGCTCGATCCCCTTCGAGGCGGCGCGCATTGGCTGCGCGGCTTATGCGTCGGACCTCAGCCCGGTCGCCGCGCTGCTGACATGGGGTGCACTGCGTCTGGTCGGCGGCGACGCCAGGACGCGCCAGCGCGTGCGCGAAATCCAGCGGGTGGCCTACGACGCCACGCTCAAGGAAATCGATGCGCATGGGCTTGAGACCAACGACAAGGGTTGGCGGCACGAGCAGCTTTACTACGTCGTCGAGGCCAAGTCGCCCGCCACGGGATTGTGGGTGCCGCTGACCGGATCGTGGGTGATCTCGGAGAAGTACAGAATCTGTGCCGTCATCAAGAAGAACGCGGCCAAGGGAAATTACGACATCGAGGTCATTTCCGGCGCCGATGCGGCGACGATGGCGAAGGCCAAGAAGGGCACGATGCAGGGCAGTCGCCTGGTCTGCCCGGAGACCGACCATCGTTATTCAATCGCCGACCTGCGAGGCGACCGTCGGGTCAATGGGGAAACGGTCTATGGTCTACGGATGTGGGAGAACGCCGATCTCGTGCCACGGCCGGACGACGTCTTTCAAGAGCGGCTGTACTGCGTGCGCTGGGCTCTGCCGGATCTGGCGAGTCTGCTTCATGGGGAACAGAGCGTACTGTGGTCCTCGCCAACCGACGAGGCCAGGCTCCGCTATTACGGTGTAAGAATTGACGGCTTGAAAGCGTTCCTGCACGAAAACGATCAGGAAATCCTGCAGAATCTCAGGGCGCGAAACTGGACGGAAGAGAACGATGCTCTGCAGAACGCGAAGACAAATCTCGCGGTAGCCAGGGCTGCAAAAGCCGCAAAGAATATCCTGGAGCAATTGGTCGACCGAGTCCGGGAACTCTCCGCCGTTATCGCCGAGCGCCAAGGCAATGTGGATCGGCTGGCCTCAAGAATCCCAAGCCGGGTCTATCTGGCCCCCACGACCGCCGACATCTGCAGCGAGGCCAAGGTGCTGCAATTGGTCGAAGCGAATCTCGCCGATTGGCAAGCCAACGGCTACCTGCCCAGCATGCGCATACCACAAGGGGCAGAGACGACGCGGCTGTTCCGTGAGCGGGGCTGGACTCACTGGCATCACCTGTTCACCCCAAGGCAGTTGTTCATGCTGGGCACGTTTGCCAAGTATGCCGTGTCGCCAGCACCGACTGATGCGCTGCGGGTTGGCGTAGCGGCGGTTGGAGTGGGAGCTGCAATTAACAGACTCTCCAAACTGTGTGGTCTAGACCCTCATATTCTTGTTGGACCAGGAAAGACGAATCAAGTCTTTACAAACCAAGCCATCAATCCCCTTTCGTCGTTCGGAAGCCGCCCGATGTCTGGCGTCAAAGATTTTCTTTGCCCAAGTTTTTCCGAGGCTACTATTGCCTGCCCTTCTGCTACCGTCACGCTCACCGACGCCCGCGAAGTCTCCGCCGAGTCAGACATCTGGTTCACTGATCCGCCCTATGCCGATGCGGTCAACTATCACGAACTCACCGGCTACTTCCTCGCTTGGTACGAACGCCTATTGATGACGGCCTTCAAGGACTGGCGTTTCCAGGATGTGACGGCGTTGTCTGTGCAAGGTTCTGGCGACGATTTCAAACGCTCGATGGTGGACATTTACGCTCGGCTGGCCACGCAGATGCCCGACAGCGGCCTGCAACTGGTGCAATTCACCCACCAGAACCCGGCGGTATGGGGCGACCTCGGCATGATCCTGTGGGCCAGCGGATTGAAGGTCACCGCCGCCTGGACCATCAGCACGGAAACGGCTACGGGCGGCATCAAGCAGGGCAATTACGTTCAGGGAACCGTCAATCTGGTGCTGCGCAAACGAACCGATCAGCGCTCGGCCTGGCTCGACGAAATCTATCCGCTGATCGAAGACGAGGTGAAACAGCAACTCGACAGCATGACCACGCTGGACGACGAATCCGAGCCCAACTTCGGCGACACGGATTACCAGTTGGCCGCCTACGCCGCCGCGCTGCGCGTGCTGACCCAGTTCGCCGACATCGAGGGCATGGACATCCGCCATGAGCTGTTCCGCGAACGCACCCGCAACGAAAAGTCAGAATTCGAAAAGGTCATCGACCGCGCCGTGGAAATCGCCGCCAATCACCTGATCCCACGCGGTTTTGATGAATTCCACTGGAAGCGCCTGGGCGCCGATGAGCGGCTTTACCTCAAGGGGCTGGAACTGGAACGCCACCGCGAGGCGCGCGCCGGAGCCTACATCGAACTGGCCAAGGGTTTTGGCGTGCGCGAATACACGAACCTGTATGAGCGCTCGGAAGCCAATGCCGTGCGCTTCAAGACCGCCAGCGAATTCAAGCGCCAGCAGTTGGAAGGTGAAGGCTTCGCCACCAGTCTGACCCGTCACGTTCTGTTTGCCATCCATGAAGCCGTGCGCGAAGAAAATGCCCGCGCTGGTCTCGACTACCTCAAGACCGACGGCGCCGTCGATTACTGGGGCAAGCGCAAGGCCATCCTGGCCCTGCTCGCCTACTTGAAGCAGCTCGCCCATATTGGCCACATGCCGCACTGGACCGAGGACGCCAGTGCCGCCGAACGGCTGGCAGGGGCTGTTGAGAACGATCATTGAGCTCCGCGTCGGATAGCGGAACGAACTTGAGAGTGATTGCACCCGGTAAGCTTGCAGTTTTGGGAATTTGCGGAGGGTTGAGCCATGAATACCTTGATCATCGAACTACCTGCCGATGCGCTGGCGATGCCGGGCGCTTCGCCCGAATCGCTGGCGAGCGAAGCGAAATTCATGCTGGCATTGAAGCTGTTCGAGGTCGGCCGCTTGAGTTCGGGCAAAGCGGGAAATCTGTGCGGCATGGGCCGGGTGGAATTCCTGCTGGCCGCCGGACGTGCGGGCGTGCCGGTGGTCGCCCTTGATGACGATGAGTTGAGCGCCGAGTTCGTCCCGAATGCTTGATCGTGCGGTGATCAATGCCGGGCCTCTGGTGGCGCTGTCTTTGCTCGACAAGCTCGATCTGTTGCCTGCCCTTTTTGGCGAGATCTGGGTGCCGCAGGCAGTTTTCAACGAAGTGGCGGTAGCAGGCATCGGCAAGCCCGGTGCCGGCGGTTTGCAGACGGCGGAATGGCAAAGCCGCGTGCGCGTGTGTCCGACGCCCGACCCGCTGCTGGTGATGGAACTGGATACCGGCGAGGCCGAGGTGGTCAGCCTGGCTCGTCAACTTGCGCCGTGCATGGCCATCATCGACGAGCGTCGCGGGCGGCGGATCGCACAGCAGGTGTATGGGCTGCCGGTGAAGGGGACGGCGGGGCTCTTGGTCGAGGCGCATCGGAGTGGCCTCATTACTGCGGTGCGCCCGCATTTGCTGGCCTTGCGCGTGGCGGGCTATTTCATCGCCGAGGGCGTGATTGCCGCTGCGTGTCAGGCCGTGGGTGAATAGCGGCACCATTGTTCTGTGCGCCAGCCCTGTCACGGTCTTGAGCCGGATCGCCGCCGCCCCATGACCGTCCTGCGCCATTCCTCGCGACGCGACAAACTCGACGTTTCCCTCCTGAACGCGCGCTTGAGGAACGCCGTCAGCTACGATCGGATCGCGGGCTATTTTCGATCATCGTTGCTGGAGGTGGCTGGAGAGGCAATCGAAGACGTTGTCGGGAAAGTGCGCGTGGTCTGCAATTCCGATTTGGAACCCGCGGATGTCGCCACCGCCAAGGCAGCGCAGCAGGCGATGCGGCAGTCCTGGTGCGCCGCAGAACCGGAGAAACTGGCGGCAGGCGCGGCCGGGCGCCCGCGCTTCAGACGGCTCTATGATTTGCTGGCTTCCGGCCGGCTGGAAGTGCGCGTACTCCCCGACAGTGTCTTCGGTCTGGTGCATGGCAAGGCGGGCGTAATTCGCTACGGCGAGGGGCGTGCAACCAGTTTCCTGGGCAGCGTCAATGAAAGTCTTTCCGCCTGGCGGCTGAACTATGAGCTGATGTGGGAAGACGACAGCGCGGAAGCGGTGGATTGGGTTCAAGCTGAATTCGACGCACTATGGGGTCATCCGCTGGCCGTGCCGCTGGCGGACTTCATCGTGCAGGACGTCAAGCGGCTGGCCGACCGGCAGGAAACTCCCATTGAGGACTGGCGGCGCGATGCGCAGGCCAGCGCGGCATCGGCAGCCGTGGAGTCGCCGGTGTATCGGCAGGAATTTGGTCTGTGGGCACACCAGAAATACTTTGTGAAGCTGGCGTTCGACGCCCATCGGCGGGGCACGGCGCGGTTCGTTCTGGCCGATCAGGTGGGACTGGGCAAGACGGTACAACTGGCGCTCGCGGCTTTGCTGATGGCGCTGACGGGCGTCAAGCCGGTGTTGATCCTGGTGCCGAAGCCGCTGATGCTGCAATGGCAGGACGAACTGCGTGACCTGCTGGGAATTCCTAGTGCGATGTGGCTGGGCGATGCCTGGCGCGACGAGCAGGGTATCGAGCACCCGGTCACGGGGCCGGAAGGAGTGCGGCGCTGCCCCCGTCGTTTCGGCATCGTTTCGCAAGGCTTGGTGGTGGCGAGCAACGAGATTCTCACTTACCTGCTGGGGATGGGCTTCGAGTGCGTGATTTGCGATGAGTCGCACCGGGCACGCCGCAAGAAGATCGATCCCAACAACCTCACGCGGAGACCGGAGTACAACAATCTGGCGGCCTTTCTCGCGCAGATCAGCCCACGCACGAAAAGCATGTTGCTGGCGACCGCGACGCCGGTGCAACTGCACCCGATTGAAGCCTGGGATTTGCTGGCGATTCTCTCCGCCGGCAGCGAGGCGGTGCTGGGCAACGACTGGAGCGAATGGCGCAAGCCGGAAAGCTGTCTGCCCGTGATCATGGGGGAAGAGGCCTTGTCCGGCGACGTGTTCGAGGCGTGGCCCTGGGTGCGCAATCCGCTGCCGCCGCGCGGTGAGGGGTCGAACTTCCGACTGCTGCGCCAGCGCCTGAATCTTGACGATGGCACGCACGTTGCAGCAGGCGATCTGATCAGCACCATGAATAGCGCCTCGCGCACCCTGTTGGGCCAAGTGGCGCATGAATTTGGCCGCAACCACAATCCATTCATTCGCCACATCGTGCGCCGCACCCGTCAGTATCTGGAGAACACCATTGATCCGGCCACCGGTGAGCCGTATCTGAAGCCGGTGCGCGTCCGTTTGTTCGGCGAGGGAGAGGATGAGGCGGTGCCGCTGCCACCGTATTTGCAGGATGCCTACGACGCCGCGCAGGGGTTTTGTCGGCTGCTCAGCCAGCGGGTCAAAGGCGCGGGATTCTTGAAGACGCTGCTGCTGCGGCGCATGGGCAGTTCGATCTACGCCGGGCGACGCACTACCGAAAAGATGCTCGCCACCTGGGGCACTGGCGAATTGTTTGCCGAGCGTAACAGCGGTGCGAGCGACGAGGCGGTCGGTGCGGACGGCGACGATGGCAACGAGGGCGAACCTCGCAATGCGGTCGTCGAATCCGAGATGAAAAGCCTGACTTCGCAGGAGCGGGCCGAACTGGCGCGCTGCCTCAAGGCGCTGGAAGTCAGCCAGGACCGCGACCCGAAATTCCAGCAGGTGCTCCACTACCTGATCGGCGAGAGCTGGCTGGCGCGAGGTTGCATCATTTTCAGCCAGTATTTTGATAGCGCTTGGTGGCTGGCGGAATCGTTGTCACGCGAGCACGTCCCCGACGAGCCCATTGGCATTTATGCTGGCGGTGCCAGTTCTGGGATTCTGCTGGGCGGGCAGTTCAAGGCGTGCCCACGCGATGCCATCAAGGCCAGGGTGAAACATGGCGAGATCCGGCTGTTGATCGGCACCGATGCGGCAGCTGAGGGCCTCAACCTGCAGCGTCTTGGCACCCTCATCAACCTTGACCTGCCGTGGAACCCGACGCGACTCGAACAGCGCAAAGGTCGCATTCAGCGCATCGGCCAGGTTCGCGATGAAGTGTTTGTGTGCAATCTGCGGTATCGCGGATCCGTTGAAGACCGCGTGCATCAACTATTGTCCAGCCGCCTGGAATATATCTTCGACCTGTTCGGCCAGATTCCTGACGTACTGGAATCATTGTGGATCGATGTCGCGCAAGGCGAGGTCGAAGACGCCAAACGCCTCATCGACGGCATTCAGCAAACACACCCGTTCGACGACCGCTATGCCAAGGTCGAAAACCTGGATTGGGAAAGCTGCGCCAGGGTGTTGTCGGCGACCGAGATGCGGAAGGTGCTGGCGGCGGGTTGGTAAGCGACTGTGGTTAGTGCCGAGCAAGCTAATCCCTTGGCGCGGCAATCTGCGGGCCGTGGTGCTTGATGAACAGGTCGAGAATCGCAAAGGCGTCGTAATTCTCCTTCGGCACGGCGAGCTGGAATTCGACAGGGCAGTCGGCCGTGGGGATGACAAAGCGCGGTACTTCGTAGCAATCGGGGTACCGCTGGTAGCCTGGTTTCGGGGCAGTACTCGCCGCGTTGTTGGGTTGAAGAAGTGCGCTTTCTGATTTTTCCGCCTTCGCCGTTGTCGAGTCGCTCTGAATCAGAGCAGCGCGTTGCATCCACTCACCCATTAGCCGCACTCAGGCCGTTGCTGGGCCGTGCCTTCGGATTCACGCGATAGCGAACATGGCCTCGGTACTGAAAGCCCGCGGCTAGGACTGATTGCAGCAACCAACCGGCCTCCACCAGTTCGCCCAGCGCTTCGTCGACGATCTCGCGGTCATCAAGCAGGCTCCACTGCTTGCGGTAGACGTCGCGTGCGGTGAAACCATCAACGCTGCTCAGATCGTCAAGCTGCCCTTTGGCGATCCGTTCGGCCAGTGCAGCGGCCGCCTGTGATTGCAGGTTGGCGGCCAAACCGTAGATGCGGCGTGCGTGCGCTTCGAGGTAACTGCACCAGTCGGCAGCGCGCGCCGCGGCTTGCAGGCTGACCGGGCCAGCGGATTCGCCGGCGACGATGGCTTCGGCCCGGTCAACCAGATGGAACAGCAGCGCGAGACTGGCCATCGTCTTCGGCTGCTTGGAGAGGTATTCGACGATCAGCGGCGCCTCGTCGGGGTCTTCCAGCTTTTCACGGTGCAAACGCTCGTACCACTCGATGAACAGGTCCTGCGCGCCATCATCCGCAAATCGCAGGCAGGGGGCTTGGTCGTAGGGGCCGGGCGGGGCAACAATCGCGAAATCAGTGCGCGCCAGGGTCTCGATGATGGCGAAGGCGGGGTCGCGGGCCGGGGCATCGGGGTGTTCATCGACCATGTGCTGGAATGGCTGCACGTCGGGATAGGTGAGCAACTGGAAGCGCTGCATCATGCCGTCGTTTTCGATGCGCGCCTGATAGAGGTAGTTGCGCACCTTGTCGGGCTGCGTGCCGCCGAGAATCGACACACACATGTTGTCGCAGATGACATGCCCGCGGGTGATGCGATCGAGCGGGAAATTGCCCTGCCCGTTCCACGATTCGAGGTAAAAGCCGCGATCCTGCTCGCGCCCCTGCTTGTCCCAGCCGCGCAGCAGGCCGACCAGTTCGTCACGGAAGACCAGAATGCCGCGCCGGTTGGTCGACAGCAAGTCATGCAACGCTTCAATGGTGGCGTCGTTAGTGCGAAATCGCGCTTGCAGATTGCCGGCGGGCGGCGAGCTCAGGCTGGCCATTTCGCGCTTGATCTCGGCCACGCTGCGAGTTAGCGAAGATGGTCGGGGTTGGCGGCACGAGGTCTTCCGCTTAGCTGCTGGCGTCGCGTCCTCATCGCTGCCCTCTTGGGACGGCGTAATGCCGTTGATGACATCAGGAGACGCGGCTGCCATGCTGGCGCTGCGCTTGGCAAGCATGTCGGCCTTGATGGTCTCCTTGAGTTCGGCTTCAAGCAGCTTGTAGCGCGCTCTTGTTTCCGGGTCGGCGGCGGTGGCCTTCACTTGCTGAGTGCCGTCGGCGGCGAGCTTTTCCAGACGACCCAGTGCCTTGATCATTTCTGCCAGCGCCGGCGTCTTCTTTTTTGACGGTGGAGCAATCACGCCACCCCACAGGTTCGGCACGACCAGCCAATCGTCCTTCCGCTTGGGCTTGATGCCGATGCCGGCGCCGACCACGGCGGCGAGAATGCCGATCGCGCCAACGGCGCAGAAGTCGATAGGGCACTGCATTCGGTAGGCCGTGTCGGTGATCCAGCCGCGAAATGCATCCGGGATCAACTCCGGGTCAAGCGATGGGACCGGCAGCAGGGCGATGCGAATCTGCTCCGGTTCGGGAAGCGCATCGTACTCCTCCTGCCGCGCGGCAGCGATGTACGGATTTGGATCGAGCCATTCGCCGGCCATATGCTCGAAATGGCCACCGCCGGGTGGCGCGAAGAACGGTTGCGAGAGCTTTTCGGCGCAGGCGTCCAAGCCTGGCAATGCCAGCGCAGCGGCAAACTGCCGATAGGTGCCGGGCCAGTCGCGCGCTGACACGGGCGTCGCGAGCGGCAGGATCACGCGCAGGCGCGGTGCGGTGGGCGTGCTGCGCTTGGTGGTGTAAATCGCGCATTCCATGCCGGCGAGTGCAGCGCGGGTGCGGTCGAGATTCACATCCTTGTCAATGTCGAGCACCAGCGCGGTGATTGCCAGCACGTCGATGTCGCGGCGCGTTCCTGCAGGCTTGAATTCGGCATAGACCACCGCTGGTACGGTATCCAGACTTGCCGTGCGCGGGGCTGCCTGCATTTGCGCGAAGCGCTTTACCAACATGCCCCAGCGAGTTTCCTTCTGCTCGATATGGCTAGACTTGACGCCAGCCTTCTGCACCGCATAGCGCAGCACTCTGTCCAGTGTGTCAGTTTGCTGGCGGGCCTTTGCGTTGATATCTTCTTGGTTCATCGGATTGGACTCCAGGCTCCCAGCGCCTTCGCTGCGGCGACAAAGCCGATGCCGTAGCGCGCCATGTGAAAGGCCAGCACATCGCGTCCGTGCGCCCCGCAGGCCGGCACCCGGCAGCGAAATGCTCCGCTGTCGAGGCTCACCGAAAGGCTGGGGTGCCGGTCGTCGTGAAACGGGCAGCGCGCGGTGGCGCTGCGCCCGTGTCCGCGCAGGGCGTCCAGTTCGGTGGCGTAGTAGGCGCGCGGGTCGGGCAGGCGGCTGCGGTCGAAACCTTGCCGCCGGGGTTGGGTGCAGGCGGGGAACTGCATCGCGACCGCCTACGCGGCGCGGTGCTTGGCCTGGGCGGTGCTGACGTGCCGGCCTTGCGCGTTCAGCCAGTCGTCCACGTCGGCCTGGAAATAGAAGACTCGTCCGCGCTTGACGAACTTGGGGCCGTTGCCCTTGCAACGCATCATGGCCAGGGTCTTCTCGGCCAAGCCGGTATAGGTGGAGGTGTTCTTGGTGTCCATGCGGCCGTCCGGGTAGGTGACGACTTCAATGGGTCTGACGGTGGATTGCAACATGGTTGTTTCCTGTTGTGTGTGGTAAGACAAGCGCGGAAGTATAACGCAACATAGGGCTTGTCATCGAATCCGGAGTTGTCTAAACTCTCTTTCCGAGAAGCAAATAGAATCTTTGAACGAGAGGACACGACAATGGCAGACGAGAAACGCAGGGGTGGCGGCGGCAAGCTGGCACGCTCGGAGACGGTCACCGTCCGGCTTGACCCCAAGCTACGCTATCTGGCAGAGCTGGCGGCCAGAAAACAGCGGCGAACGGTGTCGAGCTTCATCGAGTGGGCGGTGGAGCATAGCTTTGGCAATGTGGATCTGTACCAAGGTACCGGCTACAACGGCGACAACAGCATTACCGTCGCGGACGCAGCAGCGCGCTTATGGGACATCGACGAATCCGAGCGCTTCGTCAGGCTGGCCATCGGTTATCCGGAATTGCTCAACCACGACGAACAGGTTCGCTGGAAGCTGCTGACCGATTCGGGAATTCTCGCGCCGGCACGTAAGCGTTCCGGCTGGAACCACGGGGTGTCTTGGCAGTGGGGCATTCTCGAAGACTACATTTTCCCGGCGCTGCGGCGCGAGTGGGAAAGCCTGAACCGCTGCATCGAGGAAGGGAAAGGGCAAGAATGGGTTGAGGCAACGCAGAAGGCGTTGAAGGCCGACGCGGTGTTTCACGCCAGTCCGCCGGACTTGGTCGAAGACCACGACGTCGACATTCCCTTCTGACGCGAGAACATCATGGCCAAGACCTTCACCAAACTGACCCGACCGCTCATGCGCAAGCTGGCCGCCGGGGAGAAACTCAATGAGCATGGCATCACCTTCGAGCGGCAGACCAGTGGCGATGGGGTCTTTTCGGTCAACGTGATGGTGGATGGCCAGCGCATCCACCGCGTCATTGGCCGGGAGTCTGATGGTACGACGCGCACCCAGGCCGAGGAATTCATCGAAAAGGCCAGACAGGAAGCAAGAGCCGGTCGGCTGAGCCTCCCGAAGGGGCGGAAGTTGGCTCTGACTCTAAGGGATGCCGCACTGAACTATCTTGAGCGGCTTGGCGAGTCCGGTGGCAAAGACCTCAAGATGAAGAAGATGCGGCTTGACCTTCATCTGGTACCGTTCTTCGGCGACATGGCCCTCGCCAAGATCGGCAGCTTTGACATCGAGCGGTACAAGAAACAACGCCAACAAGAAACCGTGATTGTCCGGCCCCGTGGCAAAGCCATCGAGCAAAACGCCGAACGAGCGGCATCAGTCAAGCCGGCGACGATCAACCGGGAACTCGCCGTGCTGTCGCACCTGCTCAACAAAGCAAGCGAATGGGGCTGGATCGACCGGCCGGCCGCTCGGATACAGCGGTTTCAGGAAGGGCAAGGCAGGATTACCTATCTGACCACGGACCAGATCAAGCGCTTGATCGAAGTCGCAAAGGCCGACGGCAACCCGGTCATCTACCCCTTCATCGTGATAGCCCTCGAAACCTCGATGCGCAAGATGGAAATCCTTGGAATCCGTAAGGAGAACATAGGTATCGAGCGGCGCATCATCTACATTCCCGCTGTCGCCGGAGAGACCAAGACTGGCGCTCGCGAACAGCCAATCACACAGCACCTCGCAGATTTTCTCGTCGGCTACCTCGAAGCCGCGCAGCCCGGCACGCCGTGGTTGTTTCCCTCGCCCGGCGCCAAGTCCGGGCACGTCATGGATATCCGCAAACCGTTTCGCCGTGTCGTCGAGGCGGCAGGACTCGATCCGGATCAGGTCGTTCGTCACACGATGCGCCACACTGCAATTACGCACTTGGTGCAAGCCGACGTGGACTTGCCGACCGTCAAACGCATCAGCGGGCACAAGACGCTCGCGATGGTCGAACGCTACGCGCACCAGAACGGTGCGCACATTGAAAGCGCAATGGACAAACTGCAGGCCCGCTTGAAGCTCGTGTGAGCAGCGAAAGGCCCGTTTATCTGGCGCGATTACACAGGAATTACACAAATAAAAAGAGCCTGCAGGTGGGAAACCTTGCAAGCCCTTGATTTGGTGGTGGCCAAGCGCGGAATCGAACCACGGACACGCGGATTTTCAGTCCGCTGCTCTACCAACTGAGCTACTTGGCCAATCGGGCGTGGATTATACCGGCTCGCGAGACCGCGGTCAAAGCAAGTTCGACCCGGGTCCGCAATTCGAGCAGCGGTCGCCCCAGAACTTTGGACAGCAGGATAAGCGGTGGCCTTGCCCCGACGAACGGCTGCGGAAGCAGCCACCCAGGAGGAAGCCCCTGACGAGAAGGGCGAGGCGGAATCACACACCAGCCTTCAAGGTGCAACTGGCGCTGGCGGCACTGAAGAGCGACAAAACGTTAGGTGATTGCCACGAAGCCTGCCGCCTGGTGGTCACTCCGCGTCTTGCCACCGCGTGAGTCGTCGCCGTGGTTCACCGTCGCCTTGCAGTCCATGCTCGGGCGCATGACGGCTTCGCCTTGGCGATCAGGGTCATGCTCCCGGATGTTGGCGAAAATGGCGTCGGGTTGGAGACTTGTTGGGGTTTGGCCTTAAGGATCGGACGTAACCGGTACCCGTTCCGGTTCAATACGTTCGACCGACCGCTGCGTGAGGAAAGTCCCTCGTCGGCCACGCCCTGCACCCGCAACGGCCTAACGGTTTCCTCTGCCGTCAAGCGGGTGAACGACAAGGTCGTGCGAAACGTCGGATCCTGCCGGGCATGACTTGCCGTCGGTACCCACGGCGCTTGCGCCACCCCCCCGGATGCTTCTTCTCCCACAATTCGCAGGTGCCGTCCTCTGCGCAGACAGCGAGGAAAGCGAACAGGAGCAGACAACGGGCGGCGCCCTGGTGACGAATGCCTCATTCACCGAGTACGACGCCGTCCCGCCGCGGATCGGCACCACCGCGCAGGCCGTTGCGCGTGACCAGGATGGCCTGTAGGCCGCTGGTCATGTCGACCTCACGGACGTCGTGTCCGGCAGCATTGAGCGCTTCAACGAAAGGAGAGGGAAATCGCCCCTGTTCGAGCAGCGTCGGTCCGTTGAGCGAGCCAAAATTGGGCAGGTCGATCGCCGCCTGCGCATCCAGCCCCCAGTTGAGCGTCGCGTAGAGCAGCTTGGCGGTGTAGTGGATGATCAATGCGCCGCCGGGCGAGCCGCCGCTGAGAACGAGTTCGCCACTCGCGTCGTCGAAGACGAGCGTCGGACTCATCGACGAACGCGGGCGCTTGCCGGGCTGCACGCGGTTGGCAACCGGAGTGCCGCTGGCGTCGGTCGGCAAAAAGGAGAAATCTGTCAGCTCGTTGTTGAGCAGGAAGCCGTTGACCAACTGCCGGCTGCCGAACGCGTCTTCGATGGTGCTCGTCATCGCCAGGGCGTTGCCGTAGCCGTCGACGACGCTGAGGTGCGAGGTGCCGCGCTCGGGTTGCTCGGGCATCGGCGCCAGCGACTGCGGCGGCGACGACGCCGGCGATCCGGGTTTCGCCACCCGCATGCTCTGCGCGCCGATCAGGCGTGCCCTCGCCGTCAGATAGTCCGGCGACAGCAGCGACCGCCAATCGCCGGCGGTCGCGGCGACGAAGTCCGGGTCGGCAACGTATTGCGCGCGGTCGGCAAAAGCAAGACGCGACGCTTCGGCGTAGTAGTGCAGCCACCGCGGGTCGTCGAAGCGATAGCGTTCTGCCTCGGTGTGAGACAGGATGCCGAGGATCTGGGCAATCGCCACTGCCCCCGAACTCGGCGGCGGAAAGCCGCAGATACGATAAACGCGCGCCGCCGAATCGCTGCCGGGAGCGTAACGGACACAGAGTGGTTCGCGCTTTTTCGGCTGATAAGACGCCAGATCCGGCAGACTTAGCCGCCCAGGATTATCCGGATGCTGTTGCACTTGGGCGACGATCGCTTGCGCGATCGCTCCCTCGTGCAGGGCTCGCGATCCCTCGCCGGCGAGCCGGCGCAGCACGTCGGCGAGAGCCGGATTGCGCAGCGGGCTGCCGGCCGGCAGCGGCCGACCGTCAGGGGTGTAGAAATAGGCGCGTGCATCTTTCTCCCGGCGCAGCAGCGGTTCCTTGGCGAGCAGGGTGTGCAGTCTCTGGCTGACCGGAAAGCCTTCCTCGGCGAGGCGGATGGCCGGCGCGAAGAGTTCGGCCCAAGGCAGTCGCCCATGCTCGGCGTGCGCCATTTCGAGCATGCGCACGGTACCCGGAACGCCGACCGCCCGGCCGCCAGCGACTGCCCGCTGAAAGCTCATCGGCTTGCCGTCGGCCTCGAGGAATAGCGACTCATCGACGGCCGCCGGAGCCGTCTCGCGGCCGTCGTAGGCGATCGTCTGCCGGCCGTCGTGATGGAGGAGAAAGGCGCCGCCACCGATGCCGCTCGACTGCGGTTCGACCAGCGTCAGCACCATCTGCGCGGCGATCGCGGCATCAACTGCGGACCCTCCGGCGCGCAGGATATCGACTCCCGCCTGACTGGCCAGCGGATGCGCCGTCGCCACCGCAAAGCGCTCGCCGTGCCAGGCCGGTTTCGCGACCCAAGCGGACGCGCCCTCCGGCTGGGCGATACTCCTGCCACTCGCAAGCGGCAAGCTGCCCGATGGCGTGCTGCAGCCGCCGCCAAACAGGGCGAACAACAGAGAAAGCAGCAGAACTCTCATCGACGTCATCCGCTTGACAGACGCCGTCTTTGTCTCATTGCGCCGACGCCGCCGTCAAGGGGTAGAGACCGGGGCAATCGCATGAACGCCATTGTCGTGGACCTTTGCGGATTGTCTTCCACCCTCAGTCACCTATCCGGGGAGCTGTTCACAGCCCTCTGATACCGGACCCCGCCCGCGCCCGCACTGGCGAGTCGAGAACCGTCGCTGCGAGTGCCTCGACGCCCTTTTCGCCCGGAACCTCGCCGTCCTGCGGCACCTCACGCTCAATCCCCTGCGTCTGAATCCCGACAACGGCAAAGGCGGGCTATAGGTTGAGCGCCTCGTCGCCGCGAGCTCTGACACCTTTCGCGCCAAGGTCCCGGGTCTTGTATAAGATGCATCCGATTGGCCCTGCCATGAGCGCCAGGCATTGCGCCAGGGTCGACGATTTCTGTATGATCTTGCGAACAGTTTTACCTCAAGTTTCCTCCAAACCACTCCGCACGGAGCTCGATCATGGCTAAAGCCGACAAAGTAAAAAAGACTCAAAAATCCGACGCGGTCGCAGACACAGCGACCGTTGACACCCCTGCCGTTACCCCTGATGTCGTCAAGATCGCGAAGGTGGTCGGACGCCAGATTCTGGATTCGCGGGGCAATCCGACGGTCGAGGTGGACATCACGCTCGACAACGGTTTTCTCGCCCGCGCCGCGGTGCCATCAGGCGCTTCGACCGGCGAGTTTGAAGCCTGCGAGCTGCGCGACGGCGACAAAAAGGCGTATCTCGGCAAAGGCGTCCTTAAAGCCGTCAGCGCGGTCAATACCAAGATCGCCAAGCTGCTGAAAGGCAAGAACCCGCTCGAGCAGCGGGCGCTCGACGAAGCGATGAGGGCCCTCGACGGCACCGCCAACAAGTCCAAGCTGGGTGCCAACGCGATTCTCGGCGCCTCGATGGCAATCACTGTCGCCGGCGCCAGCGTCAGCAAGCAGCCGCTCTGGAAGTACATCGGCAAGATTCACGGCAATCGCAGCTTCGTGCTGCCGACGCCGATGGCCAACATCATCAATGGCGGCAAACACGCCGACAACCTGATCGACTTTCAAGAGTTCATGATCATGCCGGTCGGTGCCCCTTCGTTCTCCGAAGGTCTGCGCTGGATTACCGAGATCTTCCACGCCCTGAAAGGAATTCTGAAGAAGGGCGGCCACGTCACGGCGGTCGGCGACGAGGGTGGTTTTGCTCCCAACCTGACCAACGACGACTCGCTGGAAGTGATCATGCAGGCAATCGTCGCGGCCGGCTACAAACCAGGCAAGCAGATCGCGATCGCGCTCGATTGCGCCTCGTCCGAACTCTTTGACGAAGGCGGCCGGCAAGGCTATAAGTTCTGGAAGTCGAACCCGGAAAAGCTGTTTACCGACGACGACATGATCGCCAAGTACACCGAGTGGTGTAAGAAATATCCGATCGTCTCAATCGAGGACGGCCTCGACCAGAGCGACTGGGAGGGTTATGTCAAGCTGACCAAAGCGCTCGGCGCCAAGGTGCAGATCGTCGGCGACGACTTCTTCGTCACCAACCCCGAACGCCTCCAGCGTGGCATCGAAATGAACGCGGCGAACGCGATTCTGATCAAGGTCAATCAGATCGGAACCGTCACCGAAACGCTCGATGCGATCAAGATGGCGCAAAAGGCCGGCTACGGTGTCATCTCCTCGCACCGCTCGGGCGAGACCGAAGACGCCTTCATCGCCGACCTCGCGGTCGGGACCGGTGCCGGCCAAATCAAGACCGGTTCCTTGTCGCGCACCGATCGCATTTGCAAGTACAACCAGTTGCTGCGCATCGAGGAACAACTGGGAAGCAAAGCGGTGTACAAGGGCCTGCAATCGATCAAGGGTGCCGGCTTCTAAGTCGTCGCAACACCGGTTCAGGAGGGGGGGCAGCGTCGACGCGCTGCCCCTTTTTTCGGCCTTCAGCAGCCCGTGGAGTCTTTGCGCCGTGGTCAATAGTCCGGTATCGTTCGCCCCATGATCAATGCCGATGCCGTAACGGTCTTGTCCGCGCTTGCCCAGGACACACGACTTGCCATTTTCCGACTGCTGGTGCAAAACATGCCTGAAGGGATGACCGTCGGTCTGATCGCCGAAACGCTCGAACTGCCTGCGCCGACCCTCTCGTTCCACTTGAAAGCGCTAACCCACGCTGGCTTGATGAGCACCGTCCAGGAGGGGCGCTTTGTTCGCTGTCACGCGCGTCTGGAACGGATCGACGAGCTGCTCGGCTTCCTCACCGACAGTTGCTGCGGTGGTCGCCCGGAAATCTGCAAACCTCGCGAAAGCCTTGCCTGATCGCCGCTTCTGGGAGGTGCTCGTGCTTGCCGGTAGCGCCGTGGGAGTCATTCTTGTGTCGCTCGCAGCGGCCGCGCAGGAGCATGGGCCGTGGCGTGCAAGTGAGCGCAACACGCGTGGCTGGCAGCTGATGACGCCGGAGGAGCGTGTCGAGCACCAGGCACGTATCCGCGGCTTCAAGACCTACGACGAGTGCCGTGACTACCAGGCCCAGCATCACCAAATGATGGAAGAACGAGCCAGGCAACGGGGAGCGACGCTTCCGCCTTCGAGACGGGATCTTTGTGGCCACCTGCGGCCAGCTGGCAGCGAGCACGAGCCGGTTCACTAGCCTGCCAGGCGGCTGCAACCGGATTGCGATGTCGATTCTTCGCTGGCTTTCGATCCCCTCCCTCCTCACCGCCTTTGTCGGTGCCCCGGTCTATTGGGCGTTTCCGTACGAACTGCCGGCGGCTCGCGGCACCGGCATCATTCTCGGCTGGAGCGGTTATGGACTCCTCCTCGGCAGCCTGCTCCTGATGTTGCGCGAAACGGTCTTGGCACGCGCGCTCGGCGGACTCGATCGCATGTATCTCTGGCATCACCGCACGGGCGTCGTCGCCTACGTCCTGCTGCTGACGCACCCGCTGGCCCTCGCCGCAGCCGCGTGGACGGAGTCTCCGCTACTGGCCTGGGAGACCCTGTCGCCGCTCGCCGAAGGAGCAGCCGAGCGCCTCGGCTGGATCTCCTTGCTATTGTTGATGCTCGGTTTGGCGACGACGTTCAGCCGATCGATCGGCTACCGCCGCTGGCGTTGGCTGCACCTCTCGCTGGCCGCCGGCGTCGTTACCGGACTCGCGCACCTCTGGCAGCTTGGCATCGACGAACCGCTGTCACCCGTGCTCGGCCTTACCCTTGTGATTCTCGTCTGGCGGCTGGCGCGCGAGGATACCGGGCTTTCCGCGCAGCCGTACGTGGTCACGGCAACGACGCCAGCGGCTAGAGACTTGGTCGAGATTACGCTCAGGCCGCTGGCACGACCGATCGTGTCATCTGCCGGACAGTTTGCCCTCGTCGCCTTCTTCTCCGGGCCACGCTTTCGGGGCTGCGGCGAGTACCATCCCTTTACACTCAGCGCGGTCGGCAATGACGGCCAACTCCGGATCGCCGTCAAGGCGCTGGGCGACTGCACACGCCACCTGCAATCGATCGAGCCAGGTGTCGCGGCGCGGGTCGACGGAGGCTTCGGCAGTGCATTTGCCGAGCGAACGGCTGTCCCTCAGTTGTGGCTCGCCGGTGGGGTTGGCATCACGCCTTTTCTCGGCTTGTTACGCGCCGGGCCGGTCAGCGAGCCGACGACGCTGATCTATCTTTATCGGAACGAAGGCGACGCGGCCTTCCTGGCGGAACTGCAAGCCCTCGCGGCGGCCGATCCGAAGCTTTCTCTGCGTGCGGTGGCGACGGGTGACGACGCGGTCAACTTCGCGTCACTGCTGTCGGAAGCGACGCCGCTGGGCGGCCGCGAGTGCTACCTCTGCGGCCCGCCAGGGATGATCGCTGCGGCACAGAAGCAGTTGCGCCAAATGGGCGTCAAGGCCCGCCGCATCCACTGCGAACGCTTCGGGTTTCGTTGATGCGCGGACTGTACGTCTCGGCAACCGTGATCTTCTGGCTGCTGGTGGGTGCTTGCTGGCTGGCTGCACGATCATTACCCTCCGTGCCGGGAAGCACAACCGTCGACGAGCGTACGGTCGACGCCAGCGAACTCGCTCGACACGCGCGGGCAGACGACTGCTGGATGGCGATCAACGGCGAGGTGGTCGACCTAACCACCTACCTGCCTGAACATCCGTCGCCGTTGAGCGTCGTCGTCCCCTGGTGCGGAAAGGAAGCCAGCGCCGCCTACGCGACGAAAGGCAAGGGGCGTCCGCACTCGGCGTACGCTGACGCGCTGCTCACCCGCTATCGCATCGGCACCTACACGGGCGAGCGACGATGAGCCATCCGTCGACCGGCCTCAATTGAGGTCGATGGCGTACCGTTTGAGGTCGTCGAGGGCGACGATCAACAGGCACGCTTCGTTGCTCGCGTTGAGCACAACGCGCGGCGCCTTGCCGGCGAGCAACGCCTCTTGCCAGCGTGCAGCACAAAGACACCAGCGGTCACCCGGTCGCAAACCGGGAAAACCGTACTCCGGCCGCGGCGTCGTCAAGTCGTTGCCACGCCCCCGCGAAAAGTCCAGAAAGTCGGCCGTGACGACGACGCAGACCGTGTGACTGCCGACATCCTCGGCGCTGGTGTTGCAGCAGCCATCGCGAAAAAACCCGGTCATCGGCCGTTCGCTACAAGACCCCAGCAGTCCGCCAAGGACGTTGCGCTGCCGCCCGCCGAAATCGTCGGCCTTCATTGCCGCTCCTCGATCCACGCCTGCTGGATCGCTTCCAGAACTTTCTCGCCGCAATGCCGTGCGTCGTCTTCGAAGTCAGGAAGCGCCAGCACCCAGTTCATCAGGTCGAGGAAGTTGACCTGCAGAGGATCGATCTCGGGATACGCTTCCGCAAGTTCGATCGCGATCTCGCTGACGTCAGTCCACCTCATCGCTTGCCCTCCTTCACCATATTGATCGAGTAGCGCGGAATCTCGATCACCAGCGGCGTATCGTTGACGACCGCCTGGCACGAAAGACGTGAATTCGCTTCCAAACCCCAGGCTTTGTCGAGCAAGTCGTCCTCGACCTCATCCGACGGTTCGAGCGCGCCAAATCCTTCGCGGACGATGACATGGCAGGTCGTACACGCACACGACATCTCACACGCGTGCTCGATGGCGATGCCGTTTTCGAGCAAGTTCTGGCAGATCGACTCGCCAGGCCGGGCGTCGAACAAGGCGCCCTCCGGACACAGCTCGACGTGGGGCAACACGATGATCTGGGTCACACCAGATCCTTGACCGCAACCGTCATCGCGTCGCCCTCGAGTTCGCTGATGTTGCGCCCGGCAAACGCCTGTCGGATCGACTTGTCCATGCGACGCGCGGCAAAACTCTGGGTTTCGGCTTCGAGGTCGTCCATGGCAAGCAGGATCTGCCGGCGGTTCTCTGCCTGAGCGGCGGCTTCCAGGCGGACGATTCCCTTCTCAACCCGTGCAAGTTCCTCGTCGGCGAGCAGTTCGACGTCGGTCTTGAGCGCCGAGCGAATCGCTTCGACCAAGCGCCGCGCCTCGACCTGCGCCTCCCGCAACGCCCTCTGCAGCGCATCGTCCGCCGCGTGCGCCATGGATTCCTTGAGCATCGACGCAATTTCGTCGTCCGACAGCCCATAAGACGGCTTGACGACGATGTTCGCCTCGACGCCGGACGTTTGCTCGCGCGCCGATACCGCCAACAGGCCGTCGGCGTCAACCTGAAACGTCACCCGAATGCGTGCCGCTCCAGCGACCAACGGCGGGATTCCACGTAGCTCGAAACGCGCCAGTGATCGACAGTCGCCGACCAGCTCGCGCTCCCCCTGAACGACGTGAACGGCGAGCGCGGTCTGTCCGTCACGAAAGGTCGTGAACTCCTGTGCTCGCGCGGTCGGAATCGTTGCGTTGCGGGGAATGATCTTCTCGACCAGACCGCCCATGGTTTCGAGCCCGAGCGAGAGCGGGATCACGTCGAGCAAGAGCCAGTCGTCGCCGGCCGTTCGATTGCCGGCGAGCAAATTGGCCTGCGTCGCGGCGCCAATGGCAACCACCTTGTCGGGGTCGAGATTGTTCAGTGGCGCTTGACGGAAAAACTCGCCCACCGCTCGCTGCACCTGCGGCATGCGCGTCGCACCGCCCACCATGACGACTCCTTTGACGTCACCGACCGTCAAGCCCGCGTCGCGTAGCGCCTTCTTCACCGGCTGCATCGTCTTCGCGACCAAAGTCTGGCTGATTTCGGCAAAGACCTCGGTGGTCAGGGTCAGGTCGACGACTTCACCGCTGTTCAGTCGAACCATGATCGGCGCTACGCCGTGGAAAGTCAGGTACTCCTTGGCCTCGCGGGCACGTTCGAGAAGCACGCTCGCGTCCTCGGCCGACAAGGGGTTAAGGCGTGCCTCTTCGAGCATCCAGCAATAGATGCGTCGATCAAAGTCGTCGCCGCCGAGCGCCGAATCACCACCCGTCGCCAGCACTTCGAAAACACCGCGTGAAAGTCTGAGGATCGAGATGTCGAAGGTCCCACCGCCAAGGTCGTAGACGGCATAGACGCCCTCGGCCGCGTTATCCAGTCCATAGGCAATCGCCGCTGCGGTCGGCTCATTGAGCAGACGCAACACCGGCAAACCAGCCAGTCGAGCGGCGTCCTTGGTCGCTTGCCGCTGCGCATCGTCAAAATAGGCGGGAACCGTGATCACCACGCCGACCAGCGGCCCACCCAGCGCCGCTTCGGCGCGCAGGCGCAAGGTGCGCAGAATATCGGCCGAGACCTCGACCGGACTTTTCAAGCCGGCGGCGGTGTGCAGTCGCAGCATCCCCGCGCTGGCGTCGAAGACATACGGCAGGCCTTCGCCTTCGACCAGATCGGCAAGCCCGCGGCCCATGAAGCGTTTGACGGAAGCGATCGTATTGCGCGGATCGCGTGCCTGCCACGTCTTGGCCTCGTGGCCGACCACCGGCTTGCCGTCGGCAAGGTAACGGACGACCGAGGGCAACAACGGACGTCCCAGTTCGTCACCGAGAACGACCGTCAATCCACTGCGCACGGTCGCCACCAGCGAGTTCGTCGTCCCGAGGTCGATACCCACCGCCAGCCGGTGCTGATGGGGCGCCAAGGAGTGCCCCGGTTCCGCAATCTGCAAGAGTGCCATCTATCGTTCCGTTCTCTCGGTCAAGGTGCGTGAACGCCCGCGGTCTACTCACCGCATGCGGCCATCGCGTCCTCCAGGTCCTCGCGCAGCTTTTCAAGAAACATCAGTCGGCGAACGTCCATCGCCGCCGCTGCCCAGTCGTCGTGATCGTCGATCAGAATCGCGAGTCGCTCAACGTGCTGATCGAGGTCGTGTTTCAGTCGCCGGTGCAGGCGTTCGAGTTCGTGGTGGTCGCCCGCCACGCGCGCCTCGGCGACAGCTTCGCGCCACTCCATCTGTTCGACGAGGAAATCGACCGGCAGCTGCGTGTTGCACTCGCTGCCAGGATCGTGCCCCGCCAGTTGCAGCAGATAGCGCGCCCGCGCAAGCGGCCGTTTCAGCACCTGATACGCTTCGTTGATCCGCGTCGCCCATTGCAGGGAGAGGCGACGCTCATGTGCCGGCGAACTCGCGAAGCGATCGGGATGGACCATCAACTGCAGCTCGCGGTAGCGACTTTCCAGCGTCGGCGCTGCCAGTCGAAACGCACGCGGCAAGCCGAACAACATAAAGTAATCGGCGTTCAAGTCCATGCTCGAGCTTTCGGCGACGACCCCGGCGACAGATAGGCCGCGGCGTTACAACGACAGGTGCTGGCTGGCTTCAATCACACGTTGAAGCTCTCGCCACAGCCACATGCGTCCTTGACGTTCGGGTTGTTGAAGCGAAAACCTTCGTTGAGTCCCTCGCGCGCATAGTCGAGTTCCGTCCCGTCAAGATACGGCAGGCTTTTCGGATCGACGAGCACACGCACGCCGTGCGACTGAAACACCACGTCGTCGGGATTCGCCGCGTCGGCAAACTCGAGTCGGTAAGCCATACCAGAGCAACCGCTGGTGCGCACCCCGACCCGCAAGCCTATGCCCTTGCCACGCTTGACCATGTAGTTGGCAACATGCTTTGCCGCGCGTTCCGATAGCGTCACTGCCATCTGCGATAACCTCCCGTCAATACCTTGTTACTGTGGCTTCGTCACTTAACACCCGGTCACTCAGCTCGAAGAGTGCTCACCGTGCTTCTTGCGATAATCGGCGACTGCCGCCTTGATGGCGTCCTCGGCGAGAATCGAGCAGTGAATCTTCACCGGCGGCAGAGCAAGCTCCTCGGCGATCTGGGTATTCCTGATATCCAATGCCTGGTCAATCGTCTTGCCCTTGACCCACTCGGTGACCAGCGACGACGAGGCGATCGCCGAACCGCAACCGTAGGTCTTGAACTTGGCATCCTCGATGACTCCGCCCTTACCCACCTTGATCTGCAGCTTCATCACGTCGCCGCACGCCGGCGCACCGACCATTCCGGTCGCGACGCCCTCCTCTTCCTTGCCGAAGGACCCGACGTTACGCGGATTCTCGTAGTGATCCAGAACCTTCACGCTGTACGACATATGCTTTCTCCTTGACTCTTACTAGTGCGCGGCCCACTGGACCGTGTTCAGGTCGATTCCCTCCTGCACCATTTCCCACAGCGGCGAGAGTTCGCGCAGCCTGCCGATCTTGTCGTGGAGCAGCCGGATGGCGTAGTCGACCTCCTCCTCGGTAGTAAATCGTCCGAGGGTGAAGCGGATCGAGCTATGCGCCAACTCGTCCTCGCGACCGAGCGCACGCAAAACGTACGACGGCTCAAGCGACGCGGAAGTGCAGGCCGACCCCGAAGAAACCGCCAAATCCTTGACCGCCATCAGCAAGGACTCGCCTTCGACGTAGGCAAAGCTGACGTTGAGGTTGTGCGGCACGCGGTGCTCGAGGTCGCCGTTAACATAGACCTCGTCGATGTCGGAAATTCCGTTCAGCAGCCGGTCGCGCAGCATGCGCAGACGCTCGCTTTCGGCGCCCATTTCCAGTCGTGCCAGCCGGAACGCTTCGCCCATGCCGACAATCTGGTGCGTCGGCAGCGTACCCGAGCGAAACCCTCGCTCATGGCCGCCGCCGTGCATCTGCGCGGTCAGACGAACGCGCGGCTTGCGCCGGACGTAGAGGGCTCCGATACCTTTCGGGCCGTAGGTCTTGTGGGCCGAAAAGCTCATCAGATCGACCTTCAAGGTCGCCAGATCGATCGCCACCTTGCCCGTCGCCTGCGCCGCATCGACGTGGAAAAGTATCCCGCGCGCCCGGCAGATCTCACCAATTTCGGCGATCGGCTGAATGACGCCGATCTCGTTATTGACGAACATTACCGAAACCAGAATCGTGTCCGGCCTCAGCGCCGCCTTGAGAGCCTCGAGGTCAAGCAGGCCGTTTTCCTTGACCTCGAGATACGTCACCTGAAAACCTTGCCGCTCCAGCTCGCGACAGGTGTCAAGAACCGCCTTGTGTTCGGTCTTGACGGTAACCAGGTGTTTTCCCTTGCCGCTGTAGAACTGGGCGACGCCCTTCAGGGCGAGGTTGTTCGACTCGGTTGCACCCGAGGTCCAGACGATCTCCTTGGCCTCGGCGTTGACCAGGCGAGCCACCTCCTCACGCGCCGCCTCAACCGCGGCTTCGGCCTCCCAGCCGAAGGCGTGCGAACGCGACGCTGGATTGCCGAATTTCTCGCAGAGATAGGGAATCATTTTCTCCGCGACGCGCGGATCCACCGGCGTGGTGGCCGAGTAGTCGAGATAGATCGGCAGTTTAAGCATTACTCTTGCTCCGTACGGTCTGTCACTATTTCATCCCATGCGCTTGCCGCGACTCAAGCGGTCATCGCGCTCATTCCGCGCAAGCTGCCGACGGTCTCGCGCAGCGCGCTCAGGAACCCGTCAACCTGCTGCGCCGTGTTGCTGCTACCGAAACTGACCCGTACGGCACCGCGCGCCAACTCCGGCCGGATGCCCATCGCCCGCAGGACGTGGGAAGGCTCCGGGTCAGTACTCGAACACGCCGAGCCACTGGCAACGGCGTATCCGGCGTGGTCGAGGCGTCCGACCAGCGTCTCGCCGTCGACTTCTGGCAAGGCAAAAAACGTCGTGTTTGGCAAACGCGCCGCCGACGCTCCGAACAGGGTCGCGCCAACCGCGAGCAAACCCAGTTCGAGTCGCGCGCGAAGCGTCAGCATGCGCTGAGCAAAGTCGTGCTGACGGCTGACGGCAAGCTGGCAAGCCAGGCCAAAGCCGACAATCGCCGCGACATTCTCGGTCCCCGAGCGCAAACCACGTTCCTGACCGCCGCCGGCGATCAGCGGTTCGAGGTCGACCCGCTTGTCGAGCACCAGCGCGCCAACGCCCTGCGGCCCACCCATCTTGTGTCCGGACACCGTCAGCGCCCTGACACCCGCCGTGTTGAGTCGGCGAAAATCCACCTCGATCTTGCCGATCGCCTGTACCGCGTCGGTGTGAAAACAGGTGACGCTGCCACGCGCCTCCTCGGCCAAGGCCTCGACATCCTGGACGACGCCGGTTTCATTGTTGGCCAGCATCACGGACACGATCTGCGGCCGACAGCGCAAGGTGGCCGAAAAATCCGCCGCATCGATCCGGCCCGCGGCGTCGACTGCCAGACGCTTCAGCGCCCAGCCGCGCTTCGCCAGTTGTTCCGCCGGGCGGCCGACGCTGGGGTGTTCGATCGCGCTTACTGCCAGCAACCCCGGCCGCAGGCACGCCGCAGCCCCTTTCACCAGCAGATTGTTGGCCTCCGAGCCACCACTGGTAAACAGCACCTCGCTGAAGTGAGCACCAACCGCCGCCGCCACCTGCCGGCGCGCCTCGTCGATCGCCGCTCGTGCCGCGCGACCATAGGCGTGCCGGCTCGAAGCGTTGCCGACCGGCCTCGACAGCCAGGGCAGCATCGCCTCGACAACCCGCGGGTCGACCGCGGTCGTCGCGTTATGGTCCAGATAGACAGGCGACCCCATGAGTGCTCGTTACCTCTCGGAACTTTTCTGATCCAGGCTGCCGCGCGGTCGATCTGCTGGCGTGCTGATGCACGTTTTGCGTCCCAACCCCTTTGGCAGCGGCCGCTCTAGCCTCGCTCAGCCATTCAGCGACATGACTTTGATTCGGACGCGCGAGGCCGACTTGCGACGGGCATCCTGGAGGACGGCGACATCGCCGCCGCGCCGCTGCAGCTGTTGATCGACCAGCGCGTGCAGCGTTACCGAACTCAGATACTCGAACATCTTGTCGTTGAGCGTCGCCCACAATTCGTGGGTCATGCAGCGTTCATCGTCATGACAATTCTCGCGACCGCCGCACTGGGTCGCGTCGAGCGGCTCGTCGACGGCAAGAATGATGTCGGTCACGGTAATCAAACCGGTTGGCCGGGCCAAACAGTAACCACCGCCCGGCCCACGCACGCTGTCCACCAGCCCAAAGCGACGCAGCTTGCCAAAAAGTTGTTCCAGATACGAAAGCGAGATCTTCTGCCGCTCACTAATACCCGCCAAGGTCACCGGGCCGTCGCCGCAGCGCAGCGCAAGGTCGATCATCGCCGTAACGGCAAAACGTCCTTTAGTCGTCAGTCTCATTTCCCATCCCTTCCTCAACAATAGTTGATAGGATTACTAAACTATAGCGACTACCCAGGTATTAGTCAACTATTTTACTCAAGTATTGCGGGTCGAAATGATCGGCGTTCGCCAGATCACCCGCAACCGGAATGCCAGCCTCTTCAAGCTGTTTCAACAGCCGTTCAAGGCGGCGGTCAGTCTCAACCGCGTGGTCAAGAAGCCCGTGTATGGCCTTGGCCAACGGATCATCCTGATCACCCGCGAGCGCGTAAGCGGAGAAGCCCAATTGCCCGGCCATCTCCTCGCGTTTCTTCGCCTGCACGTTGTCGACGACACGCGCCGGGTTACCAACGGCGGTCGCGCCCGCCGGAACGTCCTTGATCACGACCGCGTTGGAGCCGACTTTCGCCCGCGTGCCGACGGTAATCGGACCGAGCACCTTCGCCCCGGCACCCACAACGACTCCGTTCTCCAACGTCGGATGTCGCCGTCCCTTGTTCCACGACGTGCCACCGAGGGTCACGCCGTGGTACAGGGTGACATCATCGCCGATGATCGCGGTTTCGCCAATCACCACGCCCATGCCGTGATCGATGAACAGTCGACGTCCGATCTGCGCGCCCGGATGAATCTCGATCCCGGTCAGGAAGCGCGCCAGATGCGAAACGGCACGTCCCAACCAGCGTAGACGATGCGTCCACAGCCAGTGTGCCTGGCGATGCGCGATCATCGCATGCACGCCTGGGTAGCAGGTCAACACCTCCCAAGCGGTCCGCGCGGCAGGGTCGCGATCGAAAACGGATTGGATGTCTTCGCGCAGGCGGCTGATCATTGACTCGGAGATCCTCGAACGGGCGGCGCGATTCTACAATACCCGACTAATTCCATCCATTTTCGGGCGTCGTCCCGTCGTCGTCCGGATCCGACGCTTCTCCGCCGTCGGTTCGCCGCTCGACGGCGTCGAGCAGACCCCGCAGGATGTTCACCTCGTCGCGCTCCAGTTGGGCACGTGCGAACAAGCGACGCAGCTTGGGCAACAGCCGCCGTGGGCGCTGCGGGTCGAGAAACCCGGTGGCGCGCATCACCCGCTCAAGGTGGCGGAAAAAATGCTCGACGTCCCGATAAACGGCGGGTGGCGAGGCAAAAGGAACCGCCGGACTCACAACCGGTGGACTCCCGGTAAAGGCGGCGAGGCGCAGCTCGTAAGTCAGAATCTGAACCGCTGCCGCCAGGTTGAGCGACGGGTAGTCCGGATTGGCTGGAAGGTAGACGCTGCGCTGACAGCGCTGAACTTCGTCGTTCGACAGGCCAGCCGCCTCGTTGCCGAAGACCAGGGCGACCGGCCCGTCACCCGCGGCAGCAACCAGCTCCGCCGCTGCCTGGCGCGCCACCAGCGGCGGAGGTCCGAGGTGACGTTGCCGCGCCGACACCGCGTAGGCGCAGACGGTATCGGCAAGCGCCGCTTCGAGTGAGCTGCAAACCTCTGCCCGCGTCAGGAGGTCGCCGGCACCGGCTGCCCGCGCCGTCGCTTCGGCGTCCGGAAAACGTTTGGGATTGACCAGCAGCAGCCGCGACAAGCCCATCGTCTTCATCGCCCGGGCGACTGCTCCGATATTGCCGGGATGGCTGGGATGCGAGAGTACGACGCCGATGCGGTCGAGACGGGCAACGATTGAAGGCGACCCGGGAACCGGGTTCATATTAGAATCGGGCATTCTCCACACCGCCACGGCGCCAGCGAGCGGCTGCCGGGTTTCCTGAAGCCATGCATCCCGCACTGAATATCATCGTCAAGGCCGCCCGTCGCGCCAGCCAGATCATCAACCGTGCCTCGCTTGATCTCGGCCACCTCCAGGTCACCCGCAAGCAGCAAAGCGATTTCGTCACCGAAGTCGACAAAGCGGCCGAAGCCGCGATTATCGAGGTGCTGCACGAAGCCTATCCGGACTACGGGATTCTAGCAGAGGAGTCGGGACAGAGCGGCGGCGGCGACTACCAGTGGATCATCGATCCACTCGACGGGACGACCAACTTCATCCACGGCGTGCCGCATTACGCGATCTCAATCGCCCTCGCCTGCCGCGGCCAGATCACCCAGGCCGCGGTCTACGACACGGTACGCAACGAGCTTTTTACCGCCAGCCGAGGCGCCGGCGCCTTCCTCAACGAGCGCCGAATCCGGGTCAGCAAGTGCCTTCGTCTGGAAAACGCCCTGCTCGGCACCGGCTTCCCTTACCGTGTGTATGAGCATATCGACACCTATCTCGCGATCTTCAAGGAGCTGGCGCAAAAATCCTGCGGCATACGGCGTCCTGGCGCCGCCTCGCTGGACCTCGCCTACGTCGCTTGCGGCCGCTTCGACGGCTTTTGGGAATTCGGTCTTTCACCGTGGGACATCGCCGCCGGCGCCCTGTTGATCACCGAAGCCGGAGGCCTGATCGGCGACCTCGGGGGCAACGAAACCTACCTGCAGACCGGCAACGTCGTCGCCGGTACGCCGAAGGTCTTCTTCCAGCTGTTGCAGCTGATCGATGCGCATCGAAACGCTCGCCTGACCGCCTGAGGGGAGGTGCCGCGCTTCCTCGATACATTGGGCGGCTGTGCCGCGAAGGGCTAGAAAAGTCAGCGATGCCGGTTATCAACCCGCTTTCCGACCAATCAGCGGCACCTGAACGCCGCCAACGTCTTGCGCGCGCCAGTCAGTATTTGATGTCGCGTGCCTGCTGACGGCCTTCCTGCTTACTGTCGCGCTTGTCCTGGCGACACTCGGCGTTGTTTTTCTGGTCGGCCTTCTTGCAGTCGACCTTCGTCTGCCGCGAATCCTGGCGAGTGTCCTGCCGCGTGTCGCGTGCATCGCGCCGTTGCTCGCCTTGTTCCGTTCCAAACACGGAACCTGCCGCCAGCAGAAGACCCGTGCCAACCGTGAAGATCCCAACGAAGCTCTTCATTCTCATCGCCTACCTCCGGAGTAAGGTGGAGCGCAACCCCGACCGGTAACGCTCGTTCTTATAGCATAGATACCGCGTCACCAAATTTCTTGACTTCCCTCAAAAATATGGAAATCGCAATTTGACTTTCGTCAATGTCCCATTGGTTCAAATCGTAGCCAACACGAGAATTGGTGCTGCAGGAACCCGACCAAACCGGAAGACCGACCGGTAGCATCATCGCCGCTCTGTTGATCACCAGGCCGACGCCGGCTTTCCAGGGGTTATCCCCCTGCCCCAACATCGCAATTGACGAGGGGGTGATGCGGGACCTACACTCGCGGAGCATATACTCTGGCTGGCGGCGTTGGATTTTCTCTTCTCCGTGGGCAACTTTTTCCAACGACCAGGAAGGACCGAGCCGATGAACCTGCCAGGCAAACGCGATCCCGAACTCGAGCGCTACCTTTCCGCGCGCTTGCTCGACGTTCTCATTCGCGCCGGATTGATCCTGGCGCTGGTGGTTCTCTGCTACCGGATCTTCGCGCCTTTCCTGGCGCTGATGGTCTGGGCGCTGATCCTGGCGATCAACCTCTATCCGTTGCAGCAGAAGCTGGCGGCGAAGATGGGCGGCAAGCAGGGACTGACGGCGACACTGCTGGTGCTCGCCGGGATCGCCCTGATCGTCGTGCCGACCACGGTTCTCGTCACCGCGACGGGTGATTCGATCAGCGAACTGATCCAGGGGGCCAGAGACAACACGCTGAACGTCCCCGCGCCGAAGGCCGGAGTGGCCGAGTGGCCGCTGATCGGCAAGAAGGTCCACGCGATCTGGACGCAGGCGCATGCCGACCTGCCAGCGTTCGTCCAGGGAATGCAGCCGAAGATCGGCGAACTCGCGAAACAGGGGCTGGGAGTCGTCGCCAATATCGGTGGCGAGCTGCTGATGTTCCTCGGCTCGTTCATCGTCGCCGGCATCTTCATGGCCTTCGGCGAGTCGGGCGGTGAAAGCAGCCGGGCGATCTTCGAGCGCATTGCGGGCACGACGCACGGCGCCGAGTTCGCGACGCTGGCGACGGCGACGATCCGCGCCGTCGCGCTCGGCGTCATCGGTATCGCCTTCATCCAGGCGATCCTCGTCGGCTTCGCCCTGCTCATCGCCGACATCCCGTTCTTCGGACTGCTGACGGTGGTGATGCTCGTCCTCGGCATCGCCCAGTTGCCGGCGCTAATCGTGACCCTGCCGGCGATCGGCTACATCTGGTCGAGCGGTGACTACACGACGGCGCCGGCGGTGCTCTACACCGTGCTACTCGTTGTCGCCGGACTGGCCGACGGCGTCCTGAAGCCGCTCCTGCTCGGCCGCGGCGTCGATGCGCCGATGCCGGTAATTCTCATCGGCGCCCTCGGCGGCATGGCGACGACCGGCATCGTCGGCATGTTTGTCGGCGCCGTGCTGCTCGCTCTGGGTTACCAGATCTTCATGGGCTGGGTCGTGGCCAACCCCGACCGGGCGCCAGCGGAAGGCGACTCGCGGCCGGCGGCCTGAGTTGACGCGCGGCGCCTTCCTGCCCGGACTGGTGCGTCGGGCGCCGGCGTCGGCCGTTGCCCTGCTCCTCGCCGGCTGTGCGGCGGTCGGACCCGATTTCCGCGAACCACGGGTCTCCTGGCTGGACGGCTGGTCGGGCGGAACGCTGGCAACACTTGCCGCCGAAGCCCCGGACAAGCGGCAGGCGGCGGTCGACGAATGGTGGCGCCATTTCGACGATCCCGTCCTCGACCAGCTGGTCGCCGAAGCGCAGCGCGCAAACTACAGCGTGCGCACGGCGGGAATGCGCATCCTGGAGGCACGCGCCCAGCTCGGCATCGCCACCAGCCTGCTCTACCCGCAACAGCAGCAGATCACGGCCAGTGTCGTGCGTGCCGGCGAGAAGCAATCGTCCGGCCCGGACAACGTGCTGACCGCCTACAGTGCCGGCTTTGCCATCGGCTGGGAAATCGACTTCTGGGGCAAGTTCCGGCGCGGCGTCGAGGCGGCGGACGCCAACTACTTTGCGACCCTCGCCCAGTACGACGACCTGCAGGTGCTGATGGCAGCGCAGGTCGCCAACTTCTATTGCGCGATCCGCACTCTCGAACTTCGCCTGAAAATCGCCCACGAGAACGCCGCGTTGCAAAAACGTAGCCTGGAAATCACCGAGCGCCTGTTCAAGCATGGCAGCGACTCGGAACTCGACGTGCAGCAAGCCAAGGCGCAGTACCTCGGCACGCTGTCCACCCTGCCGCAGCTCGAGGGCAGCCTGCGTCAGACGCAGAACGCGCTCTCCGTACTGCTCGCCCGGCCGCCCGGGCCGCTGCCCGAGATGAGCGCCGGCACGAGCCGGATTCCGGTGGCGGCGCTGGCGGCGATCGCCGACATCCCGGCCGACATGCTGCGCCGTCGCCCCGACGTGCGCGCCGCCGAGATGCGGCTGGCCGCCCAGTCGGCGCTGATCGGCGTCAGCCAGGCCGAACTCTACCCGTCGCTTTTCCTCATCGGCTCGCTCGGCATCTCCGCGACCTCGATCTCCAACGCGCCACGTACGCTGACCTGGAGCATCGGGCCAAGCCTGGTGTGGAACGTCTTCGACTATGGCCGACTAAGCAACCAGGTGCTGGTGCAGGATGCCCGCTTCCAGCAGCTCTATGAGCAATACCAGGAGACCGTGCTGCAGGCGGCACGTGAAGTCGACGACGCGGCGGCGGGTTTCGTCGCCAATCGCGAACAGTTGCCCATCCTCGACGGAGCGGTCAAGGCGGCGCAGCGCTCGCTGGCGATCGCGACCACCCAGTATCGCGAGGGGATGACCGGCTTCGAACGCGTGCTCGATTCACAGCAGCGGCTGTTCAGCCAGCAGGAACGACAGGTGGCCACCCTCGGCAACGCCGCGCAGAGTCTGGTTGCCCTCTACAAGGCGATGGGCGGCGGCTGGCAGCCGGGACGCCAGCGGCCACTGGTCGATGACGCGACGCGCGAGACGATGGGCGAACGCAGTGCCTGGGGCCAGTTGCTCGACACGCCGTTGCCGCCAGCGAACGCCGGCCCGCAGCTGATCAACTCCGAACGGAAGAGCGATGAACGAGGAAACTGAACAAACCGGCGCCGTAACCGCCGGGGGGCCTGCGCCCGCCGCGACGGCAGCCGGCAAGGGAACCCGAATCGGCGCCGGCATCCTGCTCGCGCTGATCGCTGGCAGCCTGCTCTGGTATTTCGCCGCCGATCGCCTGACGCCCTACTCCTCGCAAGCGCGGGTGCAAGCTTTCGTCGTCCCGGTCGCCGCCGAGGTCGCGGGCAAGGTGCTTGCCGTGCATGTGCGCAACAACGACCACGTCGCGGCGGGACAGCCGCTGTTCGACATCGACACCGACCAGTATCGCATCGCACTCGCGCGCAGCCGTTCCGATTACGAATCGGTCAGGCGGTCGGTCAACGCTTCGCTGGCGGCGGTCGAAGCAGCGCGCGCCTCGCTTGAGGCGGCGGCGGCGAACCGCGTCAAGGCCGAAAAGGACGCCATTCGTCACGAGCGGCTGTACGAGGAGGATCCGGGGGCGATCTCGCTGCGCCGGCTCGAGGTCGCGCAGGCGACGCGGGTCGAGGCTCACGCCCGCGAGAAGGCCGCCGAAGCCGACCTGCGCCGGGCGCAGGAAGCGGCCGGCGACGCCGGCGACAAGAACGCACAACTGCAAAGCGCGCGCGCGGCAGTCGAGAAAGCCGAGCTCGACCTTGCCCACGCGCAAGTCGTGGCGCCGGCACGCGGCATGGTGACCGACCTGCGCGTCGACGCCGGCCACTTTGCTCAGGCCGGAGCGCCGGTGATGACGCTGATCGCCGTGCACGACCTGTGGATCAGCGCCGACATGACCGAGAACAACCTCGGCAACATCGCGCCGGGAAACGAAGTCGCGATCGTTCTCGACGTGCTGCCCGGCCACGTCTTCAAGGGCCGTGTGCGCAGCGTCGGTGGCGGTGTCGCCTCTGGAGAACCGCCGAAGCCGGGCACCTTGCCGACGATCAAGAACAGCCGCGACTGGCTGCGCCAGGCGCAGCGTTTCCCGCTGGCGGTCGAGTTCGACCCGGCCGAAGCGGAAGGCCTGCGCGGCGTGCGCATCGGCGGCCAAGCCGAGGTGATGGTGTACACCGGCGAGCATTGGCTGATGAACTTCCTCGGCGCAGCGTTCATCCGGCTGATGAGCCTCCTCTCCTATCTCTACTGAGCGGCCGGCGATGCATGCGGCGGACAAGTCGGTCCTGCGCCTGGCGTTCGGGCTCGGCCTCGCTGCGCTGATCGCCTACGGCTTGGCGTTACCGGTCCCCTACCTCGTCTGCCTGCTGTCGGTCCTCGTGCTGGCCAAACCGGGGCCCCCGCTGCCATTGGGCAAGGGCCTGGCACTGGCCGCACTGCTCGGCGGGCTGGTGGCGTTCGGCGTGCTGATGGTGCCCCTGCTCGAACACTATCCGGTGGCTGGCGTCATCCTGACCGGGGTCGTGCTCTTCGCGCTGTTCTTCGCCGGCCAGCGCACCGGAAACCCACTGATTACGGTACTGGTGATTGCCTTCACCGTCATCCCGGTGGCCGGGGTCGTCGACCAAGCGCTAGTCACCGTCATCGCCGGGACGTTGGCGCTGGGTGTGGCGATCGGCGCGCTGGTCGGGGGCGTTGCACACGCCTTCTTTCCTGATTACCCAACGCCTTCCGGCAGCGCCGGAAGGCCAGCCGGTGCGAGCCGCGAAACGGCGGCGTGGATCGCCGCGCGCGGCACGATGGTCGTTTTGCCGGTGTTCGTCCTCGTCCTCAGCGATCCATCGACCTACCTGCCGGCGATGATGAATACCGCGAATCTCAGCCAGCAAGCCTGTGGCGCCAACACCCGTTCGGCCGGACGGCAACTGGTCGGATCGACGATGCTGGCGGCGATGCTGGCGATCGTCGTTTGGTTCGGACTGTCGCTGTTGCCCAGCCTGTGGATGTTGGTGCTGTGGCTGATGCTGGCCGCCGTCTGGGTCGGCGCCCGCCTCTATCGGATCGTGCCGACGGCGCTGCCGCCTGCCTTCTGGTCGAGCGCGCTGACGACGATGCTGATTCTGCTCGGGCCGGCGATCGAGGACAGCGCCAGCGGCGAGGGTGTGCTCGGGGCGTCCGCCGGGCGCATCGCGATCTTCATCGGCGTCGCCCTCTACGCCTGGGCGACGGTATGGCTCCTGGAACGCTGGCGGGCGGCGCGGAGCGGCACGCTCGCCGGCAACGAGGTGTAGTGGAGGGAAAGGAATGGTGATATTGACGAATCTCGCGGTTGGTCTGCCGGTGATGCTCGCCTGCCTGGTCATCCAGGCGGCTGCCGTCTTCTGGGGCGTACGCCATTACATCGGCGACGTGTCACGGACCAAGGGCAGCGACGCGGCGCGCATCCGCATCCGCCCGCTGGCGCTGGCGATGACGCTGATGACGTTCGGCAACCTCGTCCAGATCGTGCTCTGGGGCGCGCTCATCGTCGGACTCGGTGAATTTCCCGCGCTGTACGACGCCGTCTACCACTCGGCCGTCAATTTCACGTCGCTCGGCTACGGTGACATCGTCATGAGTCAGCGCTGGAAGCTGCTCGGCCCGCTCGAAGCGGTCAACGGCATCCTGATGCTCGGCATGAGCGGCGCGGCGCTGATGGCCATGCTTCAGCACTCGATCAAGGCCCAGATCGAAGCCAGGCGCCGGACGCCGTAACCGTGCCTCCGCCCCCGTCCCCCGGATCCCTTCCGGCACGCGCAGCAACGAATGGTATGTCCCTGTACCGTCTTGTCCGATTAGCGCGATGAGCTGCGTGCCGCCAGTTTTTCGACAATATCGTTTCAACTTCAAAGCACATGGACACTCCGACTACCTCCGCCTGGGGAAAAGCACACACTGACGCGCACGGGAACGTTGTCTCGTGGCACCCATTGTCTGACCACTGCCTCGACGTCGCGATCGTTTTCCGCCAACTGCTGGACCTGCGCGGTTTTCGTCGCGCGCTCGAGAGCGCCGCCGACGGGCCGCTCAGCAGCGACCAACTCGACCGACTGGCGGTCTTCGCGCTCTACCACGACTTCGGGAAGTTCAATCGCGGCTTCCAGGGCAGGCTGCAAGCCGGCGCCAGGCGGCCGTGGGGCCATGTCATCGAAGCGGTCGGTCTGTTCGGGCTTGGTGAGACGGGTAGCGACGCGCTGCGCCTCGCCGAGTTCAGCGCCTGGTTCACCGGCGGCATCGAAACCGCGTACTCCGTGCTCCTGGCGGCGATCTCGCATCACGGCCAGCCGCTGAGCTCCAACACGATCCAACTGGAGAGAGCCGTTGAGCGCTTCGCCGCTTTGTGGAAGGCGGACGGAGCGATCGATCCGCTCCAGGGCCTACACGATCTCGGCGACCTCGCCCGCCAGGCGTTTCCTCGCGCCTTCGCCGCCGCGCCGCCGATTGACGCGAAGCCCGCGCTCCAGCACCGCTTCGCCGGCCTGCTCATGCTGGCGGACTGGATCGCCTCGGACGAACAGCACTTTCCGTTTCGGAAATCAGCTGCTGAAGACCGCCTGGCGCGGGCGCCTGAACTCGCCCGTGCGGCGCTGGCGGCGATCGGCTTGCGCTCGCCTTTGGCCCGCTCCGACCTCGCCCGCCGCCAACCGACCTTTACCGACGTCTTCGGCCGCCCACCCTATCCTTTCCAGCGACTCTTGGCCAAAGAACTGCCGGTAGACGAGGCGAGCCAGCTCGTCATCGCCGAGTCCGACACCGGCTCTGGCAAAACCGAGGCAGCGCTGGCCTGGTTTCTGCACCTGTTCCAAGCCGGCCAGGTGGACGGCCTGTACTTTGCCTTGCCGACGCGGGTCGCGGCGCGCGAGTTGTACGGGCGCGTCTGCAAGGCCATTCATGCCGCGTTCCCTGACCAAGCCACCCGTCTCCGGCCGGTCCTGCTGGCCGTTCCCGGCTACGCGCGCACCGATGACGACCCGGCGCTGCTCACCCACAGCGACGGCAAGCTGTGGCCCGACGATAACCGCGACACGTTGCGCGACCGCGCCTGGGTGGCCGAGAACCCGAAGCGCTTCCTCGCCGCGCCGGTCGCCGTCGGCACCATCGACCAGGCGCTGCTCTCGGTGCTGCAAGTGCGCCACGCGCATCTGCGCTCGGCGTGCCTCGATCGCCACCTGCTAGTGGTCGACGAAGTCCATGCGAGCGACCCCTATATGCGTGAGATCCTGCGTACCTTGCTGGTGCATCACCGCCGCGTCGGGGGTTCGGCGCTGCTGCTCTCGGCGACCTTGGGCGAAGCGGCCCGCTCTCGCTATCTCGATCGGGCCCCCCTGCCACTCGCGCCAGCGCAAGCCGTCCCCTACCCGGCGATCACGACGCGCGCAGAGACGCGGTCGGCGCCGCGCGTCGAAGGTCGCGAGCGAGCCGTACGGGTCGAATTCCTCGAGGCGCTGGAGCACTGGCCGACGGTGATCGACCTCCTATCGAACGCCCTGTTGGCCGGCGCCCGCGTGCTGGTCGTGATGAACACGGTGACGCGGGCGATCACGCTCCTGCGCGAGGCCGAAGCGTCCGGGCGCATCGCCATCGACTCGCTGTTCGCGGTCAATGGCGTGTGCTGCCCGCATCACGGCCGCTTCGCTCGCGCTGACCGCGAAGTTCTCGACGCCGCCGTCTCGGCGCGCTTCGGCCCCGGCACGCCGCCGGGACCGCTGCTGCTGATCGGCACTCAGACGCTCGAACAGAGCCTGGACATCGACGCCGACCTGTTGATCACCGACCATTGCCCGATGGACGTGCTGCTACAGCGCATCGGCCGGCTGCATCGTCACCGGCGCGACGCGCGGCCGGAGGGATACGCGCCAGCGCGCTGCATCGTGCTGAGTCCCGAAGGAAACCACTTCCAGCCGTTCGTCAAACTCAAGGGACAACAGCGCGGCGAGGGTTCGGGGCCGGCCGGCATCGGCACCGTCTACGAAGATCTTCGGATATTGCAGCTCACGCGCGACGAACTGAGCGCCACGCCGCGTATTTCGATCCCGCGCGACAATCGCCGGCTGGTCGAAGCGGCCACCCACCCCGACGCCCTGGCCCGACTCGACGACCACCTCTGGGTGATCCACGAGCAATTCCTGACAGCGAAGGTAATCGCCGAATGCCGGCAAGCGGAACTCGCGCTGATCGAGGAGCAAGCCTTTGGCGACTTCCACTTTCACGAACTCGGCGGACGCGTTGCCACCCGGCTCGGCCTCAACGACCGACTGGCAAACTTGCCGCAGCCAGTGACAACGCCCTTCGGTCAGACGATCCGCGAAATCGCGATCCCCGGCCATCTTGCCCCCCACGGCGACATCGTGGACGCCACTGGCCTGCACGAAGACGCGGATGGATTCCGCTTCGCGCTCGGCGACAAACGCTTTCGCTACTCCCGCTTCGGACTGGAGCCCATCACCGATGAATGATCTGCTTATCGACCCGCTGTTCACGCTCGAAACCGCGGCAGGCGCCAGGCAGGTAAGCCTGCCCGGCCTGCTCGCCGCCCTGGGCGGTGACGAAGTACTGTCCTACCCGGCCTTGCGCCGGCACCAGCAAGACCCCTTCCGCGTCTTCCTCTGCCAGATCGCCGCCGCCAGCCTGGCGCGCGCGGGACGGGATTCCCCCGTTCAACCCGAATCGTTCTGGCGCGACGCCCTGCTCGGATTGGCCGAGGGACAGGCAAGCGCGTGGCAGCTCGTGGTCGACGACCCGACGCTGCCGGCGTTCATGCAGCCGCCGGCGCCTTCCGCAGCGGATTTCGCCGCCGCGTTCAAGCCGAAGGCGGCTGCCCCCGACGAACTCGACGTACTGGCCACCGCGAAAAATCACGATCTGAAGATCGCCCGTTCCACCCCGACCGCAGCCGAATTGTGGGCCGCCGCGCTCGTCGCCCTGCAAACGACCGCGGGCTTTTTCGGTCAAGGCAACTACGGCATCGTCAGGATGAACGGCGGCTTCGCCAGCCGCGCCATCGTATCGCTCGTGACCAGCGCAGACCTTGGTGCCCGCTTTCGAGAAGAAACGACGGTGGCGTTGATCTGCCGCGGCCAAGCACTGCGCGCGGCTTTCGGCTATCGACACGACGGCATGGTGCTGACCTGGCTCAAACCCTGGACACGACAGCAACCCGCCTACGCTCTGAAGGATCTGGATCCGTTGTTCATCGAGGCGGCCCGCGCCATTCGTCTTTCCAGAGGCGAGACTGGAATCACTGCCAGCGGAGCCACCTCCAAGAGCAAGCTGGTGGCGGCGCCCGACAACGGCGACACCGGCGACCCGTGGACCGTCCTCAACCTCGCCGACAAGAAGAAAGGCATCTCCGCGCTGACACTGTCGGCCAGCGGCTTCACGCCGGAACGCCTGACCGACCTGCTGTTCGAGAACAACTATCGCCTCACGCCAATGCAGAAACCGCGACCGTCGGCCGCTTCCGCTCCGGCGATCTTCTGCGCCTCGGTCCTGGTACGCGGCCAGGGGACGACCGACGGCTTTCACGCAGTCCGACTCCCGATCCCCGAAAAAGCGAAGCATTGTCTGTTCGGCGCCGCGCAGGAGAAGCAGTCTCTGCAGAAGCTCGCGCAGGATCTGCTGCGCGACGCCGGCGACATCGAGCGCAGTTGCCTCAAGACCGCGCTGTTCTCGCTCTGCGAGGGCGGCCCGGACGCCATCAACTTCAACGCTCGCGAGATAAGCGGCTGGGTCGATCGACTGGTCGCAGGCTTCAGTCAGTTGTGGGAGGACGCCTTTTTCCCCTTGCTGTGGCGTGGAGCCGACCCGGACGAAAGCCAGACGGTATTGCGCAGGGAATGGATCCGCACGCTCGCTCGGCACGCCCGCGAAACGCTCAGACGCGCCGAGCAGAACACGCCTCTCCCCCATGCCCGCAAGCTGCGCGCAGCGGTTCGCGCCGAAAGCGTTTTGGAGGCAATGTTCCACAAAAAGGGTTTCACCGAGTTTCTGAAGGAGACAACACATGCCGCTACTGGCCATTGAGACGACCGGCGAAGCCGTGACCGACGCCGAGGGTTCGCTCGGATCGACGATCGGCCGTATCACCGCGATGATCGCCGCCGACCATTTTCCGACCGGCGAGCGCGCTGCCCTTAAGCGCATGGCGCGCGACGAGCCGCCCGGGCTGGCGTTCTTTCGCTTCTGGCCGCGCTACCTGAAGGCTGAGGCACCGCCCGACGCTCGGGTTCGCGAATGGGCCGCCCTGCTCGCCGGTATCGCCCTCATGGGCCGCAACGCCCACCAGCCGGGGCGGCGATTTGGCGCCGTGCTGGCGGAAACCCGTTACTCGGAGGACCGCCTCGAGCGGCTGCTCGCCACCGACGACCCGGACGTGCGGCGCACGCTGTTCTTGCGCGCCGTGCGCTTCCTCGCCGCCAAGGGCGAAGCCTTCGACTGGGTCGGCGCCGCCGCGTGGCTGCTGACTTCCGACGACAAGCGCGAAGACGCCGCCCGCCGCATCGCCCGCGACTTCTACGCCACCCAATCCCGACTCAAAGACCACACCAAGGAGTGACACCATGTTCCTGCAAGTCCATACCCTCACCTCGTATCCGGCCAGCTTGCTCAACCGCGACGACGCGGGGCTGGCGAAACGCATTCCCTTCGGCGACGCGACCCGGCTGCGGGTGTCTTCACAGTGCCTCAAACGGCACTGGCGCGAGAACCTCCAGGTGAATCTCCCCGCTCTGCCCGACGGTCTGCGCACACGCCAGTTTTTCTCCCGCGCCGTACTGCCGCGACTGACGGCGTCGGGCGTTCCCGACGACGAGGCGAAGGCTCTGTGTGAAACCCTGATCGCCGCGCTGATCATCGGCGGCAGCAAGGGGCTCGACATGAGTCAACCCGTACTGTTCGGCGCGCCCGAAGCCGACTACTTGGTGAAGCTCGCCACCGAGGCCCATGCCGCCGAAGCCGACACCAAAGCAGCGAGCGAACTGCTCAAGAAGAAGCTGACCGACAAGGAGATGAGAAAAAACCTCGCCGCCCTGTCCAAGTCGGCTGCCGGCCTGACGGCGGCCCTGTTCGGCCGCTTTGTCACCTCCGACATCCTCGCCCGGGTCGACGCGCCGGTGCATGTCGCCCACGCCTTCACCGTGCACGCGGCGCAGACGGAAATGGACTACTTCACCGTCGTGGACGATCTGAACCGCGACGACGAAGCCGGCGCCGCCCACGCCGGCGATGCCGAGCTCGGCGCGGGCCTCTACTACGGCTACGTCGCGGTGGACGTGCCGCTGCTGGTATCCAACCTGACCGGCTGCGAAGCAGCGAAATGGCGCCAGCAGGAGGCGAGCACCGCGCGCCAGGTACTGACTTCGCTGATCCGCGCCATCGCCGAGCAAAGCCCTGGCGCCAAGCTCGGCGCGACGGCGCCGTATAGTCGCGCGGAACTGGTGCTGCTCGAGGCCGGCAGCAGCCAGCCGCGCTCCCTGGCCAACGCTTTCCTCAAAGCGCTCAAGGCGCAGCCCGATCCCCGGCTGCCCGACCCGATGCAGCAGGCGGCAAACCGGATCGCCGAGCACATGACGCAGCTCGACGACATGTACGGCGCCACCGCCGACTGGCGTGCCCTGGCCACAATCAAGGATGCGGCCAAGTTCGCGCCACTCGCGCCGCAGCCGCTCGCCGCGGCCACGATGGCCGCGCTCGCTGCGCTCTTCGGCGCCTGACTTTCATGGACTGCCTAATCCTGCGCTTCGACGCGCCGCTGATGAGCTTCGGCGGCGTCATGGTCGACCAACACAACCCCAGCGACCGGTTTCCAGGGCTGGCGCTGCTCACCGGGTTGGTCGCCAACGCCCTCGGCTGGCATCACCGCGACGCCGATCGGCTCGACGCCCTGCAAAGCCGCTTGCGCTTCGCCGCCCGCTGGGACATCGCGCCAGAGCGGATCATCGACTATCACACGGTCGACCTCGGACAGGAATTCCTCCGCGACACCGGCTGGACGACGCGAGGCGTACGCGAGGACCGCCAGGGTGGCGCGGCGTCCCAGGGCACGCACATCCGCTACCGGCACTACTTGGCCAATGGTCTGGCGACCCTGGCCATCGCCCTCACCGATGACGCGGAACCGGATCTCGGCGCCGTCGAAGCCGCGCTGCGCGCGCCGGCGCGCCCGCTGTTCCTCGGCCGCAAAGCGTGTCTGCCCGCCGCGCCGATTCTCGTCGAGCGTTGCACGGCGGCCAATTTGAAAGCGGCGCTCGCCGCCGCGCCGGCGATCCCTGGCCGTACCGCGGGAACACGGCTTCTCGCCTGCTGGCCGGAGGACGAGGGCCGCGAAGGCGGCGAGCTGGTCGAAGTCGATGACCGGCGCGACTGGCGCAACCAGCTCCATACCGGCAGTCGCCGCATGGTCTACGGCCATCTGAGGCTTGCATCATGAACCTCGTGCACATCCCCTTGCGTCCCGACCGGCTGCTGCGCTTCGCCGCCGCTCAGGGAATCGCTCGCACCGACGACGAGGATCTCGGCTACGCCTGCCATGCCTGGTTGCGAGCGATGTTCGGCGAACACGCGCCGAAACCTTTCCGGCTGTTCGAAGCGACGGCGGGTAAGCCGGCGCGGCTGCTCGCCTACAGCACGACCAGCGCCGATGCCTTGCGCGAACACGCGCGCACCTTTGCCGATCCCCTTGCGCACACCGCCTGGAACGAGGAGCACTTCGCCGGACGAGCGATGCCGGACGACTGGCAGCCGGACCGCCGTCTCGGCTTCGAGGTTTTGGTCTGCCCGATGAGCCGCCAGGACGACAGCGAGAAGGACGTCTTCCTGCGTCGCGTCGATCTGGCGCCGGACGCGACGCACGACCGCGCCCAGGTCTACGAGGAATGGATCGGAAAACAGCTGGCTCCAGCCGCCCGGCTCACTGCTGCCCGGCTCGACGGCTTCCGCCGCATCCGCCTGCTGCGCCGCAGTGCGGCGCCCGGCGGCGGGCGCCGGCTGGTCGGACTGGAACGGCCGCACGCGCTGATCGCGGGAGAATTGACGATCGAACAACCGGCAGCCTTCGCGACGCTGCTGGCGCGCGGCGTCGGCCGGCACCGGGCCTTCGGTTACGGCATGCTGCTGCTGCGCCCGCCAACGTGAGCGGCGCCGGACTGTTCGCGGGAAGGCTGGGGCTCGCGCAGTCGCGCATTCCCCACGTTGACCGCCACGGCCTGTTGTGGCTGATCTTCGGCCGCTTGCACGTCGAGGACGGAACGCTCAAGTTCGTCGCCACCCAGAGCGACACGCTGGATGCCGGCGAGTACGCGATTCCGTATCAAGGGGTTTCGATGATCCTGCTCGGGCCCGGCACTTCCGTCACCCACGACGCGCTGCGCATTCTCGCCCGTCACGGCGTGCTGCTCGCCGCCGTCGGCGAAGGCGGCGTCAAGTTCTACACCGCGCCGCCGATGGGGCAGGGTCGCTCCGAGGTGGCGCGCCAGCATGCGCGCCTCTGGGCCAACGAAACGGCGCGCGTCGATGTCGCCAGGAAGATGTACGCCTTCCGCTTCGGCCAGGTTCTGCCGCACAAGGACATCACCGTGCTGCGCGGCATCGAAGGCGCGCGCCTCAAGGAAACGTACCGCCTGACGGCGGAGAAGTTCGGCGTGCCGTGGCAAGGGCGGCGCTATGACCGCGCCAACCCCCAAGCCACGGACGTTCCCAATCTGGCGATCAACCACGCCGCGACCTTCGTCGAAGCGGCGGCCGACGTGGCTGTCGCCGCGATCGGCGCCCTCCCGCCTCTCGGTTTCATCCACGAGGAATCGAGCAATGCCTTCACCCTCGACGTCGCCGACCTCGTCCGCGCCGACGTCACGCTGCCCTTGGCCTTCGCGGCGGCCAAGGCGGCGCTTGCCAAGCCGGAACTCAACCTGGAGCGCGAACTGCGCCGGCGCGCTGCCGCCACTTTCCGCAGCGAGAAGGTGATTCCGCGCCTGATCGACCGCGTCAAGGAGCTGCTCGGTGTCGATGACGGTGGTGGTGACGCGTAACGTCCCGGATCGCGTGCGCGGCTTCCTCGCCTCGTCGATGCTCGAACTCGCGCCGGGGGTATATAGCGCGCCGCGCATCTCGCCGGCCGTACGCGAGCGGATCTGGGGGGTTCTCGCTGACTGGTTTGTCGCCGAGGAAGACGCGTCAGTGGTGATGCTGTGGGCCGACAAGACCGTGCCCGGCGGCCAGACCGTCCGCACCCTCGGCTTGCCGCCGATTACCTTGGTCGAGCTGGACGGACTGATCGTCGCCCGAAGATCTTCCCCCGGCGGCGCAGATCTTTAATAATCCGGATTCCTCAAGGCCTTAGCGTCTAGAGGCTCCCCCGCGTACGCGGGGATCGACCTCGTCGCCTGCTGATACTCCAGACGCAGGCCGAGGCTCCCCCGCGTACGCGGGGATCGACCGTGGCAAGAGAAGCTGCGGCGCGTGGCGGCGGGGGCTCCCCCGCGTACGCGGGGATCGACCCGAGTATCACGACAGGTGGCTTGGTCACCAGATGGCTCCCCCGCGTACGCGGGGATCGACCCTACGGCACGCAGCGCTGGACGTCGCTAACCACGGCTCCCCCGCGTACGCGGGGATCGACCCGCGATCCTGTACCTGCTCCACCGAATAGGCTAGGCTCCCCCGCGTACGCGGGGATCGACCCCCTACGCTCGACCCCGTTCGCTTCGCTCTCTGGGCTCCCCCGCGTACGCGGGGATCGACCCCGCGCCGAATACCTCTCCGAGCGCCGTCGGATGGCTCCCCCGCGTACGCGGGGATCGACCTGACTCCACCCGCGTGGCAAAGTGGTTTCACGAGGCTCCCCCGCGTACGCGGGGATCGACCCGACGCACGTCTTTTGCGCCGTGACTTCGGTTTGGCTCCCCCGCGTACGCGGGGATCGACCCCGCCTCAGCCCGGCGCCGATCTCCGATCGCAGGGCTCCCCCGCGTACGCGGGGATCGACCTGGCTGATTTTTGCGGTTTTACGTGTCAAATCGGGCTCCCCCGCGTACGCGGGGATCGACCCGGTATTGCGAGCGCGGCGGATGACTTCCGGCGGGCTCCCCCGCGTACGCGGGGATCGACCTCGATGGCTGCTCGAAGTGACCGAGCGGTATGGGGCTCCCCCGCGTACGCGGGGATCGACCCGACGCCGACGACGATCGGCACATAGATCGACGGGCTCCCCCGCGTACGCGGGGATCGACCTGGTGCCTCATGGTGCCAAAGATCGAACCTGACGGCTCCCCCGCGTACGCGGGGATCGACCTGGCGCTGGCGCTGGTGGTGGTGGCGTTTTTTTGGCTCCCCCGCGTACGCGGGGATCGACCCTGCTGGCTGGTGGCCATGGCGCTGTGGCTCTCGGCTCCCCCGCGTACGCGGGGATCGACCCTTGCCATTTATCGCCGACGACTTTGCGACGCTGGCTCCCCCGCGTACGCGGGGATCGACCCTGTACGTGCCATGCTCTGCATCCGTCAAAACAGGCTCCCCCGCGTACGCGGGGATCGACCCCAGCACGCTGACCGGGTCGGTGGTCGTGACCTGGCTCCCCCGCGTACGCGGGGATCGACCTGCCTCCGCGATGGCGGTCAGCCTGTTGATCGTGGCTCCCCCGCGTACGCGGGGATCGACCCTGCCGTCCCCATCCTTGCCGCGCGCCCAGAGCGGCTCCCCCGCGTACGCGGGGATCGACCTGCCTCGGCGTTTACCCTGAGCTTTGCCGAGGAGGCTCCCCCGCGTACGCGGGGATCGACCCGCCGGGAGAAAGTCATGACCATCCCGCCGACAGGCTCCCCCGCGTACGCGGGGATCGACCCCCTGCCGGCCAGCGACGGCACGGCAAGGACAGGGCTCCCCCGCGTACGCGGGGATCGACCCGCGGCGATCGTGCCGCTGACGGCTGACTTTGAGGCTCCCCCGCGTACGCGGGGATCGACCCCGAGCAAGAGGGGAAGGAAATGAAAGGGACCGGGCTCCCCCGCGTACGCGGGGATCGACCCCTCGACCGGGTAAAAAAATCTGCGCAGGCGATGGCTCCCCCGCGTACGCGGGGATCGACCCGTCAACACCTCGCTGGCCGTGGTCTTTGCGACGGCTCCCCCGCGTACGCGGGGATCGACCCGGCGACGGGAACATCACGATCAACAGGCTGACGGCTCCCCCGCGTACGCGGGGATCGACCCTGCCTCACCCTCCAGGCCGCCGCCCAAGCATCGGCTCCCCCGCGTACGCGGGGATCGACCTTCGTCATCGGTCCCTGAATCCCGCCGGCCAGCGGCTCCCCCGCGTACGCGGGGATCGACCTCGTCGAAAAGTAGATGCGGGTCGCCGTGAAAAGGCTCCCCCGCGTACGCGGGGATCGACCCCGGGCGGCCGACAGCGTGCAGCTGAGCGTGAGGGCTCCCCCGCGTACGCGGGGATCGACCCTGTACGCGGGTAGGCGATGGGCGAGCATATAGGGCTCCCCCGCGTACGCGGGGATCGACCTTTAAGCGAGGCGGAAATCCCGCCTTATAACGCGGCTCCCCCGCGTACGCGGGGATCGACCCGGCCCGCTGTCGGGGGTGTAGTTCCCTGTGTGGGCTCCCCCGCGTACGCGGGGATCGACCCGCCAGCAGATAGAACAGCCGATCGTCGGCGACGGCTCCCCCGCGTACGCGGGGATCGACCTCGGTGCGTCAGATTGGTCGGTCTGGTGCGTTGGGCTCCCCCGCGTACGCGGGGATCGACCCGGCGTGGTCGGCGGTCGATGCGGCCTTCGGAGGGCTCCCCCGCGTACGCGGGGATCGACCCGCCGCCGACGTCGTCGGCAAAGGTCAGCGTCAGGCTCCCCCGCGTACGCGGGGATCGACCCGAAGACTGGGAAACGACCATCGCCGTCGATCGGGCTCCCCCGCGTACGCGGGGATCGACCTCAGACACCGCCCATCGACCTTTATCGACCCGTGGCTCCCCCGCGTACGCGGGGATCGACCCTCGCATCGCCACTTATGAGCGCTCGCGTACTCGGCTCCCCCGCGTACGCGGGGATCGACCCATTTCCCCGAGAAGTCGAGAAACTTCTGTTCTGGCTCCCCCGCGTACGCGGGGATCGACCTGTCAAACTGGTCGAAACCACTTCACGACTCTGGGCTCCCCCGCGTACGCGGGGATCGACCCCCCTGCGCCGCCTTGGCGAACCGCGCCGTCTGGGCTCCCCCGCGTACGCGGGGATCGACCCAAATCTAGTTCCCGCGCGCGATGTCGGCCACCGGCTCCCCCGCGTACGCGGGGATCGACCCTGACGCGACCACCGCGCCGCCACAGACGACCCGGCTCCCCCGCGTACGCGGGGATCGACCCTCGTATGAAGCCCGTGCTTCCCCCCGCGTGGAGGCTCCCCCGCGTACGCGGGGATCGACCCGCGGTTCCCGGCGCCCATTCGCGCTTGGCTTCGGCTCCCCCGCGTACGCGGGGATCGACCCTCGCATACCGACTGTGACAGTGGCAATCGAACGGCTCCCCCGCGTACGCGGGGATCGACCCTCGACGCTATCGCGCTCTGCGCGACACACCGCGGCTCCCCCGCGTACGCGGGGATCGACCCGCAAATATCGGCCATTTCTAGCCACGTCCTGAGGCTCCCCCGCGTACGCGGGGATCGACCCGGGCATCTCGATGGGAAGAACCCGCTGATCGAGGCTCCCCCGCGTACGCGGGGATCGACCCTCATTATTTCAGGGGCAATATCATTTGACATCGGCTCCCCCGCGTACGCGGGGATCGACCCCGCGCCGTCTGGCGCTCCTTCTGGCCGCTGCGGGCTCCCCCGCGTACGCGGGGATCGACCCTGTCTGAGGGGGCTAACGCCTCGATGAGTACGGGCTCCCCCGCGTACGCGGGGATCGACCCGTCCAAATCTCCTGAGAGCGCATACAAGAGGGGGCTCCCCCGCGTACGCGGGGATCGACCCCGGGCTGCGAAGTGCATCCCTATGTGACGTATGGCTCCCCCGCGTACGCGGGGATCGACCCGGCGCGCGCTGGCCGAACTGGCCTCGTTGGCAGGCTCCCCCGCGTACGCGGGGATCGACCTTCGCCGGCCAATAGGGAGCGCTACATGACTGTGGCTCCCCCGCGTACGCGGGGATCGACCTGCGGGATCGATCTCCAGGGGGTCACTATGTGTGGCTCCCCCGCGTACGCGGGGATCGACCCTTCGATAGCGATGCCCGCGACCTGAAAAACATGGCTCCCCCGCGTACGCGGGGATCGACCCGGCCTGTCGGTAGTGGGGTCAGACATGGTCGTGGCTCCCCCGCGTACGCGGGGATCGACCTCCGGACGACTCGCGTCGCTTTACGGTCGAGGAGGCTCCCCCGCGTACGCGGGGATCGACCCCCGACGACGAATATCGAGACGGCGAAAGAGGCGGCTCCCCCGCGTACGCGGGGATCGACCCGTCTCAGGGGGTCATCGAGGCGGGTACGGAGAGGCTCCCCCGCGTACGCGGGGATCGACCCTTTGGTGGCCGACATCGCGCGCGGGAACTAGAGGCTCCCCCGCGTACGCGGGGATCGACCTTTCGTAGGTGGCGCGTAAGGACTGCACGCCGGGGCTCCCCCGCGTACGCGGGGATCGACCCGCTGTAGGGCAACTGCCGTCCTGCCGGCGCTGGGCTCCCCCGCGTACGCGGGGATCGACCTCGAACTCGACTGCGAAAGCGAGCCCGACATTGGGCTCCCCCGCGTACGCGGGGATCGACCTGCCGGAAGACGGGAAAGTACGAGGCGGATGACGGCTCCCCCGCGTACGCGGGGATCGACCCGCTTCCACTCGCGCCATCCGTGATCGGGGATCGGCTCCCCCGCGTACGCGGGGATCGACCCGAGCACGTTCCCGCCGTGATCGAGCGCGGCGAGGCTCCCCCGCGTACGCGGGGATCGACCGCGCCCGGTGCTGTTGGAAATGGCCGATAAGGCGGCTCCCCCGCGTACGCGGGGATCGACCTGCGGGATCGATCTCCAGGTGGGCACTATGTGTGGCTCCCCCGCGTACGCGGGGATCGACCCAGGTTGCCGGCCGTGAAGGCGACGATCACCGGGGCTCCCCCGCGTACGCGGGGATCGACCCTTGCGAGCCCGCCGTTATGCCAGGACCATCAGGGCTCCCCCGCGTACGCGGGGATCGACCCCATTGAGGGCCAGAAGGGATGAGCGCGACTGAGGCTCCCCCGCGTACGCGGGGATCGACCCGAACACACCTTCAGCCGATGTTGGTTGGCAATGGCTCCCCCGCGTACGCGGGGATCGACCCGAAATGTTGGGCACCAAGTGAGGAAAAGGAAAGGCTCCCCCGCGTACGCGGGGATCGACCCTATGGACGACAAAATAGAGAAGGTTTCAGTGAGGCTCCCCCGCGTACGCGGGGATCGACCCTCAGAGGGTTATGGGATCTTTACTGTCAGAGTGGCTCCCCCGCGTACGCGGGGATCGACCCCGAGTAAGGCGGGTTGCTCACAATCCAGTCCAGGCTCCCCCGCGTACGCGGGGATCGACCTCCGGCCGGAGCGCGCGTTTGGGCATGCCACGGGGCTCCCCCGCGTACGCGGGGATCGACCCTTCGGTTTTACATACAAGCACGACGACAAGGAGGCTCCCCCGCGTACGCGGGGATCGACCTCCTGAAGCATCCGACGGCGCTCGGAGAGGTATGGCTCCCCCGCGTACGCGGGGATCGACCTGCGCTCGCAGTGTTGGAACTCCAGACCAGAGGGGCTCCCCCGCGTACGCGGGGATCGACCCCTCATTGCGGGCAGCGCCCGTTAACTTTGCGTGGCTCCCCCGCGTACGCGGGGATCGACCACGGGACCAGGGCGACCGGGAGGTTCCGCGAGTGGCTCCCCCGCGTACGCGGGGATCGACCTGCACGTTCGGCGTCTTGTGGCACGCCTTGTCGGGCTCCCCCGCGTACGCGGGGATCGACCCTACGACGACGCGCTGGCGCAGATCAAGGCGTTGGCTCCCCCGCGTACGCGGGGATCGACCCTCGACGAGTTGCGGATCTCTGTGGTTTCGATCGGCTCCCCCGCGTACGCGGGGATCGACCCTGACCGACGACGTACGCGGCGTGCTTGACCGTGGCTCCCCCGCGTACGCGGGGATCGACCGCCAGAGAATAACGCGCAGGAGAAGAACGCGCAGGCTCCCCCGCGTACGCGGGGATCGACCCTTGTCCTCAATCGCCGCCTGGTCGACCATCCGGGCTCCCCCGCGTACGCGGGGATCGACCCCGTTTAGCGACGGGATCGACCCGCTCGGGTGGGGCTCCCCCGCGTACGCGGGGATCGACCCGCCGAAGCCGCCCGAGCGCTGGATGGGGACGGGGCTCCCCCGCGTACGCGGGGATCGACCCGCGCGCCCTCGAACGGCACTTGCTACCGCGTCGGCTCCCCCGCGTACGCGGGGATCGACCCGCTGTACCTCGGAGATTGCCGAGAGGTGCTGCGGCTCCCCCGCGTACGCGGGGATCGACCCGCTGTGCGGCTTTCGCCGCGTGCTGT
>CAYQVH010000013.1:53617-90521 GCA_964420975.1 uncultured Candidatus Accumulibacter sp.
GGCTTTCGCCGCGTGCTGTCGGGCTGGCTCCCCCGCGTACGCGGGGATCGACCCGCTGTGCGGCTTTCGCCGCGTGCTGTCGGGCTGGCTCCCCCGCGTACGCGGGGATCGACCCGACGAGGCATTCTCGACGTAGCGGAACTCGCGGGCTCCCCCGCGTACGCGGGGATCGACCCCAGGACTTGACATCGGCGGACTCGTCCAGCTCGGCTCCCCCGCGTACGCGGGGATCGACCTCCGGCCGGTGGCTCTACGCTCCGGCCTAGCGCGGCTCCCCCGCGTACGCGGGGATCGACCTTCTCGTTGCGTCTTTCGTGCCATTTGTGGACCGGCTCCCCCGCGTACGCGGGGGGATCGACCCCTGGGTATTGAAGTCGCCCTCGGGCAGGCCGCGGCTCCCCGCGTACGCGGGGATCGATCTGGGTTGTGAGACTTAACGTCAATTAGGGAGACTATTGGCCAGACAAACACCCTTCCGCCCTCGACGAGGGATGGAAGAGCGATGTTCGCACTCCTACGAAACGATCTGTCTCGAATTCTGGAAAATCAATGCCTCGTCGCCAAGAAGGAACGACGACGGCTGCAACGGCATCTACGAAGTCTCCATCAGGAAAGTCTTTCATGCCAAGCGGCGCTAATCGCATATTCCAAAAACATATTTTCTGTAGCTGGTCCAGCGCCACCGTGACCGGGCTCGTCCAACAAACGGTTCGGATCACGGCTTCGCGCGACTTTCTTTATTCGTTGGACGGCACTGCACTCCGAAGCAGCCGACTCATCGAGGCGAATGAATTTCCCTTGGGAAGCCAGCTCGGCGATGGCATCAGCCGTGAGCGGCGAGGCGCCCACATAGGTATAGCCTTCGCCTGCTTCATCTTGTGCCCGGATCTTGTACCAGTTCACCTCAAATCCTTTCCCTTCGCAGGCAGGAGGGATCTCATGCCGGCCAACCAGTATCCGTCGACACCTCGCCGGGGGATCGCACACGGATCACCCGGCGAGGTGCAAGGCTTGGCTTCAGGCCAGTTTGGCGAACGCTTCGATAACTTCTGGCGGCGCCTGCACCAACTCGATGAGCACCCCTTCACCGGAGATCGGGAGATCGGCGCTCGCTTTGGGATGCAGGAACGTGATGTCGAATCCGGCAGCGCCTCTGCGAATGCCGCCGGGCGCGAAGCGAACGCCGTTGGCCGACAACCAGTCCACGGCTTTCGGCAGGTCGTCTATCCAGAGGCCGACATGGTTGAGTGGAGTCGCATGCACAGCGGGCTTCTTCTCCGGATCCACCGGCTGCATCAAGTCTACTTCGACCTTAAACGGGCCTTTGCCCAAAGCGGCAATGTCTTCATCGACGTTTTCCCGTTCGCTGACGAAGTTGCCGGTGATCTCGAGCCCCAGCATGTCGACCCAAAGCTGCCGCAGTTTCATCTTGTCGGGGCCACCGATGGCGATTTGCTGGATTCCGAGGACTTTGAAAGGACGTGGATTCATGGGATCTTCTTTCGTTGGCAAGGAGGAAGGAAACGTCTTGTCCGCAGTGGTCTAACTGCGGGCGGAACGCCGTATGGCGGGGTTGGCAGCAAAGGTCCCGCCACGCGAAAAGGCTTCGACGTTTTCTTCGATGGTATCAGGGTCGTAGAGATAATTCACCATCATCGCGTACGACTGCCGACGACCGCGATCGGATGTATCGGCGAGGGGATTCAGGCGCTCGATGCGGGCGCCGTTACCCAGGTGGAATCGGGCCACCGGGTCGACCGGCTTGCCAGTGTCTCCACCGGTTAGCAGGTAACGCGCCGCGAGCCCGGTGAGGCCATGCTGGAAAGCACGCGCGAGGCGCGGATCGTCGATCCAGCGCCCGTCGGCGAGCAAAGCGGGCAAGTCGGAAGGGGTGCCGGCCGCAGCGTCCTTGGCGCCCAAATGGCGGCGAATACGCTCGAGATCGCTTTCGCCGAAGGCGGCCTGCCACGCTTCCGGGTGCTTTTCAGCCCAGCGCCGAAAGGTTGGCAGCGGCGACAGGGTCGCGAAACTGGTCAACCGCGGGTAATCCCGCTTGAGGTCGTCGACCACGCGCTTGAGCAGAAAGTTGCCGAAAGATACGCCGCGCAGACCAACCTGTGTATTCGAAATAGAATAAAAAATCGCCGTGCTCGCTCGCTGTGCATCGAAGACCGGTGCCTGTTCATCCAGCAGCGTTTGCACGTTGTCGGCCAGCTTGTCGGTCAACGCCACTTCGACGAAGATCAGGGGCTCCATCGGCATGCGCGGGTGAAAGAAGGCGTAACAGCGTCGGTCCGAGTCGAGGCGGTTTTTGAGGTCGTTCCACGACCGGATCTCATGCACCGCCTCGTAAGCAATCAGTTTTTCGAGCAGGGCGGCGGGCGAACTCCAGGTGATTCGTTGCAGCTCCAGAAAGCCGACGTCGAACCAGGCGTTCAGGCGCGACTCGAGTTCGCGGTCAAGCGAGCGCAGCGCAGGATCCTGTTCGAGAAAACGCAGCAGGTCGGTACGTAGATCGACGAGAAACTTGACGCCCTGTGGCAAGGCCGTGAACTGCGTCAGGATGCGCAGGCGTGAGGAACGCATAGCGTGGCGTAACGCCGATTCGGCGCTCCATTGTTCGTCGCCGCCGACCGCCTCCTGGTAGCGCGCGTGCGCTCGGGCCACCTCCTCGGCATCGGGGCCGAACTCGGCGGCGATGATCCGCAGGAACGTGCACCGACCTTCGTCATCCAGGCGTTGGTAGGTTTCGGCAAGGCGGGCGGCGCGTTGCCGCGCCGAGACTTCGCCGCCGATGCCCTTGGCGCATTCGTGGAGAAGATCGCGCGTGCGCGCAAGCTGTTTCGCGTCGAGACCACGGGGCTGACTTCCGTCAGCGAGCAGGGTGCGCACTTTGCGCAGTCCTCTGACGACAATTCCTGCTGGCATTGGTGTCTCCTTTGCCATAAGTTTATTCGCGGTTCGGTTCCGGGCGGTGTTGGCGATACGCGGCGGCGAGCAGCGCGACACCGCAGACGACCATCGGCAGCGACAACCATTGCCCCATGCTCACTGTATCGGACAGGCCGAAGATGCCTTCATCGGGAGTGCGGAAATACTCGGCGATCCAGCGCAGCAGGCCGTAGCCCACCAAGAAGGCGCCCGAGACGGCACCCTTCGGTCTTTGGCGAGCCGAGTAGAGCCACAGTACGCAGAACAATCCGAGCCCTTCCAGCCCGGCTTGGTAGAGTTGCGACGGATGTCGGGGCAATTGATCCACCCACGGAAAGATCATCGCCCAGGGCAGCGACGGATCAGCCGGACGCCCCCACAGCTCGCCATTGATGAAGTTGCCAATACGTCCGGCGGCGAGCCCCAGGGGGACCAGCGGAGCGATGAAGTCGGTGACGGTGAGCCAGCTACAGCGATGCTTGCGCGAGAAAATGAGCATCGCGAGCAGGACACCGAGGATGCCGCCGTGAAACGACATGCCGCCCTTCCAGACGGCGAGAATCTCGAGCGGCTGCGAGAAGTAATGTCCCGGTTCGTAGAACACTACCTGCCCGAGTCGACCGCCGATGACGACCCCGAGAGCACCGAAAAAAAGGAGGTCGTCGAGCTCGCGCAGCGTCCACTGGCGTTCAGCAAGCGGCGACTGCAAGCGGCACCGGCCTAGCCACCAAAACTGGAGGAAAGCGAGCAGGTACATCAAACCATACCAATGCACGCTCACGGGGCCTACCTTGAGCGCGACGGGGTTGAGCTGAGGATGGATCAACACGGTACGAACACGTCGAAGCTTTCGGATAGAATCCTGATTATAGCGCGCGACTCGACGGCGCGTTTCCGACCGGAGACCGGCAATGCCCCAGTATCGTTCCCGCACCTCGACCCATGGCCGCAACATGGCGGGTGCCCGAGCCCTTTGGCGGGCGACCGGCATGCGAGAGGGTGACTTTGGCAAGCCGATTGTGGCCGTTGTCAACTCGTTTACGCAGTTCGTTCCCGGTCACGTTCACCTGAAAGACCTCGGCCAGCTGGTTGCGCGCGAAATCGAGGCCGCCGGCGGCGTTGCCAAGGAGTTCAACACGATTGCCATCGACGACGGCATCGCCATGGGTCATGACGGCATGCTCTATTCGCTGCCGTCACGCGACCTGATCGCCGACTCGGTCGAGTACATGGTCAATGCCCATTGCGCCGACGCCATGGTCTGCCTCTCGAATTGCGACAAGATCACGCCCGGGATGCTGATGGCTGCGCTACGGGTCAACGTCCCGACGATATTCGTTTCGGGTGGCCCGATGGAAGCGGGGAAGGTGCAGTGGGCGGGCAAAGTGATCGCCGTCGATCTGGTCGACGCGATGGTCAAGGCCGGTGACAGCGGCTGTTCGGATGATGAGGTCGCGGCGTACGAGCGTTCGGCCTGCCCAACCTGCGGTTCGTGCTCCGGCATGTTTACGGCCAACTCAATGAACTGCCTGACCGAAGCGCTCGGCCTGTCGTTCCCGGGGAATGGCAGCCTGTTGGCAACCCATGCCGATCGCCGACAACTCTTTCTCCGCGCGGGCCGGCAGATCGTTACCCTGTGCCGGCGCTATTACGAGGAAGACGATGAATCGGTGCTGCCGCGTTCCATCGCGACTGCAGCGGCGTTCGAGAACGCGATGGCGCTTGACGTCGCGATGGGCGGCTCGACGAACACCGTGCTGCACATCCTGGCTGCGGCCCGCGAGGCAGGTGTCGCCTTCACCCTGGACGACATCGACCGCATCTCGCGCCGCGTTCCCTGCCTCGCCAAGGTGGCACCGGCGACCACCGACTATCACATGGAGGACGTTCATCGCGCCGGAGGCATATTCGCCATCCTCGGTGAACTTGACCGCGCCGGTCTGGTGCGGCGTGACGTACCGACCGTGCATTCGGCAACGCTCGGTGCAGCGATCGCTACCTGGGACGTGATGCACGGCAGCGATCCGCAGATTGGCGCGTTTTATCGCGCGGCGCCTGGTGGCGTACCAACGCAGACGGCGTTCTCGCAGGAGCGCCGGTTTCCGGAACTCGACCTAGATCGTGCAGGCGGTTGTATCCGCGACGTCGCGCACGCCTATTCACAGGAAGGCGGGCTTGCTGTCCTCTATGGCAACGTTGCTGCGGACGGCTGCATCGTGAAGACCGCCGGCGTCGACGAAAGCATTTGGGTCTTCAGTGGTCGCGCACGCGTTTTCGAAAGCCAGGACGACGCCGTGCAGGCGATTCTCGGTGACGAAATTCAACCGGGCGACGTCGTCGTTATCCGCTACGAAGGACCAAAAGGCGGACCGGGAATGCAGGAAATGCTCTACCCGACGTCTTACCTAAAGTCCAAAGGACTGGGAAAAGCCTGCGCCTTGTTGACCGATGGTCGTTTCTCCGGCGGTACGTCCGGGCTGTCGATCGGGCACGTCTCGCCAGAAGCGGCCGAGGGTGGCGCAATCGGACTGATCATGAACAATGACCTTATCGAGATCGACATACCGCGGCGCCGAATCCACTTGGCAGTGAGCGACGCCGAACTTGCAGAGCGGCGGCTGGCGATGAATGCGCGCGGCGCTCGTGCCTGGCAGCCAGCGGTATCGCGCCCGCGAGCCGTCTCGGTGGCCTTGCAGGCTTACGCTCTCATGGCTACGTCAGCCGCCACCGGCGCCGTGCGAGATCTGGAGCAGCTGCGCCAGCGTTGATCCGTTGGAGGGGAAGTGGCGGCGCCGCGCGAAGGCTGTCGGCAAACGTATGCAGTCGCGCGTTTATCCGTCGTAATGACGGCGAAGAGACTTTCCAAGGCGGCGAAACTGAAATATGATCGGCGCGTTTTGACCACCCTCTATCTGAATGGAGTAAGAGAGCATGAAATCGATCTACGTGTGCTTGCTGGCGGCCGCCGGCATTCTTGCAGCCGGCGCTGCCCAAGCCGACGAAGCGCTGGCCAAGGCCAAGGGTTGCCTGGCCTGCCACGCTGTTGACAAGAAAGTCGTCGGCCCGTCGTACAAGGACGTTGCGAAGAAATACACGGCGAAAGACGAGGCCATGCTGGTGGAGAAAGTGATCAAGGGCGGCAAGGGCGTCTGGGGACCAGTGCCGATGCCACCGAATCCGTCGGTAACGCCTGACGAAGCCAAGAAACTCGTTACCTGGATTCTCAGCCAAAAGTAATCTACTGAGGGCTTGTGAATGGGGCGTTGCGAGCGTGCAACACCGCCGATCGGCAGCGCAGTCGACGTCTTCACAACCCCTGAGAAATAACGCAGCGAGCGACACCGGCCTTACGGCCGGTGTTGTTTTTCTGGCCTCTGATGTTGGTGAAACGAGCACCGCTTATCCGAGTGTCACGGCCAACGAAAGCGTTGACAGTCCAGGAGGGGACCTTATAATGCGCACTCGCTCAACGCGGGAGTAGCTCAGTTGGTAGAGCGATACCTTGCCAAGGTATAGGTCGAGAGTTCGAGACTCTTCTCCCGCTCCAAGTACGCAAGCGCCGTCACGTGCTGCGTGAGGCAGCTGGCAATCCCCGATCCGACGGGCGCGGCGCGATAGCAAAGCGGTTATGCACCGGATTGCAAATCCGTGTAGGTGGGTTCGACTCCCGCTCGCGCCTCCAAATAATTCCGCTGGCTACAAGCGGCGCTCAAACCCTCAGCGTTTTATTGGGTTAGATTTGCTCCGCTAGACTGTTTTCGTCCCTAGGGAGTCAGATCTGGCACCAATCTCGAGAAACCGCTCGCTAGCCGACTCGATCAAGTCTAATAGGCGGCGAGGGGGGTTTTCGAGACAGCACCCGGCTGCTCGCGGACAAAACGGGGTACCAGGTAGCCGGGGAGACGAGCCAGCAGCTTTTCCTGCAGTACGCGAGCGCGTTCCTCGCTGACGTCGAAGTGGGCGCTACCAGCGACGCGGTCGAGCAGATGAACATAGTACGGCAGCACGCCAATCGCAAACAGGCGCTCCGATAGATCGGCGAGGATCGCATCGTCGTCGTTGACGCCAGCGAGGAGAACGCTCTGGTTGAGCAGGGTAATGCCGGTGCGGCGCATCGGTTCCAGCGCACGCGCGACGGCATCGTCAAGTTCCTGCGCGTGGTTGGCGTGGATGACGAGGCTGACGCGCAGACGACTGCTGGCAAGCGCCTCAACCAGCGCAGGGGTGATCCGTTCGGGTGTGGCGACCGGCATCCGGCTGTGTAGACGCAAGCGGGTCACTTGCGGCAGCGCCGCCAGTTCGTCGATCAGCCAGCGCAAGCGCCGGTCAGAGAGTAACAGGGGGTCGCCACCGGACAGGATGACTTCGCGTAACGAAGAGTCAGCGCGTAGCGCGGAAAGGATTTCACGCCAGTCGTCACGCTTCAGTCGGTTGGCGGCGTACGGGAAGTGGCGGCGGAAGCAGTAGCGACAGTGGATTGCGCACTGACTGCTGACGATCAGCAGGACGCGCCCGTGGTACTTGCGGATCAGGCCGGGCAGCGGCCGTCCAGCATGCTCGGCGAGGGGATCCGTAGTGAACGCAGGCGTCGCCTGGCGTTCGTCGACAACCGGTAACACTTGCCGCAGCAGAGGGTCGTCTTCGCTGCCGCGAACCATTCGCGCGAAAAAGGCTCGCGGAACACGTAACGGGAAATCGGAGTGGTGGTCGACGCCCAAAGCATCGGCGTCCAAGTCAAGTGCGGCGACTAACTCGGCGGGATTCTCCATTCGTGCCTGCGGTACGGGTTGCGAGGAGCCGCCTTCCGCGCAGTGCCCGTGCCAATTACCCCCCTTTCGCGTTACCATTATCGTTTTTTTTGATTTTGAGCACTCTGCGGGGGACGTCATGGCAAGTTATTCTACCAACGAATTCAAGTCCGGCCTGAAAGTCATGCTGGACGGCGATCCGTGCACGATTCTCGAAAACGAGTACGTCAAGCCCGGCAAGGGTCAGGCATTCAACCGTGTCAAGCTACGCAACCTGAAGACCAACCGCGTCTGGGAAAAAACGTTCAAGTCGGGTGATTCGCTCGAAGGCGCCGACGTCGTCGACCGCGACATGCAATACCTGTACAACGATGGCACCTTTTATTACTTCATGGAGCCGGACAGCTTCGAACAGTATCAAGCTTTAACGGCGACAGTCGGTGACGCATCGTTGTGGCTGAAGGAGCAAGATGTCTGCGCTGTCACGCTGTTCAACGGCGCCCCGCTGGCGGTGACACCGCCAAATTTCGTCGAGCTCGAGATCGTCGACACCGAACCGGGCGTCCGCGGCGATACCGCGACGGGCGGCAGCAAACCGGCACGCCTGTCGACGGGCGCCGTGGTCAAGGTGCCGTTGTTCATCAACCAGGGCGAAATCGTCCGCTGCGACACGCGCTCCGGCGCCTACGTTTCGCGCGTCAAGTCTTGAGTCGAAAGACGGCGGCGGTCGTCTGGCAGCCGACCGCGCCGCTGGTCAATCTGCGTCGGCGGGCACAACTACTCGCCGCGATTCGGGCCCACTTCGCCGCGGCTGACGTGCTGGAAGTGGAAACGCCGCAGCTCGCGCCAGCCACCGTCAGCGACCCGCATCTGTGCAGCCTCGAAGTTCCGGGCCACGGCTATCTGCAGACGTCGCCCGAATACGCCATGAAGCGGTTGCTGTCGATCGGTAGTGGATCGATCTACCAGATTGCCCGCGTTTTTCGCGGTGGCGAAGTCGGATCTCGCCACAACCCCGAGTTCACGCTGCTCGAGTGGTATCGCGTCGGCTTCACGCTCGAACAACTGATCGACGACGTGACGGCGATCGCCACCCTGGCGCTCGGCACGAAGACTCGCCGGCGCTACCGTTATCGCGAGCTGTTTCGTGTTCATCTCGGACTCGATCCGCTGACCTCGCCAGTTGGCATGCTCGCTGCCGCTGCTCGCCCCCTCGAGCCGGCGTTCGTCGAAGCCGACCGGGATACCTGGCTCGACTTGCTGATGAGCCACGTCATCGAGCCCCGGCTGCCGCCTGACGAACTGAGTTTCGTTGTTGACTACCCGCCTTCGCAGGCTGCGCTCGCGCGGCTGCGGCGTGACGACGACGGCCAGGCGGTGGCGGCACGCTTCGAGCTTTATCACCGCGGCGTCGAGCTGGCGAACGGCTATCATGAGTTATTGGACAGCGACGAACAGGCCGCGCGCTTCGCCGCCGACCAGTGCCGCCGCCAGGCGCTCGGCCTGCCACCGGTGGCGGCGGACAGCAAGCTACTCGCGGCGCTCGCGCACGGTCTGCCCGACTGCGCCGGCGTTGCGCTCGGCGTCGATCGCCTGCTGATGGTGGCGCTGGGTGCGGCCTCGCTCGCCGAGGTCATCGCGTTTCCGATGGAACGAGCGTAGAGGCGGTGTTCAGCCCCGGCGAGGCGACACGGCCAGGCTTTCCGCTGGCGCGTTTGAGGTGTCTCAAGCACACGACGCACTTGCCGCCGGCCAAAATGTATGACGATAATAGCCATTGCCCTGTCACCCTAGGCCGGTTCGCGTTCTCGCGCTGCGGTAAGACCCCTACGATGATGAGACTCTTGCTCCTTCTCTTGTGGACCGGCCTCCTCACCGGTTGCGCGTCACCGCCGCTACGCGGAACCGGCGATCTCGGTGTAGTGATCGAGCGAGCGAGTGGGCAAGTCACGCTGATCGACACCACCCGGCGCCAACCGTACGCCCGCGTCACCGGTCTCGGCGATTTGTCGCACGCTTCCGTCGTTTATTCGCGGGATGGTCGCTACGCCTTTGTCTTTGGTCGCGACGGCGGGCTGAGCAAGGTCGACCTGCTTGAGGCGCGACTGGTGAAACGTGTCCTGCAGTCCGGCAATGCCATTGGCGGCGCGATCTCGCAGGATGGCCGGATTGTGGTTGCACAAAATTACACGCCGGGCGGTATCAAGGCGTTTGATGCCGAGACGCTCGACTTGCTGGCCGAAGTGCCGGCAGAGTACGCGCCCGGCCATTTCTCAAAGGTGGTTGGCCTCGCCGATCTGTCTGGAAATCGCTTCGCGTACGCGCTCTTCGACGGCGGCGAAATCTGGGTCAGCGACTTTTCCGACCCGAAGCGACCGACGACGCAGCGTTACCCGGCCGGTTTGCAACCGTACGACGGTTTGGTGACGCCGGACGGTCGCTACTACCTTGCCGGACTGTTCGGCGAGGATGGCGTCGCCTTGCTCGATACGTGGCAACCGGAACGCGGTAGCCGACGTATCCTCAAGGACTACGGTCGAGGACAGGAAAAGCTGCCCGTCTTCAAGATGCCGCACCTGCGCGGCTGGTCGATGGCGCAAGGGCAAGCGTATCTGCCAGCAATCGGTCGCCACGAAGTGCTCGTCGTTTCCGGCAGCACGTGGCAGGAAGTCGGACGGATCAAGGTCAAGGGGCAACCGGTATTCGTCATCGCCCGCCCCGACGGCCGTCAGGTGTGGGTCAATTACGCATTCCCCGACAACGGTTGGGTCGAGGTGATCGACACGCTGAGCGGCCAAGTGGTGCACACGCTCGCACCGGGACGAGCGATTCTGCACATGGAGTTCACGCCACGCGGCGAGCAGGTCTGGATCTCGGCGCGTGACGACAACAAGGTCCTCATCTACGACACCGGCAGCCTAGCCAAGATCGATGAGTTTGCCGCCGAAGCGCCGAGCGGCATCTTTTTTGCCAGTCGCGCCGCGCGGACGGGTTTTTGAAGACCGTGAGCAGCGACGCGCTCGACTTCCGCCTGCTGAACGACTTTCAGCGTGATTTTCCGCTCTGTCCGGCGCCCTACGCCGAAGTCGCGGCGCGCCTCGGGGTAGCCGAGAGCGTCGTCCTTCGCCTGCTCGAGGCCTTGCGCCGTGAGGGCAAGGTGGCGCGCGTCGGCGCCGTTTTTGCACCAAAGCGGATCGGCGCCAGCACACTGGCAGCGATGGCGGTCCCTCCGGAGAGGCTGGCAACGGTCGCCGACGTCGTCAACCGCTTTCCCGAGGTCAATCACAACTACGAACGTGAGCACCGCTTCAACCTCTGGTTTGTCGTCACCGCCGGATCCGAGGGGCGACTTCAGGCCGCGCTCGGCGCCATCGAACGGGCGACGGGCCTGCCGGTGCTGCGCCTTCCGCTGCTCCAGGAGTACCACATCGACCTCGGCTTCGCACTCAATGTGGAACGCGAGAAGTCGCCGCCGAGTCCGGTTCGGCGGCAAGTGTTCGTTCCGCCAACAGCACTCGACGAACCCGAGCGTCGCTTGGTGATGGCGTTGCAGGAGGGTCTTCCGCTCTTCATTCGGCCGTTCGCCGTACTCGCCACGCGCATTGGCTGCGACGAAAGCGACGTCATCGAGCGCATTCGGCGCTGGTGCGCGGAAGGGATCATCAAGCGCTTCGGCGTGATCGTCAGGCATCACGAGCTGGGTTACACGGCCAACGCGATGCTCGTCCACGATGTTCCGGACGAGCGGGTCGGCGAGGTCGGCGAACGTCTTGCCCGTGAGCCCGAGGTCACTCTCTGTTATCAGCGCCCCCGCGTCTTGCCGGAGTGGCGCTACAACCTGTTCTGCATGATTCATGGCCAGGTCCGGACCGAGGTCGAGGCCAGGATCGCCGATCTGCGTGCCCGCCTGCAACTCGGCGACTACGCCTACGACGTGCTTTTCTCGCTGACCCGCTTCAAGCAGAGTGGCGCTCGCTATGCGTGAGACGGCGATCGACGCCACCGATCGCGCGATCATCGACCGTCTTCAGGGCGACTTTCCGATCTGTGAACGACCCTTTGCGGCGGCAGCGAGTCGACTCGGCATCAGCGAGGACGAACTGCTGGCGCGGCTTCGACGATTGCTCGGGACGCGGGTACTGACTCGATTCGGCCCGCTGTTTCAGGTCGAGCGCATGGGCGGCAGCTTCGTGTTGGCGGCGATGGCGGTAGCCGATGAGGACTGGCAACAGGTCGTCGAGAGCGTCAATTCGTTTCCCGAAGTCGCGCACAACTATCGGCGCGAGAGCGATCGCGGCAATCCGCTCAACCTGTGGTTCGTGCTCGCCACCGAACATCCTGACGGCGTCGCCAAGGCGATACAGCGGATCGAAGCCGCCTGTCGCCAGCCGGTCTTCGTCTTCCCAAAACTCCGCGAGTACTTCGTCGAAATGAAGCTCGCCGTACGAGGATGACAGCGCCGCTGGATGACCTTGACCGCCGCCTGGTCGTCGCGACTCAGGGTGGACTGCCGCTGGTGGCGCGTCCGTACCACGAACTGGCGAATCAGCTCGGGGTCGACGCCGAAGAAGTGATGCGCCGGCTGCTGCGGATGCTCGAACAGGGCGTCGTGCGCCGGATTGGAGTCGTTCCCAACCACTACGCCATCGGCTACACAGCCAATGGCATGACGGTCTGGGATGTCGTCGACAACCGCGTCGACGATCTCGGTCAGCAGGTCGGCGCCCTCGCCTTCGTCACGCACTGTTATCGCCGTCCGCGCTGCTTGCCGCAGTGGCCCTACAACCTATTCGCGATGGTCCATGGGACGACACGTGCCGAAGTGCTCGACCAGGTCACGCAGATCGCTACCCTCTTGGGGCCCGCCTGCCGCCGACACGACGTGCTCTTCTCGACCGCCATTCTCAAGAAGACCGGCTTGCGGATCGGTGGCTGAAAGACCAGCGGCCATTCGAGCGATCTCCGGCAGGTAACTCCAGCAGCCAGCAGGGGTAGGTCGCTGATGGCCTGGCGACGGCCTGCCCGTTAACCGGCAGCGGCGGCTCATCGCTCCCCGATATCAGGCGAGGCGCGCCGGCGTTTCACGTAGGAGATCCCTCTTTTCGCATTCCGAAATGGCCGCTACAACCGCCTGTTTTCCTGATGGAAAAAATATATCTTATGTCTTATATAAGACTGTTGTTGCCGTGGGAAAAGCCTCCTATACTGTGTGCCATTGGTTGTTCGGAAAGCGGTCTGGCAACAGTCGGCGCCCCGCCGCGAACGTAACCAGTGCCCCCCTCCACTCATTACGTCAGAGAGGTCAACTATGACTACTAGAGAGCAGCAGATCGCCGAACTCGAAAAGGACTGGGCCGAAAATCCCCGCTGGCAAGGGATCAAGCGCGGCTATTCCGCCGCCGATGTCGTCCGCCTGCGTGGCTCCTTCCCGATCGAATACACCGTCGCCCGGCGGGGAGCCGAGAAGCTGTGGCACTTGGTGAACCATGAACCCTACGTCAACTGCCTGGGTGCACTCACCGGCGGTCAAGCGATGCAACAGGTCAAGGCTGGAGTCAAGGCGATCTATCTCTCCGGCTGGCAGGTGGCCGCCGACAACAATTCGTATGCCGCGATGTACCCGGATCAGTCGCTTTACCCGGTTGATTCGGTGCCCCGTGTCGTCGAGCGGATCAACAACTCGTTTCGTCGCGCCGATGAGATCCAGCATTCGAAGCACGTGAATCCGGGTGACAACGGCTACATCGACTACTTTGCGCCGATCGTTGCCGACGCCGAGGCGGGCTTCGGCGGCGTTCTCAATGCCTTCGAGCTCATGAAGGCGATGATCCGCGCTGGCGCCGCCGGCGTGCACTGGGAAGATCAGTTGGCGTCGGTCAAGAAGTGCGGCCACATGGGTGGAAAAGTGCTGGTACCAACCCAGGAAGCGGTCCAGAAGCTGATTGCCGCCCGCTTTGCGGCGGACGTCTGCGGAGTGCCGACGCTGGTGATTGCACGCACCGACGCCGAAGCCGCCGATTTGCTCACCTCTGACTGCGACGCCAACGATCGGCCGTTCGTTACCGGCGATCGCACTCCGGAAGGCTTCTACAAGACGCGCAAAGGACTCGACCAAGCGATCTCGCGTGCCGTCGCCTACGCCGAGTACGCCGACCTCGTGTGGTGCGAGACCGGGACTCCCGACCTCGAATTCGCCCGCAAGTTCGCGACAGCCGTACGCGCCAAGTACCCCGGCAAGCTGCTGGCTTACAACTGCTCACCGTCGTTCAACTGGAAGAAGAATCTCGACGACGCGACCATTGCCAGGTTCCAGAGCGAACTCGGCGCGATGGGCTACAAGTATCAGTTCATCACTCTCGCCGGCATCCACAGCATGTGGTACAACATGTTCGACTTGGCCCGGGACTACGTCGTCCGTGGTATGACCGCCTACGTGGAAAAGGTGCAAGAGCCCGAGTTCGCGTCACGCGACCGGGGGTACACCTTCGTCTCCCATCAGCAGGAAGTCGGCACCGGTTATTTTGACGAGGTGACGACCGTCATCCAGGGCGGCGTCTCGTCGGTCACCGCACTCACCGGTTCGACCGAAGAGGAACAATTCCACTAATCCTCGAGGTCTGCGGCCCACCGGACACCATGACGCCGCATCCGGTGGGCGATCGCACGCGCCAACGAGCGCCGAGGGAGCCTTCAACACAACGCTCCTCGAACACCCAAGCGTGCACCGTGTAACGGACGCGGCACGACTTACCGACTATCTTTCGACTATCCGCCTGTAGTTGGGGACTGGTCTATGCGTCGCCACTATCCGTTGCACCTTCACATCTCGACGCTGTTCCTGGCGCTCATCCTGGTCGTCTGCGCGACGATCGCTGCAATCGGCTACCGGCTCAGCAGTGAGCTGCTGTCCACATCAGCGGCCGACCTGACTGTACGCGCGAGCCGCGAAGCACAGGCCGAGGTCCGCCGCCTGATCGAGCCGGCCGAAATGGCGACCCGCCTCCTCAGCCTGCAACCGGTAACGCAAGCGCGCTCACTGGCAGAGCGACTGCAAAGCCTCGACTTCCTCCGTCAGGCGCTCGACAGTTCGCCTGCTTTGTCTTCCCTCTATGTGGGTTATGACAACGGGGACTTCTTCCTCGTTGGCCGCATCGGACATGGCAGTACGGCCGAAAGGGCTCGCGCTCCCGCCGGGACGGTTTACGTCGTGCAGAGCGTCGAGCGAGGCGCTGGCGCGGCGCGCGGGCACTTTCTTTACTTCGATGCCCAGTTGCAGAAGTTGCGCGCGGACGAACGGCCGGAATATGCCGCAGCATACGATCCGCGCCAGCGACCCTGGTACGTCGAGGCGACGTCAGCGCCGACACTGATTCAGACGCCCCCCTACCCCTTCTTTGCCAGCGGCAAGGTGGGGACGACGCTGGCCAAGCGAACGGCGAACGCTCGCGGCGTTGTTGGCGCCGATATTCTGCTGCACACGCTCGACCAGCTCCTGGCGAGCCAGAAAGCAACCCCCGCCAGCCAGCTCGTCCTGGCAACCGCCGACGGCGAAGTGCTGGCCCACACGACCCAGGCCAGCGCGCTAACCGCGCCGCTTGACCGCAAACCCGGAACTGCGCTGGCGCGAATCGATCAGCTTGGCGTTCCTGCGTTGGCGTCACTCTTGCCCGAGGTAATCACCCGAGGTGACACAGACGGTGATGCTCTCCGTGTCACCTCCGGCGGCGGCTACTGGCAGGTAACGATCGCACCTTTGCGACTGGAACGAATGCCGGCGCTGTACCTCGTCAGCGTCATCCCCGAAGACGAGCTGATGGCGGCTGCGCTACAACTGGTGAAGCATTCGGCGTCGGCGACGCTACTGGTTCTGCTGTGCACGGTTCCGTTGACCTGGCTTCTGGCGCGCAGCATCTCCCGATCACTAGCCGATCTGGCGAGCGAGGCCAATGCCATTCGCCACTTCGAGTTTTCTCGGCCAATCGGCGTCCAGTCGACAATCCGCGAGGTTAACCAGCTCGCGCTGACGATGGACGAGATGAAGCGCACGATTCGTCGCTTCCTCGAACTCAGTCATGCCGTCGCGGCGGAACAGAACTTCGCGCGGTTGTTGCCGCGCCTGCTTGCCGATACGCTTGCGGCGTCGGCCGCCGACGCCGGAGTCCTCTATCTGAGCGAAAACGGCGACCTCTCTCCAGCGTCAGCGTTGCAGGGCGACGGGTCGCCAATGAGCGGTCCCCCGTCGCTACGGACGGCCAGTACCGGGCCACTGCTTGCGTCGGCGCTCGCTGCCGGCCGCGCCCGTAGCGGCCGGCTCCAAGCCGAAGACTTCCAGGCCCTCGGCCTACCCGTGGAAGACGACCGCCACGCCATCGCGGTTCCGCTGCTCAACCGCAGTAACGACTTGGTCGGCGCCATGATCCTCCTTTGTCCGTCGACGATCGACGATGCGCGCCTGAGTTTCGTCCAGGCCTTGTCGGCGTCGGCCGCCGTTTCTCTGGAAAGCAAGTCCCTGATCAAAGCCCAGCAGGAGCTTTTTGCTGCGCTGATCCAGCTGATTGCCGCCGCCATCGACGCCAAGAGCCCGTACACCGGTGGCCATTGCGCTCGTGTACCGGAGCTCACAAGAAGGCTCGCAGAAGCCGCTTGCGAAGCCAAAGAAGGTCCCTACCGCGACTTCCAGCTCAGCGAGGCGGACTGGGAAGCGTTGCACGTTGCCTCCTGGCTGCACGACTGCGGCAAGGTGACCACTCCTGAATACGTGGTAGACAAAGCGACCAAGCTGGAAACGCTCTACGATCGCATTCACGAAGTTCGCATGCGCTTCGAAGTGCTCAAGCGTGACGCCGAGATTCGTTGCCTGCGCGCGATCGCCGACGGCGAGGACGCGACGATCGCACGCAACCACCTTGAGGACGAGTGGCGACAGCTCGACGACGAGTACGCCTTCGTCGCCAGTTGCAACGAAGGCGGCGAGCTGATGGCTCCCGAGCGGCTCCAACGCCTACGTCAGATTGCCTGCCGGACCTGGCTACGAACGCTCGACGACCGCATCGGCATCTCGCCGGAAGAAAAGCTGCGCAAGGCACGGACACCACCCGCCCAAATGCCTGTGCTGGAAAACGTACTGGCCGACAAACCGGAACACCAGATCCCGCGCCCAACGGGAAATCCGCTCGCCGCCGACAAGCGCTGGCAATTCCGCATGGCCACCCCGCCGCTGCTCTACAACCGAGGCGAGATCTACAATCTCTCGGTCACCCGCGGGACATTGTCCGAAGAGGAACGCTACAAGATCAACGAGCACATCGTGCAGACAGTGATCATGCTCGCCCAGCTTCCCTTCCCTCGACACCTGCGACACGTCCCCGAAATCGCCGGTGCGCACCACGAAAAGATGGACGGCAGCGGTTATCCTCGTCAACTGCGGCGGGATCAGATGAGCCCTCTCGCACGGATGATGGCGATCGCCGACATCTTCGAGGCGCTGACCGCGATCGATCGCCCCTACAAGAAAGGCAAGACCCTTTCCGAGGCGATCGCCATCATGTCGCGCATGTCACAGGATGAGCACATCGATCGTGACCTCTTTGCCCTCTTCCTGCAATCACGGGTCTTTCTCGACTACGCGCAGGCCTTCATGCAGCCCGACCAGATCGACGCCGTCGACATCCGCCGATACTTGCCCGGCCCCGAAGACACGGGCGGACCGACATGATACGGCGTCGTCGTCGCCAGCGATTGAGGAGCGCGTAGGCAAACGCCAGCAACGACTTGACTTGGCGCCTCGCAAGCTCATCAAGACGGGCGTGCACGCCACCAGACCGGTGCAACACCGGAGAATGTGGTCGATTAACAATATATAACGCTTATTGCTAATAATTAGCGTTGTTTATTCTCTAGAAGGTCATACACGTTTGGTGGCTGGTCGGTTTTGATCATCCGACCACTGTTCTTGGCCCCTCCGCCTTCCGTTTCCACTCCATCGCTGCTCGGCGTCTGACGGCAGGGGCTTGTCCATCCGCCCCCGATTGAGGAGCTTCTTGCTCGCTCACCCCCGCTCAAGCCCCCTGGCGAGACCGACTTCATCGCAGTCTTTGATCCTTGTCGAAGCGCTCGCATCTGCTACCAACCCATAATTGGGAAAAATATCACTGCTCGCCAAGCGCATTTTTGCAATAGTAGAATTAATTCATCAGCGCGATGAATTGAAGTGCAGTTTATGGCAACCCGTTGGCGCGACTGCTCCGATCAACGAGAAAGCAAGGCGCTGCCGGCCGCTCGAAGGGCGCCAGAAAGACCGTCCGTGGCGTCTGGCAGGACTGAAAGCGACGGCGAACAGTCTCTGGAATCAACGGTTCATCAGTCCGGTGGCTACTTGCCACCCAACCCTTCCCTCGGCGGGTCACCCCATGCCCACTAAAGTCTGTGTCAAATGCCGGCAGGAAAAGCCGGTCGAGGAGTTCCACAGGAACTCGCGGAGTGCGGACGGCTTGCACTCGTATTGCAAAGAGTGCAATCGCGCGCAAGCACTGGCGCACATTCGCGCCGAAAAAGCCAGGAAGGCGCTCCTCCGTGCGGCGCGCAAGGCCGCAACCAGCAGCGGCGGCTGAACCGCGCTCCCCCGCTTTCTTCAGGCCTTGCCCGGTGCACCCGCCGACAACCAGTACTGGGGATCGGCAAACGTACTTTTCAACTGGTCGATGAACAGTCGCACGCGCAACGGCAAGCGCCTTCGCTGAGGGAAGACCGCGTAGATCCCGACCGGCGACGCGGCGTAGTCGTCGAGCACCGAAATGAGACGGCCAGCCTTGAGATCGGCGCCGACCTCCCACATCGACCGCCACGCCAAGCCTTTGCCAGCCAGTGCCCATTCGTGCAAGACCGCTCCGTCGTTGCATTCGAAGTTTCCCAATACCTTACGACTGCTTGCCGGCCCTCCGGGTGCATGGCGCAAGGTCCATCCACGCTGCTGGTCAAGAGAGAGACAGTTGTGCTGACTCAGTTCGTCGGGACTGAAGGGTTCCCCACAGCGGGCGAGATATTCCGGGCTGGCAACAATGAGCCGCCGCATCTCGCCGAGCTTGGTACTGGCCAGGCTGGAATCCGCCATCTCGCCGATGCGTACCGCACAGTCGATCCCTTCATTGAGCAGGTCGACCAGACGATCGGTCAGATCGAGCCGCAGGGTGATCTCTGGATTGGACTCCATGAAGGCGGCCGCCAGTGGTGCCACGTGCCGCCTTCCAAAACCGGCCGGCGCCGAAACCTTGAGATGTCCACTCGCGCGCACGCCACCCAGCGAAACGGCGGCCTCGGCGTTGGCCAGTTCGTTCAGGACGCGTTGACAGTCCTCGAGAAAAGCCTGGCCCTCGCGAGTCAGCGACAAGCGGCGCGTCGTACGCGTCACGAGGCGCACACCCAGGCGCGCCTCCAGGGCATCCAGACGACGCCCGATCACTGCTGGCGTGACTGCCTCGCTTCTTGCCGCTGCCGACAGGCTACCGCGCGTCGCCGCGTTGACAAACGCCTGAATCTGCTTGATCTGGTCCACCGCCGTCAGTTGATATCAGGAGTAAAAGATCCTTTGAGTTTATTCGATCTTATCGTCAGCCACTGCGAGCAATACAATTCTCGTCGTTGAAACCCTGGACCGGAGACCCCGATGACCCTGCACCTGCCTGCCGGTGTGCAAATCAATGCACCGATCAACCCTGACTACGAATCCATACTCACTTTCGAGGCCTTGACCTTCGTCGCCAAACTGCACCGAGCTTTCGAGGGTCGTCGCCAAGAGCTTTTGCGGGCCCGCATCGCTCGCCAGGCGCGTATCGATGCCGGCGAAATGCCCGACTTCCTTGCCGAAACGCGCCACGTCCGCGAATCTGACTGGAAGATCGCGCCATTGCCGAAGGCGCTCGAACGCCGTCGCACCGAGATTACGGGCCCGGTTGAAGCGAAGATGATCATCAACGCCTATAACTCGGGCGCCGACTCGTACATGACCGACTTCGAAGACTCCAACAGCCCGAAGTGGGATAACCAGATTCAGGGGCAAATCAACTTGTACAAGGCGATCCGTCGCCAGTTGTCGTTCACGAATGAAGCCGGCAAGCTGTATGCGCTGAACGACAAGATCGCGACGCTACAGATCCGCCCGCGCGGCTGGCATCTCGACGAAAAGCACGTCACGGTTGACGGGCAGCGCGTTTCCGGGGGCATTTTCGACTTTGCGCTGGTCTTTTTTCACAACGCTAAGGAGCAGATCGCACGTGGTGCCGGACCCTTCTATTACCTGCCGAAGATGGAATCCCACCTCGAGGCGCGCCTGTGGAACGACCTGTTCGTCATGGCGCAGGAGCACATCGGCTTGCCGCAGGGGACGATCAAAGCGACGGTGCTGGTCGAAACGATACTCGCCACCTTCGAAATGGAGGAGATTCTGTATGAGCTGCGCGAACATTCGGCCGGCCTCAATGCCGGACGCTGGGACTACATCTTCTCCTGCATCAAGAAGTTCAAGAAGAACCCCAACTTCTGCTTGGCGAATCGCGGCGCGATTACCATGGAAATCCCGTTCATGCGCAGCTATGCGCTGCACTTGGTAAAGGTTTGCCACAAACGCGGTGCCCCGGCAATCGGCGGCATGAGCGCGCTGATCCCGATCAAGAACGATCCGGTCGCCAACGAACGGGCGCTCGCCGGAATCCGGCACGACAAGACTCGTGACGCCAACGATGGCTTCGACGGCGGCTGGGTCGCCCATCCGGGTCTGGTCGAGATTGCCGGCGAGGAATTCCGCAAAGTCCTCGGCGATCGCCCCAACCAGTGGCAGAAGCAACGCGACGAGACCTTTACCGCAGCCGATTTTCTGAACTTCCAGCCCGAGCAGCCGATCACTGAGGTCGGTCTGCGAAACAACATCAACGTGGGCATTCACTACCTCGGTAGCTGGCTCGCGGGCAACGGGTGTGTCCCCATTCACAACCTTATGGAAGACGCGGCAACGGCGGAAATTTCTCGTTCTCAAGTCTGGCAGTGGGTGGTCTCGCCAAAGGGTCTGCTGGACGACGGGCGCAAGGTTACCGCCGAAATGGTACGGGCGATGATCGGCGAAGAACTGCTGAAGGTGAAGGCGACGGTCAGCGCGCAGGGCGAAGACACGACGAGTTACGACCAGGCGGCAGTGATATTCGATCGCATGTCGCTGACGCCCGAGTATCCCGAGTTCCTCACGCTGCCGCTTTACGAAGCAATGGATTGACCGCGTCACCGCGGGTCAGTATTGCACTCGCTGACCCGCGTAGCGTGCCAAAGCCAGCACGGTCTTGGCGGCTATGCGCGCGCCGATTCCCGGCAGCGGCAATTGATGCCATAATCAGCGGGCTCCGCTGGTGACAAATGGTTGGTGCCGGGAACTGGCCAGCGTGTGGCACGATCGCGATATCCACCTGCGGCACGGCCGGCACGCCTTCGCTGCTCACTCAGGAAGCCCCGAGATTCATGCCCGACCTTGCTTCGCCCACCTTCTGGATCTCGGTTCTCCAGATCATCGTAATCGACATTCTGCTCGGCGGCGACAATGCTGTCGTGATTGCGCTGGCCTGTCGCAAGTTGACTCCAACGCAACGCAACAAAGGGATTTTCTGGGGAGTCTTCGGCGCCATTGCGCTGCGCGTCGTGCTTATTTACTTCGCACTCCAGTTGCTGGAGGTCGCCTACCTCAAGATGGTCGGCGGACTTCTGTTGTTCTGGATAGGGGTCAAGCTCATCCTTCCAGAACAGGAAGACGCACATGGCGAGGTGCACAGCAGTACGACATTGATTGGTGCCATCCGCACTATCATTGTTGCCGACGCCGTCATGAGTCTCGACAACGTCATTGCGGTTGCGGGTGCAGCGCAGGGGTCGATCGTACTCGTCGTGTTCGGTATTGCGGTTTCGATTCCGATTATCGTCTGGGGCAGCAAGCTTGTCCTGGCGCTCATGGACCGATTTCCGATCGTCATCGCCGGCGGTGGTGCACTGCTCGGTTGGATCGGCGGCGGCATGCTGATCACTGACCCGGGACTGCCGCAGCACTGGCGGGACGCGCTGCCATATGGCAACTACGTCGCGTCCGCGCTCGGCGCCCTGACGGTCGTGTTGATCGGAAAGTGGCTCGCCAGCCGCCAGAAGGCACAGCACGTCGGCATCGAAATCGCCACCGCACGCTTGGAGCGGAAAGGAGAATCGCAATGAATCCTACCTGGCTGGTTCCGGTCGATGGCTCCACGCATGCCTTACGCGCGATCGAACACGTCATCAAGGAAGCGGCGAACAGACACGTCTCGCCGAACATCCTGCTGCTCAATGTGCAGGCGCCGCTGCCGTCCGACGTCGTACGCTTCGTTGACAGCTCGGTCGTCCAGGAGTACCACCATGAGGCGGGCGCAGCGGCGTTGACGACCGCGCACCAACGCGTGCAGGCCGCCGGCCTCTCGTGCACGCAACACGTCCTCGTCGGTGAAACCGCGCACGCCATCGTCGAATTCGCTCGCGAGAAGCACTGCGACCTGATCGTCATCGGCGCTCGTGGCCTCGGTTCAGTGGCCGGCCTTCTCCTCGGTTCGGTCACCAGTCGGGTCGTTCATCTCAGCGAATTGCCGGTTCTCGTCGTCAAATGAGGGGCATGGACGAGGTGGGCGCGGGCTGACGGTGAACCGTTGCCCCTTGGACATCGTCGTGAAGCGTTAGACGGCGGTTTGCGACCGGCGACACTGCCTCGAACAGCCGCCGGCAAGGCCGTAGCGAGTGAAATCTCGCACAGCGCAGTCGGCGGCTTTGGCGTAGGATTCAGCCTTTTTGATGACTGCCACACTCGACTGTGTCCCCCCTCACCGTCTTCCCATAGCCGATGGTAACGGGTTTGAGTACACCAGGGAATGGCACCGGAGTCGCCATCCCGCTGACGACCGGAGCCGGCAGTCGGTCACCGACAAGCACTGAAACACGATGAACGCGATAGCCCGACTCAGCGGCCAGCTCGCGCTGTCCGATCTCTTCCAAAGCAGAAATGTCGACTCGCTGCTCGCATCGTGCATGCGACGCGCGGATGACCTCGCTCGTGATGCCGACCGCGTCTGCGCCGTCATCGGCTCACCGGTCATCCACGACCAGCCAGCTGGCGGCGCCGCCGCCATACTTCGCGCCTGGCGGGACGGCGGTGTGGAAACACTTTCCCGAAAAATCGGAGGTACTTACGCTCTCGTCGTAATCGACGCAGCACGTGGCTGCGTCTTCCTCGCCGTCGACCGCTTCGCCGTCGAAACCCTGTGTTATCGCAACGACGGGTCAACCCTCGCTTTCTCTGACCGCGCCGACTGCGTGCAAGGTCGCGGCGACGAGTTCGACCCGCAGGCCCTCTTCGACTACCTTCACTTCCACATGATTCCTGCTCCGCGAACGATCTTCCGCGACGTTCACCGGTTGCCGGCCGCTCATGGGATGCTCATCGACCGCACCGGGGCGCGCACGCTACGGCATTGGCCGCTGCGCTTCGACGAACAGCGCCGTCAATCGTTCGCTGCCGCGCGCGCCAGTTTTCGGCAGTCGCTTCGTACCAGCGTTGCGCAACAGATTGCCGGGCAGCGCCGGGTCGGTGCCTTTCTCTCCGGGGGTACCGACAGTTCGACCGTCGCCGGTATCCTGGGTGAGGTCAGCGGAAAAGCAGCGCCGTGCTACTCGATCGGCTTCGACGCCGAGGGCTACGACGAGATGGCGTACGCACGGATCGCTGCCAAGCACTTCTCGTGCGAGCATCACGAATACTACGTCACGCCGAATGACCTGCTCGCCAGCATACCGGCGGTTGCCCACCATCACGACCAACCCTTCGGCAATTCGTCGGCGCTCCCCGCGTTTTACTGCGCCCAGCTGGCACAGGCGGACGGCTGCGACAAACTGCTGGCTGGCGACGGGGGGGACGAGCTGTTTGGGGGAAACTCCCGATACGCCCTGCAACAGTTCTTCGACGTCTATCAGTCGTTGCCCGGCGGGGTGCGACACCTGGTCGAACCCTTCTGCGGCGACGATAGCCTGTTGCGCCGGATCCCGGGCTTGCGACAAGCCACCGGATACGTCCGCTACGCCCGAATCCCGCTGCCAGATCGCCTGCAAACCCACAATTTGCTTACCCAACTCGATCCGCAAAAGGTTCTGACGCCCGAGTTCCTCGATCGGATCGACACCGACGAGCCCCGCCAGCATATGCAGGCCACGTGGAACGAATGCTCGGCGAACAGCCTGATCAATCGCATGCTCGCTTACGACTGGCGTTACACGCTGGCCGACAGCGATTTGCCCAAGGTACGCGGTGCGACACAAATGGCGGGCATCGCCGTCGGCTACCCGTTATTGTGCGACGAGATCACCGACTTCTCGATGGCCTTACCGCCGAACTGGAAAGTGCGTCGCTTCAAGCTGCGCTGGTTTTTCAAGGAGGCGCTGCGAGGCTTTTTACCCGACGAAGTGATTACCAAGAAGAAAAAGGGGTTTGGCTTGCCGTTTGGCGTCTGGACGACGCGCAATCCGGCACTGATGCGCTTGGCGTCCGATTCATTGCACAGCCTGGCGACCCGCGGCATCGTCCGCTCCGACTTCATCGACCGGCTGCTCTCTGACCATCTTCCCGAGCATCCGGGCTACTACGGCGAAATGGTGTGGATCCTGACGATGCTCGAACAATGGTTTCAGGGCCAGGAGGCGGGCAAGTCGGAAGCTGCTGGCGCGAGTAGAGCGAGTAGAAGCGGCGAAGAACAATTACCCCCCTCCGGCGAGACTTGTCGTTAAGATTCACCTTTGTCACTGTTCAGCGACCCGCCGCCCGACCATGATCGACGCCAGCCTTCTCCCTGAACTGATCTCGTGTTCGGCCACCCGAACGCCGGAAGCCGTCGCTCTGACCTACGGTCGCCAGTCACTGAGCTACGGAGCGCTGCAACGATTGCTCGACAACTTCGTCGCCGGGGTCACCGAACTCGGCCTGCAGCGGGGCGAGCGGATTGCAATCTACCTCGAAAAGCGCTTTGAAACGGTCGTCGCGAGTTTTGGCGCCGCTGCCGCGGGCTGTGTCTTCGTCCCGATCAACCCCTTGCTGAAGACTGAGCAGGTTATCTACATCCTGCGCGACTGCAATGTCCGCGCGCTGATCACCTCCAGTGAGCGCCTTGCCTTTCTGGCCGGTGCGCTTGCCTGCTGCCATGACTTGCGGCACGTCATTCTCGTCGGCACCGACACCTTGCCGGCGACCCCGAGCGGACCCGTCGCCCATCTGCGCTGGGACGATTTGTTACAAGCCCAAAGCCCTCGCCCGCATCGCGTCATCGACGTCGACCTGGCGGCCATCCTCTACACGTCGGGCAGTACCGGCAAACCGAAAGGCGTCGTCCTGTCGCATCGCAACCTGGTTGCCGGAGCGAAGAGCGTCGCCAGCTATCTCGACAACTGTGCCGGCGACACCCTGCTCGCCGCGTTGCCACTGTCGTTTGACGCCGGATTCAGCCAATTGACAACGGCGTTCCACAGTGGTGCACGGGTCGTTCTGCTCAACTATCTGCTGCCCCAGGACGTCCTCAAGGCGCTCGCACGCGAAAAGGTGACCGGGCTCACGGCGGTCCCGCCGCTCTATATCCAGCTTTCGGAGCTCGCCTGGCCAACCGGGATTGACGAACATCTCCGTTACTTCGCGAATACCGGCGGACGCATGCCGCGTGAAACGCTGATGGCGTTGCGTTCTCGACTTCCGCGCAGCAAGGCGTATCTGATGTACGGCCTGACCGAAGCCTTCCGCTCAACCTACCTGCCGCCGGAGGAAGTCGACCGCCGCCCGGATTCGATTGGCAAGGCGATCCCCAACGCGGAGATTCTGGTTCTGCGCGAAGACGGGACCCCCTGCGCGGCCAACGAACCGGGTGAGCTGGTTCATCGCGGCGCGCTCGTCGGTCTGGGTTACTGGAATGACCACGAAAAGACCAGCGAACGCTACAAGCCACTGCCCGCGCAAACCCTTGGGCGTGATACCGGGGTCGTCCTCCCGGAAATCGCCGTCTTCTCCGGCGATACCGTCCGCCGGGACGAAGAAGGCTTTCTCTACTTCATCGGTCGCCGCGACGAGATGATGAAGACCTCAGGCTATCGCGTCAGTCCAACCGAGGTGGAAGAGATTCTCTATGCAACACGCCTGGTCGGCGAATGCGTCGCTTTTGGCGTTGACCACGCCAAGCTCGGACAGGCGATACAGGTCGTCGTCACGCCACCCCCGGGTGCCCCGATCGACGTCTCCGCGCTGCTCGCCGAGTGTCGCGCGCGGATGCCTGCCTACATGGTCCCTGCCGGCATCGTCGTCCGCGCCGGACCGTTGCCGCGCAACCCCAATGGCAAGATCGATCGCAAGTCCTTGAAGAGCGAGTTTCTCGCCGACGGCGCCGAGAAGTTGCCGTGAATACGGCCGACCCTGCACGCCCGCGCCATGCGGCGATAAACCCGTTCCCAGTTCGCGATGGCGAGATCCTTGTCGGGGGCATGCCCCTGACCCAACTCGCCGCGCGCGTCGGGCAAACGCCTTTCTACGCTTACGACCGCGAACTGCTGACACGCCGGGTCGGCGAACTGCGCGCCATACTGCCGGCCAAGGTCAAGTTGCACTACGCGATGAAGGCCAACCCGATGCCGGCCCTCGTCTGCCACATGGCACGCCTGGTCGACGGTATCGACGTGGCCTCCGCGGGTGAACTTCGAACCGCGCTTGACGCCGGAGTTGACCCGCGCGAAATCAGCTTCGCCGGGCCTGGCAAGCGGGCAAACGAACTGCGCCAAGCCATCGCCGCCGGCATTCTGATCAACCTTGAGTCGTTTCGTGAAGTCGCCGAGCTGCGCCAGCTCAGTGCTGAAACCGGTTACCCGGCGCGAGTCGCCGTGCGCGTCAACCCGGATTTCGAACTGAAGAGTTCGGGGATGAAGATGGGAGGCGGAGCCAAGCAGTTCGGCGTCGACGCCGAAAAGATACCCGAGCTGCTGGCGGCTATCGGCGACGCCGGTCTGGCGTTTGAGGGGTTTCACCTCTTTGCCGGGGCGCAAAACTTGAGAGCCGAGGCGATTGTTGAAGCACAACTAAAAAGCTTCGAGCTGATTCTCCGCCTGGCGCCGTCGGCACCAGCAGCCGTGCGTCTTCTCAACCTCGGTGGCGGTTTCGGTATCCCCTACTTCCCGGGCGAACAGTCACTCGACTTGGCGCCGATTGGCGCCCATCTCGCCGCCCTCGTCGATCGGGCGGCGTCCGAGTTGCCGAACGCCGAGATCGTCGTCGAACTCGGACGCTATTTGGTCGGCGAAGCCGGCATTTACGTCGCCCGGATCATCGATCGCAAGCCTTCTCGTGGCCAGACGTTTCTCGTGACCGACGGCGGCTTGCATCACCACCTGTCCGCCTCGGGAAACTTTGGTCAGGTGATCCGCAAGAACTATCCGACGGTGATTGGCAACCGGATGACCAGCGAACGACTGGGAACGGTGACCATCGTCGGTCCGCTGTGCACGCCGCTTGATCTGCTCGCCGACCGAATGGAGCTTCCCGCCGCCGAAGTCGGCGACCTGGTCGTCATCCTGCAGTCGGGCGCTTATGGGATGACGGCGAGCCCACAACAGTTTCTCGGTCACCCCCTTTGCGTCGAAGTTCTGGTGTGAACGCCGAATCGCAGCGTCACCGGTCTCGTCAATTCATCGCCAGGCAGTGTGCCGGGTGACCTTGCCGCAGTGAAGTTTCTCCGCTTTGACCCGCAAGCGTGCGCCTTTCCCAAGCCTCGCGTGCCACTTCTTCCGGCCACACTCCGACTCCGTTCGCCGTTCGCGCCGCCCGCGAGCGAAAGACGAAGTTCCGGTAGCCGCAACTTCCGCCATTTCGTCCGCGGTCGCTACGCCCTCGCGGCCGCCTATCGGCTGTCCGGCCTCGGCCCGGGGACCGTACTATTGGCCCCGGCCTATCATTGCGTGACGATGATCGATCCTGCACTGGCCTGTACGGCTGACGTACATTGCTACCGCTTGCACCGCGATCTGACGCCCGACCTGTCCTCGCTCGATTCGCTATATACCCGTCTCGAGAAGCCGGTGAAAGCCGTCCTGGCGACGCACTTCTTTGGTTTTCCGTGTGATTTCGACGAGTTGCGTCGATGGTGTGACGCGCGGCGGATCACGCTCGTCGAGGACTGCTCTCACGCGCTGTTCTCTGAGCGCTGGCGAGCTCCCGGTATTGGCCACCACGGACACTGGGTCACGTCCAGTCCGTACAAGTTCTTTCCGTCCGACGATGGTGGACTGCTCTACTCGCCGCATCCCGATCAGCTCGCCAAAGTCAGGACGACGTCGGCAACGCTGGTCGACGAGTTGCGGGGCCTGAAACACCTGTTGGAAAAGCGGTCAAACTCTCGACCCGGTAGGAGCGACATCACCGAGATCGACCGCCAACTGGCGGCGCTTGCTGCTCGGATCGTCGCCGCGGGTGACGAGGACGTCGTCACCCGCGACCACCCATCGCCCCTCTACTTGCCGCCGGAAGTCGACCGCGCATCGCTGCTCAGCTCACGTTTTTTGGTTGACCAGGCGCAGGTCGACGACCTGATCCGTCGCCGGCGGCACAACTACCAGTCGTGGCTGGACGCTGTCGCCAGTTTCCCCAACTGCCACCCACTGCTACCAACGCTGCCGCCGGATTGCATTCCCTACATGTTCCCGCTCTATATTGACCACCCTAACCCCCACTTCTACTGGCTCAAGCACTTGGGTGTTCCGGTCTGGCGCTGGGACGAAATGGCCGTTTCCGATTGCCCGATCGCTGGCGACTACCGGCAGCGTCTTCTTCATCTACCGTGTCATCAGGATCTGAACGACGCCCAGATCGACTGGCTGCTGGCTGCGGTCGGCAAGACGCTCAGTCATTCTCCGGTGAGTACGCACTGATGAGCTGGGAAATTGTCGCCGCTGCCACGCGGTTTCCGGAACTCACGGCGGACTGGGATCGCCTCAACAACCAGCTATACAACGGGCATCCTTTTTTCGATAGCCGATTTATCGGGGCGCTGCTGGTTCATTTTGGTTCCGGCAACGAACGACTGTGCATCCATCGTACCTCGGGCCTGGTGACCGGAGCACTGATCCTGGTTCCCAGCGGCCGAGGGCGCTGGGCGCTGTTTCGACCGGCACAGGTGCAGGCGAGCGCACTGCTGCTGAGTGACGTCGGCGCCCTCGAAACGCTGTTCGCCGCGCTGCCGGGTCTGGTATGGACGGTCGAACTCTATGCGGTCGACCCGCGCTTCGCTCCCGACTTTACCGCTCTGAAGCTGCCGCAAGTCAGCACGCCACAAGCGCACACCATCGGCGTACAGGTCGTACGCGACTTCAACGACTACTGGGCGAAACGAGCGCGCAAACTGGCCCACAACCTTCGCCGTTATTTTCGACGCGTCGAGAGCGAAGGGTACGCGTTGCGTTTTCTCGCTTTTCGCGATGAAGCGGAGATCGCGGCACGGGTCGGCCGCTACGGCACGCTGGAAAGCGCGGGCTGGAAAGGCAGGGCAGGCACCGCGATCTCGCGCGAAAACACTCAAGGCGCTTTCTACGAAGAAGTCTTGCGCGGCTTCGCGGCGACCGGTCAAGCAGCGGTCTATGAGCTGCAAATCGGCGACCACCTCGCAGCCTCGCGACTCATGATAGCGAACGCCGAGATGCTGATTCTGCTCAAAACGACCTACGATGAGTCGCTGTCACGCTTCGCGCCAGGCCGCCTGCTGCTCTACCAGCTGCTGGAGGAGCAGTTCCGCCATCCGACGCTGAAAACGATCGAGTTCTATACCAACGCCACGACTGACCAGAAGGAATGGGCGACGTTCGGCTGCACGATCCGCAACATCCAGATCTTTCGCAGCCCGGTTGTGTCGGCGGCATTCTCCATCCTGCGCGCCAACCGCAACCGATTTCGCTCGTCCACGAGCGAACCGTCAGATCATCCCCAACCGATCGTTCAAACGGCCGGCGGGGCAACCCTGCAAGAACTGCGCGATGCGTCCTGGGACGTCGCCAGCTTTCGCGAGACCGAGACCTTCGAAACCTCCGCCGACTGGTTCACGCTGTTGCAGAGAGAGGTCTTTCCCGATGATCCGGGCGTGCGCTTCTATCTCACGGGGGAGAAGCAACAGCCGCGAGTGATCCTCCCGGTACGTCTGACGCAATCCGGGCAACGGCAGACGATGGAATCGCTGAGCAACTATTACACCGCCCTCTACGCGCCCATGCTGAGCCGTGAGGGCGATCTGCTCGATCTTCAGGATCTCGTCGCTGCCGCCACGCGCGAGCACCCGAACTTGCAGGTGATGCGGTTTGCCCCCATGGATCCCGAGGCGACGGCCTATCCCGCCCTGATCAACGCTTTGCGCGCCAATAACTGGGTACCCTTCGGGTACTTCTGTTTCGGCAACTGGTACCTTCGGGTCAACGGCACCTGGTCGGACTACCTGCAACAGCGCAGCGCTGCGCACCGCAGTGCGATCCGGCGCCGCTGTCGGCGCTTCAAAGCCGACGGAGGAACCCTGCGCATGGTCACCACTGCCCAAGGGATCGACGAGGCAGTCACCGAGTTTGAGAGTATCTATCTCGCAAGCTGGAAACGGCCGGAACCGTACCCGGACTTCGTCCCCGCGCTTATCCGCTGCCTGGCGGCGACCGGCAAGTTGCGCTTGGGTCTGGCGCGTCTCGGTGAGCAAACGATTGCGGCTCAACTTTGGTTCGTCGACGGTGCCAAGGCGAGCATTTACAAGGTCGCCTACCACGAGCAGTTCGCGTCGTACTCACCGGGGACGGTGCTCACCGCGCACCTCATGCAGCACGTGATTGAGGTCGATCGCGTCAAGGAAGTCGATTTTCTGATCGGCGACGACGAGTACAAACACCGATGGATGAGCCATCGTCGCGAGCGCTGGGGGATCGTCGCCTATAACCCGGCCACTTTACCCGGCCTCGCACTGTTCTTCAGGGAAGTCTGCGGCCGGCTCGCCAAGGCTGCCAAACGAGGCCTCAGTGGCGCCTGGCGCCGATGGCGTAAACAGCCGGCTGACGCGCCTGCCGAGCGAAGCTGAGAGGGCCGAGGAAACAAACGTCAGCTGACCGCGCGCGCCTCGCGCGGCCACGAGCTGACGCCCCTACTTGCTGCCCAGCGCGTGGAGACGTTTCTGGATGTCAGCCGCCTGGTTGAATTCCCGATCCAGTTCGAGCGCTTTCCGCAAGGCCGCGATCGCCTCTTTTTTCTTGCCCTGCTCCTGGTAGACGACCCCCAAATGATAGTGAAAGCTCGCCTTCTTGGGGTTACCGGCGACCGCCTTCTCGAGTGCCTGCGCCGCCGGAACCAGCTCCCCGCGCGCGTAGTGCACCCAGCCAAGCGTGTCCTGCAAGGTCGTCATCTTGGGGGCGAGTTCGATCGCCTTCTTCGCCCAGGTCAGCGCGTCGTCAAGCTTTTCTTTTCGTACCGCTGCCATGTAAGCCAGGTTGTTGTAGGCAGCGAACATCGCCGGCTGGATCTTGATCGCATCGAGGTAGGCCTGCTCGGCGTCCGCCCAACGTCGCTGGCCTTCGAACACCGTTCCCAGCCGAAAATAGGCAATCGCCGCCCCTGGCACCGCCTTGATCGCCGCGCGATAGGTCGCGACGGCCTGCTCAAGATCGTTCTTTGCCAGGAAGAGGTCACCACGGTCGATATAAGCCGGGAGGAAAGCGGGATCCAGTGCGATCGCCTCCTGGAGGACGATCAAAGCCTGGTCAAACTTCGCCCGTGACGAGTAATAGCGCGCCTGCGCCAAGCGGTATTTCGGATCCTGCGGCGCAAGCTTGACCGCCATCTCGTACTCGAGCAGCGCGTCGTCGGGACGTCCCAGGGCGCCCAGGGTCGCCGCCAATCCAAGATGCGCCTGGGCGTTGCCGCCTTCGAGAGCAATCGCAGCGCGATACGCCGATTCCGCGAGTTTCGCTTTCTTGAGCCCGAAAAGGTAATTCTCGGCGAGGTTAATCTGCGCCTCCGCCGACTGTGGATCAAGCGCAACGGCCTTCTTGAACGCCGCCTCGGCTTCGACATAACGACCGGACTGATGTTGCTGGCGCCCCCAGACGCGCTGCACCGTCGCGTTTGCCGGCTCCGCAGCCAGGGCCTGCTGGAGCCAGTATTCGACCCGTGCCGGTTTGTTCTGACGGCCAGCCACTTCCGCCAGTCCGATGTAGGCGCTGGCCAGCTTTGGATCAATCCGAGCCGCCTCGCGAAACGCGGCTTCAGCCGCCGCGAGATCGTCGGCGTGCAAGGATTTCAAGCCATCGTCCACCTTCGCCTGCGCCTGTGACCCTGAGGCCGGCAATACCGTCGGCGAACTGGGCATTCCCAGTGGCACCGCCTCGACTGACCACGGGGGGACGAGCAGCGAGATTACCAACACGGCTGCAAGGCTTGATGGGTAGTGAATCATGGAAACCAACACCTTCCTAGAAATTGAGGGTCCAGGCTTGAAGGTTTGGCCCGGGTTGGCACGACGACGAGCGATTCGTCACCACCCCCCGCCGCCACCCCCCTGGAAACGCTGACCGCCAGCGCGCACGGTGGAACGCCGCGACCCGCCTACCGGGAAGTATCGACGGCGACTTCTGGTCTGTCAACGACGCCCGAGACCCGCAACAGGGTACTCGATGATGCGGCAGCGACGGCGGCGCGGAGACGGAAAAGCGGCCCGCAGGCCGCTTTCTGACGTTGGGGTACGGTTTGCCTTTTTTGCTTAGCCGACTTTGCGGCGAGCCACTCCGAAACCAAACAGGCTAAGAGCAACCAGCGCCAGCGTACCGGGTTCGGGGAGTTCGCCGTCGGTGAAGCGATCGGCCTCCGTAGCGACGATGCCACGGTCGACGAGAGCGTAGGTGCTAAAGCTCTTGTCGCCGGCGGCAAGACGCTTGAAGGTGACGTCGAACGTGAAGGTACGGTCAACCGAGCGGTCGAACGACCCCACCGCGTCGGCACCCACGCAACTACCCGTGTCGGCCGAGATGCAAACGGCCGAGACATCGATCTCCGGCAACCCACCGCCGAGGTCGTCGACGGTAACTGTCGAATAGTTCTCAAACCCTGCCGCGACCGCTGCCTTGATCGCATTGGCAACCGTCGTCGGGCTCGTGCCGCCGGCAAACGTCGTGCCGCCGAGGGCGTTGATGTTGCCGGTGAAGGAACCACCGCCGAACTCAAGACCGAACAGCTTGACGTTATTGGCGGTCAACGCAGCCGCGGTGGACGCCTGGTTAAAGGAGCCGTTCTTGAACGACGCGTCACCGAAAGCGACGATGAAGCGGTTCGAGCCCGCACGCCACGGCGAAAGGTTCGCCGCTTTGCCGATACCGTCAAAGCCCACTTCGGGGAAATCGCCACCGCACGAACCGTAGCACGCAAACAACGTGTTGATGCCTGCCTGCGTCGCGGCAACACTATTCGACAGTCCGGCGACAATCGACGAACCCGGATCGTCGTATTGGGCCGCGCCACTGAACGTGCTGCCGTAGGTCGCCGCGATGTCGTTGAGGACCGACGTCGCCGAAGCCTTCGCGCTATTGATCGCACCGCTCATGCTGCCGGTAGTGTCGAACACGAACATGATGTCGACCACCGCTGATGTCGGGCCCGACTTCTCGACCACCACGGTCTTGCGTACGGTCGCGCTGTCGCCGACGCCCAAGCTGGCGCTAAAACTGGTCGGCGAGATCGTGTCGGCAAACGCAGTGGCCGACACCAGAGCCAGCGCACCCGCAGCCAGCGAACGCGTCCAGCTCATGGAAATACCTGACTGAGTGAACATCTTCTAAACCTCCAAATGAGTTGTAATCCTTACTTGATCCCGCCGAGCACAGCCCTGCATGCTCTAAGCGAGTTCACAGCAATTTTCGCGCCAGACGTCTCATGAAGCGGTTTAGTGTGTTGTTTTAATGATTAAATTATAGGGTAACGACAGCCAGAATCGAGCCCACCAAGCGGCGCATTGTAAAATTTGTCGACAGCAACGCACGAGCCGATCCGGTCACCGACATGGCTCGTCGTTCACGGCCCCGGCAAGCGATAGTCGCGGAAACGTTCGCGTAGCCGGAGCTTGTGGAGCTTGCCAGTGGCGGTGTGAGGCAGGTCGTCGACGAAGACGACGTCGTCGGGTAACCACCACTTGGCGACGCGCCCGTCAAGAAATTGCAGCATTTCGGCGCGCGTCAGGTCTTGCGCCGGCTTGCGAACGACAACGAGCAAAGGTCGTTCCTGCCACTTGGCGTGCGGAACGGCGATTACCGCCGCTTCAGCCACCGCCGGATGGCCGATCGCGGCGTTTTCAAGGGCGATCGACGAGATCCATTCGCCGCCTGACTTGATCACATCCTTGGCGCGGTCGGTGATCTGCAGATAGCCATCGGCGTCGATCGTCGCCACGTCGCCGGTGTCGAAAAAACCGTCCGCGTCGACGCAGCTCATGCTCTGGTCGCGATAGTAGGCGCCGGCGATCCAGGGACCGCGGACCAGCAAGTGACCCGCTGCGACACCGTCGTGTGGCAAGCTAACCCCTTCGTCGTCGGTGATCTTGATTTCCACGCCATAAACCGGACGCCCCTGCTTTTCCTGCACGCTCAAACGCTCGGCCAAGGAGTAGTGGTCGTGCTTTGGCAGCAGATTGCAAACGGTACCGACCGGCGACATCTCGGTCATCCCCCAGGCATGAACGACGAAAGCGCCAAAGATCGTGGCGAAAGCCTCGCTCATCGCGCGCGGCGCCGACGAGCCACCGATCACCACCCGCTGCAGAGCGAGTTCCTCTTTCGGCTGCAGGCCTTTGTCGGCAACGTGTTGCAGCAGCATCAACCAGACCGTCGGTACGCCGAGAGCGAGCGTCACTTTCTCGTCACGCAATAGCGTGTAAAGGCTGGCGCCATCGAGCGCCGGACCGGGCAGCACGAGGCGAGCACCACTCATCGCGCCGGCGTAAGGCATTCCCCAGGCGTTCACGTGAAACATCGGAACGACCAGCAAGGCGGTGTCGCGGGCGCCAAGCGCGAGGCCATCAACCGCGCACGCCGCCCAGGAATGCAGCACCGAAGAACGATGCGAGTAGAGCACGCCCTTCGGATTGCCGGTCGTCCCCGACGTGTAGCACAGCGAAGAGGCTGTCCCCTCGTCGAATACTGGCCAGTCGTACGCGTCACTTTCGGCGGCAAGCAGGTCTTCATAACAGAGTAGCCCCGGGATATCGCACGCCGGCATATGAGCGCGATCGGTCATGACGACCCAGGCGCGCACGGTCGACAGGCGGCTCACCAGCGACTCGACGAGCGGCACGAAGCTGAGGTCGAAAAAGAGTATGCGATCCTCGGCGTGATTGGCGATGTATTCGATCTGCTCGGGAAACAGACGCGGGTTGATCGTGTGCAAGACAGCGCCCATTCCCGACACACCATAGTACAACTCGAGATGCCGATATCCGTTCCACGCCAGGGTCGCAACGCGATCGCCCGGAGTGACCGCCAGCGTGGTCAGCGCGCGCGCCAGTTGCTTGGCGCGACGACAGACGTCAGCATATGTACAGCGGTGCACCGGACCTTCGCAGCTTCGGGAAATGATTTCGACCTGGGGTTGGCAGCGCGCAGCGTGCTCGATCAGCGACGAAATCAGCAGCGGCTGGTCTTGCATGAGTCCTTTGAGCATCACAATTTCTCCATCAGTGGAATGACCGCCAGGGGGATCAGCGTCCGATGTGCCGGTAACGGTAGATCCGTGGCGACTCGACCAGCAAAGTGGCCGCCAGAGCGATCGCACGCTGCACATGCGGCGTCGTGAGGTGGTTATCAGCGGCAAGGTGATCTCGCCATTGTTCGACGGTGACGAACTCGGTTGGCTCGTCCTCGTTCTGAAATAGCTCGTAGCTTACACACCCTGCCTCCTCGCAGCTGGGCAAGACCAAGTCCTGGAGAACGGCGAGTAGCTCGGATTCATTGCCAGGACGTGCGGTAATCCGTGCCATGATCTGAATCATTTTCTCTCCCTTGTGAAGGTGTCGTTAGTGAGCTTGTGAGACGGGGTGATCGACAGAGAATACGCGTTGTCAGCCGCAATGGATGCGATTGCCGGAGCACCGCGCTCCGACCAGACCTCGCTTTAGTCGAAGGGAGGGGGACCGAGCGATTCAATGCGATATCCTCCGGGGTAATCGGCGCGCGGAATCTGGGTCCGTCGCTGTGGCTGCTGTCGCTTTGGCAACCAGCGCAGCACTCGGCCGCGCGCGCGCAGGGCCGCGTCCGCCAACCGGACCAGCCAGCGAGGCGCCGGCGGCAAGGCAAACGCGGCGAGCAACGGCGGATCGAGAAAGGCGTTGATGCCTTTACGAACGAGTGGCCGCAGCGGTGCCGGGAACCAGCTCGCAAACAACTCGCGCGTTGCCAGCGCGACACGCTGGTTGGCGTCGCTGTAGCGGAAATGGGTCGCCTCGTAGTCGCGGTTGTAGCGTTCGAAGTCGCCGTAGGTCGCTGGAATGGCATCGATCCGCATACGTTCGCCAACCTCGCGCCAAAACCAGAACCAGGCGAGCTTCTCGGCGTCGGTCAAACGCCGCCAGCCGTAGCGCGCGTTCCAGCGGATCGGTTCGAAGACAAAGGTCGACAGGACGTAGAGAAACTCGGCGTTGTCAATCCGAAAGCGACCGTGCAGAGAGTTCATGCGCGCAATTGCTCGCCTACCTCGCATGCTGTCGAAGCCCTCCTCGATAATCTCGCTGATCAGGAGGTCGGTATCGTCGTAACGTTTCTGCGCGCGCGACTCAAACTCGCCGGTGCGGTGCAACAGACCCCCAATGCGCGGCGATGCGAAGGTGCGGAACAAAGCGAACTCAAGGGCGCGTGTCGTGTCCCAAGCGAAGTCAACGCGAGCGAGGCGACGCGCTATTTCCTGACAGTTACGGCGGGGATCGCTGGCAGCCTGGGTCTTCATGGATCGTCTCCAGAGATTGGTACCGCCTTTTACGCGCGCGAATGCAACCCAGATGCGTCGTGTGACGACGAAGGAGGCGTTATCTTGATGACTTAACGCCGATTACGCTTTCTAAGGAAACGCTGATTTAATCGCCCGTGCACGCGATGCATTTGGTATAATCTGT
>CAYQVH010000014.1:0-90183 GCA_964420975.1 uncultured Candidatus Accumulibacter sp.
TCCGCGAAGGCGGCCGCACCGTCGGCGCCGGCGTCGTCGCCAAGATCATCGAGTAGTCGTGACCACTCTCGGTCGCGCAAGCGCCCGAACCATCGCTCTTTGGACATCGAAATGCAGAACCAGAAAATCCGCATCCGCCTGAAAGCCTTCGATTACCGGCTGATCGACCAGTCGGCTCAGGAAATCGTTGACACCGCCAAGCGCACTGGCGCCGTCGTGCGCGGGCCGGTTCCCCTGCCGACGCGGGTCCAGCGCTTTGATCTGTTGCGCTCACCGCACGTCGACAAGACGTCGCGTGACCAGCTCGAAATGCGCACCCACTTGCGGCTCATGGACATCATTGATCCGACCGACAAGACGGTGGACGCGTTGATGAAGCTGGACCTGCCAGCCGGCGTCGACGTCGAGATCAAGTTGCAGTAGGCGCGGTAAGCAGCTATAATCCGCGCCTTTCGCCGGGCGCCGCGCCACCATGGCGCGACCCGTTTCGTATAAGCAGCCCGCCGGCCAACCGCAGCCGGATGGAGGAAAACAAAGATGAGTTTAGGCCTTCTTGGGCGCAAGGTTGGTATGACGCGCATCTTTACCGACGATGGGATGAGTGTCCCGGTAACGGTGCTCGACGTCTCGGACAACCGCGTCGCGCAAATCAAGACCCCGCTAAACGACGGCTATTCCGTCGTTCAGCTTGCTTTCGGCAAGCGTCGCCCGTCGCGGGTTAACAAGCCTCTGGCTGGGCACCTCGCCAAAGCGGGAGTTGAAGCCGGACGCGTGCTGAGGGAGTTTCCGGTCTCCGTTGCAGAGCTGGCGACAATCAAGCCTGGGGACTCGATCGCGGTGACGATCTTCGCGGTGGGCCAAAAGGTCGATGTGACCGCCAAGACCATCGGGAAAGGGTATTCCGGCCCGATCAAGCGCCACAACTTCTCATCCCAAGGAGCGGCGCACGGCAATTCGGTTTCCCATAAGGCAGTCGGGTCGACCGGAATGGCGCAAGACCCGGGCCGTGTGTTTCCCGGCCAGAAGATGTCCGGTCATCAGGGCGCCGTCAAACGTACCCAGCAAAATCTTGAGGTCGTGCGCGTCGACGTCGAGCGACAACTCTTGTTGCTCAAGGGGGCGGTGCCGGGCGCTAAAGGGGCTGACGTGATCGTTCGTCCGGCAGTAAAGGCAGGGGCATAATGGAACTCAAGCTGATCGATGAGAACGGGCAGGAAGCCAGTCGCCTGCAGGCTTCCGACTTGCTTTTTGGCCGTGAGTACAACGAAGCGCTGGTGCATCAGGTGCTGGTTGCGTACCAGGCGAACGGACGCAGTGCCAATCGGGCTCAGAAGAGTCGCCATGAAGTGCGGCATACAACCAAGAAACCGTGGCGACAAAAGGGAACGGGGCGCGCTCGTGCAGGCATGTCGTCTTCGCCGCTTTGGCGCGGCGGTGGCAGAGTCTTCCCAAACTCGCCGGACGAAAACTTCGAGCAAAAGTTGAACCGCAAGATGTACCGTGCCGGGATGGCTGCGATCCTCTCGCAGCTCGTGCGCGAGGATCGGCTGGCAGTAGTTGAAAGTTTGTCGATCGAGGTTCCGAAGACCAGACTATTCGCCGCCAAGATCAAGGGCATGGGTTATGACTCCGTGCTGGTGGTGACCGAAAGTGTCGAGGAAAACGTCTTCCTGGCCGCGCGCAACTTGCCCCACGTGTTGGTGGTCGAGGTTCAGCAGGCCGACCCGGTGTCGCTCGTCCGTTTTCCTAAGGTGCTGATGACCAAAGGCGCGCTCGCCAAGTTCGAGGAGATGTTGGGATGAACCAGGAGCGGCTGTTGCAGGTCTTGTTGGCGCCACAGATTTCCGAGAAGGCGACCTATCTCGCCGACAAGTATCGGCAAGTGATCTTTCGCGTTGCTTCCGACGCCACCAAGATCGAAGTAAAAGGGGCGGTTGAGCTTCTTTTTAAGGTGTCGGTCGAGTCGGTCAAGATGGCCAACGTCAAAGGCAAGGAAAAGCGCTTTGGTCGTGTCATGGGACGGCGGCGGAGCTGGAAGAAGGCGTACGTCTGCCTCAAGCCTGGCCAGGACATCAATTTCGTCGACGGAGGGGTCGTCTGATGGCTGTCGTCAAGGTTAAACCCACCTCGCCCGGCCGGCGCTCGCTGATCAAGGTTGTCACGCCCGGACTGCATAAGGGGCGTCCGCTGGCGGCGTTGATCGAGCCGCAGGCGAAGCGCGCGGGTCGTAACAATGAAGGCCATGTGACGACCCGTCACCAAGGCGGAGGACACAAGCAACACTACCGCCTGATCGACTTTAGGCGCAACAAGGACGGGATTCCGGCCAAAGTCGAGCGGCTTGAGTATGACCCGAATCGCACCGCGCTGATCGCGCTTCTTTGTTATGCCGACGGTGAGCGTCGCTACATTATCGCTCCCAAGGGATTGGCGGTCGGTCAACAGGTGGCAAGCGGCTCGGAGGCGCCGATCAAAGTCGGCAACAGTTTGCCTATCCGCAACATACCGGTTGGAACGACGATTCACTGCGTCGAAATGGTTCCTGGTAAAGGGGCGCAACTCGCTCGGTCAGCCGGCACATCGGTGCAGCTTTTGGCGCGCGAAGGCGTCCATGCGCAGCTTCGTCTGCGCTCAGGAGAGATACGGCGGGTGCACGTCGAGTGTCGGGCGACGGTCGGTGAGGTTGGCAACGAGGAGCACAACTTACGCTCGATCGGCAAGGCCGGTGGTAGTCGCTGGCGAGGAGTCCGGCCGACGGTGCGAGGGGTCGCGATGAACCCGATCGACCACCCGCATGGCGGTGGCGAGGGTAAGACCGCGGGTGGCAGACATCCGGTCAGTCCGTGGGGGACGAAGACGAAGGGCTATCGGACGCGTCGTAACAAGCGTACGAGTGCCATGATCGTTCAGCGCCGCAGTCAAAAACGCTAAGGAATAGGGAACCATGGGACGATCGATCAAGAAGGGGCCGTTTGCCGACGCCCACTTGCTGAAAAAGGTGGACCAGGTGCGCGCGACGGGCGACAAGCGCCCGATCAAGACTTGGTCACGGCGATCAACGGTGCTGCCAGACTTCGTTGGGCTGACGATCGCCGTTCATAACGGGAAGCAGCACGTCCCGGTATATGTCACGGAAAACATGGTTGGACACAAGCTTGGTGAATTCTCGTTGACTCGGGTTTTTAAGGGTCACACGGCTGGCAAGAAGGCGAAAAGGTAAAGGATAACGATATGGAGACTCGTGCGGTTTTGCGCGGCGTACGCCTGTCTAGCCAGAAGGGCCGCTTGGTTGCCGATCAGATACGTGGTCTGCCGGTAGAAAAGGCGCTGAATGTTCTTGCGTTCAGCCCAAAAAAAGGGGCCGGAATCATTAAAAAAGTGCTCGAGTCGGCGATTGCCAGCGCCGAGCACAATGATGGCGCGGATATCGACGAATTGACGGTGAAGACGATTTGCGTTGAGAAAGGAACGGTTCTCAGACGCTTCAAGGCTCGGGCGAAAGGGCGTGGCAACCGGATTATCAAGCCGACCTGTCACGTCTTTGTGACCGTAGGCAACTAAGGGGCAATCATGGGACAAAAGATTCATCCTGCCGGTTTTCGCTTGGCCGTCACGCGTGACTGGTCGTCGCGGTGGTATGCGAACAGGAAGAACTTCGCCGGCATGCTCAACGAAGATGTCAAGGTTCGCGCCTATCTCAAGAAGAAGCTGAAGCACGCTTCGGTGGGCCGAATTTTGATCGAGCGCCCAGCGAAGAACGCACGGGTGACGATCTATTCGGCTCGGCCGGGGGTTGTCATTGGCAAGAAGGGTGAAGAAATCGATCATTTGCGGACGGCGCTGCAAAATATCCTGCGCGTCCCGGTGCATGTGAGTATCGAGGAGATCCGCAAGCCCGAGCTGGATGCGCAGCTTATCGCCGATTCGATTACTCAGCAGCTGGAAAAGCGGATCATGTTCCGTCGCGCGATGAAGCGGGCGATGCAGAACGCGATGCGGCTGGGAGCTCAAGGGATCAAGATAATGAGTTCCGGCCGCCTCAACGGCGCCGAAATTGCGCGCCGCGAGTGGTATCGGGAAGGACGTGTGCCGCTGCACACCTTGCGCGCAGACATCGACTACGCGACGTCGGAGGCGCTGACGACCTATGGCTTGATCGGGGTCAAGGTGTGGGTTTTCAAAGGCGAAGTGCTCAATCGGCACGAACAGACGTCGACCACACCGGAGGCGGTCGATGAAAGAAAGATGCGGCGTTCCCCGCGTCCGGGAGAAGTCGCCGAGAGGCCGTCACGCGCGATAAGAGGGAAGGCTGAAGGCAGTGGTGAGGAAGCGGCGCGATCGGATCTGCCACCGACTGGCGGCGAAGTGAAAGCGCCGGTGAAGAGAGTCAGAAAGGCGGGGACGACAGATGCTGCAGCCCAGTAGACGGAAGTATCGAAAAGAGCAAAAGGGTCGCAATACGGGTCTTGCGACCTGCGGCGCGAAGGTCAGTTTTGGCGAGTTTGGCCTCAAATCGATTGGGCGTGGACGGCTGACGGCACGCCAGATTGAGGCCGCCAGGCGGGCGATGACGCGTCACATCAAGCGGGGTGGGCGGATCTGGATTCGGATTTTTCCCGACAAGCCGATTTCGAAAAAACCTGCCGAAGTTCGTATGGGCAGTGGTAAGGGGAACCCCGAGTATTGGGTCGCCGAAATCAAGCCAGGAAAAGTTCTTTATGAGATGGACGGCGTCAACGAGGGTTTGGCGCGCGAGGCGTTCGCCCTTGCCGCAGCCAAGCTGCCGGTAGCGACTGTCTTCGTGACACGTATGGTAGGTTGAGCATGAAAGTCAGCGAACTCCGAGCTAAGAGCGTCGACGAATTGAATAAGGAACTGCTGGACTTGCTGAAAGCCCAGTTTGGCTTGCGCATGCAGTTGGCGACGCAACAATTAACGAACAATAGTCAGATTGGCAAGGTGCGTCGCCAGATCGCTCGCGTGCGCACGCTTCTTCGGGAAAAGGCGACGCAACGATGAGCGAGTCTACCAGCAACAAGCGCACCCTCGTTGGGCGTGTCGTCAGCGACAAGATGGAGAAGACGGTTACCGTGGTGGTGGAGCGTCGGGTTAAGCACGCCATGTACAAGAAGATCATTGTGCGCACAAGCAACTACCATGCACACAACGAAGGTAACCTGGCGAAAACCGGCGATCTCGTCGAGATCCAGGAGTCGCGGCCGCTCTCCAAGACCAAATCGTGGGTGGTGACAAAGCTTGTTGAGCGCGCAGTAACCATTTAGGGCTTGTGTTGCCGCCGATAGGCGGTATAATTATGGGTTCTCTCTGCCGGGCGGAACGTTGGCCTGGGGCACTTGCACCCTGACGGGTTCCAAGACTGACCGCCAACGCGGGCCAAGTTGGAGGAAAAATGATTCAAGTACAGACAGTTCTCGATGTTGCGGACAATACGGGCGCCCGCTCGATAATGTGCATCAAGGTGTTGGGCGGCTCCAAGCGGCGTTATGCAGGCATCGGCGACATCATCAAGGTGACGATAAAAGATGCCGCTCCGCGCGGGCGCGTCAAGCGGGGTGATATTTACAGTGCCGTCGTGGTTCGCGCAGCCAAGGGCGTTCGTCGAGGTGATGGTTCCTTGGTGAAGTTTGATCACAACGCCGCTGTCCTGCTCAACAACAAGCTGGAGCCCCTCGGCACGCGTATTTTCGGGCCGGTGACGCGCGAGCTGCGTGGCGATCGTTTCATGAAGATCGTGTCGCTGGCGCCGGAAGTGCTCTGAGGAAGGTCATGGATAAGATTCGCAGAGGTGACGAAGTCGTCGTTATCGCCGGTAAAGACAAGGGTAAGCGGGGGTCGGTGGTGCGTCGGGCTGACGGGGAGCATGTTGTCGTCGAGGGCGTCAACCGGGTCAAGAAGCATGTCAAGCCGAATCCGGTGAAGGGCGTTGTTGGTGGCATTGTTGAGAAGGAAATGCCGCTACACGTGTCGAACGTCGCGATCTACAACCCGGTCACCAAACAAGCCGATCGCGTTGGCTTCAAGACACTGGAGGACGGGCGCAAGGTGCGGTTTTTCAAGTCGAATGGCGAAGTTCTCGGGGGCTAAGGAACGGTCATGGCGCGTTTGATGGATTATTACAAGACGACGGTGGTCGGCGACCTGACTCGTAGGTTTGACTACAAATCGCCCATGGAGGTGCCTCGGATCGTTAAGGTCACGCTGAACATGGGAGTCGGCGAAGGGGTTGCCGACAAGAAAATATTGGACAACGCGGTCGGTGATATGGCGAAAATTGCGGGGCAAAAGCCGGTGATCACCAAGGCGCGTCGCTCAATCGCCGGTTTCAAGATTCGCGCCGGTTACCCGATAGGCTGCATGGTGACGCTGCGTGGGCCCCGCATGTTCGAGTTTATCGATCGCTTGGTGTCGGTGGCGTTGCCTCGCGTGCGTGATTTTCGCGGCATTTCGGGTAAAGGTTTTGACGGTCGCGGCAACTACAGCATGGGGCTGAAAGAGCAGATTATTTTTCCCGAAATTGAGTACGACAAGATCGATGCTTTGCGCGGCATGAACATCAGTGTGACGACAACCGCCAAGACGGACGAAGAGGCGCGCGCGTTGTTGAGTGCGTTCAAATTTCCTTTCAGGAACTAAACAAAAATGGCAAAGATTGCTGTCATCAACCGGGGGGAAAAACGGCGCAAGACGGTAGAAAAATACGCCAAGAAGCGCGCAGAGTTGATCGCGGTCGTTAAGGATCAGCAGCGCTCGCTTGAGGAACGGTTCGATGCTCGTCTGCAGATTCAGTCGCTGCCACGTAACGCAAGCCCGGTTCGGCTGCGTAATCGCTGCGCTATGACGGGTCGCCCGCGTGGCGTGTACCGAAAATTTGGTTTGGGTCGAGGGATGTTGCGCCAGGTAGCCATGCAAGGCGGGGTTCCAGGGCTGATCAAGGCGAGCTGGTAGGCGGGAGGAAAAGTGATATGTCTATGAGCGATCCAATCAGCGACATGCTGACGCGAATTCGCAATGCCCAAATGGCAGCCAAGGCCTCGGTAGTTATTCCCTCCTCGAAGGTAAAGGTTGCCATCGCCCAAGTGTTGAAGGACGAAGGCTATGTTGAAAGCGTTACCGTCAGCGCAAACGCTGGCAAGCCGACGCTCGAGATTGGGCTCAAGTATTACGCCGGTCGTCCTGTGATCGAAAGGATCGACCGCGTGTCACGCCCCGGCCTGCGAATCTATCGCGGTGCAGACAGCATTCCGCAGGTAATGAACGGCCTCGGGGTAGCGATCGTCTCGACTCCCAAGGGCGTGATGACCGATCGGCGAGCGCGTGCCAGCCACGTGGGCGGCGAAGTGCTGTGTTTTGTTGCCTAGGATGTCGCCATGTCTCGCGTAGCCAAGAACCCAATTGTCGTTCCCGCGGGTGTGACCGTCGATGTGACCGCAGAGCGTGTCGCGGTCGCGGGCCCTCTCGGTACTCTCGAGTTTCTCGCTCACCCGGCGGTTCGCGTGGAGCGCGAGGGTGAGGCGTTGATCTGCCGGCCGGTAGAGGGAGCCGCCAATGCGGGCGCTTTTGCCGGGACCGTTCGTGCCGTTGTCAACAATATGGTGACCGGGGTCAGTAAAGGCTTCGAGCGCCGTCTGACGTTGGTCGGCGTAGGGTATCGGGCTCAGGCGCAAGGCGGGGCGCTTAATCTTTCGCTCGGATTTTCGCATCCGGTGGTCTATGCGCTGCCCAAGGGGATTGTTGCGGAAACGCCGACGCAAACGGAAATTGTCATCAAGGGCGTCGATCGTCAGTTGGTCGGACAGGTGGCGGCGGAGATTCGTGCCTATCGCAAGCCTGAACCGTATAAGGGCAAGGGAGTTCGCTATAGCGGCGAGGTCGTCCTGATCAAGGAAACGAAGAAGAAGAAGTAAGGGGGCAATGATGAACGACAGGAAACAGGCGCGTTTGCGCAGGGCCCGAAAGTCCCGGGCGAAGATCGCCGAGTTGAAGGCGGTGAGGTTGACGGTCCATCGCAGCAACTGTCACATCTACGCCCAAGTGCTGTCACCGGGTGGCTCGCGGGTCTTGGCGGCGGCGTCTTCGCTAGAGCCCGAAATGCGCCGGACGATGACGAGCGGCGGGAACATAGCCGCAGCAAAGGCCATTGGGCAGGCTATAGCCGAGCGCGCGCGGCAGGTGGGTATTGAGGAGGTTGCGTTTGATCGTTCAGGCTATCAGTACCACGGACGCATCAAGGCTCTGGCTGATGCTGCGCGAGAGTCCGGTCTGAAGTTCTAGGCAGATCAAGGAACAGGAGTAAACGATGGCGAAACCGCAAACCCGTAAGCCGCAGCAGGCCGACAAGCCCGATGACGGCATGCGCGAAAAGATGATTTCCATTAACCGCGTGACCAAAGTCGTCAAGGGCGGACGTATTCTCGGATTTGCAGCGTTGACGGTGGTCGGTGACGGGGACGGACGCGTCGGCATGGGAAAGGGTAAGTCGAGAGAAGTGCCGGTTGCGGTACAAAAGGCGATGGAGGAAGCGCGACGCAGTCTAGTTAAGGTTAGCCTCAGAAACGGCACGCTACAGCACACAGTGGTTGGGCATCACGGAGCGTCGCGGGTCATGATGCAGCCGGCGCCGGAGGGTACCGGGATTATCGCCGGAGGCGCAATGCGAGCAGTGTTTGACGTTATGGGTATGTCAAATGTCGTGGCTAAGGCACACGGCTCGACCAATCCCTACAACATCGTGCGGGCAACAATCAACGGCTTAAGCTCGATGACCACCCCTGCCGAAGTCGCGGCGAAGCGTGGGAAGTCGATCGACGAGATCATGGGGTGAATGATGGCGGAAAAAACAGTAAAAGTGACGCTGGTCAGAAGCCTCATCGGTACTAAAGTGTCGCATCGAGCAACGGTGCGCGGGCTGGGATTGCGTCGCCTGCACAGTTCTTCGGTGCTGGAGGATACTCCAGCAATAAGAGGAATGATCAACAAGGTATCCTACCTCTTGAAGTGTGAGGGCTGAAATGAGGCTCAATACAGTTGCTCCGTCGTCGGGATCGAGGCCCGACAGAAAACGCGTCGGCCGTGGCATTGGCTCGGGTTTTGGCAAGACTTGCGGTCGCGGACACAAGGGCCAAAAGTCCAGGGCGGGCGGATTGCACAAAATCGGCTTCGAAGGCGGCCAAATGCCGTTGCAGCGCCGCCTGCCGAAACGCGGTTTCAAGTCTCTCACCAATCGGTATAACGTTGAAGTTAGATTGTCGGAAATCAGCCGGCTGGCGGTTGAAGAGATCGACCTCTCAGTGCTAAAGCAGGCGGGAGTGATTGGCCAACATGCTTTGTCGGCAAAAGTCATTCTCTCAGGCGAAATCGGGCGAAAAGTGGTTTTGCGCGGCGTTGGGGTGACGTCTGGCGCGCGCTCCGCGGTCGAAGCGGCCGGCGGTAGTACGGGCGAGTAGCGACCAGTCGGGAGCGAATCACTTGGCCAGCACTCCAACAACCCTTAACAAGGGCGGCAAGTTTGGTGACCTCAAGCGGCGGCTTTGGTTTCTGATTGGCGCCTTGGTGGTTTACCGGATCGGCTCGCACATTCCCGTGCCGGGCATTGACCCGGTAGTGTTGGCGGAGTTGTTCAACAAACAGCAAGGCGGCATCCTCGGTATGTTCAACATGTTTTCCGGGGGGGCGCTGTCACGGTTTACGATTTTCGCTCTTGGAATCATGCCGTATATCTCGGCGTCGATCATCATGCAGTTGATGACGCACGCGAGCCCGCAGCTGGAAGCACTCAAGAAAGAGGGTGAGGCGGGTCGACGAAAAATTACGCAATACACGCGCTACGGCACGGTGTTCCTCGCGCTGTTTCAGGGGATTGGCATTGCCATCGCCGTGGAGTCGCAGCCCGGATTGGTGTTGGAGCCGGGATTGATGTTTAGGTTGGTCACTGTGGCCACCCTGGTTACGGGCACAATGTTTCTGATGTGGCTTGGCGAGCAAGTGACCGAACGTGGTTTGGGAAATGGGATTTCGATCATAATTTTTGCAGGCATCGCTGCCGGGCTACCGAATGCCATTGGTGGCTTGCTCGAGTTGGTCCGGACGGGTGCAATGCATCCGCTGACTGCGATTTTGATCAGCGTGCTGGTGGTCGTGGTGACAGCTTTTGTCGTCTTCGTTGAGCGCGGTCAACGAAAGATTTTGGTCAACTACGCCAAGCGCCAGGTGGGTAATAAGATATACGGCGGCCAGAGTTCCCATTTACCGCTCAAACTCAATATGGCGGGGGTCATCCCGCCAATTTTCGCCTCGTCAATAATTCTCTTTCCAGCGACTATCGCTGGCTGGTTTGGCTCTGGTGAGTCGGTGCGCTGGTTGAAAGATATTGCCGGCGCCCTGTCGCCAGGGCAGCCGATTTATGTTTTGCTTTATGCCGCCGCAATCATCTTTTTTTGCTTTTTCTATACCGCCTTGGTCTTCAACTCTCGAGAAACGGCAGACAACCTTAAGCGAAGCGGAGCGTTCGTGCCGGGAATACGGCCAGGTGAACAGACCGCGCGCTACATCGACAAGATTCTCACCCGACTGACCCTGGTTGGCGCCGCCTATATTACGATCGTCTGTTTGTTGCCAGAGTTCCTGATTCTGAAGTGGAACGTTCCTTTTTACTTCGGTGGAACTTCTTTGTTGATTATTGTCGTGGTGACGATGGACTTCATGACACAGGTTCAAGCATACGCAATGTCGCACCAGTACGAGAGCCTGCTCAAGAAAGCGAATTTTAAGGGCTCCGGGTTGTCGGCGCGATAGGATGGCCAAGGAAGATCTTATTGAGATGCAGGGCGAGGTTCTAGAGAACTTGCCCAATGCGACGTTTAGGGTGAAACTCGAAAACGGCCATGTCGTTCTCGGCTTTATTTCAGGAAAGATGCGGATGCACTACATTCGTATTCTTCCCGGCGACAAAGTGACGGTGCAGCTCACCCCCTATGACCTCAGCCGGGCGCGCATTGTTTTCCGTGCCAAGTGAGGGGGCTGCTCCGCACAAGAATGTTATCTTCTCGTTGCTGCGATAGTGGCGAGCAATTTGGAGTTTGAGATGAAAGTTCTGGCTTCCGTCAAGCGTGTCTGTCGTAAGTGTAAAATCGTTCGTCGTCACGGAATCGTCCGTGTAATATGCTCGGACCAGCGCCACAAGCAACGTCAGGGCTAGGTATCCGCGGCGTGCGGCATAGCTTTTGGCGGTGAATGATTATTAATTTGTTAAGTTTTGACTCGGTGGGGTAATTAGATGGCCCGCATTGCAGGGGTAAACCTTCCAAATCACCAGCACGCTGAGATCGCGCTGACTGCGATCTACGGCATTGGGCGCCCGCGGGCACAGAAGATCTGTGATGCAGCGGGTGTTAGTCGGTCCACGAAAATGAAAGATCTGACGGAAGCGGAACTGGAACGTCTGCGCGATCAGATCGGGCGGTACAGCGTGGAGGGTGACTTGCGGCGCGAAGTGACGATGAGCATCAAGCGACTGATGGATCTGGGTTGCTATCGCGGGTTGCGCCATCGCAAGGGGCTACCTTGTCGGGGTCAGCGGACGCGGACGAATGCGCGCACGCGAAAAGGACCGCGCAAGCCGATCGCCGGCAAGAAATGACCAGCACTTAGGATTTGATTATGGCCAAAACCGCTGTAAAAGTTCGCAAAAAAGTCAAGATTCGGAAGAATGTCGCCGAGGGGGTAGCGCACATCCACGCTTCATTCAACAACACGATTATTACGATTACGGATCGTCAGGGTAATGCATTGTCTTGGGCGACCTCTGGCGGGGCGGGCTTCAAGGGCTCTCGCAAGAGCACTCCGTTTGCTGCGCAAGTCGCAGCAGAGGCGGCTGGAAGGACGGCGGTCGAATGCGGAGTAAAGAATCTCGAGGTGAGGATTAAGGGCCCGGGACCTGGTAGGGAGTCGTCGGTGCGAGCGCTAAACGCTTTGGGGATGAAGATTACGGCGATTACCGACGTTACGCCGATCCCGCACAATGGCTGCCGTCCGCCCAAGAGACGCCGAATTTAAGGAGAGATCAGTGGCCCGTAACCTCGACCCGAAGTGCCGCCAGTGCCGCCGCGAAGGCGAAAAGTTGTTTTTGAAGGGGGAGAAGTGTTTTACTGACAAGTGCGCGATTGAGCGTCGCTCCTACGCGCCGGGTCAGCACGGACAGAAGTCGGGACAACGGCTTTCTGACTACGGCGTGCATTTGCGCGAAAAGCAGAAGATTCGGCGGATTTACGGCGTTTTGGAGGGGCAGTTTCGCAAGGTATATCAGGAGGCCGATCGGCGCAAAGGGGTAACCGGGGAGGTTTTGCTTCAGCTGTTGGAGTCGCGTCTGGACAGCGTCGCCTATCGTATGGGGTTCGCTGCCTCTCGCGCGGAGTCGCGGCAGGTGGTTCGACACAACGGCATACTGGTAAATGGTCGGCGGGTTAATATCCCTTCATATCAAGTTCGGCCGGGAGATGTCGTCGAGGTCTGTGAAAAGGCGAAAGCGCACTTGCGGGTGAAAGCGGCGCTCTCCGCAGCCGAGGCTCGTGGGTTTCCTGAGTGGGTGGAAGTGGACGCCCAAGCGGTAAAGGGGACGTATAAGGCACACCCGGAGCGTGGCGAGCTACCGCCCACGATCAATGAGAGTCTAGTCATCGAGCTTTACTCCAAGTAGGCTTGACCGGGCTGCGCGGATTCAGGCAAAGGACAGTACATGCAAAGTAGTGGACTTTTTAAACCTCGCATCATTGACGTGCAGAGCTTGTCAGCGGTGCACGCGCGCGTGGTCATGGAACCGTTTGAGCGAGGCTATGGGCACACGCTCGGAAACGCGTTGCGCCGCATTCTACTCTCGTCGATGCCTGGATATGCGGCAACGGAAGTCAGTATCGAAGGGGTATTGCACGAGTATTCGACGATCGACGGCGTGCAAGAGGACGTCGTTGACATCCTGCTTAATTTGAAGGGAGTCGTATTCAAACTTCACAATCGCGACGAAGTGGTTCTTCACTTGCGCAAGGACGGGAAAGGAGTCGTCAGGGCGGCGGACATTGACGTTGCACACGATGTCGAGATTATCAATCCCGAGCACGTCGTCGCTCATCTCTCCGCAGGCGGCAAACTCGCCATGGAGATCAAGGTGGAGAGGTCGCGAGGTTATGTCGCGGGGACTTTGCGGCAGTTGGGTGAAAGCGGCAAGCATATCGGCAAACTGATTCTTGATGCGTCGTTTAGTCCGGTAAAACGGGTGAGTTACGCGGTCGAGAGTGCGCGCGTCGAGCAAAGAACCGATCTCGACAAGTTGGTCATGGACATCGAAACCAACGGTGCGATCGAGCCGGAGGAAGCGATTCGCACGGCGGCGAGAATATTGATGGAGCAGTTGTCTGTTTTTGCAGACTTGGCTGGAACGGCGTTACCGGTGGATCGGCCAAAGGCCGTGCAAGTCGATCCGCTGTTGCTGCGTCCAGTCGACGACCTCGAATTGACGGTTCGCTCGGCCAACTGTTTGAAGGCCGAAACGATTTACTACATCGGAGACCTGATCCAGCGGACTGAAAACGAGCTGTTAAAGACGCCTAACTTGGGAAGGAAGTCGCTCAACGAAATTAAGGAAGTGCTCGCCGCGCGTGGGCTTACGCTGGGGATGAAACTCGAAAATTGGCCGCCGGCCGGACTCGAGAAGTAGGATTATCTGCAATACAAGGGAAGGAATCGACACTATGCGTCACCGTTTGGGCCTCCGCAAACTGAACCGTACCAGCGCCCATCGACTGGCGATGTTGCGTAACATCAGCGTTTCACTGCTGCGTGAAGAAACGATTAAGACGACGTTGCCGAAGGCGAAAGAGTTGCGGCGGGTTGTTGAGCCGATCATTACGCTTGGCAAAAAACCAAGTTTGGCGAACCGGCGCCTCGCGTTTGACCGCTTGCGCGACCGAGAAATGGTGGTAAAAGTTTTTGACGAGCTCGGCCCGCGTTATGCGGCGCGTAACGGCGGCTATCTTCGGATTTTGAAATGCGGCTTCCGTGAGGGCGACAATGCGCCAATGGCGTATGTGCAGTTGCTTGATCAACCCAACGATGGGGCCGAGCTGGAGCGGGTGGGAAGTGGAGGCGCTTAAGTAGCTGGTCGACGTTGGGAAAAAGGAGAAAAGCCAGGAGGGATGTGCTGCCTGGCTTTTTTTCACGTAGCGCGCTTGACGAGTGGGTTGGGTTAACCGTCATGTTGGCGTTGCGAGATCGTTGAGTTCCTCCCTTTGTTGCAGCGCCCACATTTGTGCATACACCCCGCCTCGGGCCAGCAAGTCAAGGTGTTTCCCGTCTTCCACGATCTGTCCTCCGGCCATGACGAGAATATTGTCAGCGTTCATGATAGTCGAAAGCCGATGAGCAATCACCAGCGTTGTGCGGCCCCGTGCCGCAGTATCCAGGCTGGCCTGAATCGCGAGCTCCGTTTTTGAGTCGAGTGCCGACGTGGCCTCGTCGAAGATCAGTATCGGCGGGTTTTTCAGCAAGGCGCGGGCGATCGCGATACGTTGTTTCTCACCACCTGACACTTTGAGACCCCTTTCTCCGACTCGTGTCTCATACCCATCGGGCAAGGTTTCAATAAAATCCTTTAGCTGCGCGTTTTCCGCTGCGGCGATGACTTCGGTGTGGCTAGCGGCTGGGCGGCCGTAACGAACGTTGTAGTAAATCGTGTCGTTGAAGAGCACCGAATCTTGTGGAACGATGCCTATCGCCGCGCGTAAACTAGCTTGCGTAAGCTGTCTGAGATCGCGATTGTTGATCAGAATCTGCCCGCTGTTGACGTCGTAGAAGCGGAACAACAGTCGTGCCAGGGTCGATTTGCCGGAACCGGATTCGCCGACAACAGCGACGGTAGCGCCAACAGGGATCGTAAGGTTGACGCCGTGAAGGATTTCACGCTTCGCGTCATAAGAAAAGTGGACGTCAACGAAACGGATCTCAGCCGGGCCGGGCAGCGAGTCGACCGCGTTGGCCGCGTCGGCGACTTCTCGATTGACCGAGAGTAGGCTAAACATTCGCTCAATGTCCGCCAAGGCTTGCCTGATCTCGCGATAGACGACGCCGAGAAAGTTGAGTGGCATGTAGAGCTGAATGAGAAAGGCATTCACCAGCACAAGGTCACCGATGGTCATCGTACCGTCCACGGCGCCGATGGCCGCTTGCCACATCATGGCGGTCACGCCGACGGCGATGATCAGCTGCTGGCCAAGATTGAGCCAGGACAGCGATAGCTGACTACGTGTGGCGGCATATTCCCACGCGCGTAATTGGAGGTCGTAGCGTTCCGCTTCGTAGCCTTCGTTGCCAAAGTACTTTACCGTCTCGTAGTTGAGCAGGCTGTCAATGGCACGCGTGGCAGCGGCCGAGTCGGCCTCGTTTACGCGTCGTCGGATGGCGATCCGCCGGTTGCTGACAATGACCGTGAACACGCCGTAGGTCGCTAGCGATACCAGGGTAATCAACACAAACGACAGGTCGTAGTGCGTCACCAGCACCAGGAGGACGAGGCCGATCTCGACCAGCGTCGGCAGGATGGAGTAGAGCGTGTAGCTGATGAGGCTGGAGACTGAACGGCTACCGCGTTCGATATCGCGCGAAACGGCGCCGGTCTGTCGCTGCAAATGGAAGCGGAGCGACAGTTCATGCATGTGGCGGAAGACCTCCAGAGTCAACTGTCGAACCGCCCGCTGTGTGACACGAGCAAAGAGTATTTCGCGCAATTCGGCGAACAGTGACGTCGAAAAGCGAAGCACCCCGTAAAAAAGCAACAGCAGTATCGGTACGCTAAGTACTTGTACGGCCAACGTTAACCCATCGATCACCTCCTTGAACACGAGCGGTACTGCGACGTTGGCCAATTTTGCTGCGAACAGACACAGGAGCGCGAGCAAGATTCTTTCCTTGTACGGCCACAAATAGGGAACGAGCTTGCCAAGCGTTGGCCACAGTCGGGCGTCACCTGGCACGGGTCGATCAACACTCAGGGTTGGGTCAGCTGTGCGGCGCATGGGTCGAGAGGTTGGTAGCGTGCGAGAGCTAACGAGTATGCCCTGTTGATCATCCAGGGCTCAAGGTCTGTATGTCGGCGGTGAAAACGCTTGCATTTGTCGCAGGTGCCCCCTAGAATTAAAACGAACGTTTGAACGAAGGGAGTTTCCGGTTGTGGAAACTCGGGAAATGAACACAGCCAGACCCATACGCCAAATGATTGAAGCGAAGTCGAGTCCGGACACTCGTGAACGAATTCTCGACGTGGCTGAAAGCCTTTTCATGACAAGTGGTTATGAGGCGACGTCGATGCGCATGATCACGGGCGCGGCTCAGGTCAACCTCGCTGCGGTCAACTACCACTTTGGTACGAAAGAAGAATTGTTGCGAGAAGTGTTTCGCCGCCGCCTCGCTTGGCTGAACCGGGAACGCATGCTCGAACTGGATAAGCTGGAGGCGCAAGCGAATGGCGCTCCGCTGAAACCATCGCAGATCCTCGAGGCGTTTTTCGGGACGCTCCTCCGAATGGGCGAGGACGAAGCCTTGGGCGGGATGACCTTTCTCCGACTGCTCGGTCGGACCTTGACCCAACCCGCCGCGTTTATTCGCGATTTCTTTGCGAGCGAGTACGCGGAGGTGATCGATCGCTATAAGCGAGCCCTATTTCGTGCGCTTCCTGACGTTCCTCGAGCCGAAATCGTCTGGCGCTTGCATTTCATGCTTGGCGCCATGTCTTACGCAATTGCGGGGACGGACGTTCTTCAGGTCGTTACTGGCTATGGGCTTGAGGATCTTGCCGGCGAGAAAGAGAGTCACGAGACGAATGACACGGCCCATGCCAGACGATTGGCGCGACGCTTGATGCCCTTTCTGCTCGGCGGCCTGCGCGCGCCCTTGCCACCGCTTGCGGCGGCGAAAGAGGAATCAACGTGAGCGGGCCGTAGGGTATTTGCGCGTGGCGCCCACGCAACACCCGGAAGTTCGTCGAGTCAGGCATGCAACGCAGCCGCAACACCAAAGACAGGAGAACCGTAATGATGACCACCCTCACCTTGCTCTTACTCGGAGTCAGTGCACTAAGTGCGACCATCGTTTTCGGCGTGCGACCGGTGCGCCGTTTTCTGATTACTCGATCGGTCTTTCGGACTTACAAGAAAGTTTTGCCACAGATGTCGGATACCGAGCGCGACGCGCTCGAAGCGGGAACCGTTTGGTGGGACGGAGAGCTTTTCCGCGGCAATCCCGATTGGAACAAGTTGCTGACCTATCCCGTCCCGGTCATGACGCCCGAGGAACAGGCGTTTATGGATAACGAAGTGGAGCAGGCTTGTGCGCTGGTCGACGACTGGCAGATAACGACGGAGCTTTATGACTTGCCGCCACAGGCGTGGCAGTACATCAAGGACAACGGATTTCTTGGGATGATCATTCCCAAGTCGTACGGCGGGCTGGGTTTCTCGGCCTATGCCCACTCGCAGATCGTGACCAAGCTCTCGTCGCGCTGCTCGGCCTTGTCGGTCTCCGTCATGGTGCCAAATTCCCTGGGTCCAGCCGAGCTGTTGATGCACTACGGAACCGAAGAGCAAAAGACGCACTATCTCCCGAGGTTGGCGAGAGGCCTTGACATTCCGGCGTTCGCGCTGACGAGTCCGTGGGCTGGTTCCGACGCGGCATCGATTCCCGACATCGGCATTGTCTGCAAAGGGTTTTGGCAGGGTAGGGAAGTGCTTGGCATGCGTGTGACCTGGCACAAACGCTACATTACGCTGGGTCCGGTATGCACGCTTCTTGGGCTGGCGTTCCACCTGTACGACCCGGACGGACTGCTTGGCGGGAAGCGACACGTCGGCATTACGTGCGCTTTGGTGCCGCGTGAGACGGCGGGAGTCGAGCTCGGACGTAGGCACTTCCCGCTCAATGCGATGTTTATGAATGGGCCGACCTCCGGCAAAGATGTCTTCATGCCGATGGATTTCGTGATCGGTGGTCAGGCGATGGTTGGCCAGGGCTGGCGGATGCTGATGGAGTGTCTCGCTGCCGGACGGTCGATTTCGCTGCCGTCGTCAAATACGGGTGTCGCGCAGCTCACTGCGCGCGCTGTCGGCGCCTACGCGCGCGTGCGCAACCAGTTTCGCACGGCTATTGGGCGTTTTGAGGGAGTAGAAGAGCCGTTAACTCGGATCGGCGCGTACACCTACATGATGGATGCCGTGCGCAAGATGACCGCCGGCGCGATCGACCTCGGTGAACGACCGTCCGTCGTTTCGGCGATCGCCAAGTACCACGTCACGGAACGCGCGCGTCAAGTGGTCAACGACGGCATGGATATTGTCGGCGGAAAAGGAATTTGCCTTGGCCCAAGCAACTTCATTGGTCGAGCCTATCAGCAGATTCCGATCGGGATTACGGTCGAAGGGGCGAACATTTTGACGCGGAGCATGATCCTCTTCGGACAGGGGGCCATTCGCTGCCACCCGTATGTTCTGCGCGAGATGAAAGCGGCGTACAACCCGGATCGCCAGGCCGGCTTGCGCGACTTTGACGAGGCGCTGTTTGGTCACGTCCGGTTTACCATTCGCCATGGCTTGGCGGCGCTGTGGACCGGCCTTACCGGGTCGCGCTTTGTACCGGTGCCGGCGCAAGTGGCGCCGGAGACCCGGCGCTATTATCAACAGCTGACGCGCTTCGCAGCCGGCTTCGCCTTTCTCGCCGACATCTCGATGTTGGTACTTGGCGGGGAGCTGAAACGTCGGGAAAAACTGTCGGCTCGTCTAGGCGATATCTTGTCGATGTTGTATCTGTGCTCCGCGACGCTGAAGCGCTACGAAGCGGAGGGGAGGCAGCAGGCGGATGCTCCCCTGCTGCACTGGGCGATGTGGGATGCCATGTACAAGGCTCAGATGGCGTTTGACGGCGTGATGGCGAACTTCCCGGCGCGCTGGATAGCGCGCTGCCTGTATCGCATGATCTTTCCGCTCGGGCATCCCTACGATGTTCCATCGGATCGTATCGGTCACAAAGTGGCCAAACTGTTGATTCAACCGTCGGCCTCACGCGACCGGCTGACTGCAGAGGCCTACGTTCCGCGGAGCGACAAAGAGGCGATCGGGACGCTTGAACTGGCATTGTCGGCGACCATCGAGGCGGAGCCGATCGACGCCAAGATTCGCGCGGCGGAAAAGAAGGGCGTGCTGGCCGATAATCCGGACGCCAATGTCAGAGACTTGGCGCAGGCTGCATTTTCGGCAGGCATCGTTACCGCTGCCGAATACGCGGTGCTCAAACGGCGCGATGAACTACGTGATGCGGTGATTCATGTCGACGATTTTCCAATGGATCTCGGGAGTCATCAGCAGCGACTTCCGCCGCATCGGGTTGCAGCGTAGCCTTAATCGCCGCCACTGCGGTCGACACGACTCTCGCCGGCGCCACCAAGGCGCCGATATACCCACGCGCACTTGTGCGGCACGCTGGACCCTCGGCCGGTAGGCGGGGCGGCATATTCTGCGTACGCCGCAGACTCCTCAAGCGTCCTCCTGGTTTCGTACCTCAAGGGCTGCGAACGCGACGCGTCACGCCACTGTTTGGTCCTTACCGACGGATGGACGCCACGGGGATGGTTGCTGCCGCCGATCTGGGCGGCGCAGGTTTTTTCGGCGCGGGTTTCGCTCCTCTTACGGGCGGCCCCCTGCACTTCTTAAGGAGTCGATATGAAGGACTGTCAGGGCATTCTAACGTCTCGGCAGCCAATCCTCAGGGTGGTGCCGATGCCGGCCGACGTCAATCCTCAAGGCGATGTCTTTGGCGGCTGGATAATGGCGCAGGTGGATATTGCGGGTGCCGTCCTTGCGATGCGACGAGCGTGCGGGCGGGTGACTACCGTCGCGGTCAACTCGTTTCTCTTCAAGCAGCCGGTGACCGTCGGAGATGTGGTCAGTTTTTTTGCCGAAGTCGTGGGCATCGGGCAAACGTCGATTCAGGTACGGGTCGAGGTGTTTGCGGAACGTAACCCGGCGCAGCCCCTTACCGTAAAAGTCACCGAGGCCGTGCTTACCTATGTTGCGATAAACCAACACGGTGAGAAGCGGAGATTGTCAGAGCCACGCATGAGCGATGATTTTTCTAAAGGGTAGTCGTAGGATAGTGCAGCGGTATTGCCAATACTCCGTGGCAGTTAAGCCACGTCTAGATCGTCGCCAAGGGAGAGTGAACATGTCACCACAAGGATCGCTGAGATTGTTGCCGGCATTACTTTTGGGAATTTTTTCAGGCGCTGCATGCGCCTCGGGCTTTCAGTTGCTCGAACAGGGTAGTGGCCTTGGCAACGCCTATGCAGGATCGGCGGCGAAGGCCAACGATGCCAGCACGATCTTCTGGAATCCGGCCGGAATGACTCAGCTGAAGGCCATCGAAGCGTCGGGTGGTTTGACCGCGGTGAGGACCAGCTACAAGTTTCATGATCGCGGCTCACAGGTCGGTCAGTTTGGCCCCGGGGGGGCGATGGGGGCTGGCGATGGCGATGACGCGGGTGCTTGGGGCTATTTGCCGAACGGCTATCTATCGTGGGCGCTGAGCAAAGATCTCTATGTTGGATTGGGAATTGGAGCACCTTTCGGACTTAAGACAAAGTACGACGATCCGTGGCGAGGGAGTGCCCAGTCGAACGAGTTCGATATCAAGACCATTAACATCAATCCCTCGATTGCGTTCCGTGTCAACGAGATGGTGTCGCTTGGCGCAGGCGTCAGCTGGCAGAAGATCGAAGCCGACTACTATCGTCGCGTAGCGATCAATAATGCCGGTCCCTTGACGCTGCCACGCGTCACGTCGCACATGAGTATTGACGACGACGCCTGGGGATGGAACCTCGGCGCTCTGTTCACCTTGTCGCCGGCAACCAAGATTGGCCTCTCCTATCGGTCGACGATCCAGTATCACACCGAAGGCAAGGTAAAACTGAGGGGCGACGGAACGGCCGCCGGGAATGCAACGGCGCTTGCGTTAAGCAATGCCGGCGGGGCAAGCGATGTCAAGGCCGATCTCAGGGTGCCGGACACCTTCATTCTGAGCGTTGATCAGAAATTGAGTGACCGTTGGCAGCTTCTCGGCGACATTTCCTGGACCGGCTGGAGTTCGATCAAGAACGTCAACATTGTCCGCGATTCCGGGCCGCAAGCTGGCGCGCTCGCACAGACGCTCGATGCAAACTTCCAAAACACCTACCGTGTTGCCTTGGGGGCGATCTACACGGTGTCAGAAGCTGTCAAGCTGCAGTTCGGTCTGGCCTATGATCAGACGCCGGTGCGCGGCGCGACCAGTCGTCTGACTTCCTTGCCGGATAACGATCGCACCTGGTTTTCGTTTGGTGGGCAGTGGAAGCCTGCGCGAGAGCAGACGCTCGAGCTCGGCGTGACCTATCTGTACATCAAGGATCCGAAGATCAATAAGAACGAAACGACCGTCAATCCACTCACCAATCGAGGCACGGTGACTGGCGAATACGATGCCAGCGCGTGGATTCTCGGTGCCCAGTACTCGCTGGCGTTCTAGCCCTTTCCGGTCACGCTTGCCAGAGAGAGCCCCGCTTGGCGGGGCTTTTTTTTCGCCGATTCCGTCGGCGCAGAGCGGTGTTTTCCGCGGCAAGGCTTGACCTTGTCCGCGAAACCGCTACAATTCAAACGTTCGTTTGACTGGCCTGTGCAGGGCAGTTTTGGGCTTCCTACGAGCGACGACGACTAGATTAGGAGGACAGCTTGAGTAACTTCATCGTACGTAAGGCCGCTGTACTCGGAGCGGGCGTGATGGGTGCGCAGATTGCCGCCCATCTCGCGAATGCCGAAGTTCCGGTAGCTCTTTTTGATCTGCCGGCCGGCGAGGGCGATGCTAACGGGATCGTCAACCGCGCACTTGGCGCGCTCAAGAAGCACGAGCCGTCGCCGCTGGCGACCAAGGATCGTGTCCTCTACATTGACGCTTCGAACTACTCGCGGCATCTCGATCGACTGCGCGATTGCGACCTGATCATAGAGGCGATTGCCGAGAAAATGGAGTGGAAGGATGACCTCTATCGCAAGATCGCGCCCTTCCTCGCACCGTCGGCGATTGTTGCTTCGAACACTTCCGGATTGTCGGTGAACCGTCTGGCCGAAGCGCTCCCCCCCGAGCTCCGCCGACGTTTTTGCGGGATTCACTTCTTCAACCCGCCGCGCTATATGCCGCTCGTCGAGTTGATCGCTGGGCGCGATACCGATCCCTTGTTGCTCGATACGCTGGAGTCGTGGTTAGTGTCGCGTCTGGGCAAAGGGATCGTGCGCGCGTTCGATACGCCGAACTTCGTCGCCAACCGCATTGGGGTGTTCTCCATGTTGGCCGCGATGCATCACACGCAGCGGCTAGGGCTTGGTTTTGACGTTGTTGACGCGTTGAGCGGACCACTGATTGGCCGACCAAAAAGCGCCACTTACCGTACGGCCGACGTCGTCGGGCTCGATACGCTGGCGCATGTGATCCGCACCATGCAGGACACTTTGGCCGACGACCCGTGGCATCCCCATTTTAGTGTACCGGCTTGGCTCGAGCGGCTTATCGCCGCCGGCGCACTGGGACAGAAGACGCGTGCCGGCATTTTCCGCAAGGAAGGGCGAGCGATCAAAGTCCTCGACCTGGCGCGTGGGGGCTATCGTGAATCGGCGGCCGAAATCGACGCCGACGTCTTGGCAATACTCAAACACCCGAATGTCGGCGAACGGTTTGCGCGGTTGCGCGCCTCTCCGCATCCTCAGGCCGAGTTTCTCTGGGCAATTTTCCGCGACATCTTTCACTATGCGGCTTATCACCTCGCCGAGATCGCCAACAATGCGCGAGACGTCGATTTTGCGATGCGTTGGGGCTTCGGCTGGTCGCAGGGACCGTTCGAAACGTGGCAAGCGGCCGGCTGGCGAGCGATTGCGGACGCTGTCCGAAGCGACATTGAGGGCGGTCTGACGATGAGCTCGGCACCGTTGCCGGCTTGGGTTTTCAGCGCGCTGAGAGAAAACGGCGTCCATCGATCGGATGGCTCGTATTCGGCGCAGGCGGACGCGTATCAGGCGCGCTCGTCATTGCCCGTTTATCAGCGGCAACTGATTCCTGAGCGGGTGTTTGGCGAGCAGCCGGTGAGAGGGACGACGCTCTGGGAGAACGACGGCGTGCGACTGTGGGTGCTGCCCGAGGTCGATGCCGAGATAGCCATTGCCAGCGTCAAGTCGCGCAACCATACCTTGGGACGCGACGAGATTATCGGTCTTCAGGAAGCGGTGGTGCGAGCCGAGGCGTCGTACCGTGGCCTCGTTATCTGGCAGGAGGCTCCCTTTGCTTTTGGTGCCAATCTCAAGGAGGTGGCGACCGCGATTGCGGCGAGCGAGTTCGATTTGTTGGCGAGCTACGTCGCCGAGTTCCAGAAGACGGCGATGTGTCTGAAGTACGCGCAGGTTCCGGTTGTTGCGGCCGTACAGGGAATGGCGCTGGGTGGCGGTTGCGAGTTCCTGATGCACGCCGCCAAACGAGTGATCGCACTCGAGAGTTACATCGGATTGGTTGAGGTCGGCGTAGGCCTGATCCCGGCGGGCGGCGGATGCAAGGAGTTTGCCATACGCGCTGCTCAGCAGGCCGCGAAGACTGCTGGCAACGATCCTTTCGAGTTTATCCAGCCAGCGTTCACCACAATTGCCATGGCGACCGTGTCGAAGAGCGGCCTGCAGGCCAAGGAGCTAGGATTTGCGCTCGAAACCGACAAGGTGGTTTTCAATCCTCATGAGTTGCTCTATGTTGCCTTGCGCGAAGCGAGAGCCTTGGCCGAGGCCGGATACTATCCGCGTCTGCCGGCGCGTGCGGTGAAGGTCGCCGGCCGTACCGGGATCGCCAACTGCGAATTATTGCTCGCCAACATGAAAGAAGGCGGAATGATTTCGGCTTACGACTATACCGTTGGCAAGGCCGTCGCAACGGCGTTATGTGGTGGTGATGTCGAAACCGGATCGCTGGTCGATGAGGAGTGGTTGCTAACGGTCGAACGCAAACTTTTCGTCGATTTGCTGCACAACCAGAAAACACAGCAGCGCATTTTGCACCTGCTGGAAACCGGCAAACCTCTGCGTAACTGAGCCGGCCAAGGAGAATCGAGATGAGTAAACCGCTTCAGGAAGCCTACATCGTCGCCGCCACCCGCTTGCCGGTTGGGCGCCGAAAAGGGGTGCTCGGTCACGTGCGTCCGGATGACATGCTGGCGCACGCGATAGGCTCGTTGCTGGCACAGGTGCCGGAAGTTGATCCGGCGTCGATCGAGGACGTGATCGTTGGCTGCGCAATGCCAGAGGCCGAGCAGGGAATGAACGTAGCGCGTATCGGCTTGCTGCTAGCGGGCCTACCCAATACGGTGCCGGGAATCACCATCAACCGCTTCTGTGCTTCTGGCGTGCAGGCGGTGGCTTTGGCAGCCGACCGTATTCGTCTGGGCGAGGCTGACGTGATGCTTGCGGGTGGTACGGAAACGATGTCGCTGATGAACCAGATGATGGGCAACAAGATTGCCCTCAATCCGGCGATTTTCGAGTACGAGCAAAACTACACTATTGCCTTTGGCATGGGGTTGACCGCCGAGAGGGTCGCTGCCCAATGGCAGGTCTCGCGCGAAGATCAGGATGCGTTTGCCCTTGCTTCTCACCAAAAGGCGTGCGCGGCGATTGCCGCCGGACATTTCAAGGCGGAGATCTCGCCGTATGCGGTCAAGGCCAGAGTACCCGACTTGGGTAGTGGCGAAGTGGTGGTCAGGGAATCTCTCGTCGATACCGACGAAGGTCCGCGTGCAGATGCGAGCCCTGAAGGGCTAGCCCGTTTGCGACCGGTTTTTGCAGCCCGCGGATCGGTGACGGCCGGCAACAGTTCGCAGATGTCGGACGGCGCGGCAGCCGTTCTCGTCGTCTCGGAAAAGGCGCTGCGGAGCTTCAATCTGAAGCCGTTGGCTCGGTTTGTGGGGTTTTCGGTTGCCGGAGTTGCCCCGGAGATCATGGGTATTGGACCGATTGAGGCGATTCCCCGTGTCCTTAAGCGGGCCGGCATCAGCCAGGACGAGGTGGACTGGATCGAGCTTAACGAAGCGTTTGCCGCCCAGGCGCTGGCGGTCATACGAACATTGGATCTCGATCCGGCGAAGGTCAATCCGCTTGGCGGTGCGATTGCGCTGGGGCATCCCCTTGGTGCAACCGGTGCCATTCGCACCGCGACGCTGGTTCATGGGCTACAGCGGACCGGCAAGCGTTACGGGATGGTCACCATGTGCATTGGGACGGGTATGGGCGCTGCCGGGCTGTTCGAATCGATGTCCTGACAGTCTCCCCGCACATTCTCGCGCGTGTCTATCGACCCGTCGCTCGCCTCGACCGGATTGAGGCGGGCGACGTCCGGTCAGGGCGTGGAACCTGAGGCGTCGTGACGGCGTTCTCCTTGCGTTTCTTGGCGCGCCACCGTTTTTTTCCGTGCTCCGCGTCGCCAGAGAACGTCAGTGGCTTGGGCCGCAGGCCGCGCTGTCGTCCCCTATCTCGCTCGTTGTCGTCTCGCGGCTGCTGACCGGGTTGTCGCTCGCTGTGAGCGTCAGAGGCAACCGAAGCTGCCCGCGCTGGGCGAGAAAGTCGCCGATGGTATCTGTCAGCGTGGTCGCGATGCACGCCCGCAGTTCGTCGCTCGCACGCCTGAAAAAATCGTCTACCTGTGCCGGCAGCTCGTCTACGAGCCGTCTGCGCACGCAGTCGGCGAGGTCGTTGGCCAGGGTGTCGCGCAGCTCGCCCCCGAGGTCGGCGGTTTCGTCAGTGGTCATCGGCGTGGGCGGTGTAACGACGTCAGTCAGAACGGGCAGGTCATCGTCTTGATCGAGCGAAAGCTCTCCCTGTTGTTGCTGACGAGGAGCTTCGCTCGCGGCAACAAAGCTTCGCCGTCGCGACAGCCGCCGCGGTTCCGTGGTTTCGCACACAGTCGGGCTGACGTCAGGTCGGATGAGCAAATCGGCTCGCGCCAGTAAATCAGGTTCGTTACTCATTCGGTTTTCGCTGACAGGTCGTGGTAGCTAATTTCGTAGCCACGATCGAGGTAAAAGCGGGCGCGGCGACGCCCGGCAGCACGTTCTTGCTCTGGGTCGCCGACGATTTCGATCAGATGGGTGAAGCGGGCGAATCCCGGCGGTACGTCGTCCGAGAGGTTGAACAGACGTTCGTCGTGTGACGTCTGGTCCAGCCGCTCGGCGATTACTATCGGCGTTTCGCTGGCGAGTGGCGAGTCGGCACTGACATGCGGCACGAAGCCCTCTGGAGGGGTTGTCCACAGAAAGCGATCAAGGTCGGTTGCCATCTCGCGACTCGGCGCGTAGACGAGTAGGGATTTGCGCTGGGCGAACGCCTTCTTGATCAGTTGGGCTGCTGCGACGAGGCGGTCACCCGCGCCGTGATAAAAGAAGACCTTGGTCAATTCAACTTGCCGCAACGTTTGAGTAGATAGTGGACGAGCAACGGCACTGGGCGTCCGGTCGCCCCCTTGTCGGTTCCGGACTTCCACGCCGTGCCAGCAATATCCAGATGAGCCCAGACGTACTTGCGGGTGAAACGAGAGAGAAAACAGGCCGCAGTGACACTTCCGGCAGCGCGACCGCCGACGTTGGCCATATCCGCAAACGGGCTTTTCAGTTGTTCCTGATAGTCATTCCAGAGGGGCATTTGCCACGCCCGATCGTGTGCCTCGTCACCGGCGTTGATCAATTCACGCGCCAGCGCGTCGTTGTTTGCGTAGAGACCGCTGGCGACGTGGCCGAGAGCGATGACGCAGGCGCCAGTCAACGTGGCAACATCGATCACGGTGTCCGGCTCAAAACGTGCGGCGTAGGTCAGCGCGTCACAGAGTATCAGCCGGCCTTCGGCGTCGGTGTTGAGGATCTCGATCGTCTGCCCCGACATCGAGGTGACGATATCTCCCGGGCGACTCGCGCTGCCGCCTGGCATGTTTTCGACCGCGGGTACAATGACCGTCAGGTTCAGTGGCAGCTTCAAGCTGGCGACTGCCTTCAGGGTGCCGAGCACGCTTGCCGCGCCACACATGTCGTACTTCATCTCGTCCATGTCCGGCGCCGGTTTAAGTGAAATGCCGCCCGTATCAAAGGTGATTCCCTTGCCAATCAGTACAATGGGCTTGACGTCGGGCTTGTCGCCTTTGTACTGAAGTACGATCAGCTTCGGCGCTTGCTGCGATCCTTGCGCCACGGCGAGCAGAGAATGCATGCCGAGCGAGGCGAGCTCGTCGCGTTCGAGAACATGGCACTCGATCTTGGCTTCCGCGGCCATTGTTTGCGCTGCCTCGGCGAGGTGGGCCGGGGTACAGACGTTGCCCGGGAGGTTGCCGAGGTTCTTGCAGAACGACATGCCATCGGCGATGGCTTGCCCCTGGCTGAGCGCTTCCTCGGCTGTCGCAAGTTCGCTGCGGCGGTCGACCACGAAGGTGAGTTTGCGCAAGGGGCGGCGTACCTTGTCTTTCTTGCTCTTGAACTGGTCGAAGCGATAAACCGTTTCCTGAGCGGCGATGCTTGCCTGACGCACGCGCCAAGCGGAGCTGCGCTTGCGGACGCTGGTTTCGGTGAGGAACAGCGTGCCGTCGAAGGCGCCCGTTTCGTTGAGCGTGCGCACCGCGGCACGAATCGCGTCGGCATATTCCTTGTCGCCGAAATCCTTTTCCTTGCCCAGACCAACGAGTAGCACGCGGTCGCAGAGCGTGCCGGGAACGTTGTGCAGCAGCAGCGTTGAGCCCGCTTTCCCCTCCATGTCGCCGCGGCGAATGATGTCCGACAGGTGGTTGCGCGCCGCGTTGTCAAGCAACTCGGCGGCGAGCGTCAGCTTGCGCGGTTCAAAGACTCCGACCACCACACAAGCTGTTCGTTGCTTCTCCGGGCTCCCGCTTTTTATGCTAAATTCCACTGCTCCCTCCTCGAGCGACGCCGACTAGCTTCAAAAAGTCTGATTATCACTGCAGTTTTTCGTTCAAGTCAAAGCATGATCTATCAGCGCGCTGCTCGGCGCGAATTCGCTCACGCGGCTTCCGGGGTGTTTTCGGCGCTGTTCGCCATCATGGTTACGACGCAGTTGATCCGCCTGCTGAACGAAGCCGCGCAGGGAGGGGTGGCGCCGGACGCCGTTGCCGCACTGCTCGGATTTGCTTCGCTCAATTATCTTTCACCCCTCTTGTTGTTGTCGCTGTTCGTCGCCATTCTGTTGACCCTGTCGCGCAGCTATCGCGATTCCGAGATGGTGGTCTGGTTTTCTTCCGGGTTGTCGTTGACCGCCTGGATCCGGCCCGTCATGGCGTTTGCACTGCCGTTGGTGGCGATGATCGCCGTCCTCTCGTTCTTCCTCTCTCCCTGGGCGCTCTCGCAGAGCGCCGAGTATCGCGGCAAGCTTAGTACGCGCAAGGACGCCGGCGAAGTCTCACCCGGCTTGTTTCAGGAGTCGTCGACCGGTGATCGGGTGGTTTTCGTCGAGGGGGTCGCGGAAGACAGCAGCCATGTCAGTAACGTGTTTGTCAGCGAGAAGAAGGACGACCACAGTGTCGGCGTGACGATGGCCGTTACGGGCCACCAGGAGATCGCCGAGAACGGTGATCGCTTCATCGTGCTCCGGGATGGCCGTCGCTATGAGCTGTTGCCGGGCAGCCCCGAAGTGCGGACGCTCGAGTATTCGCGTTACGCCGTTCGTCTTGAGACCAAGGAGGCGCGCGGCATTACGCGGACGCCAAAGAACATGCCGACGCTCGACCTGCTGCCGATCGATCTTCCGACTCACCGCGCCGAGCTACTTTGGCGCCTGAGCATGCCGGTCTCGGCGCTCGTATTGGCGCTGTTGGCGATCCCCCTGTCGTTTGTCAATCCGCGCGCTGGCCGGTCGGCGAACATGTTGCTGGCGATCTTTGTATACCTGATCTACAACAACCTGCTGACGATCAGTCAAGGTTGGGTGGCCAGCGGCAAACTCTCGTTCCCGGTCGGCGTGACGGCTGCGCATCTGCTGATGCTGGCGCTGGTGCCGCTGATGTTTTATCACCGCATTGCCGTGCATACCTTCCTTCGCTGGCGGCGATGACGCTCTATCGGCGCTACCTCGGCCGCGAAGTGGTGGCGGCGGTGCTGCTGGTTCTGCTCGCGTTCCTTGCGCTGTTCGCCTTTTTCGACATGTTGGGCGAGATTCGCAGCGTTGGCCAAGGCGGTTATCAGCTGCGTCACGCCTTCGGCTTTGTCTTTCTCCGCCTTCCCGGTCGGGTCTACGAGCTCATGCCGCTCGCCGTGCTTATCGGGACGCTCTACGCCTTGCAGTCGTTGGCACGTCATTCCGAGATTACGGTCTTCCGGGTGTCCGGCCTCTCGTCGGTGGGGCTGCTACGGGCGCTGTTTCAGGTCGCCGCCGTTTTTGCCGTGCTGACCTTCTTGATTGGTGAATACATTGCGCCACCCGCCGAACGGGCAGCGTTTCAGCTGCGTTCGAAGGAACGAACCGGCATGATCGGCCAGGATCTGCGTTCCGGTTTGTGGGTCAAGGACGAGCTCAGTTTCATCAATGTCCGCATCGTTACTCCCGATGCGCGTCTGCGCGGAATTCGCATCTACGACTTCGATACCAACGCCAGGCTACGTAGCGTTACCGACGCGGCCGAAGGGGAATACGTCGTCTCTGACGGCTGGCGCTTGACTGGCGTCGTGCAGACGGTGTTAGCCGACGATGGCGCCGAGGTTCACCGTTTGCCGGAGTTGACCTGGCGTTCTGCGCTGACTCCCGAGATTCTGACCGTGCTCCTGGTTTCGCCTGACCGTATGTCGCTTCGTCACCTCGCCGCGTACACCAAACATCTGACGGAAAACCGCCAAAAGACCGAACGCTACGACATCGCGTTCTGGAAGAAAGTCATTTATCCGCTGGCCAACCTGGTCATGGTCGCTCTCGCCCTGCCGTTTGGCGGTACCTACTCGCGGGTTGGCGGCGTTGGCTTGAAAATCTTTGCCGGTATCATGGTCGGCATACTCTTTCATATGCTCAACGGGCTGTTCGCGAATCTCGGCGCGATCAACCACTGGTCCCCGTTGCTCAGCGCAGCGACGCCTTCCTTTCTGTTTATGCTTGCGGCGGGCGCTATGATCTGGTGGACCGAACGACGCTGACCGCGTCTCAGCTCATTACGAGCTGGGTGCCGGCGAGGCGGTCGTGCAGAAAGAGGTGGTCGCGATCAAAGAATGCCCAAACGATGCCGACGCCGGCAAGCCCGACGCTGGGCCAGGCGATTAGAAAACGCAGTACGGCCTGCCCCGGACGCACCGCTTGGCCGTCACGCGTCAGCAGGCGAACGCGCCACGTTTTCATCGCCAGTGTCTGACCGCCATGACTCCAGAACCAGACGAAGTACACGAGCAGGACGAGAAAGCCGTGTGCCTGAATAATGACGGGGGCGGCCAGTCGGTGGGCAAAGGCGCCGAGAAGAAAGTGCGGCAGAAACAGCAGGACGGCCAGTACCGCCACCAGCAAGAGTGACTCGTACGCCATGCTGGCCAGACGGCGCAGGATTCCCGGTCGACAGACGAGGTCAGGCGGCGTCAACGCCTGCCGTCGCCTTCGTTGGCAGGCGGTGTGGCCGTGCCGCTGGCAACGGTAGCCGGCGACCCTTCAGCCGTCGGTGACGAAAGGGGAGCTGCCGGCGGGGGTGGCGCCGGGGTGGCGGGGGGGGGAGTTGTTGTCGCCGCCGCCGGAGGACTCGTCGTGTTCGTCTGCGCGGGAGGCGCTCGTCGCGCTAGTGGCGCTGCTTTGCTATCTGCCTGTTGTTTGAGGCGCGCCTTTTCCTCCTCCGACAGGTTGGAGTACTCTTCCCACTTTTGCTTCAGTTCCAGCTTTTTTTCGAGCGGTAGCTTGCTGGCGGCGGCGAAGTTCTCGCGAGCCAGTCGGCGCGCCTCCGGCGTCAGTTTGCCCCAATCCTGCATCTGCGCCTGAATGCGTCGCTGTTCTTCGCCGGTCATGCTGGCAAAGCGGCGCGTGATCCCTAGCCACTTCTTCTGCCGGTGATACTCCATCGCGTCCCAGTCATCGCTCAGCGGAGCGAGAATCGCCTTCTGCTCGACCGTCAGTTCGGTCCACTGGGGCTGTGGGGGGGTCGCGATAGCCGACGGCCCGGGCACTTCCGCCCAGGCCGTCAAGGCGAGGAAACCGACAAGAACTATTCCGAGCCGGAGCTCTTGAGCCATGCCGCAAAGCCCTTGTCGGTGTAGGCCGCAATTGGCAGATCGTCTGCCAGCAGGGCGCTGTCGATCGCTTCAAGCTCAGCGACGTTTTGGTCGGCTGACCAGTAAGTGTAGCTCACCACCCCCACGGCGACCGCCAGTGCGAGCAGTACTTGCTTCAGCGGCAGGCTGTCAACCTGGTGCTGAACGAAATGGCCCGCCGTCGCCAGAACCGAACGTCGCGTGGCGACGCGCTGGTGCTTCAGGGCGAGCTCGCGGCCAGTAGCGAGACGGCTGATAGTCGCCGCCGGCATTTCTTGCAGTCCTCGGTCGAGGTGTTGCTTGATTCTGTAGGCAAAGTGTAGTTCATTCATAGGGTAATACCTCGTGCTTTCAATGCTGCCGCGAGCGTATGGTTGGCGCGCGAACAATGCGTCTTCACGCTGCCTTCCGAGCAGCCCATTGCCGACGCTGTCTCGGCAACATCCATGTCGTCCCAGTAACGCAGAAGGAAGGCTTCGCGTTGACGCGCCGGCAGCATTTTTATTTCTTGTTCAATTATCGCAAGGACTTGCGACTGCTCGAGATGCCCATCGGGACTTTCCGGCGAGTGTGATCCGGACTCCGCGGCGATGGTTTCCAGGGGGTCGTGATCCTCGTCGTCGCTAGGCGATAGTGACGACAGCAGTGTCGTCCACAGCGAACGGACCTTGCTTCGTCGATAGTGATCGCGAATCGTGTTCTGGAGGATGCGGTGGAACAGCATCGGCAGTTCGGCCGCTGGTCTGTCGCCGTAACGTTCGGCGAGCTTCATCATGGAGTCCTGGACAATGTCCAGCGCGGTTTCCTCGTTATGGACGGCAAACATAGCCTGTTTGAAGGCGCGACGCTCGACCTCCGTAAGAAAATCCGACAGTTCGCGTTGACTGGCCAGGGCGAAAATCCTTGCAATGGGCTTCCGGAGGGGTCTTGAACCTAGGCGCCGGTGCTCTTGAATGCCTTGACCAATTGCGATCCAGGCGTTAACGTGGCGGAATTTTTTTGAGCGAATTCCTTGCTAGGGCGAAGGCCATGACGATGATGACCGGTGCAGAGATTGTAATCAGGTGCCTGCAGGAAGAAAAGGTGGACTACGTCTTCGGCTATCCGGGGGGCGCAGTCCTCCACATTTATGACGCCTTATTCAGGCAGGATCAGGTCAAGCACGTTCTGGTTCGCCACGAACAGGCGGCGGTGCATGCGGCGGACGGCTTGGCCCGATCAACCAGCCAGGTTGGCGTTGCGCTGGTCACCTCCGGCCCTGGGGCGACGAACGCGGTGACCGGCATCGCGACGGCGTATATGGATTCGATTCCGGTGGTCGTCATTTCAGGGCAGGTTCCCAACGACTATATCGGACAGGATGCCTTCCAGGAGTGTGACACGGTCGGCATCACGCGTCCCTGCGTCAAACACAATTTTCTGGTCAACGACGTCCGTCATCTGGCGTCGACGATCCGCAAGGCGTTCTATCTTGCGCGTAGTGGTCGCCCGGGGCCGGTGGTAATCGACATTCCCAAGGACGTGACAGCGGCCAAATACAAGTTTGAGTATCCCGAAACGATCCAGATGCGCTCGTACAATCCCGTCCTCAAGGGACATCTGGGCCAGATCAAGAAGGCGTTGCATCTGCTGCTCGAGGCCAAACGGCCAATGATGTACACCGGCGGTGGCGTCATCCTCGCCAACGGTTCGGAACAACTGACCCGATTGGCGCACCGTCTCGGTTTTCCGATTACCAATACCCTGATGGGCTTGGGGGCTTTCCCGGGAACCGACCCACAGTTTCTTGGCATGCCGGGGATGCATGGCACGGTTGAAGCGAACCTGGCCATGCAACATTGCGACGTCCTGTTTGCCATCGGCGCCCGTTTTGACGACCGGGTGATCGGTAATCCAGCCAACTTTGCGTCGATCCCGCGCAAGATCATTCACGTCGACATCGATCCGTCGTCGATTTCGAAACGTGTTCAGGTCGACGTGCCGATCGTTGGCAATGTTCCCGATGTTCTCGACGAGATGCTGCGACTGCTCGACGGTGGCAACGCGAATCCGGATCCGGAGGTGTTGGCGGCGTGGTGGCGACAAATTGACGAGTGGCGTGGTAGGCAGTGCATGAAGTATCGTCGGCGCAAGAGCGTGATCATGCCGCAGTACGTGATCGAAAAGCTCTACGAAGTGACCGGCGGCGATGCGATCGTCACGTCCGACGTTGGGCAGCATCAGATGTGGGCGGCGCAGTATTACAAATTCGACAAACCGCGTCGCTGGCTCAATTCGGGCGGCCTGGGAACCATGGGTGTCGGTTTGCCGTATGCCATGGGTGCGGCGCTGGCGCATCCGGGGAAGCAGATCGTTTGCGTTACCGGAGAAGGCTCGATCCAGATGTGCATTCAGGAGCTGTCGACAGCGAAGCAGTTTCGCCTTCCGATCAAGATCATCAATCTCAACAATCGCTACCTCGGGATGGTCCGACAATGGCAGGAAATGTTCTACGGCAGCCGCTATTCGGAGTCGTACATGGATTCCTTGCCTGACTTCGTCAAGCTCGCCGAAGCTTACGGTCACGTCGGCATCCGCGTCGAACGGCCGGAGGACGTCGAGGGAGCGTTGCGGGCGGCGTTTGTCGACCACAAGGATGAACTGGTGTTTCTGGATGTCATCACCGATCAGAAAGCCAACGTCTTCCCGATGGTGGCGGCTGGAAAAGGGCTGGCCGACATGATTCTGGCCGAAGATCTTTAGAAAGAGCGAGCGATGCGACACATCATCTCGATCCTGTTGGAAAACGAAGCTGGAGCGCTGTCGCGAGTGGCCGGTCTCTTCTCGGCACGCGCTTACAACATTGAAACGCTCACCGTTGCGCCGACCGAGGATATTTCGCTGTCTCGTCTGACGATCGTGACCACGGGTACCGACGCGGTCATCGAGCAGATCACCAAGCAGTTGAACAAGTTGGTCGACGTGATTAAGGTCGTCGATTTGTCGGAGTCGGCGCACATCGAGCGTGAGCTGATGCTGATCAAGGTGCGGGCGACCGGCAAGGACCGGGAAGAACTCAAGCGGCTGGCCGACATTTTCCGTGGCCACATTGTCGATGTCACCGAATCGACTTATGTCATCGAGCTGACGGCGAGCGGGGCGAAGCTCGACTCCTTCATCCAGGCGGTTGACCCGGGATTGATTCTGGAAACCGTCCGTACCGGCGTTTGTGGCATCGGTCGCGGCGAACGCATTCTGAAAGTCTAGGCTTGGCGCCCAGCAAGTGAGGAAAATGTGATGAAAGTCTATTACGACAAGGACGCTGATCTTTCTCTGATCAAGGGAAAGAAGGTAACAATCGTGGGTTACGGTTCGCAGGGTCATGCACACGCCCAAAATCTGAGCGACTCCGGGGTCACGGTTACGGTGGGCTTGCGCCGCCAGGGAGCTTCCTGGAGCAAGGCCGAAAGCGTCGGACTGCGCGTCGACGAAGTGTCCTCCGCGGTGCGTGACGCCGACGTCGTCATGATGTTGCTGCCGGACGAAAACATTCCCCAGGTATATCACTCCGAGTTGGCGCCGCACATGAAGAAGGGCGCAGCGCTTGCCTTTGCGCATGGCTTCAACATTCACTACAACCAGGTCGTGCCGCGAGACGATCTCGACGTGATCATGGTGGCCCCGAAGGGACCTGGACATACCGTGCGTTCCGAATACCTCAAAGGCGGCGGCGTTCCGTCGTTGATCGCCGTGCACCAGGACCGTTCTGGCAAGGCGCGTGACATCGCGCTGTCTTACGCGGCGGCCAACGGCGGCACCAAGGGGGGTGTCATCGAAACCAATTTTCGCGAAGAGACCGAGACCGATCTCTTCGGCGAGCAGGCGGTTCTTTGCGGGGGCGCGGTTGAACTCGTGAAGATGGGTTTTGAGACGCTGGTCGAGGCCGGTTATGCGCCGGAGATGGCTTATTTCGAGTGTCTTCATGAGCTGAAATTGATCGTCGACCTGATGTACGAGGGCGGGATCGCAAACATGAACTATTCGATATCGAACAACGCCGAGTACGGTGAGTACGTGACCGGGCCCGAGGTCATCAACGAACAGTCGCGTTCCGCCATGCGCACGGCGCTGCGACGTATTCAGAACGGCGACTACGCGAAGGCGTTCATTCTTGAGGGGCGCACCAACTATCCGGCGATGACCGCGCGCCGTCGGCTGATGGCGCAACACGATATCGAGGTCGTTGGCGCGAAGTTGCGCGACATGATGCCCTGGATCAAGAAGAACCGCCTGGTCGACCAGAGCAAGAACTGAGATCTGGAGTCTACACGTCGTTGGCCGGTGGTGACGCGCAGCGCGCGCAAGCCTCGGCGTATGGCGCCCGCGCGAGACTGGCAACCGTTAGATTGGATGGTCAATTGATTCTCCGCGCGGAGCCGCTTGGCGCTTGGCGGCGGAACGAGAAAGCGACCGCCCGCATTGCTCGCGCGGCGGATGGCAGTCAAGGACGTAATGGCTGAAATCAAGCCCCGCAAGACCCTGTTCAACCCCGAGTTGCGGCGGCGCGGGATATACGTGTTGCCCAACTTGTTTACGACGGCGGCGCTCTTTTGTGGGTTTTTCGCCGTCGTCAAAGCCATCGCGGGCAGTTTCGAGCAGTCGGCGGTGGCTATCTTCGTTGCCATGGTGCTCGACGGTCTGGACGGTCGAGTGGCTCGTATGACCCGCACACAAAGTGCGTTTGGCGCCGAATACGACTCGCTCTCAGACATGGTTTCGTTCGGCGTCGCGCCGGCCCTGGTTACTTACGCCTGGGCCCTCAAGGACATGGGGCGACTCGGCTGGATCGCCGCTTTCATTTACTGTGCTGGGGCAGCGTTACGCTTGGCGCGTTTCAACACCACGCTCCAGGTCAGTGATCGGCGCTTTTTTCAGGGGCTGCCGAGCCCGGCAGCGGCAGCAGTGGTGGTAGGTTTCCTGTGGGTGATGATTGACAAGCAGGTCGAAGTCGAGGACGTCAGCTGGTTGGCCTGTGGTCTGGTCATCTTCGCCGGCATCTCGATGGTGACCAGTCTGCGTTTTTACAGCTTCAAGGATATCAATCTGCGACGCAGCGTTCCCTTCTTCGCCGTCGTCGCCATTGCTCTCGCTTTCGCCGTTCTGTCCTATGATACGCCGGTGGCCTTGTTTGGCCTTTTCATCGCTTATAGCCTCTCTGGATACGTGATGGGGCTAATGCAAGTCATTCGGGCACGAACCGCGCCGCCGGCGGTCTGAGATCGGCGTTCGTCGATGCTCCAATCGTCGGCGGATGCCGCCCGCCGCAGTCCACCGTCTGGAATCAGGACATGAAGGATCATCTCGTAATCTTCGATACTACTCTGCGCGACGGCGAGCAAAGTCCGGGCGCGTCGATGACCAAGGAAGAGAAGCTTCGCGTCGCACGTCAACTGGAGCGTATGCGTGTCGACGTGATCGAGGCGGGTTTCGCCGCCGCGTCGCCGGGAGACTTCGACGCCATTCGGGCGATCGCGCGGGTGGTCAAGGGATCGACGGTCTGTTCTCTGGCGCGCGCCAACGAAAACGACATCCGTCGCGCTGGCGAGGCGGTTGCCCCGGCAGCGCGCGGGCGGATACATACGTTCATTGCGACCAGCCCCATTCACATGGAGAAGAAGCTGCGCATGTCGCCCGATCAGGTCGTCGAGGCAGCCGTGCGCGCGGTGCACTGGGCACGCGAATACACGGATGACGTCGAGTTTTCAGCGGAAGATGCCGTTCGCTCGGACGCCGATTTCCTTTGTCGTATTTTTGCAGCGGCCATCGAGGCCGGAGCGAAGACGATCAACGTGCCGGATACGGTTGGCTACAGCGTGCCGGCAGTGTGGGGGGAGTTGATCCGGACGCTGATCAAGCGTGTTCCGGGAGCCAGTCAGGTGGTGTGGTCCACGCATTGTCACAACGACCTCGGGATGGCTGTGGCCAATTCGCTGTCGGCGGTACTGGCAGGCGCCCGGCAGGTTGAATGCACGATCAACGGACTCGGTGAGCGTGCGGGCAACGCGTCGTTGGAAGAAGTCGTGATGGCAGTGCGCACGCGCGGAGACATCTTTCCCGTCGAGACGAGCATCGACACGACGCAGATCGTCCCCGCGTCCAAGCTCGTGTCTCAGATTACCGGTTACCCGGTACAGCCGAACAAGGCGATCGTCGGCGCCAATGCATTCGCTCACGAGTCCGGGATACATCAGGACGGAGTACTCAAGCATCGAGAGACCTACGAGATCATGCGCGCCGAAGACGTGGGCTGGGCGCAAAACAAGCTGGTGCTCGGCAAGCACTCGGGTCGCAACGCCTTCAAGTCGCGGCTGTCGGCGCTGGGCATCGTGCTCGACAGCGAGGAATCGCTGAACGCCGCTTTCGGCCGTTTCAAGGAACTCGCGGACAAGAAGCACGAGATCTTCGACGAAGACCTGCAAGCGTTGATCTCCGACGACGAGCTGGCGCCGACGAATGAGTATTACAAGCTCGCCTACTCGCGGGTTTGCTCGGAAACGGGCGAGACGCCGGCTGCCGACGTCATACTGATTGTCGGCGGAGTCGAGAAGAAGGCTTCCGGCGTCGGCAGTGGACCGGTAGACGCGACGTTCAAGGCCATCGAGTCGATCGCAACCAGCGGCGCGCAACTTCTCCTCTACTCGGTGAATGCCATCACGACCGGCACGGACGCGCAAGGCGAAGTCACCGTTCGCCTGGCCAGTGGTAGTCGTGTGGTCAATGGCAACGGGGCGGATACGGATATCGTCATTGCGTCGGCCAAAGCCTACCTCAATGCGCTGAACAAGCTGCAGTTCCCGGATCGCGTCGATCCCCAAGGCGACGTCTGACGCGGGTTAGCCACGCGTCGGCCGCGTGGCTCGGGCATAAGCGACGGCAGCGCAAAAGAAGGTCAGCGCGAGAATGGTTTCGGCCGTTGCCAACCACTGGGCGGGACCGCTTTCGGTGGTGCCACGCACGACACCTTCTGCGAAATAGAAGAGAATCAGCATCGAAGCCCACTGGTAGGTATAGCGACGGCCGTGCAGGACGCCGCGCAGCGGTATCAGGAGTGGCAGGCATTTGAGGACCCACCAGGAACCGCCGCTGCGTAGGGGTGCCAGTCGTAGTTCCCAGGCCAGGCAGACGAAGATCAATGTGATCAGGCTGGCACAGGCAACGAGATAAACACTGCGCGTACTCATGCCGCGAGTCGGAGAGCGATCGTCGCCAGTCGTCGTCCCTGAGCGAACGCGAGGCGGCGTTCCTCGTCGGTCAGCGTGGGATCCCCGCCAACGCCGGCAAGGTGGCTGGCACCATACGGAGTGCCGCCGCTGCGCGTGCTGGTAAGCGCGGATTCGCTGTAGGGCAGGCCGACCACCAGCATGCCGTGGTGCAACAGCGGCAGCATCATCGACAACAGCGTACTCTCCTGTCCGCCATGGGCGCTGGCGCTTGAGGTGAAAACGCAAGCCGGCTTGCCGACCAACGTTCCATGCGACCATTCGGCGGCGGTGCTGTCCCAAAAGTACTTCATGGCTGCTGCCATGTTGCCAAAGCGTGTCGGGCTGCCGAGCGCCAGGCCAATGCAATCGACGAGATCGGCGGCTTCGACGTAAGGTGCGCCATCCGTTGGAATCGCGGGCTCGGTGGCCGTACATAGCGGCGAAACTCCCGGCACCGTACGCAAGCGCGCACTTGCCCCGGTGGAGTCGATGCCACGTGCGATCTGCTGTGCGAGGGCGCGTACCGAGCCCCGATGGCTGTAGTAAAGCACGAGAATGTCGGCCATCGCGGTATTATAGGGAATCCCATGCGCTCTCTTCGTCTACCTTGGCGGCGCTTCCTGGCGCGTATCGCAAGTCGCTTCGTCGAGGAGAGATTCGACCAGATCAGTGCCAGCCTCGCCTTTACGACGCTGATGTCGCTCGTGCCTCTGGTTGCGGTCGTGCTTAGCATTGTCGCACGCGTTCCCGTCTTTCCCGGAATGGTCGATCAGCTCGCACAGTTTCTTGCCCGTAGCTTGCTGCCAGAACGCAGTGCGGGAATGATCATCGACCACGTCCTGCAGTTCTCGCAGCAGGCGAGCAATGTGACTGCCGTCGGCTCGCTGGTTCTAATCGCGACCGTCGCCATGCTCTTGCTCAGCATCGAGCGCGCCTTCAATCACGTTTGGTCGGTTGCGGAGACGCGTCCGTGGTGGCATCGGCTGCGCTTGTTCTCGGCGCTCGTGGCGCTCTGGCCGTTGCTGATCGGCACCGTCATCCTCGCCATTTCGTATGCCGTGACGACGTCTCTCGGTCTGCTTGACGAGCCGCCGTGGCTTCGGCGCCTGCTCTTTCGGGGACTTGGTCTAATGGTGGTGAGCCTGTTTCTTGGCGGCCTCTACTACGTCATGCCAAACACCCGGGTCGCCTCGCGCGACGCGGCATGGGCGGGGTTGGTCGCAGCCCTGGGCTTTCATTTCCTGCAGAAATGCTTCGAACTGTATCTCGCCAACTTTCCGTCTTACGCCGTTGTCTACGGCGCTTTCGCGACGGTGCCGCTGTTTCTGCTCTGGCTGTACCTGTCGTGGGCCGTCGTTCTACTCGGCGCTTTGGTCGCGGCGACGCTGCCCGAGTTTCGAAGGCGCCCGTGATCGGCGATGCGGCCCGCCTAGAGCGGGTTGTCGTCAGGCTCGATACTCAGGATGTCGACCGTTCCCGTCTGCTCGTCGACATGGGTGCGCTTTACCTCGCGCACGATCAGATTTTCCTGTTCGATCACCAGTACGAGCTTGTTTCGCTGTGCGGGCAAGGTTCCCGCGGCGACAACCAGTAACTGACTGGCGCGCAGAAGCGGGATTTCAGGCAACACAAGAACTCGCAAGTGCTCTGTCCCGGCCTTCTCGGAAGGCTGGGCAATCACCGCGGGTACTGCCTTCGGTCCAAGAATCTGCAGGCCGAGTTCGAGGTGCTCGGGGTTCTCCGAGACGGCCCAACGGACGAGACAGACTTGCCAATTCTGTTCGCTGCCCGTGCGAACGGCCACTACGTTGCCAACCGAGAGCGTGCCGGTCTTTCCGGCAACGTGCATCACCGCGTAGCCTTCGGGGCTCTCGTTGGTGATCATCCAGGTCGACAGGTCGAGGCTGTTCGCCGCTTCGTTCTGGCACAAGTGCCAGAGGTCGTCGATTCCGCTGCTAAGGACGGTGCGATGGTTCTGTCGTCGGCGTTGAAAACGACGTTTGCCCGTGTCGGTCCAGCGACTTGCGAGTCGGCGGAGAACGCCCAGTCCTGCCGGCGTGTCGGCGTACTCGGGCAGGCCGACTGCTTGCGCCGGCGTTCCCCGTTCGAGTTCGGCAATCTGGCTGCGGAGCAGGCGGGTTAGCCGGCCGCACGAGAAACCGTCGAGCGACATCGCCGGCGGCGCGAGTTTATGGGCGCACGACACCGCGGGCGCGTCGCGTTGCCGGTCAATCCAGAACGTTCCGGGGGCTACCGCGGCCGCCGCTGAAATCGGCTCCAGCTCGTCAGCGAAACGATCGAAGTAGGCGGCGAGAAACAGTACTTGCCGCGCGGTCAGCGAAGCGGGATGGGCACAGCCGAGGAGCAGAGCTGCGTTGTAGATGCGCTGGGCGTGGTGTGAGGCACTCGGAGGAACAAAATGATGCAGTCTTTGCAACCGTGCGCTGGCAAAGGTTTGGTGCAACTGCTGCCAGACACCCGATCGCGCTGGCGAGGCAATCAAATGACTGACCATGAGTTGCTGCGCCAAGGCGTTGATCGCGCGCCAAAGCGTGAGGTCAAGCGAGATGGGCGGGGACGGAGGGAGCGCCTGGCCCGTCGTTTGCACCATTGCCAACGTGTCGTCGGCAAGCATTTGCAGGAGATCGAGCAGGCTGCGGACGACCCGTCGCGATTTCCCCGGAATCGGCAGGCTGAGGTCAGCCAGGGACGGTAGCAGGCGGTCAATGACGGCCATGCTGCGTTGGTATAAGCCATCCAGCGCACGCGCGCGCTGCGCCAGCGTGCCGTCAACCTCGCGCAGAGCCTTCAGGTTGGCGCGTAGCAAAGGGAGCTCGTCGGTCGGTAGCGGTGCCGGCGGTTCGCTGAGCCATTGTAGTATGGTGTGAATGCCAGAATGCCGGGCAACCGCACCGCCTGGTTCGGACGCAGTGAAATTGGGGTTGGTCATCAGCCTACCTGTTGGCGTAGTCCTGCTTCGTAAGACTCAGTGTCATCGCATAAACGATCTTCGTCGGCAAGGCGCCGATCGCCCCGCCAGGGCTCCATGAAATCAACGCCTTGGCTCTCGGCCGCCGATGACGCGATTATAACTGCCCGGTTATCGCGGTGGCCAGAACGCTGGTGCGGGGCGATGTCTGGCACGGCAGTACGCGGCGCGAGATCCGTTTCTCGACGATCGCCATTTTCTGCTACACTGCGCCCTTGTTTCAGACTTGGCTAGACTATCATGGTTGTCATTCGCTTGGCCCGTGGCGGCGCGAAAAAGCGTCCTTTCTACAACATGGTTGTTGCCGACGTCCGGGCACGTCGTGACGGGCGCTTCATCGAGCGCATTGGCTATTACAACCCGCTGGCTTCCGAGAGCGAGCCAGGGCTCTATGTTGCCGCCGATCGATTGACCTACTGGCAGCAACAGGGCGCACAGCCGTCACCGACCGTCGCTCGCTTGCTCAAGCAGGCGGCGAAGGCCGCTTCCTGAATGGCGCGGCGCGGTGTCGGTGTAGTCACCGGTGAGCGCCGCTGACCCGACGTGCGCGCCGTTAGCCGATATCGTCGTTCTCGGTAGGATCGTATCGCCTTACGGGGTGCGCGGCGCGGTAAAGGTCTTCCCGTTTGCCGACGATCCTGAAGCATGGTCCGCACTGCCTTGCTGGTGGTTCGGTAACGACGGTGACGATCCCGCGTCGTGGCGAAAAGGGACTCTCGTCAGAACTTGGCTTCAGAAGCCGCTGATTATCGCCGAGATCGCTTCGATTGCCGATAGAACCGCCGCCGAAGCGGCCCGTGGTCTGCTAGTTGGCGTGCCGCGGGCGTGCCTGCCGGAGACGGCGCCCGGCGAGTACTACTGGGATGACCTCGTCGGGTTGGCGGTCGAGAATACGCGCGGCGAACGCTTGGGCAAGGTCGTTGGTTTGCTCGATACGCCCGCCAATTCGGTGCTTCGAGTCGGCGATGAATGCGGCGGCGAGCGTTTGCTGCCGTTTGTCGCGGCGGTTGTTCTCGAAGTCGATCTGAGAGCGAGGACCGTCCGCGTCGAATGGGAGGCAGACTGGTGACCGTGGGCGAGGAAGATCGGTCGACTGGCGGACCGCTGATCGTCGACGTGCTGACCTTGTTCCCGGAGATGTTTTCCGCGTTGACCCAGTCGGGAGTCAGTGCCAGGGCGCTGGCCGCCGGCTATTGGCGTTTGAAACTTTGGAACCCGCGTGCGTTTACCGAGGATCGGCATCGGACCGTCGATGACCGTCCTTACGGCGGTGGGCCAGGAATGGTGATGCGCGTCGAACCGCTGGAGGCGGCGATTGCGGCCGCTCGCCAACACCAGCAGGCGATGGACGGTGTCGGTAGTCGAGTTATTTGTCTGTCGCCTCAGGGCGCCGTGCTGACGCATCGGCGGGTGCTTCAGCTGGCACAGGAGAAGACGCCGCTGATCCTGGTTTGTGGTCGTTACGAAGGAATTGACGAGCGTCTACTGGAAGCGAGTGTCGATGAAGAGTTATCGCTGGGCGATTTCGTCCTTTCTGGCGGGGAGATTCCGGCGATGGCCCTGATCGACGCGGTCGTCAGGCAGCTACCGGGGGTCCTCAACGACGCCCAATCGGCAGAGCAGGATTCTTTTGTCGCCGGATTGCTCGACTGTCCGCACTACACGCGACCCGAAGAGTATCGCGGGCGGCGGGTGCCGGAGGTCCTGTTGTCCGGTCATCATGAGGAAATTCGGCGCTGGCGCCTGCAACAGGCGCTCGGCCGGACGTGGCAGCGACGTCCCGAGTTGTTGGCGGGACGGCGTTTGTCGGTATCGGAAACGCAACTCCTGGCGCAGTATCAGGAGCAATGCGGTCAGCATAACAACAGGTGAATGGTCTGACTGGAGTGTACGGAATGAATCTGATCGAACAGCTTGAAAAAGAGGAAATTGCTCGTCTGGGCAAAGTGATTCCGGAGTTTGGACCGGGCGACACGGTGGTTGTCCAGGTCAAGGTCAAGGAAGGCGCCCGCGAGCGGCTGCAAGCTTACGAGGGGGTCGTGATTGCAAAACGCAATCGTGGCTTGAACTCGAGCTTTATCGTGCGCAAGGTGTCGGCGGGCGAGGGAGTCGAACGCACGTTCCAGACGTATTCGCCACTGGTCGCGTCGATCGAAGTCAAACGTCGTGGCGACGTTCGCCGCGCCAAACTCTATTACTTGCGTCAGCGTTCCGGGAAATCGGCACGTATCAAGGAGAAGCTCACTCGCAAACAGCGCTAACCCAGGGCGAGGGTCATCGCTCCGGGAAGCGCGGCGTCAGGCTAGGGTTGCCGCGTCGGGCGCCGGAGCGCGCTTGTCCTTTTCGATCAGCGCGTACGCCGAGTGATTGTGTATCGACTCGAAGTTCTCCGATTCGATGACATAGGCGTCGATCCTCGTTTCGCGATTGAGGCGTGCGGCGACGTCGCGGACCATGTCCTCGACGAATTTTGGATGGTCGTAGGCGCGTTCAGTCACGTACTTTTCGTCGGGACGCTTGAGCAGGCCGTAGAGTTCGCACGAGGCTTCGCTTTCGACGAACTGTACGAGTTCCTCGATCCACAGGTGCTGGTTGATGAGGACCGTGACCGTAACTTGCGAACGCTGGTTGTGCGCTCCGCGCTCGGAAATCTCCTTTGAACACGGGCACAGACTGGTCACTGGCACCGCGACCTTGATCGTCGATTCGATGCGACCGCGGGTGATCTCGCCAGTCAGCGTGACGTCGTAATCCATCAGGCTCTGCACGCCGGAGACCGGTGCTGCCTTGTTGATGAAATAGGGGAAGTTCATCTCGATGTGGCCGGTCTCGGCCTCCAGGCGCTCAACCATTTCCTGCAGCATGACGGGAAAATTCTCGACCGAAATCTCCCGTTCATGGCTGTTCAGTATTTCCACAAAGCGGGACATGTGAGTTCCCTTGAAGTTGTGCGGCAGGCCGACGTACATGTTGAACAAGGCGATCGTGTGCTGCACGCCGCCGGATCGGTCGCGTACCTTCACCGGATGGCGAATCGCCTTGATGCCCACCTTGTTGATCGCCAGTCGGCGGGTGTCGGCCAAGCCCTGCACGTCGATCATCGGCGGCGTGTGCGGGCGTTCGGGTGCGTTCATGGCTTCTCCTGTTGGCTGGGTTGCCGTGCCGCGGCAGCGCTTACTGTCCTGCTGGCGAGTCGCCCGCCTTCAGGCTTCGCGCAGCGCGAACGATGCCTTCTCGGTCAAGTCCGATCTCGGCCAGCAGCGAGGAATGATCGCCGTGCTCGATGAAGTGATCGGGAATTCCCAAGCGCAGCAATTTGGCCGGACTACCGATGGCCGCCAGCGCTCGTTCGACTTCTGATCCGGCGCCACCGATTACGGCATTCTCTTCGACGCTGATCAGCACGGAATGTTCCGCAGCCAGGGCGGCGATCAGCTCACGATCGACCGGTTTCGCGAAACGCATGTTGGCGACCGTGGCGTCGAGTTCCTCGGCGGCGGCCAGCGCTGGCGTCAACATGCTGCCAAACGCGAGGAGTGCGAGGTCGCGACCGCGGCGCCGTATCTCCCCCTTGCCGACCGGCAAACCGACGAGCGCCGGATCGACGGTGACTCCCGGTCCACTGCCGCGAGGGTAGCGTACGGCGCTCGGTCCGTCGAGGTGGAAGGCGGTCGTCAATAGTTGGCGGCATTCGTTCTCGTCGCTCGGCGTCATCACGGTCAGGTTTGGGATGCACGTCAGGTACGAGAGGTCGAAAGCGCCATGATGCGTCGGGCCGTCGGCACCGACGAGGCCGCCCCGGTCGAGAGCGAAAACGACCGGCAGGTTTTGTAGCGCCACATCATGTATCAGTTGGTCGTAGCCACGTTGCAGGAAGGTCGAATAAATCGCCAGGACGGGTCGCATCCCTTCGCAAGCGAGTCCGGCGGCAAAGGTTACGGCGTGTTGTTCAGCAATGCCGACATCAAAATAGCGGTCCGGAAAGCGCTGGCTGAAGGCGAGCAGGCCGGAACCTTCGCGCATGGCCGGTGTAATGCCGATCAGTCGGTCGTCAGCGGCCGCCATGTCGCAAAGCCAGTCACCAAAAATCTGCGTATAGCTCGGCTTGGTGCTGCCGGTGCCGCCGGCGATACCGACTTCGGGTTTGAACCGGGAGACGCCATGGTAGAGAACCGGGTCCGCTTCGGCCAGCTTGTAGCCTTGCCCCTTCTTGGTGATGACGTGTAGGAACTGGGGGCCCGTGAGGTGCCTGAGGTTCTGCAAGGTGGGAACCAGCGAGTCGAGGTCGTGGCCGTCGATCGGGCCGATGTAGTTGAAACCCAGTTCCTCGAACAGCGTGCCGGGGGTCAACATGCCTTTGACGTGTTCTTCAGCACGTTTCGCGAACTCGCGCAGCGACGGCGAAAAGTCGAGGATTTTTTCGCCTGCGCGACGCGCACGGTTGAACGTGCTACCTGAAAAAAGGCGGGCCAGGTAGCGGTTGAGCGCGCCGACGGGAGGCGAGATCGACATGTCGTTGTCGTTGAGGATGACCAGCATGTCGGCGTCGGCAACTCCGGCGTTGTTGAGCGCCTCGAACGCTTGTCCGGCCGACATCGCGCCATCACCGATGATGGCGACGACCTTGCGCGTCTCGCCTTTGATCTTGGCGGCGAGCGCCATTCCCAGCGCGGCGGAGAGGGAGGTGGACGAATGCCCGACGCCGAAAGTGTCGTAGGAGCTTTCGCTGCGCTTCGGGAAACCCGAGACGCCGCCACTCATGCGCAACCGGGCCATTCCCTGGCGGCGCCCGGTCAGAATCTTGTGGGCGTACGTCTGGTGGCCGACGTCCCATACCAGGCGGTCGTGCGGTGTTTCGAAGACGTGATGCAAGGCAATCGTCAGTTCGACCGTGCCCAGGTTGGACGACAGATGGCCGCCAGTTCGGGCGACGGATTCGAGCAGAAAGCTGCGCAGTTCGTCGGCCAGCAGCTTGAGTTGACGGCGTTCGAGCTGGCGCACCTGTGCGGGATCACTGATCGAATCGAGCAAAGGATAGCGGTTCATGAGTGTTTCCGGGTCCTGCGGAAAAGCGTCGTGTGTGTGGAGCGAAACGCGAAAACGGCGATCAGAATTCGCGCCGGGTGATGAACTCGGTCAGGTCAAGCAGGCGCCGGCTGCGGTCAGCGAATAGCGACAGGGCTTGCAACGCCTGCTGCTTCAAATCGACGGCGAACTCCCGAGCCCGTTCGAGACCGAGCACGCTGACGGTGGTGGGCTTCTCCGCCGCGGCGTCCTTGCCAGCGGTCTTGCCGAGCGTCGCCGTACTGGCCGTGTAGTCGAGGATGTCGTCGATCACCTGAAAAAGCAAGCCGGCACGCTTGGCGAAGCGATCGAGCGCTTCGCGTTCGGCAGCCGCCATCGTTTCGCCGCAGAGAGCGCCAAGCAAGATCGACGCGCGGATCAAGGCCCCTGTTTTGAGGGCGTGCATGAGCTCAAGTTCCGGTTGACTGATCGGCTTTCCGACCACTTCCAGGTCGATCGCCTGACCACCCGCCATGCCACACGAACCGCTGGCACGGGCGAGGAGGTGAATCATCTCGACCTGGCGCAGCGGTTCGACCAGACTTTCGCGGGCGAGGAGTTCGAACGCCAGCGATTGCAAGCTGTCTCCAACCAGCAGCGCGGTCGCCTCGTCATACTCGACGTGACACGTCGGCCGACCACGTCGCAAGACGTCGTTGTCCATGCAGGGAAGATCGTCGTGGACCAGGGAATAACTGTGAATCAGTTCAACTGCCGTCGCCGCAATCAGCATCGGTCCTTGTTCGGCTCGCGCCAACTCGCCGCTGGCGAACACCAGTAGCGGACGTATTCGCTTGCCGCCACCGAGGCACGAATAGCGCATCGCCTGGTGTAGGCGGGCAGGGATCGCTTCACCGGCGGGCAAGCTGCGGACGAGCGCGGATTCCATTTGTGCCTGAATACTGCTCATCCATTCGGCAAACGACGGTTGCTGCGCGGCGGTCGGATCGACGCTCGATCCAGTCATGGCTGCTGGTCACCGACGGTGTCGAAATCGCGCAGGATCCCATCGTCGAGAATTTGAATCCGGCGTTCGGCGTCGCTCAGCTGCTGTCGACACTGTCGGAGCAGCTCGCTGCCGCGCTGATACGCCGCGAGCGACTCATTGAGGGCCAGGTGACCTTCCTCCATGCTGCGAACGATCTGCTCGAGCTCGGCCAGCGCCTCTTCGAACGTTAGTTCGCCGGTCGGGGCGAGGGAGGCGGCTGGCGGGTCGGTCTCCGACGGTGACCGAGTCGAACGGGGCGGTTGTTGCATCGGCATGACCCGAAATAAACCACTGAACATAGCCGATGAAGCCGTTCCCGGTCAATTGAAAGCTTGTTCCCAAATTCCGCGACTGAGCAGGGAGTCCAGCGCAGCATCAGCGCATCGGGAATTTTCGGAAAGGCTCGGCTCACTGCCAAGCCGCTAACCCAAAGTGTGGGGTTGTTGGGTAACGGCCTGATGCAGAGCCGGTCTTGAGACGAAGCCTGCCGAAGAATTCTTCGGCAGGCTTTTTCTTTTAGGGAAACGCTGATCAATGCACATCGAAACGCGGAATTTCCGCGCTGCAGGGGCGCGCGGCCTCACGGAAGGTCAGGAAATCATGCCGTGCGCATCGATTTCTCGGCCATTAGCCCCTTGGGCGCTGAACCGTCGACACACTTGACTCCGTTGGCCGTGAGCGCTAAGCTCTGGGCATGCGTCTGTGTGGCCAGGAATTCTCCATCGACCTTCTGGATCGAATCCGGGAGGTCGTCACGTCGGTGCCGGAGATATCGCGTCGGGCGCTGTCGAGGCGGGTTTGCGAGTGGCTCGACTGGCGTACCGCGACGGGCGGCTGGCAGGAAGGCGGCTGCCGCAAAGCGTTGGCACAGCTTGTGCGGCGCCAAGTCATCACACTTCCGGCCGCCCGGGCCCGATTCACGCCACGCCAGCCGACCATGCTGGAAGTGGAAGACCTCCGCGTCAGTGGGCCGCTGGAAGCGCTGGGCGCCGTCGAGTTGGTGGCCGTCGAGGCGGGAAGTCGGGAAGCACCCACCTGGCGCGCACTGATGGCGCGCGAGCACTACCTGGGCGAACAGCCGCTCTGTGGTGCCCAGTTGCGCTACCTGGTGCGCTGCGAACCCTACGGCTGGCTGGGCGCTCTCGGCTTCACCTCGGCGAGTTGGGCCCTGAAGGCGCGTGACCAGGCGATTGGCTGGGAGGACGCGGCGCGTCGGCACAACCTGCGACAGGTCGTGGCGAACGCCCGCTTCCTGATCCGGCCGGGCGTGCAGGTGCCGAATCTCGCCTCGCACGTGCTCGGACTCGCGAGCCGGCGACTGCCGGCCGACTGGGAAACGCGCTACGGCGTGCGACCGCTACTGCTGGAAACCTTCGTCGATCCGACGCGCTTTTCCGGCCACTGCTACCGCGCGGCCAACTGGATCGACGTCGGGACCACCTCGGGGCGCCGGGAGGGGGTCGCCAAACAGATCTTCCTCCTGCCGTTGCACCGCGAATGGCGCGAGTTGCTGTCCGCGAGACCCCGCGATGGCCTGAACACCCCGCCCCGTGCGCCGGCCAGCAACTGGGCGGAAGCCGAGTTTGCCACCGTTCGCTGGTACGATGAGCGCCTCAAACGACGGCTGGTGTCCCTAGCGCTCGACTTCTGCCATCGCCCACAGGCGAATGTCCCCGAAGCCTGCGCTTCGCGCGCCGGCACGCTGGCCGCTTATCGCTTTTTCCGTAACCGCCAGGTGAACCTGCAAGCGATTCTCACCCCGCACATCGAAGCGACCATCGCGCGCATGCGAGCGCACCGGATCGTCCTGGTCCCGCAGGATACGACGACGCTCAACTATTCGCATCCTCCGGCAACCGCAGGACTGGGCCCGGTCAACACCACGCGCGACCAGGCCGTCGGCTTGATGCTGCACGACACCATGGCGTTCAGCGTCGAGGGGACACCGCTCGGCATCCTCGACGCCCAGTGCTGGGCCCGCGATCCCGACGAGCACGGCAAGAGCGAGGAGCGCAAGCATCGGCCGATCGAGGAAAAGGAGAGCATGAAGTGGCTGAACAGCTTCGCTCGGGTGGCTGAAGTTCAGGCGCTGTGCCCGGAAACCCTGTTGGTGAGCATGGGGGATCGTGAGTCGGACCTTCATGATCTGTTTGCACTGGCCGCGCGCGATCCGGCAGGGCCGAAGTTGCTGGTACGAGCCGAGCGTACCCGCCAGCGGCGAGTGGAAAACGAAGCCCTGTGGGACTTCCTCTGCCGCCAGTCGCCCGCCGGCGAAATCACCCTGCACATTCCCCGGCGGGGCAACCGCCCGACGCGTACGGTGGTGCTGTCCGTGCGCTTCGCCGAAGTGACGCTGCAGCCGCCGCGCGACAGTCGCCTGCCGGTGGTTGAGCTGTGGGCGGTTCATCTACACGAAGAGAACACCGACGATCCCGAGCCGATCGAGTGGATGTTGCTGACCACCGTGCCGGTTCGCACCTTCGACGAGGCCGTTGAACGCGCCGAGTGGTACGCCGCGCGCTGGGGGATCGAGGTCTTCCACCGCACGTTGAAGAGCGGCTGTCGGATCAAGGATCGCCAACTCGGCACCGCCACGCGCTTGCAGGCGTGCCTGGGGATCGACATGGTGGTGGCGTGGCGCATCTACCACTTGACGATGCTCGGGCGCGAGGTCCCCGATCATCCCTGCACCGTCTTCTTCGAAGAAGTGGAATGGAAGGCCTTGCACTGCTATCACTACCAGACCTCGGTACCCCCCGATGAACCCCCCAGTATGGCTCAAGCGGGGCGCATGCTGGCGACGATGGGCGGCCACCTCGGACGTCGCCGCGACGGCCCGCCCGGCACCCAGGTGCTCTGGCGGGGTCTGCAGCATCTCGACGTGGCCGTCCAGATGTATAACATCTTCACCCGCTCACCTCCACCTCGAATCTGGCGCTCCTATCCCGAGGGGTATCTCTCGCGCCCACAGGCGCCTTGAGTAGCGACGGAGTCAAGTGAGGGTAAAAACCAGCCTTGGGCGAGGGTTCTCTGGCCTTTTCCGGGCCCTTTCGATTTCTCAGGACGCACCTTGGCTGTCAAGGGCCAGAAGCCGCCGCTTGGCAATAACCAGGTTGGCGAGCGCAAAGAGGAGGTGAAGTTGCGCGGTGTTCTTGTCGAGCCCCCGGTAGCGCACCTTGCGGTGGCCGAAGAGGTTCTTGACGAGGTGAAACGGATGTTCGACCTTTGCGCGAATGCTTGCCTTCACCGATTCCAGGCGACGCAGCAATTGGCCCAGCTGGCTCTCTTGCGGGATCGCCTTCAGTTTGCCGGGCTTGGTCGCCACCACCCAGTCGATCGCCCGGTCCTTGAGTGCCTCGCGCTTCTCGACGCCGGTGTAGCCGGCATCGAGGTGGACGGTCTTCTCTTCCCCGTGCAGCACTTCCGCTGTCTGCGTGACATCGGCGACGTTCGCCGTCGTTCCAACGACGGTAGGTACCAGACAACTGTCGGCATCAACGCCCACGTGCGCCTTCATTCCACCAGGAGCCGAAGGCGACGCAGGACGCCGGCTTAGCCGGCGGTTCAGCGAAGCGGAATGCGCGCAGCGCACAAAGTACCATTGGTTGCCTTTCTTCGTCTGGTACCTCTCGGGATCGCGCGCCTTCGCTTCATTCTTCACCGACGGCGGCGCGGCGAGGATCGTCGCATCGGCAATCGTCCCCTCGCGCATCATCAAGCCTTTCGCCGACAGTGGCGCGTTGATCGCCGCGAAGATGGCCTTCGTCAGCCCTTCCTTTTCCAGCAGATGACGAAACTGCAACAACGTCGTCGCATCCGGAACCGCTTCCCGCGACAGATCAATTCCGACAAAGGCCCGCAAGGCCTGACTATCGATAATCGCATCTTCCACCCCCTCGTCCGACAGACCGTACCACTGCTGCGCCAGACACACGCGCAACATCCGCTCCAGACAAATCGGTGGCCGGCCGCGTGTTCCCTTCGGGTAGTACGGTTCGATCACCGTCAACACCATATCCTTATCTTTAGGATCCCGCTGTAGGCTTTCGAATTTTTTGTAGGAAGGTGGCATGAGCTGGGCTGTGGAGGAGCTGAAGGGAATCGATCTGGGTGACCGCCGACGGGACAAGCGAGCGATAGCGTTGTTGGACACACTCTCGTCGAGGCCGACGGCGAGTATCCCCGGAGCGTGTTCGGGCTGGTCGGAAACGATCGCGGCGTACCGCTTCTTCGACAATGAGGCAATCACTTGGGAGGGCCTTTTGGCCCCTCACTGGTCGTGCTCGAAGGCGCGGATAGCCCAACATAAGGTCGTGCTGATGCTGCAGGACACCACCGAACTGGACTTCAACGGGCAGACCATCGCCGGTTTGGGTCCTTTGAGTTATGAAGCTCAGCGGGGCCTGTACTTGCATCCGACCTACGCGGTCAGCGTGGATCGCGAGCCCTTGGGCGTTCTGGATGCGTGGATGTGGGCGCGTGAGCCGAAGGATGCCGATGGCCAACGCCCGGGGATCAAAGAGAGCACGCGCTGGATCGAGGGCTATGAACGGGTGGTTGAGCTGGCGGCGGAGTTGCCAGAGACGCAGCGGGTCTACGTCGCCGACCGCGAGTCCGACCTGATCGAGTTGATGGCCCGTGCCAGCGAACTGGGCCAGCCGGTTGACTGGCTGCTGCGTGCTCAGCACGATCGGGCACTGCCCGACGGCCAGAAGCTGTGGCAGACGGTGACCTCCGGTGAAGCACTCGGGGGAATCCCTTCACTCTGCCCGCGAGGAATGGCCAGAAGGCGCGTGTGGTCCGCCAGCAGCTTTGGGCGCGGGTCGTGGAGCTTCCACATGGCAAGCACGAGACGATCCGGGCCACCTGTGTGGTGGCTAAGGAAATCGATCCGCCTGCCGGCAGCCGCCCGGTCGAGTGGCGCTTGCTGACCAACCGCACCGCCGAGACGCTCGAAGAGGTCGCCGAACTGATTGACTGGTATCGCGCGCGTTGGGAGATCGAGCTCCTCTTCCACATCCTCAAGAACGGCTGCAAAATCGAAACCCTGCAATTGGGCACAATCGAAGGCCTGCAACGCGCCATCGCGCTGTACCTGATCGTTTCCTGGCGCATTGCCATGCTGATGCGATTCGGCCGCACCTGTCCCGATATGCCCGCCGATTTGTTCTTCCACCAAGAGGAATGGCAGGCCGCCTATCTCCTCCACAAAAAGAAGCCTCCGGCTAACCCACCCACGCTCAATCAGGTCCTGCGCTTGGTCGCCATGCTCGGCGGATTTCTCGCACGCAAGGGCGACGGCGAGCCGGGCGTCAAGACCATCTGGCTCGGATTGCAGCGCGTCATGGACTGTGCGGTCGGCCTTCAGTTCATGCGTCAGACCGCTGTGGGGTGAGTTGTGTATAAGGATATGCGTCAACACGTCTCGCCACGGAATGACCCGCTCCCTCTCGCCCAGGAAGCGCTCACGCTTCGTCACCCGCTTCTTGCCGGCAAACTCCGCTTGCGCAAAACCGATCTGCTTCATCAGCGAATCCCTTCGTCAGATACGTGCGGATTATACTAAATGCATCACGGGCGCCGGCGATTAAATCGGCGTTTCCCTTATGCACACCCAAGGTAGTCAGTTAAAAACAAGGTTATCCTTCCTCCTGCATAGTGAATCTCTCAAGGCTAGCTTGAAAGCAACACCCGTTCGTCGGCAAGTTGATCTGGCGACATAGGCGGGTTGCCAATGAGATAGATTCAGGCATATTTGCAGCTAGAAATCCCATCAGCGCGAGGTTCGACCGTGAAAGTTGTTCGATTGGCAATATCCAATTTCAGGGGCATCAGCTCCGCGGAGCTTCACTTTGATGGCCACGCCCTCTTGGTGGGGGCCAACAACGTTGGGAAGAGCACGATTTGCGAGGCGCTGGATATTGTTCTCGGGCCGGATCGCCTGAGCCGCTTCCCTCCTGTCGAAGAATTTGATTTTCATAACGCCCGGTATCTCTCGACTCCGCAAACGGAGGAAGAGGTTGCAGCCCCCATACCAATCAGGGTCGAGGTCGTCCTCACTGATCTGGATCCGGAGGTTGAAAACCGTTGCAGCGCGAACATCGAGTTTTGGCATGTCTCCGAGCGCCGCTTGCTAACGGAAGGCGAGGCTGCTGCTGCCAACCCGCCGGATGCAACGACATGCTTGCGTTTGGAAACGCTTGCCAGCTACAACCCAGATGAAGACGAATTCGAAGCGCAAACATATTTTTCTCACAGCCCCCACGCCGAAGAAAGTCAACTGACCGTCGTCCGCAAGGACATAAAGCGCTTGCTCGGGTTCCTATACCTCAGGGCGTTGCGCACCGGCTCGCGGGCGCTGAGCTTGGAGCGAGGATCCCTTCTGGATTTGCTGTTGCGATTGAAGAAAGTTCGGACGGGGCTGTGGGAGAAATCCATAGCGAAATTGCGCGCTCTGGACATCGAGCAGGAGGCCGACGAACTGACGGACGTCCTTGTGTCAATAGAGAAGCGATTGGGGCAATACATCCCGTCCGCGGCCGATGGCCGTGTCACGAAGCTGCATGTCTCGCAACTTACAAGGGAACACCTGCGCAAGACCATGTCTTTCTTCATGGCCATGTCGGAAGACCAGGATCATGTCCCGTTCTCATTGACCGGAACAGGCACGCTCAACACCTTGGTTCTTGCGCTACTGTCATTCATTGCCGATCTGAAACCCGCGACCGTCATATTCGCAATGGAAGAGCCCGAAATCGCGTTGCCTCCCCACACGCAGCGGCGCATAGCCGACTACCTCCTCCGCCAAACGACGCAGGCTTTTGTCACCTCCCATTCCCCCTTTGTGGTGGAAAGATTTGACCCGGCAAACACCCTGCTGCTTTCTCGCGATGAAAACGGACGGGTTGGAGCTCGGCGCGTTTCCGAGGCAAGCGGGCTTAAGGAAAACGATTACAGGCGCTATTCCCGCCAAGGGCTGACCGAGTGCATGCTTGGCAAGGGAGCAATCGTGGTCGAAGGCGTCACTGAGTTCCATGCATTGCCTGTTGTCGCCAGGCGCATGGAGGAAATGGACAAGGGGCTGCAACCTCTGGACGTGGCGGGCGTGGCGTTCTTCAACGCCGATTCGGAAGGGGCGATGCCCAAGTTCGGAAGCTTCTTCAAGACATTGGGCCTAGATACGTTTGCTTTCTACGACTATTTGCCGCGAAAGCCGGAGGACAAGCAGAAGTTCTCTGACACATTCAACATTGATTTCGAGCACGCGCACACAGGATTCGAAAATCTCGTTGCGGCCGAAATGAGCGCCGACAGCCTATGGGCCTTCTTGTCTGCAATCCGAGACTCGGGCGACGGCTCGAAAGCTCCGATCCCGGCTGAACGGCCGGACGACGCGACGATCAGGAAACTTGTTGCTTCGGCGTTGGGTAAGAACAAGGGAGCCGGATGGGCGGCGAGGCTATTTGAAGAGTGCCCCTTCGAGGAACTCCCGGTCTCGATCACCAAATTCCTGGCGCAGATATATGAGCGCTTCTCGTGGTCGACAGCCACTGCGGCGGAAGAAGAATCGACGCAAGGTATGGCGGGCGAAGCCGCGGCAAGCTAGGCCGGGGCGTTGGAACCATGACCGCTTGTCCGCTGCGCCAAAGCATTCTTGATTGCGAAAGCCATGCTCTGGTTGTCGGCGGGCCCGGCAGCGGCAAGACAACAATCGCCCTAAGGAAGGCTGTAAAGCGGATAGAAGAGGGGCTGCTTCCCGGACAGTCGGTCATCTTTTTCAGTTTCACGCGGGCCGCGGTAGCCCGAATCGCCGAAGCTGCCAGAATCGAAGCGCCAAAGCAAAGCCGAAATCAACTGAGCCTGCAAACTTTCCATTCGTTCTTCTGGGAGTTGCTTTGCGGTCACTCATATCTGCTGGGTGGTCAAAGGAAATTGAAGATTCTCATGCCGCAGGATGAACGCGCTATATCCGGGGGAATCAAGAAAGACAAGGATCCTGAGGCTTGGGACGCATGGATAGCCGAGAGAGATCGCCTCTTCATAGAAGAGGGGCGGATTGCGTTCGATCTGTTCGGCAAGACGGCGGCCGCGCTTCTTGAAAAGAGTTCGCACCTGCGGCGGCTCATCGCTCAGCGCCACCCCTTGGTAATTGTCGACGAAGCCCAGGACACATGGCCTGACGCTTGGCGCTGCATCGAATTGCTCGCGCCGCTCACACAAATACTATGCCTCGCGGATTTGGAGCAGCAGATATTCGACTACATCCCTGGAATAGGCCCGGAACGCATCGAGGCGATACGAGCGTCCTTGTCCCCCATGGAAGTGGATTTGGGCACGGACAATCACCGCAGCCCGGATTCGGAGATTGTGGCCTTCGGCAATGATTTGATCACTGGAAGGGTTCGCGGCAAGCCATACAAGGGGGTTTCAAAGATCGAGTTCAACCGCAAGACGGTGGACGAAACGAGGAAGTTTCGAGTGGCCTTGGCAATTCTTCACAGTCGAATCAGAAAGGAAACCGGGCGCTGGGCTCGCAGCGTCGCAATCCTTGTTCCGTCGGGACCCGCGGCGGCGAAGGTTTCCGCGGCGCTGAACTCGGGCGACAAGCCCGTTCGCCACAAGCTTCTTTTCGACGAGAGCGAGGCGTTGTTGTCAGCGAGATTTGCCGCCTTCCTGCTGGAGCCAAAAGATAGCGGCTGCTTGATGGCCGATTTGCGAACGGCGCTGGAGCTCCTCGCGGACATCAAGAAGGCGAGCGGATCGGTGCAAGCCAGGCAGCTGCTGCTATGGGCGTCCAAAGTGGAGAGCGGAAAGTTGCCCAGAGCGGGTTTGGTGGGCGAATTGGCCGACATCCTTAAGCGTGTGGCGGAGAATGGTTTCATCGGAGACCCCGGGAAGGATTGGCTCTCTGTCAAGAAAACATTGAGGATGTCAGGCCAAGAAGACCTTTCAAGAGTCGCGGGGCATCTGGACTATTTGGTCGCCTTCAATCGCGGCAAGCGTATCAGCGGCAACTTGGTTGAAGCATGGCAACGCGACGGACAATACACCCGCGCCCGCGAAGCGCTGGATTTGGCTCTTGCCCAAGATCAACTGCTGGACGGAATGGAAAGCCATGATAGATTGCAAGTAATGACCATCCACAAAGCAAAGGGGAAACAGTTTGATGGCGTGATAGTTGCCCGCTCCGCAAGGCACGATGGAACCGGACTTGTTTCCGACATGGTTTGGTGGGACGACCCTGCGCCCCACCCCCGCAGCCGAAGAATATTGCGCGTTGCAGTAACCCGAGCAATAGCCCATGTTCTTATTCTCGAACCGGCGTGGCCAAGATGCCCGATTTTGGGAAATCACACGCTTTGATGAGTCAGAGACTGCATTCAGTTTTCGTCTTCCTTGGACAGAATCCGCCACGCCTCCGGAAATAAAAACGCGATTAGCGAGTCGAAACGCTTGTCGCGCTCATATTCCTTGTCCCTTGCATTGATCCGCGGCTTGTATTCGGCGACCTTCTTGGCCCAGCGGCCTTCCGGATCCTCGGCCTTGATCTGTTCGGCCCGCCCATAGGCTTGCAGCGCGGCGCGGAAAGCTCTGACAACTTTTTTGTGGCTGCCCGCGATCGTATGGGCCGCTGAGATAAATTTGCTGTGCTCCCAGCCGATGACATGGCCCTCCTTGGCCGTGTAAAGGGCGTTGAGCAATCCCGATGCCTCACGCTGCCATTTCGGCAGGAGAATCCTTCTGGCGGCGAACTCCTTTTGGAACGCCTTCCACTCGTTTTCGTCAAACGAGCCGGCCGCCCACCAGCGTGCAAAACGCATTTTGAGATCAACTGCCTCAGCTTCCTGAATAGCCAAGGCATCCAATTGCTCGCGATCGGAATGGAAAACCCGCTGGCCAGCCAAGTCGAGTGTCAGCTCGGAAAACGCAGTCAATTCCCCGCGCCATGTCCACTCGATTCCGTTGTGGCCTGCTGTCGGCTCCGCCCAGCGGCAATCGAGGACGAGCGCCCCGCGATCCTTGGATGTCTTTAGCGTTTCTTCCGAGGCCAAGAAAAGATTTCGGTTGTTGTTGTGGAAAATGTCGTCCTGCGTGAGGCTGGACGCTTCAGCGTTGAAGTTCTTGAACACCCAGCAAAGAAGACCGCCCTCTTTTCTGTAGAAGATTCTGCGTTGTGCGATGACATGCAGGAAAGTCGTGGACAGCTGAACTTCGAAAGCGACTCGAAAAGAGTTGTCCCACACCGCCGACACATCCGGCTTCCTCCATTGCGTGCGGTCCATGCCGCGCCAGACCTTTTCAACCTGCAAGTCGGAGAAACGAGAATCGCGGCCGATGCTTTCGGCCAGAATCTCCTTCATGCGCTGGTGCGCGCGGCTTTCCTTGGCCCCGTTGTATTTCCTGGCCTCAATTTCCTCCTTTGACATGGAACCGCGGGTGACGGCGGGGCAGTTGCCGTCTTCGGCCCGATGCCGAAAGAAGAAGCGCTTGTCCGCGCCCCTGCGCGAGCAAACCAGATAGACCCCGACGCCGCATATCGGGCATGAATATTTCTCCTCGTTGGCGGCATTGGACTCCGCCAATTCCATCCGCAGATGGATAAGCCGATCATAGTCGGCCCCGATGGCATCCCGCGCAGACAACATCTCTCCCGAGTCCATGTCGCAGACTTCCGTGATTTCCGGATCATCGACGCAGTAGTTTTCGGGCTGGATCAGCATAACGGAAGCATAAACCCGAACCTCCAAGTCGCAAAAAATACGGGCCCTCGTTTCCGAGGGCCCCTGCAGGCCTGATCCCTGATCTTGCCGCTATTCCAAAATTCAGCGGGAATCATTGATCCCACACTTTTTGTTAGCGGCTCGGCTCACTGCATCCATCGCCATTTTTCCGACGTAACGTTGGTCGGAGGCGACGCCGAGCTGTTCGTCAGATAACCGTCGCCATCTGGCAATCACTTCCGGCAAGGAGCGAGCATGATCTCTCAACGTCTTTCGGTTTCCCGTCCGCCACGGTGGCAGCACGTTTTTGCCAGCGCTGCGACGATGCATGTCATTGGTTGGCTGGTCGGGGCCGGACTGCTGGTCGCTGCGGAGGGCGCCATCGCTGGTGACGCGGCGCGCGGGGCGAGCCTCTACGAAGCGCGTTGTGGAGCTTGCCATAGTGTCGATGCGCACCGCGTCGGGCCGCTGCACCGCGGGGTGGTCGGGCGGCGCGCCGGATCGGCTCCGGGTTTCGACTACTCGCCGGCGCTCGCCGCCGCTGGCTTCGACTGGGACGCGCGCCGTCTCGATGCCTGGCTAAAAGACCCCGAAGCGCTGGTTCCGGGACAGCGAATGGCGTACTCGGTGGCAGATGCCGCCGACCGCAGCGATCTCGTGGCCTTTCTGATCAGCGTTTCCCGACCTTGAAATCATTCCGCCGTTCTGCCGGCGGCAGATAGCACGATGCTTGCTTGCGGATTCCTGTCACTCTTGGGGAGAGGGGACATGGAACCGCAGCCGCAGCTCAACGACGTCGTCGACGCCATCCTGCGCTATCTGGCCAGATACCCGGAAGCCGCCGACACGGTCGATGGCATCTGTGAATGGTGGCTGCCGATCGGCTGGCGAGTCGAGACGCATCGCGTCGAGGCGGCGCTCGATCGCCTGCAGGAACAAGGCTTGGTCTGCCGTCGCGAAAACGCCGACCGGCACGTCGTCTATTCGTCGGCGACGCAGCGCAGCCAGCGGCGGCCACGCTGAGCGAATGGCCTCCGCGTCGTCAGGGCCAGAGGCGGACTCTGCACCGACCGGGGCAATACGGACCCACCTGGGTCGTACCTGCCCCGTGACGCGACATTCCCTGTTTTCGCGCCATTGATCGGCGATCGCCGTGGGCCGTCGCCGCCGCACGCCAGAAAATGAGCTTGCGACCTGGGTCGCGGCTGACCCAGGCGACCGTGCGCGCGTCGTGCCGCCGTAAAAACCCGCGACGATACAGGGGCTTGAAAGTCTTCCCCGGGCTGGCATGCCGATTGCTCCGTTGGATCGCATGGGCGTCGACCGGCGGCGAGGCAGTACCCGAGCCGCCTGCGCGAAAGGATTGGAATGGCAGGATTTACCGGCATCGCGGCGGTTGGCAAGAGCATCGAGCGGCTCCTCGCGCGTGCCTTCCTCGAACGCGAGCCGGTGCCGGGCAAGAAAACGAAAGCGGTGCTGATCCGCACCGAGGATCTCGCCGACAGCCTGGCGAAGGAGAAGATCGGTGACAACGCGCTGTCGATCCTGCTTTACCGCGTCGATTTCAACAACACGATGCGCGCCGCCTGGTCGGCGGTCGGCAACGCCGACGGTCGCGGCCACCTCGCGCTCGACCTGCACTACCTGCTGACGCCGTGGGCGGAAAACGCCGAGTACCAGCACATGATCCTCGGTCGGACGATGCAGGTGCTCGAACGCGCGCCGGTACTCTCCGGGCCGCTGCTCTACGCGCCGAGCCTGCCGGCGACGCCCGAGTACGTCGACGAGCCGCAGGCGACGGCGACCGACGCGGTGCAGCTCCTGCTCGAGGAAATCTCGACCGAAGCGCTGATGCGCACCTTCGATTCACTGCCCAGCGACTATCGCCTGTCGGTGCCGTACCTGGCGCGCGTGGTGCGCATCGACACCCGCGAAGTGCTGGTCACGCCGCCGGTGACCGAAGCCGACATTCGCCTGCGGGTGAACGCATGAATGCCGTCATCCCGCCGCTGACGATTGGCGATACGGTCGAAGTCAGCCGCGTCGTGCATCGCCTGGCGCTCGGTGTGCAGTGGCTCGACGCCCTGACGCAGATGCCGGTCGCCGGTGACTGGGTCAACGACCTCGAGGCGATCGGCACCCGCCCCGGCCTGCAACGGTTCGAACGGCATCCGCAGGCGCGGCACGCGTTGCGCCACGCCGGCCGCTTGGCGAAGGTTCTACGTCTGGCGGCGGCCGAGAAAGTCGCCGTACCGCCGGCGACCCCCGCCGACGACCCGACGAATTGCGTCGTGCGCGCTTTCGCGCGCCGCGATCCGCGTCACGACAGCTATCGCAGCGACAACGACCCGCGCCACTATGTGCCGCGGCGACTGTCGCTGACGCCGGCGCAAACGGGCGGCGTGCCGCCGGCTTCGCTCGCCAACATCCGCCGCGCCTGGCTGTGGCCGGGGGCGGCTTACCCGCTGGCGGCGAACGCGTCGGCGATCCGCGGCTGCGTGCGCCGGGGGCCGTCGCTGGCGAACGCGCAGCCGGCGCGCTGGGCGCGCCTGGTGGTGACGCGGCCCGGCGCCGGCCCGGCCGACTTCGCGACGGAAAGCAAGCTCGCCTGGGGCCACGGCGACGACCGCGGTGAATTCCTGATCGTTCTTGGCACGCCGGCGGTTCCTGGCGGCGTCGTCCTGCCGCCGACGATAGCCCTGCGGCTGTGGGTCTTTCTCGGATCGCCGGCGTTTTCGGCGGCCGATCCGCTGGCCAGCCTGCCGCTCGAAGTCGCCGGCGGCGACGCGGACAACGACGTGCTGCGAGGCACGGCGACTCCCGCCGGATACGTCCTGCAGAGCGCTTTTATCGACCTCACGCTGTGCCCCGGTGAGTCGCTCGGAGTAAATGATGCCGACCTGCTTTTTGCCTAGCCGCGTGTCGGCCGGATTGGCGCCGTCGCTGCGGCGTCGTGTTTTGTTGATGTCCACACCGTAGAACAGAGGGGAAAACCATGCCCGAGTATCTCGCACCTGGCGTCTATGTCGAGGAGGTCAGCTTCCGCTCCAAGTCGATCGAAGGCGTTCCGACCAGTACCACCGGCTTTGCCGGCGTGACCCGCTTCGGGCCCGTGCAGTACTCGGCTGGCCCGACGACGACCAAGCCGCGCCTGATCACTTCCTACACCGAGTTCGAACGCGTCTATGGCAGTCTGGCGCCGCTCGATCTGGCGACCGGCGAGCGCATCGCCTACCTCGCGCACGCCGCCCGCGCCTTCTTCAACAACGGCGGGCGCCGCCTCTACGTGTCGCGCGTCTTCGCGCCGGCCGCCGGGCAGCCGGTGAGCAACTACATCGCCCGCCTGACGGTGCCGACGACGCTCGGCGCTGCCGCCTGGCGCGCGCGCTGGCCGGGGGACGACGGCAACGTCCTCGTCGATACGCAGGTCGTTCGCAGCAAGAACCTCGCCTTCGAGTATCCGATGGTCGCCGGCGACATCCTCGCCAAGCATACCTGGGGCGTGCAGGTGAAGAGCGTGCGCGCCGGCGCCGTCGTCGAAGTGACCGCGCCGCTGCCGGCGGTCGCGCCGACCGGCAACGCGCCGCTGGTCGCCGGCAACCTGCGCGTCGTCAGCGTCGATAGCACTGGCCGGCAGACCTTCATCGACAATACCGGCGTCGCCGTTCCGGTCGCGGCCGGATCGCAGGTCGCGCTGGTCGAGCTGCGCGTCACGGTGTACGGGCCCGACGGGCGCGTCGACGTCTACGACCAGTTGGGAGCGCAGCGCGATCAGCGTCGCGACATCGCCAAGGTGCTCGAACTCGACGACCCGGAAGACGAGAACGCGATGCTCTGGCTCGACTGGGCGCCGGGTGGCAACGCCTTTGCGCCGGCGGCGCTGATGGTCGGCCTGCAAGCCGCCGACAAGCGCCTTGCCGGCGGTGGCGACGGGACGCTGCCCAGCCCCGACGACTTGCGCGGCGAAGAGGCCAACCCCGACGTCGTCAGCGAACGCGCGACCGGCCTCGAAGCGCTCGGCGAGCTCGAAGACATCGCCATCGTCGCGCTGCCCGACGGCGGCGCGCTGCTTGACGACGATTCGATCCAGGTCGCCGCCGACCATCTGATCGCGCACGCCGAGAAGTACCGCTACCGGATCGCCGTCGTCGACGCCAAGGCGAACAGCTCGATTTCCGAGATCCGCGAGTTTCGCGGCAAGTTCGACAGCAAGTACGCGGCGCTCTACCACCCGTGGATCGAGATTCTCGATCCGCTGGTGCCGACCGTCCCCGGCGTGCCGCCGCGCAAGCTGACGCTGCCGCCGTCGGGTTTCGTCTGCGGCATCTACGCGCGCAACGACATCGAGCGCGGCGTGCACAAGGCGCCGGCCAACGAAGTCGTGCGCGGGCTGACCAAATTCGAAATCAACATCAACAAGGCGCGCCAGGACGTGCTCAACCCCGAAGGCGTCAACTGCCTGCGTTTCTTCGAAGGTCGCGGCAACCGCGTCTGGGGCGCACGCACGATCAGTTCCGACCCCGAGTGGAAGTACGTCAATGTCCGCCGCCTGTTCATCTACGTCGAACACTCGATCGAGAAGGCGACGCAGTGGGCGGTCTTCGAGCCGAACAACGAGCGCCTGTGGACCAACATCCGCAGCATGGTCGAGGACTTCCTGTTCGTCCTCTGGCGCGACGGCGCGCTGATCGGCGCCAAACCCGAACAAGCGTATTTCGTCCGCTGCGACCGGACGACGATGACCCAGAACGACCTCGACAACGGCCGCATGATCTGCCTCGTCGGCATCGCGCCGAGCCGGCCGGCCGAGTTCGTGATCTTCCGCGTCGGGCAGTGGACCGCCGACAGCAAGAGCTGATTGAGGAGCGAGAGAGATGGCCACCCAACGCAACAACCCCTACGGCGCCTTCAACTTCCTGGTTTCGCTCGGCAACGGCAGCGAAACCAGCGTCATCGCCGGCTTTTCCGACGCTTCGGGTCTCGGCACCGAGATCAACTACTCCGAGTACCGCAACGGCAACGACGTCGTCAACACCGTGCGCAAGATCGCCAACACCTTCAAGCAGGAGGACGTGACGCTCAAACGCGGGCTGATCGGCTCGACCGACCTCTTCCAGTGGGTCAAGGACGTTCGCGAAGGCGGCGACGGCCGGCGCACGGTGACGATCACCGTCCTCGACGAAGCGCGCAACCCGGTCGCCGCGTTCAAGCTGAGCAACGCGCAGCCGAAGAAGTGGGTCGGCCCGACGCTGGCCGCGAAAGGCGGCGGCGAAGTGGCGATGGAAGAACTGCACCTGGTGCACGAAGGCGTCGAGTACGTCTAGGCGACGTCCGCCGACTCCCGCTAGACGACGACGGCGATGCTGACTTCCGTCCGCTCCCCGCTCGGCGCCCCCGGCGTCTTCGCGCTGCCCGAGCTGAGGCCGCCGCTGCTGCATCCGCAGCGCATGGACGTCTGCGCTTTCGCCGGCGTCGCGCCGCGCGGTCCGGCGCGCGTGCCGCTGGTCGACGCCGGCTGGCCGGCCGGTTACCGCATGGTCAGCGACGCCGCGCGGCCGCTGCGCCACGCCCAGCCGCTGACCGTGCGCAGCTTCGACGAGTACGTGCATCACTACGGCGGCTTCGAAGGGCCGGGCCTGCTGCCGCACGCCGTCGCCAGCTACTTCGAGCAGGGTGGACGGCTGGCGACGATCGTGCGCATCGTTCCTCAGCGCCTGGCGCCGTTCGCCGATGGCCGCGCCGTCGGCACCTTGCGCGGCGCCTTTGGCAGCGACCTCGCCTTCGTCGCCCGCAACGAGGGCGAGTGGGGCAATCGGCTGCGCGTCAGCGTCGATTTCTCGACCACGGCGCTGGCGTTTTCACTCGACGCGCTCGGTCGGCTGCTGGTCGAGCTGCGCAGCCCGATCGCGGTCGGCAGTTGCCTGCGCCTGACCGACGCCGGCGGGGTTTCCGTGCTGGCTTTCTGCGATGGCCTGCAACGTGTGCGCGACCGCGAGCGCGCCCGCGATCGCTGGCAACTGGTGCTCGACGTCGCACCGCCGGCGCCGCCGCGGCGGCTCGAGGTCGTCGCCGCCAACCTCGTCGTCAGCGACGGCGCCGGGCGCCAGGAAAGCTTTGCCAACCTCGCGCTGTCGCCCGATCACCCGGAAAGCCTGGCGAGCACGCTTTGTGACCGGTCGACGCTGCTCTGGCCGCATCCAGACTGGGCGGCGACGCGGATCAAACCGTCCGCGGTGCGCGTCGAGTCGCTGCGTCGGCAGAGCGACGCCTTCAGCGGCGGCCGCGACGACTGGCCGGCGCTGGTTGCCGACGATTTCTTCGCGCTCGGCTGGTCGCCGGCCGACGACGCGCCGGGCGCCGGCATCTGCGCGCTGGCGCACGCCGCGGAGGTGACGCAACTCGTCGTTCCCGACCTCTACGTACCGGCGCAGTGGGCCGGTTCACTGACCGTCGAAGACGCGCCGGGCGGCAGCGCCGGCGCCGAGTTCGCCGACTGCGTCGATCTGACGCCGGCGGTCAGCGCCAGCCGCGTGCCGCCAAGCGCGCTCACCGGGCTGATTCTCGACCCGCGCACGCAAGCCGGGCTCGACGCGATCGTCGCCCGCCAGCAGCGCGTGCTCGACTTCTGCGAGGCGACGCAGGACTTGATCGCGCTGTTCGACGTCCCGCCCGGCCTGTCGCAAGCGCGCATCGAGCAGTGGCGGGCGCAGTTCGACAGCAGTTGGGCGGCGGCGTACCACCCCTGGCTGGTGCCGGCGCGGCGTTTCGCCGACGACGCCGACCCGGCGCAGGCGCGTCGCCAGCAACTGCCGCCGTCGGCGGTCGCCGCCGGCATCGTCGCCCGCCGCGAAGTCGAACGCGGCGTCCAGTTCGGGCCGGCGAACGAACTGGCGCGCGAAATCATCCACGTCGCCGAAGCGCAACCCGAAGGTCGCGCCGACGCCTTGCACCCCCTTGGCGTCAACTGCTTCGTGCGCGAGCCGGACGGCATCGCGCTCGTCGCCGCGCGCACCCTGTCGCGTGAACGTGACTGGCGGCAGCTGTCGGTGCGCCGCCTGATCCTGATGCTGCGGCGAACCTTGCTCGCCGAAATGCAGTGGGCGGTCTTCGAGCCCAACGGACCCGAGCTCTGGCGCGCGCTGCAACACGCCGTCGAGGGACTGCTGCGCGGCCTCTTTCGCGCCGGTGCGTTTGCCGGCAAGAGCGAAAGCGAATCGTTTTTTGTCCGCGTGCATGGCGATCTGCCGCGCCAGGAACGCGGCGAAGTGCTGGTCGAGATCGGCGTCGCCCCCGCCGAGCCGCTCGAATTCATCCTCGTTCGCCTGCGCCGCGACGGCGACGGCACGCTGAACTTCGCGGAATAGGGAAGAAGAGGAAGAAAGATGGCCGAGTCGCTGCTGCTTCCCGCTTTCCGCTTCGAAGTCAGGCTGCTGCGAGCGGCCGACCTGATCGCCGGGCGCCAGCGCCTGCCCGGTGCCGGCGACGGCTACAGCCCGCCGGCGGGCGCCGCTCTTCTCGGCAACGGCGCTTTTCAGGAGTGTGGCGGCCTCGAAATCGAAATGGACGTCCAGGAATACCCGGAAGGCGGACGCAACAACGGCACCATCCGTCGCGTCGGCCGCGCCAAGTATCCACCCTTGCTGCTCAAACGCGGCATGTTCTACTCGCCCGGCGCCAGCGGACCAGCCAATAGCGACCTCTGGCACTGGCTGCAGCGGATCGTCAACGGCGAGCGGCCGGTGCCACGCTACGACGGCACGGTCAGCGTGATGAGCGCCGACGGGAGCGTGCGCGCGACGTGGATGTTCGATCGCGGTCTGCCGTCGAAAATACGAGGTCCGGAGCTGAACGCGAAGAGCGGCGAAATTGCGATCGAGGAACTCACCATCGCGCACGAAGGTTTGCGCCTGCTGCCGGCGGAGAGCCCGCCATGAGCGCGCTGGTCAAGGCGCGGCTGGCCGAAATCGGCTCCGGCGAACGGCCGACCGAGACGCCGAACACCTCGGTCGACGTGCAGTTCAACCCGACGACGCTGCGCGTCCAGATCTCGAACCGCACCGCCGGCGGTAACCAGGCCGGCGCGCAGGCGCGGCAGCGGCCGGGAACCGGCGAGATGCAGGTCAGTTTCGACCTCGTCTTCGACACCGCCGACGAAGGCAGCAGCGACGCCGGCGTCAGCGTGCTCGAAAGAACGGCGATGGTCGAGCGCTTTGTCCGCCCGCGCGGCCCGCGTCCGGGGCAGGAAGCGCCGCCGCGCGTGCTCTTCGAGTGGGGCAGCTTTCTCGTTCAGGGGACGATGGAGAGCGCCAACCTTGAACTCGACCTCTTCGACGCCAACGGCGTGCCGCTGCGCGCCAAGGTCTCGGTCAGCATCAAGGGGCAGGATCCGCGCTGGACTTACACGCCGGCGCCAGCCAACGCGGCGGCGCCGGCGACCGGGCCGGCGGCGGCCGGCGGCAGCACGCTGCCGGCGGGTACACCGGGGACGCAAGGCAACCGCCAGTCGCCCGAGCGCATCGTGCAGGCGATGCCCGGCGAGAGCCTGGCGCAACTGGCCGCGCGCAACGGCTTTGATCCTTCCGCCTGGCGGGCGCTCGCCGGCGCCATTGGCAACCCGCTGCAGCTCAAGCTCGGCCAGGAAGTCGCGTTGCCGGCCGGCGCCGGCCGCGGCGTCGCCAGCGGCGGCGCGGCGCAGGGCAGCGATCCGGCGCGGACGGCGGCCAGCCTGCCGCTGGTCGATGCCGGCTCCTCCTCGTCAGCTGCGTCGCCAGGGTCGGCACGCCGCGCGGCGGCGGTCGATCCGGTCCGTCAGGGGCAGGCGCTGACCAGCCGCGGCGGACTCGGCGGCGCGATCGCTGAAGTTCGCGGTGAAGCTCATCAGACTGCCGCCGGCGATAGTTTGGCCGCTTTCGGCGTCGCCGCCGGCAGCGTCGCGGACGCCGAAGGCCGCCCCTGGGGCGCCGGTGTGCCCTTGCGGCCCCGCTTCGGCAGCCTGCAGGCCGCCGCCCGCCGCGACCCGACGCAGCCCGGCTGGCTGGCGGCAGCGAAACCCGCCGCCAGCGGCGCGACCCGCGTCGCCGTCGTCCGCCCGCCGCTCACCACTACCACCGGCAGCGATTGCGGCTGTCGCGGCCGCCGCCCGCGGCGCAACGTTTGAGGAGATCGCAATGCCGATCGAAATCGGACAAATAGACGCCGAAGTTACGGTCGACGCCGCTGCCGGTGGCGAGACCGCTCGCCAGGAAGACCCGGCGGTAGCGCTGCAACGCTGGCAAGAATTGGCGCGGCGCAACGACGAACTGGCCGCGCGGACGGCGGCGTGGGGTTTCGACGACTGACCGCGAAGGGCGACCATGCCACTGATCCCGAGCCCCCTGCAGGCATCGACGATCCCCGAGATCAAGGTCGACGGGCGCGCCAACGCCGAGCTGGCGCGCGACGTCAGCCGGTTGCAGGTCGACGAGGATCTCAATGGCCTGCGCCGCCTGTCGGCGACCTTTATCGCCATCGGACCGCGGTCGGGCGAGCCGCAGGAACGGCTCAACTGGCTCGACGGCGCCGTGCTCGACTTCGGCAAGGAGCTGCGTGTGGCGATGGGCGCCAGCGACGCGCGCGAAGAGGTTTTCGCCGGCAAGCTGAGCGCGCTCGAACTGTCGATGGCGCAGGGCAGGGCGCCGGAAGTCGTCTGCCTGGCCGAGGACCGGTTGATGGATCTGCGCCTGACGCGACGCTTCAAGACCTACGAGAACGTCAGCGACGCCGACCTGTTGCAGCAGATCGCCAGCGAGCACGGCCTGCGCGCCGTCGCCGACCTCGACGGCCCGACCTGGCCGCTGGTGCAGCAGTGGAATCAGAGCGACCTCGCCTTTCTGCGCGAACGCGCACGCCGCCTCGCCGCCGAAGTGTGGGTGGATGGCGACGCGCTGCACCTGGCGACGCGCGACCGTCGCGGCGGCAAGACGCTGACGCTGATCCAGGGCGGCAATCTGCAGCAGCTGCGCCTGCGCGCCGACCTCGCGCAGCAGCGCAGCCAGGTCGTCATCGGCGGCTTCGACGACGATGAAGAGGACGCCATCGACGAAGAAGCCGGCGCCGCCGACCTCGCCGCCGAAGCGCAAGGCAATACGCACGGCGGCGAGGTACTCGAACGCGCTTTCGGCGAGCGCGCCAGCTACCGCGTGCGCGAGGTGCCGCTCAAGGACGAGCAGGCGAGTGCCCTGGCGCGGGCGGCGCTGCTCGGGCGGGCGCGGCGCTTCGTCAGCGTCAACGGCGTCGCCGACGGCAGCACGGCGATCCGCGTCGGCAGCGTGTTGCGTCTCGAACGCGTCAGCCCCTTGTTCGAAGGCGACGGCTACTACGTGACGCGCGTCTGCCACCGCTACGACCAGAGCAACGGCTACCGCACGCACTTCGAAGCCGAGCGCGCCTGGCTCGGGAGGGCGACATGAACGGCGACCCGCGCTTTCCGCGCGACGGCGAGGGACCACGCTGGTTCGGTCTCTACCCGGCGCGGGTCAGCGACCTCGTCGACCCCGACGGCAAGGGCCGCATCAAGGTTCGCCTGCCGTCTTTCGGCGCCGCCGGCGACGCGGTCTTCGCCTGGGCGACGCTGCTCACGCCCTACGCCGATCAGGACCAGGGGCTCGAAATCCTGCCCGAAGTCGATTCGCAAGTCGTCGTTGCCTTCGAGGCCGGTGACCCGGCACGCCCGTACATCGTCGGCGCCTGCTGGAACGGTCGCCGCGCGCTGCCCGAGGCGGCGGCGGCGGCGAACAACCTGCGCACCTGGAAGACGCGCGCCGGCAGCCTGCTGCAGTTCGACGATACCGACGGTGCCGCCAAGGTCACGCTCTCGATGCAGAGTGGGCACCGCGTCGTGCTCGACGACGGCGCGCAGGAAGTGACCGTCGAACACAGCAACGGTTGCAAGATCAACATCAACGTCGCCGGCCAGATCACGATCACCGCCAACGCGACGCTCGAAATCAACGCATCGGCGGTCAACGTCCATGCGCCGGTCGTCAACTGCGACGGCATGGTCCAGTGCACGACACTGATCGCGTCGGTCGGTGTCGTCTCGCCGAGTTACACGCCGGGAGCGGGCAACGTATGGTGATCACGCGCGTTCCCACGTATCCAGCGCCCAACTGGCGCCTGGTCGGCCCTTGGTACCGCTGGCCGCGCCCCGGCCTGCCCGCCGACGGCCGGGTCAGCCGGCCGGCGATCCAGAAGTTCGCCGGCGACGACTTCATTCAGGACTTTCTCGCCCAGCCGCAGCACTCGCTGCAGTACGACGAAACGATCGACGTCGTCAATGGCTACCAGCTGGTCGCCGCCGGATCGTTCGCCGACAAGGTCCTCAGCCTGCTGCCGCTGACCGCTGCCGGGAAGCCGGCGCCGCGCTTCGAAGCCGACGGCGTGACGCCGAGCAAGGCGCCGGTGTTTCGCGCGCGACTGGCGCCGACCAGCCTGCGCAAGCTTTACCAGCCGCTGCACGACCGCCACTACCTGGTGACTTGTGAACTGCACTGCGACGAACCCGGTTTTCCGCGCGTCGCCCGCCATCAGGTCTGCCAGGCGGGCTTCGTCGTCCGTCGCCGGCGCAGCATCGTCCCCGCGGGTTTGAGCGCCGAGACGGTCGCCGCGCAGGCGCAGACGGCGCAGGCGCTGGCCGCCGAACTGCACGAGCTGCTCGCGCTTGACGCCGCCGCCAGCGACCCGCAGGCGAGCGCCGGTCTGCGCGCCAACGCGCTGCGCCAGCAAGCGCTGCTCGCCAAGCAGGAAGCGTTCGCCAGCTGGAGCGCCTTGCTCGCCGACAAGCGCCGCCGGCTCGACGGCGAACGGCAGCGGCTGCAGCAGTGGTACGACGATCACGGGATCAGCGTCGCCCTCGACGGTTGGTTCCCGAAACTCGAACAAGGCCGCAAGAGCCGCCTTTACGGCGAGTGGCGTCACCTCGACAGCGCGCCGAAACGCGACGCCGACGTGACTTCCGGCGAACAGTTCTACCCGCTCTTCGCCGTCGTTGCCGACCCGCGCGACAGCGCGCACGACGCCGCCGGGCGCACGCTCTACTACGGTACGGTGCCGACCGCCGGCCTCGAACACGACGCCAGCGGCGCGGCCCGCTTCGACGACCTGACGACCTACGAGATCCGCTGCTTCGTTCGCCAGCACCACGCGTGCCCGCCGCGCGTCGGCAAGCAGCCCGACTGCCACGGCCCGATCGTCTGGAGCCTGCCGAGCGAGGCCTTCCGCGTCGCTGCGCCGTTCGACGTCCTCGGCGCCGCCAATCGGCCGATCACGATCAAGATGCCCGACCTGCGCGAACTCGCGGCGCAGGCGGCGACGCGACCGCGCGGCAAGCTGTCGCCGGTGCGCTTCGTGCAGCCGCAGCACCTGTCGCCGAAGGTCAAGGACAACGCCGCCGACGGCGGCGAAATGGGCGGCGAGGCGATCTGCAGTTTCTCGATTCCGCTGATCACGATCATCGCGCTCTTCGTCCTCAGCCTGTTCCTGCCGATCGTCGTTTTCATCTTCAACCTCTGGTTCCTGCTCGTCTTCCGCTTCTGCATCCCGCCGCAGATCAAGGTCGCCGCCGGCCTCGACGCGGCGCTGGCGGTGACGCCGCCGAAGGTCGATCTCGACGCCGAATTCAGCGTCCAGGTGGCGGGCGTCGACGTCCTGGTCGACCCCGGCGATTTGCACGACGCGCTGACCACCGGCGGCGATTCGATGAAGACGCGGATCAAGAGCGATCTCGGCATTGACGACGATCCGGCGCTCGACGACCTCAACAACAACCAGCTCGGGCCGATCGACCAGACGCTGCAGGACAACGCCGCGCGCCTGCCGGCGGCCGACGGCACGCTGCCGCCAGCACCGCCGGTGGGAACGCCGCTGGTCTATGAAGCGCACGTCACGCCACTGTGGCCGGCCGCCGGAGGCAGGCGATGAACCGCACGCTGCAGCGCTACGACCGCCTTGGCCAGGGACTCGGGCAAGCGATCGTTCCCGACGCCGCCGGCCGCCTGCCGCTGGTTGCCGGTCCCGAGAAGGTGCGTCAGGCGATCCTGACGATCCTCGACACCGAGCCCGGCGAACGCGTCATGCGCCCCGACTTCGGTTGCGGCCTGCGCCGCTACCTGATGGCGCCGAACAATCCGGCGACGCGCGCCGGCATCGAACGCGAAATCAGCCAGACGCTGGCGCGCTGGGAACCGCGGATCAAGCTCATCGGCGTCCATGCCAGCGCCAGCGACGACCGCGCGTTGATCGTGATCGAGATCCACTACGCGCACGTGCTCGACGGTCGCCAGGACGTCCTCGTCTATCCCTTCTACCTGGAGCAGGCCGGATGAAGCGCGCCGCCCCGCTGGCTGGAGAGCCCTCATGCCCCTGATCGCCCCCATCCTCGACGATCGCAGCTTCGAGGATCTATTCGCCGAGCTGCGCAACCGGATCCCGGTCTACAACCCGGCGTGGACCGACCATCTCGACAGCGATCCCGGCATCACCTTGCTGCAACTCTTTGCCTACCTCGGCGAAGGATTGCAGTTTCGCTTCAACCAGATCCCGGAAGCGACGCAGATCGCCTTCCTCAAGCTGCTCGACCTGCCGCTGCGGCCGGCGCGCGCGGCGCAAGCGCTGGTGCGCTTCGAAAGCAAGGTCGGCAACGGCGTCGTCCTCTACGCCGGCGACCAGGTGAAAGCCGGCAAGACGCTGTTTACGCTGACGCACGAGGCGACGATCTGGCCGCTCGACTGCGTCGCCGTTGCCCGTCGCAGTCTGCTCAGCGAGGACGAACTCGCCGATCCGGCGAAGGTTCGCGGCTTCATCGAGCAGCTCGGCGACGACGCTCCCGAACTCGCGGTCGCCGTTCAGGGCAGCGTCGACGCGATCCACCTCGCGCACGGCGCCGAGCAGCCGGTCGCGCCCTATGAAGTGCTGACGCTGTCGTCGGACGCGACGTCGCCGCCGGTCGACTTCTCGGCGACCGTCGACGGCTGCGTCTGGATTGCCGTCCTCAAGGCCGCCGGCGTCGTCGACGATCCGCTGACCGACCTGCAGCGAGTCGCCGGCAGACCCTTGCCGTTCACGCTCGGCTTTGCCCCGGCGACGTGGTATCCGGCGCTCGACGACGTCGCCGCCTGCGGCACGGGCGACGGGCCGTCGCTGATCTGGCAGGCGTCGCTGGCCGAACTCGCCAAGGACGGCCGCCCGGTGTACCAGGACGTCCGCGTCGTCGGCGACAGCAGCGGCGGCTTCACGCGCCAGGGCGTCGTCCGCCTCGAACTGCCGGCCGATCTGGCGCCGCTCGGCGTGCCGGTGGCGCCGGCCGGCCTCGCCGGCAGCGGCGACTTCCCGCCCGAACTCGACGACGAGCGCAGCGAACAGCTGTGGTTCTGGCTGCGCGTCTGGCGCGGCGACGGCAGCCGCATCGGCGAAGTCCGCCTGCTGACGCTGAACGCCGTCGCCGTCGAACAGACGGTCGCCGCTGGCGGCGAATTGCTCGGCAGCGGCGACGGCCAGCCGGGTCAGGTCTACGCGCTCGCCAACCGGCCGCTGTTCAGCGATGAACGCTCACCGGTTCGCCTGCAGGTCGAGGAAAGCGGCGTGTGGACCGACTGGACGGCGGTCGACAACCTCGATGCGTCGACCGCCGCCGACCGCCATTTCGCGCTCGACGCCGAAGCCGGCACGCTGCGTTTTGGCGAGCGCTTCCCGCAGCTCGGCGAACGTCTGCGCGTCACCGGCTACCGTTGGGGAGGCGGCGCTGCCGGCAACGTACCGGCGGCGGCGATCGACAAGCTCGGCGCGACACTCGCCGGCCCGGCGGCGGCGCCGCCGCTGCGCCGGCCCGGGCAAGTGTCGCTCAAATGCAGCAACCCCTTGCCGGCGACCGGCGGCGCCGACAGCGAGAGCCTCGAAGCGGCGCTGCGCCGTATCCCGAGTGAGCTGCGCCGCAATCAGCGTGCGGTGGCGCGCGACGACTTCGCCGAACTGGCGCTGCAGACGCCGGCCGTCGTCCTCGGCCGCGCCGAGTGCCTGCCGCTGTTCCATGCGCCGAGCCGCAGCCACAAGCCGGGGACGGTCAGCGTCGTCGTCTGGCCGGCGCGTGACGCGCTGCATCCGAACGCGCCGCTGCCCGACGCCTGGGAGCTGACGCAGGTCTGCGCCTGGCTCGATCGCTGGCGGCTGGTGACCACCGAACTCTACGTCATCCCGCCGACCTACCGCCGGATCGCGCTGGCCGTTTCGGTCAAGGTGCGCGACGGCTACGGGCTCGACGCGGTGCGCAACTGGCTGGATCTGCTGCTGCGCCAGTACCTCGCGCCGCTGCCGCCGTACGGCCCCGACGGCCACGGCTGGCCACTCGGCCGCCGCCTGCTGGCGCGCGAGCTTGAAGGCGTCGCCATGCAGGTCGAAGGCGTCGACTACCTCGAAGCGCTGCGCGTCGACGTCGCCAGCGTCGACGCCGCCGGCACAGTGAGCTGGACGCCGAGCGCGGTGGTGTCGCTCGCCGAATGGGAAGTGCCGGAAGTCGCCGCGTTGATCGTCGTCGACCAAGCAACGCCGCTGCCGGCGCCGGGAAGCGGGCTGGCGCCGCCGCTGGCGCGGCCGCCGGTGGCGGTGCCGGTACTGCGTGACGTCTGTTGAGTTCGGACCATGCGTCTGATCCCCGATTCCGGCACCCGTCTATTGCGCGGTCGCGCGCACTGGGATCGTTGTGCGCTGCGCGACACGGTCGCCATCGACGACCTCGTCCAGCTGGCGCCGGCGGCGAAAGCGGAAGCCGAGTCGCCCGCGGTCGCCTTCAGCGGCGGCTACGCCGGAATGGCGTTCGACCGCCACTGCCGGCTTTTCCACCCCCTGCCCGAAAGCGGCGGCGTCGAGTTTGTGTTGTGGGGGAAGACGAGCGCGCTCGGCGTGCACGAGACGGCGCCGCAGCCGTACGCGATCACCGCCGCCGGCACCGAAGTCGACGGCCGGCCGAGCGGCGAACTGCCGAAGCGGCCGCTGGCGCTGGCGAGCGACGCCGCCGATTACCTCTACCTCGCCGACCCGGACAGCCAGGCCGTCTGGCTGATCGACGTCTGGCAGCAGGAAGTCGCGCGCCGGATCGCGTTCGCCAGCGCGCCACTCGATCTCGCGGCGTGCGCCGGCGAGGTTTACGTCCTGCTCGCCGACGGCAGCACCTGGCAACTCACCGCCTGCGGCGAGCCGCGGCGGACGCTCTGGCCGCTGCTCGCCGGTGGCGAGCGGCTGACGGTTTCGCTCGCCGCCGACGGCGGCCGTCTGGCGTGGGTGCTGCGACGGCCGGGCCAGCTCGACGCGTCGCTGCACGCGCTGCATCTCGGCAAGTCGCTGGCGCTGCCGTACGCGACTGACGTCGCCAGCGAAAGCGAACACCCCGACTTCGGCACCCTGCTCGTCGTCGCCCAGCTTCCCGGCGACGACTTCCTGCGCCTGCGCCTGCGCGAGAACCAGCCAAACGCGCTGCCGTCGCTGGTCGCGCCGTATTACGACGGCCGCGGCATCGTCCTCGCGCCCGACTGCCGGATCGCCTACTGGACGGCGCAGGGCCTGCGCCACGCGGCGCCGGCGCGGCCGCGCTACCGGCAGCACGGCGTGCTCTTCGCTTGCGCACTCGACGCCGAACACGATCAGACGCGCTGGGGCCGGCTGCTGGTCGAGGCGTGCATTCCGCCGGGGACGAGCTTGCGCTTTCGCGCCTTCACGCGCGACGACCTCGACTACAGCGACGCGATCGGCGGCGCCGGCGGCGACCTTCCCGTGCTGTCGCAGTACGACTGGGAAAATAACCAAAGCGACCAGCGCGACGCGCAGGCGCTGTTCCACGACCCGTCGCAACGGCCGCTGGCGCCGGCGCCGGCGAATGGTTTCGCGCTCTACGACGCGCCAGTGATCGCGCCGCCGGGGCGCTATCTGTGGCTCGTCTTCGAGTTCTCCGGCACGCGCAGCAAGACCCCGCGGCTGCGTAGCGCGCGCGTCGACTACCCCGGCCACGACCTGCTGCAGAAGCTGCCGCGCACCCTGTGGCGCGAGCCGGCGGCGCGCGACTTCCTCTTCCGCTACCTGATGCCGCTGGCGGCGACGCTCGACGAGTGGCAGGCGGTCGCCGCTGAACGCCATCGCCTGCTCGACCCGCGCATCGCGCCGAGCGAGGCGCTGGCGTGGCTGGCGTCGTTCGTCGCTCTGGTGCTCGACCCCTGCTGGCCGGAAGAGCGGCAGCGCCGGCTGATCGGCGAGGCGGCGAGGCTGTTCCGGACGCGCGGCACGCTCGCCAGCCTGCGGCGGATGATCGAGCTGATCAGCGGCGCCGAAGTCGTGATCATCGAGCACTTTCGCCTGCGCGGCGGCGGCGTCATTGGCAACCCCGAGGTCAATGCCTCGCAGGCGGTGCTCGGCGTCGGCTACCGCGTCGGCGGCGCGATCGGCGATCCGCGGCGGCAGGCACTGGCCACTGACGTCGCCGCTCCGGGCGACGATTTCGAACGCTTCGACGATTTCGCGCACCGCTTTACGGTCAGCGTCGTCGCCGCACTCGACGCCGCGCAGCTCGCCTGCGTCCGCCGTCTGATCGAGATGCACAAGCCGGCGCATACCGATTTTGCGCTGTGTACCGCCGACAGCGGGCTGCGCGCCGGCGTCGGCGCGCACTTGGGCATTTCTTCGGTGATCGGCCGCAGCGCCGGTTTCGAAACCGGCGTCGTCGGCGACGCCGTACTCGGCGCCGGCTATTTGCTCGGGCGGCCCGAACTCGATCCGGAGGCGTCATGAGTCTCGCCATCGCGCGTCTGCACACGCACTTCCGCAGTCCGCAGCCGCTGCCGGACGAACGGCGCGACGACTGGTTGGCAGCGTTGGCTGCCGCCGACGGCGACGCGCTCTGCCGCGGGCTGGCGGCCGACGACGAATGGATCTTCATCGCGCGACTGCCGCTCGCGCTGCGCTGGACGCTCGACGCTGGCGCCGGCGACGTCGGCGAGCAATGGCAACGGCAACTGCGGCGCGCGATCGAAGCCGCGCTCGCGCAGAGCGAGCCGTCTGGCGTCGTGCGCTACGCCAGCCGCCGCGAAGCGCTCGCCGACCTTTTCTACCGCGCGGCGCTTGGTGACCTGGCGCGGCGCTGGATCTGGCGACGCTTGCAGCTCGTCGTCGCCGCTGACGACGACGCGCCGGCCGTGCTCGCCGCCGGCGTCGCCGTCCTCGCTCGCGAAGCGGAGAACGTCTGGCCGGTGCTGTGTCGCCTGCTCGCCGGCGAGGTGGCGACGGCGTCGTTCTCGGCGCTCCTGCGCGCCTTGCCGGCCGCCAGCTGGCAGCGGCTGCTGGCGGCGAGTCCGCGCACGGCGCCGTATCTCGCGTTGGCGGCCGCAGCGCCGGCGGCCGAGGAGACGGTGGCGGCGATCGCCGCCGCCCGTGCGGCGCTGCGCGAGTCGGCGCCAGCCGCCGAGCTGCTGCTCTGGGTACAGCGACGCAGCGCGTTTGCCGCGCCGCATCTGGCGACGCTGAGCGTCCTTCTCGCCGCTTTGCGCTGGCCGGCGAGCGCGACGCCACCGGCGGTGCAGGCGCGGCGTCTGGCGGCGGCGCGCGCCGAGCTGCGCGCCCTGTCCGGCGCCTCGCCGGCGTCGAATGCGATCGGCGCCGAACCGGGGGCAGCGCCGGCGACTGCCGATCGCAGTCCCGCTCGGGCCGACGAGCTACCGCCGCTGCCGCCGCTCGCCGCCGACTGGCAGCGCAGCGAGTGGGGCGGCCTGCTCTTCTGGCTGGCGCGCGTTCCGGCGACTGGCGCGCTGGCGTGGATCGAGGCGCACGCGGCCGGCGACGCGCCGGGCGACTCGGCCGATTCGGCCGAGTCGGCATTGACGCAATGGCTCGCGGCGCTCGCCGACGCCCTGGCGACACCAGCGGGCGATCCGGCCCGCGACGCCTTTTGCGGCGGCGAAGCGCCCGCTGGCGAGATCCCGGCGGCGTTTGCCGACACCGCGGTCGGCGTCGCCGCCGGCTGGGAGGCGTGGCTGGCCGAAGCGGCGCCGGAGCTACCGCCGCCGCGTCTGCACACGGTCTGCCGGCGGCGCGGTCGCATTCGCTGCGAACCCGGCTGGATCGAACTCGTGCTCGCGCTCGATTCGGTCGACACCGCGACGCGCCGCCTCGGACTCGACCTCGACCCCGGCTGGCTGCCGTGGCTCGCCTGCGTCCTCAGGATCCGCTATGAATGACGACGCCGCCAGGCGCGACAGCGCGCGCCAGGAACTGGCGAGTGCGTTCCGTGAGCACACTCGGCGTCAGCTGGCGCGGGTCGGCCTGCGCGTGGCGCGCTGCGTCGGCCAGCGCCTACTCGCCGACGACGGCTCGCCGGTTGCGGGCGGCGACCACGAGTTGCGGCAGGCGCTCGCTTTCGCCGAGCGCTTCGCCAGTGAATTGCCGCCCGCGGTGTCGCCACCTCCGGCCGTTCACCCCCTGTCGCGTCTCGAAGCGCTGTGGCGCGCACTGCCGCACACGCGCGCCGACGCCGGCCTGGTCAACGATCTGCTGCTGCTGGCGTGCCTGCCGGAAGCGCACGAAGGCTACGCCACGCTGTGCCGCCTGCTGCACCCGCAAGGTCTGCCGCTGCCGACGACGGCGCTCGCCCTCACCTGGCTCGAAGCCGAACACGCCGGCAAGGCGAGCGCGCCATCCGCTCCATCGGCGCCGTTCGCCATCCGCGATACGCTCGAAGACCTGCTCACCACCTCGCCGCTGGCGGCGCTGCGCCTGGTTCGCCTCGACGGCAGCGGACCCTGGCACGGGCGCAGCCTGTCCGCCGGACCGGGCGTCTGGGAAGCGCTGATGGCCAGGCCGCCACGGGTGGACGGCTGCGAACTGGTCGGCGGTTACGCCGAAGTGCCTGGGCTCGACGACTGGCTGGCGCAGACCGGCGTCCGTCAGGCGGTGCTCGCGCTGCGCCAGGGGCTGCCGTGCCAGATCCTGCTCGTCGGCGGCGACGCGGCGATGCGCGCGACGCGGACGCGGGCGCTGCTCGGCGCGGCGAGCGTCGTCGCCGTCCGCCAGCGCGTCGACGGTCTGGCGGCGACCGGCAACGCTGGCAGCTGCCTCGACGCCTATACCACGGCGTTCATGCACCAGGCCTGCCTGTGGCTGGAGGCGCGCCACGACGACATCGGCAGCGACCCGGCCGGCGGCGACGGCGAAGCGCTGAACGACGTTCTTGCCAGCGCCTTGCCCAGGCTGCCCGAGCTGCCGGTGGTGAGCAGCGGCCACAGCGAGCGCCAGTTGCCGATGCTCGGCCTGCCGCTGATCCGGCTGCCGGTCGAGGCGCTGGCGCCGCTGGCGCGGCGGCGCCTCTGGCAATGGCTGCTGCCGCAGCTCGGCGAGCACGCCGGCGTGCTCGCCGCACGCTATCCGATCGATCCCGACGCGGCGCGCGAGGTGGTGCGCGATCTCGGCCTGCGTCAGGAACTCGCGCGGCAGCCGGTGGCGATCGAGCAGGTCGGCGAGTGCATCCGCGCGCGCACCGCCTGGAGCAACCGTCCCGGCGTACAGCGCGTGCTGCCGCGCGCCGACTGGTCGGCGCTGCTCGTTCCCGAACTCGCGCGCCGCCAGTTGCAGCGCGCCGTGCGCCGCGTGCTGCAGCAGATCACGGTGCTTGACGACTGGGGCTTCGCACAGGGACGCAGCGAGCGGCGCGGCGTGCGCATGCTTTTCTTCGGCCCGCCGGGAACCGGCAAGACGCTCGCCGCCGAAGTCGTCGCGCGCGCGCTCGGCGTCGACCTGCTGGTCGTCGACCTCGCCAGCCTGGTCTCGAAGTGGATCGGCGAAACCGAAAAGAACCTCGCCGCGGTTTTCGACCTCGCCGAGCGCTCGCGCGCGCTGCTGCTCTTCGACGAGGCCGACGCGCTGTTCGCCAAGCGCACCGAGACGCAGGACGCCCACGACCGCTACGCCAACCTCGAAACCGCCTACCTGCTGCAGCGCCTCGAACGCTACGAAGGAGTCGCCGTCCTCACCACCAATCTGCGCTCGAATCTCGACAGCGCCTTTTCGCGCCGCTTCGAGTTCATTGTCGACTTTCCCGAACCCGACGCCGCCGCGCGCGAAGCGCTGTGGCGACTGCACCTGCCGCCGGCGGCACCGCTCGCCGACGACGTCAGCCTTGGCGAACTCGCCGCCTGGTACGCGATTTCCGGCGCCCAGATCAAGAACGCGGCGCTCGCCGCGGCGTTTCTGGCGACCGCTGCCGGCCGCATTCATCAGCGCCACTTTCTGCTCGCGATCGAGAACGAATTCGACAAGGCCGGCCGCGCGCATCCCGGTTTCCCGCCCCACACCGTCTGGCTGCCCGACGAACACGACGACGACCTTGCCGTGCTGGCGAGCAGCCCGCCCAACGAGAGGAGAATTTGCGATGGCCACGCTTAGCCAATACTGGAACGACGAAAGCAACCGCCTGACCGCCGCGCTGAACGCCGAGCAGGCGGCGCTGGCCAGCCGGCAGACCCAGCTCGCCGCGGCGCAGGCCGCGCTGCGCACCGCCGCCGACGCCGTGCGCAGCCACGGCGACGCGGTTGCCGCCGCGCGCAAGGCACTGGCGGCGATCGCCATGCCGGCCGACGGCGATCCCCTGTTGCTGGCGATGGAAGCGGCGCTGGTCGCGCAGGCGGCGGCGCGGGTGACGCTCGCCACGCGCGAACACGAGGTGCAGAGTCTACGCGCCGCCGTCGACGCCAGTCAGCGGCGCAGCAGCGAACTCGCCGGCGAGCTGGCTGCGGCGCGGCAGGCGCAGGCGCAGGCGATGCAGAACGCGGCGGCGCTGGCAGCGATCGCCGACGCCCTGACCCTTGGTGATCTCGCCGGTCTCGGCAGCGACGCCGCCGCGGCGCTTACCAGCCACGCGGCGACCGCCCGTGCCCGCGTCGAAGGCGAATTCCCGAGCAGCGCCACCGCTGCCGAGAGCCTGCTCGACCGCGTGCGGGCGCGACGAGCGATCGTCGACGCGTCGCTCACCCACGCCGCGACCGTCGAAGCCGCCGCTTTTGCCGGCGCCAACGACGCGCTCGCCGAGGCGCAGCGCGCCTACGAACAGGCGCGGCAGGCCGTTGTCGCGCGTCACCAAGCGGCGACGACGCTGGCTGCCGATACGGCGACGCTGGCGCAGCTCGCGGCGCTGCCGGCGGCGGCCGCCGGCAGCTTTCCGATTCTCACTCCCTGGCAGCACGCCCGGCTGCACGACGCCGCACGCAAAGCGGCGCGCGAGGCGGCGCTGGCCAAGCTGACCGCCGTCGACGACGCGCAGCTCGCCTGGCGCAGCGCGCAGGCGGCCTACGACCAGGCGCGCGACGCGGCGGTCAAAGCCGAACCCGACGCAACGCCGGCGCAACTCGACGCGACGACGCTGAACACCGTACGCACGGCGCTCGACGGCAAGGCGGCCGACCTGGCGACGGCGCGCGCGGCGCTGACCGCCGGCGAGCGCAGCGTCCTCGCCAACTGGCTGGCGGCGGTTCCCGACGCGCTGTGGGTCGCACTCGATCGCCTCGACACGGCGCTCTCCCGCCTGACGGCACTCAAAGGACCGCCGTCGGCCGCCGACCGGCTGGCGACGCTGGCCAGTGCCGAATCGGCTCTCGCCGGCGCGCTCGCCGCCGCCGGCCTCGCTCGGCGCCAGCAGACCGCCGCCAACAACGCGCACGCCCGCGCGCTGGCGGCACGCGGCGCCGAAACCGAAACCCAGCGCCAGCGCGCCGAGGCTTTCGCCCGCAGCGCGGCGCTGTTCTGATCTGCCGCCGGAGACCGCAATGAAAGCAGACGACCTTTCCGCTCTCGGCTGCGGCGGCGTGCCCAGCGTCGATCGCTGCCTCGCGAGCCTGCCCGACAATCCGCAGTGCGCGCCGAATTATCACTTCGGGATGTTGCTCGGCGTCGCCGACTTGCGCGCCGAGCAGGGCTTTCACGTCGGCCGCCTGCGTCGCCACCAGCGCCTGCTGCACGGCAGCGGCGTCGTCGCCGGCTACCCGGTCGAGTTCGCCAGCAGCGACTTCGTTCTTCGCGTCGGTCCCGGCTACGCGATCGACGCCCTCGGCCGCGACCTGCTGCTCGCCGCCGAGCAGTGCCTCAGCCTGCCGAAATGGTGGGAAAAGCACGCCGCTGATCCGGAATTCGCCGACCTTGCCGCACCCAAGGACGCGCGCTTCGACCTCGACCTCGTCGTCTGCTACGGCACCTGTCTCGACCTGCCGGTGCCGGCGATCGCCGAGCCTTGCGCGGGCGATGCGGCCGATATCGCTTTCGCGCGCCTCTGCGAGAACGCGCGGCTGGCGCTGCGCCGCCATCGCACGCCGCCGGCGGCCAGCGGGCTCGCGCCTTACCACCTGCTGCGGCGCTGGTTTGGCCTCGCAGCGCCGGCCGTCGATGCCGAGGGTCAACCGTTGCCCGACGAGCAGTGGCTGTCGGCGCGCAGCGGCGAACTCGCGGCGCTGCCGGCGGCCGAGCAGGCGACCGCGCGCGCCGTGCTGCTGCGCGAAGTGAGCGCTCGCGCCGTCGCCGCAACGTCGCCGCTGCTGCCGGAAGCGCTGCCCGACGACAGCGAACTCTGCCTGACGCTGGCCCAACTGCACGACGTGCATGTCTGGTACGACGCCGCCGGCTGGCAGGCGACGATCGGCCGCCTCGAACTCGCCGCCCGCGACACGCTGCTGCCGAGCAGCCTGCTGCAGGCGCTGCTGCTCGTCGAACCGCCGCCCTCCGCGGTCGCTGCCGGAGCGCTCGTCGTCGCCGGCGGCGCGACGCTCGCCGGCGACGAGCTGCAGCTCGTCTTCAACCAGAAGCTCGCCGCCGCCAGCGTCCAGGCGGCGGCGTTTGCCGTCAGCGAGTTTGACGACGGCAGCGGCTGGCAGACCTTCTCGCCGGCAGCGCCGGTGTACGACGAAAGCGACCCCGCTCGGCCGACGGTGACGCTGGCGCTCGACCGCACGCCGGTGGGTTCGCGCCTGCGCGTCAGCGTCGTCGGCGACGGCAGCACACCGCTGCTCGGCGCCAACCGGATTCCGGCCGGCGCAGCGCACGCCACCGCCGACGGCCGCACTCTCACCACTACCATCCTCAGGGGTTAGCCATGGGCAAGAACGACATCACCGCCGAGACCGTCGACCTCAGCGTCAAGGACGGTGTCGCCTTTATCGAGCAGGCGAGCCCGCTGACCCGCCTGCATTACTTTGACGGGCAGTTCCTGCGCGCCGATTCCTTCGCGCTCGAACAGGATTACCACCGCACGCGCGTGCGGCTCGCCAACCTTGCCGGCGGCTGGGGCGTCGTCAACGGGTTTTCGGTCGCGGTCAGCGGCAACGAATTACGGATCGGCACCGGACTCGCGGTCACTGCCGCCGGCAACTTCGTCTTCGCCGGCGGCGACCTGCGGGTCGCGCTGGCCGACCTGCTGGCGAGCGCGACGCCGGCGCCGGCGAGCGGCAACGCCGACTTCGCCGACTGCCTGGAAGGCAAGAAGGGCGGTGTCAAGGAAACACCGGCGCTCGGCATCTACGAGGTGACGGTCGGCCCGATCGAAGGCCAATGCGGCAACGAACCGGTTTTCGGCAAGCTGTGCGAGAGCGCCTGCGTCTCCGATTCGCGCCATCCCTGGTGGCGCGAGGGCGTCGTCGTCCGCCTGCGGCCGATCGGCCTCACGCTGCCGGTGAGCAGCGCGGTGCCGGCGACGCTGATTCATCTGCGCAATCGCGTCGCCGCCGCCTACTTCGCCGCCGAACCGTGGCTGACGGCGAGCGCGGTCAGCGCGGCGGGTCTCGCCAGCGGCGTCTGGTGCCAGCCGGCGACGCTCTACGGGCGCGACGAGGTCGTCCTCGGTCTGCTCGTGCGCGAAGCCGGCGCCACCCGTTTCGTCGACGCCTGGAGTGGCCGCCGCGAACGCATGGACACGCAGGCGCGCGGCTACTGGCAGGGACGGATGGCGATGCGGCCGTGGAACGTTTTCCTGGCGCAGATCCTGCAATTCCAGTGCCAGTTGAGCGCCGTCTTCGACGCCGGCGGCGTCATCAAACCGGCCGACGACTGCGCACAGCTGCGCCTGCTGCTCGACAAGACGCGCCTCGAACTCGAAGCGCTGCAGAAGAAGTATCGCGACAGCGCCGAGAAAATCGTGCAGTCGTTTGCCGACAAGGCGAGCAAGAAGAGCGCGCTCGAAATCGCCAACGAGGTCAAGATCGCTTACGCCGAACTGCACGACCTGAGCAACCAGCTGGCGGTCGCCGAAGTCGGCAAGGGTGCGCTGCCGGCGCAGCAAATGCTGATCAAGGCCGGCTTTCTCGACCTGCCGCCGGCTGGCTACCTGCCGGTGGTGATCGGCAAGGCGGCGCTCGAAGAACAACTGGCGCGCATCTTCGGCGACGGCGTCGTCGTGCACACGCACGCCGTGCGCAGCGACGAAATCGCGCATCTGCTCGAGGAGGCGCAGCATCTGCAGCGCATCTCCTTGACGCACGGCCTCGACCATCCGGGCGAACGCGAAGCCGTCGAGGTCTTCGTTCCCGACGGGCAGGTCGTCGACCTCAAGGCGGCGGCCGCCGGAACCTGGTGGCAGGTCGACATGCGTGCCGCCGCGCTCACCGTCTTCGACTTCGGCCGCGTCGACGAGAAGGATAACGTCGCCGCGGCGGACAACGTCGCCGAAGCCGCAGCCACCGAGAAAGTCGGCGAGGGCGGCGAGCGCGACGTCGCCTACGGCGCGGTCAACCGTCTCGAAACCAACGCCAGCATGATCAGCACCAACCCGCTGCTGACGCTGACCTTGTCCGGCATGGCGCGCACCGAGTCGAGCGGCGACGGCAGCTACGCGCTGACGCTGGTGACCGCCGCCGACAGCAGCGAGGTCGCCGAGTTCACGTACGCGCGCAAGGAAAGCCTGGGGCGTTTCGGCGTCTATGTCGCCGGCGACGTCGGCGGCGATCCGTTCGATCTCGAACTCGGCGAAGCACTGTCGGTCAAGGCCGAACTGCGCGTCATCAGCGGCAGCCACGGCACCGCGGCGCTGTTCTCGGGCGAGCTGACGCTGCTCTCGCGGCAGTCGATCGAAAACTTCGTCGAACTGCTGGTCCAGGTCGATGCCGTGGCGACAACCACCGCTTACGGCGGTAGCGGCGAGGCGAAAACGCAGACGCAGCGCTCGACGCTGCGCTTCACGCTGCTGCGCAAGGGCGACGCCGACGCCGGCGTCTTCATCCTCGACGACCAGCGGCACGACCCCAAGGATTCGCCGGTCTTCGTCGATTGGGACGACACGCCGCGGCGCGCCGCGCTTTCGGTCAACACCTCGACGACGAGCGGTAAAGCCGTCGTGCAGACGCTGGTGCGCGCGCTGGCGAGTGTCGATGCGCAGTTGTCGGCCAACAGCCTGTCGGTTTTCGCCGCCCGCGAGCGGCTGCTGCTGATGAGCGCGCTGGCCGGCGTTCCCGACGCTTCGAGCGCTCTGACCACTTCGGTGATGAACGCGCTGTTGGCGATCGCCGAAGTCACCGACGACGCGGCGTTTCTCGCCCGCGCGCGGCGGCGTCTGTTGCCGACGCTAGACGCGCCGGCGGCGCACCAGGTGCGTCCGGTACACGACTGGGTGATGTTCCGCCGCGCCCGGACGCACCTTTGCCCGCCGGTCTGCGCGACGATCGTGAAACCGGCGATCGAGACTTTCCAGGTCTGGCACCTGCGCCTGACGACGGCCGCCGAAGTCGAGGCGCTGCGCGTCGCGCTGGACAAAGGCGACGCGGCGGCGCTGGCGCGCTTCAAGTTCGCGCGCGTTGGTCTGCTGCGCTACCGCGACGAAAGCACCTTCGCCGAGGAGTCGGCCGATCGCGTCGTCGCTCAGTGGCGACTCGCCAACCCGGCGCCGCAGGTCGTTCTTGGCCGGGTCTGGGAAAGCGCGCCGGCGACCGGCCAGGGTTGGCAGAACCACTTCCGTCTGCGCAACCTGCTGCAGCAGATCGCCAGCCTGACGCGGCCGCCAGTCGCCGGCGAAGGCGCGCTGGCGGCGATCCCGCAGCCGCCGCCGCCGCTCGCCGACGCCGCGCTCGACGGCGGCCTGCTGGTCGTCACCGCCGCCGCCGGCGTGACGCGCAGCGCGCTGCTGATCTACGGCAACTGGGACGCGCCGAATCATTACCTGACCCGGGAAGCGCCGCGCAGCACGACGACCTTCGTCGATGACGCGCCGCAAGGCACGGCGCTCGCCAGCTTCATCGCCGGCCTCAGTATCGACCAGCCGGTGCGCGGGGTAACGCTGGCGACGACCAAAGCGGCGCCCGACGCCGGCGCCGCGGCGCGGCTGAAGAGCGTCGTCGAAGCGCTGGTCGCCGCCGGCCGGCCGGCGCCGGTGGCCAGGCGGCAGGGGGTCGAAGCGCTGAACACGCATGACCGTGGCCAGATCACCGACATCGGGCTCGTCGCCGACGATTTCGACGAGGTGATCTTCTTCGAACTCAACGACGGCTAGGAGGCGATCCGATGCCCGCCGCGGCGCCTCCGGCCGCCGACTTCAAGAAACCGGCGCCGCCGCCGAAGGCGGCCGCCGGAGCTGAGCGCGAACAGCAGCCGGCGACCGCCGGCCCGCGCAACGGGCCGCCGGCGGTGGACAAGGCCGGCGCCGCGCAGAAGGCTCCCGCGGCGGCAGACAGGACCGGCGCCGAGCAGAAGTCACCGCCAGCGGCAACCGGCAAGGCGGCGCCGGGCCAGCCACCGCCGGCGACCGAAAACCGTAGCCAGCAGCGCTTCGACCGCCTCGCCGTGCGCGCCAAACTCGCGGTCAGCGAGCCGGGCGACGCGGTTGAGCGCGAAGCCGACGCGGTCGCCGACAAGGTGTTGCGCGCGCCGCAAGCCGTGGCGCCGCCGACGCCTGACCAGCGGCCAGCCGCCACCGGCGGCAAACAGGTCCAGCGCAAGGAGGAGAAGGCCAGCAAGGAGCCGGTGCCGGCGAGCACGCCGAAGGTGGAGCGCGACGACACCGTGCACCGCAAGGGAGACGGTCAGCCCGGCAGCGACCACGATGGCGGCGCGAGCGCCGCCGACCGGCCGGGAACGACGCAGGAGCTGATCGAGCGCCTCGGCGCTGGTGAGCCGCTCGACGGCGATACCCGCGCCGACTTCGAAAAGCGCCTCGGGCACGATCTCGGCGACGTGCGCATCCACACCAACGTTGCCGCCGCGCGCGCCGCGGCGCAGATCCAGGCGCGCGCCTTCACCTACGGCCGGCACATCGCGTTTGCCGCCGGCGAGTACCAGCCGCAGAGCGAATCCGGCAAGCGCCTGCTGGCGCACGAACTGGCGCACGTCCTGCAACAGAACGCCGGAACGATCTCGCGCACGCTCCTCCGCCAGCCGTCGGCCGGCGGCAGTGCTGGCAGTACCGGCGGCGGCGACTTCGAGGTCACGCACGCCGACCTCGAAGTGCCGCCGATCAAGTCGCGCCACCTCGGCGCCTACACGGCGCTCGCCGGCAAGGGCCAGCTCAAGCGCAAGGGCGCCTACGACGCCAGCACGCGCGGCACGAAGCAGGTCAAGGAGTGGACCGACAACGTCAAGCCCGATATCAACAAGATTCCGCCCAAGCGCCGGCCGAGCACGGCGACCGGCTTCAACCTCAAGCTCGAGCTGGCCGGCGGCGCGACGGCGAAAGTCATCCCGGCGGCGAGTCTCGAGGAATTGACCCAGCTACTGCAACGGCCGACGTGGAACACCGCCGGTGAAACGGTCGAGTTCCAGGTCGACCACATGGTCGAGTACCAGCTCGGCGGCGCCGACGCGATCGACAACATGGAGCTGCTCAACCAGGCGCACAACGGCAGCGTCGGCAGCTCGTTCAGCCACGGCATCAAGCGCACGGTGCGCGAGGAAATCCAGGCCGACCCGAACAAAGCCGCGCTCGCCGGCTACAACGGGGCGCGCAACGCGTCCGGCGAACCGACCGCCGAAGGCGTCATGGAAGCGATGACCGTCGTCTTCAAGAAGGTCAAGGGGCGCGCGCGCGAATCGGGCAAGAAGGAAGGCGGCTCGATGTTCTGGAGCCGGCAGCAGATCGAGGCGCTCGACCACGTGTTGCCCTTGCTCGGCGGTGGTGAAGGAGTCGACGGCGACGCGACGAACTTCGCGCTGCTCTCGCCGACCGGCGGCCTGCTGATCGCGCGCCTGCCGCACGCCAGCGGCGCGAGCAAGATCGTCATCGGCCCCAACCAGTCCGGCGGCATGGCCGGTTTCCGCATGCAGGTGCTGACGCTCAACGCTGGCTACAACGATGCGGCGGCAGGAACGCAGATCGGCACGCTGCAAGGCGTTCTCGACTTCGGCCCGGCGGTGGCGATTCCGGCAGACAAGGTCAGCGTCGGTGTCTCGCAGGCGACGCCGGGCAAGTACTCGGGCAAGGTCGGCAGCGCGACCGGCGCCGGCTTGCCAAATCAGGTCGACTTCAAGCCGATGAGTCCGCTGACGCTCAGTGGACTCACCTTCGGCCAGGGCGTTTTCGGGCAGGCGACGCTCGAACCGAGCCATCCGGCGCTCAAGGGTTTCAAAATCCCGGCGAAGATCGAGGACGGCAAGCTCGGCCTCTATTACACGATCGACGCCACCCAGCTCAAAGGCCAACTCAAGATCCCCGGCGTCAGCGTCGATAACGCCGCGATCACGCTCGGCTACGACGGCAGCGCGTTCAGCGTCGCCGGCGGCGCCGAATTCACGATCCAGAAGTTCGGCACCGGTTTCCTCAACGCGGCGATCGATTCCGCCGGCGGCTTCGAGCTGAACGGCGGCCTGCGCGCCGACAAACGCCTCTTCGACCAGGCCGACATGCAGCTCTGGTACCGCAGCAAGGGCGGTTTCGGCGGCAAAGGGACGCTGGCGATCACGCAGCCGAAGAAAATCAAGGGCCTGAAGAGCGCGACGCTGAGCGCGAAATACGAGGATTCGGTCTTTTCCGCGACCGGAACCGTCATCCCCGACATTCCCGGACTGACCTCGGCGTCGCTCAGCGTCAGCTACGGCAACGACGAACTCGTGATCAGCGGCAAGCTTGGCATCGACAACAAAGTGCCGGGAGTCGAAAAAGCCGACATCACGGTCACCGTCAAACAGGCGGCCGACCACTGGAAGGTCGCCGCCGACGGCGAGGTCACGCCCAAGCTGCCCGGACTCAGCGGCGCCAACCTCAAGTTCAGCTTCGACGACGGCTCGGTGTTGATCGAGGGCCAGTTCAACGTCAAGAAAGGGCCGCTCGACGGCAAGGTCACCGCCGGCGTCACCAACGCCAGCGTCGATCCGGAAACCGGCAAGCGCGGCGAAAAGGGAGCCGGCGACAGCTTCAAGGTCTTCGGCGCCGCCGACATCCAGGCAACGTTCATCAAGGACAAACTCGACGGGACGCTCAAGCTGCGCCTGCTGCCCGACGGCTCGCTGCGCGTCGGCGGCAAACTGACCACCAAGGACTTCGAAGTCTTCCCGAAGTATCCGAAAGACGGCGGCGAATTTCTGAACAAGACCTTCTCGACACCGCCGGTACCGATCCCCGGACTCGGCTTCACGGTCGGCTCGATCAGCGTCGGCATCACCTTCTCGGCGTCGATCACCGCCAAGGCGCACGCCGCGATCGGCCCCGGCAAGCTCACCGGAATCCACATTCAGATCAAGGAATTCGACCCCGCGAACGTCGACTTCAACACGCTCGAAATCGGCGGCGGGGGAACCTTTGCCGTTTATGCCGACGCCGGCTTCGGCGCCAGTGCGCAAATCAACCTCATCTTCGGCGCCGCCGTCGCCGAACTCGTCGGCAGCGTCGGTGCCGAGGCCACCGCCGGCCTCCCCGCCGAAACGCCGGTACTCTCGGCCGAGTCGAACTTCACCTATAGTCAGGCGAAAGGACTCGACATCAGCAACACCCTGAAACTCGACATCAGCCCCGAACTCAAATTCCGCCTCTTCGGCGAAGTCTCGGCGCGGCTCAACCTGTTCGTTGACACGATCACCGTCTGGAAGAAGGACTGGACGCTCGCCGAAGCCAACTACAAGCTGCCGGTCGGCATCAAAGCCAGCGGCAGCCTCGGCTACAACTCGAAGAGCGGCAAATTCCGTCCCGAGAAACCCGCCGACGCGATCAAGGTCGAGCAGCCCAAACTCGACGCCGACGCGATGCAAAGCGTCGTCACCGGCAAAACCGCGCCACCGAGCATCAAGACCACCGACAAGAACCACCAGGAAATCACCGACGACGACCAGCTCCAGTGCTGCACGCCGGTCAAGCCGCCGAACGCCTCGCTGCCGCCGCCCAACCAATCAGTCATGCGCCAGGCGGAAGACGGCCAGCCCGCGCCGCCGTCAGTCGACGAAAGCCTGATCGACCGTCTCGGTAGCGGCCAGCCACTCGACCTCGCCACCCGCGGCACTTTCGAACAAGCGCTCGCCGCCGACCTCACGCGCGTGCGCGTGCACACCGGACCGGACGCCGCGCGCGAAGCCCAGGCGCTCGCCGCCGACGCCTTCACCGTTGGCGACCACCTCGCCTTTGCCGCCGGAAAGTACGATCCCACCACCCCCGACGGCCAAGCGCTGATCGCACACGAACTCGCCCACGTCGCGCAACAGCAGCGCGGCGGCGAAGCGATCGTGCTCCGCTGGCCGGCGGTGACGCGCACCCCGGCGCAAACCTCGGAAACCCCGGCCAGCCTGCGCGCCATGACCCTGAGCGGCTTCTCGCTGCTCACCGAAACGCAGCTCGACTGGGCGACCAGCCCGGCGCTGCAGGCCGACCC
>CAYQVH010000015.1:0-85992 GCA_964420975.1 uncultured Candidatus Accumulibacter sp.
ATCGTCCGGACGTCTTTGCCGGGATGCTGAAGAACGCCGATCTGCTGATCTCGGCTTGGCACGGCCCGCTGCTGGTCGGGATTGCGCGCACACTCAGCGACTTTAGTTGCCTACCTCGCAGGGCAGTGCAACTTTCTTTCTGTAGATTTTCCGAGGCAATGTCATCGGGACGTTGGGATCAGGCATGCGGTTGAGAGAGACCTTGCCGGTCATCCACTCCTCGTCGCACTCGGCGAGCAAGGCGGAGACGAGGCGCAGGCAGGACGCGGGATTAGGGAAGATCGAGGCGACGCGGGTGGGGCGCTTGATTTCGCGGTTGATGCGTGCCGTTGGTGGTGCGCAGCCGGGCGCGCTGCGCGTGGGGCAGGTCGAAGACCGTGAAGCCCTCGGGCAGGTGGTCCTCGGCCCAGTGAGCGAGCTTGGGCGCCTCGGTCTTCCAGGCGTCGAGGGCCTGGCGCAAGAGGCGCTCGGCCTCGGCCTTGTCGGGGGCGTTGAAGATCGCGCGGAGGCGCCGCGCCACGGGTTTGCACTGATCGAGGCGCGTGACGTAAGCCTGGGCGTTCTGCGGCAAGTGAAACGGGCACCGCTGCCCGGGCCCGCTGGGCAGGGTGGCGCGGCGGGCGGCCTTGAGGCCGGCATGGTCATCGGAGACGATCAGCTACCTCTCGGCCCGGGCGAGGTTGAGCGCCTGCTCGGCGCGTGTGCCCTTCTCCCGCGCGGAAGGGTAGAAGCCGCCGCCGCGCACCTGGGGGATGTCGAAGGTCTGTTCGCCGAGGCAGGTCATGACGGTCTTGGCCTGGAAGCCATTGGCGTAGTCGAGGCGATCTTCGGTTTGTTCCTGTGGCTGGGCGTTGAGAAAGTAGGCGCGCTCGATCGTGCTCGCTTCGTTGACCAGGAGGCGCAGTGCTTCGCCGGCGCGATCCAGGCCGTTGGCCAGCAGGGCCGCAAACGCGGCGTCCAGGGGATGAGGTTCTACTCGTTGTGCCAGGGTGTCGACTCCTTCGTGGGTGGGTACGAGAATGCCCCGAAGAAATCGCCTGCGGGTAGCGCCTGCCGGTAAAGCACCGCAAAACCAGCAGGCTAGGAATTTACAGAAGAGATGTTGCACTAACCTTTGACCCTTCACCGCGGACGCGTGCCGCTCTCCTTGCCACTGCGCCCGTTTCAGCGGAGCATAGCGGGCTTGCCGTCTTTGCTACCAATGCTTCCTTCCCGCCATGCGCTCCCCGCTCACCCGTCGCCTGCTGTTCGCCTCTTTGTTCGTGATCGTGATCGGCGGCGGTGTCTGGTGGTTTACACGGGCGCAGCCAGTCGCGGTCACGGTCAGGGAGATCGACCGCGGGCGCGTCGAATCGACGCTGGCGAACACCCGCGCGGGAACCGTCGAAGCCTGTCAGCGGACACGCCTGTCGACGATCACCGGGGGACGGATCGAGGTGCTCGCGGTCAAGGAAGGCGACCGTGTGCGCCAGGGGCAACTGCTGATGAAACTGTGGAACGACGACCAGCAGGCGCAGAGCACGCTGGCCGTGACGCAGGTGGCGACCGCGCGCCAGCGCGCCAACGAAGCTTGCACCGTCGCCGCCAACGCCGAACGCGAAGCCGAGCGCCAGACCGCGCTGCGCGCTCGCGGCTTCGTCTCCAGTGCGCGCGAGGACGCCGCGCGCAGCGAAGCGCTGGCCAAACGTGCCGGCTGCGCCGCGGCGCAGGCCGACGTCGAGCAGGGCGAAGCGCGCGTTCGGCTGACCCGTGTCGAGCAGCGACGGACCGTGCTTTACGCGCCGTTTGACGGCACCGTCGCCAAGATCGTCGGCGAAGTCGGCGAGTATTCGACGCCGTCGCCGCCGGGTGTGCCCACCCCGCCGGCGATCGACCTCATCGACGACTCGTGTCTCTACGTCAAGGCGCCGATGGACGAAGTCGACGCGCCGCGGATCAGCGCCGGGCAACGCGTACGCATCAGCCTCGACGCGCTGCCGAAACGCTCGTTCCCCGGCAAGGTCAGGCGGGTCGCGCCTTACGTCCTGGCGGTCGAGAAGCAGGCGCGGACGGTTGATGTCGAGGCCGAGTTTGACGACCCGACCGCGCCCGGCAAGCTGCTCGTCGGCTACAGCGCCGATCTCGAAGTGATTCTCGACCTCCGCGACGACGTCGTCCGCGTTCCCAGCTCGGCGCTGCTCGAAGGCCGGCGCGTGCTGGTGGCGGCGGCCGACGGCCGGCTCGTCGAGCGCTCGTTGCAAATTGGTCTCGCCAACTGGGAGTACACCGAGGTGCTGGCCGGCCTCAGCCCGGGCGAGCGCGTCGTCACCTCGCTCGAACGCGCCGGCGTCAAGCCGGGTGCGGCCTACGTCGTCGACGAGAAAGCCGCCGCCCGCTAGCGCTTCCCATGCCGGCGCTGATCGAACTCTCTGCCATCGCCCGCGTCTTTCGCCTCGGCGACAGCGAGGTGCACGCCCTGCGCGGCCTCGATCTGGCGATCTCGGCGGGGGAGTACGTCGCAGTCATGGGACCGTCCGGCTCCGGCAAGTCGACGCTGCTCAACCTGCTCGGCCTGCTCGACCGTCCCAATTCCGGCGTCTATCGTCTCGAAGGCCGCGACGTGACGACGCTCTCGGCAGAAGAACAGGCGCGCGTGCGCAGCGAGCGCATCGGTTTCGTTTTTCAGAGCTTCCATCTCGTGCCACGGCTCTCCGCCGCCGAGAACATCGCGCTGCCGATGCTGCTCGCCGGGGTTACGCCGGCCTTGCGCGGCGAACGCGTGGCGCGTGCCTTGCGCGACTACGGCCTCGAGAACCGCGCCGACCATCGCCCGGATCAGCTCTCCGGCGGCCAGCGCCAGCGGGTCGCGATCGCGCGAGCGACGATCATGCAGCCGGCGGTGATTCTCGCCGACGAGCCGACCGGCAACCTCGATCGGGCGACCGGCGAGGAGGTGATGCGCCTGCTCGAAGCGCTCAACGCGCGGGGCGTGACCTTGATCGTCGTCACCCACGACGGCGAACTCGGCGCCCGCGCCCGCCGCCAGTTGCTAATGCAGGACGGCGCCTTGCAGATCGACCGTCGGCTGCAGCCGGAACCGACTGCGCATGCGCCCGCGTGACCTGATCGTCTTTGCTCGCGACGCGGCAACCGGCAACCCGCTGCGCACCTGTCTGCTCGTCCTCGCGATGGCGATCGGCGTCGCCGCCGTTGTCGTCCTCACCGCGCTCGGTGACGGTGCCCGCCGCTACGTGTTGAACCAGTTTTCGTCGATTGGCAGCAATCTGGTGATCGTCCTGCCCGGGCGATCGCAGACCGGCGGCTTCAACCCGGGCAATGCGATCACCAGCACGCCGCGCGACCTGACGGTCGACGACGCTCAAGCCTTGCAGCGCGCATCGGCAGTGCTGCGCGTCGCGCCGCTCGCCGTCGGCACCTCCGAAATCAGCGTCGGCGGCAAGCTGCGCGAAGTGATGCTCGCCGGGACGACCGCCGAGTTCATCGACGTTCGCCGGCTGACGCTGGCGCAGGGGCAGTTCCTGAGCGCTGGCGACTGGCGGCGTGGCGCCGCCGAAGCGGTCATCGGCGCTCGCATCCGCGATGAACTCTTTGGCCGCGAGCCGGCCGTCGGCCAGCGGGTGCGCGTCGGCGACCGCCGCTTCCGCATCGTCGGCGTACTCGCGCCGACCGGACAGGGGCTGGGGATGAACACCGACGAGCTGGTGATCGTTCCCGTCGCCTTGGCGCAAGCGATGTTCAACAGCAACACCCTGTTTCGCATCCTGGTCGAAGCGACGAGCCGGGAGGCGATCACCCCGGCCAAGGACCAGGCCACCGAGATCCTCCGCCTGCGGCACGAGGGCGAACAGGACGTGACCATCATTACCCAGGACGCCGTCCTCGCCACCTTCGATCGCCTGCTCGGGACGATGACGATCGCCGTCGCCGGCATCGCCGCGATCAGCCTTGCCGTCGCCGGCATCCTGGTAATGAACGTGATGCTCGTTTCGGTGACCCAGCGCACCGCCGAGATCGGCCTCCTGAAAGCGCTCGGCGCGACCGCAACCACCATCCGCAACGCCTTCCTCGCCGAAGCGGCGATCCTCTCGCTCGCCGGCGCCCTCGTCGGCTTTGCGCTCGGACACGCCGGCGCCGCGCTCATCCGCCAGCTTTATCCGGCTTACCCGGCGTTTCCGCCGGACTGGGCGGTGCTCGCCGGCCTCGGCACCGCCCTCGTCACCGGCATGCTCTTCGGCGTCCTGCCGGCGCGTCGCGCCGCCCGCCTCGATCCGGTGCTGGCACTCGCCCGGCGGTAAGCGAAAAAACTGACTAGCAACAATCAGGAAATGGGAGGGAATTTTCTATCCCATTCGAGTATTGAAGCTCTGATTCGATCAGGAAGCCAAGTTGAATCCTCTGAATTCGCGCTGCGCTGCACTGTGTATCGGATTAAGCGATGGCGGCGTTTTCATGAAGCGGTTAAATTGCGCCCTTTGCGATTTGGTGCGACTTTGTGCTATCCATTTCAAGGTCAATGGAGTTCGGAAATGACTGAGCCGTGGGTGTCCGTCGAGCAAATTGCAGAACACCTCGGTGTGCGGCGGGACTCGATCTGTCGATGGATCGATGCCAAGTGTCTGCCCGCCCACCGCATCGGTTGCCTCTGGAAATTCAAGGTCTCCGAGGTTGACGATTGGGTGCGCACGGGTGGTGCACACGACGACAACGCGAGGAAGCGCGATGGCAGCTAACGGACCCAACAGTTTCGGCATTCGCGACAACCATACGCGCGGCAAGGTTGCCGATTTCCTCGTCGAGAAAATCAATGCCGGAAGTCATCTGTCGGTAGTCTCGGCCTATTTCACTATCTATGCCTACGAGGCGCTGTCAGCCAAACTGGATGGCATCGGCCATCTGAACTTTCTCTTTGGCGAACCGCGGTTCATCGCCTCGATCGACCCGGACAAGACCGACAAGAAATCATTCAAGATCGAAGACGAAGGGTTGGAACTGGCCAACCGTCTCCAGCAAAAGGAAATCGCTCGCCGTTGCGCTGCCTGGATACGTAAAAAGGTTGACATTCGTTCCGTGCGACAGGCCAACCTGCTTCACGGCAAGCTGTACCACATCGATGACGGCCGGCGTGAGCTTGCGATCCTGGGCAGTTCCAACTTCACCCGACGTGGCCTTGGATTGTCGGCAACGCCGAACATCGAACTCAACCTGATTGTCGATGGCGACCGCGACCGGGCCGAACTCAAGGAATGGTTCGATCAACTCTGGGCTGACGAGAAGCTGGTCGCTGACGTCAAGGCCGAGGTACTGCGTTACCTAGAGCAGCTTTATGTCAACCACGCGCCGGAGTTCATCTACTTCAAAACGCTGTTTCATGTCTTCGAGCGTTTCCTATCGGGCCAGGCCGACGATGCGCAACTTTTTGACCGCACCGCCATCGTCGATACCGTCATCTGGAAGGCACTGTTCGATTTCCAGAAAGACGGCGCCAAGGGAGCAATTCACAAGATCAACGCCCATAACGGCTGCATCCTCGCCGATAGCGTTGGCTTGGGCAAAACCTACACGGCGTTGGCGGTCATCAAGTACTACGAGCTGCGCAACCTGCGCGTTCTCGTTCTCTGCCCGAAAAAGCTGCGCGACAACTGGACGGTCTATCTCGCCCAGAACAACAGCGAGCTGAACCCGTTCCTGCGGGATCGCTTTGGCTACACGGTGCTATCGCATACCGACCTGTCGCGGGAGGCCGGCAAGGTGGACGGTGTCGATCTGTCTTCCCTCAACTGGGGCAATTTCGATCTCGTCGTCATCGACGAATCGCACAACTTCCGCAACAACACCAAAGGCAAGCGCGACGACGACGGCAGCATCATCCGCAAGAGTCGCTACGAGCGGCTGATGGAAGACATCATTCAATCCGGCGTGAAGACCAAGGTGCTGCTGCTGTCAGCCACCCCGGTCAATAACGACCTTAAGGACTTGCGCAACCAGATTTACTTCGTCACCGAGGCGCGCGATAGCGCGTTCTCGCAGAGTTTCGGCATCCACAGCATCAAGGACACGCTGACCACGGCACAAAAGACCTTCATGGAATGGGCCAAGCGTGCCGGCGAGAAAGACGCGCGCGACCTGATGGATCGGCTGTCGGCGGGCTTCTTTACCCTGCTCGATGAACTCACCATTGCCCGCTCGCGCAAGCACATCCAGAAATACTATCGACTTTCACTGGCGCGGATTGGCCAGTTTCCCAAGCGCAAGAAGCCGGAATCGGTGTTCTCCGAGATCGACTTGAAAGGGCGTTTCCTGTCCTACGACCGCCTCAACGACGAGATCAACAACTACCAGCTTTCGCTGTTCAACCCGTCGCGCTACGTGCTCCCGCAATTCAAGGCGCAGTACGAGGCGCGCAACATCCTCAACTTCAGTCAGGAAAACCGGGAAAAATTTCTCATCGGCATGATGAAGGTGAACTTCCTCAAGCGGTTGGAAAGCTCGGTGCATTCCTTCACGATCACGATGGAGCGGACCGTCAGCAAGATCGAGGATCTGGAGAACCGGCTGCGGCAGTTTCGGAAACACCAGCAGACAGCAGCGGAAGATGTTCAGCCTGATTTCTTTGCCGATCCCGAAGAGGAAGATGAAGACCTTGCCGACGCGTTTCAGGTCGGCGGCAAGCTTCGCTTCAGAATGGAGCACCTCGACGTCGACGCTTGGCTGAAAGACCTGGCCACCGACAAGCAGCAACTGTCCCTGCTTGCCGAGACCGCACAGTCGGTCGATGCCAAGCGTGACGCCAAGCTCGCTGAACTCAAGAAGATCATCGAGCACAAGGTCAAGCACCCAAGCACAAATGCTGCCGGACACGAAAACCGAAAAATCATCGTCTTCTGCGCGTTTGCCGATACGGCGGCTTACCTGTATGAGGAGTTGGAGGAGTGGGCGCGCAAGAAGCTGAATACCCATATCGCGCTCATCTCCGGGGGCGCCAGGCCGAACCGGACGACCTTTGGCCAGGCCGACTTCACCCGGATACTCATCAACTTCGCGCCGCGCTCGAAGCAGCGGGCCAAGATGAAATCCATGCCCCAGGATGCCGAAATCGATATCCTTATTGCTACCGACTGTATTTCCGAAGGCCAGAACTTGCAGGATTGCGACCTGCTGGTGAATTACGACATTCACTGGAACCCGGTGCGCATCATCCAGCGTTTCGGCCGGATCGACCGAATCGGCAGTCCCAATGCGGCAATCCAGCTCGTCAACTTCTGGCCGACGCCCGACCTCAACAAATACATCAACCTCAAGAACCGCGTCGAGGCGCGCATGGCGCTGGTCGACATCGCCGCCACCGCCGAGGACAACATCCTGCAGGCCGAAGACCTGCGTGAACTGATTCAGGAAGACCTGCGCTACCGCGACAAACAACTGCTTCGGCTAAAGGATGAAGTGCTGGACCTCGAAGACTTCAACGAGTCCGTTGCGCTCAACGAATTCACGCTCGACGACTTTCGCATGGAGCTGGCGGCCTATATCGAGGCCAACCGGGAGAAGTTGGAGGAAGCGCCCTTCGGCCTCTACGCCGTCGTGCCGCCGCACTCCGAATATCAGACCATCAAGCCCGGTGCCATCTATTGCCTCAAGCAGCGACTTGAGACCGCCGGCAATGAGGCTGTCAACCCGCTCCAGCCGTATTTCCTTGTTTACATCCGGGACGATGGCGAGGTGCGCTACAACTTCACCAGCCCGAAGCAGGTGTTGGAAATCTTCCGCGCCGTGGCCCAAGGCAAGACCGAACCCTACGCCGAGCTGTGCGAGCTTTTCGATGCCCAGACGAAGCATGGCGAAGACATGAGTCAGTACAGCGTCCTGCTGGATAAAGCGGTGTCGGCGATTGCCGCGCAGTTTGGGCGCAAAAACGCGGGTAGTCTATTGGCCGGCAGGAGCGGGAGGCTATTGAGTGCGCAAGTCACGGTGAAATCAGCAACCGATTTCGACCTTATTTCATGGCTGGTAATCAAGAATGAGCAATAACGTAGAACTCAAGCAGGCGATCAGCCAGCGAATTCGGGCATTTGCAGACCAATCATTGCGCAAGGCGGCATTGTCGCTGTTTGCTGCGCTGGGCTATGAATCCGACCGCACGGTGGTAATCCAATCGGTCGGAGAATTCCGTGCACAGTTCGACCCGGAATCCAGACTGGAGCATCCGGCCGCGTTGATGGGGAGTTGGCAATCAGCCGAATTGCTGTTCCAACTTACTGATGAAGAGCTTTCCCGAAATGCTGTGCTGTTCAAGGATGATTCCGTCAAGACAGCACTGCTCCAGTCGTATGTGTTCATCGCCATTGAACTGACCGAAGGTGACTACGCGCGTGGCAAGCTTGCCGGCATCGCGCGCCAGATCAACCGCGTCTTTCCTATGCCGGTCATGGTGCTGTTCATCATCGGCAGGCGAATTTCCATTGCCGTCATCAACCGGCGATTGAACAAGCGCGATGACAGCAAGGACGTGCTGGGCAAGGTCACCCTGATCCAGAATATTGCCATCGAAAGGCCGCATCCGGGGCACCTCGATATTCTGGCCTCCTTTTCGCTGGCAGAGTTGTCGGCAGGGCGGCGCAGTATCCAGAACTTCGACCAGCTTCACGCCGCCTGGGAAGAAGTCTTCAACGTCGAGCTGCTCAACAAGCGCTTTTATGAAGAGCTGTCCAATTGGTATTTCTGGGCGCGGCATCAGGTCAGCTTTCCCGACGACCTGGAGCCGGACGAAAAGACGCGTAACGCCACCAGCGTCATCCGTCTGCTGACCCGTTTGATCTTCTGTTGGTTCCTCAAGGAAAAGCGCCTCATCCCCGACCACCTGTTCGAGCAGCAGGCCGTGGCCGGGATGCTCAACTCCGTTGAGGACGACGAGAGCACCTATTACCAAGCCATCTTGCAGAACCTGTTCTTCGCCACTCTCAACCAGCCGATGAATTTGGGGGATGCACAGCATCGCAAATTCGCGGTCGAGGGCAGTTTCCACGAGAACCGCGCCCAGCATGGCGTAAATAATCTCTACCGTTACACAGGGCTTTTCCGCGAACCCGATCAGGCCCTGAGCTTGTTCGAAGACATCCCCTTCCTCAACGGCGGTCTGTTCGCCTGTCTGGACGTGGAGGACGATGCCGGCAAGGTTCAGTATGCCGACGGTTTTTCGCGCAACCCGAAGAAACAGCCGCGCGTACCCAACAACCTGTTCTTCGCCCAGCGCCACACCGTTGACCTGAGCGGCAAGGACGATTTTGGCGACGCCAAGAAGAAAAAGGCCGAGGTGCGCGGCCTGTTGCACATCCTGAATGGCTACAAGTTCACCATTGCCGAAAGTACACCGGTGGAGCAGGAAATCGCGCTCGACCCTGAGCTCTTGGGGAATGTGTTCGAGAACCTGCTGGCCAGCTACAACCCCGAAACCGGCGAGAGCGCGCGCCGCCAGACCGGCTCGTTCTACACCCCACGTCCGATTGTTGATCACATGGTGGACGAGGTTCTAAAGGCTCATTTGGCGGATGCCCTGTGTCAGCGCCTGCCTGCCACCAGTAAGGCCGATGCCAAGGCCGGCTTGGATATCCTGTTTGCCTATACCGAGAAAACCCACGCCTTTAACGAGGTGGAATGCAGCGCCCTGATCGCCGCCATCGATGCCTGCAACATCCTTGACCCGGCCTGCGGTTCTGGCGCCTACCCCATGGGCATCCTGCACAAACTCGTATTTGTGCTCGGCAAGTTGGACCCACACAACGAAAAATGGCGCCAGCGCCAGATCAGCAAGGCTGAGGAAATCGAAGACGTGGAGGCCCGCGCCTCGGCCGTCGCCGCCATCAACGATGACTTTGCCAACAACGCACTCGATTACGGCCGCAAGCTCTATCTCATCGAGAACTGCATCTACGGTGCCGACATCCAGCCTATTGCCATCCAGATCGCCAAGCTGCGCTTCTTCATCTCGCTGATCTGCGACCAGAAGACGCATGGCGACAAGCGCCGCAATCTCGGCATTCGCCCCCTGCCCAACTTGGAAACCAAGTTCGTCGCCGCCAACAGCCTGCTGGGGCTCAACCTGCCACAAAATCTCAGCCTCTTCCGCAACCCGGAGATCGAGCGGCTGGAAAAAGAACTGGAACGGGTGCGCCACCGCTACATTTCGGCACAGACGCGGCAGGCCAAACGTGACTTGCAGAAGAAGGATCGCGAGCTGGTGCAGAAGATCATCAAGCTGCTCCAGGCCGACGACTTCGGCAATGAGGACGTGTACCGCCGTATTGCCTGGAACCCCTATGACCACCACAGCGTGGCCGACTTCTTCGACCCGGTGACCATGTTTGGCCCGGAGCTGGCAGACGGCTTCGATGTGGTCATCGGCAACCCGCCCTATGTGCAAATCCAGAAGTTCAGCGCCGCGCACAAGCAGGCTTGGCAGAAGCAGAACTACAGCACTTACACCGCCACCGGCGATGTGTATTGCCTGTTCTACGAACGTGGTGTGCGTCTGCTGAAAAATGGCGGTCAGCAGTGCTTCATCACCTCCAACAAGTGGATGCGGTCAGGGTATGGCGAGAAGTTGCGCAACTTCTTCGCCAAGGACGTTGCCGTTGAGGAAGTGATCGACTTCGGCGGGGTTGTGGTGTTCAACGCCGCCATGGTGGACACCGCCATCGTGCGGCTGAGCAAACACCTTCCGGGAGAGTCGTTTCCGTCCGCCGTGCTGACGCGGGATTTTTCGCTGCAACAATCGTTAGCCGATTACATGCGCGACAACGCCGTACCCTTCAAGCGCCCCTCTAATGGGGAAGATTCGTGGGTCGTGATGTCGCCCGATCGGTATCGCATCAAGCAGGCAGTGGAGGCGCAAGGCGTGCCATTGGAGAAATGGCATATTCAGATCAACCGGGGCATCCTCACGGGATACAACGAAGCTTTCTACATCAACACCGAGCAACGTGACGCGCTCATTGCCGAAGACCCGCGCTGTGCGGCGCTGATTGTGCCATTGTTACGGGGACGTGGCATTCAGCGCTACGGCACCGATTGGCCATCGCTTGACGACGAAAAATGGCTGATCAATACGCACAATGGAATTAAGGACCAGGGTATTGCGCCCATCGATGTTCAGCGTGATTACCCCTTGCTTTGGCGTCATTTGCTTCAGCATCAGGCCAAGCTGGAGCCTAGGCTCGACCAGGGAGATCATTGGTCAAACCTGAGGAACTGCGCCTACCTGGATGAGTTCAAGAAACCCAAGATTGTTTACCCGAACATGACTAAGTACCTGCCGTTTTATTTCGATTCGGCAGAGCATTTCTATATCAACGACAAGGCATTCATTCTGACGACACTAGATGAGTCGCTGCCCTACTTGGCTGCGGTGCTGAACTCCACACTGTTCCGCTGCTGCTTCATGGATAACTTTCCCAATTTGGGCGAAGACCGGCGCGAGTTGCGGAAGATCTTCATGGACAAGGCGCCCATCAAGAAGCCAAGCGCACAGCACGCCGCCCTGTTTGAAGCCTTGGTGCCGCTGGTGCAGGCCGCCAAGGCGCAGGCGCAAAGCTCGGGTGATCAAACCTACGCGCTCGCGGCCGACTTTCTGATCGAGGTCATCGACGCTTGCGTGATGGAGGTTTATTTCGCGCAGCATATGGCCGAAAGACGCCTGGGGATTTCCGCCCTGGTGTTCGCGCTGCTGCCCGCCAACGTGGGGGCCATGAGTCCGGCCAAGCTCGCGGACGCGGCGCGCGCCTTCCATCAGACGGCCAATGCGGGTGATCACCCGGTGCGCAATCTACTGCTGCGCCTGCCCGCCGAAAGCCCCGATCTCCTCGCCGTAATCCAGAAGGAAGGCGCGGTATGAAGGCGCGGCTGCACCGCATCTGCATCACCAACTTCAAAGCCTTTCGCGAGTTCAGCCTCAACCTGCAAGGGCGCCACCTGCTGCTCTACGGCGCCAACGGCGCGGGCAAGTCTTCGCTCTACTGGGCGCTGTACACTTTTCTGCAAAGTGCTCGCAAACCCCAGGGTGGCGTTGCCAAGTATTTCGACCCGGCCAAGCCGGAACATCTGCTCAACCTCCACGAGCAGAAGGAAGCCAGCCCGCGGCCCGGCGAAATCGCAGTCACTCTGCGCGATGCAGCAACGCGCACCGACACCACCTACCGCATCAGCCAGACCGTTCACGGCACCTTCAATCAGCCCGCCATCCTCAAGGGCGACTTGGCTAGCGACTTCATCACCTACCGCTTCTTCTTCGGCTTTTCTGATTTCCGCAATTCGGAGCGCTTCAATCTTTGGTCCTTGTTTGAAAAGGAAATCCTGCCCTTTTGCGTGACTATCGGGGGGCAGTCGCCATACGACATGTGGCAGAAAATCCGAGCGGGTACTCCCAATCCGTCTGGTGCCCGGGGACGCGGCGGCAAAAATGCCTATGCTCAGTTTGCTGCCGACACTCATGCCTTTGCCGCAGTGCTTCCACGCATCGTGGACGACATCAGCACCGAGGCGCAGAAGTTCTACGACCGGCATTTCGCAGTGGATGACCCAATGCCCATCACCTTGAAGTTGGCGGTGACGACGCCGGCATCGTTCACTGGCACCAAGCAAAGCGACAGCCATTTCGTGTTACCTGAGATCAGCTTTGGCATTCTGGTGAATGCGCAGGAAATCAAGCGCCCGCAGAGTTTCCTCAACGAAGCCAAGCTCACCCAGCTCGCTCTGTCGGTGCGCTTCGCCGCCTCTCTCGTGAACTTGCACGAATCGGACCTGAAACTGCTGGTACTCGACGATCTGCTAGTAAGCCTGGACATGAGCAACCGCATGCAGGTGGTGGATATCTTGCTGTCCGACACCTTTGCCGGCTACCAGAAAATCATCCTGACTCACGAACTGGGTTTCTTTCGCGAGTTCTGCCGCCGCATCGGCGCGAACCATGCCGCATGGTGCTTCATGCGGCTGGATGGCGCAGCGGACAAGGAGATCCGCGTGCGCAACGAAAAATCCGACCTGGAGAAGGCGGAAAGTTATCTGCAAGGCCACGACCTCGAAGAGGCCGCGCTCTTCCTGCGCAAGGGCGCCGAAGATATCGCCAAGCGCTTCCGCGAGTGGGCCGAGGGAAAGGCGCTGCCGCCGGGTAAGTTCTTTACGCTTACACAGGATCTAAATGAGGCGAAGAAGAAGCTCTTGGCAGGTATTCCCGTCACCCTCTATAGACGGGTGTTGAAGGGTGTCCCTAAGGAGCACCGGGCGCTGCTGCTGGCTGCCGATGATAGCGATCTGGATAGCCATCCCGATCTTCAGCCGATGGAGAAAGGGATTCTCAAGTCCAAACGACGGGATTTGCGCAGAGTCTTGAACGAAGACGGTTGGGCCAGGATGGAGGCCGTGGAGACTTTGGAACGGGTGCTGCAAATGACCGAACGAGTTCTCAATCCCGCAACGCATGGCGCCGTCGCCCCGCTTTACGGCGCTGAAGTTCAACAGGCCAAGCGCTTGATTGATCGACTAGAAAGGCTCCTGGGTATGTATATTAGCGGGGCGACATGAGCGGCCCGAGCTTTCGCGTCTATATCGACGAATCCGGCGAAGAGGGGTTTGTCTTCCGCCCCGATGGTTCGGGCAGCTCCCGCTGGCTGATTCTCTCGGCCGTGGTGACGCGACGCGAGAATGATCTACAAGTGGTGCGGCTGATGGAACGGGTGCGCCAGACGCTGGGCCGACCGCCCAAGCAGACGCTGCATTTCTGCAAGCTGGGCCACCCCCAGCGCGTGGTGTGGGCGCGCGAGATCGCACAGACGCCCTTGCGCACGGTATCGGTGTTGATCCACAAGCCATCGATCCGTGAGCCCGAGCGCTTCCAGTCACAAAAGCACCTGCTCTACCGTTACGCCAGCCGCTACCTGCTGGAACGGGTGTCCTGGCTTTGCCGCGATCATCGCAAACCGCATACCGGTAACGGCCAGGCCGAGGTGATCTTCTCCAACCGCAGCCAGATGTCGTATGAGGAGTTGCGCGGCTATCTGCGCAAACTCAAGGAAGAGACGGGGGATTTCGGGGTAACGATCGACTGGTCGGTATTGAACCCCGAGGCCATCCGCGCGGTTGAGCACTCGCAACTGGCGGGCTTGCAGGTAGCCGACGCTGTCGCGTCTAGCCTGTTTGCCGCACTGAATCCCAACCCGTACGGTGACACCGAGGACAAGTATGCGCGTCACCTATTGCCTACTGCTTACCGGCACAAGAGGATGCTGCTGGGCTATGGCCTTAAGTTCTGGCCCGGCGATTTCGAGGCGCTGAAAAAGGAAAACCCCCAGCTACTGACTTTCGCTGAGGGTTTGAATTGATGCAGGCCCCAAGTTCGAGGATCCCACCTATCCGGGCTGCCGCTGTCGTCAGCGACCTCTACAAGCCTTGCGCTTGCCTGCCGGAAAAGTATAGCGCGATCAGGTTCACCCGATCCAGGGTGACGCAAAATTTTTTTCGCCGAGGGCGAAATGGGGCCCGAGTCAGTAGTAAAGGATTTCTTTACTACTGCCGAACTCATCACCCAGCGTGTGGAGGCCGGCAAGGTTTCGAAGCAACTGGCAGATGAACTGGCTTGGCGCGAGTACGACACATTTCAGGAGGCTCGCAGAGTGGCCGGCGACGTGGATGCGTCGCTGGACCGGGCACTAGGCGTCGGCGAAAACGAAGTCAAGCAAATCGCCAAGCAGTGATCGAGGGGAAAGGAGCTGAAAAGTGAGCTTCTCGCAGCTAGGAGACAGCTACTCGCGGCGGTACTCAGCCGGCGGTCAGCGAGGTTGGATGCCGACAGGCCAGGAAAAATGATGATCCGCCCGCGCGACGCCCTTCACCTCGCCCTGCGCGCGATCACCGCGCACCGCCTGCGCAGCTTCCTGACGCTGCTCGGCATTGCCGTCGGCATCGCCGCGGTGATCCTGCTCACCTCGATCGGCGAAGGCATTCATCGTTTCGTGCTCGCCGAGTTCACCCAGTTCGGGACCAACGTGATCAGCGTTGCACCGGGGAAGGTCAAGACCTCGGGTCCGGCGCCGACCGGCATCCCGACCTCGGTACGCCCGCTGACGCTCGACGACGCGCGCGCGCTCGAACGGCTGCCGCACGTGACCGGCGTGACGGCGACGGTGTGGGGCAACAGCGAAGTCAACGCCAACGGTCGCCTGCGGCGAACGACGATCAACGGGGTCAGCGCCGACCTGCTCAAGGTGTACCGCATCCAGGTACGCAGCGGCCACTTCCTGCCCGCCGACGACGTCGCCGGCGCGCGACCGCTCCTCGTCCTCGGCGCCCGCCTCAAGGACGAACTGTTTGGCGCAGAAAACCCGCTCGGCGCGCGCGTTCGCGTCGGCGGCATGCAGTTTCGCGTCATCGGCGTGCTGGAAGCGAAGGGACAGTTTCTCGGCATCGACCTCGACGACTCCGCTTACATTCCGACGGCGCGGGCGCTCGAACTCTACAACCGCGAAAGTCTGATGAAGGTGGACCTCTCGTACGAGGAAGGCGTTTCTGCCAACGCCGTCGCCAGTCTGATCAAGGCGACGCTGCAGGCGCGCCACGGACGCGAGGATTTCACGATCACGACGCAGGAAGACATGCTGCGTACGCTGTCGAACATCCTCGACGTGCTGACCATGGCGGTCGGCGCGCTGGGCAGCATCTCGCTGCTTGTCGGCGGCGTCGGCATCGTCACCATCATGACCATCGCGGTCAGCGAGCGTACCGGTGAAATCGGCCTCCTGGTCGCGCTCGGCGCGCCGCGGCAGACGATCCTCGGTCTCTTTCTCGGCGAAGCGGTCGCGCTGTCGGCGCTCGGTGGCGTGCTCGGCCTGATTCTCGGCAGCGGCTTGGCACAGGCGATCCGCCTTTTCCTGCCGGCGTTGCCGGTGCATACGCCGGCCGCTTTCGTCGTTCTCGCGGAGGCGATCGCCGTCCTCATCGGACTCGTCGCCGGCGTGCTGCCAGCGCGGCGCGCCGCCCGCCTCGACCCGGTCGAGGCGCTGCGCGCCGAATAGCGGTCGAGCGCGGATCCGCCCGGCCAGCGCTAGATGACAAACTGGTTGACCGCCTTGTCCATCCGCTCGACCATCGCGCTCAAGGTCCCGACCATGCGTTCGGTCTGCTCGACCACCACGACATTCTGCTCGGTCATGGCGGCAACCTGTTCGACGTTCTGGGCCAGTTGCGTCATCGCCACCTGCTGCTCGGCAGAAGCGTGCGAGATTTCGTCGACCCGGCGGATGGTTTCGTCCATCTCCTGCTTGATTCGCTGCAGCCCTTCCTGCGAGGCCTGCACGAGGTCAACCGCCTGACCGACCTGGGTAGCCCCCGCCCGCATGCCTTCGACCGCACCTCGGGTCTCGCTCTGAATGGCGGCGATCATGCCGCTGATCTCTTGCGTCGCCTTGCCGGTTCGTTCGGCGAGCTTGCGCACTTCGTCGGCGACGACGGCGAATCCACGGCCGCCTTCACCGGCGCGGGCGGCTTCGATCGCGGCGTTGAGCGCGAGCAAGTTGGTCTGGTCGGCGATCTCCTTGATCACGCCGGCGATCTGGCTGATCTCGGCGGAGCGTTGAACGAGCGTCTCGACCTGCGTGGCGGAGAGCTTGACCGTGTCGGCGAGGGTGACGATCGCCGTGCAAGCGTGTTCGGAGCGGTCGACGATCTCCTGTGACAAGCTTCCGGTGCGGCGCGCGACATCGCGCGTACTGAGTGCGTTGTCGGCGACCTCGCCGATCGATACGGTGACTTCCTCGACCGCCGCGGCCGCCGAGGAGGTCGCCTCGCTCTGCTTGCACGCCGCCTGGTGAACCCGCTGTACGCCCGCACCGACCTGGCGGGTGGCCGTGCCGACCTGGGCCGCGACGTCGGCCATCCCCTGCACCGTCGCTTGCACCGAAGAAACGAAGGTGTCGGTGCGACGGAACGCTGCGCCGAGCGCGTCGGTTCGGCGCGAGCTGAGACGCTGTTTCAGATTGCCTGAGGTCGACAGGTGGTCGATCCAGGCGCTGAACGCGGCAACGTCCCGTCGCGAGCGCGGGGTGAAGACGAGGACGAAGAGCAGTGCGTAAAGGGCGACAAGGACCATGATCGCATCGACCACGAGCGCCGCGCTCTGCAAGGGACCGTGACGCTCGGCAAAGTGAGCGGCAACGGCAGCGATCGCGGCACCGCCGAGCAGTATTCCCTGCGCCCGCAGCGAAGAAAACACGGTCAACGGCAGCTTGCTGCGGCTCACGGCGCGACCATGCCGGATCGACAAACCCTTGGCGCCGGCCCGAAACTTGCTGTATGCCGCTTCGGCCGCGTTGATCTCGTCGCGGCTGGGTCGGCTGCGTACCGACTGGTAACCAACAACCTGGCCGTTTTCGCGCACTGGCGAGACGTTGGCGACGACCCAGTAGAAGCCGCCATCCTTGCGCCGGTTCTTGACGACGCCTCGCCATGGGCGTCCCTCCTTGAGGTCGCGCCAGAGATCGGCAAAGGCTTCCTCGGGCATGTCCGGATGGCGAACGAGGTTGTGCGGCTGGCCGATCATCTCCTCTCGGGTAAAACCGCTTACCCGGGCGAAAGCGTCGTTGGCCTCGACGATGACGCCCTTCAAGTTGGTACGCGAGTAAATGAATTCATTCTCGGGGAGTAGGGTTTCGACGTTGTTGACGGGAAGGTTCTTGCGCATCACTCGATCCTTGCTTGCGGCTTGACAACGGCAATGATAGGCAAAAATCTCGCCGCGATCGACTGTGCCACGCGCCGACGACAGTCCTCCAGCGTCGGCGGGCGTACCGTCGCTTTGCTAGAATGCGCCTTTGCCCGCTCGCCAGCTCTCCATGACACGCAAGATTCTGGTCACTTCGGCGCTGCCTTACGCCAACGGCGCCATTCATCTCGGCCATCTCGTCGAGTACATCCAGACCGACATCTGGGTGCGCTTCCAGAAAATGCGGGGGAACGAATGCTGGTACGTCTGCGCCGACGACACGCATGGGACGCCGATCATGCTCCGTGCCGAAGCCGAAGGGGTGTCGCCGGAACAACTGATCGCCCGCATCCATCACGAGCACGGGCGCGACTTTGCCGGCTTCCACGTCGGCTTCGACGACTACTACACGACGCACTCGGACGAGACACGCCGTTGCGCGAACGAGATTTTCGCCCGTCTGTGCGCTGCCGGCCTGATCGAAACCCGCGTCATCGAGCAGCACTACGATCCGCTGAAGCAGATGTTCCTGCCCGATCGCTTCCTCAAGGGCGAGTGCCCGAAGTGTGGTGCGCCGGATCAGTACGGCGATAACTGCGAGCGCTGCGGCGCCGCCTATACGGCGAACGAACTGAAGAACCCGTATTCCGCCATCTCCGGCGCCCGGCCCGAGTTGCGGCAGTCGGAACACTACTTCTTCCGCCTTTCCGACCCGCGCTGCCAGGAGTTTCTGCGTCGCTGGACGCAGGACGAGGGTCGGCTGCAGAGCGAGGCGGCGAACAAACTCCAGGAGTGGCTCGGTGCCGAAGGCGAAAACCGGCTCACCGACTGGGACATCTCGCGTGACGCACCGTATTTCGGTTTCGAGATTCCCGGCGCGCCGGGAAAGTATTTCTACGTCTGGCTCGACGCACCGATCGGCTACATGGGCGCGTTCAGCCATCTTTGCGCACGCGAAAGGATCGCATTCGACGACTACTGGCGTCCGGATTCGAGCGCCGAGCTCTACCACTTCATCGGCAAGGACATTCTCTATTTCCACGCGCTGTTCTGGCCGGCCGAACTCGAGTACGCCGGCTACCGGACGCCGACCAAGGTCTTCGCGCACGGCTTTCTGACCGTCGACGGCGCCAAGATGTCGAAGTCGCGCGGCACCTTCATCACCGCCGAAAGCTATCTGGCGCAAGGACTCGACCCCGAATGGCTGCGCTACTACTACGCGGCCAAGCTGTCGGCGTCGATGGAGGACATCGACCTCAACCTCGACGACTTCATCGCCCGCGTCAACGCCGATCTGGTCGGCAAGTTCGTCAATATCGCCAGCCGGGCGGCGGGTTTCCTGGTCAAGCGCTTCGCCGGCCAGTTGTGCCCTTGTGACGAGTCGCTGCCGGTAATCCAGACGATCCGCGAGCGCCGCGGCCTGATTGCCGAATACTACGAGGCGCGCGAATTCGGCAAGGCGATTCGCGAGATCATGGCGCTCACCGACCTTGCCAACCAGTACGTCGACCGCGTCAAGCCCTGGGAGCTCGCCCGCCAGCCGGGACAGGAGAGCGCCTTGCAGCAGGCGTGCAGCAACGCGCTCAATCTTTTCCGCCTGTTCGCGATTCTGCTCAAGCCGGTACTGCCGGCGCTGGCGGCGAAGGCCGAGGCGTTCCTCAACGTCGCCCCGTTCGTCTGGGAAGATGCGGCCAGCGTGCTCGCCGCCGGGCACGTGATCAACCCCTACCAGCACCTGATGACGCGCGTGGATAGGAAACTGGTCGACGCACTGCTCGCGGCCAACCGCGAGTCGCTGGCGGTGACACCCGTTGCGGCGCCGCAACGGCACGCCGAACAGCAGGAAAAGGCGGCGGCGGTCGCGGTCGCGCAGGCGGCGGTCGGCCCGGCAGGTGCACCGCACATCAGCATCGATCAGTTTCTGAGCGTTGACCTGCGCATCGCCTGCATCCGCGAAGCCGCACACGTCGACGGCGCCGACAAGCTCGTGCGCTTGCTGCTCGACGTCGGCGAACTCGGGACGCGACAGGTCTTTGCCGGAATCAAGGTCGCCTACGATCCGGCGGCGCTGGTCGGCCGATTGACGGTCATGGTCGCCAACCTGGCGCCGCGGAAAATGAAGTTCGGCCTCTCGGAGGGAATGGTTCTCGCGGCTTCGGACAGCGAAGGGCGAACGCCAGGGATCTTCCTGCTCGCTCCGGACGCCGGCGCCCTCCCCGGAATGCGCGTCAAGTAGCGCCGGCGTGATCTCGAAACGACCGCGACCGACGCTTCGCCTGCTGCTTTACGCGCTGCTCGACGTCGCCGGCGTTCTTCTCCTCGCCAGCGGCGCGATGTGGCTGGCGCGCGGCGAAACGCTCTTTCTGCCGGGATTTCCGACCGGTACGGCGAGTGCGCTGATCACCGTCGTCGCCGGCGTTGCCCTGATGCTGCAGGGCGTCGCCGGCATTTTCCGTGCGCTGATGGCGCAAGCGCCGGCGAGCAACGACTCGGGAAGGGATTAAGAGCGCTTTAAGGATGGTCTCCCAAACTGGCGGCAACTGTTCATCGGGGAACCGCCATGCTGACCGCCAGACGCGATGTTTTCGCGAGCCGCTTCAACCCTGTTGCTGTCGTCCACTGCCCGATCGGCTCGCCGCGACGCCAGGAAACCGAAGCGTTCATCCGCAGCGTTTTTGCGCGTCGCCATGGCGCCGAAGTGTCGTCGTTCGCCCCCAATCTCCTGCGCTTCGAGGAGGGCGACCGACTCGTCGCCGCCACGGGCTGGCGCGCCGCGGCGAGCGAACCGCTGTTCCTCGAACGCTATCTCGATCAGCCGATCGAGGAGGCGGTCGCGCAACTGGCGAACCGGAGCGTTAGCCGCGCCCGCATCGTCGAAGTCGGCAACCTTGCCGCAGAAAAGCCGGGGAGCACGCTACAGGTCGTCGTCGCGCTGGCAACCCAGCTGCAACGGCTCGGCTACGAATGGGTGGTGTTCACCGCGACGCGGGAACTGCTCGGCATCTTCGCGCGAATCGGCCTGCCCTTGCTGGCGTTGGCGCCGGCCGACCCGGCGCGCCTGGGCGACGACGCCGGTGCCTGGGGCCACTACTACGAGACGCAGCCGATCGTCGTCGCCGGTCGCATCCGGATGGCCGTGGAACGCGTTGGCCGCGGCGAATGAACGTCGACCGTCTGTTTGCCGCCATCGCCAACCGACCGACCGCCGACGCCGTCCTCGCGGGGGACGGTGAAAGCTGGTGCGCCGCCGAGCTGCTGGCGGCGGTAGACGACTTGGCGGGTCAGCTGGCCGCTTGTCGCGTCGTCGCCGTTCTCGCCGACAACGGCCCGGCGTGGGTGATCGCCGACCTGGCTTGCCTGCGCGCTGGCGTCGTCCATCTGCCGCTGCCCGCTTTTTTCAGCGTGTCGCAACTGGCGCACGCGCTGCTCGAGACGGCAGCCGACTGCGTCCTCACCGATCAGCCGCAGCGCCTCATCGATCTCGACCTTGGCTTTGTGCCCGTCGGCCAGCGTCACGGACTGGTCTGGATGCAACGCGCGGTACCGGCAAAGCGGTTGCCGGCGGGCACCGCCAAGGTGTCGTTTACCTCCGGCAGCAGCGGCGCGCCGAAGGGGGTCTGCCTGAGTGCCGCCGGCTTGCTGGAAACGGCGCAGGCGGTCAACAAACGGCTCGCCGATCTGCCGATTGCGAAGCATCTCGCCGTCTTGCCGCTGGCGCTGCTGCTCGAAAACAGCGCCGGCGTTTATGCCCCGTTGCTACGCGGCGCGCAGGTCGTGCTGCCCCGCCTGCAGGCGCTCGGCTGGCACGGGATGGGGCGTTTCGACGCGGCGACGTTCGAGCGCCTGCTGGATACGGTTCGTCCAGACAGCCTGATTCTTGTTCCCGAGCTGCTCAAGGCGTGGACGCTGGTGCGTGCCAGGCACGACGTCCCCGCCCAGACGCCGGTTTATGTGGCGGTGGGTGGCGCGCGCGTCGCGCCGCCGCTCCTGGCGCGGGCTCGTGCGCTGTCCATCCCGGCGTACCAGGGCTATGGACTGACCGAGTGCGGGTCGGTCGTCAGCGTCAACCGGCCGGGGGACGACGGCGACGACGTCGGCCGCGCGCTCGATCACGTCGACCTCCGGATCGATGGCGACGAAGTCGTGGTCTCGACCAACGCCTTCGTTGGCTATCTCGGCGACCCGTCGCCGGAATCGGCTGTCGTGGTGCGGCGTGAGTTCGCCACCGGCGACCTCGGTCGGCTCGACAGCCGCGGGCATCTGCAGCTGACCGGTCGCCGCAAGAACCTGCTGATCACCTCGTATGGACGCAACGTCGCGCCCGAATGGGTCGAATCGGTGTTGCTGGCGCAGCCGGCGATCGCGCAGGCCGTCGTTTTCGGCGATGGCCAGCCGTCGCTGAGCGCGGTGTTGGTTCCGGTGCCGACCGGCAGCGACGCCGACCTGGCCGGCGCGGTCGCCAGCGCCAACGCCGCCCTTCCCGACTACGCGCGCGTCGCGCGCTGGATCGTCGGCACTGGCCTGAGCGCCGAAAACGGCTTGGCGACCGGCAACGGCCGGCCGCTGCGCGCCGCCGTCTTCAACCATTACGCTGCCCAGTTGGCAGCACTCGCTCATGATGAGGAAACCGTCGATGCCGTTCTATGAACGACTGACTGCTGCCACCGCCGCCGAACGCGGCGGCTTGTTCGCCGCGCCGGCGATCGCCGACTGCCTGCAAGGGCGGGTGACACGCGAACTCTACCTGGCGTTTCTGGCGCAGGCGTACCACCACGTGCGCCATACGACGCCGCTGCTGATGACGCTGGGCGGCCGCCTCCCGGAGCGTCTGGCGTGGCTGCGGCGCGCCGTTGCGGAGTATATCGACGAGGAAATCGGGCACGAGGAGTGGATCCTCAACGACATCACCGCTGCCGGCGGCGACGCCGACGCCGTGCGCGACAGCCCGCCCGATCTGCCGGCCGAAGTGATGGTCGCCTACGCTTACGATCTGCTGCATCGCGGTAATCCGGCAGCGTTTTTCGGCATGGTCTTCGTGCTCGAAGGGACCAGCGTCGCGCTGGCGCTGGCGGCGGCCGACCGCATCCAGCAGGCGCTGGGCTTGCCCAACGCGGCGTTCACCTATCTGCGCTCGCACGGAACGCTGGATCAGAAACACACCCGTCATCTCGCCGACCTGCTCGAACGGATGGAATTCGCCGATCAGGCGGACGTGCTGCATGGCGCGCGCGTCTTCTACAAACTCTACGGCGACGTCTTTCGCGCCCTTCCTGCTTTGGAGCCGACGTCATGCAACTGAAAAACGCCCGTATTCTGCTCACCGGCGCCAGCGGCGGACTCGGCCAGGAACTCGCCATCCAGTTGACCGCCGCCGGTGCGACGCTGCTGCTCGCCGGCCGTGATCAGAGCCGCCTGACGACCTTGACGGCGTCTCTCGGAGCGGGCGCGGCGAGCGTCTGCGCCGACCTCGAACGCCCGGCGGGCGTCGCCGCCCTGGCCGCCGCCGGGCGCGAGTTCGGCGTCAACGTCCTGATCAACAACGCCGGCGTCGGCGCTTTCGGCCTCTTCGAGAACCAGGACTGGCCGACCGTCGCCCGCTTGCTGGCGACCAACCTCGAAGCGCCGATTCACCTCACGCACGCCTTGCTGCCCTGGCTCAAAGCGCAACCGCAAGCGGCGATCGTGAACATCGGGTCGACCTTCGGCAGCCTGCCGTTCCCCGGCTTTGCCGCGTACTCGGCGGCCAAGGCCGGCCTGCGCGGCTTTTCGCAGGCCTTGCGCCGCGAGCTGGCCGACTCGCTGGTCGCGGTCATCCATATCGCGCCGCGAGCGATCGACACGCCTTTGAACAACGACGCCGTACGCGCCTTGAACCGAGCATTGAAGAACCACAGCGACAGCGCGCAAGACGTCGCCGGCCAGGTCGTGGCGGCGCTGCGCCGCGGTGACGGCGAGCATCATTTCGGCTTTCCGGAGCGGCTTTTCGCGTGGCTCAACGGCGTTGCGCCGTCGCTCATCGACCGTGGCGTCGCCGGCAAGCTGGCGACCATCAAGCAACACACCCCCTCCTAAACCTCCCAATTCCGACGAAAGGAAACCGCCGATGAACCGCTCACTGTACGCAGGACTCGCCTTCCTGCTCGCCATCCTGACCGGCCCGGTCGCGCTGGCCGCGACCCCGGAAGAACTGATCCGCCCGCTGCAGGAGCAGTGGGCCGAAATCAAGTACCGTCAGCCCGAGAAACAACAGGCCGAGAGCTATCGCACGCTCGCCGTGCAGGCGAGGAAAATCGCCGAAAGCAACCCGAAAACGCCGGAAGTGATGATCTGGGAAGGCATCGTCCTTTCCAGTGAGGCCGGTGCCAAGGGCGGTCTCGGCGCCTTGTCGCTGGCCAAGGAAGCGCGGCAGTTGCTCGACGAGGCGCTCAAACTCAACGACAAGGCGCTCAGCGGTTCCGCCTACACCAGTCTGGCGACGCTGTACGCCAAGGTGCCCGGCTGGCCGGTCGGTTTCGGCGACAAGGAGCGTGCCGAGGAGTACTTCAAGAAGGCGCTGGCGATCAACCCCGACGGTATTGACCCGAACTTTTTTTACGGCGAGTATCTTTCCGACCGCGGGCGCAGCGCGGAGGCGATCGTGTTGCTGGAAAAGGCGCTCAAGGCGCCGCCGCGCCCCGGCCGCGAGCTCGCCGACAGCGGCCGCCGCCAGGAAGTACAGACCTTGCTTGGCAAACTGAGGAAGGAAAGCAGGTAGGTGCGAATTCTGCTGGTTGAAGACGATGACCTGCTCGGCGACGGCATTCGCGCCGGCCTGCGGCTTGCCGACTACGCCGTCGACTGGGTGCGCGACGGCGAAGCGGCGCGCCTCGCGCTGCTCGACCACGTTTATCACGCGTGCGTCCTCGACCTCGGCCTGCCGAAACGCGACGGTCTGTCGGTACTCAGAGACCTGCGGGCACGCGGGCAGCAGCTGCCGGTACTGATCCTCACCGCGCGCGACAGCAGTGCCGACAAGATCGCCGGCCTCGACGCCGGCGCTGACGACTATCTGACCAAACCCTTCGACCTGTCCGAACTGCAAGCCCGTTTGCGGGCGCTGATCCGCCGCGCTGGTGGCGCTGCGGCGCCGACGCTCGAGCACGCCGATGTCGTCCTCGAACCGGCGAGCAAGCGCGTCACCCTCGCTGGCCAGCCGGTCAGCCTGTCGGCGCGCGAGTACGCGCTGCTGCACGACCTGCTCAGCCACAAGACGCACATCCGTACCCGCAGCCAGCTCGAAGAGAGCCTCTACGCGTGGGGCGAGGAGACCGGCAGCAATACCGTCGAGGTGTACATCCATCACCTGCGCAAGAAGCTCGGCGCCGATTTCATTCGCACCGTCCGCGGTCTCGGCTACCAGCTGGGCGACCGCGGCTGATGCCGAAGTCGCTGCAATGCGCGCGCGTGCAGTCCTTGCGCTGGCGCCTGCTGCGCACGATCTGCATCGCGGCCCTGCTCGGCATGGCGTTTACCGGCATGCTGAGCTACTGGCAGGCGCAGCACGAGGCCGAGGAGCTGATGGACGGGCACCTCGCGCAGTCGGCTCGCCTGCTGCTGGCGCTCGTCAGCGATAACGAAAGTCACCTCGCCGATCTCGCGCAGCGCCTGTCGACCGCCCGCAGCGATCAGAGCAATCTCTACGAACCGCCGCTCGAATTCCAGATTGGCCGCGCCGACGGTTCGCTGCTGCTGCGTTCCGAGCAGGCGCCGAGCACGCCCTTGTCAATGACTGCCGGCTACACCGACGTCGAGCACGACGGCGACGCCTGGCGGATGCTCAACATGGCGTCGAGCAGTGGCGACTACCGGGTGCAGGTCTGGCAGTCGATGACCCTGCGCGACCGCGCCGCGCTCGAAGTCGCTGGTCAGGCGGTGCTGCCGATCGCGCTGATGTCGCCCTTGCTGCTGGCGCTGATTTACGCCTCGATCCGGCGCAGCCTGAAGCCACTCGACGATCTCGCCGCCGACGTCGCCGCGCGTTCGCCGGAGAACCTGCAGTCGCTGGCCAACCGTAACGCGCCGGCCGAGGCGCAGCCGCTGGTCGCGGCGCTCAACCGCCTGCTCTACCGATTACGCGACACGCTCGACAACGAACGCCGCTTTACTGCCGACGCAGCGCACGAGCTGCGCACGCCGCTGTCGATCGTCAAGGTTCAGGCGCAGGTCGCTCAGTTGTGCGCCGGCAACGATCGCCAGCACGCGCTGGCGCAGATCGTCGCCGGCGCCGATCGCGCCGCGCGCGTGCTCGAACAGCTGTTGCGTCTGGCGCGACTCGATCCGCTGACCGGGCTGCCCAACCCCGGCGAGCTCGATCTGTGCCAACTGCTGCGGCAAGCGGTCGCCGACAGCCGCGAGCGGGAGACGGCGCGGCCACTACGCCTGCAGCTCTGCGCACCGTCGCTGCCGATCGAAGGCGACGCCGAGCTGCTGCAGATCGTCGTGCGCAACTTGCTGGACAACGCGTTGCGTTATACGCCCCCGGCGACGGCGATCACGCTCTTCGCGCGCCAGCGCGACGGCGAAACGACTATGGGTGTTGCCGACGAGGGTCCGGGGGTCGCCGAAGAAGACCTGCCGCGGCTCGTCGAACGTTTCTACCGTGGCCGCGAGGCGGGCGCCGAAGGCAGCGGTCTTGGCCTGGCAATCGTCCAGCGCATTGCCGAGCTGCACGGCGCGCGTTTCGAAGTCGAAAACCTGGCCGCCGGCGGTTTCGAGGCCCGGCTGCGCTGGCGCCGTCTGTCGCCGCCGCCGGCGACGGTTGCGGTTCGGGAACGCGAGGCGATTTCCTGACCACCAGGCTGCCGATCGGCGCGGTGGCGGTGAACAGACCTCAACAAGGCGGAAGGACGCCACAGTGTTCGTGATCCAGTGCTACACTGAGTTCGTGAATCACAGGCCCGGAGATCACGATGCCCAACCTGACCATCACCACGGATGAATCGACCTTGCAATGGGCGCGGATCTAGGCGGCGAGGCGCAAGACCAGCGTTTCAAAGCTGGTGGGAGAAATCCTCGCTCGCGCCAGCAAGCAGGAGGACCTGTACGACGCCGCCCTGCAGGACTTCTTCTCGCGCGGTCCTTACCTCGAATCGGCCGTTCGTGAGGACGGCCGATCCTGGCCCACACGTGAAGATCTGCACGGACCCTTCGCGAGCCAGTGAGCCGGGTCTTTGTCGATACAAATGTCATCGCCTACGCGCGCGATGTGCGGGAGTCGAAAAAGCAGCCCATCGCCGAGAAGTGGCTGATGACCCTGTTTCAACGACGTACCGGCCGTATTTCCTGGCAGGTATTGGCGGAGTACTACGCCGTCGCCACACACCGCGGAAAGCTGGCAGTAACCGCAGAATTGGCGCGCGCCGACGTCCGCGCGCTCGCCGCGTGGCGGCCAGTTCTGCTCGATGTGGCGCTGCTGGATGACGCCTTCCGTGTGCAGGACAGCTATGGATTTTCCTGGTGGGACAGCCTGATTGTTACGGCGGCTTTGCGCAGCCAGAGTGATCTTCTGCTTTCCGAAGATTTTCCGGAGGGACTGGTGGTGGATGGCCAGTTGACGATCGTCAATCCGTTTGCGGCGGCTGCGTTGCCGGCCGAGTGAGGCGTTTCAGGCGGGGTGGTAGTCGCGCCGTCTGTCGCCGCCGTCAGCTACGGTTGCGGTTCGGGAACGCGAGGCGATTTCCTGACCACCAGGCTGCCGATCGAATAGCCGGCGCCGAACGAGCAGATGACGCCGACGTCGCCGGCGGCAAGGTCGGCGCGGTGGCGGTGAAAGGCGATGATCGACCCGGCGGAGGCGGTGTTGGCAAACTCGTCGAGGATCACCGGCGCTTCGTCGGCGGTGGCGTCGCGACCGAGCAGGCGGCGCCCGATCAACTGGTTCATCGCCAGATTGGCCTGATGCAGCCAGAAACGACGAACGCCGTGCGGCGACAACTCGAGGCTGGCGAGGTGCGCCGTGATGTGCGCGGCGGCCAGCGGACACACCTCCTTGAACACCTTGCGCCCTTCCTGCACGAACAGCAGGTCGCGATCGTCCGGGTTGCGATCCTCGCAGCGCGAGAGAAAGCCGGCGTTGTTGCGGATGGCGTTGGAGTAGGTCGTCGCCAGCTTGCAGCCGACGACTTCCCAAGGGTCGTCGGCAAGCGCCGCGTCCAGCCGCTCGACGACGATCGCGGTGCAGACGTCGCCGAAGATGAAGTGGCAGTCACGGTCCTGCCAGGCGAGATGCGCCGAGCAGATCTCGGGGTTGACGACGAGCACGCAGCGCGCCGTTTCGCAACGCACGGCGTTAACCGCCAGTTCGAGGGCAAAGGTCGCCGACGAACAGGCGACGTTCATGTCGAAGCCGTGGCCTTGCTCGATGCCAAGCGCGTGCTGAATTTCGATCGCCATCGCCGGGTACGGTCGCTGCATGTTCGACGCCGCGCAGATCACCGCATCGACGTCACTCGCGCCGCGGCCGGCGGCGGTCAGCGCCTGCGTTGCTGCGGCGACGGCCATCTCGGCCTGCAGCGACGGCTGGTCGTTGCCGCGCATCGTAAAGCGCGGGCGCATCCGCTCCGGATCGAGGACGCCGTCTTTTTCCATCACGTAGCGGCGCGTGATTCCCGACGCCTTCTCGATGAAATCGACGCTCGACTGCTCGAGCGCGGCGACCTGGCCGGCGGCGATCACGCTCGCGTGGCTGGCGTTGAAGCGGCGAGCATAGCGGTTGTACGACGAGACCAACTCATCGTTGCTAATCGTGAAGGGCGCGGTATAGAGGCCGGTGGCGGTGATGGCGGCGCGTTGCATGGCGTTCTCCGAGAGGGTTACAGATACTGGCTGATCACCAGCGCCGCGAGAAGGCAAGCGATCACTGCCAGCAGGCGGCCCTGTTGGCGCTGCGCGCGGGTCAGCTCGGCGAGTGCCGGGGCGAGATCAGAGGTCTTCGGTTGCGCCAGCGCCTGGTGCACGAGACGCGGCAGCTGCGGCAAGGTACGTGCCCAGTACGGGGCTTCCTGCAGCACGCCGAGGTGGAAGGCATGGCGGCCGACCTGCTCGCTCATCCAGCGTTCGAGGAAGGGCTTCGCCGTTTTCCAGAGGTCGAGGTTGGGGTCGAGCTGACGGCCAAGGCCCTCGATGTTGAGCAGCGTCTTTTGCAGCATCACCAGTTGCGGTTGGATCTCGACGTTGAAGCGGCGCGAGGTCTGAAACAGCCGCAACAGTACGCGCCCGAACGAAATTTCATGCAACGGGCGGTCGAAGATCGGTTCGCAAACGGCGCGAATCGCCGCCTCGAACTCGTCGGCGCGCGTGTTCGCCGGTGCCCAGCCGGCTTCGATGTGCGCCATCGCCACGCGTTTGTAGTCGCGCTGAAAAAAAGCCAGGAAGTTCTGCGCCAGATAGTTCTTGTCGCCATCGTTGAGCGTGCCGACGATACCGAAGTCGAGCGCGATGTAGCTGCCGTGATGCGCCGGGTCGACGGCGACAAAAATGTTCCCCGGATGCATGTCGGCGTGAAAGAAGCCGTCGCGAAAGACCTGAGTGAAAAAGATTTCGACCCCGGCGCGCGACAACTGCGAGAGGTCGACGCCGGCAGCCACCAGCGTTTCGGTCTGGCTGATCGGGATGCCGCGCATCCGCTCCATCACCATCACCGTTGTCGTGCACTGATCCCAGTACACCTCGGGGACCTGCAGCAGACGCGAGCCGGCGAAGTTGCGCCGCAACTGCGAGCAGTTGGCGGCCTCTCGCATCAGGTCAAGTTCGTCGTAGAGGTGCTTGGCGAATTCGCCGACGACCTCGCGCGGCTTCAGGCGTTTGCCGTCCGACCACACCTTCTCCAGCACGCCGGCAAGGGTTTCGAGCAGCGCCAGATCGTTGGCGATCACCCGATGCATGTCCGGGCGCAGCACCTTGACCGCGACTTCGTGGCCGCCATCTTCGGGGCGCAGGCGGGCGAAATGCACCTGGGCAATCGACGCACTGGCCACCGGCACGGCGTCGAACTCGGCGAACACTTCGCTCGCCGGCCGTCCGTAGGCGGCGGCGATCTGCGCCAGCGCGAGTTCCGACGAGAACGGCGGAACGCGGTCCTGGAGCTTGGCGAGTTCGTCGGCAATATCGGGTCGCAGCAGGTCGCGCCGCGTCGACAACACCTGTCCAAACTTGACGAAGATCGGCCCCAGCGATTCGAGCGCCAGGCGCAACCGCACCGCCGGCGGCGCCTCGTGGCGGCGCCAGAAGTGCAGCGCGCGCGACAACGCGACCAGCCGCCCGCTCGGTTCGTGCTCGAAAATCATCTCGTCGAGGCCGTAACGGCTCGCAACGCTGAGGATTTTGGCGAGACGGAAAAGGCGCACGGCGGGCGGCGGAAGACTCAGGCGAAAGCGACAGTTTACACAGAAGATCGCTGCCCGCGGCGGGGCTGTCGCTAGCTCGGCTATTTCACCAGCGTCTGCCGAATGAGCCCGCGGCCAGGCTAAAGGCGTAACGTTCTCAGGTACGTGAGGTGGTCAGAGGGAAAGCGCTGAATTTCGTGAGCTTTGGACGCACTGCCCTCAACCCCCGAAGGATCAACGTGTGGGGGCCGCACTTGCGTCGTCGCCGCGAAATTGTGATCGCTCCTGATCCACGTGCAGCGCAACGTCGGAGACATCGATGTCGAGCCTCCGTTCCTTTGGCGAAATCGGCAGAGCCGCAATGAACGGCTCTGCCAGTACGCGGTTGAGGCCATGACGTAGGCGCGGGTCGCACGCGCCTCCCGTCGCGAGAGCGTCGGACTGCTGGCCAGTTCGTCGACACGACCGAAGGCCGTCTGCGTCCGCGGATCAGCCAGCGTCGAAATGGACCGCGCCACCTTTGAAATCCGCTTCGACCTCTGTACTGGAGCGCCCTTCGGCGGTTGCGCCGATACCCATTCATGAAATACCCGGAGTAGCGAGAGCTGCGCTGCGGATCAATGGCGGTCGTGGTTGGGCCTTGTTATACTCGCCCGATGTGCACCGCAACCAGTAATGAAGCTCGTACCCCCCTCGGCGACAGCGCTTGAACTTGCTCGCCGGGTCTTGCGTATCGAGGCGGATGCCGTGCTGGCGTTGGCCGATCGCCTCGATGGCAACTTCCTGCAGGCCGTGGGGCTGATGCTCAGTTGTCGAGGACGGGTCATCGTCAGTGGCATGGGCAAGTCCGGCCACGTGGGTCGAAAGATCGCCTCGACTCTGGCGAGCACCGGGACGCCAGCCTTCTTTGTTCATCCCGCCGAGGCCAGCCACGGCGACTTGGGAATGATCACGCGCGACGACGTGCTGCTTGCGCTCTCCAATTCCGGCGAAAGTGCCGAGTTGCTGGCCATCATCCCGAGCGTCAAGCGGCAGGGTGCACGGCTGATCGGGGTGACCGGCAATCGGCAGTCGTCGCTCGCCATCGAATCCGACGTTCATCTCGACGCGGCCGTTGCGCAGGAGGCGTGTCCGTTGAATCTGGCGCCAACTGCGAGTACCACCGCAGCACTGGCGCTGGGTGATGCGCTGGCGGTCGTTCTGCTCGACGCGCGTGGCTTCGGTGCCGACGATTTTGCGCGTTCGCATCCCGGCGGCGCGCTGGGGCGTCGCCTGCTCACCCATGTTGGCGACGTCATGCGGGTTGGCGACGCGGTACCGAGCGTTGCACCAGAGACCACGGTCGCGGAAACGATACTTGAAATCTCGCGTGGTGGGATCGGCCTGGCGGCGGTCGTCGACCCGCATCGGCGCGTCGTTGGGGTCGTCACCGACGGCGATCTGCGACGAGCGTTTGGCCGTGACATCGACCTGCGCAGCGCCCTGGCGGCGGACATCATGGGTCGGCATCCCCGCCTGATCGGACCGGAAAAACTTGCTGCCGAGGCGGTGGCGATGATGGAGGAACACAAGGTCAATCAGTTGCCGGTAGTCGATGAGGCGGGCGTACTGCTCGGTGCGCTGAACATGCACGATCTTTTCCGGGCGAAGGTGATCTAATGTCGGGCGATCTTGCCAGCGTCGTTGCTCTTGCCAGTCGCGTGCGATTGATGGCCTTTGACGTCGATGGAGTACTGACCGACGGACGTCTTTTTTTAAGCGATGACGGCGTCGAGATGAAGGCCTTCAATAGCCTCGATGGGCACGGTCTGAAGCTGCTGCAGCAGGCACAGATCGAAGTGGCGATTATTACTGGCAGGCGCGCGCGCTGTGTCGAGCGAAGAGCGAGCGAGCTGGGTATCGTCCATTTATTTCAGGGGGTTGGCAACAAGCTTGAGGTGATGACCGCCTTGCTGGCGGAACGGGGTGTGACGGTGGATGCCGCCGGTTATATGGGCGACGATCTGCCCGACCTGCCCGTGATGACCGCCTGCGCCTTCTCGGCAACCCCCGCTGACGGGCATGCGGTAGTACAGCGTTACGCCTCCCTGGTGACCGCCCGTGGTGGCGGTCGTGGTGCCGTGCGTGAAGTCTGTGACTTCATTCTGGAGGCGCAGGGACGGTTGCCGGTTTTGGACGCTCCCTATTTGAGGCGCGATCATCGATGAAACAATGGAGCACCGCGCTGTTGCCACTCAGTATCCTGATGGTGCTCACGGCGCTGACCTTCTGGTTGCGTTATGTGACCGAGCTGCCGGAAGGGCGTAATGACGGCAAAAACCGACACGATCCGGATCTCATTGTGCACGGCGCGACGGCACGCAAACTCGACGAATCGGGACGTCTGCTGTACACCTTGATCGCCGACGAACTGCGCCATTATCCGGACGACGACACCACCGACCTTAGCCAGCCGAAACTTGTTTATCTACAACCCGACAAACCGCCGCTGACGATCAACGCTGCGCGGGGTCACGTCACGACGAAGGGGGAGCGGGTCGAGCTGGTCGATCGTGTCCAGGTTCGGCGTGCGGCCAGCGACACACAGGCGGAACTGGTCCTCGAAACCGCACAACTGACGGTCCTGACCGATGAAGAAAGGGCGTTTACTGCGAGCCCGGTGGTCATCAACGAAGGCAACTCCTGGTTGCAGGGCGTTGGGATGCAAATCGACCAGAAACAACAGACCTATCTGCTCGAATCGCAAGTTAGCGGACGTATCGAAAGTCATTTGGTGAAGAAGAAATGAGTGAACTCCCGCGGTTGCTATCTGTCGCCAGCCTCGGCGCTGGCTTGCTGCTGGCGTTCCCAGCGTACGCTGAGCGCGCCGATCGTGAGAAGCCGATCCACCTCGAAGCCGATCGAATGAGTATCGACGACGTAAAGAAAGTGAAGACGCTCGAAGGCAAAGTCGTGATGACGCAGGGGACGATGGAGTTGCGCACCGATCGTCTGGTGGTCACCGAGGATGCCGATGGGTTTCAGAAAGGGGTCGCCACCGGGGGGCCGGGTGGTCTTGCCCGTTTTCGGCAGAAGCGGGACGGCTTGGACGAGTGGATCGAAGGGGAAGCCGAGCGTATTGAACACGATGCGCGTAGCGAAACGACCCAGTTTTTCATCCGTGCCTGGATTCAGAGCGGGGCGGACGAGGTGCGTGGCCCGTACATTTCTTACGACGCCCTGAACGAAAAGTACGCGGTCAACAGCGGAGGCGTTCCGAGAACTGCGACCGGAGTTGCGCAGGCGCGGGCGCGAGCGATCATCCAGCCAAAAAGCAAAGGCGAGAAGCCAGCCGACACGAAGGGATCGGCCTTGAGCCTGAAGGCGGACCCCAACGTCAAGCCGGCCAACAACTGAGACTCGACGCGCCCTGCGTTGGTTGCGCGCCCGCTTCGGGCCTGGCGGCGTTGCGGTTGTCGGTCATGCGCAAAACACGATAATTGCTCAAGAAATCGATCTTTCTCGCCTCATCCAGCGTCTGTGCGGCGCAACAGAGGCGTCGTCTCTTCTTCTCGCCGACCTTAGTTGACTTATTAGTACAAGTATAACAAGTGCTTGCGTCGTCTGTTGCGACGCACAAAAAGTCTTGACAAGCACAAAAAGACGCTTATAATGACGTTCGTGTTGCAGTGCAACAAACGATCTGAACGCGGTGACGCCTAGGGGTCAGCGAGTTACCCATTGCACATAACTGTTCGACCACACTTCAATTTGAGGAGAATCATGATGTTTACGACACCTGAACAATTTGCCGCTGCGAACAAGGCTTCCGTCGATGCGATGCTGACGCTTGCCAATACCGCCCTCGCCAGCGCCGAGCGCATCGCCGCCCTGAATCTGAATACGGCTCGCTCGATGCTCGAAGATGGCGTTGCCAACGCCAAGGCGATGTTGGGTGCCAAAGACGCTCAGGAGTTCTTCTCGGTTCAGGCGTCGCTCGCTCAGCCTAGCCTCGAAAAGGCGGTCGCCTATACGCGCAGCGTCTACGAGATCTCGGCGCAGTCGAAGGACGAGATCACCAAGTTGCTGGAAGCGCAGTTTGCCGATTTCCAGAAGCAGACGCTTTCCCTGCTCGAGAGAGCGGCGAAAAACGCGCCGATCGGTTCCGAAGTTGCGCTGTCGGCTGTCAAGTCGGCGATCGCTTCGGCGACTTCCGCCTTCGACAACATGAACAAGGCCGCCAAACAGGTTGCCGATATCGCTGAGGCCAATGTTGCCGCGGCGACCAACGCGACCGTCAAAGCCGTCGGCGCGACCGCCGCCAACGTCAAGAAATAATCGTCAACGGATGATTTGTGACAGGCACGGCGCCGTTTGGTGAGTGCAAGCGGCAGGAGCCCCCCCGGCGAGGTCGGGGGCTCGGTTTCCCTTGCCGCTTCGCTCAGTCGGCGGATTCGCCAAACCTTTCAAGGAGATTTTCATGAGCACTATCGATCTCGAGCAACTTGCTCAGAGCCAGAAGGCCAATGCACAGGTGATGATGACCTTGGTGCGTACGGCTTTTCACGGGCTGGAGCAACTGTCGGCGCTCAACCTGGCTGCCAGCCGCGAGCTGTTCAACGCTGGAACCACCGGCGCGCAGCAGCTTCTCGGCGTGAAGGATCCACAGGATCTGAAGGAGGTGGCGACGTCACTGGCAAAGCCCAACGTTGACAAACTGTTGGAGTATTCGCGCAATCTCTATGAACTTGCCGCCAACATGCAGCGCGAGATCACTTCGGTGATGGAAGAGCAGTACGACACTCTCCGTCACAACGCGACCGGATTGATCGAAAAGACCGGAGCGGCGCCGATCGCCGGGGACGTCTTTGGCGCGGCGATGAAGCAGATGGTTACCGTGTCGACGACGGCTTTCGAGAACATTTCGCAGATGGCTAAACAGATGACCGACATCGTCGATACCAACGTCAAGGCCGCTACCAACGCCACTGCACAAGCTGCCGCGGCATTGACGCCGAAGAAATAGCACTGGGCGTGGTACCCGCTGGAGCAACCCCGGCCGCGGCCGGGGTTGCTGCGTTTACGCGGCTACGGTTGCTGCCGGCGGTAGCCGATGCCGCGCCGCTCAACCTCAGCCCGGATGATCGCCATCGCCTGTTCGACGAGTGCCGGATCGCCTTCAACACCCAGCTCAAGGTGTCGTCGTTGCCCATCCTCGCCGATTGACGGCAGGCTGAACAGGCGGAGCGCCGGAAAGTCACGTACGATCTGCTGCATCAGGTCGAGCAAAGCGCTCTCGTAGGCCTGGGCGCCGGTCAGCAGGAATGCTTCTTCGACGCGCAACGCGTGTCCGACCAAGTGTCCGTAGCAGTTGTCGAGCACCCATTCCGCCATCGGGTGGGCCATTTGCGGAAAGCCTGGCAAGAAGTGATGGTGGTGTGCCCGAAATCCCGGAATGCGATTGAACGGATTGGGGATGATCTCGACCCCGCGCGGGAAGGTTCCGAGCAGGAGGCGGACATCGGTGGTCTCGGTGCCGAAACGGGTCCGGATCTCTCGTTCAGCGTCGGGATGCAGAACCAGGTCGACGCCGAGCGCGTCGGCGGCCGCCTGTCGTGTCTGGTCGTCAGGCGTGTTGCCGATGCCGCCAAAACAAAAGACCACGTCGCCAGCCGCCAGCGTACGCCGCAAGCTGGCGGTAATCCGCGCGCGCTCGTCGCCCAGGTACTCGACCCACGACAAGCGCCAGCCGCGAAGCGCCAGCAAGCTGGCAAGCTTCGCGAAGTGTCGGTCGACCCGCTTGCCGGAGACGATTTCGTCGCCGACGATTAAGGCTCCAAAAATCATGCGTTCGTCTCCTGGGGGGTGGCCTGGATACCGACTTGCAGACCGTCCGACGGTTGCCGCAAGCGGCGCAGCGCGGCGAGGCCATAATACGTGTAGCAAAGCGCGGCGAAGGTTGGCATCAGCAATCCGAGCAGCGGCACATGCGCGAGCAAGGCGATGATCACGCCGAGAATCAGCATCGGAAACGCGTGTTCCCGGCGCAAGCGGCGCCATTCCTCGTCACTCGCGTGCAGGGTCAGCGCGTCATAGGCGAAAGTTCGCCGTGTCAGCCACGCCATCCAGAGGATGGGCAGCAGCAAGGCAAGCCCGGGGATCAACCACACGGGCAGCGTTAGCAGCCAGCCGGCGACGAACAGCACGACGGCCGAACAGCTGTTCAAGGCGGCCGCCAACAAACTGTCGCGACCGTCGCGCGCGAGGTCGGGATAGTCTTCTGCGGCGACGTGTTCGATGAGTTGAGGCATGACGACCAGTGCCGCAATCAACGTTGCGATGACGTAACTGACGGCGAGCACGAGCAACCAGCCGCCGACGGCCGCCAGCACCTTGGCCAGCCAGAGCGCTCCCCAGCCAACCATCCAGCTCAGTGGTGGCTGCTCGATGAAAGTGCCGATGAGGTAGTCGAGGGCGAACAACGCTAATCCGATGCCGACGACCAACGCGACCAGCGCTGGTCCGAGAATCAGCCTCCAGACGCGTCCGCGCGCGAACGCTTTGAGACTACGCAACAGCGCCCTGACTACCTCTTGCATGGCCGATCCTGATCTCCGTCATGGGCGTGCAAGCTGCCCCACATTTTCTCCAGTCGTTTTACCGACACCGGCACGGGGGTTCTCAGTTCCTGAGCAAAAAGTTGCACCCGCAGCTCTTCAAGCAGCCAGCGATACTGATCAAGATTCGGATGGTTGACCCTGCGGCGCGCGTGTACGGCGGCGCTGCGCTCATACTGACTCCACAATGGTGCAAACTCGACGCGCAGGCGTGCATCACGGACGGCTCCAGCGGCACCCGTGACCCTCAGCTTGTCCAGGCGCAGCGAAGCCGCCTGCAGATAGCGCGGATAGTGCTGCAGCCGCTGCCACGGCGTATCGGTCAGGAACCGCCGGCCGAACAGGCGCTCAAGCTGAACGTCGATATCCTGAACGACCTCGGAAAAGGCTTTGCAGCCGTTCAACTTCTTCTGTAGTGCCTGCCAGTCGCTCAAAATTTGTCCAACCAGTCGGCAAATCTCTTGTCCGAGCAAGGACAGACGCGGCTTGGCCTCGCGACATCGCGCCTGGAATTCCGCTTCGCTGGTGGGCCAGGGGTCTTCGAGGCAGGCGCGAGCAAAGGTCAGTTCGAGCAGTTGCTGGCGCAGTTCCTCAAGGGTTCCCAGCGTTACAAACTGCAGTGCCATTGGTGTCAGACCCGGTAGGTTCTTCTCGAGCGACTTGGCTTGCTCGCGAAAATGTAACCGGAACAGCCGCAACAGGCCAGCCCGATGCGAACGATGCGCGTCTTCCGGCGAGTCGAAAGCGCGCAGGGAGACACTATTTCCGTCGTCGCTCAAACCCGGGTAGCCGACAACGCATTGACCGTTGGCGGCAGTCAGTTCCATTCGTTCCGGCAGTTCGCCGAAAGTCCAGTCGGTCATTCCGGCGCGCTCGTTAGGCCCGTCGTGCAGCGCGTGAAATTCCTGCTTTGCCTCGCGTCCCCACGTTGCACGCAACTCGCTGAGGTGACGGCTCATCGCCAGCTGTCGCCCGTCGGCGTCGAGCAGGCGGAAGTTGAGTGACAGGTGGGCTGGCAAGGCATCGGCACGAAAGGTATCGGCTGTCACTTCCCAGCCACGGGCGTTCAAGCCGCGCGCCTGCACGGCGAAGCGGGCGAGTGCAGTCGCCAGAGGCTGGTCGCAGGGCGGTACATGGGCAATGAAGTCCGCGGCGAAGTCGGCGACCGGAACCAGTTTTGCCCTCACCTTTTGCGGCAAGGTCTTGATCAGCTGAACCACTTTTTCCTTGAGCAGCCCCGGCACCAGCCACTCGCAGCGCGCTGCCGAAATTTGGTTGAGCTTCGCCAGCGGCAGCGTCAGCGTAACGCCGTCGCGCGCGCTGCCCGGGTCGAAGCAATAGGCGAGATCGAACTCGTAGCCGCCAAGCGCCAGGCGATGCGGAAACGCGTCGCTGGTGACACCGGCCGCTTCGTGGCGCATCAGCTCATTTCGCTGCAAGTACAAGACGTGTGGTTCCCTGCTTTCCGCGGCTCGTCGCCATTGGTCGAAGGCGGCCGCGCTGTAAACCTCGGCTGGCAAGCGTCGGTCGTAAAAGGCAAAGATCAGCTCTTCGTCCACCAGTACGTCGGGCCTGCGGGTCTTCTGTTCGAGCGCTTCAATTTCTTCCACCAGCGCCTGGTTGTGGGCGAGAAAGGTCCAGCGGCGAAGGGTGTCGGCGCTCACTTCGCCAGCGACCAGCGCCTGGCGGATGAAGATCTCCCGCGCGGCGTCCGGGTTGAGCGGGCCAAAGCTGACCCGTCGGCGGGGCTCGATCACCAATCCATAGAGCGTGACGCGCTCGAAAGCGATGGCTTGCATCGCCTTCAACTCCCAGTGTGGATCAAACCAGCTGCGTTTCAGTAGAGATCCGCCGACCTGTTCCAGCCACTCGGGTTCGATCCGCGCCACGCAGCGCGCGAAGAGCCGGGATGTTTCACTCAGTTCGGCGGCGACGATCCACTTCCCCGCTTTTCTCTGCAGTGGCGATCCGGGATGCACGAAGAACTTGATTCCGCGAGCGCCGAGGTAGTGTACGCCGTCGTCTGCCTTGCAGCCGATGTTCCCCAGCAGGCCGGCGAGCAGCGCACGGTGGATGGCGTCGTAGCTCGCGGGGACTTCATTCAGTCGCCAGCGGTGTTCGGCGGCGAAAGCTTCGAGCTGTCGGTAGAGGTCGTACCACTCGCGCATTCGCAGAGCCGACAAGAAGCGGCCGTGGCAGGCGTCGATCAACTGGCGTTGCGACGGGCGCAGTCCGACTTCGTGCGCGTACCACTGCCACAGATTGAGCCAGGAAAGGAACTCTGACCGTTCGTCGGCAAACTGCCGGTGTGCTGCGTCAGCGCTCCCCGCCTTGTCCTGCGGACGTTCGCGCGGATCCTGCACCGACAGCGCGGCGACAATCGCCAGCACTTCACGCAAGCAGCCTTCACGACGTGCCGCGAGAAGCATTCGCCCCAGCCGCGGATCGAGCGGCATTTTGGCCAGTTGCTGTCCGATCGGTGTCAGCGTGTGGTCCGCGGTCACCGCGCCCAGCTCCAGCAGTAGCTGGTAGCCGTCGCTGATCGCTTTGCGCGGCGGCGCATCGAGAAACGGAAAGTCTTCCACCGCTCCGAGGCGGAGCGCCTGCATGCGCAAAATGACGCTCGCGAGCGAGGAACGCTGGATTTCAGGATCGGTGAACGCCGGTCGCAGCGCGAAGTCTTGCTCGGCATAAAGGCGGACGCAGACGCCGGCGGCGACCCGGCCGCAGCGACCCGCCCGCTGATTGGCCGATGCCTGCGAAATCTTCTCGATTCGCAGTTGTTCGACCTTGTTCCGGTACGAATAGCGCTTGATCCGCGCCAAGCCACTGTCGATCACGTAACGGATTCCCGGCACGGTGAGCGAGGTTTCGGCGACGTTGGTCGCCAATAGCAGTCGGCGCCCGAGGTGCGGTCGAAAAATCCGTTGTTGCTCGTCGAGTGACAGGCGAGCAAACAGCGGCAGGATCTCGGTATGAGGCAAGGCGTACCGGCGCAGCTCGGCGGCTGCTTCGCGGATTTCGCGTTCGCCGGGAAGGAAAACCAGGATGTCTCCTGTACCCAGCGCCGACAGCTCACCGCACGCCTCGGCAATTGCCTGATAGAGGTCGCGCTCATCGTCGGGTGCGTCACCAGCGAGGTCGAGTAGCGGCCGGTAGCGGACTTCCACCGGGTGCAGCCGGCCCGAGACCTCGATCACCGGTGCGCCGTCGAAATGTCTCGCAAAGCGTTCGCTATCAATCGTCGCCGAGGTGATGATGAGTTTCAGGTCACGCCGTTTCGACAAGAGCTGCTTCAGATAGCCGAGCAGGAAATCGATGTTGAGGCTGCGTTCGTGCGCCTCGTCAATGATCAGCGTGTCGTAAGCTTCGAGCCGCGGGTCGCTTTGCGTTTCGGCAAGCAGGATGCCGTCGGTCATCACCTTCACCAGGGCGTCCGGCGACGAGCGATCGCTGAAGCGGACCTGGTACCCGACGAGGCTTCCTGGCGCACTCTTCAGCTCGTGCGCCAGACGGCTCGCGGTCGACCGCGCGGCTATCCGGCGTGGCAGCGTATGGCCCAGCAAGCCGCGCGTTCCGCGTCCGACTTCGAGGCAGATCTTGGGCAGCTGGGTCGTCTTTCCAGAACCGGTTTCGCCACAAACGATCAATACCTGTTGCTGAGCGATCAGGGTAGCGATCTCCTGTCGATGAAGGTTGATCGGCAGATCACCGGCGAACTCCAGTGTCGGCAGGCGGGCGCGGCGCGCCGCGACCGCGGACCGTGACGCAGCCGCCAGCGATGCGTATTCCTCGGCAAGCGCCGTGTGGCGAGTGCCCGTCGCGTGCCGCAGCGTCTGCCACAGGGCGTGCAAGCGGCGCTGATCGACCGCCAGGCAGTCGTCGTTGTCGATCGCCCGCGACACCACGCGCGTGCTGGTGCGCGGCGACGGCAAAGGGGTGAGTCGAGGTGGTCTATCTTCGTTCATCGGGAACGATAAGTCAGCGTCCGCGCAAGTCTGCCGCCAGGTGTCCCGACCGGGGGGCGTGTCGGCGACCGCCAACGGCAAGCGATCCCGGGTCACGGCGCGCGATATAATGGACCTCTGAACGCCTGCTTTCGAGTCCGCGTTAGGTGAAAGCGATGCGTCGCCGGAGGTCTCGGTCGCAGCGGGGGTCGCCGTTGTTTGCCGGGGATCACGGGTGCGTCTGTTTGCCCAGGGCGCTATGATACTTGCCGCTAGGGCGCGATACAGGGCAAAAATGGAACAGGCCGTTCTCTTCGCCGACATCACTGGCAGCACCAAGCTCTACGAGACGATCGGTGACAATGCCGCCAAACGTCTGGTCGATGGCTGCCTTGGCGTGCTCCGCACGGTGACCGCGGAATACGGCGGAAGGGTGGTGAAAACGATCGGCGATGAGTTGATGTGCGTGTTTCCCGACGTCGACGCAGTAACTAAAGCGGCGTGCGAAATGCAGTCGCGGATGAGCGACGAAGACTCGTTGGTTCAACACGGATTGTCGATCCGCATTGGCTTTCATGCCGGTCGCTTGATCGAGGAAAACGGCGACGTCTTCGGCGACGCGGTGAACACCGCGGCTCGGGTGACCGATCTGGCCAAGGCGGGACAGATCGTTACTACCGTGGCCGCGTCGCAGATGATGTCGATCGAGCTTCGTGACTCGACGCGAAACATGGGAAGCTTCAACATCAAGGGTAAAGCCGAGTCGATCGCGATTTGTGAAGTGCTCTGGCAGGTTGACAACCTGACCGTGATTACCGGCAGTCTGCCGAACGCCGACGCGTCGAAGATGGCGCTGCGTATTGACTACGCCAACGGCGTTGTCACCCTGCGCCCCGGTGAGGAAGCCGTCACCATCGGACGTGGTTCGGGATGCCGGATCAAGCTCCAGGTGCATTGTGCGTCGCGTTCGCATGCACGTATCGAGTTCCGGCGTGACAAGTTCGTTCTCTCCGACAGCAGTACGAACGGGACCTTTGTCCAGGCCGACGGAGACGACGAAGTCGTGCTCAACCGCGAGGACTTCATCCTCCTTGGCAGCGGCCGCATCAGTCTCGGTCGTAGCAACGTCGATGGCGAGCCCGATCTGCGCTGGAGCGTGAGCTACTGACGCCGGAGAATGCTCCGACGATCGATGGCGAGCCGACGTCACGACCGGAGACGACCGACCTGGACTTTCAGGGAAATTGCCGGGAAATTGCTGTTGTTCGACGATCGGCGTAAATTCATCGCGCCGCCGACCCCGATCGGTGTATGGAGGACGACATGAAAATTGATCTCGAACAGTTCGGTCTGAAAGACGTGCCGATCGATCCAGAAACCGTATTCGTTTTTGCCGAAGGCGTGGCGGGTTTTGAGCAGTGTAAGCGCTTCAAGCTCTTCCACGAAGAAGGCAAGCCAACGGTTTTCTGGTTGCAGTCGGTCGACGACGCGGCGGTGATGTTCCCCATCGTGCCGCCGGAGGCACTCGACGTGCAGTATGAAATCGAGCTTTCCGATGCCGACTGTACGCTACTCGAACTTGACGAGGTGGACGCCGCGGCCGTGGTCGTCATCGTCTATCGCAACCCGGCCGAGGGCGGAAGGATCTCGGCCAATACGCGATCACCGATCATACTCAATCTGCGCAACCGGCGCGCGATGCAGAAAATTCTGCACGATGTGCATCCGACCTTACTGTACCGAGGTCGTTAGGTTCGTTTCCGCGTCGCCAGCAATCGCGTTCGGATAAACCCGGCAACGCTGCCGCTACGAATCAGCGGAGGAAGGCCGCTGCGTGATCCTTTTGGTGGCTAAAGACTGACGGATTTCGGCCGTAGTCATGTCCTATGATAATAAGAGAGAAATGGGGAGGTGCTAAGAAATGACGATCAACAATCCAGTTGCCTGGACGATAAGGGGACTCCTGGCCGGTCAACTGCTGGTGACGCTACTGGTCGCGTGGGCGATGGGGCAGCTCTTTGCTGGCGGGGCGCAGACCGGGCTGATCGTTGCCGGCATCTGGTTGGCGACGACGGTCGCCGTCGATCTCTTGATCGAACGGGTCGCGCTGCGACCGCTCGCCTTGTTGCGCGAGGTCATTGCCCGCATGTATGCCGACGGAGACCTTACTCGCCGAGCGCCCGGTTTCGGGAAAGGCGAGATCTCGATGCTGGCAAGCGAATTCAACCGCCTGATCGGTAGTCTGGCGACCATTATCGGCAAGGTCCTCTTCAACTCCAGCCAGGTTGGCAACGCGTCGGGGGACCTTTCCCAGCAGTCCACTCGGGTTGCCGCAGGCTCGCGGGCACAACGTGAAGCGGCGCTGGCGACGGCGAGTGCGATGGCCGAATTGACCGAGAACATGAACCAGGTGAGCCGTCGAGCGAGCGAAACAGCGGGCATCTCGGAGGCGGCGAGCAAACTATCGGCCGAGGGGATGACGATCGTTCGCGACGCTGCTGCCGAAATGGAGCGGATTGCCGCCTCGGTGACCAAGTCCGCCAATGTGGTGTGTGCGCTTGGTGAGCGCACCAGGGCGATCAGCGGGATCGTGCAGACGATACGCGAGATCGCTGATCAGACGAACCTGCTGGCGCTCAATGCGGCGATCGAGGCGGCGCGGGCCGGCGAGCAGGGGCGCGGTTTCGCAGTCGTTGCCGACGAGGTGCGCAAGCTTGCCGAGCGTACCGCGCACGCGACGGGCGAGATCAGTCAGATGATCGGGGCCATTCAGGCGGAAACCGAAAGCGCGATCAGCAGCATCGAGGCCGGTACCGGGCAAGCGCGTAACGGGGCCGAGCTGGCGAGTCGGGCGGCCGTGGCGCTCGAGCGGATCAACAACGGTGCTCGTGAAACGATGGAGAAAGTCGAGGCCATCGCGCGCGCCGTGAGTCACCAAAGCACCGCTGGGCAAAGTATCGCGGCGAATGTGCAGACCATTCGTGAAATGGCGGAAACCAACGACGCGACCATTGCCGCGGCGCAGGCGGCCGTGGACCAGGTGCATTGTCTGGCGGAAAACGTGAGTGAAATCAGTAACGTTTTCAAGCTTGGCGGGGCTGGCGAGCAGGCGATGGCGACGCACGTTCGGATGCCTGAAATCGTTGCCCAGGCCGCGTTGGCGGCCGGACGCCTTTTTGAACAGGCGATCGATTCCAGGGCGATTAGCCTTGACGACCTGTTCGACGAGAATTATCGTCCCATTCCAAACACCAAGCCGCAGAAGTACAAGACGCGCTTCGACGATTTCGCCGATCAGGCGCTACCTTCGCTGCAAGAGGGCCTGCTGGGACAGCACAAGTGGCTTACCTATGCGTTGTGCACTGACCGCAGGGGCTACATACCGACCCATAACCGGAAGTTTTCACAACCGCTGACCGGCAATGAGCAGGTCGATATGGTTAACAACCGTACGAAACGGATTTTCGATGATCCCGTGGGCAAGCGCTGCGGGAGCCACGAGCAAACGTTCTTGCTGCAAACCTACCGCCGCGACACCGGCGAAGTGTTGCACGACATTTCGGCGCCGATCTACGTCAAGGGTCGGCATTGGGGGGGGTTTCGGATTGGTTACCAGACGCCGATGTGACCATGTGCATCGTTGGTTTGATGCTTGCCGCGCCTTGGGCAGGGGGATGGGTTTCGATTAAGATGTAAAGCAGAGAGAGACACTGCGTGGAGTAGCGCGAAGGGGAAATAGAGGATGTCGGAGTTACTGAAAAATATTGATGCGCGTACCAAGCTGGCGGGCACCAACAAGCTCGAGATTCTCCTCTTCATGCTTGGCAAGGACGCGCGGACCGGTCGGCGTGAGACGTTTGGCATCAACGTCTTCAAGGTGCGTGAAGTGATGCGGACGCCACCGATTACCGCGGCGCCAGAGATGCCGTCGTCGGTCGAAGGGATGGTCAGTCTGCGTGGTGCGCTGGTTCCGGTCGTCGACCTGGCGCGTTATGCGCGCATCGACACTGACACGCCGCGGTCGATCATGATTGTCACCGAGTATGCCGGGCACACCCAGGGCTTTCTGGTCGAGGGCGTCGATACCATTTTGCGTCTCGACTGGAGCCAGATGCGCGTGCCGCCAGCCATGCTGCTGGCCGAAATGGGGGGGCTGGTGACGGCGGTAACCGAGCTGCCCGACGGTCGACTGGTGATGCTGATGGACGTCGAAAAAGTGCTTTCGGAGACGACCAACTACGATGACGAAGTCGTCTACCGCAACATCAAGCCGCTTGACAAGCCGGATCTCACCGTATTCTATGCCGATGATTCCACGGTTGCCCGCCGGCAGATTCAGCGCACACTCGATGCCATGGGCGTCAAGTCTCAGGCATCGATCAACGGCCGCGAAGCGTGGGAGGAACTCGAGAAGGCGGCGGCCTATGCCGTGGCGTCGGGCCGCAACGTGACTGATCTGATCAGTCTGGTGCTCACCGACATCGAGATGCCCGAGATGGATGGCTACATCCTGACCAAGAAGATCAAGTCGGATCCCCGGTTCACCGGAGTGCCGGTGATCATGCATTCATCACTCTCTGGCATGTCGAACCAGCAGCTCGGTAAGTCGGTGGGGGTCGACGAGTACGTGCCCAAGTTCGAGCCACAGCGACTGTCGGAAACACTGACACGTCGCTTGCTGGAGAAAGCATCCGAGGTGCAAACGACATGATTTCAGGACTTCTTGGCAGCGGCCAGATGGATCTGGCAGAGAAAAAAGGGGTGCTGGCCGGCGTTGACGCGAGAACGCGGCTGGCGGGTTCCAACCGCATGGAAATCCTGTTGTTTTCGCTTGGAACCCGCGAGACGTTCGGGATCAACGTTTTCAAGGTGCGCGAAGTCGGGCGGACGCCGCATATCACGAAGACACCGAACATGCCGCGTGGTGTGGAAGGCCTGATTTCGCTGCGTGGCAACGTGATACCGGTACTTTCGCTGATTTCCTTCCTGGATCATCAGGGACAGCCACACGAGTACGGCAAGTCGATGATGGTCGCGGAATACTCCAAGCGCACGCTCGGATTTCTCGTACACGAGGTCGATCGCATCATCCGTGTCGACTGGGAGAGAGTGCGGGCGCCGGAGACGGTCTTGTCGGCCAATCAAGGCTTGATCACGGCGATTACGGAACTCGATGACGGCAAGCTGGTTTCGATTCTCGATGTCGAACAGATTCTTGCCAATGCCTTTGGCGAGGCAGTCATCGTTGACATTCCGGCGGCCAATGTCGAGGGCGAAGTCAGCGTGTTTTTTGCCGACGATTCGACGGTTGCCCGGCGAAAGATCACCGAGGTCTTCGACAAGCTGGGCATCAAGCACAAACATGCCACCAATGGCGCCGAAGCCTGGAGTCGTCTGCAGGCGATCGCTGCTAACGCGCTTCAGAGCGGACGCACGGTCCGCGACGATCTCCGTCTGATTCTGGTCGACGCCGAAATGCCGGAGATGGACGGTTACGTGCTGACCAAGAACATCAAGGCGGATACCCGGTTTTCGGGAATTCCGGTCGTCATGCATTCGTCATTGTCGTCGCAGGCGAATCATGCGATGGGCAAGGCGGTTGGGGTCGACGCCTACGTCGCCAAGTTCGACGCCGAAGTGCTTGCCGATACGCTGCGTCCCTGGCTCGAACGTTAGAACAGAAAATCTACCTGGACTCGGGAGTAACTAATGGCTGATCCGAAGATGAGAATTCTCGTTGTGGATGATTTCTCGACGATGCGGCGCATTGTCCGGAATCTCCTCAAGGAACTTGGATTCTCGAACGTAGACGAAGCGGAAGACGGGGCAATGGCGCTGCAAAAGCTCCAGAACGACTCGTTCGAATTCGTCGTCACCGACTGGAACATGCCCAACATGGATGGCCTGACGTTGCTGCAAACCATACGCAAGACTGCGGCCCTCAAGCACTTGCCGGTCCTGATGATCACCGCGGAGGCCAAGCGGGAGAACATCATTGCCGCGGCCCAGGCCGGGGCGAGTGGTTACATCGTCAAGCCGTTTACGGCCGCGACCCTGGCGGAAAAACTGCAGAAGATTTTCGACAAGATGGGTAGCTGATATGAGTGAGTCGAACACCTCGGGGGACTCCAAGGAACTGGAGGACCTGTTTGACAGCATCGCCTCGGCCAACAGCGTGAAGGTACGTGGTGCGGTACCGGCACCGGCAACGCCGGCGCGTCCTTCGGTACTGCAGCAGTTGCGCGAGGGAGGAAATGGCGACGACAGCGACGAGCTGCAGGCCCTGTTCGATTCGATCGTTGCCGCGACCCCTCCAACCAGGGGGAGTTCTCCGACGAGTGCGGACGGAGAGCCGGGAGAGGCGGTTTGGCCTGGCCAACAAAAGGTCTTCTGTCGTGTCGGCCAGATGGCGAGACAGCTGCACACCTCGCTTGGCGAGCTCGGGTATCACAAGCTGCTTGAAGAGGCGGCGTCAGCCATTCCGGACGCGCGCGACCGGCTGGCCTACGTCGCCACGCTGACCGAGAAAGCGGCGTGCAAGGTGTTGAATGCGACCGACGTCGCCAATCCCCTGCAGGAGGAGCTGGAAGAGGCGTCGCTCGCCCTGGCTACCAGGTGGGACGCCGTTTTCGCCAACCAGCTCGGGGTCGATGACTTCAAACGCCTGGCCGACGAGACGCGGGCTTTTCTGAGGCAGGGGTTGCCGCAGAAGACAGCGGCGACCAAGACACAGTTGCTCGAGATCATGATGGCACAGGATTTCCAGGACCTGACCGGTCAGGTGATCAAGAAGATCATCGCCGTCGCGCAGGAACTCGAATCCGAACTCATGGGTGTGCTGATCGAAGTGATACCCGGAGAGCGACGCACCGATTCTGTGCTGAGTCTGCTCAATGGACCGGTGATTAATGCCGAGGGCCGCGGTGACGTCGTGGCAACCCAACAGCAGGTAGACGATCTGCTCGGTAGCCTGGGATTCTAGGAGGATCGGTATGAGTGATTTTGCCGGGATGGAGGACCTGCTCAGTGATTTCTTGCAGGAAGCCGGAGACCTGCTCTCCGACGTCGACAACAAGCTGGTCGACCTCGAACGAGCACCTGAAGATCACCGCTTGTTGAACGAGATTTTTCGCGGTTTCCACACGATCAAGGGTGGCGCGGGCTTTCTCAACGCGACTGAGCTGGTCAGGTTGTGCCACTTGACCGAAAACCTGTTCGACAAGCTCAGGAATGCCGAAATGTCGCTGACGCCGATCTTGATGGACGTCATCATGTCGGCGACTCAAGGCGTGCGTGACATGTTTCGCATTATTGCCCAGGGCCGACAGCCGGAACCGGCAGCGGCGGGCTTGGTGGCCAATCTGCGGGCGGCGCTTGAAGGCGGTTTGGCGGCAACGGAATCACCGCCGCCGGTGGTGACGGTTCAGGCGGCTCCAAAGCCGCCGCCAGCGCCCACCGATGGCCCGAACTGGTCGGCGCTGCACAGCGCCGTGACCGGGCAACCGGCGGCGGTGCCCACGCCGGTGCCGGCCACTCTGCCTGCGGCTGCCGCCGCGCCAGCCGCAACCGTCGACGCCGCCGCTAACTTGCAGCCACATTTTCCACCGGAAGGACGCCGCGCGACCGACCGGCCGGGCGCTGTTGGTAGTGCTACGCCTTCGGGCCGGCGCGCGGACGAGCGGACGGCCGCCCGTGAAACGACCATCCGCGTCGATACCGCCCGGCTCGATCAGGTGCTCAATCTGTCTGGCGAAATTGGGTTGACCAAGAACCGCCTGACCAGCCTGCGCGCCGATATTGTCGCTGGCAAGACCGACACGGAAACCTTGCAGGCCCTTGATCAGGCGGTAAGCCAGCTCGATCTGTTGGTTTCCGATCTGCAGAACTCGGTGATGAAGACGCGGATGCAGCCGATCGGCCGTCTCTTCCAGAAGTATCCGCGGATCGCACGCGATCTCGCCAGGCAGTTGGGCAAGGAAGTCGAGCTGGCGCTGGTTGGCGAAGAGACCGAAGTCGACAAGACGATGATCGAGGACTTGGCCGATCCCTTGATTCACCTGATACGCAATGCCGTCGACCACGGTGTCGAGCCGCAGGACGAGCGTCTGGCTGCTGGCAAGCCGGCGAAGAGCGTTGTTCGCCTTGAGGCGCGCCAGGAGGGCGACCATATTCTGCTGATCGTGGCCGATGACGGCCGCGGCATGAGCCCGGAACGGATCCGCGCGAAGGCGGTGGAGAAGGGAATCCTCAGCGAGGACGAGGCGAATACGCTGGACGATCGACAGAGCCTCAACCTGATCTTCTTGCCCGGATTTTCGACCATGTCGCAGGCGTCGGCTGTCTCCGGGCGCGGCGTCGGCATGGACGTCGTGAAGACGAATATTCAGAAACTTAACGGCTCGATCGAAATTCGCTCGGAGCCCGGAAAAGGGTCGGTTTTCCTGATCTCGTTGCCGTTGACGCTGGCCATCCTGCCGGTCCTCCTGGTTTTGCTCGGCGATCAACCGTTTGCCCTGCCCTTGTCGATGGTCAGGGAAATCCTGCCGATCGATCACTCACGGATGCAGGAGGTGGGTGGCAAGGAAACGCTGGTCGTCCGCGGCGAGATCCTGCCGGTGATTGGCTTGGCCCGCCTGCTAGGCTGGCCACAGGTGCAGCCGCCCGAGTACGGCGTGTTGATGCAGATGGCGGAACGGAGCCTGATTCTGGCCGTCGACAGCTTTGCCGGTCGTGACGACGCCGTGATCAAGGCACTCGACGACTTCCGTCCGCGTGGTGTGGCTGGCGTAACGACGCTTTCGAACGGACAGATCGTCCTCATTCTGGATATGAAGGAACTACTCTCTGACCTGACGTCGACCGCTGAACGCGAACCGCGCGGCAGCCCGGTTCGGGCGCTTGAGCTGTTTGCCTGAAACGAACGGCCATGGACGGTCAAGGGAGCGCTAGCTCCCTTTTTTTTGGGTGTTCCTCACCACAACTGTTGCTCTTCTGCCACTATTCCAGAACTGGTCTAAATAGACTGACATACAGCCATATTTTTTATGGATTTTTCCTATAATAGGGTGGCCCACAATGGGAGCACTCTATGGCCGAGGAAAGCGATCTCGAAAGAACAGAGCCGGCATCCGCTCGACGCCTCGAAAGAGCGCGCGAGGAGGGGCAGGTTCCGCGTTCGCGCGAGGTCGGCGCTTTCGTCACGCTGATCGTCGCGGCAGCGACATTCTGGACTCTCGGACCGTGGATGGTGCAGCGCGTCGCCAACATGCTCCGCAGGGCGCTGGTACTTGACGGCGAACTGACGCGTGAGCCTCAACGGATGCTCGTCCGTCTCCTCGACACGTCGGCTGACGCCTTGCTGACACTGGCGCCGCTGCTTGTCGCGCTGCTCGCCGCGGCGTTGCTGTCGCCGTTTTTTCTCGGCAACTGGAATTTTTCACCAAAAGCCCTACAGCCCGACTTGTCTCGGCTGGATCCGCTGCAGGGCCTGTCCCGTCTTTTCTCCTGGAGCGGGTTGCTGGAACTGGTCAAGGCAATCGCCAAGGCGTTGCTCGTCGGCGGCGTGGCGGCCGGCGTGTTGTGGAGTGAACGCGGTGACCTGTTGGCACTTTTCGCGCAGTCAGGTGAGACGGGACTGCTCGGCGCGGGTCGGCTGCTGGCCTTCAGCTTTCTCGCCATGGTCGCCGCGATGCTCGTTATCGTCGTCGTCGATGTCCCGTTTCAGCTTTGGCAGTACCACGACAAGCTGAAGATGAGTCGGCAGGAGGTGAAGCAGGAGAACAAGGAACTCGAAGGCAATCCAGAGATCAAGGGACGTGTCCGCCAATTGCAACGCGAGGCAGCGCGCAAACGGATGATGGCGGCCGTGCCGGCAGCGGACGTGATCGTCACCAACCCGACGCACTTCGCGGTCGCCCTTGCCTATCGCAGCGGGATGCGAGCGCCGCGCGTGGTTGCCAAAGGGATGGGCGAGATTGCCCTGAAGATCCGGCAAGTCGGCGAAGCGCACGCCGTACCGTTGGTCGAGGCGGCCCCTTTGGCGCGCGCTCTCTGTCGTCACGTCGAAGTCGATCAGGAAATCCCCTTGCCCCTCTACACGGCGGTTGCCGAAGTGCTGGCTTACGTCTACCAGTTGCAGGCGTGGCGCAGTACGGGCGGCTCCAGGCCGTTGCCGCCAGCGACGATCGCCGTTCCCCAAGAACTGATGGTGGGGCTGGTCCATGGCTAGCGCGAGCGCCATTTTGCACGACGTGTTTGGCCGCTTCGGCCAGCGACAACTCGCCGGCCCGATCCTGATTCTGCTGATTCTGGCGATGATGGTGCTGCCGTTGCCAGCGTTCGTTCTCGATCTCTTCTTCACTTTCAACATCGCGATGTCGATCATCGTCATGCTGGTCGCACTGAGCGTCATCAAGCCGCTGGAGTTTTCGGTTTTTCCCACCGTCTTGTTGGTAACCACCTTGTTGCGCTTGTCGCTCAACGTTGCCTCGACGCGCGTTGTGCTGCTCGAGGGGCACACCGGTCCGGCGGCGGCTGGACGGGTGATTGAAGCGTTCGGCCATTTTCTCGTCGGCGGAAACTACGCCGTGGGACTGGTCGTGTTTACGATCCTGGTCGTCATCAACTTTGTCGTCATCACCAAGGGGGCGGGTCGGGTAGCCGAGGTGGCGGCACGCTTTACGCTGGATGCGATGCCCGGCAAGCAGATGGCGATTGACGCCGACCTCAACGCCGGACTGATCGGTGAGGACGAGGCGCGCCGACGCCGGGCGACGATTGCCGAGGAAGCCGAGTTCTTTGGGTCGATGGACGGTGCGTCCAAATTCGTTCGCGGCGACGCGATTGCGGGCATTCTGATCATGCTGATCAACGTCATCGGTGGACTTTTCGTCGGCGTGTTTCAGCACAGTATGGAGATCGGATCTGCCGCAAAGACGTACACCCTGTTGACGATTGGCGACGGTCTGGTGGCGCAGATTCCGGCATTGATTATTTCGATTGCGGCGGGTGTCGTCGTTACTCGCGTCGGTGACGCTCAGGACGTGTCACAGCAGTTTCTGTCGCAGCTATTCAGTAACCCGAAGCTGATGTATTTGACGGCGGCGATCATTGCCGTTCTGGGCATGATTCCGGGAATGCCCAACTTCGTCTTTCTTGTCCTCGCTGCAAGCGTGGCGTCGATCGGTTGGCGAATCGAGAAACGCGAACGCGCGGTCGAACCGGTGACGGTGGCTCCTGCGCCCACACTGCCGCGCGAGGCGCAGGAGGCGAGTTGGTCGGATGTAACGCCGGTCGACGTGCTCGGCCTCGAAGTCGGTTATCGTCTGATCCCGTTGGTCGACAAGGCGCAGGATGGCGAGTTGCTACGGCGGATTCGCGGGCTGCGCAAGAAGTTTGCCCAGGAAGTGGGGTTCCTCGTCTCGCCGGTTCACATTCGCGACAACCTTGAGCTGCGGCCCAACGCCTACAAGATTCTGCTCAAGGGGGTCGAGATTGGCGAGGGCGAAGCCTTCCCTGGTAGCTTGCTGGCGATCAACCCCGGTCGCGTCGCCGGCCAGGTGCCGGGAACCGCAACGCGTGATCCGGCGTTTGGCCTGCCGGCGATCTGGATCGAACCGGCGCTGCGCGAGCAGGCTCAGGCCTATGGTTATACGGTCGTTGACGCCAGCACAGTGACGGCGACGCACATCAATCATCTGATCCTTTCACACGCGGCGGAGCTTCTTGGGCGGCAGGAGACTCAGGCCTTGCTCGACCATTTGGCGAAGGAAATGCCCAAGCTGGTCGAGGACGTGGTGCCTAAAGCCCTTTCACTCGGTGCCCTGCAGAAAGTGCTGCGCAACCTGCTCGATGAAGGGGTTCCGATACGTGACATGCGAACGATCATCGAAACGCTCGCCGACTACGCACCGCGTTCGCAAGATCCGGAAGTGCTGACGGCTCAAGTCCGCATCGCCCTCGGTCGCTCGATCGTCCAGGAACTGTATCCGGGAAGCGCGGAAGTGCAGGTGATGTCGCTCGACCCGCAGCTCGAACGGCTGCTCGTGCAGGCGGTTTCTGGTGGTGGCGATGGAGCGGGGATCGAACCTGGGCTTGCCGAAACCCTGATGCGAGAGGCGATTTCGGCGTCCCAACGACAGGAGAGCGTCGGGCTGCCAGCGGTGCTCTTGGTGCCGGCAAGTCTGCGTACGCTGCTGTCGCGTTTCCTGCGGCGCAGCATCACACAACTGAAGGTACTCGCTCATGGCGAGGTACCTGAGAACAGAATCATTAAAGTGACCTCTATCATTGGAGGCAGGGCATGAACGTCAAGAAATTCATTGCCGCGACGACGCGCGATGCGCTGCGTAAGGTCAAGGAAACGCTCGGATCCGATGCGATCATTCTGTCCAATCGAACGATCCCCGGTGGGGTCGAGATCATGGCGGTGGCCGCTCGCGACATGGAGATCATGGTGCCGGCGCCGGAGACCGATGCGAGCTCGCGCAGCCAGTCGCCGGCTCCAGCGCGGACCGCGGAGGGCCGTCCGCAGCGTCCGGTCGCCCCGACGCCGCCGGGTGTGGCGGCGGCGCCCCCGGGTTCGGCGGCGCCTTCGGTGCGATCGCCGACAGCGCCGCGCGTCGATCGCCAGCCGCTGCCTGCAATGGCGACCAAGCCGCCTTCGCCAGCCGCGCCCTCCCGGCCGTCGGCTGTCCCCACGGCGTCGGCAGCGACGCCGCGCGCTCGGGTCGAGGCGGCGGATGTCTCACCTCCGGTGGGGAAAGCGCCGGGCGACGTGGTATCCCGCGACGTAATCGACGAAATCCGCGGCCTGCGCAGAATGGTCGAGCAACAGTTGGCCGGTTTCGCTTGGGGAGAGTCGGCTCGTGCCGAGCCGATCAAGATCGAGATGCTGCGGCAGATGCTCGACGTCGGATTTTCCCCCAAGTTTGCCCGCGAGTTATTGGCCGATCTGCCACGCGACCTCGACAGTGGGCACGCGCTGGCGTGGGTCAAGGGCGGCGCTGACCGTTCGATGTTGACCATCAACAGCGATACGGACATCGTCGATCAAGGAGGGTGTTACGCCTTGGTCGGGCCGACCGGGGTCGGCAAGACGACGACCGTCGCCAAGCTCGCAGCGCGCTGCGTTCTGCGCCATGGGGCGCGCAAACTCGCGCTGGTGACCACCGACGGTTATCGTATCGGAGCGCACGAGCAGCTACGCATCTACGGCCGAATCCTCGGCGTTTCCGTCTACCTCGCGCGCGATGCCGAGGACTTGCGGGCGACGCTGAGCGACTTGCAGAGCAAGCACATGGTGTTGATCGACACGATGGGGATGAGCCAGCGCGATCGTCTGGTCAGCGAACAGGTGGCGATGTTTGGTGACAGCGGCGTCAAGTCCTTGCTGCTCCTGCCGGCGACCGGTGGTGGCGATACGCTTGACGACGTGGTCAGGGCCTACGGTGGACAACACCTGGTGGGATGCATTCTGACTAAGGTCGACGAAGCCGCCGGACTCGCCGCTTCGCTGGATGTGATCATTCGTCATCGCTTGCGCTTGTTTTACGTCGCCAACGGGCAGCGGGTGCCGGAAGATCTGCACTTGCCGAATCGTCCTTATTTGCTGCATCGGGCGTTCAAGGATCTTCCAGAGGGTTCGCCGCATCAGTTGGCCGGCGTCGAGCCAGGTCTGTTGATGGCGAGCGGCGCTTCAGGGGCGGTCATTCGTTCTGGAGGCTAAGGTGGTGACGCCGGTCGATGGCGATCAAGCCGCTGGTTTGCGACGCCTGTTTTCACGGCCCGCACTACGCAGCATTGCTTTTGTCGCCGGGCGTTCGGAAGTCGGGAAGACCGTAGCGGTTGCCAACTTGTCCGTAATGTTGGCTCGCCAAGGTAGCGAAGTGCTCGTCGTCGACGAGAACCCGGGTGGCGGCGTCGCCGCCTATTTCGGCAAGAGCGGTGCCACTGATCTGCAGCAGGCGATTGATCGCGTGCGTCCATTGAGTCAAATTGTCGTTGGTGTGGCGCCCGGTGTTCGCGTTCTGCCGGCGTCGATCGCGGTCAGCCAGCTGGCCCGGCTGAATCAGAAACAGCAGCGGGGGCTACTCGAAGCGCTTGGCGAGCTCACTCCGGCGGTCGATGTGCTGCTCGTCGACGCGTCACTCGACCACCCGCTCGGTTTCTCGCCGTTGGCGCTGGCGGCGCAAGAAGCGATCGTGGTCGCCGCGCCGAGCGGTCCAGCGATTACCGAGGCGTATGCACTGATCAAAAAGGTCAGTCTGGGTTACGCGCGGCGACATTTTCAAGTGCTGGTCGCCAAAGCTCGCGAGGCAGCCGAGGCGCAGGCGATTTTCGACAACATCGCGCGCTTGGTCGACAGTAGGCGGCTCGCGCGCGTCGACTATGCGGGCTGCGTGCCGCTGGATGAACGTTTGCGGCAAGCGGCGCGGCTCTGTCAGCCGGTCGCCGCGCTTTTTCCCGATTCGCGTGCGGCGAAGGCGTTCAAGACGCTGGCTGGCGAACTCGCGAAACCTTCGGCGTGTACCGGCGACGGCGGTGGGCTCGAACATTTCGTACAACAACTGCTACACTTGAGCAAAGACCTCGAATCTACTGCTATCTACGCCTGATAGCCACGCGACGACATGTATAACGCTGCCGGTCAGCTCAATCGAGATCAGCTGGTCCAGCAGTTTTCGCCGCTGGTCAAGCGCATTGCTTGCCATTTGCTGGCCCGCCTGCCGGCCAGTGTTCAGCTCGACGATCTCATCCAGAATGGAATGCTCGGCCTGCTCGACGCGATAGCCCGCTTCGACGCCGGGGCGGGAACCCAGTTCGAAGCCTACGTCGTGCAGCGGACTCGCGGCGCAATGCTCGATGGGTTGCGTGACAATGATTGGCTGCCGCGCAGCTTGCGCAGCGACTGTCGGCGGATCGAGGCGGCGATGTCCCGTCTCGAGCAGGAACAGGGTCGGACGCCAACCGAGAGGGAACTTGCCGCGGCGCTTGACATGCCTCTTGCCGAGTACCAAAAGATGCTGCAGGAAGCCCGAGGTCATCAGCTTGTCTACCTCGAGGACTTGGTTGCCGAAGGCGACGACGACTATCTGGAGCGCCATCTGGTCGACGACGGGGCAGATCCCTCCCGCTTGTTCGAGGACGATGATTTCCGTCAGTCGCTGGTCAAGGCGATTGACGGTTTGCCGGAGCGCGAGCGACTGTTGATGGCACTCTACTACGAGCAGGATCTCAACCTGCGCGAGATCGGTGAGGTGATGGGAGTGACCGAGTCGCGAGTCTGCCAGTTGCACAGTCAGGTGGTGATGCGCTTGCGTGCCCGCCTGTTCAGCGGGGGGCAGCTCGAGCGAGGTGCCGCAAGAACGCATGGATAGGATCAGCGCGCTTGGATTGCTGGTTGGCGTTTTGGCGATCATCGGTGGCCAGATTCTCGAAGGTGGCCACGTCGGTTCGCTGTCACAACCGACGGCGATGCTGATCGTCGTCGGCGGCACCCTGGGTGCCGTCATGCTACAAAGCCCGTATGCGACGTTCCTGCGCGGCATGCGGATGGCGAAGTGGGTGTGGTATCCACCGCTGATCAATCACCAGCAGCTCATCCAGCAAGTGACCGGCTGGAGCCAGGTGTCACGCCGGGAAGGGCTACTCGCTCTGGACGCGGTGGTCAACGAGCTGAAAGACGACTTCATTCGCAAGGGCCTGCAGCTGGTCGTAGACGGTGCTGAGCCGGAGCGTCTGCGTGAGGTAATGGAAGTCGAGATCAATACCTTCGAGCAGGAGATGAGGCTTGCGGCGCGTGTCTGGGAGGCGGCCGGTGGCTATTCGCCAACGATCGGAATCCTTGGCGCGGTAATGGGTCTGATCCACGTAATGGAGAATCTGTCCGACCCGTCGAAGCTGGGCGCCGGGATCGCCGTGGCTTTTGTCGCCACGATCTATGGTGTCGGGCTCGCCAACCTGGTTTACCTGCCCATGGCCAACAAGCTGAAGACCCACATCAGCCGTCTGGTCGTCCAGCGCGAAATGATTGTTGACGGTTTGGTGGGCATCGCCAATGGCGACAATCCGCGCATCATTGAAAGCCGTCTGCGGGGCTACATTTTCTGATCGCCATGGCGCGCCGCAAACTGGAAGACGAGCACGACAACCACGAGCGCTGGCTGGTTTCCTACGCTGACTTCATTACTCTGCTGTTCGCGTTTTTCGTCGTCATGTATGCGTTATCAACCGTCAACGAAGGAAAGTACCGCATCCTGAGCAACTCGATCGTCAGTGCCTTCCGCAGCGTACCGGTCAATAGCTCTGGACAGACGCCGCTCGTCGTACCAACGCCGGCGCCGCCGACGAAAAGCGGTCTGGCGAGCAAGGCGCAGGAGGTCGCCAAGCAGAAGCAGCGGGAGAAGATGCGTAACGTTGCGAAAGAGATTCTGCAGGTGATGGCGCCTCTGGTCGAGCAGGGCAAAGTCCGCGTGCTCGAAACCAGTCGGGGCGTGACGGTCGAAATCAACGATAGCATCCTCTTTTCGCCGGGCCAGGCCGTTATGCAGCCGCAGCTCGTGAAAGCGATGCAGTCGGTCGCCGACGTGCTGGTGCCGGCCGAGTTTCCCATCACCATCGAAGGCCACACCGACAATGTCCCCATTCGGAACGCGCAGTTTCCGTCGAACTGGGAGCTCTCTGCCGTGCGGGCGACAACCGTGCTACGGCTGTTTGCCGACTCCGGAGTGGCGGCCAACCGCTTGACCGCGATTGGTTACGCCGATACGCGTCCCGTCGAACCCAACCTCCTGGCAGATGGACGAGCACGCAATCGGCGGGTCAGCATCTTGATCGATTCCAACGTCCCGGAGAAGGGCACCGAAGTCAATCTGCAGGAACCCGCTGCGGCGGGTCAGGCGAGGCCCTTGGCCGGCAACGGATAAGGCGGGTGCGACGTGGGTCGAGCGTCGTCAGGCGCTATCGCTGATTCGTCGGCCGCTAGCGACGGTACTCTGTCCGTCCGGGCCGTAGAGCGTCAGGCGACTACCCGGGGTGCCAAGCAAGGCTTCCAGCGCCTGTGTCGTGTTCTGCATGCGTTTCTGGATCAGTTCGCCATTTAGGTCATTGGTTTCCTGCGCCCGTGTCGCCAATGCGATCAGCGTCGACCAGGCGTCTCTGGCGGCGGCGGCTTCCGGACGCGCCGCAAACCAGGCTTCGACGCCGCTGCGATCGGGTGATAGGCCCTGCGCTGCCAGCGCTTCGTTGCGTTGATTGTCGAGGGTACTGACTTCAGCGGCGAGTTCATGCTTTTGCTGCGCCAGCTCGACCAAGTCTTCGACTTGGCCCTTGACGAGCAGCGCCTGCTCTTGGTCGAGAAGAGCAAGGAAGCGACGCAGGGCGCCGACTTCCGCCTGAATCGCGTGTGCGAACGCCTCCTCGTTCACCTTCACACAGCCGCAGCCGCAGCAGCGCCGCGATCAGCCTTGCCGCTGGGAGTCAAGCAGTTGACTGGCCGAGCTGATGAGACGGTCGGCGATCGCCTGTACATTGATCGAAAAACGCCCTTCGGCGACCGCCTGCTTGATTTCAGCAACGCGGGTGACGTCGAACGACAACTCATCACCGGCGCCCTGCAGTTGGGCGGCCAATTCGCTCAGATGGACTTCGGATGCCGTCGAAGCATTGGTTCGCGATGCCGTCGTGCGTGGGCGTGCTTCGCCGATCGAGCTGGGGGTACTGCCTGTACTTTCGATCTTCACGTTAGGCCTCTTGAACGGTTGTGCTCAATCCTGCTATCGGCGCATCGCCAATGAACTTTAGCACTTTTTTTGCCTGCCCGCGTAGGAGCTCAATGCGTGACTTCAACCAAGCCGGGGCCGCGTGCGATCCCGCTGATCACCTGCCCGGAAGCTGTCCGTACTTGCGCGACCTGGCCCTCAACGGCGTTGTTCAGGGCTTTGCCGTCGTTACTAACGCTGAAACCGGTCCCCGTGGTCACCAGCTTGACGTTCTGTCCTTGCTGGATAAGCCACGGTGCGGCGAGCAAATCGGCACGCAGCGGTTGGCCGGCGGCGACGCTGTGCTTGACTGTTTTGCCAACCGCTTGCGAGCGCTCCGTGAGGACGCTCGCCGGCAGGCTGCCGAGGTCTCCCGTTTGTGTCGCCAGGTCGCGGTCGGCCACCAGCTCACCGGCGGTAAGCGGGCGCGCGGTTTGCAGGTAGGTTCCGGAAATCCGAATGTGTACCGGCACGTACACGGTCCAGGGTGCCGGACTGAGGCAGCGAATGCCGACGTTGCTTCGACCCCACAGGCGAGCGCCGGCGGGCAGGAAGGCTTCGAAGGCGTTGCACTGAGCCTGACGCGCGTATTGGTCGAGAGCGCCGACGCTGTAGCTTACTTTGCCCGGTAAGCCCTTGGTATGGACGGCGAGGAACTGTTCCAGTGTCGCCGATAGGGTTGTTTCCGCCTGGGTGCTCGAAACGGTGGCGATGACGAGGGCGCCAGCAAGCCACCGCTGACCACGTCGTCGTCTGATCGGTAATCCGGAAGACATTTTCCCATTCTGCCTGATTGTTCGTGCCAGGCGAAGGGATTCGCTACCGCAACTGGCCGGCAAACGGCAAGATTTGCCGGCAACCCGGCAAGTGCTGACCGCCGAGGTGGGACAGCGGGTGCCATGGCAGCGTGGCACGCCAATTGCTTGAGAATGACTATTCTTTTCTAAGGTGCTCGGCTCGTGGTTAACAAGCTGGATCAAGCCTTGTCGTTTCAGCAGCAAGCGCTGAACTTGCGTGCCTATCGGCAGCAGGTTTTGGCCGCCAACATCGCCAACAGCGACACGCCGCATTACTTGGCGAGGGATTTCGATTTCACGTCGGCGCTGCGGGTGGCGGTCGCTGGTCGCGGCGAGCATCCCTTGACGTTGACGAGGACGGCGCCTGGCCATCTTGCCGCGAGCGCTAGTGCGGATCCGCTTTTCCTACAGTATCGACAGCCGACGCAGGGCAGTGCTGACGGCAATACCGTCGAAATGGACGTCGAGCGGGGACAGTTTGCGGATAACTCCCTGCACTACGAGGCCAGCCTGACGTTCCTCTCGCACCAGATCAGAACGCTGGTCACCGCTCTCCAAGGACAATGAGCCTCCTGACCAGCTTCCAGGTCGCGGGAAGTGCGCTGACGGCACAGTCTCTGCGTCTCAACGCGGTGGCCAGCAACCTGGCCAACGCCGAAAGCGTCGTCAGCGCCGACGGCAAGCCCTATCGAGCCAAACAGGTGGTGTTCACGGCGACGCCGATGGGTAACTCGGCAGCGCAGGGTGTGCGGGTAACGCAGGTGGTGGAAGACAGCACGCCCGGAAGGCTGGTTTACGATCCGCGCAACCCGGCGGCGAATGAAAGGGGCTATGTCACGATGCCGAACGTCAACGTTGTCGAGGAAATGACCAACATGATCTCGGCCGCGCGTTCGTATCAGACGAACGTCGAAGTGATGAACACCGCTCGGCAGCTGCTGCTGAGGACGCTGACACTGGGTCAGTAGCGGTCCGCCAACGAAGGAGGGAGAGATGGCAACGGTCGGTGAAGTGAATCGCGCGCGAGAGATCTACTCGGCGATTAACGCTGGCGCGACGGCAAGCGGCGATCGCGCCTCAGCTAGCGAGGAAGTGCAGAATCGCTTTCTCAAGCTACTGGTGACGCAGCTGCAGAATCAGGATCCGCTGAATCCGCTGGACAACGCGGCGGTGACGACACAAATTTCGCAGATCAACACGGTGACCGGTATCGAGCGTTTGAACGCAACGCTCGACAAATTGCTGACCACCTATTCTGACAGTCAGGCGATGCAGGCGGCGAACCTGATCGGCAAGCGCGTGCTGGTGCCGGGTTCGACGCTGCGCTTGCTCGACGGCGCCGCAGCCGGGGGGGTGCGGCTGGACGATAAGGCGGATAAGGTGACGGTGAGCATCGTCGACGCGAGCGGGCGGATTGTGCAGAGCCAGAACCTTGGCGCCCATGAAGCGGGTCTCCTCAGTTTTGTCTGGGATGGCAAGACCGATGGCGGCGCCACAGCGCCATCCGGACGATATGCCTTCAACGTGACGGCGACCTACGCCGGCGAAAAGGTGAAGGCCGAAGCGCTTCAGGTTGGCACGGTATCTGCTTTGGTCAGAGACGTGGATCAGTTTCTCCTCGACCTCGGAGAGCTGGGAAGAGTCGGTTTTGATGCGCTACAAGAGATTCTCTAGGAGCACGCAGACATGAGCTTTCAACAGGGATTGAGTGGTCTGAACGCGGCGTCGACGGCGCTCAACGCCATCGGAAACAATGTGGCCAACGCCAGCACGGTCGGTTTCAAGGGGTCAAAGGCGAATTTTTCCGACATCTTCGCTGCGTCGCTGGGTATTGTCGGCGCGGCACAAGTCGGTATCGGCGTCGGCGTTTCCGCCGTTCAGCAGCAGTTCACCCAGGGCAACCTGACGACAACGAGCAACGCCCTCGACCTGGCGCTCAACGGCGGCGGCTTTTTCCGTATGAGCAATGACGGCAACATCACCTACACCCGCAACGGTCAGTTCCACCTGGATAACGAAGGCTACGTGATCAACGATCAACGGCTGCGCTTGACCGGCTACCCGGTCGGCGCTCTGGGGGAGATTTCGCCGTCTAATCCGGTCGAGATTCAGCTCGCGGCAAACCAGATTCCGCCGCGCGCGACGAGCGATCCGTTGTCCGGCGATCTGACCGCGGTCCTCAATCTCGACTCACGAGAAACCGTGCCGCCCATCGCTCCGTTCAATTTCGCAAATCCCGAGACCTACAATTTCTCGACCGCGGTGACCGTCTTCGACACGCTCGGGGTGTCGCACAACTTGACCACCTACTACGTACTCAACACTCCCTCGGCACCGCCAGGCGGTGAATGGACGGTGTGGGCGACGCTCGATGGCGCCAACCAGCAGGTTCTGCCGAGCAATCTTGTGTTCGATACTTCGGGTACGCTCAGTGCCGCTTCGGCCAAACAGGTGTTGCCGTCGTGGACGCTTACTAGCGGCGCGTCCAGCCCTTGGTCACCGGGCACCCTCGACTTTTCGGGGACCACCCAGTACGGCAGCGAATCGAGTGCGGATCGCCTGACGCAAGGGGGCTACGCGGCGGGTAGCCTGGCCGGTCTCAGCGTCGCTACCGACGGCATTATTCAGGGCCGCTATACCAACGGTCAGAGTCGAACGCTGGGACAAGTGGTGCTGGCGACTTTTGCCGACCCCAACGGACTGCAAAACCTCGGCAATAACCAATGGAGCTCCTCCTCGTTGTCGGGCCCCGAGCTGGTCGGTGTTCCCGGTTCCGGGGGGCGTGGCCTGATCCAGTCGGCGGCAGTCGAGGACTCGAACGTTGATCTGACCAAGGAACTGGTCGACATGATTACCGCACAACGTATCTATCAGGCGAACGCGCAGACGATCAAAACGCAGGACCAGGTGTTGCAGACGCTGGTCAACCTGCGTTAGCCGACGTGAGCTGAAGGCGAGCGCTGACCAGCGATGGACCGACTGATCTACACGGCGATGAGTGGCGCCAAGCAGAGCCTCTTGCAACAGGCCGGGGTCGCTCAGAACTTGGCGAATACGACGACAGTCGGCTACCGGGCATTGGAGAACCGCTTCCGGGCAGTGCCGGTGCTCGGGCCGGGGGCGCCTACCCGGGCGTTCACGGTGGACGCATCGGTTGCCGATGTTTTCGAACAGGGGCCGGCGTTGACCACCGGGCGGCCGCTTGACATCGCCGTTCAAGGCCAGGGCTGGATCGCCGTGCAGGGCAACGATGGCCGTGAGGCTTACACGCGCGCCGGTAACCTCAAGACCGACGCCAATGGCGTCTTACAGAACAGTTCAGGTTTCGTCGTGGTCGGCGAAGGTGGACCGATTGCGATCCCGCCGGACAACAGCGTGGCCATCGGTGCCGACGGCACCGTGTCCGCGATTCCTCGTGCCGGCGCCGGGCCGTTAACCAGTGCCAACGTGGTGGGTCGGATCAAGCTGGTCAACCCGCCTGAAGCCGATCTCGTGCGCGGCGACGACGGATTGTTCCGAACCCGTAACGGACAACCGGCAGCGGCAGACGAGAATGTCAAGGTGGTGTCCGAGGCGCTCGAGGGGAGCAACGTCAAGTCGGTCGACGAGATGGTCCGGATGATCAGCCTGGCACGCCAGTTCGAGATTCAGATCAAGATGTTGCAGACCGCCGACGCGAATTCGCGGGCGGCGTCGCAGTTGATGACCATGAACCGTTGAAGGGATTTGTGAGCCGATGATCGCTTCGCTGTGGACTGCCAGCACCGGACTCAACGCGCAACAGGTGCAGATCGACATCATCGCCAACAACCTGGCGAACGTCAGCACCAACGGTTTCAAGCAGGCGCGTGGAATCTTTGCCGACCTGCTTTACCAGACGATCCGTCAGCCGGGAGCGCAATCGTCGCAGACTACTCAAATCCCCGACGGCCTGCAGATCGGTCTGGGTACGACGCCGGTGTCGACGGGTCGTATCTTCACCCAGGGGTCGTTGCAGCAGACGGGCAACGCGCTCGATATCGCGATCGACGGCGCGGGCTTCTTTCAGGTGCTGCTGCCCGACGGAACCACCGCCTATACTCGCGACGGGTCGTTTCAAAAGGATAATCAGGGGCAAATCGTAACCGCCAATGGTTATCCACTGACGCCGGCAATCACGATTCCGCAGAATGCGCTCAGCGTGACGATTGCTAACGACGGCATTGTCAGCGTGACCCAGCCTGGTTCGTCGACCCCAGTACAGATTGGCACCATCCAGGTGGCGACCTTCATCAACAACGGGGGGCTGCAGAGTATCGGCGACAATCTTTATCTGGAGACCGCGTCGAGTGGGACGCCGACGCCAAATACGCCGGGCGGCAACGGTTCTGGCGTCGTCGTCCAATTTTACGTTGAAGCGTCCAACGTCAACGTGGCGCAGGAACTGGTGCAGATGATCCAGACTCAGCGGGCGTACGAACTGAATGCCAAGGTGGTGTCGACCTCCGACCAGATGTTGGCGCGCCTGACAGCGCTCTAGGCCAGGGGGCGACGATGAGGCGCGTCCGGCTTATCTTCCAGGCAGCTTGCACGACACTGCTGATGGTGCTGACCGCCGCCTGCACCACCGTTCCCCCGACGAACGTTCACCAGCCGATGACCGCTCGTCCGCAGTATCGCTCCGATTCGCTGGCTGCCAGCCTGGCCGCAACGGGCAGCATCTACCAGGCGGGCGCGGCCCGGACGCTGTTCGAAGACCGGCGAGCCCGCAACGTCGGCGACACGATCACGGTGACCATCACCGAGAATACCGCTGCGTCCACCAAGTCGAGTACCAACGTCAGCAAGACGGGGACGATCAGTGCGGCAGCCGGCCCGATCGTTGGCATCCCGGGTAAGACCTTTCAGGGCATGGAGCTGAAGGGAAACAGCAGCAACGTTGCCAACGGCAAGGGCGACGCGGCAGCGACGAACGTGTTCACCGGAACGATCACGGTGACGGTCATCGAAGTCTTGGCGAACGGCAACTTGCTCGTCTCGGGCGAAAAACAGGTTGCCATCGGTCACGGACAGGAGTACGTCCGCCTTTCAGGGGTTGTCAATCCGTATTTCGTCAATGCCGCCAACACGATCGCCTCGTCCCAGATCGCCGACGCCCGAATCGAATACAAGGAGAGCGGCACGATCAGTGAGGCGCAAGTGATGGGCTGGCTGGCGCGCTTCTTTCTCTCGTTTCTGCCCTTTTGATGAGCGCCACACATGTTCTGGATGACGTCGTCCGATAACGCGAGACCGTGGCCGAGGGCGACGCTAGCCGTCGGCCTGCTGCTGGCTGCCCTGACTTCGACGGCGAGCGCCGAGAGGATCAAGGACCTGGCGTCGCTGCAAGGCGTGCGCAACAACCAACTGGTCGGTTACGGCTTGGTGTTTGGGCTCGACGGTACCGGCGACCAGACGACCCAAACGCCATTCACCCAGCAAAGCATCATCAACATGCTGGCACAGCTCGGCACCACGCTGGCGACGACGCAGGCCCTGCAACTGAAGAACGTCGCCGCCGTGATGGTGACGGCGTCTCTGCCGCCGTTCGCGCGCATTGGTCAGCAGATAGACGTTACGGTGTCGTCGATGGGCAACGCCAAGAGCCTGCGTGGTGGCACGCTGGTGATGACGCCATTAAAGGGTGCCGACGGACAGATCTACGCGCAGGCGCAGGGCAGCCTGCTGGTCGGTGGTGCCGGCGCTGCCGCGGGTGGCAGCAAGGTGGCGATCAACCATCTGTCGGCGGGCCGCATCATCGGTGGCGCCACCGTCGAGCGCGAAGTGCCGACGGCGCTGGGTCAGGGGCCTTACGTGCACTACGAAATGGCGACGACCGACTTCGGTACGACCCAGCGCGTGGTCGACGCGATCAATCGCGAAATCGGTCCGGGTAGCGCCCAGGCACTCGACGGTCGAGTCGTTCGCGTGCTCGCGCCCGAGGATGCTGCCAGTCGGGTGGCCTTTCTCGGGCGGATCGAGGGTCTCGACGTACAGCCGACGAAAACCATGGCCAAGGTGATCATCAATCCGCGGACGGGTTCGGTGGTGATGAATCAAACGGTGACCATTGACGCCTGTGCCGTGGCACACGGTAGCCTGTCGGTGGTCGTCAACACCGAGCAGCGGGTCAGTCAGCCCAATCCGCTGGCCGGCGGTGAGACGGTGACCACGACGCAGAGCGAAATCGACGTCAAACAGGGAGGGGGGGCGCTGATGCCGGTGAAGGCGGCGGTCAAGCTGTCCGACGTCGTCAAGGCGATCAACGCGCTTGGTGCGGCGCCACAAGACCTTCTTTCGATCCTGCAGTCGATGAAGGCCGCCGGAGCCTTGCGTGCCGAGCTCGAAATCATCTAACCCACGACCGGTTCCGCCAGGGGTAGGGAGGAGTCCATGAGCGCCAGCAATACTCTGAGCAACCGCCTTGCCCTGGACCCTGCGGCCGCGACGGACTTGCGCCTGCGCGCGCGCAACGATCCGCAGGCCGCCGTCAAGCAGGCCGCGCAGCAGTTCGAGGGGTTGTTGTTGCACATGATGCTGAAGAGCATGCGCGACGCGACACCGCGTGAGGGTTTGCTGGACAGCGACCAGACGCGTTTCTTCACCACCCTGGGGGATCAGCAACTGGCGCAGGTGCTTGCCGCCCAGGCGCCGCTGGGCTTCGCCGGGATGATCGAGAATCAGCTGGCACGACAGTTGGCTGACAAGCCTGATCTCGCGGCGAGTGCGCCGCTTTCCGCCTTGCAGCAGGCGTTGCTGTCGCGCTACCCGCCGTCGGCCGGCAAGGAGGCGCCGTTGCCGATGCGGCCGACGCCGCCGGAAGAGCTGGTGTCGGGCAAGGTGGCAGCATCGAGCACGGCGCCGTCTGCCGGCGCTCGCGCCTTTGTCGACCGTGTTTGGCCTCACGCCGTCGAGGCGTCGACGGTAACGGGAGTCCCGGCACAGTTTCTGGTGGCACACGCCGCGCTCGAAAGCGGCTGGGGTAAGCGCGAGATCCGGCTGAGCGATGGCTCGCCGAGCTACAATCTCTTCGGTATCAAGGCCGGGCGGGGCTGGTCGGGGCCGTCGGTAGAGGTGGCGACGACGGAGTTTGCCAACGGCGTCGCGCAGAGCGAACGCGCCCGGTTTCGTGCCTATGGCTCGTATGCCGAAGCGTTCAGGGACTACGCACAGCTGTTGAGCAGCAAGCCGCGCTATGCCGCCGTCGTCGGGCAGCGAGACGGCGCACAGTTTGCGCACGCTTTGCAACAGGCCGGCTACGCGACCGACCCGATGTATGCCGACAAGCTTTCGCGCATCATCTCCGGCGCAACCTTGCGACAGGCGCTGGCGGTCGCCTGAACGGAACCGCTGGTGACGGCACTCAAGAATTCGCCGGGCCCGCCGTTTACGACCTAGTTGAAGAGGATCTGGGACCATGGGGACAGGATTGATTGGCAGTAGTCTCACCGGCCTTTATGCCGCCCAGCTCGGCCTGCAAACGACCGAACACAATATCGCCAACGTCAACACGCCGGGGTTTACCCGGCAGCGGACGCTGCAGGCGAGTAACGAGGGACTGCTGAGCGGCGCTGGCTTCATCGGCCAGGGGACCCACGTAGCGACGATCGAGCGGGTCTACAGCCGCTTTCTCAGTGAACAGGTCAACCGCTCGCAGAGCAGTGCGAGCGAGCTTTCGACGTATGCGACGCAAATTTCCCAGATCGACGCCATGCTGGCCGATGACAGCATCGGCTTGTCGCCCGCCCTGCAGGAATTTTTCAAGGGCGTTCAGCAGGTCGCGGCAGATCCCGCGCATCTCCCGAGCCGGCAGGCGATGCTCTCCAGCGCTCAGGCGCTGAGCGCCCGCTTTCAGACCCTCGGCGAGCGCTTGGCGCAGATGTATTCGGACATCAACGCTCAAGTCGCCGACAGCGTCACTTCGATCAACTCGTATGGCGAGCAGATCGCGGCCTTGAACCAGCGAATCGGCGTCGCAGAGGCGTCGTCGGGCCAGCCGGCGAACGATCTGCGCGATACCCGGGATCAACTCGTCGTCGAACTCTCCCGGCTTGTTAGCGCGCGCGTCATGGTGAACAGCGACGGTGGTTACAACGTTTTTATCGGCAGCGGGCAGCAACTCGTCGTCGGCGCCGCCTTCAACGACCTGACGACGGTGGCCTCGGCGAGCGACCGCACACGCCTGGTCGTCGGTCTGAAGACCGCTCTCGGCGTCCAGGAAATGCCGGAACGGCTGATCAATGGCGGCAGCCTCGGTGGCTTGCTGGCGTTTCGCAGGGAAACGCTGGACCGGGTAAGTAATGACCTCGGGCGGACCGCCGCGTCGCTGGCGTTGAGCTTTAATGCGCAAAGTGCCCTTGGCCAAGACCTTTACGGTCAGTCTCAGCTCACTCCTTTGCCGAACAGCTTTACGCCGTCGCTGTTTTCGCTGTCGCCGCCAACGGTGTTGGCGAACACCACCAACCCGCTGGCCAGCCCGACGGTGAGCGCGGCCTTTGTCGATCCTCCCCCGTACAGCAGCAACTTCTATACCGACCTGCAGAGCAGCGACTATCGCCTCGACGGGAGTGCCACAGCGGTCACGCTTACCCGTTTGACCGACAACAAGGTGTGGAGTGCAGCCGACTTACCGGCGTTGAATGCCTTGCTGGCGAGCGATCCACAGGGCTTTACGCTGTCCGCATCAGGGCCCGGCCTGGCGGGATCGAGCTACCTTATTCGGCCGACGCTTGACGCGGCGCTCAACCTGAAGATCAATCCGGCGGTGGCGGCGGATCCGCGCTTGATTACGGCGGCTGGTCCGGTGCGCACGGCGCTTGGCGCGGGCAATACGGGTCTGGCCACGCTTTCTGCCGGTAGCGTTGGCCCCGGTTTCGCGTCGGCGGTAGCTGTTGCCAGCACGCCCATCAGCTTGCGTTTCCAAAGCGGCAAACTGCTTGACTTTCCGGTTGGCGCGCTGGTATCGGTGAATGGCGCCACGCCCGCTGCCGTTCCGGCAGGCGGTCTGGACTACAAGAGTGGAGACACGCTGACCTTGGTGGGTTCGGTGACGACCACGCCGCCGTCGGGTTTCAGTTTCACCATCACAGGCGTACCCAACAACGGCGACACCTTCGTGATTTCCCGCAATGCAGGCGGGATCGCCGATTCGCGTAACGCGCTGGCACTAGGGCAACTTCAGACCCAGAAGACGATGTCCGGAAAGGCGGCGTCGTATCAGGACAGCTATGCCCAGACGGTCAGCACCACGGGCAGCAAGGCACGTCAGATTCAGGTGAACAGCGAGGCCGAGCAGACGCTGTTGCAGCAAGCCGAAGCCAGCCGCGATTCGTTGTCGGCGGTTAGCCTTGACGACGAGGCGGCCAACCTGATTCGCTATCAACAGGCTTACCAGGCGGCGGCGAAGGCACTCCAGATCGGCAGCAGTCTGTTCGACGCCATTCTCGAACTCGGTTCCTGACCAGGGGTAGGCGATGCGCATCAGTACCCGGCAACTCTTCGATACCGGCGTGCGTAACATTCAGCGCAGCCAGGAGCAACTGGTTCGACTGCAGGAGCAGCTGTCGACCGGCCGTCGTCTGCTGACGCCGGCTGACGATCCGGTAGCCACCGCGCGGGCGTTGACGGTGTCACAGGCGAAAGAGATCAACCATCAGTACGCCAGCAATCAAAGCGAAGCGAGTGACCGCCTGCGCTTGGTCGACAGTCAGCTGTCGGCGGTCAACGATTTGCTGCAAAGCGTTCGTACGCGCGCCGTTCAGGCGGGCAACACGGTACTCGCCGACAGCGACCGGCAAGCGATTGCCACGGAACTGGCGGCGCGTTTTGACGAGCTGTTGGGGCTGGCCAACGGCCGCAACGCTCAAGGCGATTATCTGTTTGGCGGCTATCGTAGTGAAGTACCCCCTTTTTCCCTCGCCGCGGCGGTCGCGCCAGCAACGACGCCGTCGATCAGCTACCACGGTGACGATGGGCAGCAGCTTCTACAAGTGGGTGCGGCGGAAATGATGGCCGCCAACGTCAGCGGCAACGAGTTGTTCATGAGGATTCCCGAGGGCAACGCGACGTTTTCCACCAGCGCCGGCCGCAGTGCGTCGGCATCGCCGAATCTCGGTTCAGGGGTCATTGACTCGGGAGCGGTCGTCGATCCGACGTCGTGGCGCAACGCGTTGAATGATTTTCCTTGGCAGGGCAGCAGCAATCACGGATTGGAAATACGGTTCTCCGTCGTCGCTGGGGTGGCTCAGTATCAACTGTTCGACATTTCGACCAACCCCGGGCTGTCAATGCCACCGCTTGCGGTGAGCAACTTGCAGCCTTTTACCCCCGGGCTCGCGATCCCGTTGGCAACCAGTGCTCCTCCCGCTGCTGCTGCCGTCGATTTTGGGTCGCACGTCGTGATCAGCGGTTCGCCAGCCGATGGCGACGCCTTTCAGGTCAGGCCCAGCGTCAACAAAAGCGTTTTCCAGACGATGCAGGAAGTCATCGATTTGTTGCGGGTGCCGCTCTCTTCGGCGGCGGCGCGCACCGACTTTTCCGGCAGGATGAGCTCCCACCTGACCAACCTCGACCAAGCGCTGGCCAACGTCAACCGCGTCCAGGCGAGTGTCGGCGCACGCATGCAGGAACTCGACTCCCTGAGCGCAACCGCGTCCGCGGTCGATATTCAGTATCGGCAGACACTATCGGAACTGCAGGACCTCGACTATGCGCAAGCCATTTCTGACTTCAGCAAGCAACAGGTTGCTCTTGAGGCGGCCCAAAAATCGTTCGTCGAGATTACTCGCCTCAGTCTGTTTCAGTACCTCTAATCGCGAGCCTGAGTTCGCCAGGCGTTTCGCCGTGCTTTGGCTGGTGGCGACGGCGACCGTCAGCGGTTGCGGAACGATTCGCTGGGAAATGCCACCGTCGGCCGTCGACAGCCCGCCCGACGGGGTGTTTACTCAAGCCCCGAACCCGACCGTCAGCTTGCCGGTGGGAAAAGCGGTCGCTTTGGCTGGCGCGACCGCCTATGCCGTTAACCAGTACGAGACGGCTGCGGTCAATATCAATCTGGCGGCAGCGGCCCTCGTCGCGGCGTACGTCATTTACGACCCGTTGGCGCCGAACTGGACGATACAGGAACGACTGATTGACCGTGATACCTATGTCCTGTCGATGCGGGCCAAGAGTTTCCGTATCGGTGGCGATGGCGAGTCGGGTTTGATCCTTCGCCGGCGTGCGCTGCAGCTGCAGCAGGAACGAGGCTATCCGGGGTTTCGCATTCTCAACTACTCCGAAGGGGTCGAGTCGAGCACGCCGTTTACGCATCGCTACGCCGAAGGGACGATCCAGCTAGTTCGTGCGGACGCCAGTAAGACGCCCTAAGCGGGTCGGAGCGCGAAGTTCCCGAGCATTCCCTGCAGCCCGTGTTCGAACCATTGCTGCAAGGGGTCAGCCAGGTAAGAGAGGCCGACGATCAGCGAGGCAAAGCCGAGCGCGATGGTCAGCGGGAAGCCGATGGCGATCAGGTTGAGTTGGGGGGCCGCGCGGCTGAGTATGGCCAGCGCGAGGTTGCTGATCAGCAGCGCAATCAGAATCGGCAAGGCGAGAAACAAGCCGGCAGCAAAGACGACGCTACCGAAGTGGGCGACGTTTGACCAGCTACCAGCCGTCAAGGTCGTTGCGCCTATCGGAATCGCCACGAAGCTCTGGCTGACGGTCGCGATCACCATCAAGTGCCCGTTGATGGCGAAGAACACCAACAGTGCGAGCAAGCCGAGAAACTCCGAGACGACGACGGTCTGGCCGGCAGTCTGTGGATCGTAAGCGCTAGCAAAGCCGATACCCATTTCGAGGCTGATCAGGTTGCCGGCCATGTCGACGGCGCCCAACACGAGGCGCAAGGTGAACCCCATCGCGGTGCCGATGAGCACCTCCTGCGCCAGCATCAGCAGACCGGCGGCCGACGCGGGGTCGACGGGGGGCATGCGTGGCAACACCGGTGCCAAGGCGACGGTGATCGCGAGCCCGAAGGCAAGCCGGATGCGGACGGTGAGCGCTGGGTTGTTGAAGGGTGGCGCGGTCGCCAGGACGGCGAGGACGCGCGTCAGTGGAAAAAAGAAAGCGACGATCCAGGCGTTGATCTCGGCCGTACTGAAACTGATCACGGCTCCGTCAGCCGACCAGCAGGGGGATGCTTTCGAAGAGTCGACGCACGTACTCGACCATCATTTGCAGCATCCAGGGGCCGGCGAGCAGCAGGATCAGGAACATGCCGACCAGTTTGGGAACAAAGGCGAGCGTCTGTTCGTTGATCTGGGTTGCCGCCTGAAAGATGCTGACGATCAAGCCAATGACGAGGGCGGCCAACAGCAGCGGCGCCGACAACAACAAGGTCATTTCGACCGCTTGTCGGCCGATCTCCATCACCAGTTCCGGTGTCATGCGCCGAAACTCGCGATCAGCGAGCCGAGCAGGAGATGCCAGCCGTCGACCAGGACAAACAGCATCAGTTTGAACGGCAGTGCGACCATTACCGGCGACATCATCATCATCCCCATCGACATCAGGACGCTGGCGACCACCATATCGACGATCAGGAAGGGAATGAAGATAACGAATCCGATCTGGAACGCCGTCTTCAATTCACTGGTGACGAAGGCTGGAACCAGCAGTCGCATCGGGACGTCGTCGCTTGACTGAAAGCGCGGGGCGTTGGTCATTCGGGCAAAGAGCGCGAGGTCGGACTCGCGCGTCTGTTTGAGCATGAACTTGCGCAGGGGCACCGCGCCGCGTTCGATCGCCTGCACGTAGGTGATCCGGTTTTCGGACAAAGGCAGGTAGGCGTCGGTATAGATGCTGTCGAGCACTGGCGACATGACGAAAAAGGTCAGGAACAGCGAGAGACCGATCAGTACCTGGTTGGGGGGCGAGGTCTGCGTTCCCAGCGCGTGACGCAAGAGCGAGAGCACGATGATGATGCGCGTGAAACTGGTCATCATCAACAGCGCTGCCGGCAGGAGGGTCAACGCCGTCAGCGTCAGCAAGGTCTGGATCGACAGCGTATAGACCTGGCTGCCGGCACTGCCTGGAGTGCTTGTCACCACTGGCAGGCCACCGGCCTGTCCCCAGGCGGCAAGCGGCGACCAGAGACCGGCGATGAAAACGACAGCGGTCAGTAAGCTAGCCGCCTTCATTCCTGCGTTCGACGATCTGTTTGAGCCACTGGGTGAAAAGTTTTTCGCCGTCGCCGGTGTGTTCGATTTCTCCCTTCGGCAGCACGTGAAGCGTTCGAATTTGGCCCGGAACCAGGCCTACCAGCAGCCAGGTGTCACCAATTTCAACCAGTACGATGCGTTCGCGTGCTCCAAGCATTAGTCCGCCGACGACACGTAGTGGTCCGTGACTGCCAAACCCGCGGCCGCCATTGATTCGTCGCAGCAGGTAAGCGACGAAAAACAGAGTGCCGATGACCAGCGCGAGGGCGAGACCGGTCTGCAGAATCGTCATCAAGGGGACGCCGAGCCCCTCCGGCGCGGCCGTCTGCGCGGCCGTCTGATCGGCGAGCAAGGCAAAGTACAGAGCCGGCGCGCAGCGAATGCCCCGCGGTTGTCTGGACAAAGAGAAGAAACGTCTCACGATGGTCGGCTGACGAGAGGGTTGCTCGCTATCTTAAACCGAAAGCCGTGCTGGAGACGCCGATTTGCGACCGTCTCGCCTCGACCGCAGAGGAGCTGGCTGTCGGAAGCGACGCGTCAGTTGCCGATTTTCCGCGCGCGCTCGGCCGGTGTCACAATGTCGGTCAGGCGGATGCCGAATTTGTCGTTGACGACGACGACCTCGCCCTGGGCGATCAGCGTGCCGTTGACCAGGACGTTCAAGGGCTCGCCCGCCATCGCGTCGAGTTCGACGACCGAACCGTGCGCGAGTTGAAGCAGGTTCTTGATGGTCATTTTCGTGCGACCAAGTTCGACCGACAGTTGAACCGGGATGTCGAGAATCATCTCCAGTTCGTTCATCAAGGAGTCGTTCCGGCTCGGCTGACCAAAACTCGGGAAAATGTCTGCCGGACGCGCGTCGGTCGCCGGTGCGGCGTCCGCCAAGGCCTGCTCGGCCATCGCGGCCGCCCAGTCGTCGTCGCTCGTGCCGTCTTCTGCCGGCAGACTCGCGAAGTCGTCGAGGTCGCTAGCCATGATGCTCTCCCTGCGGCTTGTCCTCAGTTTCCGAGGAAATAAAACGTTCGATCTTGAGCGCGTATTGTCCCCCCTGCTGGCCGTAGCGACATTCCATTAGGGGAACGTCATCGACCAGCACGACCAGTTTCTCCGGGAGGTCGATCGGTACCACGTCACCCACCTTCATCTTGAGGATCTGGCGCAGACTGACGGTCGCGGTTGCCAGGGTCGCCGCGAGTTCAACTTCGGCGTTGGTCAGCTGTCTGCGCAAGTTATTGATCCAGCGCCGGTCGGTCGAAAGCTGCTCACTTTGCATCGTGCTGAAGAGGAGGTCGCGAATCGGTTCGACCATCGAATAGGGAAAGCAAACGTGCAGATCGGCGTTCGAACCGCCGAATTCAAGCGAGAAGGTCGTCGAGACGACGATCTCGGAAGGGGTCGCGATGTTGGCAAACTGTGAGTTCATCTCCGAGCGGACATACTCGAAGGTCAGATCGAAGACCGGTTTCCACGCTCGCCCGTACTCGGTGAAGACGACGCCGAGAAGTCCCTTGATGATGCGCTGCTCGGTTGCCGTGAAGTCACGGCCCTCGACCCGTGTGTGAAAGCGACCGTCGCCGCCGAACATGTTATCGACGACCAGAAACACCAGGCTCGGGTCGAAGACGATCAGCGCGGTACCTCGCAAGGGTTTGGCGAGCACCAGGTTGAGATTGGTCGGAACGACCAGATTACGGGTGAACTCGCTGTACTTCTGGACCCGGATCGGTCCCACCGAGATCTCGGTGCTGCGCTGCATGTAGTTGAAGAGACCGATCCGCAGGTAACGCGCAAAACGCTCGTTGATCAGCTCCAGCGTCGGCATGCGACCGCGAACGATTCGCTCCTGCGTGCCGAGGTTGTACGGCCGGACGCCCTCAGGTCCCTCCGGGGTCGAATCGGGCTCGCCGGCTTCGCCCGTGACACCCTTAAGTAGGGCGTCTACTTCATCTTGCGAGAGGAAATCGCCGCTCATCGCGACTACTGGATGATGAAGGACGTGAAAAGAACCTCCTTGATCGGTCCTTCACGTTTCTTGACCTTGCCCACCGGGTCGAGAATGCCGTTTACCTGGTCCTTGATTTCTCTTGCGAGAGCTTCCTTGCCTTCCTTGGTGATGAGTTGCGACGCTTTCTTGCTCGACAACAGCAACGTAATGTCGTTGCGTAGCTTGGGGGTATACATCTTCAACTGATCGCCGACTTGCGCGTCCTCGACTTCGAGCGAAATGAGCAGTTGCAGGAACTGGTCGCCATTATCCGGTACCAGATTGACCGTGAACGATTCGAGCGCGACGTAGATCGGTACCTCTCGTTCGACCTTCTTCTTCTTCGCGGGTTTGGCCTTTTCTACGGGTACCTCGTCGTCATCGTGTTCTGGTGTCGGCTTGAGCAGGAGGTAGGCAGTCGCTCCGCCCAGGCCGAGGAACAGCACAACCGCGACAACGACGATAATCAGCAATTTCTTGTTGCTCTTCGCTGGAGCCCCTTCGCCGGCTTCTGTCGCCGGCTTCGCGTCCCTGGCCATAGCGCCCCTTCCCCCTGGATGATGCGGTTACTCGTGGTCGCCCAGCAGGCGAGCGCTGTGGGACGCCCGTGTCGACGCTAAGCGAAGGTGTCAACGAGCGAGTTGCCGTGGCGAGCAAGTGTCGCCCCCGGCAAGCCGCCGACCAAACCGCTCCCAAGTATAGCCCGATCGCCCGTGCTATGGGGTGGGTCTGCTGTCTGCCGCGGGTCTCCGGACGGTTGGCGGAACGATTCACTGCCGACGCTGACTTGTCCCAGCTCGACACCGGTGCTAGCCAGCATTTCACGCAGGCGCGGCAGCGCCGACTCGATGGCCGTCCTGACTTCGGCACTTGCCGCGACAAAGTGCGCGCTAGCGGTCTGTTTGTCGAGTTGCAGGCTGACCGCGATGCTTCCCAGCTGCGGCGGGTTAAGCGTCAGTTGTGCCGCCTGCCGGTCGTTGTTGGCGAACCACACCAGCTTGTTCCCGAAGTCCGTACTCCACGCCGTATCGTCGAGCGGTCGCGCAAGATGCTGTGTTTCCGGACTTTGACGAGCGGCGACCGGCGTGGTGTGGAAAGCCATGACGGGCGTCGACGGCTCGGTCGGCGACGGCCGGGCGGCCAGTGGCTGCGGGTTATCATCCGGCGCAAGAAACGAGCGGTCGAATGGCTGGAGGGAGGCGTCGGCGATGCGTGCCGGTTGGCTGACGGCAAACGCTGGGTCCGTGGAGGCCACTTCAGCAACGGGGACCACCGGCGTCAGCCCATTGCTATCGGCGATCGCTTGTCGAGCCAAAGGCAACACGAGCGGGGCGGCGGCAAGTTTTGCCGCCTTGCCGTTGCCGCCATCGACGGGCGACGCCAAGGCAATGGCGCTTGTGGCAGGCGGCGCTACGGTGGGCAACAGCCCGTCTAGGACGATCCCGCCAGCCCCCGTTGCGTCGACGGACGTTGAGTCGCCGCTCTCGGTTAGCTGAGGCTCGGGTTCTGGCGAGCGATCCTTGTTCAGGGGGGGGAAGTTCAGGGGGGCAAAGGTTACCTCCAGCGTCGCCAAGAGCGACGCGTTGTCGTCGGCCAGCCCGCCAGAAAGCGCGGTGCCCTTTTCCTCGGCCAGCGTTGTCTCCTCCGCCGGCAGCCCGCGCGCTTCCGGCAGGCCGAAAAGAATTTTCGCGAAATCGGTGCCGCTGTTGTTTCCTGTGCTCAACGCGCTTGATCCGACGTCTCCTGGGGAGGCCGAAGGCATGAGGTGTGGCAACGACGAAACGACGGCAATCGCCATGGTTGTGATCCTTTCAACAGCAGCTACCTGACCGAAGCAAGGATCGTGCCGATTGTGCTCAGGGTTCGCCTTGACCGTCGTGTTTGCGTGCTGCGAACTCGTCTTGCACCTTTTGTTCCTGGCGTGACTCGATCTTGGCTTCGTTGGCGTAATGACGCTGCGCAAGCGTATCGAAAGTCTTCAGCCAAGCGCGCTGCTGCTGCCACGCCGTCTGACCGGCGGCGGTCGACCGCTCTTGCTGGCTGACGACCTCGTACTGTTGGGCGATGGCGTCGTCGAGGCGGTCGAGGAAATCCTGGTAATTGCGCCACTCGGGTTGTCCGAGACCTTCCTGCGCCGCCAGCCGGAAGCGGAGTGCGTACTCTTCCCGGTATTGCTGCAGCAGGCCGAGCTTGTTCCGGGCGTCGTTTTCCGCCGCGATGAGATCGGCGAGGCGTCGCGTGGCCGCATCGGAACGGCTTTGCATCAGTTCGAGAACGGCCTGCAGGGAGAACGGTCTGGCCACCGGTGTCGTTGCTGGGTTCTGGCAAGAACCCATTCTAACAGTCCGTCGGCTTGCCAATCGTGTTCGCCGTGGCCGAGTTCGTGCTGGACTTGACGAATGGCTGGACAGGTTGTTAGCGCGTCGCGGCCTGTCCGGCGGCGACAAACAGCGACTGCAACTGATGGAGGCTATCCACGTAGTCGGCCTGCTGCGCCAGGCTTTGTTGGAGGAAGGCTTCGAACCGTGGGTAAAAGGCAATCGCCTGATCGAGCTGAGGGTCGGAACCGGCAACGTAGGCGCCGACGCTGATCAGGTCGCGCGACCGTTGGTAGCGTGAAAACAATCGTTTGAAGCGTCGAATCTGATCGAGATGCGTGGGGGTGACAAGGTTGACCATGGCGCGCGAGATCGACTGTTCGATGTCGATCGCCGGGTAGTGACCGGCGTCGGCGAGTGTCCGCGAGAGAACGATGTGTCCGTCGAGAATCGCTCTTGCCGCATCCGCAATGGGATCCTGCTGGTCGTCACCTTCCGTGAGGACGGTATAAAAGCCGGTGATCGATCCGCCACCGTCGGCACCATTGCCGGCGCGCTCGACGAGTTGGGGCAGGCGGGCGAAAACGGAAGGGGGGTAGCCGCGCGTGACCGGCGGCTCGCCAATCGCCAGGGCGATTTCCCGCTGCGCCATGGCGTAGCGGGTCAATGAATCCATGATCAGCAACACATGCCGCCCGCGATCGCGGAAGTACTCGGCGATAGACGTCGCGTAAGCGGCGCCTTGCAACCGCATCAGCGGACTGACGTCCGCCGGGGCGGCGATGACCACCGAACGACGCAGTCCCTCCGCGCCGAGAATCTGCTCGATGAATTCCTTGACTTCACGACCCCGTTCGCCAATGAGACCGACGACGATGATCTCGGCTTCGGTATACCGCGCCATCATGCCGAGCAGGACGCTCTTGCCGACGCCGGAGCCAGCAAAGAGCCCCATGCGCTGACCCTGGCCGACGCAGAGGAGGGCGTTGATCGCTCGCACGCCGACGTCCAATGACCGTTCGATCGGCGCCCGCGACATCGGATTGACCGGACGACTGTGCAGTGGGCGCATCGACTTGGCGTGCAACGGGCCGAGGCGGTCGAGCGGACGCCCGGCACCGTCGAGGACTCGGCCGAGCAGGGATTCGCCGACGGGAACCAGTTTCGCCCGGTCGATCGAGCGACGCCGGGCGGGGGGCAGGCGGTCGATACGGGGCGGTGGGTTGCGCGTCTCGAGCGCGACGACGCGAGCGCCGGGAGAAAGGCCATAGACGTCTTCCGACGGCATCAGGAACAACCTTTCGCCGTTGAATCCAACGACTTCGGCTTCAATCGGCGACCCGCCAAACGGAGTGATGCGACACGAGCTGCCGAGCGGCAGCTTGAGGCCGGACGCCTCCATGACGAGTCCGTTGATCCGCGTCAGGTGACCGCTGGGAAGCAGGGCATTGATTTGTCCGGCGGCGCGCCGGCAGCCTTCGAGGAAGTGGGTCCAGGTGGTGAGATGGGGATTGCTGGCGTGATCGCTCATCGGCTGCCGGCAGCGTGCTGTTCGACGGCGGCGAGCCACTCGTCGCTGATGCCGATGGCCTCGAGGACGCGCCGCCAGCGCGTTTCGAGCGTCGCGTCGACTTCGCTGGCGCCGAGTTCGACCCGACAGCCGCCTGCCGTCAGCGCGGCGTCTTCCATGATCCGCCAGTTGCTGTGCGCGAGCTGGTCGCCTAGCCGGCTGCGTATCAACTCGGCGTCGGCGGGACTGACGAAAAGCAGTGGCTGTCCGTGGTGTGCGTGTAGGCTCGCCACCGCCTCGCGCACGATCGGCAGCACCAGCTCGGGTCGGAGACGCAGGCTCTGGCGAAGCACCTGGCTGGCGATCTCGACGCCAAGCGCAAGCAGCTGTTCGGCGATCGCCTGATCAAGGCTGGCCAGCGCTGGTTGCAGATGCTCAATCAGGGCCGCGAGGCGCGCCGATTCGCCTTGTGCGGCGGCCAATCCTTCCTGATAGCCGTCGGCATAGCCCGTCGCGTGCGCGTCCTGATGCACACATTCCAGCTCTGCGGCCGTCGGCAGAGTGACCACCGGCGCTGGCGGTGGATCTTCCTGGCGAGTGAAATCGTCACCGCTGCGCTCGATCGTGGCTGACTCGCTGACGGGTACGAACGCTGGCGCCGCTGTCGCCGGGGCATCAAAGTCCGCCAGCTCCCAGCGTTGATAGGCGGTCAACCGCTCTTTGGGGATCCACTTGTTCACTGCGGCGGAGTCATCAAATCATCGGCTCACCGCTGGCGCCGCCGAGAACGATTTGGCCCTCGTCGGCCAAGCGGCGGACGATCTTGAGGATTTCCTTCTGCTCGGCTTCCACCTCGGAAAGCCGAACCGGACCGCGCGAGTCAAGGTCCTCACGCAACATTTCAGACGCCCTTTGCGACATGTTCTTGAAAATCTTCTCGCGCAGCGATTCGGTGGCGCCCTTCATGGCCAGGATCAGCGATTCCGACTGGACTTCGCGCAGCAGCAACTGGATCGCGCGGTCGTCGAGGTCGAGCAGGTTTTCGAAGACGAACATTTCGTCGAGGATTTTTTGCGCCAGGTCCGGGTCGTATTCGCGGATCGAATCGAGGACCGCGGTCTCATTGGCGCTGCCCATGAAGTTGAGAATTTCGGCGACTGCTCCCGCCCCGCCTTTGGCCGCCTGTTTCAGGCTCGCCGACCCGGACAGCAGCCGAAGCATGACGTCGTTCAGCTCGCGCAGCGCTTCCGGCTGGATGCCCTCGAGGGTCGCGATACGCAGGATGACGTCGTTACGCAGACGTTCGGTAAACTGATTCAGCACGTCACCCGCGTGATCGTGTTCGAGATGGACGAGAATGGTGGCAATGATCTGCGGGTGTTCGTTCTTGATCAGTTCGGCGACAGTCGGCGCGTCCATCCACTTCAGACCCTCGATGCCGTTCGTCTCTCCCGGCTGCAGGATGCGCGAAATCAAGTTGGACGCCTTGTCGTCGCCGAGCGCCTTGGTCAGCACCGATCGTACGTAGGCATCCGTGTCGACGTGGACGGCTGCCGATTGTTCCGCCGCTTGGTGAAACTCGGCCAATACCTCCTCGACTTTCGCTCGCGGCACCGATCTGAGCGCGGCCATCGCGTGGCCAAGTTTCTGCACCTCCTTCGGGCCGAGATGCTTGAGCACTTCTGCGGCGTAGTCTTCGCCCAGCGTAACGAGGAGAATCGCGCTTTTCTCGAAGCCTTCGTCAGGTGCCATGGGTGCCGGTCCATTCCTTGATGATGTTGGCTACCAGTTTCGGATCCTTTTCGGCCAGCGCGCGCGCAACGGCAATCTGCTTCTCAAGCAGTTCAGCCGGAGTCGGTGGCTTCTCCTTGCCTTCTTCCTCGGCTTCCTCGCCGGCCATGACGTCCACCCTGCCGCCAAGCGTCGGTTCCGGCGGCGCTGGCGGGAACATCGTTTTCACGAGCGGGCGAACGACACCGAGCAGGAGGTAGGCGATGATGCCTGCGATGGCCGCGTACTTGACGACTTCCTTGACCATCGAAAGCGTCTCCGGGTCGCGCCACGGCGGCGGGCCTTCGTCCTTCTCCACCACGGTGAAGGGGGCGTTGGCGACCGAGATCGTGTCACCGCGCTCCTTGTTGAACCCCATGGCCTCCTTGACCAGATCGCTGATTTGCTTCAACTCGGCGTCTGGCAACGGCTTGTTCACCAGTTTGCCTTCCTTGCCGACTTCCTTGCGCTGATTGACAACAACCGCCGCCGACAAGCGCTTGACTGTGCCAACCGCCTGTTTCACGTGCCGTATGGTCTTGTCGACCTCGTAGTTGATGGTTGAGTTCTTACTGGTTGAAATCGGCTGGCCGACGCTGGCGAGCGGCGCCTGGACGCCCGCGACGCTGATTTGGCCGGACGGCGTGGTGCCGCCTTGACGTCCCGCCGCTCCGGCTGCCGGACCAGCGCCGGCGACCGGCGGCTGCGTCAACGGGGCCGTGGGCGGTACCGGTGGCTGGTTGCTGAGCGCGCCGGGAACTCCCTGTGCCACGGGATTGGTGCTTGCGGTTTCACTGGTCTGCTGGCTACGGATGCTGATCTCGGGCGGCGTCACGTTTGGGCGATGCGTTTCCGCCGTCTGCTCGCTCTGCGAAAAATCGATCTCGGCGGCGATCTGCACGCGCGCGTTGCCGGGACCGACGAGCGGCGTCAGGATGTCCTCGATGCGTTTAATGATGCTTGACTCAACTTCCTGGACATACTTGATCTGTGTCGGGTCGAGGCCAGCTTCGAGCAGACGGCTCTTGCTCTGGGAGAGCAGCGCGCCACTCTGGTCGAGTAGCGTCACGCTGGCCGCCGACAACTGCGGCACGCTGGCGGCTACGAGGTTCTGGATGCCGGCGATCTGGCGCGCCTCAAGGGTGCGTCCCGGATAGAGGCTGAGCAGTACCGAGGCCGACGGTTTCAGTTCCTCGCGCATGAAAACGCTGGGTTTCGGAATCGCCAGATGAACGCGTGCCGTATGGATGGCCGCGATCGACTGAATCGTGCGTGCCAGCTCGCCTTCTAGCCCGCGTTGGTAATTCACCTGTTCGGCAAACTGACTCAGGCCGAACTTCTGGCTCTCCATCAGTTCAAAGCCGACCGCGCCGCCACGCGGCAGACCCTGCGTCGCCAAACGCAATCGAACGTCGTGTACCCGATTTTCGGGAACCAGGATCGCACTGCCGGATTCGCTGAATCGGTAAGGGACGTTCATCTGCTCGAGGGCGGCAATGATGGCCCCCCCGTCACGTTCGCCGATGTTGGAGAAGAGGACGCGGTAGTCGCCCTGCCGGTAGACCAGCGCGGCGGTTAGCAGCAGCGCGACGACCGCAGCCACGGCGACGATCAGCAGCACTTTCTGCGGGTTGGTCAGACGCGCCAACGCCTCGCGCGCCCGAGCCAGGGGAGTGCCGGCGCCTACCGCTTCTGGAGTGTCTGTTCCCGCTACTGCCATGCTGAGGTGGCGCTATCCAATCGCGATTACGCAGAAAAAAAATGAAAAAAAGCTGATAATTGGCTGGCTATTGTAGCGGTTTATTGCAACCGTCTTTTCATCGCATGAGCGAAGCCCCGCAAGTATCCGACTCGGAAAGCAGTGCCCGGGAGTTGCGTCGCGCTTTCGACGTCTTCAACCAGGTTTCGCTGGCCCTGACCGAGTCGTATCAGGGCTTGCAGGCACGCGTCGAGTCGCTGACCACCGAGTTGGCGGTTGCCAACGGCGAGTTGCGCCGCCAGTTCGAGGCCAAGGAAGCCTTGTCGGAACGGCTGTCGCTATTGCTCAATGCCTTGCCGGCAGGCGTCGTCGTCCTCGACAGCAGGGCGACGATCGGCGACGCCAACCCGGCGGCGCAGCAGCTGTTGGGCGGACAGATCGTCGGCGCGTCGTGGCCCGAACTGCTACGCGCGTGTCTGGTGGCGACCGAGACACCGAATGAATGGCAGTTCTCCGGACAGCGACTGTCGATCGTCGAAAGCCCGCTCGATTCCGCCGGCGGGCGCCTGCTTCTGATTCACGACGTGACGGCAGCCCACCAGTTGAAAGCCGAACTCGAAAGGAATCAACGCTTGGTTGCCATGGGCGAAATGGCCGCTTCGCTCGCGCACCAGTTGCGCACTCCTTTGGCGACCGCGCTACTCTACAGCGCGAATCTCTGCCGCGCCGAACTTGATCCTGGCGCGCGCACGCGCTTTGCCGAAAAAACGACCGCACAACTCAAGCGCCTCGAGCGTTTGATTCAGGAGGTACTGTCGTTTACGCGTGGCGAGCACGTCGGTTGCGAGGTGGTGGTGGTCGAGCCACTATTGCGCGAGGCGGCACAGGTGGTTGAGCCGCTGTTCGGCGAACGCGGTGTCAGCTTCGAGGTGGTTGCCGGCACCGGGAGCGCCGCGGTCATCGGCAGTCGGAAAGCGCTGACGGGTGCGCTTGTCAATCTGCTGGAGAACGCCTTGCAGGCCAGTGTCGCCGGCGGACGCGTTCGCTTGGTCGCCAGTGTCGTCGAGGGTCAGATTCGTTTCAGTGTCAGCGACAGCGGCTGCGGAATCGCTCCCGACATTCAGGAGCGCGTTTTCGAACCGTTCTTTACGACGCGCGGCCAGGGAACCGGTCTCGGACTGGCGATCGCGCTCGGCGTGGCGCGCGGCCACGGAGGGACGATCAAGGTGAGTTCAGTGCCGGGCGCCGGCTCCGAGTTCGTCATGCTGCTGCCGAGTGAAGGGTCGGTCGGCGAGCGCGCAGCGACGATGGCGAGCTGATGTCGGAGAGTCTGCCAATACTCGTCGTCGAGGACGATCAGGCGCTACGGGAAGCCGTTTGTGACACGCTCGAGCTTTCCGGGCAGAAGGTGCTGTCGGTCGCCGGCGGTGAAGACGCGTTGCGCCTTCTCGGTCGACAGGCGGTGTCGCTGGTCGTCAGCGACGTGCGCATGGTGCCACTCGACGGGATTGCCCTGCTCAAGGAGATACGCGGCCGCCTGCCGCATCTGCCAGTGGTCCTGATGACGGCGTTTGCCGACGTCGACCGTGCGGTCGAGGCGATGCGTGCCGGCGCCTGTGACTTTCTGCTCAAGCCTTTCGAGCCGCAGGCCTTGCTCGAGCACGTGCAGCGCTATCGCTTGCCCGAGACGCTGGTCGATGAGCGCCTGGTCGCCGGTGACCCGGTCAGCTGTCACCTCTTTGACCTTGCGCGGCGCGTTGCGCAGACCGACGCCACGGTATTGCTGACGGGTGAAAGCGGCGTCGGCAAGGAGGTCGTCGCGCGCTACATTCACCAGCATTCGGCCCGTCGCAAAGGACCTTTCGTCGCCATCAACTGTGCGGCGATTCCCGACGCCTTGCTCGAAGCGACACTTTTCGGGCACGAGAAGGGGGCATTCAGCGGTGCCCACCAAGCACAGGCCGGGAAATTCGAACAAGCGCAGCACGGCACCTTGCTGCTCGATGAAATTACCGAGATGCCGCTCGCCTTGCAGGCGAAGTTATTGCGCGTGCTACAGGAACGCGAGGTCGAGCGGGTCGGTGGCCAGAAGCCGGTGGCGCTCGACATCCGTGTCGTCGCGACGTCGAACCGCGATATGGCCGAAGCGGTCGGGAAAGGGCTCTTCCGCGAGGATCTTTACTATCGTCTCAACGTCTTCCCTCTGTTGATTCCCGCTTTGCGCCAGCGCGCGCAGGACATTGTTCCCTTGGCGCGCCACTTCCTGGCCGAGCACGGCGGGCGTTCTGCCCGTCCGGGGTTGGTCCTGTCGCCTGCGGCGGAACAGACGCTGTTGGCGCACGGCTGGCCGGGCAACGTCCGCGAGCTCGAGAACGTCATTCAACGCGCGGTGATTCTCGCCACTGGCGACCTCGTTGACCCGCTGGCGCTGCAGTTGTCGGTGGCGCCGCCGGTGGTCGCCAACCTCGTCTCGACGCTGCCCGCCGGTGAGCCCACGATGGACCCTAAGACAGTCCCTCTTCGGGACGTCGAGCGGGATCATATCTTGGCGACACTCGATGCGGTGGGCGGCTCGCGTAAACTCGCGGGCGAGCTCCTGGGCATGCCGGAGCGGACGTTACGTTACAAGCTCCGCCAGTATCGCCTCGACGGTTTTCTCAAGAGCTGAACTCGTCGTCCAGTGAGTGATTCGGGCCCATTTATTGCTTTACAGGAATGGAAACGCAAGGAGAGCGCCATGCACGCCAAAGGTATCGAAGTGATGTTGGGCTTGCTGCAAGCCACGGCGACGGTTGCTGCTGGCCGGCAGGCAACGCCTGCAGCAGCGCCGGCAGAGGGAACCGATTTCGCGCAGGTGCTGCAAAACTCGATTGCCGAGGTCAATCGAACGCAACAGCAGGCGGAAGCCACGGCGGCAAATTTTGCCGCCGGCAATGGGACCGAGAACCTGCACGACGTGATGATTGCCCTGCAAAAGGCGAATCTCTCGTTCCAGGAAATGGTTCAGGTACGCAACAAGCTCGTTTCTGCCTACCACGACGTGATGAACATGCAGGTATAGTCGTGGCTCTTGCTTGAAGGCTGGCGAGCCGGCCTGAAGCAGCGGTATCGCGTGACGAACGAGTCGGCGACCCTGCGGCGCAGATCCCGCGCCGCCAGCGCTCTCGCACATGGGGTGGGACGCTGTTCAACGTCATGAATCGCCAACCCAGCGGAAACGCTGGGTTTCAGGCCGCTTGGGGGTGTCAAGAGCCCCCCTCTGAAGCTTCACTCGATGTTTTGCACCTGCTCAGGGAGATCGGCCGGGAAGCCGCCTGGATGCTGGGTTTCCCGGCCAGAGGTTGCTGGCGGGTACACGTGTGGGTACACAGGAATTGGGGGCTGGAGGCAGGAGGAAGGCATGTCGCTTGCCTGCAACAGGACGGTCATTGACCGCCGCACGATCAGCTGGTGCCGACCGACTTCTCGTGCGCATGCACCTCGGCGGCAAGGCGCTCGCTCAGGGCTCCAGCCTCGCTTTCCGGCACCACCTCTTGCTCGACCGTCGACTTTCCAAGGATGCTGATCGCCGACTCGAAGGCCGGCCGCAATTCTGCGAGCGACGGCTCGCCGACCAGGAAGTACAGCTTGAAGTTTTCGCTGGCCTTGGACACGCTGGTGAGTTGCCCCAGCCACTTGTGGGCCTTTTCGCGTATTGAATCGGCCGAAGCTAGATCGAACGAAACCGGCGCCAGGCAGTGCCAACCCCCGTTCTTGCAGGCGTGCTTGAACTCGATCTGATCGTCGTCCACGGCGATGGTCTTCTTCGCGAAGTGGCGAAGAACCTGTCGCTGCTGCAACTCGAGGCTGAACCGCTTCCAAACATCCTCGTCGTGGCGCCGGTAGGCAGGTGATCGCGGCTCGTTGGCCATGACGAACCGCTCGAAGAGTTGTTCCAGTGTCAGCCAGGGATCGTTGATGAGCCCAGAGCCCATCGGGGACCATTGAAGCGAACTGTCGTCGGCACCCAGGAGCGCATGCGCGTAGCCCATGATCCCGTTCGATGTCTGCTTCAGTGGTAGTTCCTCGGCCAACTCCTTCTGGAATCGCTCGAACTCGTGCGTCACGTGTCGCATGGCCGCACGAAACGATTCACCATCCAACCGAAGTAGGCCAGTTGCCCCATCGGTGTAGCTGCGCTGTCCGCCTCCCACCGCACCTGCACACGACCGCCCGCCGTCTGCACTCCAGCGCACAAGCTCTGCATTTCATCAGCCTTCAACCGCTTCAATGTCGACTCACCCATCCGGTGAC
>CAYQVH010000016.1:0-83087 GCA_964420975.1 uncultured Candidatus Accumulibacter sp.
TCCGTCTATCAACTTTCAATCGGTGCCCTGTGTCAATTTACATCCGGTGGTGACACAACCCGGCCAAGCGTTCATGGTGCCGCTGCCCACGGTCAGCAAACAGGCCTAATTCCTGAACCCACCTCCCAGTGAGCGTTTGGAGGTGGTTTGTATCCCGGAGACAGTGTCTGAATTGGAGGCAGGAGGTGAAACGGTCGTTCCGAGATTCATGATCGCCACGGAAATCGATCCGCCAACGGGCAGCACACCGGTCGAGCGGCGCCCGCCCTCGCTCCAGACTCGGTTACCACTTGTCGCCGAGTTCCTACGAAACCACCATGGCAGTCAGACAAGCGATCGAGGTGTCCGAACGAACTTGACCGCTACAGTCAAGTCCGGCGCGCTGGCGCCCGGTTGGCGAACTACTGCTGCTTGAGGTCGAGTTGGGCGAGGTCGATTCGCTTCTTGGCGCCGCGTAGGCGCAGCCACGCCTTGTGCGACAGATGTCGGGTGAGGAGCAGCGGTGGCATGCGCAGCCAGTGCGCGCGGACGTAGAGCAGCCAGCGGCTCGCTGCAGCTCGGCGTGAAGGGTGATCGGGATGTTCCGGGAGCAGCGCGAGCGGGATCAACGCCGCCATCAGTTTTCTGATCGGCCAGCAAGGAGCGTCGGCGGCCACACGCGCGTGAACGTCGGGCGGGATCGGGGTCGCCAGGAGGCGGTGCGCGTGCTGTAGACCGTAGTACAGCAGTCGCCCAAAACCGAGTTCGTGCGCTCGTGTCACCAACTCCGGCCAGAAGCTAGGCTCGCTCGCGTAGTCACCCAGCAGATCGTGGACGTCGACCAGGTCGCGCAGGCGTAGCCCTTCGTCGGGATCGCCTTCGAGAAAAAGGTGTGCCAGCGCGTGCAATACCAGGTCGACCGGTGCCAGAAGCTGCAGTTGGGGGTCGGCAAGCGGCTGTGCGGCGGCAAACAGCGGTTCCGGGTCCGACTTGAAGTGGCTGGTTCGTGGCACCAGGCGATGGTGCATGTCGATCTCGGTTCCGCGTTCGCGATGACGCAGCGGAGGGATCTCGTGCATCCAGACTCGATAGTAGCGATCGTCGTAGGGGTCGATGTGCGTTCTCAACCAGCCGCGGTCGAGCAGCCGTTCTTCGACCATGGCCAGTTGACGCTCGGGAATCAGCAGATCGACGTCAGCGAAGATGCGCCCACGCGCGGCCGACAGACCGGCGAGCAGGTAGCCGGTTCCCTTGAGCAGGATCAACGGGACGTCGATGCCTTGCAGCGCCCAGAGCAAGCGGTTGACTTCCCATGCGACCAGCGTTCGGCGATGTTGGATGACGTTGCGCGCGGCGCGCAAGTGGCTCGCGGCGCGTGGCGGAATGTGTTCGAGTAGTCCGGCCTGCGCCAGGTTGGATTCGATGCGTCCGAGCAGTCGTGCTCGCCGGGCAACGCGCAGCAGGAGTTCCCAGTCGGCCGGCGGCAGCGACGGCAGTTGTTCCGGCGTCCGCAGGGCGGCGAGGAGCAGTTGACGCGCCCGTGCGTTTTCGTGGCGAGTGCTAGACATCGGCCGCGTGCGCCAGGTCGTCGAGGGCGGCGATCGCTTCGTCGAGAGCGGAATAACTCAGTGCATAGCAGTCGCACTCCTCGACCATGCGGGCGACTCGTTGGAAGGCCGTCTCGTCGAGCACTTCATAGTTGAACGCGTTGCCGGCGACCATCAGGAAGGCCTGGCTCTTGGCGATTGGTTGCAAGCTCAGTGGCGCATCGGCGATCCAGCGCGGAAAGACCAGCCAGCGCGGACGCGCCGTCTCGTGCATGCGCCGAATGCTGTCGGCGGGTGGCTGGACGTGCGAGACCGTGCCCTTGCGCGTGCCGTAGAACAGGGGACCGAGAACCGCTTGCGAGCGAAAGTTGCGAATGACGTCGATCGACTCGTTCTTCAAGGGAATCAGCCGTGGCAACGGTAACAGGCAGCCGTCCTCGGGTCGGACGAGGCCGAATTCGTCGGACAGCAGACGCCAGCCGGAGTGAATCAGCGCCGTGCACAAGGTCGACTTGCCGTCGCCGGGGGAGGCGGGGAAGAGCATCGCGCGTCCGCCACGCTCGACCGCTGCCGCATGCAGCATCAGCAAGTGGTGTGATCGTGTCGCGACGCACCAGTTGATTCCCCACTCGAGGGCTGGAAACGCGTGCTCGATCGTGTACGGCGCGAACGGCTTGAGGCCGTCGATGACGAAACACGCTTGCCGGCGAATCCAGCGGCGAAGCCCGGCGGGGCGGACGATACCGACGTGAAAGTCGCGAATGGCGTCAGCTTCCGGAATCGGGTAAGGCGCGTAGAGCCGGTGCGCGGCGTCGGCAAACGACGCGAGGTCGGAACGTATCGTCAGGTTGAAAGGGCCGAACTGGACGCCGAGACCGGAGCCGGCGAGTTTCTGTTCGAATTCCCGCCGACTCAGGTCACCGACGATCATGGATGGGCGAGGTCTTCTGCGAGGGAGTCTATCAGCCCGAGTTCCTGCAGACGGGCGACGGCAAAGGCGAAATCATCGGCTTCCAGATCGCCGGGGTCAACACCGAGTTCGCGTGCCACTTCCGCCTGCAGCGCGTCAATCGCCTGCGAATCGTGTTCCAGTACGCGAAGAATCAGCGCCGTGGTTTCGTTGAAAACGTGCGTTTCAGCCGACGACGGCTGGTAGACGAGGTACACGCCGTCCCACGGCTGCCAGCGCAGCCCGCGGCCGGCGGCGGTAGAAAACAATACGGGATCGGTCATGCCGCTTGCCGGTCGAGGAGGGCCGGCAATCTCGGAGGATTAGCGCCCGTCGGCGCTACGAATGAAAGCCAGCCCTCAATTAGCCGGCAGCGATACCCATCGAAGTTACCGATTGCGAGCTGAGGATGGCGATGTTCTGGTTGCGGAACGATGCGAGATCAGGATTGCCGCAGGTCCAATAGTCGACCCCTCCCGAAGATCGGGGCTGGACGGGCTCGGTGTTGGTTTCATTGATGGGCGAGCTGGTTGCTCTCTTGTTCGGAAACGCGTCATCGGGACAAGCTTGCAATACGCCCGGCAGAACGCAGACATCGCCGGCTTGAATAGGGACCGGTGGACTCTCGATTTGTCCGCGACGGGGGTTGTTGGCCTTAGTGTGCACTGACGCGATTTTGACCCCCGTACACGAAGCGGCTGCCAGCGCCCCGCTGCGCAAGGTAAGGACCACCGGTGCGGCCGCCATGACGCCGCGTACGAGACGCCGCCGCCGCTGGTCTGCCAGCGACTGTACCGTCGGGCTGACGGCCCCACCGTCTGCGCACGGCAGATCGGATGCAGTCGCGTCAATGGATTCCGTGCTTTTCATGAGTGCAGCTCCCAAAATGTTCCGATCTCGGCTTTCATCGCCAACCGCCTTAGATTGCCCAGATCAATCCCTATCCGTTCGAAAACTGTATCCTAGCGCGCCCGACAGCGACTGTTTGCCGATTAACTCACGCTCTGCGTACAGAGGCGAAACGAGTGCCGACCGACAAGGTCTCGCCACAAGGCGTTTTGACACTGATATAGCAAATTCTGTACCAGACATTTCGTTAACAAAAATAGAACGCTAAAGCAACGGTTTGCTGGCAAGACCCCGAACGGGCAGGGGGCTCCAAGCGCTGCTGTGTAAAAAAAGCCGACACCTTCGTTATCCGTTCTCCCGGTGGCGCCGACGCGGCGAACCGTTGGTCGCGGTAAGGGTTTGTACGAGCAGAAAAAAGCCGGTCAGACCATCAGCCTTTCGAGCAGCTCGGTTTCGAGCTTGATGCGGCCCGCCATCGTTGCCAAGTCGCCGCCGGTGACCAGAAAGGTGTCCTCGACCCGGTCGCCGAGGGTCGAGATCTTTGCCGTGTGCAGATTGGCACCGTGGGCTGCGAGCGTCATCGCGATCGTGTAAAGCAGGCCTGGACGGTCGGCAGCGGTCACGGAAAGGACGTAGTGCGCCCCCTTCTCGTCGGCTTCGATGGTCACCATGGGCTGCATCGGGAAGTGTTTGACCTGGCGCGACAGGCGGCCGCTTCCCGGCGCTTCGGGTGGACTTTGCCGACTCAGCCGGGTGGTCAACTCGTGTTCGATATAGCTGATCATCGCCCGATCACTCCCTCGATCGCTGAGGTCAAGCAGCATGAAGCTGTCCAGCGCATAGCCGTGCAGGGTGGTGTGGATCTTGGCATCGACGATCGAGTAGCCGGCGCGCGCGAAAAAGCTGACCATACGCGCAAAGAGGTCACGCTGATCGCGCGTATACACCATGACCTCGAGGCCTTCGCCCAGCGGGTTGACGCGCGCCTTGACCACCGGCTTTTCGGCGCCGATGCGGTAGTGCAGCGCGCGGGTATGCCAGGCAATCTCTTCCGGTGAGTGACGCAGGAAGTAGACGGTGTCGAGCTGCTTCCAGAGGCGGTGGTGAACGGCTTCCGGGAGCGCGAAGTAGCGGAGCAGACGCAGGGCTTCCTTTCGTCGCTCTTCGATCAATCCCTGTCTGACCGGCACCTGTCCTCCCGCCATCAGTGTCCGGCAGGTGCTGCGGAAGAGTTGCTCCAGAAGCTGTCCCTTCCAGGTGTTCCAGACCTTGGGACCGGTGCCGCGAATGTCGGCGACGGTAAGCAGGTAAAGCGCCGTCAGGTGCCGCTCGTCGCCGACCTGTGCGGCAAAGGTTGCGAGGACTTCGGGGTCGGCAAAGTCCTGTTTTTGCGCGACCATCGACATCAATAGGTGACGGCGGACGAGCCAGACGATGAGCGCGGTGTCTTCGTCGCCGATCCCGTGGTCGGCGCAAAACGTCGCTGCGTCGGTCGCGCCTAGGTCGGAGTGATCGCCGCCACGACCCTTGGCAATATCGTGAAACAGCGCCGCGACGTAGAGCACCCACGGGCGGGGAAAATCCCGAATCAGTTCGCTGCACAGCGGGTACTCGTGCGTGAACTCGTCGGCCAGAAAGCGGCGCAGGTTGCGTAGCACCTGCAGGATGTGCTGATCGACGGTGTACACATGGAACAGATCGTGCTGCATTTGGCCGACGATCTTGCCGAACCGGGGCAGGTAGCGACCGAGAATCCCGAACTGGTTCATTCGTCTGAGTTCGTGCAGGACGCCGCGCGGTTGCTGCAGAATTTCCAGGAAACGGGCGCGGTTGGCCGGGTCGCGTCGGAAACTGTCGTCGATCAGCGTGCGCGCGTGCCAGAGGGCGCGCAGCGTGCGCGCGCTCATCCCTTGTAGTTCGGGATGCTGCTGCATCAGCAGGAACGCCTCGAGCATGACGCCGGGTGCGCTGGCGAAGGTGCTTTCGTCGACCAGATCGAGCAGATCGTGCGTCTTCTGGAAGCGCTCGTTGATTGCCTGCGGCGGTGACTGACGCACGGGGATGAGTGCGGCGCCAATGTTCTGCAGCAGGATCGTGTTGATTTGAGTGACTTCTTTCGCCGTACGATAGTACTGCTGCATGAACAGTTCGCTGGCCCGGCGGGTTGCCGTCGGCTGGTAGCCCCACTGCTCGGCGAGCGCGTTCTGATAGTCGAAGAGCAGGCGATCCTCGCGTCGGCCGGTGTGCAGGTGCAGCCGTATCCGCAGTTGCTGCAGGAAACGGACGCTGCGTGACAGTTGCTCCTTTTCTTCGCGAGTGATGAAACCTTGCTGCGCCAAGTCGTCCCAGGTTTCACCGTAGTGCGCTGCGCGCGCCACCCAGAGGACGGTTTGCAGGTCGCGCAACCCGCCGGGGGCTTCCTTGCAGTTGGGTTCGAGGCTGTACGGTGAACCGTAGTAGCGCAGGTGGCGCTCTTCCTGTTCCTTGCGCTTGGCTTCGAAGAACGCGTGCGCATCGAGGACGTCGGCGCATGCGGCGCTGAAGGCCTGAAAAAGCGACGAGTCGCCCGTAATCAGGCGCGCTTCGAGCAGGGCAGTCTGGATCGTCAGATCGCTGCTCGCCCGTAAAGCGCACTCGGAGACCGTGCGCACGCTCGGCGCAATGTCGACTCCGAGGTCGTAGAGCAGGGTGACGGTTTCCTCCAATCGCCTGGTCAGCGGCTCGTCGGCAGCTTCGGCCAGCAGGAGAAGGACATCGATATCCGACGCCGGGTAGAGTTCGTGGCGTCCATAGCCGCCGACGGCGACCAGCGCCAACGAAGGTGGCAGGGACATCGCCTGCCAGACGTCGGTCAGTACGTCGTCGATCAGTTGGCAGCGCAGAGTGAGCAGACGCAGCGGATCTCCGTCGGCGCGATAGGCGTCGCGAAGCGCAGCTTGTTCTTCGCGCAGGCGCGTGCGGTAGCGGGTGAGCAGCGATTGACGGTCGATGGCGAGCGCGTCCACGGCAAGTGATCCCGTCTACCCGGGCGGCGGACGCGTTCCCGCCGACGTCGTCAGGACTTCGAAACCGGTCTCGGTGACGAGAATCGTGTGTTCCCACTGCGCCGACAGGCTATGGTCTTTGGTGACGATAGTCCACCCATCCGCCAGCGTGCGGATCGCGGCCCGCCCGGCGTTGATCATCGGTTCGATGGTAAAGATCATGCCTGCTTCAAGCGTCGGTCCGGTACGCGGGCGGCCGTAATGCAGAACCTGCGGTTCCTCGTGGAAGCTGGCGCCGATACCGTGCCCACAAAACTCGCGAACGACTGAAAATCCCGAGTTTTCTGCGTGACGCTGGATGGCATGACCAATGTCGCCGAGTTGTGCGCCGGGTTTGACCTGGAGAACGCCCAGCCACAGGCATTCGAAAGAAATCTCGCACAGGCGTTTGGCCTGCATGGAACACGCGCCGACCTGAAACATGCGGCTGCTGTCGCCGTGGTAGCCCTCACTGATGACCGTGACGTCGAGGTTGACGATGTCGCCGTTCTTGAGCGCCCGGTCGCCCGGGATGCCATGACAGACCTGATGGTTGACCGAGGCGCAGATCGACTTCGGAAAGGGTCGATAGCCGGGCGGCGCGTAGTTCAGCGGCGCCGGAATGCATCCCTGGACGTTGACGATGTACTCGTGACAAAGGCGGTCGAGTTCTCCTGTCGTCACGCCTGCGACCACGTGTGGGCCAATGAAGTCGAGCACTTCGGCGGTGAGACGGCCGGCGGTACGCATTTTATCGATTTCATCGGGAGTCTTGATCGGGATGCCCATGGACGCCGGCACGTGCTCGCTGAATAAGGGCTTGCAAGGATAATGGAAGCGTCTGGCTTAGGCAATTTCAGGCGAGCCGCTCGATCCACCGACCTGCTGGGGCGTCGGCGGGATTGGCTGACCTGCGCTCAGAGGCTCAACGCACTTGGCTACGCAGCGCCATCGAGCGCTGGAACGCGGCGCGTTCTTCCGCAATCGCGGCGAGTTGCGCGCGCAGAACGGGGGTCATGAAGCCGCGTCCGGAAATCGCCTGCGGCACGTTGAGTTCAGACTCGGTGTTGAGTTCGAGCAGAACCGGTCCTTGCGGGCACAGCGCGACATCCCAGTTCTGTAGGCGCAGACCGGGGAAATGGGTCGCTGCCGCAATAACCCGGTCGATCGCCGCCTGCCAATCCGGCAGCTGGAAGCCAATCAAGCGGCGTTGCGTCGTGGGATGTCGTTCGATGGCGCCGCCGATTCCCAGCTTCGAGATCGCGTGGGTGACGGTTCCCGTGCCGACGTCGAGCGCGCCGAGGCAGTTGCCATAGTCACCATGCGAGAAGTTATCGAGCATGTTGCGGCCAGCGGCAATCTTCCAGAACGCCGTGTGTACGCTCGCGCCACGCTCGGTGACAAGACAAATGAAGCGTACGCAACAGACGGCAGACGTTCCGGTCAGCTCCTGGATATGGGGGTGGGCGTGCAACGGCGCCTGAAAGAGCATGCCGCGGTACGGCGGAAAAGCAAACGACCGCCGCCACTCGTCGCCAGCGAGCGTGCTGCCGTCGAGCAGTTGCAGGGCGTCTCCGGTCCTGCCCGCCAGGCCCAGCACCCCTTTGCCGTAACCGCCGGCGATCGGCTTGACGTAACAGGGGTAGATCGGTGACGCGAGGTAAGCTTCGACCTCCTCCGGGCGCGTCAGGGTTTGCTCATCGGCGATTCGGCGGCCGTTCGTGGTGTAGGTCGCCAGCGGGCGCGGGATCGGCAGACCGGCCGCGGCAAGCACCAGGTAGGTGAGCAACTTGTCGTTCGCCAGCGCGCGGCTATGGTCGTCGTTGAGCCGGCGGTCGAGTTGGCCGCTCTCGCGCCAGCCGATGTAGTCCGACAGTTGTTCGTCGGTCACGCCCCGTCGCCACATCCCGTAATCGAAGTACTCGCCGATGCCGATCGGAGGAGTGCGCAGACGCAGGCGCAACAGGTCAAGCATCTGGCGCGCCGCAGGCTTGCCGCCGGCACGCTGTGCGGTGGCGATCTGGGCGAGCAAGGTTCGGATCGGCATCGTCGGCTCGTTCGGCGAAGACATTGGCATTGCCGGCGGCAGAACCTGACGTCCGGCGCGGCGAGCGGCAAGCATAGGCGAAAGGCGAGTGACCTTGCAACGGACGCGGGGTGGTCGGCGCCGCTTGGCGTCGATGGACGCCGGTCAACGTTTGTCCTATGCTGCATGCGGTTACCGCTGCTGCCAGGCGGCTCCCCCTCCGAGTCATGGCCAAAGTCCTAGTTATCGCGGCGCTGTGGTTTCCGGCGCTGGTGTCCGCCGTCTCGCCGGAACTCGTTGCGCCGGATACGGTTTACCCCTTGCTTGCCGAGCATGTGTCGCTTTCCGAGGTCGTCGACGCGACGGCGGCGGCGACCAGCGAACGGCGATGGCAGCGCGAGGTGAGCGAGCTGCTGGCGACCGAAGGGTATTTCACGCCCCGGGTGACACTGCGGCGGGGCGAAGGCGGGTGGCGACTGGAAGTCGATCCCGGACCGCGGTCGTTGATTGGTGAGGTGCAGATCGAAATCGAGGGCGAACTCGACGCCGAACGACGCCAGGCCCTGGTTTCCGGCTGGCCATTGAAGAGTGGCCAGCCTTTCCGTCAGGCAAGTTGGGACGCAGCCAAGTCGGGCCTGCTGGCCGACCTGTTGGCGATCGACTTCGCCGCGGCCCGGATAACGGCAACCCGCGCCGACGTCGACCCGCAGGCGAAGCGGGTCGACCTGCGGGTTAGCGCCGAGACGGGGCCACGCTACCGCTTTGGCGAGTTGAACATCGCCGGCCTGAGGCGCTACGCGCCCGATTTGGTGGCACGCTTGAACACCCACGTCAAGCCGGGCGAGCCGTATCGCGAAGAGCGCCTGCTCGCCTTGCAGGCGGCCTTGCAGAGCACCCCCTACTTCGCCTCGGTCAGCGTCACCCTTGACCGTGAGGCCGCCGTCGACGGGCCGTCGGCTGACGGCTGGCTGACGGCGCCAGTGCGCGTCCAGATTCGTGAGCGCGCGCCGTATCAAGTGTCGCTCGGCGTCGGCTACAGCACCAACACCGGTGCCCGCGTCGAGGGCAGTTTTCGTAACAGCGATTTTTTGAACCGCGCCTGGGAGCTGCAGACCGGTGTGCGGCTCGAACAACTGCGACAGACGGCGTTTGTCGACGCCTTCTTGCCGCCCGGCGAAAGGCTGCAGCGCGACGGTGTCGGCGTTGCCGCCGAAAACTCGGAGATCGAAAAGCTCGGCATCCGGCGCGTCGGTGTCGGCGCGACGCGCGTCCAGCGGCGTGGAAGTATCGAACAGCGGCTGGGCGTCAACTGGCAACGCGAAAAGGAATCGCCCGAAGGCGCACCGGCGACGACCAACCGGGCGCTGACGGCACAGCTTGGGTGGATCTGGCGCCATCTGGCGGACCCGCTTGACCCTGCCGACGGCGTTTCGTTGCAGTGGCAGCTGGGGGGGGCGAGCAAGCAGCTCCTTTCCGATCAGAACTTCGTGCGCGGCTACCTGCGCTACAGCCAGGGTGTTCTTCTCGACGCGCGCAACGCCTTGTTGTTTCGCGGCGAAGTCGGTGCCACGCTGGCGCCGTCGTCGAAAGGCATTCCCCAGGACTTCCTGTTTCGGACCGGCGGCAGCAACACCGTGCGCGGCTATCCCTATCTCAGTCTCGGCGTCAAGGAAGGGGAAGCCACGGTGGGTGGGCGCTATCTCCTGGTGATGAGTGCCGAGTACACTCACTGGCTGACTGCCCAATGGGGCGCCGCAGTGTTCGTCGATGCCGGCAACGCGACTGATGACTGGCAGGCGATCAGTCCCGCGCTCGGCTACGGGATGGGCGCCCGTTGGAAAAGCCCGGCCGGACCTTTGGGGATCGATCTCGCCTACGGGCAGCGCGACGGCTCGCTGCGGCTTGACTTCTCTTTGGCGATCCCCTTTTGAGCAACGAGACGGAATGCTCGGTCGTGGCTGACCCAGCCGTAGAGAAGGACAAGCGCAGGGTGGGGCTGCCAAGGCGTCGCGGGTGGCGATGGCTGTCGGTTTTGATGGTGATGGTACTGGTGGGCATCGCCTGGCTGGTCGCCAGTGAAGGCGGTTTGCGTCTGACTTGCCGCTTGCTTGTTGATCTGGTGGGCGACCAGCTTAAGCTCGACGAACCAGCCGGAACGCTGCTGGGGCCGTTTTCGCTGCACTCGGCGCGCTGGCGTAGCGCAACGCTCGACGTTCAAGCGCGCGAGCTGGAGGTCGACTGGCGACCATCGGAACTGCTCTCTCGGCGCCTGATGCTTCAACGGCTGACGCTCGCCACGCTGCGCGTCGCCAGCCGTGCCGATGGCGATCCGCCGGCGCTCCCGGAGAACTTGCGGCTGCCGCTGTCGCTGCTCATCGATCAGCTCAGCGTCGGGCGAATCGAACTCGGTGACTATGCCTTCCCCGACGGACGGGCTGCCGTCGTTGCCGAAGCGATAACCGCCGGCATCGCCAGCGACGACGAGGCGCACCGTGTGTTCGCCGGGCGCGCGCGGGTGGCAGGCGTGGCCGTCGAGGCGGAGGCGTCCGTGTCCATCGCGCCGCCTTTTGCCTTCAAACTGGACTCGATCCTGGGCGGCGACTTGGGCGAACGGCCGGTCGCCCTGGTCTTGTCGGGCGGCGGCACACTGGCCGCGGTTACGCTGGACGGGCGACTTCGTGTTTCCGGCGAGACGGTCGGACAACCGCCGGCCGGCCACGTCGTGGCGCAAATCACCCCGTTTGCCAGGCAGCCGCTGCGCTCGCTGGTGGCCGGCGTCACCGGCCTCGATCCGGCGGCCTGGGTCAATGGTGCGCCGCAGGCGCAGCTTGACCTCGCGCTCTCCCTGCAGCCGCAGGAGCCGACCGAGGCCGGTCTCGGCGGTCGCCTGACCGTTGTCAACCGGCGGCCCGGGGCCGTCGATCGGGGTTTACTGCCGATCGTCTCGTTGTCGGCCGAGTTGGCCGGCGAGGGAGGCCCATTGCGTGCCGAAGCACTCGACGTCCGGCTCGCCGGTGGGGGTCGGCTGACCGGTCGTGCGGCCCTGGACGAGGGAGATCTGGCCTTGAGCGTGATGGCCAGCGCCGTCGACGCTCGGGCGCTGCACAGCGCGCTGCGACGAACGCAACTCGCCGGCTCCGTGCACGCGACGCTGAGCCTGCTTCGGCAGCGACTTCACCTCGATCTGCACGATGCTCAGCTGGCCGTTCAGGGCCGCTTGCAGATCGATCCGGAAACGGTGTCGCTCGAACAACTGCGCTTCGCCGCCGGTCGGGCGCAGCTACGAGCTGACGGCAGCGTGTCGTTGGCCGGAAGCGGCGTCTTTGCGCTACAAGGCAGCCTGCGAGACTTCGATCCGAGTCGTTTCGCCCGTTTGCCGTCGGCACAGCTCAACGCCGACTTCGTGCTTCGCGGAAGTCGGCGGCCGCAGCTTGCCCTGGCCTTGCGTTTTCAGCTGCACGACAGCCGGCTGGAGAAGGAGCCGCTTACGGGCGGCGGCGAGATCGACGTCGCCGGCGAGCGCCTGCGCAAAGCCGAGGTGGCGCTGGCCGCCGCCGGCAACCGGTTGTCGGCGACCGGGGCTTTTGGCGCCGCTGGAGACCGGTTGCAGGTGACGATCGAGGCGCCAACGCTTGATCGTCTCGGGATCGCTGGCAACTTCAGCGGGCAGTTGCAACTTGGCGGCAGCGTCAAACTGCCGGAATTGCAGGTGCGCTTCCACTCGGCGCAGCTGGCGCTTCCCGGCTACGGCGAAATTCGTGGCGGCGACCTGGACGCGCGACTGGCGCCCGGCGACGAGGGCGAACTGGTCGGCAAGCTGCGCCTCGGCGCCGTCAGCACCGCTGCCGGCACGACCGTACTGCGTGACCTCACGCTCGAAGTCGACGGGGTTCGTCGGGCGCATCGGTTGCAGGGTCGGGCCGAGCTGCCGGCAAAACGTGGACTGCGCTGGCTGCTTGCGGGCGGCCTGTCGTCGGCGGCTGCCGGATGGACTTGGGCCGGGACGCTCAACGAACTCACGTTGTCGACCGCTGGCGACGCCGAGACCCGCTTTCTGCAGTTGTCGGCGCCGATGCCACTGCAGGTCGCCAGCGCTTCGCTGAGCGCTGGGCCGGCGGCGTTTGCCGGCGATGGGTGGTCATTGCAACTGCAGTCGCTGCGCTACGGACAGCAGCGATGGCAGACCGCAGGCGGCTTCCGGGGGTTGGCGGTGGCCGCGGTCTTGGTCGAGTTTCCCGAGCTTTTCGGCTCTTCCGTGTCGATGGCGAAGGGCAGTGATGAGGCGCTTCGGGTCGCAGGAGAGTGGGATATCGACACCGCTGGTACGGGTGATCGATTCGCCCGGCTGCCAGCCGGTCGCGTTCACCTGTGGCGGGAGAGTGGCGATCTCGTGGTCGGCACTTTGCCGCTGGGGCTGCAGGCGGCCGACTTGCGATGGCAACTCGGCGGTGGACGCGTCTCGGCTCAAGCCCAGCTGCGTGGCCGCCGCTTGGGCGAAATCAGCGCCGAATGGACTGCCGGAAGTCGCGGGGATGGATTCATCGACCGTCAGTCGCGTTGGCGAGGAGTCTTGCGCCTGAATGCACCCGATCTGGCGTGGCTTGGCCCCCTGCTGGGTGACGGTTGGCAGACCGGTGGCCGTCTCGTCGGCGATCTGCTTGTCGACGGTACGCCGGCGCAGCCGCAGATCAGCGGCGAATGGCGCGGCGAGCAATTGGCGGTGCGGGCGCTTGATCAGGGAATGCGACTGGAACGTGGCCGACTAGTGCTGCAAGTCGCTGGCGGTGGCGGCGGTGACCTTCGCCTCGTCCTCCAGCAACTGCTCTTCGACAGCGAGCTGCAGCCGATGCCGCGTTCGTTGCTGCTGGACGCACGCCTGGATGGCGCAGCCCTGACGCGCAGCCCAGGCCGGCTCGAAGTCAGCGGCGAGCTGCGCACCGGGCAGGCGGACGGTTTCCTGACCGTTCGGGCCGATCGCGTCGGTCTGCTGCAGCGTCCCGAGCAGTGGCTGCTGGCGTCCGGAGAGGCTCGGCTCAGCATCAAGCAACGCTCGCTCGACGTTCTCGGCAACGTCAGGGCCGACGCCGGCTACTGGCAGCTGGCAAAGAGCTCGACGCCGCAGCTGTCAGACGACGTTGTTGTCCATCGGCGTGGCGGCGAACGGAAAGCGTCGCTGCCAGCGCGCCTGCTGACGGTCAACCTCGAGGTCGATCTCGGGCGCAACTTTCACTTTTCCGGGGCCGGCGTCGACAGTCGTCTCGCGGGTACCGTCAAGCTGCACGCGGACGGTGCCGGACTGCCCCGGGCGACGGGAACAATACGCACGCGCGAGGGACGTTTCGATGCTTACGGACAACACCTGGAGATCGAACGGGGAATTCTCAACTTTCAGGGATTGCTTGACAATCCGGGACTGAACATCGTCGCCGTGCGCCGCAACCTGCCGGTTGAGGCCGGTGTCGAGGTCACCGGCACGGCGCGCCGGCCGCTGATCAGACTCGTTTCGGACCCCGAAGTGCCTGACGCCGAGAAGTTGTCCTGGCTGGTGCTCGGACGGGGGCCCGAACAGCAGGGCGGCAAGGACACCGGGGTGTTGATGGCGGCCGCGCAGACGATCCTCGGCGGGCAGGATGGTGGTCCGCTAAAGGCGATTCAGAGGAGTCTGGGCATCGACGAGTTTGGCGTTCGTTCGGGAACGCTCGACGGCAGTGGGCGTTGGCAAAGCAGTCGCGTCGCCAGTACCAGCGGTTTTGGCAGCAGCGACACGACAACCGATCAGATTGTCAGCGTTGGCAAGCGTCTGGCCGCCAACGTCGTTCTCAGTTACGATCAGTCGCTGAGTGCGGCTGGCAGCGTCGTCAAGCTGACCGTCGACCTGACGCGTAACCTGTCGCTGGTCGGGCGTGCCGGCACCGACACCGGATTCGATCTGTTGTGGAACGACCGCTTCGGGCGATAAGGCAGCAGGTCAGTCGCGACCTGCCCGGTGGCGCGGTTTCGCCCAAGTGGTCGGTGGTCTTGTCGCCGTTGCTCGAATCCGGGGAGGAAAAGACCGATGCGCTCAGTCGTTCTCGCGGTCATCACGGCCTACCAACGCTACGTATCGCCGTACAAAGGCTTTTCTTGTGCCTATCGTCACCATACCGGCCGCCCAAGTTGCTCGAAACTCGGATATCGCGCCGTTCGCAGATTGGGCGTCGTCACCGGTCTTGCCGTCCTGCGGCGCCGACTCGATCGCTGTCGTGAAGCGCATCAACGCCACTCCCTCCCGCGTCGCCGTCCCCACCGTAGCGAACGCGGCGACTGCGATTGTGCTCTGGACCTACCCTGCGAGTTTGGCGGCGACCTGCCGCGAGGACGTTTCTGGTCGTGGTTGGGCGACTTCGTCAGTTGCTGTGACTGCGGCAGTTGCGATTGGCCGCGGCGCAAACGGACCGCTGAAGAGGACGAGCGTCGCCGCTATCTTCCTCCACGGCGAGGCGGCGACGTCTGAACAGCGCCGCTGACTCCGAGGTTCGAGAGGCTTTCCCGATGACGGCGTCCGCCGTTTTTTTGCCGATCCGCGCACACGCGGGAATCAAATTGCAGTGTGCCGATCGATGTGTTACATAGGACTATTGCCGTAGAACTGAGCTGATGATGGCTCCTCCCGACCATGGTATTTTCATTCTTCAAAAAGTCGGAAAAGAAGATGCCGGTTCGCCCGGCTGCTCCCGGTCGTCCCAGCGAAGACAGGACGTCCGTTCCGGCAGCGGTGGACGACAAGGCAAAGAGTGCCACGAGTCGGCCCGTGGCCGGACTGCAGAAAGCCGATCTGCCCTTTGCGACGCCGGTTGCGCCGACCGACGCGCCGCCGCTGGAACTCAGCGAGTTCGTCTTTAGCGAAGCAGCTCCCGAGTATCAGGTCGAAGTGGATGTCGACCCGATCGACGCCGAGGCTGAAGAAGCCGCGATGTTGTACGCCAACGCTCAGGATCGTGCCGTGCGTATGTTGCTGGAGAACTCGATCCACAATCATCGCAACGTCGCCGGTGAGCGATTGTGGCTGATGCTCTTCGACTTCTTCCGGCTGACTGGGCAGAAAGCGGCTTTCGAGTCGCTCGAGATCGAATACGCGCAGTGCTACGAAAAATCCCCGCCGGTCTGGCGTGACGTTGCAGCGGTGCCGGCGCGCGCGAAGACGGCTACCGGCACGGTGCTGTTCAAAGGCGAGTTGACGGCTGACAACGACGCAGCGTTTGATCTTTTGCGTCAGGCGGTGGACAAAAATACGCAGCTCCGAGTCGATCTTTCCAAGGTTCGCCGCGTTGACGGCACCGGTTGCGAACGACTGCTGACGATCCTCTCGCAGGCGCGCAAGGGACGTCGGGAAGTCGAGTTGCTGAACCGGGATCACTTGACGGCGTTGCTTGACGCTCAGGTGGTGGCTGGCGCTCCCGAGAACCGCGGCTGCTGGTTGTTGCGGCTCGAGTTCTTTCAGCTGCGCGGAGAGCTGGAAGCGTTTGAGGAGCTGGCGATCAACTACGCAGTGACCTTCGAAATCTCGCCGCCGTCCTGGGAGCCCGAGCGCGTCAAGGACAGCGGCAAGGAACCGTTGTCGATCACCGCGCTGGACGAAGTAAGCACGGAAACCTATGTCATCAAGGGTGAGGTGAAGTCTTCGCGTTTTGCCGATCTGCTGGCTTACGCCGCCGCCAACGATCCGGTGGTGATCGACTGCGCGGCGGTGACGCGAATGGACTTTGTCAGCGCCGGGTCGCTGCTCAACGTACTGGCGACGGTCAAGCGCACCGGGCGAGAGATCGTCTTCCGTCATCCCAATTATCTTGTCGCCGAACTGTTTCGCGTCGTCGGGCTGAGCGGCGTTGCGCAGATCGTTCTGCCTCGCAACTGACCACTGACACGACGGGTGGAGAACCGGGTTTGATGGAGCAGTACCACGGGACGACGATCCTGTCCGTACGTCGCGGGCAACAGGTCGCGATGGGCGGCGACGGCCAGGTGACACTTGGCAACGTGATCATCAAGGCGAGTGCCCGCAAGGTGAGGCGTATCTTCCAGGGCCGTATCCTGGCGGGCTTCGCCGGCAGCACGGCGGATGCCTTTACTCTATTTGAGCGATTTGAGGCCAAGCTCGACCTGTATCAAGGCAACCTATTGCGCTCGGCCGTCGAACTCGCCAAGGATTGGCGCAGTGATCGGGCCTTGCGTCGGCTGGAGGCGATGTTGGCCGTTGCCGATCGGGAAAAGTCTCTGATCATTACCGGGAATGGGGATGTCGTCGAACCCGAGCACGGGATCGTCGCCATCGGTTCCGGGGGCGCCTTCGCGCATTCGGCGGCGCGGGCGCTGATCGACCACAGTTCGCTCGACGCCACCGAAATCGTCGGTAAGTCGCTGCAGATCGCCAGCGATCTGTGCATCTACACCAATCAACACTTCACGATTGAGACGCTGGAGTAAGCATGTCGGCGATGACCCCGCAGGAAATCGTTTCTGAGCTCGACAAGCACATCGTCGGCCAAGGCAAGGCCAAGAAGGCGGTTGCGATCGCCCTGCGCAATCGCTGGCGGCGCGCGCAGGTGGCCGAACCCCTGCGGCAGGAGATCACGCCGAAAAACATTCTCATGATCGGACCGACGGGCGTCGGCAAGACCGAGATTGCGCGCCGCCTGGCGCGACTCGCCAATGCGCCGTTCATCAAGGTCGAAGCGAGCAAGTTCACCGAGGTCGGCTACGTCGGGCGTGACGTCGAGACGATCATCCGGGATTTGGTCGAAATCGCCGTCAAGAGTGGTCGCGAGCAGGCGATGCAGGGAGTTCGTCAGCGTGCCGAAGACGCCGCCGAGGAGCGGATCCTCGATGCCCTGCTGCCGCCGGCTCGCGGCAGCTTCTTCAACGATGCGCAGTCCGGTGACGAACGGGCGACCCGCCAGAAGTTTCGCAAAAAGCTGCGCGAGGGCGAACTCGACGACAAGGAAATCGAGGTCGAGGTTGCTGCGCCGTCGATGCAGGCGGAAATCTTTGCACCGCCGGGAATGGAGGAACTGACGGCGCAGATTCAGGGCATGTTCCAGAGCATTGGCGGTGGACGCAAGAAATCGCGCAAGCTGAAGATTGCCGACGCGCACAAGTTGTTGATCGACGAGGAAGCGGCGAAACAGGTCAACGACGAGGAGGTCAAGCTCGAAGCAGTGCGCAACGTCGAACAGAACGGCATCGTCTTTCTCGACGAAATCGACAAGATTGCCTCACGCAGCGACACGCATGGCATCGACGTTTCCCGTCAGGGCGTGCAGCGCGACTTGTTGCCGCTGGTCGAAGGGACGACGGTGTCGACCAAGTACGGGATGATCCGCACCGACCACGTTCTCTTCATCGCCAGCGGAGCGTTTCATCTGGCCAAGCCGTCGGACCTGATTCCCGAGTTGCAGGGGCGGTTTCCGATTCGCGTCGAGCTCGATTCGCTTTCGGTCGCCGATTTCGAATGCATCCTGACGCAGACCGACGCGTGCCTGACCAAACAGTATCAGGCTCTGCTGGCGACCGAAGGCGTCAGCCTTGATTTCACTCGCGATGGCATTCGCCGTCTCGCCGAAACCGCGTGGTCGGTCAACGAAAGAACCGAGAATATCGGCGCCCGGCGACTCTATACCGTGATGGAGCGGCTGCTCGAGGAAGTGTCGTTCTCGGCGGGTAAACGCGGATGCGAAACGTTGTCGGTCGATGCCGGCTACGTTGACAGTCGCCTCGGCGAACTGGCGCAGAACGAAGATCTGTCGCGCTACGTCCTATAGCCCAGCGCCTTCGGCCACTAGCTGCCAGGGCGAGTGGCGCGCCTTCGCCGCCCGCTAACGTGAAATCCCCAAGGTTTGCCAGAGAAAGTCGTACGAAATTTCAGGCCGCTGCTGTTGGAGTGCGGATTGTTTTTCGTTCGCTTCGTACGTTCGCAGCAAGCCTTTGACGCGTTCGAGACCGCCCGGTGTCTGGATCGCTTGTCGCGGCGTTTGACCGTCGAGCAGCGGAATGGGCTCGTCGGCCCAGTTGACGTACAGGCGGTCGACGGCACTGGCCATCAGCGCTGACAATTGCTCGGGCGATAGGCCGGAGTCATGGTCGTCGTTGCTGGCCGGGTCGCCGCGGAACGGCTTGCCCAGCTGCGATGTCGGGTCGGACACCTCGCGTGTGAGAAACTGCACCGCGTCGCCGGCGATCGACTGGAACCAGCGGCGGCCGTCGTCGGCATAGCGCTGGGTCTTGAAGAACGTGGTCAGCCGATTCGACGTTTGGCCGACGTTGATCGACGCTGCTGATCGAGTCTGCCCGTCGTCCCCGTCGACCAGACGGTTCCAGCCCGTGTCTCGGTCGCCGCTGACGTCGGCCTGCGCCGCCAGCGACTCGACCAGCGCTCCCCAGTCATGGACTCGGTAGTGATCGGTGATCAGCCGCATCGGTTCGCCGGAGTAGCTGTCGATCACCGTCGGCAGCGCTGGCGGAGCGACCAACTGGGCCAGCCATTGCTCGTAGATGATTCGGCTCAGCGTGCGTGCCGGTTGTTCCGCCTCACCGAGAGCGTGATGCGCGGCGTCGCGCAGCGCACTGACGACGCGCGACGCCGCTTGTCCCGAAAAGGGGTAGAGGGCGCCCGACAGGACGGGGTGTCCATCTGCCGTCATGAGGCGGGCGCCGATCCGGGTACCGACCAAGGTCGCCACGCTGCCCGCCCGTTCACGGACGACGATCGGTAGCGCTTCGTCGTCGAGGGCGTCGCACAGTGTGAGCTGCTCTCCCGGGATGACGTCGGTGACGTCGTAGAGGCGCAAGGGCCGCTCGGCGAGCTGAGCGATCCAGTCACGGAGATCAACCGTCAACAGCGGTCCGCTCGGACTCAACAGATACTCGGCGACCCGCCGCACTCTGCCCTGAACGAGAATTTCCCCTTCGGCGAGCAATCGCTCGCTGGCATTAATCTGGATTGCGGTCCACGTCTCTCGATCCTGGCGATGCAGCTCGACGGTCTGCTCAGGCGGTAGATGGGCAAACATCGCTTGCATCGCCGCCGCCATGGCCTTGGAGTGCTTGCTGAGCAACCAGTCGAGCACGCGCCCAACGCCGGCAGAGCGCGTTGACCCCGCCGGCGGCGGTTCGCGCGGCTCGCCAGCGCCGTCAGCGCAGCAGAATTTGTATTTCTTCCCGCTGCCACACGGGCAGGGTTCGTTACGACCGACCTTGCTCATCGGTGATCTCGCTCTGTTGGGCGCGCGCGATCTTCGGATTCGGCGACGATCTCGTGCTCACTCCCACTCGATGGTTGCAGGCGGCTTGCCGGAGATGTCGTAGACGACGCGGTTGACGCCGTGCACCTCATTGATGATGCGGTTGGCGACCCTGCCGAGCAGCGCGTGTGGCAGTTCGGCCCAGCGCGCGGTCATGAAGTCCTGAGTTTCGACGGCGCGCAGGGCGACAACGTAGTCGTAGGTTCGACCATCTCCCATGACACCGACCGACTTCACCGGGAGAAAGACGGCGAACGCCTGGCTGGTTTTGTCGTACCAGTCCGCGGCGCGCAGCTCGTCGATGAAGATCGCGTCGGCTTGGCGCAGAAGATCGGCGTACTCGGCCTTCACTTCGCCGAGAATCCGCACGCCGAGCCCAGGGCCGGGGAAGGGGTGACGGTAGACCATGTCGTGTGGCAAACCGAGGGCGACGCCGAGATCGCGTACTTCGTCCTTGAAGAGCTCGCGCAGCGGTTCGAGCAAGTCCAGATTGAGCGTCTCCGGCAGGCCGCCGACGTTGTGGTGACTCTTGATGGTGTGCGCCTTGCGGGTACGCGCGCCGGCCGATTCGATCACGTCCGGGTAGATCGTTCCCTGTGCCAGCCACTTGACCTTGGCGAAGCGGCGGGCCTCGGCCTGGAAGACCTCGACAAACTCGCGGCCGATGATCTTGCGCTTTTCCTCGGGGTCGCTGACGCCCTGCAGTGCGTGTAAAAAACGAGACGTCGCGTCGACGTGAATGACTTTGACACCGAGGTTGCGAGCAAAGGTCTGCATCACCTGTTCGGCCTCGTTCAGCCGCAGCAGGCCGTTGTCAACGAAGACGCAGGTCAGCTGCTCGCCGATCGCCCGGTGGATCAGCGCTGCCGCGACCGACGAATCGACGCCGCCAGACAGCCCGAGGATGACTTCGTCGTCACGCACCTGGTAACGAATGTTGCTGACCGCCTCGGCGATGTAGTCGGGCATGTTCCAGTCGCCGGGGCAGGCGCAGATCTCGCGCACGAAGGCGCCGAGGATCTCCTTGCCCTTCAGCGTGTGCGTCACTTCGGGGTGGAACTGTACGCCGTAAAAGCCGCGCGTCTCGTCGGCCATCGCCGCGATCGGCGTCGAGGGATTGCTGCCGATGACGCTAAAACCCGGCGGTAGCGAGGTCACCCGGTCACCGTGGCTCATCCAGACGTCGAGCAGACCGTGTCCGTGCGCATTGCGGCGATCCTCGATTTCTTTGAACAGGCGCGAGTGACCGTGGGCGCGGATTTCGGCATAACCGAACTCGCGCTTGTTCGAACTCTCGACCTGTCCGCCCAGCTGCAAAGCCATGGCCTGCATTCCGTAGCAGATGCCGAGAATGGGGACGCCCAGCGTGAAGACCCCTTCCGGCACCTTGAAGTCTTCGACTTCGTACACCGAGTTCGGTCCGCCGGAGAGGATGATTCCCTGCGGCGCAAAGTCGCGAATGAAGGCCTCGCTGACGTCGTAGGGATGCAGTTCGCAATAAACCTGGTGTTCGCGCACACGGCGCGCAATCAGTTGTGCGACCTGCGAGCCGAAGTCAAGGACGAGAATTTTTCGGTGCGACATGGGGCTGCCTCATCGTGCCGGGGGCGCGCGCGCACCGTATGGCGTCGGTCGTCATTCGACGCGGTAGTTCGGCGCTTCCTTGGTGATCTGAACATTGTGGACGTGGGACTCACGGACGCCGGCGGCGGTGATCTCGACGAAACTTGCCCGCTCGTGCGCCTCGGCAATCGTCGCGCAGCCCAGATATCCCATCGACGAGCGCAAGCCGCCCATCAGTTGGTGAATCACCGCCAACACCGATCCCTTGTAGGGAACGCGTCCTTCGATGCCTTCCGGGACCAGCTTGTCGAGCGACGCCGTATCCTGAAAGTAGCGGTCGGCGGCGCCGGCGGCCATGGCGCCGATCGATCCCATGCCCCGGTAGGATTTGTACGAGCGCCCCTGGAAAAGCTCGATTTCACCAGGCGCCTCTTCGGTTCCCGCGAAAAGTCCGCCGAGCATCACCGCGTCGGCCCCGGCAGCGACGGCTTTCGATATGTCTCCGGAGTAGCGGATACCGCCGTCGGCAATCAGCGGCACACCGCTGTCGCGAAGCACGTCAAAAACCGTCTGAATCGCCGTGATCTGCGGAACGCCGACGCCGGCGACGATGCGTGTGGTACAGATCGATCCTGGTCCGATGCCGACCTTGATCCCGTCGGCGCCGTGATCAAGCATCGCCCGGGCGGCATCGGCAGTGGCGATGTTGCCGCCAATGACGTCGATGGCGGGAAAGTTTCGCTTCACCCATTTGACGCGGTCGAGTACGCCTTGCGAGTGGCCGTGCGCGGTATCGACGACGAGCACGTCGACGCCCGCTTCGGCGAGCAGTTCGGCACGCTCTTCGGTTCCCGGGCCGACTCCCAGCGCCGCACCCACACGCAGTCGGCCGCCAGCGTCCTTGCAGGCGTACGGGTGTTCGGTGGTCTTGATGATGTCCTTGACGGTAATCAGGCCACGCAGTTCGAACGCTTCGTTGACCACCAGAACGCGTTCGAGCCGATGTTTGTGAATCAGCGCCTTGCCTTCCTCGACGGTTGCTCCCTCGTGAACGGTAACCAGACGTTCGCGCGGCGTCATGATGTTGCGCACCGGCTGATCGAGGTGGGTCTCGAAACGCAAGTCGCGGTTGGTGACGATCCCGACGACGACCTTGCCGTCGACGACCGGGACGCCGGATATCTTGTGCAAGCGGGTGAGGGCGAGAACGTCGCGCACCGACAGGGTTGGCGGCACGCTGATCGGATCTTTGAGAATGCCGGACTCGAAGCGTTTGACCTTTGCCGCTTCGGCAGCCTGCGCCTTCGGAGTGAGGTTCTTGTGTACGATGCCGATGCCGCCTTCCTGGGCCAGGGCAATGGCCAGACGACTCTCGGTCACGGTGTCCATGGCCGCTGAAACGAGCGGCAAGTTGAGGCGGATGTTGCGCGTTAGCCGCGCCTTCAGGCTGACATCGCGCGGCATCACGGCTGAGTGGGCGGGAACGAGAAGGACGTCGTCAAACGTCAGCGCCCGTTGGATTACACGCATGCCCTAGGATCCGCGGTCACAAAAACGTATTATACACGTGCCCCGTAACCGCTGGATGACAATGAGAAACGTCGCTCTTGCCGTGGTCGTTTTCGGTCTCGGTCTCGCTGTCGCTGCCAACGCGCAGATTTACAAGTGGCAGGACGAACACAACAAGACGGTGATCTCGGATCGCCCGCCGCCCGTCAAGGCGCGCCAGGCGAAGGCGATTGACCCTGAAGCATCCTCCGAACCGGCTCCCGCTCAGGCTCCGACGGCGAACGCGGAGGCCGGGAAAACGATGGCGGATCGTGAACTGGAGTTCCGCAAGCGACAGAAAGAGTCCAAGGACGCCGCCGAGAAAGCCGAGAAGGAGCAGCGTCTTGAGACGCAGAAGAAGGAGGCCTGCGAAGCGGCAAGAAACGCGGTGCGCGTGTTGGAGTCGGGGCAGCGGGTCGCGACCCGAGACGACAAGGGTGAACGCGTCGTGCTCGACGACGCGCAGCGCGAACGGGAACTTGCCAAGGCGCGCCGGAACGTCGAAACCAGCTGCAAGTAGCGACGCCTATTCGCCGTCGCCGGCACCCTTGCGCATCACTTTTCCCTCGGCCGCACGCTGCTTGCGCACTTCCTTGGGGTCGGCAATCAGCGGCCGGTAGATCTCGATCCGGTCGTGGTTGCGCAACGCCGTATCGAGCTTGCACAACTTGGCATAAATGCCGACCTTGTTTCTTGTCAGGTCGATTTCGGGGTGTTTCTGCAATAGCCCCGAGGCTTCGATCGCCTGCTTGACCGTGCTTTCAGGTGCGAGCTGCAGGCGGACGATCGGCTGTTTAGTGGGCAGCGCGTAGACGACTTCGACGCTCAGTGCCTCAGGCATCGGCGACCCCTCGGCGCTCCTGGGCGCGGCGGACGAAAGCCTCAACGAACGTGTTGGCGATCTGGCTGAAGACGGGGCCGATCACCTTCTCGAACACCCGGCTCGAGAACTCGTAGGAGAGCTGGAATTCGATCTTGCACGCGTTCTCGTGCAAAGGTTTGAAGCGCCAGCAGCCATCCAGCCGCCGGAACGGACCATCGACCAGCTTGATCGACATCCAGAGCGGCGATTCCTTGTGGTTTTCAGTGGTGAAGTGTGATCTGACGCTGCGGTAATTGATATGCAGCGTGGCGACGGTTTTCTGCTCGTCGCGAAACTGGCAATGGGTACGGTTGCACCAAGGCAGGAACAGCGGATAGTCTTCGACCCGGTCAACAAGATCGAACATCTGCTGCGAGGAGTGCTCGATCAGCACCGACTTCTTGACCATGGCCATACTCTGCCGGACTCCGCGAATCCTGTAGAATCGGCGATTTTAGCACTGGCCCACTCCGGTCCGGGCGCTGACCACCCGAATTGCGGAAGATGAGCATCGTCGCCAACAAGAAAGCCCTGCACGACTATTTCATCGAGGACAGGATCGAGGCGGGCGTTGTGCTCGAGGGATGGGAAGTAAAGGCGATCCGTGGCGGCCGCGCCAGCATCAAAGAGGCGTACGTGCTGATCCGCGAGGGTGAGATCTTTCTGTTCGGCATGCACATCACTCCGCTGCTCGCTGCGTCGACGCATGTGCGCCCGGAGCCCGTGCGCACCCGCAAGCTGCTTCTCCACAGCCGGCAGATCAACAAGCTCATCGGGCAGGTCGAACGCGCCGGTTATACCTTGGTTCCGCTCGACCTTCACTTCCAGCGCGGCCGGATCAAGGCGGAGATTGGCCTTGCCAAGGGCAAGAAGCAATACGATAAGCGCGAAACGGAAAAGGAACGCGATTGGGAGCGCGAGAAGGCGCGTCTGATGCGGCAAAAGGGCTAGCTACCGGTCGGACTTGAGCAAAATCCGACCGGCGGCGAGCCGATTTCCTGTCGTCGTCAGCCGATTTCCACCGGTACGAAAAGCTTCTTGTTGTCGCGCTCGATCAACAGAGCGACCTTCTTGCCGGCTTTGTCGAGCAGTGCACGCAGTTGGTTGACGTCGTGCACCGGTTGGCCATTGAGCGCAACGACGATGTCGCCCGTTTGAATGCCGGCTCGCGCGGCGGGTCCGCTGACGCTTTCGACGAGCAAGCCCTCGCGCGTATCGCTCCCGTGCCGCTCACCGCGAGTCAGCGGTCGTAAGGCCAGTCCCAAACGCGTCTTGCCGGAGGCGTCGCTCTGCGCGCTCGCCGCGGCGCGTGGGTTGGACCGTTCACCGACCGCAAGTGCCACCTCCTGGTGCGTGCCTTGGCGCCAGATCTGCAGCTTGACTTGGGTTCCCGGTGCTAACTGGCTGACGATCGGCGGCAGCTCGGACGAGCGGCCAATTTCCGCATCGTTGAGCCGGAGGATGATGTCGCCCACCTCGAGGCCGGCGGCGGCGGCGGGGCTGCCTTTGTCGATCGAACTGATCAGGGCTCCGGTTGGCTGTTTGAGACCGAAGGATTCGGCCAGCGTTTGTGTGACCTCCTGGATCGTCACCCCGAGTCGGCCGTGGCTGACCTTGCCGTGTTGCAGCAACTGCTCCTGAATGTGCAGAGCGACGTTGATCGGGATGGCGAACGAGACGCCCTGATAGCCGCCACTGCGGCTGTAAATCTGCGAATTGATGCCGATCACCTCGCCGTCGAGGTTGAGCAGCGGGCCGCCCGAGTTGCCTGGGTTGACCGCGACGTCGGTCTGAATGAACGGAACATAGCTGTCGCGAGCCAGCGAACGTGACTTGGCCGAGACGATTCCGGCGGTAACGCTGTTTTCGAACCCGAAGGGTGAGCCGATTGCCACGACCCACTCGCCGACACGCGTCCGCGAAGGGTCGCCCAGGCGAACGACGGGAAGCTTGCTGGCGTTGATGCGGAGAACGGCGACGTCGGTCAGCGGGTCAATGCCGACGACCTTGGCAGGGTACTCGCGTTTGTCGGTTAGTTTGACGATGACTTCGGTGGCGCCATCGACGACGTGCGCATTGGTCAGAATCAGGCCGTCCTCGCTGACAATGAAACCCGAACCGACGCCGCGGGCGGGCCGGTCCCCGGGCGGAGAAGGCGTGCCGAAGCGCCGGAAAAACTCATCCAGCGGATGCTCGGGGTCGATCGTTGCCGCTGCCGTCGACGGGCCGCTGGCGCTGATGTTGACGACTGCCGGTCCGTTGCGGTCGACGATCGCGCTGAAGTCAGGCAGCGCGATTGTCGACCGGGTCGTGGCGGCGGGGGCGGCTGTTGCTTCAGCGGCGCTGGCGCCGGCGGGAGTGATTGCTTGTCCGGCAAAGCTCACATAACCGGCGCCAAGCGCCGCGAACAGCATCAACGCGACCGCGCTGCGCCTGAAATAACTTGCTTGCATACTGTCCTCCGATTTCGGTAATCAATGACCGGAAGCGCGTGGCTTCCATTGGTCTACCTTAGCCGGGGCTGACTTAAAGCGGACTTAAGAAACCGGCGTCGTCGGTGTCACGGCGGTGGAGAAGTCGACGCGGGCGCACAGACCGCCCAGAGGCGAGTCGGCGAGGTTAATCTGTGCCTGATGGTGTTCGGCGATCGCCTTCACGATGGCCAGGCCGAGGCCACTGCCACGCTCGTCACCGTGTGCGCGTCGATAGAACCGGTTGAAAACGCGCTCGCGCTCTTCGCGCGGAATTCCAGGGCCCGAATCGTGGACTTCCAGGTAGGGACGGCCGTCGTTGACCCCGACCGTGACCTCGACCCTTCCCTCGGCCGGTGTATTGCGGACGGCGTTGCCCACCAAGTTGTCGACCAGGGTTTGCAATGCTTCGTGGTCACCCGTGACGCAGCCATGCGGGACAAGCAGCGACGCGCCGAGGTCGATCTGCTTGGCTTCTGCGATCGGTAGTTGATCGGCGAGCACGACGCGTACCCGCTCGACGAGGTCTACCGTTTGCTCCGGGAGCTCGCCGGCGCCGGGTTCCTGGCGGGCGAGCGTCAACAACTGCTGGACGACGTGAGTGGCGCGGGCAAGACCGCGTTCGAGTTCGGCGAAGGCGCGGGCACGCTCTGCCGCCTCGCCGGCTCGTGCGGCAAGCTGCACCTGCAGTTTGAGCGCCGTCAGGGGCGTCCTTAGTTCGTGGGCGGCGTCGGCGATGAACTCGCGCTGGGCGTCGAGCGCGCGTCGCAAGCGGGCGAGCAGGTCGTTGAGCGATCGCACCAGGGGGATGATTTCACTCGGCACGGCAGCTTCCGGCAAGGGGTCCAGGGCGGCAGGCGTGCGTGTGGTTACGGCATGGGCGACAGCGTCCAGAGGCCGCAACCCGCGACCGACGAGGATCCAGATCAGTACGCCAAGGATTGGCAGCAGCAGCAGGAAAGGTGCCACCGTGCGCAAGGCGGCGGCCAAAGCCAGCCGGTCGCGGATGCTGACCGGCTGCGCGACCTGAATCGTCTGTCCACCTTGCCACAAGCCGTAAACACGCCACTTGCCGTCGCCGGAGTCGACGGTCGCGAAGCCGGGGGGAGCGCGGTGTGGGAGGTCGAGGCGTGGATGCGAGAAGTAAATCAGGGTGCCATCGGGCCGCCAGATCTGAACCGAGAAGTCTTCCGTGTCTTGGTCCGCCGGCAGCTCTCGCTCGCGCGCGACGTGACGCGCCTGGTCGCGGAAGGAAAGTGCCAGCTGGCGGAGCTGGTAGTCGAACATCGCATGGGCTTCCTCGCGTGCCCTGCCGTAGGTGGCGAGCGCGCCCAGCAGCGTGGTCAAGGTAATGGCGGCCAGTAGAGCGAGCAGCAGCTGGCGCCGGATCGACCTCATGGCAGTCGCGGTACCAGATAGCCGACGCCGCGAAGGTTCTTGATTCGTTCGCCGCCGAGTTTGCGGCGCAGCGAGTGAATATAGACTTCGACGGCGTTGCTCTCGATCTCTTCTCCCCATCCGTACAACCGTTCTTCGAGGCGTGCGCGCGACAGCGGGACCCCCGGCTGTTCGAGCAACGCCTGGAGCAACGCAAACTCACGTCCCGAGAGTGCCACCGGTCGCCCGGCGAGCGTCACTTCGTGCGTCGCCGGATTCAACTGCAGGTCGCCGCTTTCGAACAGCGGTTCGGCGCGGCCGCAGCGTCGGCGGAGTACGGCGCGCATGCGAGCGGCCAGTTCGTCGAGATCGAAGGGCTTGATCAGATAGTCGTCGGCGCCGCTGTCCAGACCCTGGATTCGGTCGGACACTGCGTCGCGGGCGGTGATGACGAGCACCGGAATATCGTTCCCGGTGCCGCGTAGCCGCTTGAGGACGTCGATTCCCGACCGGCCGGGCAGTCCCAGATCGAGGAGGAGGATTTCGTAAGGGGTCGTCGCGAGCGTTGCCTCGACTCCCTCACCGCTGCGCAGCCAGTCGACGGTGTGATCGTCCTGTCGCAGTCCCTGCTGAACGCTGCTACCGATCATGGGGTCGTCTTCGACGAGTAACACACGCATGCGGATTGGCGGCTGGCTAGGTACGCCGGGAGGGTTGAGTCGAACGACGGATACTCTGGAGGGTGACACGTGAGGCGGGGGCTAGATTACGTGGCGCTCACTGTCGCTGTCAATCATGGCTCCGGAGGCGGGCGCAGTCGGCTTGGTCGGCCGCATTGACGGGTGTAGACGGCGCCACCTATACTGGCGTGCGGTCGTCTGACCGCATCGTTTCCCCCGCTCGTGCTGCGGGTTCCCGATCAGGAAGCCCGAGACGCCTTAACTCTCTGTCTTGTCGTCGTCCATGAGCCTGCTTCGGTGCTTGTTTTGTCAGCATGTCAATCCGTTGGCAGCGGCTTACTGTAATGCCTGCGGTTCGCAGCTGGATCTGCAGCCGTGCGCAGTGTGCGGTGCGATCGGCAAACGTGGCGCGCGCGACTGCTACAAGTGCGGAGCTGAATTTCCACCCGTGTCGGAATCTGAACTGTCGGCGGAGTTGCTTGCCGACGAGATCGAAGCGGCGTTGGCGGAGCTCGACCAGCCTCTACCCGAGCCGCTGCTGGTGCCGCCAGAGGTCGGCGCGGCAGGCGATGGTGCGGATAATGCTCGCGCACCCGGTGACTGGGGCGTCTCGCCGCAACGTTCCGATGTCGATGTGGCGGCACGTTGGGCCGTACCCTCCGCGGTAGCCGCGGTGACGTTGCCGGCAACCCCGTCGAGCCGGTCACGGCGTCGTCGGGCAACGGTCATCGCCGCCGTTGTGGTGGTGGTGATCGTCGCCTTGCTCGCGTATCACCTTCAACCTTCGGCGCCAGTGAGGGAACCGAGGGTTCCTGTTGTCGGAAGCGACGTAGTGGCTGCCGGGAAGGGTGCGCCGGTATCGGTGATGGCGGCGCCGGCAAGGAGGGATGCCGCGTCGTCAGCCGCCGCCGAGACGCCGCGGGCGCCTGGCGAATGCCCGGCAGCTGTCGCTGCGCTGGCCTTGTGCAATGTGAATTCGATTCCGGGGAAGTAGGAAGATGAAAAGACTGCTGTCGTTGTTGATGTCGAGTGGAATTCTGTTCTCTCACCCAGCCGTCTCGGCTGACGCCGACTATAAAATCGTCACCGCGTCCGAGCGCGGGACGTATATCAGGATCGGGCGTGACTTCGCCCAGTTCGTCGCGCCGGCGGCAAATATTTCACTTCAATCCGTGTCGTCGGCGGGTTCAGTCGACAACGTCAGGCGTTTGCGCTACGAGCCAGGAGTGAAGTTTGCACTCGTTCAGTCGGACGTGTACCAGGCTTTTCTCGACATGGCCGGCAGCGGCAACGCCGAAGCCGGGGCTTTGATTAAACCTCTCCGGGTGATCATGCCGCTCTACAACGAGGAGATCTACTTCATCGTCCGGGCGGATTCGGAACGCAATTTCATTCACGAGATCCGGAACGCGCGGATCAATGCCGGCGAAGTGGGTAGCGGCACGGCGCTGACCTCGACGACGCTCTATCGCCTGATGTTTGGCGAGGCGATTCCCGAGGGGAAGACGACGTTCTTGTCGAATGAGGAAGCGCTGGTCAAACTGGTCACCGACAAGTCGATCGATGTCGTCGCAGTCGTTGCCGGGCAACCGGCGAAACTGCTGGTCGACATGACGCCGGAAGCGCGTCAGCACATCAAGCTGCTCAAGTTCGATCCGGGTCATTCCTCGAGTCGGTCGGTGTTGCGGACCTATTTTCAAGCGACGATTCGTGCCGCCAACTATCCTTCCTTGTTGACCGCTGATTTGACGGGGTTGGCCGTCAAGGCGCTGCTCGTCACCTACGACTTCCAGATGAAGGATACCGAAGGCTCGCTGCGGCGTTTCGCCCGTTCGCTTTGCCAGAACTTTCCGACGCTGCAGGAGAAAGGCCATCCGAAATGGCGTGAAGTCGACCTGGCCTTACCGGATCTTGGTCGCAGCTGGACGTACTACGGGCCGACGTCGACCGAACTGCGCGCGTGTGGCGGCGCGAGTGCACGGCCGGCTACCGCCGCCGTGTCGACGACGCCGGCAGCAGGTAAAGTGTGCTCACAAGCTGAGCGCGTGCTCGGCCTGTGCAAGTAGCGAGTCGGCAAGGCTCGATGGAGTCGCCCTCAGTGCCGAACGAGGCATCGTCACGAGCGGACGTCGTCGAGGCGGAGCCGGTTGAATTCGGAGAGCGTTTCGAACGTTTTGACGATCGTTTGCCCTGGTCGGCGACGAAATGGGAAAAGTACCGCGGCCGCGACGTTATCCCGCTCTGGATCGCTGACATGGATTACCCGGTGGCACCGGCGATCGAGTGCGCGGTCGCGGCGCACGTCCGACACGGCAACTACGGCTACACGTCGCCGCCGCGACAACTGAAGGACGATGTCGTCGCCTATTGCTGGCAGCGTTATGCCTGGTCAGTCGATCCGGAGTGGATCGTCTGGCTGTCGGGCTTGGTTCTCGGTCTCAATCTGGCGGTGAAGGCGTGCTGCGCGGACGGCGAATCGGTCCTTGTGCTGACGCCGGTCTATCCGCCATTCCTCAGTGCGGGGCCGACGCAGGGGAGAAAGACGCTGGCGGTGCCGCTGCTGCTCGACGAAGCCGCCGCCGCGGGTGGCCGGCTGAGCTACGCGATCGACTTTGCACGGCTGGAGTCCGAACGGCAGCCAGAGACTCGTCTGCTGCTGCTCTGTCATCCACACAACCCGGTTGGCAGTGTGTTTGCCAACGCCGAACTCGATGCCTTGGCGGACTATTGCCTTGCGCACGACCTTTACGTCTGCTCGGACGAAGTCCACTGTGACCTGATTCTCGATGGCACGACGCGGCACGAACCGTTTGCCAAGCGACTTGCGTCGCGCGCCGCCGCTTTGACGCGCAGCATCACGCTGCACGGGCCGGGAAAAGCGTTCAATCTGGCCGGGCTGGGCATTGCCTGGGCGATCATTCCCGATGCCAGTCTGCGTCAGCGTTATCGCGCTGCCATGCAGCGCCTGGTACCGCTTCCCTCGTGCTTCGCGTTTACCGCCCTCGGCGCGGCACTGCGCGAGGGAGACGCGTGGCGTCAGGCCCTGCTCGCCCGTTTGCGTGGCAACCGCGACCAGGTTTCGCGCGCGCTTGACGCGATGGGCTTGCCGCATAGCCATCCGCAAGCGACGTTTCTCACCTGGATCGACGCACGCCGCCTCGCGGCCAGGGTGGGCGACGTCACGCGCTGGTTTGAAGCGCACGGGGTCGGCCTTTCCGATGGCGCGGACTTCGCCGCTCCCGGCTTTGTTCGCCTCAATTTCGCAACGGCGCCGTCGCTACTGGCGACGGCGCTTCAGCGCATGCAGCGGGCGGTCGCGAGCCTCGATCGCGGCTGATCAAGTGCCGCGCAGCGTCAGACTCGGCGCGGGCGGTTTCTTCCCGGCTGCCGACACCGTAAAATGGGTGATTACCGCGTGACAGCGGGTTTCGGAGGGCGTGCGATGGCAATCAAATCGGACCGCTGGATCCGCCGGATGGTGGAGGAGAACGGCATGATCGAACCTTTCGAGCCGAAACAGGTGCGCGAAATCGAGGGTCGCCGCGTCGTCTCTTACGGTACCTCGAGTTACGGTTACGACATTCGCTGCTCCGACGAATTCAAGCTGTTTACCAACCTCAACTCGACCATCGTCGACCCGAAGAACTTCGATTCCAACTCCTTCGTCGAGTTCAAGGGCGATTTCTGCATCATCCCGCCGAACTCATTTGCGCTGGCGCGAACCGTCGAGTACTTCCGAATTCCACGCAGCGTGCTGACCGTCTGCCTCGGCAAGAGCACCTATGCGCGCTGCGGCATCATCGTCAATGTCACACCCTTCGAGCCCGAGTGGGAGGGGCACGTGACGCTCGAGTTTTCCAACACGACCCCGCTGCCGGCGAAGATCTACGCCAACGAGGGCATTGCCCAGGTCTTATTCTTCGAGTCCGACGAGGAGTGCGAGACCTCGTACAAAGATCGTGGTGGGAAGTATCAAGGTCAGCGGGGCGTCACGCTGCCGAAGATATGAGCCGTGTCGACGTTGCCTCCGCGTTTCTCGGAGCCAAGAGTCATGCGCCGACCTAGGCGCGTGGCTAACGTGCTGGCCGTTTTCGGCCGGCGACGCGATTGAGCTGACCTGACTGTACTGGACTCGCCATGCGTTTCGACTTTCCCGTAATCATCATCGACAAGGACTATCGCGCAGAGAACAGTGGCGGTCTCGGCATCCGTTCTCTGGCCAAGGCGATCGAAAAAATGGGTTTTGACGTCGTTGGCGTCACCAGCTATGGCGACCTGACGTCGTTCGCGCAACAACAAAGTCGCGCTTCGGCGTTCATCCTTTCGATTGGCGACGTAGACTTTCGCGAGGGTTGGGCTGAGGCGACGATTGCCGGCCTGCGCGCTTTTGTCAAGGAGATCCGCTGTCGTAACGAGGACATTCCGATCTTCCTCTACGGCGAGACGCGGACGTCTCGCCACATACCGAACGACGTGCTGCGCGAATTGCACGGCTTCATCCACATGTTCGAGGATACAGCAGAGTTTATTGGCCGCTATGTCGTCCGCGAAGCGAAGGCTTATCTCGAATGTTTGGCGCCACCGTTCTTTCGCGCACTGACGCACTACGCCGAAGACGGATCGTATTCCTGGCATTGTCCCGGTCATTCCGGTGGCGTCGCCTTCCTCAAGAGTCCTGTCGGCCGCATGTTCCACCAGTTCTTTGGCGAAAACATGCTGCGCGCCGACGTCTGCAATGCGGTCGAGGAACTCGGGCAACTGCTCGACCATACCGGGCCGGTGGCCGCTTCCGAACGCAATGCAGCGCGCATTTTCAACGCCGACCATCTGTTCTTCGTCACCAACGGCACCTCGACCTCGAACAAGATCGTCTGGCATTCGACGGTCGCGCCCGGTGACGTCGTGATCGTCGATCGCAACTCTCACAAGTCGGTGCTGCACGCGATCATCATGACCGGCGCCATTCCCGTATTCCTGATGCCGACGCGCAACCATTACGGGATTATCGGGCCGATCCCGAAGGACGAGTTCCGCTGGGAGAACATCCGTCAGAAGATCGCGGCGCATCCGTTTGCCCGCGCGGTGAACGCCAAACCCCGGCTGCTTACGATCACTCAGAGTACGTACGACGGGATCCTCTACAACGTCGAAGAGATCAAGGAGATGCTCGACGGCGCGATCGACGCGCTGCACTTTGACGAAGCGTGGTTGCCGCACGCGGCGTTCCATGACTTCTACGGCGACTACCACGCGATCGGCGCCGCTCGCCCGCGCTGCAAGGAAGCGATCGTCTTCTCGACGCAGTCAACGCACAAACTGCTCGCCGGGCTCTCGCAAGCGTCACAGATTCTGGTCCAGGATTCCGAAGGCCGTCGACTCGACCGCGACGTGTTCAACGAAGCGTATCTGATGCATACCTCGACTTCGCCGCAGTACGCGATCATCGCTTCGTGCGATGTCGCCGCAGCGATGATGGAGGCGCCCGGCGGCACCGCGCTGGTCGAAGAGTCGATCGCCGAGGCGCTCAACTTTCGCAGCACGATGTGCAAGATCGACCAGGAATGGGGAGGGGACTGGTGGTTCAGGGTCTGGGGTCCGAGCGATCTCAGTGGGCAGACCAGTGCCGATCGCAGTGCGTGGATCCTCAAGCCGGGCGAGCGCTGGCATGGCTTCGGCCTGTTGGCCGAGGGGTTCAACATGCTCGACCCGATCAAGGCGACGATCATCACTCCCGGTCTCGACGTCGACGGAGAGTTCGACGAATGGGGAATTCCTGCCGCGGTCGTTACCAAGTATCTCGCCGAGCACGGCATCATCGTCGAGAAGTGTGGTCTCTACTCGTTCTTCATCATGTTTACCATCGGCATCACCAAGGGTCGCTGGAACACGATGGTCACCGAGTTGCAGCAGTTCAAGGATGGTTACGATCAGAACCTGCCGCTGTGGAAGGTCATGCCTGAATTTCTCGGCAAAAATCCGCGCTACGACGGACTTGGCCTGAAAGACCTGTGCCGGCAGATCCACGGCGTCTATGCGGCGAGCGACATCGCGCACCTGACGACCCGCATGTATCTTTCGGATATGGAACCGGCGATGAAACCGACCGACGCCTTCGCCCAGATGGCGCATCGTCAGATCGACCGCGTTCCGATCGACCACCTCGAAGGGCGCATCACCAGCACGTTGCTGACGCCGTATCCGCCCGGAATCCCCCTGCTGATTCCCGGGGAACGTTTCAACGCGACGATCGTCCGCTACTTGCAGTTTGTGCGCGACTTCAACGAGCGCTTTCCAGGGTTCGAGACCGATGTGCACGGCCTAGTCAAGGCGATCGTCGACGGCAAGCCGGTGTACTCGGTCGATTGCGTCCGCTAGCCTGGCGCCTGTACCCCGCCCCGCTCCCCCTGACTATGCCTCGCCGGCTTCTTTTCTCGTTGTGGCGACGGTTTCGCCTGCGCGGCTGGGTACGTCGTCGATCGTCTCGGTGGCTGGGGCGTTGCTGGTGTGCGTATCGGGCGCCGACGAGCTGTCGACCAGGCGGACGACACCGTCTTCGCCGATCGCCGTGTCTTCAAATCTGAGCAGCGTAATGCGGTGGTTGTCCATTTCGAGCACGGTCATCCTTGCGCCATCCAGCTGGACAGCATCGCCCACCTTGGGAACGCTTCCCTGTTTCTTATAGAACAGGCCGGCGAGCGTGACGTAGTCGTCGTCTTTCGGGAACGGGAAGTCGAGTAGCGTCTCCAGGTCGGAGACGCGCATCGAGGCGTCGATTTCGTACTGGCTGCCGACCAGCTTGCGAACTCGTTTCGCCTGGCGCGTAAACTCGTCTTCGTATTCGCCGACGATTTCTTCGAGAATGTCTTCGAGCGTGATGATGCCTTCCGTGCCACCGTATTCGTCGATCACCACGGCCATTTGCTGCCGTGTGCGTTTGAAGTCCTTGAGCAAGTCACTGAGCAGCTTGCTGTTGGGAACCACGTAGGGGGCCTGGGCGAAATCGCCGACCGGCCGCCGGCTGACGTCCTCGAGCTTTTCGCCGCTGCTTTCCGCCATCACGGTCAGCAATTCCTTGATCGCGACGACGCCGGTGATCCGGTCGAGGCTCTTGTCGTACACCGGGAAGCGGGCGTGCGGAACGTCGCGGAAAACGCGCAGCGCATCGCCGAGCGTTTCCTCGCACGACAGTGCCCGGATTTGCGTGCGTGGAATCATCGCTTCGCGCACGGTATGCTCGTCAAGCTTGAAGACGCCGCGAATCATCTCGGTTTCCTCGGGCGCCAAGGTGCCATCCTTCTCGCTCGCCGAGAGAATCATCCGGATTTCCTCGACCGACATCGTGAAGTGACTCTCGCCGTGCCCCTCGAGGTTGCGTTGGCCGAAAATCCACAGCAGCCCGTTTGAAGACAGCTTCATGATGTAGATCAGCGGCCGGAAGGTGAGATACATCAGGTTGATCATGCCGCCGACGGCCATGCTTAGCTGTTCCGCCTTGTGAAACGCCAAGACCTTGGGCGCCAGTTCGCCGGCGACGACGTGCAGGAAGGAAATCACAATGAAAGCGAAAACGTAGGAGACGGTGTGCGCTGCTTTGGTCATCGCGTCGCTGTCGCTGAAAAGCGAGAAGGCGGCGACGAACCACGGGTCGGTAAGGACGCTGATCGTCTCCATGCCGACGGCGCCGAGACCGAGCGAGACCAGCGTGATGCCGACCTGGGTGACCGAGTAGAAGCGCTCGGGTTCGTTGTGCAGCATCTCGACGCGCGCCGCCCGTTTGTCGCCATCTTCGGCCAGCTGCCGGATCCGGCTGCGCCGGGCCGAAGAAATCGCGATCTCGGAACCGACGAAGAAGGCATTCCCGGCAACAAAAACGAGAATCAGCACCAAATTCAGATACAGCGCCATTTGTTCCATTGCTCAATTCCCTCCACACGATGTATGGCCGACAAGACGCCGGCTCGCTCACCCAACCACTGATCCCAGCTTGCGCGCTTCTTGCAGGCTACACGCTATTCTTGCAAAGGCTGTCCCTATCGATCGGTCAGCGCGCGAATGATACGGCATTCGAGTCGGGAGCCGTGTCATCTTTGTGCGTCAGCGCCTATCAGGCGTCAGTTGGCTGCGCGCGCAGGCCCGAGCCGGTAGGCTAGAATGCCCACTTTGCCTGACCGAGGAGGCGATACAAGAGTGCAAGGCGTCACGATTGCCCTGTCGAAGGGCAGGATCTTTCAAGAAACTCTGCCCCTGCTGGCGGCGGCCGGCATCGAGCCGCTCGAAGACCCCGAGCGCTCCCGCCGGCTGATCATTCCGACCAGTCACGCGCGGGTTCGTGTCGTGATCGTTCGCGCCACCGACACGCCGACCTATGTTCAGTACGGCGCTGCCGATCTAGGCGTCGCCGGCAAGGACGTTCTGCTCGAGCACGGCAGCGACGGCCTTTACCAGCCGATCGATTTGGCCATCGCCAAATGCCGGATGATGGTCGCCGTTCCCGAACACTTTGCCTATCAGGAGGCGGTTCGCCAAGGGGCGCGACTAAGGGTGGCAACCAAGTACGTCAACATCGCCCGTCAGCATTTTGCCGCCAAAGGGGTGCACGTCGATCTGATCAAACTCTACGGTTCAATGGAACTCGCGCCTCTGGCCGGTCTGGCTGACGCGATCGTCGACCTGGTGTCAACCGGGAGTACCTTGAAAGCCAATCACCTGGTTGCCGTCGAGCACATCATGGACATCTCGTCGCGCCTGATCGTCAACCAGGCGGCGCTCAAGCTCAAGCGAGAGACCTTGACGCCGATTCTCGACGCCATTGCTGGAGCGGTCGGCAAATGATCCAATTGAAGCGCCTGGTCACTTCGAGTGCCGATTTCGACGCCCGTCTGGAGGAGCTGCTCGCTTTCGAAACGGCGCAGGACGAAGCGGTTGAAAGAACGGTTGTCGCCATCCTCGCCGATGTCAGGGCGCGCGGCGACTCCGCCGTGCTCGACTACACTGCACGCTTTGACGGTCTATCCGCCACCTCCGTGGCGGCGCTCGAACTCTCCGCGTCGTCGTTGCAGCGTGCGTTGACCGAGCTGCCGACCGTTCAGCGCCAGGCGCTGGAAGTCGCGGCCGAGCGCATTCGCGGCTACCACGAGCGGCAGATCGTCCGCAGCTGGCAGTACGAGGACGAGAGCGAAGAGGCGTGCGGCACCCTGCTTGGCCAGAAAGTGACGCCGCTCGATCGAGTCGGCCTTTACGTTCCCGGTGGCAAGGCTTCCTACCCGTCGTCGGTACTGATGAATGCGATTCCGGCGCGCGTCGCCGGTGTTGGCGAACTCGTCATGGCGGTACCGACTCCCGGCGGTGAGGCCAACCCGCTTGTCCTCGCGGCGGCCGCTTTGGCGGGTGTCGACCGCGTATTCACGATTGGCGGTGCCCAGGCAATCGCTGCTCTGGCCTACGGTACGGCAACGATTCCGCGGGTCGATAAGATCGTCGGTCCTGGCAACGCCTATGTGGCTACTGCCAAGCGCCGTGTTTTCGGCGTCGTCGGCATCGATCTGGTCGCCGGCCCGTCGGAGATACTGATTCTGTGCGATGGCCATACCGACCCCGAGTGGATCGCGATGGACCTTTTCGCCCAAGCCGAGCACGACGAGCTTGCGCAATCGATTCTCATCTGTCCGCAGGCAACGTATCTCGACCAGGTTGCGGCGGCGATCGAGCGGCTGCTGCCGGAGATGCCGCGCCGGCGTGTGATCCAGGCAGCGCTCGAGCATCGCGGGGCGTTGATCGAGTCGCGTGATCTGGACGAAGCGTGCCAGATCGCCAACCGCATTGCGCCCGAGCACCTGGAACTGTCGCTCGCCGACGCGGACTCCTGGGTGGACAAGATTCGCCACGCGGGAGCGATCTTCATCGGCCGTCACACGTCGGAGTCTCTCGGCGATTACTGCGCCGGGCCTAACCACGTGCTGCCAACTTCCGGCAGCGCCCGCTTCTCGTCGCCGCTCGGCGTCTACGACTTCCAGAAGCGAAGCAGCTTGATCCGGGTTCCGGAAGCCGCTTCCCGGTTCCTGGGAAGTGTCGCGTCAACCCTCGCCGAAGGCGAAGGCTTGCCGGCTCACGCTCGCGCGGCCAATTATCGTCGCGGCGGCGGTTAAACCGCCGTCACTCCGTCGAGGATAGCGCGCAGGGCGTCGACCAGCGTCTGGCATTGCGAGTCGGTGCCTACAGTGATACGCAGATGTTGATCGACGCGCGGCAGCCTGAAATGGCGCACGACGATGTCACGCTGGCGCAGCGCCGCCGCGAGATCGCCGGCATCGCGCTGCGGGTGGCGGATGAAGAGGAAATTCGCGGCCGACGGCAGTATCTCGAAACCGAGTGTCAGCAGCGATTGGCGCAACTCTTCGCGGCTGCGGATGACTGCTTGCCGTGTCTTGTCGAAATAGGCTTCGTCCGCCAGCGCGGCGAGCGCTCCGGCGATCGCCAGCCGGTCAAGCGGATACGAATTGAAGCTGTTCTTGACCCGATCGAGTCCCTCGATCAGATCCGGATGGCCAAGCGCAAAGCCGACACGCAGGCCAGCCAGCGAGCGCGACTTGGAGAAGGTCTGCACGACCAGGAGATTGGGGTGGCGATCGACCAGCGCAACCGCCGATTCGGCGCCGAAATCGACGTAGGCTTCGTCGATGACCACCACCGATTCTGTATTCCGCTGCAGCAATGTCTCGATCGCCGCCAGCGAAAGCGCGCAGCCGGTCGGCGCATTCGGATGGGCGACGATGATCCCGCCGTTCGGCGCCGCGTAGTCGTCGAGCCGGATCGCAAGATCCTGGTCTACGGGAACGGCTTGCCAGGCAATGCCGTAGAGACTGCAGTAGACGGGATAGAAGCTGTAGCTTACGTCGGGAAAAAGGATCGGCTGCGGCTGTTTGAACAGCGCCAGGAAGACGTGGGCCAGCACTTCGTCCGAGCCGTTGCCGACGAAGACCTGTCGCGGCCTGAGTTTGTAGCGGGCCGCGAGGGCTTCTCTAAGCGCTAGCGCATCGGGGTCCGGATAGAGTCGCAAGCGTTCGCCGGCGTTTGCCAGTTCGTCGGCAATCGCCGCGACGACACGCGGCGAAGGCGGGTAGGGGCTTTCGTTGGTATTTAGCTTGACGAGTTTGGGCAATTTCGGCTGTTCGCCGGGCACGTAAGGCGTCAGCTGGTGGACGACGGAACTCCAGTAGTGGCTCATGGTACGCAGCTCGGGCGCATGGGGAGCGACGGATGGTATCATGCGTCATTCACGGCCAGCGCGCGGACCCTGATGGACCGATGGCGGCACAGTGTTCCGTGATCGCGCGAGCTACTTTTTGGCTGTAGGGACTATTACCCGCAACGAACCTTCAATGCGTCAGGCAGAAGTCTTCAGGACGACGCTGGAAACCCGGGTCAGCGTTCGTGTCAACCTTGATGGCGGTGGACAGGGTCGCTTCTCCACCGGGGTGCCTTTTCTCGACCACATGCTGGAGCAGGTTTCACGTCATGGCCTGATTGACCTGGAGGTCGAGGCCAGCGGTGACCTGCACATCGACGCCCATCACACCGTCGAAGATATCGGCATCACGTTCGGGCAGGCGCTGGCACGAGCGCTCGGGGACAAGCAGGGCTTGCGTCGCTACGGTCATGCCTACGTGCCGCTCGACGAGGCGCTGTCGCGAGTCGTCGTCGATCTTTCCGGACGACCGGGGCTGACGTTTCAGGTCGATTTCAGGAGGGCAACGATCGGTACCTTCGATGTCGACTTGGTGCACGAGTTTTTCCAGGGCTTGGTCAATCACGCTCAGCTCACCCTCCACATCGACAATTTGCGTGGCGCCAACGCCCACCACCAAGCGGAGACGATCTTCAAAGCGTTCGCGCGAGCGCTGCGCATGGCCGTCGAGTACGATCCGCGAGCGGGTGACAGCGTCCCGTCGACCAAGGGGGCGCTGTGACGGTGGGTGGCGAACCGGGGGCTGGCGCCATCGTCGTCGTCGACTACGGCATGGGCAACCTGCGTTCGGTGTGGCAGGCGTTGGTGCGTGTCGCCGGCGGCCGGGAGGTGGTCGTTTCGTCCGCTCCGCAGGTGGTCCGCTCCGCCGAGCGCGTCGTCTTTCCGGGGCAGGGAGCGATGCCCGATTGCATGTGCGAAATCGAGGTTCGCGGTTTGCGTGAGGCCATCCTTCTCGCGGCGTTGAACAAACCCTTCCTCGGCATCTGCATTGGACAGCAGATGCTCTTCGACCACAGCGAGGAAGGCGGCGTCGCCGGTCTCGGCGTGATCGCCGGCCAGGTACGCCGCTTTCCGATGGCGGCCATGGTCGATGGCGAGGGCAGGCGACTGAAAGTGCCGCACATGGGTTGGAACGAGGTCAGGCAATGCGGCGAGCACCCGCTTTGGCGCGGGATTGCCGATCGCAGCCGTTTCTACTTTGTCCATAGCTATTTCGCCGAACCGGCGGATTCCGACTGTGCGGCGGGGATCACCGACTATGGGCTGCCCTTTACCAGTGCAGTGGCGCGGGATAATATCTTTGCCATTCAGTGCCACCCGGAGAAGAGCGCCGTGGCCGGGCTGACGATGCTGGGGAACTTCGTCGCCTGGAAACCCTGAACGAATGGTTGTGTGTCGCCCCCGTTTTTTCTCATCTATCTGTTGCCAAAATGCTGATCATTCCCGCCATCGACGTCAAACAGGGACAGTGCGTCCGTCTCAAACAGGGCCTCATGGACCAGGTTACCGTTTTCTCCAATTCGCCGGGGGAACAGGCGGCCCATTGGTTGTCGCAGGGTGCGCGACGCCTGCACGTGGTCGATCTCGACGGCGCTTTCGCCGGCAAACCGAAGAATGAGAAGGCGATCAAGGAGATCGTCGAGGCCGTCGGCGACGAAATACCCATACAACTGGGCGGCGGAATTCGTGACCTCGACACGATCGAGCGTTGTCTTGACGATGGCGTCAGTTACGTCATCATCGGCACCGCGGCGGTCAAAAACCCCGGCTTCCTGCACGACGCGTGTGGCGCCTTTCCGGGCCACATCATCGTCGGGCTCGACGCGCGCGATGGCAAGGTTGCGGTCGACGGCTGGTCGAAAATGACCGGTCACGACGTCGTCGACCTTGCCCGCAAGTATGAGGACTACGGGGTCGAAGCGATTATCTACACCGACATCGGTCGCGATGGCATGCTCACCGGGATCAACGTCGAGGCGACCGTCAAGCTGGCGCAGGCGTTGCTGATTCCGATTATCGCCAGTGGGGGCCTGTCGAGTCTCGACGATATTCGTCAGCTGTGCGCGGTCGAACAGGAAGGCATCAACGCTGCGATTGCTGGCCGCGCGATTTACGACGGTTCGCTCGACTTTGCGCTTGCCCAGGCGGAAGCCGATCGCGCGGGCAAGTCGTGACCGGCGGCGACAGGCAGCGGCGCCGTAGCTGACGGTGGGCCTCGCCAAGCGGATCATTCCTTGCCTCGACGTGACCGCTGGCCGCGTCGTCAAGGGAACCAACTTTGTTGACTTGCGTGACGCGGGCGATCCGGTCGAGGTCGCTCGCCGTTATGACGAGCAGGGCGCCGACGAAGTCGCCTTTCTCGACATCACGGCATCGTCGGACGAGCGAGAGATTATTCTGCACGTGGTTGAGGCGTGTGCGGCGCAGGTGTTCATCCCGCTGACCGTCGGCGGCGGCGTGCGCACGATCGCCGATGTTCGCCGCTTGCTCAACGCTGGCGCCGACAAGGTCAGTATCAACACGGCGGCGGTCGAGAATCCTGACCTGGTGGCGGAAGCGTCGGCCAAGGTTGGCAACCAGTGCATCGTGGTCGCCATCGACGCCAAGCGACTGGTCGAAGGAGTGTGGCAGGTCTATACCCATGGCGGGCGCCGCAACACGGGTCTCGACGCGATCGCTTGGGCGCGGCGCGCCCAAGCCCTTGGTGCAGGAGAGATCCTGCTCACCAGCATGGACCGAGACGGTACGCGCAACGGCTTTGACCTGGCGCTGACGCGCGCGGTCGCCGACGCCGTCGACATTCCAGTCATCGCCAGCGGGGGTGTCGGCAATCTGCAGCACCTTGCAGAGGGGGTCAGCGAAGGGCACGCCGACGCCGTGCTGGCGGCGAGCATCTTCCATTTCGCTGAATTCACGGTGCGCGAGGCGAAGGAGTACCTTCGGGGGTGCGGGATAGAGGTCCGGCTGTAATGAGCGACCTCGATCCAGGCAAAGCGTGGCTCGACGCCTTGAAATGGGACGAACAGGGCCTGATTCCGGTGATTGCCCAGGACGCCGGTAGTGGTCGCGTGCTGATGTTCGCGTTCATGAATCGCGAATCACTGCAGGCGACGGTTGACAGCGGGACCGCGGTATACTGGTCACGCTCGCGCCGAAGGTTGTGGCGGAAAGGAGAAGAATCAGGCCACTGGCAACGGGTGCGCGCGATTCGTACCGACTGTGACGGCGATGTGTTGTTGTTGTCCATCGACCAGGAAGGCGGCGTCGCTTGTCACACGGGCCGCGAGAGCTGTTTCTTCCACCAACTGGACGCGGGCGTCTGGGTTGCGATTGACCCGGTGCTCAAGCAACCGAAGGACATCTACGGCAAATGAACACGGACATGCTGCACCGCATCTCGGACACGCTGCTGGCGCGGCGCAAGGCCGATCCGGAGACTTCCTACACCGCTCAGTTGCTGGCCAAGGGCCCGGATGCGATCCTCAAGAAAATTGGAGAGGAAACCGCCGAACTGATCATGGCCGGCAAGGAAGGCAACCGCCTGCACGTCGTCTGGGAGGCGGCAGACGTGCTCTACCACACGATGGTGTTGCTTGCCTTCTACGGTCTTTCGATCGAGGACGTCCTGCAGGAAATGAGGCGGCGCGAAGGGATCTCCGGCATCGACGAGAAAAAGTCACGGAAGGGGTGAGGATGGATAGCTGTCTGTTCTGCCGTATAGCGCGGGGCGAAATTCCGTCACGAAAGGTGTATGAAGACGATCAGATCCTCGCCTTTCATGACATCAACCCGGCGCGTCCAGTGCATCTGCTCGTAATCCCCAGGCATCACATCACCTCGCTCGCCTCGGTTGGCGAGACCGACATCCCGGTACTCGGCAGGATGCTCGCCGTCGCCAACCGTCTGGCGTGCGAGCAAGGCAGTCCGGAGGGGTTCCGAATCATCATCAATACCGGGCGCATCGGTCATCAGGAAGTGCAGCACCTGCACGCCCACATCGTCGGTGGGCCGGAACCGGTCGGCCCGATGCTCAAGCGCGTATAAGGCGGCACGGTGGTCGCGGCCGCCCTGTGTCGCCGACAATCACGTTCAAGGAGGCCCCAAGATGGGTTCTTTCAGCATCTGGCACTGGCTTATTGTCCTCATCATCATCCTATTGATTTTTGGTACGAAAAAGCTGCGCAACCTGGGTTCTGATCTGGGTGGCGCGGTGAAGGGGTTCAAGGACGGGATGCGAGATGCGACCGAGGACGACAAACCGGCCGAACCGCCGGCGGCCGTTTCGCCTCCTCCGCAGGTCGGCGGCGGGCAAACGATCGAAGGTGAGGTCAGGGATAAGACGCGTAGCTAATTGGCTGGCCGCACGCTCTCGTCTCTGTTGAGGTGACACGCGATGTTTGATATCGGGTTCTCCGAAATGATCGTCATCGCAATCGTCGCGCTGGTGGTGATCGGTCCCGAGAGGCTGCCGAAGGTCGCCCGCACGGCGGGTCATCTGCTGGGTCGCTTGCAACGCTACGTCAGTGACGTCAAAGCCGACATCAACCGCGAAATGCAGATTGAGGAATTGAAGCGGCTGCAGGCCGAAGTCCAGGAGTCGGCGCGCAGCGTCGAGCAAAGTGTAACCAGCCAATTGCAGGCGGTTCAACAGTCGGCACAGGTGGCGAGAGACGCGGTGCTGGGGTCACCACCGCCGGCGGACGCTTCCTCGCCGGCAGTGCAGCCGCCAGCGATACCGGATTCCGCGTCGTCATCGGCCGACCCGGCGACCTTGCCTCGAGCTTCGGAGCCGACTCATCGAGGGCCTTGAAGCGGCGATGAATCTGCCTGAAGACTCCTTCCTTTCGCACCTCGTCGAACTGCGTGATCGACTGATCCGCGCGTTGCTGGCGATTGGCGTCGTCTTCCTCTGCCTCTTTCCCTGGGCGAAAGAGCTGTATGCTCTGCTGGCGCAGCCCTTGCTGGCGACTTTGCCGCAAGGCGGGCAGATGATCGCCACCGACGTCGTCGGCGTCTTTCTGGTGCCGATGAAGGTGGCTCTGATGGTCGCCTTTCTGATCGCCTTGCCTTACGTGCTCTACCAGATTTGGGCTTTCGTCGCGCCGGGTCTTTATGCCCACGAAAAGCGCTTCGCTTTGCCGATGGTCGCCGCCAGCGTCGTGTTGTTTTTTGTCGGCATGGCCTTTGCGTACTGGCTGGTTTTCCCGGTCGTCTTCGGCTTTATGGCGACGGTGGCTCCGGAAGGTGTCGCGTGGATGACCGACATCGAGAAGTACCTTTCTTTCGTGCTGACCACGTTCATCGCCTTTGGCGTGACGTTCGAGGTGCCGGTGATCGTCGTCGTGCTGGTCCATGTCGGCATCGTCGATCTCGCCAGGCTGAGGGAATGGCGGCCGTATTTCATTGTTGGCGCGTTCGTGATCGCTGCCATCCTGACACCGCCCGACGTCATTTCGCAACTGATGATGGCGATCCCGCTTTGCCTGCTCTTCGAGTTGGGGCTTTTCCTGGCCCGTTTCGTCGGCCGGCGTGCGGCGGTCGCGCCGAGCGTCGCGGAACCGGCGGAGCGGAGCTTGGCTGACCATGATGCAACCCAGCAACTGCCAGACTCCAAACCGGGTGATTGATTCCCGTTGCGGCGGACGCCGACCCCGTTGCCGGACTACGCGGTCTCGGGTCCGGCGACCGTGCGTTGATGCCTGACCGGCTCGCCCTCGGCAAACAGCCACAGACTCCCTCGTTCCATCGTCGTCCACTGTTCGTTGTCGGTCAGCGGCAGCGTGGCAATCACGGCGACACGGTCTTTGATTGTGGTTACGGTGCTGAAATCTACCGTCACGTCCTCATCGCACAGGTGCGCGACGGTAAATGGCGCTTGCCGGATAATGTAGGCGAGGCGGGTCGAACAGTGCGCCAGCAGGCAGTCACCGTTCGACAGCAAATAGTTGCAGACGCCGCGTTGCCCGAGGTCGAGGGTCATCCGATGCAGCGCGGCAAAAAGTTTGTCGACCGTTGGCGGCTGGTTGCCGAACGCGTTGCGCAACTGTTGTAGCAGCCAGCAAAAAATGCGCTCGCTGTCGGTCTGGCCGACCGGAGTGAAACTGCCGTCGAGATTGGGCTGGAAGTCCGCAAGAGTGCCGTTGTGCGCGAAGATCCAGTAACGTCCCCAAAGCTCGCGCATGAAGGGGTGTGTGTTTTCGAGCGCAACGACGCCCTGGGTTGCCTTGCGAATATGCGCGACGACGTTCTTCGAATGGATCGGATAACTGCGCACCAATTCTGCGATCGGCGAGCTACACGAGGGCTGCGGGTCGAGAAAAACGCGTGCGCCGCGGCCTTCGAAGAAGGCGATTCCCCAGCCGTCGGCGTGTTCGTCGGTGACGCCGCCGCGCGCCTGGAAGCCAGCAAAGGAAAAGCAGATGTCGGTTGGTACGTTGCAGTTCATGCCGAGCAACTGACACACGTTGAACCTCCTCCAGAAGCTACTCGCGCTCGCGTCGCTGTGGCGCCCGTTTGCCGATCTTCACCGTCGTTTCGAGCACATTGCTGTGACGACGCAACTTGAAGGTAACCGTCTCGCCAGGCTTCTGTCCGGCGATGAGATCGAGCATGACTTGCGGATTCTTGACCGCGTGTCCGCCGACCGCGAGCAGAATGTCTCCCGGCTTGATCCCTCCGGAGTCCGCCGGGCTGCCGCGCAAGACGCCGGCGATCAGGGCGCCGTTAGTGTCGGGCAGGCCGAAAGACTCGGCGAGCTCGGCCGAGATCTCCTGCGCCTCGACTCCGATCCAGCCTCGCGTCACGCTGCCGGTCTGGATGATCTGTTCCATGACGTTGCGGGCAATCGAGATCGGAATCGCAAAGCCGATACCGAGCGAGCCTCCGGAGCGCGAGTAGATGGCCGTATTGATGCCGATCAGATGACCTTGGCTATCGACCAGTGCGCCCCCCGAGTTGCCGGGATTGATCGCAGCGTCGGTCTGAATAAAGTTTTCGAACGCGTTGATGCCGAGATGCGATCGACCGAGCGCCGAGATGATCCCCATGGTGACCGTTTGTCCAACACCAAAAGGATTGCCGATCGCCAGGGTTACGTCGCCGACGACAACGTTCTCCATCTGGCCGAGCGTGATCGCCGGCAACGACACGTCTTTGGCCCCGGGATCATTGATTTGCAACACGGCGAGGTCAGATTCCGGGTCGCTGCCGACCAGGCGCGCGCTCAGGGCGCGTCCGTCACTGAGCGCAATTTCGATTTGATCAGCGGTTTCGACGACGTGAAAATTGGTCAGAACGTAGCCGTTTGGGCTGACGATGACTCCCGAACCGAGTCCGGAAGCTCGCGGCCCCTCACTGTCAGAACCATCCCCGAAGAAATGACGGAAGACCGGGTCGTCAAGCAAGGGATGGCGACGCATCCGTACCTTCTGCGAGGTGAAGATATGGACCACGGACGGCAGTGCCTTGCGTGCTGCTTCGCGAAACGAGGGTGCCGCGGACAGCGGTGCCGACGTCGTCGCTACTTCCTGGACGGCAACCACGCTGGCTGTCCCCAAGGTCGGTTTGCCCAGCCATTCGGGCTTCAGCGTGCTGATGACAAAGAAAAGCGCCAGCGCAACGGTGACCGTTTGTGCAAAAATCAGCCAGAGCCTGCGCATGGACCCATCCGGAGACCGTTAATGAAACGCGATGAATTGACACGCTACCTGGACAATCTGCTGGAGGCAGGGCGCTTTCGGGATTATTGCCCAAACGGACTACAAGTGGAAGGACGGGCCGAGGTCGAGCGCGTGGTTGCCGGCGTCAGCGCCAGTCAGGCGCTGCTGGCCGCGGCGGTGGAGGTCGCTGCCGACGCGGTACTCGTTCACCACGGCTGGTTTTGGCGTGGCGAAGACGGCCGGGTGACCGGGATTCGCAAGCGACGCTTGCAGACGCTGCTGGCTCACGATATCAACCTGATCGCCTACCACCTGCCGCTCGATAGTCATCCACAACTGGGCAACAATGCGCGGCTTGGCGAACGCCTCGGCTGGCTGGTGGAAGGCCGCTTTGGCGAGCAGGACATCGGGTGGGTCGGCCGCTTGCCCGCACCGATGACGCTGGCGGCGATGGCACGAGCCGTGGAAGCCGCGTTGCGACGTCCGCCACACGTGGTCGGCAACAGCGACTTACCGATCTACCGCGTCGCGTGGTGTTCCGGGGCCGCCCAGAACCTTTTTGAACAGGCGATTGCGCTCGGCGTTGACCTCTACCTCAGTGGCGAAATCTCCGAGCAGACGGTCCACTTGGCGCGCGAAGCGGGGGTCGCCTACATTGCGGCCGGTCACCACGCAACGGAACGCGATGGCGTGCGCGCCCTCGCCGGGCATCTGGCTGAGCGCTTCGGTCTTGATTGCCGTTTCATCGATATCGACAACCCGATTTGAATGCTCGCCAGGAGGCGCCATGTCCTACGTCTTTCGTCCCCCCGCACCGATCGCCGTGGCCGTCGCTGGAGGCCAGGATCTTTTCCCGGTTCGACGGGTCTACTGCGTCGGCCGCAATTACGCCGAGCACGCGATGGAAATGGGGGCCGACGCGCGCGAACCGCCGTTTTTCTTCAGCAAGCCGGCCGATGCACTGGTGGCCGGCGGCGGCGACGTCCGCTATCCACCAGCGACGAGCAAGTTACAGCACGAGGTCGAGCTGGTGGTTGCCCTTGCGCGCGGGGGAAGTCAGTTGGCGGCGGAGCAAGCGCTCGCGTGTGTCTTCGGTTACGCGGTAGGTGTTGACCTGACGCGACGCGACTTGCAGCAACAGGCCAAGGAGAAGGGGCATCCCTGGGACATGGGCAAGGGCTTTGATCAGAGTGCACCGATCAGCGTGCTGCATTCGGTGGCCGAAGTGGGTCACCCGACGCGGGCCGCCATCTGGCTGGACGTCAATGGCAAGCGGCAGCAACAGGGTGATCTGGGGCAGATGTCGTGGTCCGTCGCTGACGTCATTGCAAATTTGTCAGCCTACGTCGCGCTGGCCGCGGGTGACTTGATCTTTACGGGAACGCCATCCGGGGTATCGACGGTCGTCCGCGGCGACGTCCTGAGAGCCGGTATCGAGGGTCTCGCCGAGCTGGAAGTGCGCTTGGTGTGATCGGCTGGCGGCCGTCGAGACGCCGCTTGCGCGATCATCTTTCTGATTCTTGTTTCTTATTCGGTGGAGGAGGGAGGCGAAGATGCCGACGGACTGTAGTGTCAACAGGAAGCGTAGCCGCTGGTTTGCCGGCATGCATCTGGCGGCGGTGCTCGCCGGCGGTGTAATGGCCAGCCTGGCAATGGCGGAGGATATGGAGCCGCCGAGCAAGGGTCGAACGGTTTACGTCCCGATCTACTCGCTGCTTCGCTACGGCAATGTGGGGGCCGGCGGCGCTCCTGACAGCGCCCTGTTGTCGGTGCTGGTGAGCGTACGCAATACGGATCCCAACCAGCCGATTCGGATTGTCTCGGCGCCGTACTACAACACCGAGGGTGTGCTGATTCGTAACTCGGTGCCGACGCCGAAAGTGGTTCCGCCGTTCGGCACTTTCGAACTGTTTGTCGAGTTGCGTGAAACCGTCGGGGGTTCAGGAGCCAACTATGCCATCAAGTGGGATGCTGCAACCGCCGTTTCGCCACCGATCATCGAGGCGCTGCATTCGCGCTTCCAGGCGGGCTACTCGGTCGCCTTCATTTCGCGTGGCAAGGCGATCTCCGAGCCATGACCTGTGGCGACCCGGCGATCCGTCCTTGTCGTCGGCTCGGTTAACCGACGCGCGTGCCTCCGAACCCTCCAGGCGGTCCTCTGGTTCGACTGACCGCGACCGCCGAGGACCAGCGCATCGCCCGGTTGACCGTGGCAGCGGTTGGCCTGTCGTTGGTCGATGCAGCGATCCCGCTGCCAGTGCCCGGTGTCAAGCCTGGTTTGGCCAACATCGTCGTGCTGGTGGTCCTGGCCCGTTATGGATGGGTCGCCGCAGCCTGGGTCAGCGGTCTGCGGATCGTTGCCTGCAGCCTGCTGCTAGGCTACTTCCTTTCGCCGGGATTCTTCATGAGTGCCAGCGGCGCCGCTTGCAGTCTGTTCGCCCTGGCGTTCACTCGCCGCCTGCCTCGGCGCTGGTTTGGACCGGTCAGCTGGAGCATCGTGGCGGCTTTTTCCCACATCGCGGGACAGCTTGCGCTGGCACGACTGTGGTTGATTCCGCACGATGGCCTCTTTCTGCTGGCTCCGCTGTTTGCGATGGCTGCCCTGGTTTTCGGCATCATCAACGGGCTCCTCGCCGCCCGTTTGCTGGCCGAGTCGCCCACGTCAACGGAGCGCGTTGCCGATGCTGAAACCAAGCGCGCCTGACACCGTTTGCCTCGCGTTTACTGGTGCCTCGGGAATGCCTTACGGGGTTCGTCTGCTGCAATGCCTGCTCGCTGCGAATTGCCATGTGCAGTTACTCTACTCGCAGGTGGCGCAGATTGTCGCCCGTCAGGAAATAGGTCTCGACCTGCCGGCACGAGCGAGCGATGCGCGCTCATTGCTACTCGAACATTTCGGCATGAGCGATGGGCCTCTGGAGGTGTTCGGTCGTGAGCAGTGGTTCGCTCCAATCGCCAGCGGCTCGAATGCGCCCGATGCGATGGTCGTCTGTCCGTGTTCCATGGGGACCTTGGCGGCGATCGCCCAGGGTCTGGCGAGCAAGTTGATCGAGCGTGCCGCCGATGTCGTTCTCAAGGAGGGTCGCAAGCTGATCCTCGTTGCGCGCGAGACGCCATTGTCGATCATTCATCTCGAGAACATGTTGCGGCTGGCACGTGCCGGCGCGACGATCTTACCGCCGAATCCGGGCTTCTATCACCACCCGCAGGCAGTGACGGACCTGGTGGATTTCGTGGTTGCGCGGATCCTCGATCAACTCGGCGTCGCCCATACGCTGATCCCACGCTGGGGTGAAACGCCGTCGGGTGCGAACGATCCAGGTCCGTGAGCAACGCCCATCAGTCGTCGTTGCGTCTGATCGCCTACTTTTGTAGTGCGGAAGCTGCGTCGATGTCCGGCTTTGCGCTGGTGCCATCGCTGCTGCCCCGACTGACCGCCGAATGGTCGCTGTCGGCGACTGCCGGCGGCTGGCTCAGCGGGTCGTTCTTCTTCGGCTATATTGTCGCTGTCCCCTTGCTCGCCAGTCTCACCGATCGTTTTGACGCGCGGCGCGTCTATCTGGCGAGCGCCGGTACGAGTTCCATGGCCTTGCTCGGCTTCGCCGCGTTCGCCGACGGTCTTGGCAGCGCCGTGTTCTGGTGGTGGCTGGCGGGCCTTGGCCTTGCCGGCACCTATATGCCCGGCCTCAAGGCGCTTACCGATCGCTTGCCGCGCCCGGTGCAGTCGCGTGGTACGGCGTGTTACACGGCCACTTTCGGCGTCGGCGCCGGAGTTTCGTACTTCTGGATCGAGTTGGCGCAGCCAAGCGTGACGTGGCCGTCCCTGTTCGTCGTCGCCAGCGGGTGTACGGCCTTGTCGCTGCTGCTCGTAACCTATGGCGTGACGTCAGTCAGCGTTGTCGCGCCGGCGGCCGGCCATCGGCGCCGCTGGTGGAGCGTGCTTCGCGATCGAAGAATTCTTGCTTATTGTGGTGGCTATTTCGGTCACAACTGGGAGCTTTTCGGATTTCGCGCCTGGCTCGTCGCCTTTCTGACCTGGGTTCACGGGACGACTCCCCACACTTGGACGAGCCATCCGGGCGTGATCGCCGCCGTGGCGACTTTCCTTGCCGTTCCGGCCAGCGTTCTCGGCAACGAGTGTGCGCATCGCTGGGGGCGTCAGCGCTGGTTGCGGTGGGTAATGCCGTGCTCGGCCTTGCTGGCGCTGGCGGTCGCGTCTTCGGTCGATCTCTCGCGGTCATCGCTGGTGTTACTGATCCTCGCTTATGCGGCATGCATGAATCTCGACTCGGCGGCACTGACGGCCGGTCTGTTGACCGAAACGGCGGCTGAAGTACGCGGAACCGCTCTGGCGCTCTATTCAACGATCGGCTTTACGGGGGCTTTCGTCGGTCCCGTGGTTTTCGGGGTGGCGCTCGATGCCTTCGGCAGCGGACGCTGGCTCGGCTGGGCCGCTGCCTTCGTTGCGCTGGCGATCGGCGTCACTGGTGGGCGCTTGGCGATCGGTACGATCAAGGAGGCGGTTCCGCGTTCCCCGTGACTTGGCGACACCGGCCGCTGGTCGTCGGCCAGCGGGTCGCCGCCTTGCCTTCGCCGGCGAAGTCTTGCAGTATTGAGCGATGAGTTCACCATCCTTCGTCCATCAGCAGAAGCAGCGGAGGAGGCTCTTGCTGGGCCTCGGGCTGGTTGCGCTGTTCGGGCTGCAGTTTCTTGCCTGGCAGCTGTGGTTGAGCTACGAAGATCAGCTGGTCGAGTCCGAGCGGACGACCCGGAACTACACACGGGTCTTGGAGACCCGTCTCGACGACACCTTGCGGCGTGTCGATGCGATTCTCCTTCAACTGGCCGGCGTGGTGGTCGATCGTCTCTCGCGGCCTGGCGCCGTTAAGGCCCAAGCGACCGGCGAGTTGGATGCGTTGCTGCACAGTTTTGACGAAGTGGTCGCTTTGGGTGTATTCGATGCCGGCGGCCGCCTGCTGGAACACTCAAAGACCGACGACACGCTGCCATTCGCTGTCGCCGACCGTGACTACTTTCTGGCGTTCCGTGAGCAGGGGCGCGAGGGCCTGTACTTTTCGGAATTGCTCGTCTCGCCGGTCAGCGATCGGCCGAGTTTGGTCATCGCTCGTGGCTTGCGCCGGCCGGACGGCGTCTTTCTCGGTGTGGTGACGGCGGTCCTCGACCTTGGTCTCTTCCAGGATCTGTTTCGCTCCGTTGAACTGGGCAACGAAGGCTCGATCTCGCTGCGGCGCAGCGACGACCACCGGCTGGTCGTCCGCTGGCCGCACTTCGCGGACGGAGTGAACAAACCGCTGCCGGAGGACCATCCCGTACGCCAGCAACTGAGCGCTGGCGTCGGTGTCGGCAACCTGTCGTTTGCGTCGAGGACCGACGGCGTCGAGCGCATCTACAGCTTTCGGCGCCTCGAACACTACCCCTTGTATTTTGTCATCGGCGTCGGTCGCGACGAGGTCTTGGCCGACTGGCGAAAGCGCGCACTTGCGGTGGGTGTCAGCGGCGGCCTACTGCTGCTGTTGTTAGGTGTGTTGCTGTACAAGTTATGGGGTGGCGAGCGGCGAGTGGCGCTGGCGGTGGCTGACCTCGTCGAAGCCGATCGCCAGCTTCGGGTCAAAGGCGAGCGGCTCGAAGTATTCCAGCGCTTGGTGGATGGTGCTGGTCAGGGGATCGGGATGGCGCGCCTCGACGGAACGATCGTTTACGCGAATCGTGTTCTGCGCGAGATGGTCGATTTGGCGTCCGACGCTGACTGCAGCAAGTACACCTTTTCGCAGTTCTACCGTCCCGATACCGCGGGTTGGCTTGAACAGGAAGTCTTGCCGATCCTGCTCGCCAGCGGTCAGTGGTCGGGCGAGGTCGACCTTTGTGCGCTCGGTGGGCGGGTGATTCCGACGATCCACACCGTCTTCGTCCTGCGCACCGCTGCGGACGAACCGCCGTTGCTGGCCAACGTGCTCACCGACATCAGCGAACGTCGTTCCATGGAGGAACGTAACCGTCAGCTGTTGGCCGAGCGGGACACCTTGCTCGCGAACGCGATGGTCGGCATCGTGCATCTCAGACATCGTCGGGTGGTGTCGTGTAATCGGCGCCTCGAGGAGTTGTTCGGCTACGCGCCGGGGGAGTTGGTCGGTCAGTCATCACAGCTTTTCTACCCGTCGCGCGAGATTTTCGAAAGAATCGGCGAGCTTGCCTACTCGGTGGTCGCGCAAAACCGCGACTTCAGTGGTGAGCTGACCCTGCGCCGGAAGGACGGGAGCGTCTTCTGGGGCGCTCTGACTGGACGTGCGATCAATCCCGCCGAGCCCCAGGAAGGCAGCATCTGGGTATTCGCCGACATCTCCGAACGTCGCGAAGCCGAGGAAGAGTCGCGCACGCTGCTGCAGGCGGTTGAACAGAGTCCGGTCGCCATCGTCTTGACCAATCGTCAGGCAGAAATCGAGTATGTCAACCCGAGCTTCAGTCGTGCGACGGGATACACCCGGCTTGAAGTGATCGGTCAGAATCCGCGCATCTTGCAGTCGGGCGAGGAATCGCCAGAGACCTATCGCGCACTATGGGACACGCTGCTGGCGGGCAAGGTGTGGACCGGCATTTTCCACAACCGGCGCAAGAACGGCGATTTGTTCTGGGAAAGAGCCTCGATCGCGCCGATCTTTGGCGATTATGGCGAAGTTACCCATTATCTGGCGGTGAAGGAGGACGTCACCGAACGTCTGCAAGCTGAAAAGCGCCTGCAGGAGAACGAAGAAGCGCTGCGTCGTTTGTTCGAGGATGCCAAGGACCCGCTCCTGCTGCTCGGCCAAGGCTGTGTCGTCGATTGCAACACGGCGGCGCTTCAGCTGCTCGGCTTTGCTTCCAAGACCGAATTCCTTGGTCATCGTGCGGCCGACTTCTCACCGCTTCTCCAGCCTGACGGCCAGCCGTCTGCCGACAAGGAGGCGGCCATGATCGCGGCAGCGCACCGCTTCGGTTATCACCGTTGCGAATGGACCCTCCAACGTACTGATGGCCGGCTGGTGCCGGTCGAAGTGACGCTGACGTCGATCACGCTGCGGGGTGAAGTGATCTTGCACGCGCTGTGTCGCGACGTCAGCGAACGGCGTCTGGCCGAAACACGATTGCGGCTCTTGGCGGCGGTGTTCGAGCATAGCGCGGAAGGGATCATGGTAAGCGATCGCGACAACCGCATCCTCGAAGTCAATGCGGCTTTTTCAAGGCTGACCGGCTATTCGGCGGACGAGGTGCGTGGCAACGATCCGCGTCTGCTATCGTCGGGGAGAACGACTGCCGCCGAGTTCGAGGCGATGTGGCAGGCAGTCGCGCTTACCGGCCACTGGCAGGGGGAAATCTGGGACCGGCGAAAGGACGGCAGCTATTATCCGAAATGGCTGTCGATCTCGACGATCAAGGGACCGGAAGGTCAGATCGAATACTACATTGGCAACTTCGTGGACATTTCCGAGCGCAAAGAGGCCGAAGAAAAGATCAGCCATCTCGCACACTACGACACGCTGACCGATTTACCCAATCGCTCGAATCTGAAAGGCCGGCTCGAACAGGCAATCGCCGTGGCGCGGCGCGAGGGGGGACAACACTCGGTCGCCGTCATGTTCCTCGACCTCGATCGCTTCAAGAGCATCAACGATACGCTGGGTCATCACATTGGCGATGCGTTGCTGCTGGAGGTGGCCACCCGCTTGCGCGCCAGTGTGCGTGAGAGCGACGTCATTGCACGTCTTGGCGGTGACGAGTTCGTCGTCGTTCTCACAGGGGCCGACGGCGTAGCCGCCGAGCGCGTGGCGAGCAAAATTCTCCGGGCGCTTGCCGAGGGCTATCAGATCGATGGACGTTCGCTGCATACGACCGCCAGTATCGGTATCGCCGTCTTCCCTGGCGACGGGGAGAGCGTCGAAGCCTTGATGCAGCATGCAGACGCGGCGATGTATCACGCCAAGGCGAGTGGCCGCAATAACGTCCAGTTCTTTACCGCGAGCATGAACGAAGCGGCGCGCGTGCGCCGCCAATTGGAAGACGACTTACATCAGGCACTGCATGAGAGGCAGTTCGTTCTCCACTACCAGCCTCAGGTTGACGCGGAGCGCCGCCTCTTTGGCGCCGAAGCGCTGCTTCGCTGGTTGCATCCGCAACGCGGGCTCATCCCTCCTGGGGAGTTCATTCCTCTGGCCGAGGATACGGGACTGATTGTACCGATCGGTCAGTGGGCGATGGAGACCGTCTGCGCTCAGTTGAAGGTTTGGTCAACCGATCGGCGAAGCCGCGACCTGCAGGTCGCCGTCAACGTCAGTGCTCGCCAGTTCCGGCAGCCCGACTTCGTCGATAAGCTGCAGCAGACGATCGAACGTAGCGGCACGGATCCGGCGCGGCTGAAACTCGAATTAACGGAGAGTCTGGTGCTTGACAACGTTGCCGATACGATCACCAAGATGAACGCCGCCAAGCGGCTTGGCGTCTCCTTTTCGATGGATGACTTCGGCACGGGCTACTCATCGCTTTCTTACCTGACGCGCTTGCCGTTGGACCAACTGAAAATCGATCGTACTTTCGTCAGTCGTTTGCCGGATAACCAGAGTGATGCCGTGATCGCGCAGACGATCGTTACTATGGGCCGCAGTCTCGGGCTAAAGGTCATCGCCGAAGGGGTCGAAAACGAAGCCCAGCTGGCCTTCCTCGACGGGCACGGTTGTCACGGCTACCAGGGTTTCTTGTTCAGCCGCCCCCTGGCTAGCGACGCCTTTCAAGCCTTCCTCGAGACTAACGCCGCAGTTGCGACAACGGACTGCTAATCGCGGAGTCAGGGAGTCGCTGCCTGAAGCGCGTCTGGCAGCGCGAGCAGGTACTTGCGAACCGGGGCGGGCAAGGCCGCCGTCGCCACTTCGGTCAGCGCCAGCCATTCCCAGTTTCCTTGCGCGACGCTGGCTGGAGCGGGTGCGACCTGACAGCAGTGGATCGTCGCCAGCAGTCGGAAGTGGCTGAACGTGTGTTTCAGCGGCTCGAGGGGGCGGCTGACGATGGGGCAACAGCCGTAGCGGCGGGCGTTGGCGAACGCTGATTCACCAACCATCTCCGGTAGCGCCAATAGTCCGCCCCAAACGCCGGTGAGAGGCATTCGTTCCAGCAATACGCGTCGACCGTCCGTCAACAGAAGCAGGCTCTTGGTGCGTTGCGGCAGCGGTTTGCCGGCACGTCGCAGCGGCAGATCCGTCGCGTGGCCGTCTCGCCATGCCCGGCAGACGGTCGCCAGCGGACAGACCGGGCACAATGGCTGGTGGCGCTTACAGACCGTTGCGCCGAGGTCCATCAATCCCTGTGTATAGGCTTCGATCTTTTCATCTGGCAATAACGATTCGGCTAGCGCCCATCGTTCGCGTTCGCACTGCGCTGCGGGTCCGGAGTCCACAAGCGCAAAGCAGCGTGTGAGCACGCGTCTGACGTTGCCGTCGAGAATCGCGGCGCGAGTCGAGAACGCAAACACGCTGATCGCCGCTGCCGTCGAACGCCCGATCCCGGGGAGCCTGGCGTTGACCGCTGGGTCTGCGGAGAAGTTGCTGCCCTGGTCGGCGACAACCCGTTGCGCACAACGGTGGAGGTTGCGCGCGCGAGCGTAGTAACCCAGTCCAGACCACAGTTCGAGGACGCTTTCCAGTCGCGCGTCGGCAAGCGCTGCGAGCGTTGGGAATCGGGACAGGAAACGTTGATAGTAGGGAATGACCGTCTTTACTTGCGTCTGCTGGAGCATGATTTCGGCCAGCCAGATACGATAGGCGTCTCGCGTGTGTTGCCAAGGCAGGTCGTGGCGACCGTGGGCCTCCTGCCAGTCGACGATACGCATCGCAAAATTCATCGCCGACGAAGACCGTGAAAAGGCACGGGCAGCCGTCGAGCAGGAGATTGCGGCGAAGCAGGAAAACCGTGTCGATTTTCTCGACAGGGTTTGGTCAGGCAGCGATAATCGGCAGCCTTGGTCACCGACAACACCGCTCGCGCGTCAAAGCCGATTCTCCTGACGATGATTTTCCAACGACCGCCCTTTGCGCCGACTTCTCGCGAGTGGCTCGTCACGCCCGCAGAGAGTACGCTGCCGGCTGCCTCCGATCCGGCGCAACGCGACTTTCGTGATGCGCTGGGTTGTTTTGCCACCGGAGTCACCGTTGTCACGACGATCGCTACCGATGGTTGCGCAATCGGCGTCACCATCAGTTCGTTCAATTCGGTATCGCTCGATCCACCGTTGATTGTCTGGAGCTTATCGCGCGAATCGCCAAAACTGACCGCGTTTGCGCAGAATCCCCATTACGCAGTCAACGTGCTGGCGCTCGGTCAACAGTCGCTCTCCGAACGCTTCGCGTCGCGTGACGACGCCGGTGTTGATGGCCTTGCGGTGCGCATCGGCCTGGGTGGCGTGCCCCTGATCGCGGGCTGTTCGGCGTGGTTCGAGTGTACCCACGAGGCACAGCACGCCGGCGGCGACCACCTGGTGCTGATTGGACGCGTTCTTCGGTTCGACCGCTGCGGCGCGGGTGAGCCTCTGATCTTCCATGGCGGGCGCTATCGAGCGTTGCGCTCCGAATAACCCAGATTGCGCGCGAAGCGCACAAAAAACCCGCCAGAGGCGGGTTCCTGTGTCGCACCCGACAAGATCAGGCGCGTGAGATGTTCGAAGCCTGCTTGCCCTTCGGACCTTGCGTCACGTCGAAGGACACTTTTTCGCCCTCTTTGAGGGTCTTGAAGCCACCCATGGAAATCGCCGAAAAATGGGCGAACAGATCTTCACTCCCGTCGTCTGGAGTAATGAAACCGAAACCCTTTGCGTCATTGAACCACTTTACCGTACCCGTTGCCATATTGCCACTTCCTTGAAAAAAGACCAAAACCGGGCGTCGCCCGACTGCATGCTTCCAAATCAAACCTGGACAGGCAGGAGTTTCCAGCAGTGGACGCTCCAACTGGCGGCCTGATCGAAAACATTCGGCCTTTTTACGCCAATAAAGGTAGATGAGTCAAGAGTTTTTAACAATTGCCGTGCGCTCTGCCACAGAACCCGCCCACTTCGGCGGGCGTCAGTATTGCACCGGCGGCAGGACTGGTTAGAATTGTCCCATGGCAACGAAGCATCAGGACGGCTCTCTCCTTGAGGTACAGCGCACGCAGGTCAAGCCGCCGCCGCTTTACAAGGTCCTGTTGTTGAACGATGACTTTACGCCGATGGACTTCGTGGTGGTCGTCCTGCAGCGGTTTTTTGGCAAGGATCGTGAACATGCAACGCGTATCATGCTCAAAGTTCATACCGAAGGCCGCGGCGTCTGCGGCGTCTATCCACGCGACGTTGCAGCGACCAAAGTTGAGCAGGTGATCAGCTTTGCCCGGAGTAACCAGCACCCTCTGGCGTGCGTCATGGAGGAAAACTGAATGATTGCGCAGGAACTTGAAGTCAGCTTGCACATGGCGTTCGTTGAGGCGCGGCAGAAGCGTCACGAGTTCATTACTGTCGAGCATCTGTTGCTTGCCTTGCTCGACAATCCGTCGGCCGCCGAGGCTTTGCGTGCGTGTGGGGCAAGCATTGAGCAGCTGCGTAAGGACCTCGCCAAGTTCATCGCCGAACATACGCCTACCGTGTCCGGTAACGACGAAATCGACACCCAGCCAACGCTCGGCTTTCAGCGAGTGATTCAGCGGGCGATCCTGCACGTTCAGTCGTCTGGCCGCAAGGAAGTCAATGGCGCCAATGTGCTCGTGGCGATATTTGGCGAAAAGGATTCGCACGCGGTCTACTACCTGCAGAAACAGGGCGTGACCCGTCTCGACGTGGTCAACTTCATCTCCCATGGCATCAGCAAGGTGCCCCAGAACACGCCGCGTGGCGAGCAGGACGTCGAGGCCGAAGGAGATCTGCAAGGAACGGCGGGGCCGCTCGAAAGCTACACGATCAATCTCAATGCACTGGCTCTGCAAGGGAAGATCGACCCCTTGATTGGTCGTGACCGCGAGCTGAAACGAGTCATACAAACGCTTTGCCGGCGACGCAAGAACAACCCGCTACTGGTCGGTGAAGCCGGTGTTGGCAAGACGGCGATCGCAGAGGGCTTGGCGAGGAAGATCGTCGAGTGCGACATCCCCGAGATCCTGTCCAAGGCCAATGTCTATTGCCTCGACATGGGGGCGCTGCTGGCTGGTACGAAGTATCGCGGAGATTTCGAGCAGCGCCTCAAGGGCGTGCTCAAGCAGCTCGGCGAGAATCCACAAGCCATCCTGTTCATCGACGAGATCCACACCTTGATCGGTGCCGGATCGGCTTCCGGAGGGACGCTCGATGCTTCCAACCTGCTCAAGCCGGCGCTGTCGACCGGCCAACTGAAGTGTATTGGCGCAACGACCTACAACGAGTACCGGGGTATTTTTGAAAAGGATCACGCTTTGTCGCGCCGGTTCCAGAAAATCGACGTCAATGAACCTTCAAACGCGGAGGCCATCGAGATTCTCAAGGGTCTCAAGTCGCGCTTCGAATCCCATCACGGGATCAAGTATTCGGCGGCGGCACTAACGACCGCGGTCGAACTTTCGGTCCGTTTCATCACCGACCGTCACCTGCCGGACAAAGCGATCGATGTCATCGACGAGGCGGGCGCCGCGCAGCGCATTCTGCCGAAGTCACGGCAGAAAAAGATGATCGGCAAGATCGACATCGAGGAGATCGTTGCCAAGATTGCACGCATTCCGTCGACCCACGTCTCCACCGACGACCGCAACAATCTGCGTAACCTCGACCGCGACCTGAAGGCGGTCGTCTTCGGTCAGGATGTGGCGATCGACGCGCTCGCACGAGCGATCAAGATGGCACGTTCTGGTCTTGGCAACCCGAGCAAGCCGATCGGAAGTTTTCTGTTCTCGGGGCCGACCGGGGTCGGCAAGACCGAGGTTGCCAAGCAACTGGCGTATTGCCTGGGCAACGAACTGGTCCGTTTCGATATGTCCGAGTACATGGAACGGCACGCCGTCTCGCGTCTGATCGGAGCGCCTCCGGGGTATGTCGGTTTCGACCAGGGGGGTTTGCTGACCGAGGCGATCACCAAGAAACCGTACAGCGTTCTTCTGCTCGACGAGATCGAGAAGGCGCACCCGGACATTTACAACATTTTGCTCCAGGTGATGGACCACGGTACGCTGACCGACAATAACGGGCGCAAGACCGATTTTCGCAATGTAGTCATCATCATGACCACCAACGCCGGCCAGGAGGCGATCCAGAGGGCGACCATGGGGTTCACTGCGTCGCGCCAGCCGGGTGACGAGATGGCCGACATCAAGCGTATATTTACTCCCGAGTTTCGCAACCGGCTTGACGCGACCATCTCCTTCAAGCCGCTCGATCATGACGTCATCTTGCGAGTCGTTGACAAGTTCCTGATGCAACTTGAAGCGCAGCTGCACGAAAAGAAAGTCGATGCCGTGTTTACGACCACTTTGAAGGCCCACCTCGCGGTGCGCGGCTTCGATCCGCTGCTGGGCGCCCGGCCGATGGCGCGACTGATCCAGGACACGATTCGCGCCTCACTTGCCGATGAATTGCTCTTCGGCCGCTTGGCCAACGGCGGTCACGTTACCGTAGACCTCGACGACAACAAGAACGTCAAACTGATTTTCGAAGAGGAGTCGGCTGTCGTCGCCTAATCGCGGATGGCCGAGCACTCGGGGCACAACTCCAGGAAACGATATGAGCTTCAAGACACCCGACCTGCTCGACGGACACGAGGACCGTGTGCGCGCGGGACGCCTTCGTGTTGTCGCGCCGATCTTCCGACGCTTCGGCGGAAGGTCGGCGTTCAGTGGTCAGATGGTCACGCTGAAGCTGTTCGAGGACAACTCCCTGGTGCGCGAAGTGTTGGCCGAGAGTGGCGAGGGCAAGGTGCTGGTGATCGATGGCGGGGGATCCTTGCGTTGCGCGCTGGTGGGCGACCAGCTTGCGCTGTTGGCGCAACACAACCGTTGGCAGGGACTCGTCGTTTATGGATGTATTCGCGATTCGGAAGACCTCGCGGCGATCGATGTCGGCGTTCATGCGCTGAACACGCATCCCTTAAAAAGCGTAAAAAGGGGAGTCGGCGAGCGAGATGTGGCGGTGAGCTTTGGAGGGGTGACGTTCAAACCAGGGGAGTGGGTATATGTCGATGGCGATGGCATCATCGTCAGTGATCAGGTGTTGACCTGAGTCCCCTCGGTAGGAGTATCGGCTATCTCTGCCTAGCGTAAGCCGACGCTTGAGGGTTTCCCGATCGGAGAACGATGGTGGTAAGCACTGCACTTGACCTTCTGAAAGCAATTCGCAGCGGCCGGCTGCAAGAAGTCCGGGACGTCCTTGACGCGGGGACTCCCGCCGAACTCGACGACGGTCGTGGTGACCCTGGCTTGCCGCTGGGTGTCGCCTGTTTCATGGGGTTCGTCGATATCGTACGCGAACTCGTCAGTCGCGGCGCCAAGGTCAACCTGGCCGACAACTCGCAACCGACGTCGCCTTTGTCAATGGCCGTTCGGGGACACCGAAATGAGGTGGTCAAGGTCTTGATCGAGTTTGGCGCAGTCATTCCGTCTGGTATGCGCACCGGTCTGACCGATCAGGAAATCATGCTTGCTCGCTGGCGGGGTCGGCAATACACAGCGTCCGCACCGTCGCAGTCGGTGGTCGCCGATCCCGCTGCTCCGGAGTTCGAGGAGATCGAAATGATTCGCTGTTACGGCACCGACACTGCCGTCCTCGACGCCGACATGATTCGTGCCGCGCGTGACATGGACAAGAAGTAGGCCAGCCCCGACAGAGGCTGGTTGATCGTCCGGCCGTACAGGCCTTAGCAGGCCATTGCCCGCGCGACGGTACTGACATGGCGCGTGCGGTTGGTCCAGCCGTTACCAAACGCATCGAAGTTGTCGAGCGAGCGGTAGTAAGCCAGTCGCTCGTCGGCTAACTCGCCAATCAGGTCCAGGGGGTTGGCTGCGCATACTGCGGCCAACGTTTTCGGCCCAACCGAGCCATCGTCGATCACGCCGGTGACCCGTTGCAGCAGTTTGACGGAGCGGCGGGGGCCGGCATTGACGCCGAAGTCGAAGACCATTAGGTCGACTCCATTTGGCAGATCGCCGCAGCGCATTGGCAGCCAGTAATTGGCGCGGTAGATCTCGGCCGCTTCTCGACGCGTCAGAGTCTTCAGCTCGGCGAGCAGCTTTTCTTTTCCGCCGGGGTCGAGGTCGTCGTAAGCCAAGCCTTGCCACTCTGCCAGGGTGCGGAGGGTAATTCCCAGGTTGGTGGCGCCCCCGCGGTCGCGTGGATGGTCGCTGAAACCGCCTTCGTTCTCGAGCACGACCGCCAGGCACTGGTCGAACTTGGCGTCGGCGGTCGGCGTTGCGGTAGCCTGCTGCGGCGTCACGTTCTTGGTGCTCGCGCTGGCGACGGCGGCGACTGCCTGCACCGCGCGCTCGGTACGATCGACGGTGGACGCCGTCAGACTCAGCGCGGCTTCCTGCAAGGTACGGTTGGTCGTGTCTTTCTCGCGCGACCCTTGTGACGATCCTAGCCAGAAGTTCACCACCGTCGCAAACGCTGCCGCCAGCGCGCCAACGGTGATGTTGATGACATTGGCGACCGTCGTGTTGGTCGACAGATCGGTCTTGATGAGTACGATCAGAAAGATGAAAAAGCCGGCCGTGACGATCGCCGACACCAGTGGTGCGCCCCAGGCGATGGCGCTGCCGGTTTTCGCCAGATCGACCATCGTTTGGCGTGCCCCCTGAGTGTTCTCGAGTGCTTTCTGCAACGCGGCCAGTTCGGCCTGACGCTTCTGTTCGGCGGCGAGGTCCGTCGCTTTTTGCGCTTCGAGAGCTATTTCCGCCAGCCGGATTCGCAACTGCGCGGTCAGCGCCGGGTCGGCGGTAAGTTTGCCCTGCGCTTCGGCGGGGTCGGTAGTCCCCGTCACTTCCTGAACCACATTGGCGACAGTGGTCGCGACTGCGCCGGCCTTGTCGCCGGCAATCAGCTTGATGAGCTCGGGGACGACGGACAGCGCCAGGGGCAGTAGTGGCAGCATGGCGGTTCCTCCAGTCGCGTTCAGCAACACGGTGTCGGGCAATGTCGAAGCCAGTATAGGTCGCCGTTTGACGCCGCGTCAATCGGCGTTCTGATCGGGGTTCCGGCGCCGAGGGCCGAGAATCCCGATCATGCTCGGTCCTGTGGCGGGTTGCTGGCGGCTACTTCTGGCGGCGTAGCTCCGCCAAGGCCGTGCGCGCTACTTCAGAATCTTCAACAGGTTGGAGAAGTCGTCGGTCCACACCTTGAATCCGGGCAACGGATCGAGCGTTTGCGCCGTCGTCAGCTCTTTGCGTAGCGGTTCGGCCCGGTCGGGGTTGACGACCAGAGTCCAGATCGAGTGTCGGCAGAAGCGATCGCCGTTTTCCGGGTCAAGATCGACGATGAGTGCCTTCTTGTCCAGTTCGCGCGCCGCTCCGGCAATCACCGGGCGCAGGTCGAGGTAGCGGTTGGTGATGTGGATGGCCAGGACGCCGTCCGGTTTCAGGTGCTTCAGGTAGGCGCGCATCGCCTCCAGAGTCAGCAGGTGGGTGGGAATCGAATCTCCGGAGAAGGCGTCGATGGCGAGAAGATCGTAGTTTTGCGGGGGCTCGCGTTCGAGGACCAGCCGGCCATCGCCGAGTACCGGAGTAATCGCTGCGGCGCTCTCGGCGAGGTAGCTGAAATCCTCTCGCGCCAGGTCGAGCACCTGCTCGTTGATCTCATACAGGCGCATTTCGTCGCCCGGTCTGCCGTAAGTGGCCAGGGTCCCGGTGCCGAGGCCGAGGACGCCCATTTTTAAGTGTCCGCGAGCGGCAAGGCTGCGGATCGTCAGCCCGATACCCGATTGTTCGCAATAGTAGGCCGTGGCTTGCCGCCGGAACGCCGGGGCAAGAAACTGCTCGCCATGGTTGATGCGGCCATGGTAGATCGCCCGGCGGACGCCCAACTCGCCGAAGTCTGAGTCGGCAACGCGCAACTGGCCGTAGAAGTTGCGCAGGACACGACGATAGTCGATTACTTGGTCGACGGCGATGCTGGCGAGCCGGAAACCGTAGGCGGCGAGAGCGAGCAAGAGCAACCAGCGCCAGCGCCCGTCGAGTTCGCGCCAGAGAATGATCAGCACCAGCGCCGCACAAAGAAATAGGCCGATGGGTAGCTCGAAATAGGCGTTGAAGACGGCGGGCGCCAGAAGGCCGACGAATGATCCACCGAGCGCGCCGCCGATCGACAGCATCAGATAGAACAAGGTCAAATGACGGACCGGCGGCCGGCGTCTGACCAGCTCGCCGTGACAGACCATGCAGAAGACGAAGAGCGCCAGCGACATCAGCGTCACCAGCGCCGGAATGGGCATGCTGCCGCCGTCGACCACCCGGTCGAGGGCGAGAAAAGCGAGTGGCAGCGCGCAGAGAAAACCCGGCCGGTAGTAATAGCGCGGGGCGTCGAAGCAGAGGATGAAGCTGAGAAGGTAGATACTGAGTGGCAGCACCCAGAGGAAAGGTACTGGCGCAACGTCTTGCGTCAGGTGCCGGGTGATCGCCAGCAGCAGGATCGACGCGGTCATTGCCAGCCCGATCCAGAGCAGGCACTCGCGCAACGGTGGGCGCGCCGGAGAAGTCGTTTCGCGCGTCGTTTGCTCGCGTTCGCGCGCCACGCCCTGCCACGACTGCCACGCACTGGCGAGACACGCGGCGACAAAGAAGACGTAGCCAACCGACCACACCAGTGCCTGGTGGCGCACCGACAGGTAGGGTTCGACGAGTACCGGATAGCTCAGCAGCGCGAGCATCGACGCCAGATTCGACAGCGCGTACAGGCGATAAGGAACCAGACTGTTGAACGTGCGTGCGTACCAGGCCTGCATCAACGGTCCGGTGGTCGACAACAGCAAGTAAGGCATGCCGACGGCTGCAGCGAGGACGAGCAGCACGTTCCAGGTGGGATTGTCGAACAGCGAGGTCAGCAGGGACGGGTTGGCGCTGACCGGAAGCGTTGCCAGGCTGAGAACCAGCAGCGCGCTGTGGACAAGATTCTGCCGGCGGGGCGCCAAAAGCTCGTGCAGCAGGTGGACGTAGAGGTAGCCGACCAGCAGTTCCGCCTGAAAGAAGACCAGGCAGACGCTCCAGACGGACGACGAACCGCCGAACCAGGGCAGGATGATCTTGGCGATGATCGGCTGAATCTGGAAGAGAAGGAAGGCTGACAGAAAGACGGTGACGGCGAAGCTGAGCATCGGGAGATCCTGGAAGAAGGGGCGGCAGGCGTCTTTCCACGCCCCTTTTCAGCGCGCGGCACTAGCCCGGAGGGTCGGGAGTCGCGGGGGGTGGGCGCCAGTTGTCGGGCGGAACGACGACGTTGTTCCGCGGTTGAAGGACGAAATGCGGCGACATGATCTGCACGCCGTAGGTGTTGAACTGGTCCTGAATGTTGGCGTGCAGCGCCGAGAGCACGGGCACTCGATCGAGCGGCTTGTCCATGTGGGCAAATAGCTCGTACTCGACGTACCAGTCGCCGAGCGACCGCTGGTACACGAACGGGCTTGGCGTACTGCGCAGGCCGGGCGTCTGTTGCGCAGCGGCGATCAGCAAGGCATGGACCTGCCGCCACGGCGTGTCGTAGCCGATCGTGACCTGGGTTGACACGAGTGTGCCGCGCGCACCGGCAAGACGGGAGAAATTCTTGATCGGGTTGCCGACGAGCACGGCGTTCGGGATCGTCACCTCCTCGTTGCGCATGTTGATGATCTTGGTTGACAAAGCGCCGACCTCGCTGACGACGCCGACGGTATCTCCCAGGTCCACAAAATCGCCAACCGACAGGGCCCGCGAATAGACCAGCACGAGGCCGCTCATCAACTGATTGACGATTCCCGCCGAGCCCAGGGTGAGCATGAAGCCGAACATGACCGACAGACCTTTGAAGGCGTCGCTGTCGGACATCGGGATGAAGGGATAGGCAATCGCGATGCCGAGCCCCCAGACGACGATCGAAACCAGTCGGTGCGTCGCAGTGACCGTTTCCGGATGCAGTCCGGGAACCTGGACCCTGCCTTCTCGAGCTGCTCGAAAGAAGTTGCCGATCGCGTCGTTGATCGTCTTGGTCAGAAAGAGAATGATCAGCGCCGTCGTTAGCGACGGCATCGCTTGCACCAGACCGACTCCGATCGTTTCCATCAGGCCGACCAGGAATTCGGTAAGGCGCTCGCCGAGTGGTTCGGTAAGCGGGAACTGGGCGAGAACGAACGTCAGCCACAAGTAGCCGACCGTCAACCAGAGGAATCCGGTCAGAAGCTGCGTCACGCGCTGCACCAGCAGCCAGCCGTGGCGGGCCCAGCGCAGGGTGCCGCGCGAGTTATCGGCGTCGATGAAGTGCTCGAGACGCCCGACGAGCAAGACGCGCGCGCGTCCGATCAACCAGAAGAGCGCCATGGCGACGAGAGTGGCGACCAGGGAACGGCCAACTCCCTTGATAAGCACAGCCGGTTGCCGTTGCTCGCTGGCTGCCTGTAGAGCGTCCGTCATGCGTTGAGCCGCCCCCGCAGCGGCTTCTTCGAGCGATTGTTTTTCTTCCGCGTCGAGATCCCCTTCGACGAGGTTGAACAGCATCGTCCGTCCGATGTGCAGGCTGACGCCGCGCTTGTTGTCGAGAACGAAGGGCGTTTGTTCGATCGGCAGCGTCATCTGACCGGGGGTGAGCCCGTCGATGCGTGTCAAGGCGCGCGCGACGCGTGCTTCGGGCGGCGCGCCGACGAGTTGCGCGCGCAGCGTGACGATCGGCCGGAAGTGATAGTTCAGGGTTGCTTCGGGATGAGCCTTATCACTCGCCGCCTGCGCCCGCGGCCAGGCTCCGGCGATCATCAGGCAACAGGCCAGAACCAGGGCGGAATACCGCCTCACCATTGCTGTCATCATGAATTGCTCGCCTGACCGTGACGCCAGTGCGGAATTATAGCGGGCTGTGGCTGCCCTCAGACCGTGCCGCCAACCGTCAGGCCGTCGATACGAAGCGTCGGCTGTCCGACGCCAACCGGAACGCTCTGGCCGTCCTTGCCGCAGGTGCCGACGCCGGGGTCGAGGCGCGCGTCGTTGCCGATCATCGATACCAGGTGCATCGTCTCCGGGCCGCTGCCGATCAGCGTCGCGCCCTTGACCGGTGCGCCGACCCGGCCGTCTTCGATGAGGTACGCTTCGGACATCGAGAAGACGAATTTCCCGTTCGTGATGTCCACCTGTCCGCCACCGAAGTTCACGGCGTAGAGACCTTTCTTGACCGAGCGGATGATTTCCTCGGGTGTCTTGTCGCCATTTTGCATCGAGGTGTTGGTCATCCGTGGCATGGGCAGGTAGGCAAACGATTCGCGTCGTCCGTTCCCGGTCGAGGCGACACCCATCAGACGCGCGTTGAGGTGATCCTGGAGATAACCCTTGAGAACACCGTCCTCGATGAGGACGGTGCATTGGGTTGGGTTGCCTTCGTCGTCGACGTTCAGCGATCCTCTTCGCCCGACGAGCGTACCGTCGTCGACGACGGTGACGCCGCGTGCGGCGACACGGCTGCCGATCCGTCCGCTGAAGGTCGAGGTCCCCTTGCGGTTGAAATCGCCTTCAAGACCGTGACCCACCGCTTCGTGGAGAAGGATGCCGGGCCATCCGGAAGCGAGAACGACGGTCATGCGGCCGGCCGGCGCCGGCTGGGCGACGAGATTGGTCACTGCCTGGTGGACGGCCTCGCGCGCGTAGGTCTGCAGAACCTCGTCGGTGAAGTAGCCATAACCCGTGCGGCCGCCGCCGCCGGCGGAACCTTGCTCGCGCTTGCCGTCGGCTTCGACGATGACCGACAACGAAACGCGCACCAGCGGCCGAATGTCGGCGGCGAGACGGCCGTCGCTGCCGGCGATGAGGACCACCTCGTACTCCCCCGCCAGATGCGCCATGACTTGACTGACGCGCGGGTCTTCACGGCGTGCCATCGCTTCGAGCTTCTCGAGCAGGCAGACCTTGCTTGCCGCGTCAAGTGAGGCGAGCGGGTCATTTGGCGGATAGAGCGCGTGCCCGCGGCGTCGCTTCACCGCTGGAACCCGCCGTTCCTGCCCGGCGCTCGCAATGGCGCGTACCGCGGCTGCGGCGTCCGCCAGCGCTACGGCGCTGATGTCGTCGGAGTAGGCGAGGGCGGCTTTCTCGCCTGCCAGCGCACGCACGCCGACGCCTTCGTCGATGTTGAAACTGCCGCTCTTGACGATCCCTTCTTCCAGGCTCCAGGCTTCCGAACGGCTGTATTGGAAGTAGAGGTCGGCATAATCGACCTGGTGCGTCATGATCTGACTGAAGACCTTGTCCAGATCGCCAAGATCGAGACCATACGGGGTGAGCAGCGTCTGGCGCGCCTGGCTGAGGAGGGTGGCAGCTTGTCTATTCATGGACCATCCGTACTGACTGCAGTGGGCCGTCGGTAAGTCGGCGCCTGCTTCACATCACGCGGTGGGACAACGCCGGCAAACTGGCGCGTACCTCGATAAGGCGAGACTGCAGAAGATCGCCGACGACGATTCCCGGTCCTTTCATCTTGCGATCGAGAATCTCTCCCCAAGGATCGATCAGCAGGCTGTTGCCGTGCGTTTCGCGGCCGTTTTCATGCCGTCCGCCTTGCGCCGCAGCCACCACGTAACACTGGTTCTCGATCGCGCGCGCGCGCAGCAGAATTTCCCAGTGCGCGCGACCGGTGGTTTCGGTAAACGCGGACGGCACGACCAACAACGCTGTGACCGCCAGCGCTCGATAAAGCTCCGGAAACCTGAGATCGTAACAGATCGACAGGCCGACCCGGCCGAACGGTGTGGCAAACGTCACCGGCTGTCGGCCGGGTTCAATCGTCGCGCTTTCGTCGTAGTTCTCGCTTCCCTGGCGAAAGCCGAAGAGGTGAATCTTGTCGTAACGCGCTATCCGCTGCCCCAATGGGTCGAAGACCAGCGTCGAATTGAGTACCTTGCCGGACTGCTCGCTCCACATCGGCAGGGATCCGCCGATCAGCCAGATGCCGTGCGCGCGTGCGCGGTCGGCGAGGAACGCCTGAATCGGACCGCTGCCTTCGCGTTCCCGGAGGCTAACCTTCTCCTCGTCGCTGAACCCCATGATCGGAAAGTACTCCGGGAGGGTGACCAACTCCGCCCCTTGGGCGACGGCCTCGGCGATTAGCGCGGCGGCGGCGCGCAGGTTGTCGTCAAGGCGTGGCGTCGACACCATCTGGACGGCTGCGACGCGCAGTCGATCGGTCGGTTGCCGGGTGTCAGCTGACAGTTCTTCGCGTGTCGTGTTCATGGTGTGCTCCAAGGAAGGCGCCGGGACGAAAAGGTCAAGACGGCGGCGGCGCCGCTGGCGAACCGGACACGCGCTCGACCTTGGGATCGTCCCACTTGCCGGTGATCAGGTACTCGAAGCTGAAAATCTTGTTCAGCGGATTCTGCAAGACCTTGTGCGCGAGCAGGGTGGCGACTCCGGCGAGCGGATTGACGACCGCAACCCCAAGGGCTGCGCTGCCGCCGAGTTCGGGCTGCACGGTGACATTGAGACGCTGCGTCTCGTGCTTGATGTCGGCGTCGCCGCGCATCACGACGCGCGCCGAGGGTCCGTCGATCTGTAGGCGATCGGTGTGGATCAGACCTTCCTTCAAGGTCATCTTGCCGCTGATGCTGTCGAAGGCCAGGCCTTCGCTGAAAACGTCTCCGAAATCAAGCGACAAGCGTCTCGGCAGACCCTGCAGGCTGATCAGGCCAAGCAGTTTGCCGGCGGCGCCGGGGTCGAGTTTGACGAACTGGCCCTTGCCGACGTCGAGCTTCATCTCGCCGCTCAGGGTCGCGTAGTCGAGCGCTGCCGGCGAGCCAATCCAGCCGATCTTTCCTTGCAAGCTGGTACTTGCTCCCCGCACGGCGCCCAGGTAGCCCAGGCGATCAAGCAGCTTGCCGGCGTCGCTGCTGGTCAAGGCAAAGTCGAGCTGCGTGCGGTTGCCGTTGGCGAGCTGCCATTGTCCGCTGCCGGTCAACTGGCCGAAGGGATTGGCGATCGCGACCTTGTCCAGGCGCCAGACGCCGCCTTCGTTGTGCGCCAGCACCTCAAGCTTGCCGAAGCGGCGAGGACCGACGACAAAGTCATCAACCGTGATGTCGAGCGCCGGGAGTTCCTTGAGGACCTCGTTGGATTGTCCGGCAGCGCTTTCCTTATCGGGTCGCCGCCAGCGTTTGAAGTGCGCGCTCAACTTGCCGGCGCCGGCACCATCCCACTGAAAAGTGCCGTTTGCCTCGCGCGACTGAAGGCTTCCTCGCCACAGTGGCGCGGTCCCGGCGACCGTCGCCGTGACCTCGCCATAGTGCTTGCCCAGGATCAGCAGCTCGTCGGCCTTCAGTTCGACTGCCAGCGGTAGTCCCGGCAGGGGCGACGAAGCGGCGGGCTTGCCGCCCCCGCGCAACGTCGTCTGCCAGGTGTCAAGGTCGAGCAGGCGGGTCGTCACGCCGACGCTGAGGCCGCGTTCGGGCAGGTTGGGAAGCGCTCTGCCGACGACGATCGCGCCGCGTTCGAAGGCGCTGTCTTCGCCTTGCTTGCGCCGTATCAGCTGTACGCTGAGGCGATCGCCGAGCGTCGCCCGCAGCTGTTCGCGACCGACAACTGGCCCGCCACGCGCTGTCGGAGAAGCTAACGCAGTGCTCTCGAAGTGCAGCGGCAGCGGCTCGCTGGCGCTCTTGGCAAGCGGCGCTGGCAGGGTGGAGACGATGCCGACCAGGTTCGAGTCGAGAACGAGTTCAAGGTTGCGCTTGTGGCTGCCGACCTCGAGGCGATAGCTGGTCGTTCCCGAGAGCGCGTCGAGCAGGGGCAGCTCGAAGCGGCGGCGCAGTTCGTCCATCGCCAGCGAGCCATTGGCGACCACCAGCAGGCGGTCCCCTTGCGTTCCGCCCTTGATTCTCACCGGTCCGCCGAGGAACGACGCAGTGATCTCGGAAATGCGCAGATCCTTTTCCGAAAACTGCAGACTCCCGTTGACCTGTCGCAAGGGCGGTACCGCGGAATCGACGGCTACGTCGTTGGCGACGAAGACGTAGTTGCCTTCGACCTTGGATTCGCCCAACCGGGATTCGACGAGTGGAATTTCCAGTCCAATCGCCAGCCGACCCTTGCCGCTGGCACTCATCAGGTCGGTGAAATGGTCGATCGCCGCGGCGACCGGGCTGGCGACGATGAACTTGAGAAATTCCGAGGTATCTCCCTCGACCTGACCCTTGACCTTCAGGGTCGACACCGGAGCGTCGAAGTCGGGAATCTCGGCGCGAGTGTGCGAGAGCTTGCTGCCGAGTATCGAACCGCGTCGCGCGTCGACCACCATGCCCGCACCTTCGAAGCGCAGGTCGGCGTCGATCCCGGAGATCGCTGGCCAGCCAACGCCGTAGTCGAGCGTGACGTCGGCGGCCTTGACCGTGACCAAGAACTGGCCTTGCCGGCGGTCAAGGAAAGGGAAGTGGGCGAGATCGCCCTTCAGCACCAACTGGGCTTCGCTCGCTCGGCCCTTTTTCAAGGCGTCGCGCAGCCAGTGGCGTGCCGGCGTGTTCACCGCCGCTGGCAGGTAGCGCCAGACGGCGGTTGCCTCGGCGCGCGTCAGTGCAGCGTTAAGATCGAGGCTGCCGGGTCCTTCACCGCTGAACGCGTAGCTCCCTTGCGCCGAACCGGCCAGATCGGCACCGGCGAAGTCGGCGCGCGTCAGTTCGGCGTCGACGCGACCGGCACCGATTTTCCACTTGCCTTGCGCGCTCAGCGTGTCGAGGGCGATCGACGATTCCGGAAAAACGTGCGGCAGGTCAATCGTCACGCCTTGCGAGCGCAGGCTCGCCGTACCGCCTTTTTCGTTCGCCTCAAGTCCTCCGGAGATCCCCGAAACGCCCGGAAAGTGGTCCTTGGCGCGCAGCGCCAGGCGATCGAAGCGGGTTTGCAGCGAATAGGACTGCAAACGTTCGGCGCTGCCGTCCCAACTCGCGCGCACTTCGCTCAAACGCCCGCGCGGAGCAAAGTCGCTGAGCCACTGTCGCGATCCGGCGTCGAGCGGCAGATGGGCGGCGAGCGCGGCGAGCGCGTCGAGATCGACCAGGTTGGCGTTGGCGTTGCCCGCCACTGACTCGCCGCTGCCGTGGTGTCGCCAGTCGAGGTGAAAATCCATCGGCGCGATTCGAATGCCGGCCGCGGCCAGCGAGCGCTTGTCGGTGCGGGAGTGTGTGATCAGTTCGACCTGGCGGCCGTCGATGCTTGCACCCGTGGCTAAAAAGCGGGCGGCGAGACGTCCCGACATACGTTCGAGCGCCAGCGCCGGCAGGTCATTGGCGAGTTGCAGGTTGACGTCGGCGAGCGAGAGATCGGCCGTCAGTTCGCGCAAACTGCCTTCGGCAAAGGAGGCCCAAGCGCGCACGGCACCTCGACCGCGGGGCAACGCGACGGGGTAGTCGATCCACCTCCGCCAGACCGCGAGGTCGGCATAGTCGATCTCGACGTAAGCGTCTCCTTGCCAGGAAGCGATCTGCTCGACGTTCTTGCCGCGCAGGTCGCCGCGGAGGTCGATACGCGAAGCGAGGTCGGCCGGCGGTGCTGCGGTGAGTCCGAAACGATGGTGTCGGCCGCTGTTGTCGAGCGCAAAATCGACGTCCTCGAGAATCAGCGACGGCGCGCCGCGCTGGGCGTCTTCCCAGACCACGGTCGCGTCGTTGATCCGGATGTGACGTTGAGTCAGGACCCAGTCGGCCGCTCCGTTGTCGGCGCCGTCGGCGGTGACGGCGATGCCGGCGACAAAAAAACGCCCGTCCACCTCGCGGCGCAGGTGCAAGGTCGGTTCGTCGATCCGCAGCAAGTGCAGGTACAAGCCCCAGCGTGGCAGTGACCACCACGAAAGCACTCCCTGAACCCGATGGAAGGTCAGCGCCGGCTGCCCCTGCGCGTCGGCGATGCGGACGTCGGAGAGAACGAGCTGCGGGTTCAGGCCGGCCCAGCTTGCCTCGACCTGCCCGATTGCGACCGTCAGCCCCAATGCCCGGCTGACTTCGTGCTCGATCTCGGCGCGATAGCTCTCGACGTGCGGCAAAACGAAATAACGCAGCGCCAGGACGAGCAGAACGAAGCCGAAATAGACAAGCCATAGGGCGCGCACCATCAGGCGCCAGCCGCGGCGCACCCCGGGATGGGAAACGACCGGCAGCAGCCAGTGGAAGCGGTGATAGAGCGCCGGGCGCAGCTCCTCCTTGTGCATCAGCTGCCGCCGGAGGGCGCGGACTTTTGCCAAGACTCGGTCGGCGTCACTAGAATGTCGGGATGACCCGGGGGGTGAGAAAACGCCCATTGTAGCGACTTTGCCCCCCGTCCACCCCGGCCGGAGCGTCCGGCTTTCCTCTGCCACAGAGCGAAGAGAATCATGCAAGCCAACGCCGACCGCTGCGCCCCGCCCCACGATCAGACGACGTCCCCCTGGCTGGTGGCCGAGGCGCATAGTCGGTATCTGCGCAATCTGCTGCGTGCACGTCCCGAGATCGGCGACTGGCTGCACTGCCGCGCCGGCGCGGCGCTGGATGCGGAAACGATGCGCGCCTTCATCGCCGGCGAGAAGTTGGGCAGCGACGACGACCTGAAGCGCGTGCTGCGTCGTTTGCGGCAGCGCGTCATGGCCACCCTGATCGTGCGCGACCTCGGCGGAGCCGCGAGCCTTGCCGAGGTTGTCGACACGATGAGCGCGCTTGCCGATGTGGCGACCAACACCGCTCTCGACTTTTTGCACCGCCAGTTGGTCGAACAGTTCGGCGAACCCCTCGACGCTCGCGGGCAGCCGCAAAAGCTGTTGGTGATCGGTATGGGCAAGCTCGGCGGGCGAGAGCTGAACGTCTCTTCCGACGTCGACCTGATCTTCGTTTATCCCGAGGAAGGTCAGACGGCGGGAAGAGGGAGCGGGCGGCGCATCGACCACTACGACTTCTTCCTGCGCCTGGGTAAGCGACTGATCGCGGCGCTTGGCGAGCTCACCGGCGATGGTCAGGTCTTTCGAGTAGACATGCGTTTGCGACCGAATGGCGACTCTGGTCCGCTGGTCGGTTCGCTGGGATCACTCGAGAATTATTTCGTGGCGCAGGGGCGCGAGTGGGAACGCTACGCCTGGATCAAGGCGCGGGTGATGAACGAGGGGGACAACCGGCAGCCAGCGTGGGTCGACGCCTTGCACGCCGTTGTCCGGCCGTTCGTCTTCCGCAAGTACCTCGATTTCGGCGCCATCAATGCGATGCGGGCGTTGCACGCGCAAATCCGTCGCGAGGTGGCGCGGAAGGAAATGGCCGAACACATCAAGCTCGGTCCAGGCGGAATTCGCGAGATCGAGTTCATTGCCCAGGTTTTTCAGCTGATTCGTGGCGGCCGCGATCCGGCGCTGCAGGTGCGGCCGACGCTAGCCGTCCTGGCGCTGCTTGTCGAACGCCGGCTGTTGCCGGTCGAGCATGCGCACGAACTGGTCGCCGCTTACGACTTCCTGCGTCGCCTCGAGCATCGCCTGCAGTTTATCAACGATGCGCAGACGCATCGGCTGCCGGGCGACGACGACGAGCGCCGGTTGATTGCGTTATCGATGGGCTTTGCCGAGTGGTCCGAGTTTCTCGCCGTGCTCGATCAGCACCGTGGTAACGTCGCCCGCCACTTTGAGCAGGTCTTTTCCGATCCTGAGGAAGGGACGCATCCCTTGGCCGTCATCTGGGAAGCGTCGGCGGTTGTCGACGACCTGCTGGAAACGCTGGCGGCGCTGGGTTTTCGCCAGCCGAAAGCGATGCTCGAGCGGCTGCAGAGCTTTCGCCGCAGCAGCCGTTATCAGCAACTGCCGGCGAGCAACCGGGAACGCCTTGACGCGCTTGGCCCGCGTCTGATCGATGCCGCCGCGGCGACCAGCGATCCCGACGCGACCTGGCGACGCGGGCTGGATTTTCTCGACACGATCAGCCGCCGTGGCGCCTACCTCGCGCTGCTGCAACAGTACCCGGCCGCCTTGCACAAACTCGCCGAACTGATCGCCAGTTCGTCGTGGGCCGCCGACTACCTGACACGGCACCCCCTCCTGCTCGACGAACTGCTCGATCCGCGCCTCTTTGACGTCAAGACCGACTGGCAGGACTTCCGTCAGCAACTGCAGTCGAATCTGGCGCAGCACGCTGGGGATACCGAGCGCGAGATGGACCTCCTGCGCGAGACGCACCATGCGCAGGTGTTTCATTTCCTGGTTCAGGACCTCGCCGGCCTGCACACCGTCGAGCACCTAGCCGATCGCCTGAGCGAGCTTGCCGACATGCTGTTGCAGACCACCCTGGACCTGTGCTGGCAATCGCTTCGCCATCGTCACCCGCAGCCAGAGCGGCCGCCACGATTCGCCATCGTCGGTTATGGCAAGCTGGGCGGCAAGGAACTCGGGTTCGCGTCCGACCTCGACCTGGTGTACCTGTACGACGATCCCGAACCCATTGCTGGCGAACTCTACACCCGGCTCGGGCAGCGCATGACCACCTGGATGACGACGCAGACCGTCGCCGGGACGCTGTTCGAAGTTGACTTGCGTTTACGTCCGAACGGCGACTCCGGCATGCTGGTTTGCCCGATCGCCGCCTTTCGCGACTACCAGTTGCACCGCGCCTGGGTCTGGGAACATCAGGCACTGACGCGAGCCCGCTTCTGCGCCGGTGACCCGGCGGTCGGCGAGCAGTTCGAAGCGATCCGCGTCGAGATCCTGCGTCAGCCGCGCGACCTGCAGACGCTGAAAGACGAGGTGCTGGCAATGCGCCAACGCATGCGCGACCAGCACGCGTCGCGCGAGCACGAGGTGTTCGACATCAAGCACGATCGTGGCGGCATCATCGACGTCGAGTTCATCGTCCAGTACCTGATTCTTGGCTACGCCCACCGACACCCGCGCCTGTGCGGCAACCTCGGCAACATCGCCTTGCTCGGCATCGCCGCTGAACTCGGGCTGATTCCAACCCGGCTCGCCGAACCGGTGCGCAGCGCGTATCGCGAATATCGGCGAATGCAGCACGTGCAGCGACTCAACGCGGGCCGCCGCGCACGCGTCGAGCGCCGCCAGGTCGCCCGTCGTATCGAAGCCGTGCGCGCGTTGTGGCTGGCGGTCTTCGCGACGCCGTGAGCTGCCGACCTGGCGAAAGACAGGCGGTCCAGACGGATATCACCGCGAGCGGGCTTCGTTCGTGATACGGGCCGGTTGCGAGAGGCCGTCGAGAATCGCGCAAGTCGCGGTGCTGCGCTCAGTGTGGCAACGGCGGCGTAGCGCCCTGAGCTGATGCTCGAGCGCCTGGAGTGCTTCGATGCGGCGGACGAGGTGTTCGATGTGCGCGTCCAGCAAACGATTCACCTCGCCGCAGTTTTCTGCCGGCGACTCCTTGAAACCAAGCAAGGTTCGAATCTCGGCGAGCGTCATGTCGAGGTGACGGCAGTGCCGAATGAATGTCAGGCGCTCAAGCTGAGCATCGGTGTAGAGGCGATAGTTTCCCGGGTTGCGGGAAATCGGCGGGAGTAGCCCCTCGCGCTCATAGAAGCGAATGGTTTCCACGCGGGTACCCGTTCGCTTCGCCAGTTCGCCGATTTTCATTGCAATCTCCTTGCTTCAGTGGTCCAAGTCCGGTCGCATCGCTCTTGTGCACGGGTGCATTTTCCTGCTTGACTCTGTACCGACTCAAGGGTTCCCAATGGCGGCCACGAAAGGAAATCGCCATGGAACGAACGTCGCTTCACCCCGATGCCGGTAGTGAAAGCAGTGAAATTCCGTGCCGCAGCGCCTGCGGCTGCGAGCGGCAACCGGCTGCCGCAGAAAACTCGCTCGCCCCCGCGGGTTTTGTGCCAGTCGACTCAGGTCATCGTTTCCTTATCCCAAGCATGGACTGTCCGATCGAGGAGAACGCCCTCCGTGCCGCGCTTGCCGGCATCGACGGCATCCGCTCGCTGCGTTTCCAATTGTCGTCACGGACACTGACCCTCGACGCGACGGCATCGGCGCTGCAAGCCGCGCTGAATGCCATCCGACAGGCCGGCTTCGAACCCCAATCGGTCACTGACCGCTACCCGCCGCGGTCGGCCGCGGAGGGCCATGATTTCCGGCGTGCCGTTTTGGCGCTGGGCCTGGCGATCGGCGCCGAAGCGATCGATTACTTCGCCGCCGACACGCTGCTGCGCGAAGGATTGGGCCTGCTGCTGGCGGTAGCTGCCATCGGGCTGTCCGGCTTGACGACCTACCGCAAGGGCTTGGTCGCGCTGCGTCGCGGCCAGCTCAATATGAACGCGCTGATGGGCGTCGCCGTGACTGGCGCCTTCCTGATCGGGCAGTGGCCGGAGGCGGCGATGGTCATGGCGCTCTATGCGCTTGCCGAACTGATCGAAGCCCGCTCGGTCGACCGCGCGCGCAACGCGATTCAGGGCTTGCTCGCGCTGGCACCGGAGTCGGCGGAAGTGCTCCAGGCGGATGGTTCCTGGGTCGATACGCCGGCGGAGCAAGTCGCGCTCGGCGCTCGCATTCGCGTCAGGCCAGGAGTACGCATTGCGCTCGATGGGCGGATCGCCACCGGCAACAGCGCGGTCAATCAGGCGCCAGTGACCGGCGAAAGCCTTGCCGTCGACAAGGCGCCCGGGGATCCGGTCTTTGCCGGAACGATCAACGAAACCGGTACGCTAGAGATCGTCGTCACCGCTCGTGCCAACGAGACCACGCTGGCCCGCATCCTCCATGCCGTCGAACAGGCGCAGGCGACCCGTGCCCCGACACAACGCTTCGTCGACCGCTTTGCTGCGATTTATACGCCGACGGTTTTTTTCATCGCCCTGTCGGTGGCCGTCGTCGGACCGTGGCTGTTCGGGTGGACGGCATTGCAGGCGATCTATAAGGCGCTGGTGTTGCTCGTGATTGCCTGCCCCTGTGCGCTGGTCCTTGCCACTCCGGTGACGGTGGTCAGCGGTTTGGCGGCTGCGGCGCGCCGGGGCATTCTGATCAAGGGTGGGGTTTATCTGGAAGAAGCGAGAAAGCTGCGCGCGATTGCGCTCGACAAGACCGGTACGATCACCGAGGGCAAGCCGCGTCTGGTTGCCCGGGAGATGCTGAGCGCTGCCGCTGCGGAGTCGGTCGTCCTGTCCTGGGCGGCCAGCCTCGCCGGCCACTCTGGTCATCCCGTTTCGGCAGCGATCGCCGCCGCCTTGCCCGCCGCGAGCAACGGTCTCGACGGCTTCACGGTCCTCCCGGGGCGCGGCATCGAGGCGCGCAGCGACGGCGTGCGTCTGGTGCTCGGCAACCATCGACTGATCGAGGAGCGCGCCTTGTGCAACCCAATGATCGAGGCGCGCCTTGCCGAGCACGAGGCGCAAGGCAGAAGCGTCGCTCTGCTGGCGTCGGAAGCCGAGGTGCTGGCGATCTTTGCCGTCGCCGACACGATCAAGGAGAGTTCGCGCGCAGCGGTTTCCGAACTGCATCGCCTCGGTGTGCGCTCGGTGATGCTGACCGGCGACAACGCGGCGACCGCGGCGAGCATTGCCCGCCAGGCGGGAATCGACGATGCGCGGGGAAACCTGTTGCCCGAGGAGAAGCTGGCGGCGATCGAGGCACTGCGCCAACGTCACGGGCTGACCGCGATGACCGGCGATGGCATCAACGACGCGCCGGCGCTCGCCCGCGCCGACATCGGGATCGCGATGGGCGCCGCCGGTACCGACACGGCGATGGAAGCCGCCGACATCGTGATCATGAACGATGACCTGCGCCGCATTCCGGAAATTCTCCGCCTGTCGCGCCGCACACACGCCGTGCTGTGGCAGAACATCGCGTTCGCGCTGTCGATCAAAGGTCTCTTTCTCGCGCTGGCGGTTTTCGGCAATGCCACGATGTGGATGGCGGTCTTCGCCGACATGGGCGCCAGCCTCCTGGTTGTCGGCAACGGACTGAGGTTGCTGGGCAAAACCGCCAGGAGGAAGGTCTGATGGCGATCGACGTCAATCCGAACGGACTGTTCGATGAATTCGCAACGGAGTTTGCTTTATCGCGCAAGCGGCTGCTAGAATCCGCCGCCATGCGTCGCGCCCTCGCCGTTTTCATGCTTTTCCTGCTGCCGCTCCAGTTCTCCTGGGCGGTCGCGGCGACCTATTGCCCGCATGAAACCGCACCCGAGGCGCAGCACTTCGGTCATCACGATCATCGCCACGCGGCACAGGCCGTGTCGGACTCGTCGCCGGACGCCCAGTGGCCCGGCGCGGTCGACAACGATTGCAACGCCTGTCACGCTGGCTGCGTCGTCGCGATCCTGAACGCCGCCGCGACGCCGTCGATCGTCGCGGCCATTTCCGTCGTCGCCGACAGCCCTTCCGCACCACCGGCCACGGTGCACCTCGCCAGACCCGAACGTCCCAACTGGCGCCTCCTCGCCTGATCGGCGAGGCCAGGCGCGATCTTTCCCTAGCGTTCCTATCGTGCTTGCCTGCCGCGCGGCTTGGGTGATTCGTCGCCCACGGCGGCGCAGCTCCTAAACCCGCCTCGCCGATTCTCCCGCACGTTACCCGTGCGCCAACTGCCATCTGGAGAATCGGATGTATCGCAACAAACAGAACCGTTCACTGTCCACAAGCTGGCGGCTCGCCGCCAGCTTGTGGCTGGTCGTGGGCAGCGCCTTCGCGCAGTCGCCAGCAGCGGCGTCGGCTGACGGCGTCGCCACGCTGCAGCAGGCCTATGCCGCGGCCTGGAGGCGGCAGCCCGAGGCGAAGTCGCTCGACCTGCGTCTTGACGTGGCCGCTGCCCGCCGGCAGGCCGCCGATAGTTGGCTGGCCGAGCCGCCTGCGCTCGAACTTTCCGCCAAGACCGACCGCGTTACCGGAAACGACGGGAATCGCGAATACGTGGCCGGATTCGCGCTGCCGCTCTGGCTTCCCGGCGAACGTTCGCGTTCGGCGTCGCTGGCTGACGCCGAGGCGAAGGCGAATCTGAGTCGTGCCAGCGCGGCGCAGCTGCGCACCGCGGCCGCCGTGCGCGAGGCCTGGTGGAACTGGCAGCGGGCACAGGGCGAGCAAACTCTGACGCAGGATCGTCTCACCAACGCCAGGCGCCTGGTCGAGGATGTCGGCAAACGCGTCAAAGCCGGCGACCTGGCACGCTCCGACCGGCATCAGGCCGAGGGCGCGGTGGCGACGGCGGAAGTCGCGGCGGCGGAGGCGGAGACCGCTTTCGTCGCCGCGAAGCAGCAACTGCGGGTACTCATCGGGCAGTCGCCGGAGCCCCGGGGCGCGTCGTTGCCCGAGCCGATGCCGGCCGTACCAGCGGACTTTTCGCTGCTCGACAGCAGGCATCCGGCGGTGGTCGAACTCTTCGATCGTGCCGAAGTGGCGCGCCGCAGCGCCGAACTGGCGAGCGTGCAGACCCGTGCCAACCCGGAACTGACCCTGCTGACCACGCGCCAGCGCGACGCTTTCGGCAATGACTGGGACCAGTCGATCACCGTCGGCGTCCGCATCCCGTTCGGCTCGGAAAGCCGGAACCGTGCCAAGGCCGGCGCCGCGCGTGCCGAGGCGATCGAGGCCGAAGGGCAGGCTCGTCTCGAACGGGAGCGTCTGGTTGCCGACCTGGATGCCGCCTGGCTACGGGTCGACACCGCGCAGACCCAACTGGCGGCGGCCGAAAAGCGGGCGCGTCTGGCCAGCGAGTCGCGCGGCTTCTTCGAGAAATCGTTCCGCTTCGGCGAAACCGATCTGCCGACACGCCTTCGCGTCGAGCTCGAGGCCGTCGAGGCCGAGCGCCAGGCGGCGCGCGCCCGCATCGATCATGCCGCCGCCGTGTCCGCGTTGCGTCAGGCGCTCGGCCTGCTGCCTGAATAGTTTTTGAGGAAGCTTGCCATGAACATGAACCACAGAATGATGGCCGGTTGCGCGGCGATCCTCGTCGCTTTGGCGTCGGATCTGGTGCTGGCCGGCGAGGGGCACGATCACGGCGATGCGCCGCCGCCGGCAGCCGGCAAGGCGCTGCCGTCGGTCACCGCGGTCACCGAATCGTTCGAACTGGTCGGCCGCCTGCATGCTGACGAACTGTCGATCCTGATCGACCGCGCCGATACGACCGAGCCAGTGCTTGACGCCGAACTCTCGGTCGAGCTCAATGGCCGCAGCGCGCTGGCGCCGTTTCACGCCGACCACGGCGATTATTCGTTGACCGACCCGGAAATCCTGGCGCGGCTGCGCCAGCCGGGCAGCAAGTCGCTGCTGTTCACGCTGGTCGCCGGCAGAGATAGCGACCTGCTGGCCGGCGAACTCGATGTCCATGACGAGCCGGTTGCTGCCGATCCGGGCCGTCCGGTCTGGCAGGGCTATGCGCTTGCCGGGGTAGCGGTGGCCGGCCTGCTCGCGGTATTCGCCGTTGCTGCCCGCCGCCTGCGTGCTGCCCGCCAGTCCTCGACCGGAGGTGTGGCATGAAACGCTCGTTCTTGACCGTGTTGGGCTTCTGCACTGCCATCACCGCGTCGCCGCTGCTCGCTGGCGAAGGCCACGACCACGGCGATGCGCCGCCGGCGGCCAGCGGCAACGGACCGAAGCGCCAGCCCGATGGCAGCGTCTTCCTGCCGAAGCCGGCGCAGCGCCAGATCGGCGTGCGCACGCTGCCGGCCGTTGCCGGCGAACTGCCGCGCAGCATCGAACTCTCCGGCAAGGTGGTCATCGACCCCAACGCCGGCGGCCGGGTGCAGGCGATGGTCGCCGGCCGCGTGACACCGGGGCCGAAGGGCCTGCCGCTGCCTGGGCAGCCTGTGAAGAGGGGAGAGGTACTCGTCTACGTGACGCCCGAAGTCGGTGGCCACCACCGCTCGCTCGCCGAAAGCCGCCTGCAGCGCCTGCGCGAGCTGGCCGACACGGTGCCGCGAAAGACCATCGAGGAAGCCGAGGCGGCCGTCGCCAACGAGCAGTTGCGGGCGCCGGTCAGTGGCGTCATCGCGTCGGCGAACGTCGTCGCCGGGCAAGTGGTCGAGGCGCGCGAGATGCTGTTCGAAATTGTCGATCCGCAGCGGATGCTGATCGAGGCGCTCGCCTTCGATCCGATCGTCGCCGGCGACATTGCTGGAGCGGTCCTCGCGGTCGGCGAACGCAAGGTACCGCTACGCCTGCTCGGTGCCTCGCGCATCCTGCGCGACCAGGCGCAGCCGGTGACCTTCCGCGGCGAAGGAGATGCTCTCTCCACACTCGCCGTCGGCCAGCCGGTGAAGGTTTTCGTCGCGACGCGGCAGACGGTTAACGGGATCCGCGTCCCGGCCGCCGCGCTGATGAAGAACCCGGCGAACCAGACCATCGTCTGGGTAAAGACAGCGCCCGAGCACTTCGCGCCGCGCCCGGTGATCGTCGAAGCGCTGGACGGCGTCAGCGTCGCCGTCACCGCCGGCCTGCAGCCGGGCGACCGCGTCGCCGTGCGCGGCGCGACGCTGATCAATCAGGTTCGTTGAGGAAAAGTCGATATGTTCAAGTGGCTCCTCGACAACAGCCTCGCCAACCGGCTGCTGGTGATCATCGCCAGCCTGGTGCTGATCGCCTATGGGGCGTTCACGCTGTCGCGAACGCCGGTGGATGTCTTTCCCGACCTCAACAAGCCGACCATCACGATCATGACCGAGGCCGGCGGCATGGCCGCCGAGGAAGTGGAACAACTGATCACCTTTCCGCTGGAAACGACGATGAACGGCCTGCCCGGTGTCGAGAGCGTGCGCTCGACGTCGAGCGCCGGTCTTTCGTTCCTCTACGTCACCTTCGACTGGACGACCGAGATCTTCCGTGCCCGGCAAATGGTCGCTGAGCGCCTGTCGGCGATGGAGGAGGGGCTACCGGCCGGCGTCGTGCCGCGCATGGGGCCGATCAGCTCGATCATGGGCGAGATCATGCAGATCGC
>CAYQVH010000017.1:0-83022 GCA_964420975.1 uncultured Candidatus Accumulibacter sp.
AGGATACTCTATCCGAGACAAGTGTAAAGACATTAGAGAGACACTACACTAGGGAGTGAGGTCGAATTCTTCGCTGCGCTTTGGTGGATACGTTTCCCAACCACCACACGCCGGGCATCGCCAGTAAAACTGACGGGCCTTGAAACCGCAATTATCGCATCGATAGCGCGCCAGACGTCGGGTGTAGCCCTGCACGATCGACTTCGCCAAGTCGAGGTCGGGGCGGTTCTCGGGCGCGGCAAACAGCAACCGGGCTTCGAGCAGTTTGTCGAAACCGAGCAGCGTCGGGTAACGTTTCAGTTCATCGCGAACCAGTCGATACGCCCCTTCCGGGCCCTCCCCTTCGAGGACGAGCTGAAAGACGACGTCGAGCAGGTCGAGCGACGGATAGCGTTCGAGGTAGCCGCGCAGCAGACGCAGCCCTTCGTCACGGCGGTCGAGCTTGCGGAACGCTTCGAGCAGGCGTTTGGCGACGAGCGCGAGATACGTCGGATCCTGTTGTTCTACCCGTTGCCAGGCGTCGATGGCAGCCGCGGACTGCTCCTGTTCAAACGCGATATCCCCTTGCAACAGGCTCGCGCGCACACACTTGCGGTTGTGAGCCAGCGCCGTCTGCAGGTAGTTCGCCGCCGCCTCCTGCCGCGAGCGGATCAGCTCGGCCGCTGCAAGCTCGCAGTAGTACTCGGCGATCTCCTTGTGCGAGGCAAAATCAGGGAGTTCGGAGGCGATCGCAATCGCCTTTTCCCAGTCTTTCTCGAGCTGGTAAATTTCAAGCAGGTTTCGTTTGGCCTCTTCGGCGAGATGGGTCGTGCGCAACTGGGTGAACACGTCTTCTGCGCGATCGAGCAGGCCCGCCTTCAGATAGTCGTGTCCGAGTTCGGACAGCGCTTGCACCTTGAGTTCCGGATCGAGTCCATCGCGCTCGAGCAGGCTCTGATGCATGCGGATCGCTCGCTCGGTTTCGCCGCGTCGCCGGAAAAGACTGCCCAGGGCGAAGTGCAACTCGATCGTCTCGGGATCGACCTTGACCGCCTCGACGAAGGCTTCGATCGCCCGGTCGGGCTGCTCCTTGAGCAAAAAGTTCAGCCCTTCAAAATAGGAACGCGGCAACGATCGCGATTCCCTCACCAGGTGTCGGATGTCAACCCGCGCCGCCGTCCACCCGAGGCCGAAGAAAAGCGGAAAGAGCAGCAGCTGCCAGTACTCGAACTCAATCATGGAAACCGTCTTGGTCCTCTGTAAACGGGAAAACGGGCGGCATCGCTGCCGCCCGCCAGTCGGCCGAGAACCCGCGCTCGCTCAGGGCGACTCGAAAGAACGATCGACGCGCTCCCGCAATTCCTTGCCCGCCTTGAAGTGCGGTACCCATTTTTCGGGAACGTTAACCCTTTCGCCCGACTTCGGGTTACGCCCGATACGTGGCGGCCGATAGTTGAGGGCAAAGCTTCCGAAGCCGCGGATCTCGATGCGATCGCCATTCGACAAGGCTTCGGCCATCGCCTCGAGAATCATCTTCACCGACAGGTCGGCATCCTTGGCCACCAACTGCGGGAAGCGCGCTGCGAGTTGCGCGATGAGATCCGACTTGGTCATCGCGCCAACCTTATTGCGGGTTGTTGAGCTTGGCCTTGAGCAAAGCGCCGAGATTCGTCGTTCCCGAACTCGCGCTGCTGCTGTCGGCGGAGAACTTCTGCATCGCCTCCTGCTGTTCTGCCTGCTCGCGCGCCTTGATCGAAAGACTGATCGAGCGCGTCTTGCGGTCAACGTTGATGATCATCGCTTCGATCCGGTCGCCCTCCTTGTAAAGCCGCGTCAGATCGTCGATCCGTTCGCGTGAGGCCTCGGACGCACGCAGATAGGCTTCGACGTCGCCGTCGAGCAAGACGACGGCACCACGGGCGTCAACCGACTTGATCTGCCCGCGCACGATGCTGTTCTTGTCGTGCGTCGCGATGTAGCTGGTGTAGGGGTCGCCATCCAACTGCTTGATGCCCAGTGAAATGCGCTCCTTGTCGGTGTCGATCGCAAGTACGACTGCATCGACCTCGTCGCCCTTCTTGAAGTTGCGAATCGCTTCCTCTCCCGGCTGCGACCACGACAGATCGGAGAGGTGAACGAGTCCATCGATGCCGCCCGGCAGTCCGATGAAGACGCCGAAGTCGGTAATTGACTTGATCGCTCCCCGCACCCGATCGCCCTTTTTGTAATTCATCGAAAAATCGTCCCACGGGTTGGCCGCGCACTGCTTCATGCCGAGCGAAATCCGCCGCCGATCCTCGTCGATCTCGAGGATCATCACCTCGACCTCGTCGCCGAGCTGGACCACCTTCGAGGGATGAACGTTCTTGTTCGTCCAGTCCATTTCGGACACATGGACGAGACCCTCGATGCCTTGTTCGATCTCGACAAACGCGCCGTAGTCGGTGAGATTGGTGACCTTGCCAAAGAGGCGCGTGGTCGGCGGATAGCGGCGCGAAATGCCGACCCACGGGTCTTCTCCCAGCTGTTTGAGACCCAACGAAACGCGGTTCTTTTCCTGGTCGAACTTGAGAATCTTGGCCTGCACTTCGTCACCCACCGCAAGGACTTCGGACGGATGGCGAACGCGGCGCCAGGCGAGATCAGTGATGTGCAGCAGGCCATCGATACCGCCGAGATCGACGAAGGCGCCGTAGTCGGTAATGTTCTTGACCACGCCCTTGACGACGCTGCCTTCCTTGAGCGCCGCGAGCAGTGCGTCGCGCTCTTCGCCGACGCTCGCTTCGAGCACCGCGCGCCGGGAAACGACGACGTTGTTACGCTTGCGGTCGAGCTTGATGACCTTGAACTCGTAGGTCTTGCCCTCGTACGGCGCCGTGTCCTTGACCGGACGCATGTCGACCAGCGAGCCGGGCAGGAAGGCACGCACGCTGTTGGTCATCACCGTCAGCCCACCCTTCACCTTGCCGGTAATCGTGCCGACCACCAGGCTGCCGTCGTTCAGCGCCTGTTCGAGCGCATTCCACGCCGCGACGCGTTTGGCGCGCTCGCGGGAGAGGCGGGTTTCGCCGAAACCGTTCTCGAGTTGCTCGATGGCGACCTGAACGAAGTCGCCGACCTTGGCTTCGAGCTGGCCCTGGTCGTTGCGAAACTCGTCGAGGTCGATATAGCTTTCTGACTTCAGGCCGGCATTGACGACAACAAAATTCTGGTCAATGCGAACAACCTCCGCAGTGATGACCTCGCCGGGACGCATCTCCTGACGTCCGAGGCTCTCTTCGAAAAGTGCGGCAAAACTTTCTTGCATGGTGGAATTGGCAGACATAAGTGTTGAATGAACGAACCGCAGGACTGCGGGCAAAATGGACAAAGACCACTCGAACGCTACGCACCGTGACCGCTGCCGGCGGCCGACGCTGCCCGGCTGACGACACGCATCGATCGGGTGGCACCACAGGTCAGCGGGGTTTGCCGCTCACCCTATTTTCGGAACCTGGTTGACCCAGTCGAGCACCTGATCCACCGCAGTTTGGATGGTCAGGTGAGTCGTATCGAGCAATTCAGCATCCGTACTCTGCTGCATCGGCGCCACGCTACGTCGGCTGTCCCGGTCGTCGCGCGCCCGCAGATCCCGCAAGAGGTCGTCGATATTAGCAGCCATTCCTTTGTCGATCAACTGCTTATGGCGCCGCTTGGCACGCATTTCGGGGCTCGCCGTAAGAAACACCTTGGTTTGCGCATCCGGGAAGACTACCGACGCCATGTCGCGCCCGTCGGCAACCAGTCCCGGTAGCCGCCGAAACGCGCGTTGACGAAACAACAGTGCGGCACGGACGGCAGGCAACGCGGCAACCATCGACGCCGCGTCCGAGATTTCCTCGCTGCGTATGGCATCGCGCACATCCTCCCCGGCAAGGAAAATTGCCTCGCCACTGAATCGGACGTCGAGTCCGGTGGCGACTGCGGCGACACGCTCTTCGTCATCCGCACGGACACCGGCTCGCCGGGCCGCAAGCGCGGTGAGTCGGTAAAGGGCGCCAGAATCGAGGTAATGCCAGCCGAGAGCCCGGGCGACGCGCGCGGCGACCGTCCCCTTGCCTGAAGCGGAGGTGCCATCGACGGCAATCACCGGAACCGGCTGCGTCACCGCGGCGAGCTGTGTGAAGTAGTCGGGGAAGGTTTTGGCGACGACGCCGGGATGGTTGATCCGCAGCGGTGTCCCAACCGTCGCCAAGGACAGGCTCATGGCCATGCGATGGTCGTCGTAGGTGTCGATCACTGCCGCCTGCAACCCTTGACCACCAGCCGGAGGCGAGACGCGGAGAAAATCGTCACCGGCCTCGACGCGTGCGCCCAGCTTGCGCAGCTCGGTCGCCATCGCCGCGATGCGGTCAGTTTCCTTGACCCGCCAGCTGGCGATGTTACGCAGCGTCGTGGGCTCTTCGGCAAACAGGGCGACGCTGGCGAGAGTCATCGCCGCGTCGGGGATGTGATTGCAGTCGAGGTCCATCCCGCGCAGCCGGCCGTCGGTCGGCGGTGAGGCTTCGATCCAGTGGTCGCCCGCGCGGACGCAGGCGCCCATCGCCGCCAAGGCGTCGGCGAAACGGACGTCGCCCTGAACCGAGTCGCGACCCACCCCGGAGACACGTACCGGCCCGCCGCAGAGTGCGCCCAGCGCGAGGAAGTACGACGCCGACGAGGCGTCGCCCTCGACCGCAACGACGCCCGGCGAACGATAGCGACTGCCCGCCGGGACGACGAAACGGTGCCAGCCCTCACGCGCCACGTCGACTCCGAAGCGCTGCATGGTCGCCAAAGTCATGTCGACGTAAGGTCGGGAGATCAGCTCGCCGGTAATGTCGACCACCGTCTCTCGGCCGCGCAACGGCAGCGCCATCAGCAAGCCGCTAAGAAACTGGCTGGAGACGTCGCCGCGCAGCTGTACGGCGTCCTGCCGTCGCTGCCGTGGCGGACGAATCGCCAGCGGTGGAAAACCTTCTCGCCCGAGATAATCGACTTCGGCGCCGAGTTGGCGCAGCGCATCGACGAGGTCGCCGATCGGTCGCTCGTGCATGCGCGCGACACCGCTCAGGCGGTAACTCCCGCCGGCAAGCGCCAAGGTGGCGGTAAGCGGCCGAAAAGCGGTGCCGGCATTGCCGAGGAAAAGCTCGGCTGCCTTGACCGGAAACTCGCCGGCCACTCCGGTGACACGAACGGTGCCTTCGCGCCGGCTGTCGATCGGCACGCCCAGCGTGCGCAGCGCGTCGAGCATGCACTTGGTGTCGTCCGAGAGCAGTAGATCATGCAGCTCGGTTTCGCCTGCCGAGAGCGCGGCGAGCAGGAGCACGCGGTTGGAAAGGCTTTTCGAACCCGGCAGCTGGACGGTGCCACGGGCGGCCAACACCTGCGGCAGATCGAGGTAGTCGGCAGTCACGCCTGGGCGCCCTCCGCGGACCACGCGCGGCGCGCCGTCCGCGCAAAGTCAAACACGGCTTCGAGGCTGGCGCCATCGGCGTGCTGCAGAAGGCGACGCAACTCGTCGAGCTGGGCACAATAGTGGTCGAGTTCTTCGATCAGCGCCGCGCGGTTCGCCAGACAGATGTCGCGCCACATCTCGGGATGGCTGGCGGCAATGCGCGTGAAGTCGCGAAAACCGCTCGCTGCGTAGGCAAACAGCAGTGCGTGGTTTTCGCGCCGCGCCAGCTCGTGCACCAAGGCAAACGAGAGCAGGTGCGGCAGATGACTGACGGCAGCAAAGACCCGATCGTGGTCGGTCGGCGAGAGATCCCGGACGATGCCGCCGCAACATTCCCAAGCGGCACGCACACGGGCGATCGCTGCCGGAGGGTTCTCCGCCAACGGCGTCAACACCACCTGCTTGCCCTGATAGAGATCGGACCGCGCGGCCGCTGCGCCGCTATTTTCGGCGCCGGCGATCGGATGCGCCGGAACAAACTGTGCGAGTCGCTCGCCAAAATGGAGGCGCGCCGCAGCCACGACGTCTTCCTTCGTACTGCCCGCGTCGGTGACGACCGTTTGAGCGCCAATGCAAGGAGCCACACGCGCCATGATCTCCGGCGTCGTCCCGACCGGCGTCGCGATCAGCACCAGGTCGGCATTACCGACTTCCTGCGCGATGTTGAAGCCCGCGCGGTCGAGGAGGCCCAGTTCGAGTGCCTGGGTCAGCGATCCCAGTCGCCGACCAAAACCGACGACCTCGCCGACAGCACCAGCCGACTTCAGGGCCAAAGCGAAGGAGCCGCCGATCAGGCCGACGCCGAAAACGACGACCTTGCCAAACTGCGGCGCGGTGCCCGGCCGCCCTTGACGCCCGGTCACCGTCACAACGCGGCCTCGAGCGCAGTCAGAAAACGCGCATTTTCAGCCTCGGTTCCGATCGTCACCCGCAACCACTCCGGCATCCGATACCCCGCCAGCGGGCGGACGATCACGCCGCGTCCGAGCAATCTGCGGTTGACGCTCGCCGCGTCGGTCACCTGAAAGGTCACGAAGTTGCCGTGCGCCGGCAGGTGACTGCAACCGAGACGCTTGAGTCCGCCAAGGAGTTGCTCCATGCCGGCACGGTTCAGCGCGTAGCTGCGAGCCACGAAGGCGTGATCGTCGAGCGCCGCCGTCGCAGCGCAAAGCGCCAAATTGTTGCAGTTGAAAGGCTGGCGAACGCGGTTCATGAGATCGGCGACTTCAGCCGAAACCAGCGCATAGCCGACCCGTAAGCCGGCGAGGCCGTAAATTTTCGAGAACGTCCGCGTAATCACCAGGTTCGGCAGGTCCGCCAGCCAAGCCGTCGTGTCGACCCGCTGGTGCGGCGGCAAGTAGTCGTTGTAGGCTTCGTCGAGCACGATCACCACGTCTGCCGGCAACTCATCGATGAAGGCTTTCAGCTGCCGATGGGGAATGAAGGTGCCGGTGGGATTATTGGGATTGGCGATCCAGACCAGCCGTGTATCGGGGCGAATCGCCCGCCGCATTGCCTCGAGGTCGTGCCCATAGTCGCGCGCGGCGACCGCGATCGCTTCTCCGCCGGCGGCCAGCGTGACGAGCGGGTAGACCGCGAAGGCGTATTCGTCGAATACCGCCGACCGCCCCGGCGCGAGAAAAACGCGCGCGATCAGATCGAGAACGTCGTTCGAGCCGTTGCCGAGTACGATGCACTCGCCGTCGATACCGCTGCGCTCGGAGAGCGCTTGCTTGAGCAGGAAATCGTCCGGGTAACGCGACAGACTTGCCAGCTCTCCCTCGATCGCCGCGCGCGCCCTCGGGCTCATGCCAAGAGGGTTCTCGTTCGACGCCAGTTTGACGATCTCGTCGACGGCCAGCCCCATCTCGCGCGCGAGCTGCGTGATCGGTTTGCCCGGCTGGTAAGGCGAGATCGCGCGGACGTTCGCCAGAACGTGTTCGGAAAGTGTCATTGCTTCTTCGGCCAAGGGAAACAATCAGTAAGCAGCCATCGGGTACGAGCCGAGAAACTTGAGGTACGGCGCGCGGCGCGCCAGTTCGGCGAGCGCTTTGTGCACCGGCGGGTCGTCGCGATGGCCTTCGAGATCGACAAAGAAGACGTACTCCCACAGCGTGTGACGAGCCGGCCGCGATTCGAGCCGCGTCAACGACACGCCGGCGTCGGAAAAAGGCGCCAGCAGCCGACTCAGCGCGCCGGTCTGGTTCGCCGCCGACATGATCAGCGACGTCCGGTCGCGACCGCAGCGGCCGCCATCCTGGCGACCCAGGACGACGAAGCGGGTCGTGTTGTTCGGCTCGTCCTCGACGTTGTGCGCGAGAATCGGCAGCTCATAGCGATCAGCCGCCGCCTGCCCGGCGATCGCCGCCGCACCGGCTTCACCGGCCGCGAGTTGGGCGGCCTGCGCGTTGCTGCCGACGGGCACACGCTGCGCTGCCGGGAGCGAGCGGTTGAGCCACTCGTGGCACTGCGCGAGAGACTGCGCGTGCGAATAAACCTTGCGCACGTCGGCCAGCGAGCGTTCGTTCGACAACACGTGCTGATGAATTCGCAGCAGCACTTCGCCACAGATCTTTAGCGGTGTCGTCAGCAATAAATCGAGCGTTCTTCCGATCGCGCCTTCGGTGGAATTCTCGATCGGTACGACCGCGTAATCGGCGTGCAGCGCCTCGACCTCGCGGAAAACATCGTCGATCGACACTTGCGGCATCAGGCGCGCGGCGTGGCCAAAATGCTTGACCGCCGCACTTTCGGAGAAGGTTCCCAGCGGCCCGAGAAAGGCGATCCCGAGCGGCTGTTCGAGCGACAGGCACGCCGACATCACCTCGCGGAAAATCCAGGTCACCGTTTCGTTCGCCAGCGGCCCGCGGTTGAGCTCCCCAATGCGCTGCAGCACTTGCGCCTCGCGCTCCGGGCGGTAGATGAAACCGGCCTCGCCGTGCCGAGCCTTGATTTCACCCACCTGCTGAGCGTAGCGTGCGCGCTGGTTGAGGAGGTCCAGCAGCTGGTCATCGACGCGGTCGATTTGCTGTCGAACGAGCGTCAGCTCAAGCTGAAGATCGTCGTTCATGGTCGCGCCGACGGCCTCCGCTGCGAGCGGTTCAGACGGCATCCGGCGTTGCGGACCCATTGGCGGCGTCCGGTTCAGCGGACGACTCGGACAGATCGGCGTCGTCTTCGCTCTCGACCACCTTCTCCAGGCCCGCCAGCTTCTCGCCAGCGTCAAGCGCGATCAGCGTCACCCCTTGCGTGGCGCGACCAAGCTCGCGAATCTCACGCACGCGCGTACGGATCAAGACCCCGCCGGTGGTGATCAGCATGATCTCGTCTTCGTCGCCGACCAGACGCGCGGCGACCACCTTGCCGTTGCGCTCGCTGGCGGCAATCGCAATCACGCCTTGCGTGCCACGCCCCGAATGGCGGAAGTCGGCCAGCGCCGTGCGCTTGCCGTAGCCGTTCTCGGTGGCGACAAGCACCGTCTGCTGGTCGTTGTCGGCGATCAGCAGCGAGAGCACCTGCTGCTGCTCACCCAGGCGCATGCCGCGAACACCGCGCGCCGTTCGGCCCATCGGCCGCACGTCTTCTTCGTCGAACCATACCGCCTTGCCGGCGTCGGAAACGAGGACCACATCCTGCTTGCCGTTGGTAATCTCGGCACCAATCAGAAAGTCGTCGGCGTCGAGCGCGACGGCAATAATGCCCGCCTTGCGCGGATTGGAGAAATCCGAGAGCGGGGTTTTTTTGACCGTTCCCTGCGCCGAACACATGAAGATGTAAAGGTCGTCGGCGAACTCTTTGACTGGCAACACGGCGCTGATCTTCTCCCCCTCTTCGAACGGAAAGAGATTGACGATCGGCTTGCCGCGACTGGTGCGCGTCCCCTGCGGCACCTCATACACCTTGAGCCAATAGACGCGGCCACGGTTGGTAAAGCAAAGCAGGAAGTCGTGCGTGTTGGCGACGAACAGGTGGTCGACGAAATCGTCGGTCTTCATTGCTGCCGCCTGCTTGCCGCGCCCGCCACGCCGCTGCGCACGGTAATCGGCCAGCGGCTGCGCCTTGATGTAGCCGGCGTGCGACAAGGTCACCACCATGTCCGCCGGCGTAATGAAGTCTTCGATGCCCAGGTCTTGAGTGCTGACGACGATTTCCGAGCGACGCTTGTCTCCGAACTGTGCGCGCACGCCGCTCAGTTCGTCGACGATCATCGCGGTGATGCGCTCCGGGCGCGCCAGAATATCCATTAAGTCCGCGATGCGGACGAGCAGGTCGCCGTAGTCGGCGACGATCTTGTCGCGCTCAAGACCCGTCAGCCGCTGCAAACGCAGGTCGAGGATCGCCTGCGCCTGCACCTCGGAAAGCAGGTAGCCGTCGTCGGCCAATCCGTAGTCGAGCGCCAGGCCTTGCGGCCGGGTCGCGTCGCGCGCCGACCGCCGCAGCATCTCGGCCACGGTCGGCGATCGCCAGCGCTTCGCCATCAGCGAGCGGCGCGCATCGGCCGGCGTCGGCGACGCCTTGATCAGCGCAATGATTTCGTCCACGTTATCGAGCGCCACCGCCAGCCCTTCCTGGATGTGGGCTCGCTCGCGCGCCTTGCGTAGCTCGAACAGCGTGCGCCGCGTCAACACCTCGCGCCGATGCCAGAGGAAACACTCAAGCATTTGCTTCAGGTTGAGCAGCCGGGGCTGACCATCGACCAGCGCCACCATGTTCATGCCGAAGGTGTCCTGCAATTGCGTCTGCTTGTACAGGCAGTTGAGGACGACCTCGGCGACCTCGCCGCGCTTGAGCTCGATCACCACGCGCATGCCGGATTTGTCGGACTCGTCGCGCAGGTCGGAAATGCCGTCGATTCGCTTCTCGTTGACGAGTTCGCCAATTTTTTCGAGCAAGGTCCGCTTATTTACCTGATACGGCAACTCGTCGATGATGATCGCCTGCCGGTTTCCCTTGTCGATCTCCTCGAAGTGCGTTCGTCCCCGCATGACGACGCGGCCGCGGCCGGTTCGATAACCCTCGCGGACTCCGGCGACACCATAGATGATGCCGGCGGTCGGAAAGTCGGGGGCGGGCACGAACTCGATCAACTCTTCGATCGTGACCTCCGGGTTGGCAAGCAGCGCGAGACAGGCGTCGACCACCTCAATCAGGTTGTGCGGTGGGATATTGGTCGCCATACCGACCGCGATTCCTGCCGAGCCGTTGATCAGCAGATTCGGGATCCGTGCTGGCAAGACCAGCGGTTCCTCCTCGGACCCGTCGTAATTGGGTCCGAAATCGACCGTTTCCTTGTCAATATCGGCGAGCAATTCGTGGCCGATGCGCGCCATGCGGACTTCGGTGTAGCGCATCGCTGCCGCGTTGTCGCCGTCGACCGAACCGAAGTTGCCCTGTCCATCGACCAACATGTAGCGCAGCGAAAAACTCTGCGCCATGCGCACAATGGTGTCGTAAACCGCCATATCGCCATGCGGATGGTACTTACCAATGACGTCACCGACGATCCGCGCCGACTTCTTGTAGGGCTTGTTCCAGTCGTTACCCAGCTCGTGCATGGCGAAAAGCACGCGGCGATGCACCGGCTTGAGACCGTCGCGAGCGTCCGGCAAGGCCCGCCCGACAATGACGCTCATCGCGTAATCGAGATACGATCGCCGCATCTCGTCTTCGAGGCTGACGGGCAGAGTCTCCTTGGCGAACGCTTCCATCTTCAATCCGCTGTGGACGCGACCGGCGCAGGAGGGTCGACGTCTTGATCAAGCGGTGGATTTTAGCATGCCGGCAAGGCTCCAGACCGGCCCATGCTTTCGCATGAGTCTCCTCCAAGACCCGGGAGTTTTCGGTGCGGAGCACGTCTACCGTTGCGGCAACAAGTCGCTGAACCTTGATCTTGCCTTGTCTCGTCTTGTCTCGTTGGGAGGATCGCAGGGGCCAGAAGCGAACGCATCGAGGGAACCGTCGTACGCGTTGAACGAAGCAGACGAGGCAACACCCCCACTCTAGCCGTCAGCCGCGAACGCAAAAAAATCATAGTGCAATAAAATCTTTGTGCTATAATTTTATAGCACTACGGTATAGGAGACCCCACAAATGGACAATGTTGCCGGACCTCCCGTCGAGGGTGACAACTTCTTCGGCCGCGAGGCCGAGGTCGACCGTCTCTGGAACTTGCTGGACGAACACGACGTGTTGCTGCTGGGTCCCCGACGTGTCGGCAAGACGTCGGTCGCGCGGGCGGTGATGCAGCGCGCGCGTCAGGCGGGCTGGCACGCCGTCGAGACCAACGTCGCCGCGGGTGTCGACGAAAAGGCTTTTCTGGACAAGCTGATTCTCGACGTGCAAGCGCCGCAAGGCTCGCTGCTGTCACAGGCGCACGCCTGGCTGCGAGACGGGCTCAACGACGCCAAGCAGCGCCTCAAATCGCTCAAGATTCAGGTTGCAGGCGGCAGCTTCAGTGTGGAACTGGCGTCGCAGCAGACGGCGGACTGGACGCTGCCGGCGAGCGAGCTGTTGTGCTTGCTCAAGAGCACCCGAGAACCCTGGCTGATCTACATCGACGAGCTGCCGATCCTGCTCTACAACCTTCTCCGTCACGATCCGGGCACCGGCGTGGCGCGAGTCCGGCGTTTCCTCGACTGGCTGCGCAATGACGTGTGCAACCTGCCCGGAACGTCCAAGGTGCATTGGCTGATCTCGGGCTCGGTGGGTCTGGACACGCTGGTGCAGCAACATCGCATGGCCGACACGATCAAAAGCCTGAACCACCAGCGGCTGGAGCCTTACTCGCCAGCGGTCGCCGGCGATCTGCTGGCGAAACTCGCCGAGCACTACCGCATTCCCTGGACCCCGGCCGACGCGCAGCGCCTGCTGGCGGCCATCCGCTGGCTGCAACCGTACTACCTGCAGCTGGCGTTCAATCGGCTGCGCAGCGAGTTGTACTCGCCGGGGGCGGAGATGGCCGACTGCATCGACCGGGTCATGGTGTGGATGATCACGCCGGGTAGTGATAACGACTTCCACCACTGGGAAGGTCGGCTGAAAGAGCAACTTGGCGCCGAGGACGCGCGTCACGCCATCGCGCTCCTCGACCACGCCGCGCGCGATGAAAGCGGGGCGCGACCGGAGTTTCTGCTCGATCGACTCGCGGCGCGCCTGCCGCAGCAGAGCGCTGAGGAGGTGCGCGAAAAATTCATCGCGCTGCGCGACATTCTGCAGCGCGACGCCTATTGGTTTCCCGACGAATCCTCGGGCAGTCGGCGCTATCGCTTTTGCCTCGAACCGTTGCGGCGCTGGTGGCTGCGTCGCCGTGACTTGTGAGCCCGGCGTTGAACGATGACCGTTTGCCCGCTGCCGGCAGGCAACGTTTGTACAACCCCGACTGGCTCGACGACGACGACCTCTTGCGCGGTTTCGTCGCCCGGCAGGAGCTGTTCGCCTTTCTGCACAGCGAGCTGGCGCGAGCACCCCGGCAAGGAACAGTGCAGCACTATCTGCTGGTCGGGGTGCGCGGCAGCGGCAAGACGACGCTCCTCAAGCGGCTGGCGATCGCGGTTCGCCGCGACGACACGCTGCGCGACCACCTCGTCGCCTTGTCTTTCCCGGAAGAACTCTATCAGGTCAAACATCTGGCCGATTTTTGGTGGGCCGCGTGCGAAGCCCTGGTCGACGAACTCGATCGCCTGGGACAAACGGACGCCGCCGAGGCATTGAGCGAACGCCTCGAAACCAGCCGTCCTCGCGGACCACAAGCCAAGCCGCTGGCGGACGACGGATTGCGCTGGCTTCTCGCCGCGTGCGACCAGCTCGGGCGTCGGCCCGTACTGCTAGTCGACAACCTCGATCTGATCTTCCAGCGCATCGACAAGCACGGACGCCGTCTCAAGGATCCCAATTCGCCGGCCTATTGGGCCTTGCGCGAAGCGTTGTCACGCACCGACGCGCCGCTGGTGATCGCCGGCTCGGTGCGCATCAGCGAACCTTTCGCCGACTACGACAAACCGTTTTACGACTTCTTCGTTCCCTATCGGCTGGCAAAGCTGACGTACGCCGAGGTCGAGCGCGTGCTCGCCAGCCTGGCCGACCAGCTCGGCGCGCCGGAAGTCAAGCGGCGCCTCGCGCAGCGCCCGGGACGGGTCGAAGCGCTCTACGAACTCACCGGCGGCAACCCGCGCGCGCTGGGGATGATCTTCGAACTGCTGCGGCAAGGTCCCGGCAACCGCGCGCTGGAAGACTTCGAGCGCCTGATGGATCTGACGACGCCTTACTACAAAGCCCGTTTCGAGGAGCTCGCCGAGCAAACGCAAGTGGTGATGCATGCGCTGGCGCTGCGCCGACGCGAGCACAAAACCGAGGAAACACGCCAGTTCGGACACACGGCGGCGGAAATCGGCGAGTACGCGGGGCTGGAAACGCGCATCGTCTCGGCGCAAATGGACGTGCTGGAAAAAGAGGGGCTGATCGAAAAATCCGCCGCGCAGGGCCGCACGCAGTATCGCATTGCCGAGCAGCTCTTCCGCCTCTGGCTGCAGATGCGCGGCTCGCGCCGCGTTCGCCAGCAGGTTCTCGGGCTCGCCGAGTTTCTCGAAGCCCTGTTCGACCGTGAGGAACTACTGGCGCGCTGGTCGGAGGAAGCGACGCGGAACCGCGCGCCGCTCACTATCGCGCGCCTGGCGTTCGCGCACGGCGAAGCGCAAAGCGAGCAAGCAACGCGGCTCGGGCTGTACTCCGTGGGCGCCGATCGCGTGCTCGAGCACACGGCAGAAAGCGGCGAGGCGCTCGGCGATTATCTCGGCCGCGGCGACCTGCCCCCCGATCTGCAGTGCCTGGCGCAACTGCGCGATCGCTTGCAACAGTGTCGCGATCGGCAACTGAATGCGCTGCCGCGCAACGCACTACTCGGCGCGGTTTGGCTCAAGCTCACCGAAAAACAAGCATCGGTCGAGAAACTCTGTGACCCGGCGAGCGCGCAAGAAGCGCTTGCCGCGCTGCTTCCCCGCCTCGACGACGAACGCCGGCGCTTGCGGCGCCTGGGCCTGGGCGAGGCCGACATAGACCGGCTGCACGCGCAACGCGCCAGCGGACGCCTGCCTCTGCCAGAGCTGACTCCGGCGGATTTCGCGGCGGCGGTCAAAGTCACCGGCTGCGCCGATTTGCGCTCGCTGGCCTGGCGCCTGCTCGCCGCGCCCGAGCTGGTGCGCGTTCCCGACGCGGCGAGCGCCGCCGCCTGGCTCGCTTGGTGCCGGGAGAACGCGACCAACGGCGACGCACGGCAGTGGGCCGACGTCGCTGGAACGCTGCGCCGCAATCGGCTGTTCGACGCGGCGCGCGAGGCGCTCGCCGAAGCCTTTGCGCGCGGGGAACCGGCGCGCGCGTACTACGAACGAGCGGCTCTGCTCGCCGAAAGCGGGGGAAACGATGCCGAAGCCGAGGCCGCTTTCCGGCAAGCGATCGCGATCGATCCGGCGGATGCCGCTCCCTGGAACGACCTGGGCATCCTGCTCGCGAAACAGCCCAGCCGCCACGACGAAGCCGAAGCCGCTTACCGGCAAGCGATCGCGATCGACCCCGCGTATGCAGTTCCCTGGAACAACCTGGGCAATCTGCTCGCGAAAGACCCCGACGGGTACGACAAAGCCGAGGCCGCTTTTCAACAAGCGATCGCGATCGACGCGACGTTTGCCGTTCCCTGGTCCAACCTGGGCGTTCTACTGGCGAAAAAACCCGATCGCTCCGGCCAAGCCGAAGCCGCTTACCGGCAAGCGATCGCGATCGACCCGGCGTATGCCACTCCCTGGAACAACTTGGGCGTTCACCTCATGGAAAATTTCGGCCGCTCGGACGAAGCTGAGGCCGCTTATCGGCAAGCGATCGCGATCGACCCGGCGTTTGCCGCTCCATGGGCGAATCTCGGCCAGTTGATGGAAGCGCAGCAACGCCTGGAAGAAGCCGAGCGGGTCTACGCGAGGGCGGTGGAACTCGACCACGAAGACCCGTACCACTGGTGGCGGCTGCGGGACTTGCGCGTCCACCTCGCGCTGGACGCCGCGCAAAGCGCGCTCAAAACGGAAGATTGGCCGCGCGTGCGCGCCGCCCTGAACGAACTACCGGCGCTTTCCCCCGAGACGCGCGCCGATCATGCGTCGTGGTGGGTGAGCCGTGCGCTGGTCGAGGGGCTGATCGGCGAGGCGCTGGCGCGCGGCACCGGTCGGGCGCTGCTCGCCATGCTCAGGGAAGTTGGAATCGAGCGCTACGCGCGCCCGCTGCTCATCGCGGTCGAGGCCCAGCTCGCGGGCAACGCAAACCTCATCGCCGACAGCGAGCCCGAGACGCGGCGCGCGGCGCAAATCCTGTTCCAACGCCTTGAGAGTAAATAGTTTCTCGTGACTCAGATCGTTACGAACACACTTCTTGATAAGGCAGTGGCGCGTGCGGGGTGGTGGGGACAATTGATCAGTAGGCGACCTTGCGGTTTGGAGATTCGGTGGCTGGGCGACGGGCGTGGTCCAAGGCATATCCTTCGACATCACTTCAGATACCTCTTTGACCTTCAGAATTTTGATGCAAGCGTGGCAACCATCAGAGGAGCGCCGAACCTGGGGATGTCGGCGTCGCCGCGATGCGGAAAGCGACCTGCCGGGTGACGAAGCTGAAGCAAATGAATTCGGTTCGCCAAGCGTAGCGATCGACGCTTTCGGCGAAAGCGCGAAACTCGTGGTCGCGCCAGCCGGGGTAGCCGATGAACTCGTCGAAGACGATCACGCTCCCGGCGACGACCTGCGGCGCGACGAGGTCGAGCACCGTCTTCGTCGAACGGTAGAGGTCGCAATCGATGTTGATGAACCGGATCGGACCGCTCTGCCGGGAAAGGAACTCGGGCAGGCTGTCTTCGAACCAACCGCGGTGCAGGGTCACGTTGGCGGGAACGGTCGGCAGCGATCCCTGCGTCGAGTAGGTACCACGTCGTTCGTCACCCCAGTCGCTGGGAAGGCCTTCAAAACTGTCGAAGCCGTCGACTGCGCCGTCGACCAGGTCGGCAAGCAAGCGGATCGAGCGACCCTGGTAGACGCCGAACTCGAGCACGAGGCCGTCCGTCCGCGCTCGTGCGAGTGCCAGGCGAAAGGTTTGCAACGAGGTGCCGACGATCGTCGCCGGGGGCACGGGGAGCGACTTCAGGTACTGCCACGCGTCGAGGTCCGCGCGCATCGCGTCGTCTTCGGCAGCCACCGCGAAACAACGCTCGGCGTCGCGGGGTTTGGCCATAAGTTCATGCAGGACGCCGAGCGAGAAGCGATAGACCGCGTTGGCGGGCTCGATCGCCAGCGCGCGTTCCAGGCAGGCGCAGGCTTGCGGCCAGTCCGCCGGTTGTTGCAGCAGCAGCGCATGCAGATTGTAAAAGGCGTCGGCAGCCTCCGGATCGAGCCGCTGCGCTTGCCGGTAATGCGACGCAGCCTCTTCACAGCGGCCGATCTCGCTAAGGGCGACGCCGAGATGATTATGGGCAGCGGCGTAATCGGCGCGCAGCGCGATCGCCTGACGGAACCAGTCGACCGCCTTTTCCGGCTGCAGCGATTCCTGGTAGAGGACACCGACGTTGTACGGAATTTCGGGCAGCGACGGCGCCAGAGCAAGCGCTTGCTGGTAGCACTGCAGCGCGCCGGCAACGTCGCCGGAGCGCTTGAGCAGATTGCCGAGATTGCACACCGCTTCGACACAGCCGGCGTCAAGGCGAATCGCTTCCCGATAGCTGGCCATCGCGCGCTCGTTGTCGCCCAGCTGGCTGTACGCCAGGCCGAACTGCAGGTGGACAACGGCTTGTCGGGGTATTGCCAGATCGGCACGCAACAGCAGTTCCACGGCGCGCGCCGGATCGTCGCTCTGCTGAGCGACGACGGCGAGCAGGTAAAGCGCCTCGAACTGATCGGGTATGACGGCGATGATAGCCTCGTAGGCTCGTCGGGCGTCTTCGATCCGTCCCGCTTTGTGGTGCTCGATCCCCTCCTGGAGAAGGCGATGCAGCCCCGATGGGTTTCCTCGTTGCATGAATTTTTCTCGGCTCCCGCATCCTGCGTTGGCACAAACGGTCAAACAGACGGTTCACTGTAGGTCGCACGGCGCCGCTTGGTCAATTGACTCCCCAGGGGAAGGTGAAACGACTTGGCTGCGATGACCAAGCACGCGTTATGATGCCGGCAGCCGACGTCGGCTGACACCGTCGAAAGGGAAATCGATGAATTGGAAAGGCTCTTGTCTTTGTGGCGCAGTGACGTATCACTGCAGCGTCGCACCGGTCATGTCGGGGAACTGCCATTGCCGGGACTGCCAAAAGGCTTCCGGCAGCGGTTACGCGCCCACCTTTTTCGTCCCTGAAGATGCGGTCTCGATCGCCGGCGAAGTCACTTACTACGCGCATGTCGCCGATAGCGGCAAGCGCGTCTGGCGCGGCTTCTGTCCCCACTGCGGCTCACAGCTTTTCGGCAAGGTTGAGAGGATGCCCGGATTGCTGGCAATTCGCGCCGGCACACTCGACGACCCGGCGCAGTACGCGCCGGCGATTGACCTCTACACCAGCCGGGCAGCGCCGTGGGACCACATTCCCGAGTCGGCAACGTCGTTTCCCGAGATGCCACCCTCTCCTGCCGCACCGAGCTCCGGCGCTTGAGCAGAACGGAGAGGCGGCCTGCTTGACGGCTACGAAGATCCGGCAATACCCGGCTGACCCGTTCACGCGGCGGGTGTTCGCGGGCAGCCTCCCGCCGAGTGGATCGCCGGACTTGGAGTCGCCGAGGATCGGGTAACCGGTTCGGCTCGCCTGGTCAAACCAACGCGAATCCTGCCGCTGTTGCCACGCCCGCGACGATTGCGTTGAGCAATCGCTTCCGCCATCATTTGCAGTGGAATGTGTCGCTGCATTTCCTCCTGCCGTGCCGCGCCCGTATCTGTCGCCAGGGATTCGAGGGGGTGGCCCGACTGACTGGCTGAACCTTCACGTGTGGAGATGGTTATGGCTCTCATGGACTTTATCAAAAAGCAGTTCATCGACGTCATTCAATGGACCGAATCGGAGGATGGCGTGCTCGCGATGCGCTACCCGATGCGTGACTTCGAAATCCAGTACGGCGCGCAACTGACCGTACGCGAGTCGCAGACGGCGATCTTCGTCAACGAGGGAACCATCGCCGACGTCTTCACTCCCGGCCTCTACAAGCTCACGACGCGGACGCTGCCGGTGCTGACCTACCTGAAAAACTGGGACAAGCTGTTCGAATCGCCCTTCAAGTCCGACGTCTATTTCTTCTCGACACGCCTGCAACTCGACCGCAAGTGGGGAACACCCAATCCGATCACGATTCGGGACAAAGATTTCGGCATGGTGCGCATGCGCGCCTTCGGCATCTATTCGTACAAACTCAGCGACCCGCGCAAGCTGCACACAGAAGTGTCGGGAACGCGCGAGGAATATACGGTCGCCGATCTCGACGGACAATTGCGCAATCTGGTCATCGGCTCGATGAGCGACCTGTTCGCCGAATCGGGCGTGCCCTTTATCGACATGGCCGCGAACCAGGACGAACTGGGGCGCGCCATGAAGAGCAAGCTTGAACCCGCCTTTGAACGTTACGGCCTGGCACTCGACAGTTTCGTCGTGCAGAACGTTTCGCTGCCCGAAGAGTTGCAGAAGGTTCTCGATTCGCGCATCGGCATCAACATGATCGGAGATCTCGGGCGCTACACGCAGTATCAGGTTGCCAACAGCATTCCGCTGGCAGCGCAGAACGAAGGCGGCGTCGCCGGCGTCGGCGCCGCGCTCGGTGCCGGCCTCGGGCTTGGCCAGGCGATGACCGCGGCGGTGACGCAGGCGGTCCAAGGTAGCGCGGCGGCAGCGCCTGCTCCCGCCCCAACGGCGCCGACGAACGTCGGGACGACCGCCGACGAGGTCGTCGCGACCCTTGAGAAGCTGCACGGCCTGGTTGCCAAAGGCATCCTCTCGCAAGCCGAGTTCGACGCCAAGAAATCGGAGTTGCTGGGCAAGCTCGCCTGACTTGCCGTGGAACGTGACCTTGTCGCCTCGCCGGCGGACGGCCTGTGAAGCGCGCTACGTGCCCCTCGTGCGGTGCGCCGGTCGTCTTCCGTTCGTCGGCTACGGTTTACGTCGTCTGCGATTTTTGTCGCAGCCTGCTGCTACGCAGTGGCGACGACTTGCAAGATCTGGGCCGCATGGCCGACCTGTTGCCGGATACCTCGCGCCTCCAGATCGGTAGCGAGGGAACGTTCCGCAAACGTCATTTCGTCGTCGTTGGTCGTATTCAGCTGCGTTACGAATCGGGGCTCTGGAACGAATGGCATCTGCTGCTCGACGACGGGCGCAGTGCCTGGCTCGCCGAGGCGGCCGGCGAGTACATCGTCAGCGCTCAGATCAGCGTACGCACGCCGGTACCGGCGTTCGAGACGCTCGAACCGGAGATGGCGATCGTCCTTGACGGGCGTCGCTTTGTCGTCAGCGACCTGAAAACCGCGCGCTGCATCGCTGGCGAGGGCGAACTGCCGTTTCGTGTCGCCGCGGGCTACGACGTCAATACGGCCGACCTGCGTAGCAGCGACCGCTTTGTGACCATCGACTACAGCGAAACACCCGCACTGGTTTTTGTCGGTCACACGGCGACGTTCGCCGAGTTACAACTTGAGAACCTCAAGCCGGTCGACGACGCCAGCGTCACCGGCACGACGACCACCGTCCGCTCTTTCAACTGCCCGCACTGCGCGGCACCGCTCACGGTGCACTCGCCGGCAATCGAAAGCGTTGCTTGTGATGCCTGCGGTTCGATCATCGGCGTTGACAATGAAAACGTCAAACTGCTGGCAAGAGCAACGCAGGCACTGCGCGAAACACCGTGGTTGCCGCTCGGCAGTCAGGGCCGCTGGCGCGAGGTCGACTGGCTGGTGATCGGCTTCATGCGCCGAAGTACGCACGCCGACGGCGTTGACTACTCGTGGTCGGAATACCTGCTCTTCCATCAGGAACACGGCTTCGCCTGGCTGGTCGAGTCACAGGGCCACTGGAATTTCGCCCGAACACTCGCCAACCCGCCAGCGGTCAGCCGTGGGCAAAAGACGTTCACCCACCACGGCAAGCTGTTCAAGCTGTTCAACAGCAGCCAGGCCGAAGTGACTTACGTTGTCGGAGAGTTCTACTGGCGGGTGGCGGTCGGGGAGCGTTGCACAGTGGAGGACTACGTCTGTCCGCCGTTGATGTTGTCGCGCGAGGTGAGCGCCAAGGAGGCCACCTGGTCGAGCGCCGAGTACGTCACGGCGGTCGAGGTCGCCTCGGCCTTCGGCGTCAAGACCCCTCCGCCAACGCAAAGCGGGGTCTACGCCAACCAGCCGAATCCGCTGCTCGAAAGCCATCGCCGGGTCTGCCGCGCGTTCTGGCAGCTGGCGCTGGCAGCGACCGTCGTCCAGTTCGCCTTTGCCTTCCTTTTCGCCGCCCAGTTGGTGCTCAAACAGCCGCTCGTTCTCTCGCCGGCAAACGAGGAAGCGACGGTCAACAGCCGGGAGTTCGTCCTTGGCAGCCGGGCACGTGCCCTGCTCGTCCGCCACAATACCGACGTCAATAACAACTGGCTGTCGCTGACGACGACGCTGGTCGATAAGAATACCGGTGAAAGCTACCAGGGCGAACAGGAAATCAGCTATTACCACGGCGTCGAAGACAATGAAAGCTGGTCGGAGGGAACGCCGGCCGACGACCTCCTGTTCCGCGCCATTCCGGCCGGCACCTACTACCTGGTCGTCGAGTACGAACTCGGAACCGATAATCCGGTAGCGGTAGTGGACAAGCTGGAGGTCGTGCGCAATCCCGTCGCCTGGTCGAATTTCGTTTTGCTGCTGGTCTTTCTGGCCATCTTCCCGCTCGTCTCGCGCTGGCGGCGAAATGCGTTCGAGACCCGACGCTGGCGCGAGAGTGATCTCGGCGAGAAGGAGGAGGCGTGATCAAAGCCAGCTGGGTGGCCGGCATGCTGGCGCTGCTCGTCTTCAGTCATGCCCAGTATCAGGGCTGGAGTCTTTTCGACCGCGAGGCCGGCGCACACGCGTCGCGTACCGCCGGCAGCGGCGGCCGCAGCTATCACAAATGAGGCGTCGACCCGGGCAAGTCTGACCAGAGCTGGTCGAGGTCGGGGAAACGCCACTTCGCCGGGTCTTCGCGACGGACGATGGTCAGCGGCGACCGCGCGAGGTCAACCGTCTCGGGCAGGATACGAGCGTTGGCCTTGGTCGAGAAGAAGACCCGTATCCGCGGCTGCGGCAATGATTTTTCCCCCTGTTCGGTGACCACACCGAGACGACCACAACTCAGCAGAACGAGGGAACCAATCGGATAGATGCCGAGACTCTTGACGAAAGCCTGAAAGATGTTGGGGTCGAAATGGCCTCCCCACTCGGCCATCCGACGCAGCGATTCGGCGGGGTCCCAGCCGGCTTTGTACGGGCGATTCGAGGTGATCGCGTCGTACACGTCGCAGACCGCCCCCATCTTGGCGAAAAGGCTGATCACATCGCCCTGCAGGCGCTCGGGATAACCGGATCCGTCGATCTTTTCGTGGTGGTGGAGAACCACGTCGAGCGCCACCGGATCGACCTCGCTGCGGTCCCGCAGCATGCGTATTCCGGCCTCCGGATGCGTCTTCATGATCGCATACTCGTCGTCGGTCAACTTACCCGGCTTGTTGAGCACCGCCAAGGGCATCGCCGCTTTGCCCAAGTCGTGAAGCAGACCCGCGATCCCGGCCGAGTGCGTCTGCGCGTCGTCGAGATGCAAGGTTCGGGCGAGCGCTATCATCAACGCGCAGACGGCCACCGAATGCAGGTAGGTGTAGTCGTCGGCGGTCTTCAATCGGGCAAGGCTGATCAACGCCCCAGGGTTGCGGCTCACCGAATCGGAAATGGCCTCCACCAAGCGACGCGCGCCGGCGACGTCAATCGCCTTGCCGAGGCGTGCCTCCTCAAACATCGAGGCAACCGCCTGTCGCGAACGGTTGAGTATCCGTGCCGCGCGCTGGCGCTCGATTCCGGCCGGTGTCGGATCGACCTGCCGTGGCTGGTTGGCAAGTACGGCGACGTCCGCCTCGATCTCGGCCGGCGAGTCGGCGACCGCAGCCACCGACTCGTCGGTGGCGACATCGATTCCCTTGCTGGAGTCGATCCAGACCTCCCGGATATTACTGGCGCGGATCGCGTCAACGTCTTCCTGGTCGCGGATAACGAAGGACGAACGCCAAAACGGATGGTCGATCCAGGAGCCGCAAAACTCCTGGAGAAACATGCCAACCGTGAGCTGCTCGACTTTGATCCGCTTGAGCACGTGTTTTCCTAAGATTGGACGCGCTGCGCCGACTGGCTCATCATAAATGAGCGATCAAAGACCCGCTTCGGCGCGCAGGAGCGCCGCCTTGTCGGTCGCCTCCCAGGTGAACTCCGGTTCGTCGCGACCAAAATGCCCATAGGCGGCAGTTTTGCGGTAGATCGGTCGCAACAGGTTGAGCGATTGGATGATTCCCTTCGGGCGCAGGTCGAAATGCTGGCGAACGAGTTCCACAATCCGGTGATCGTCAATTCTGCCGGTACCGAAGGTATTGACCATCAGTGATACCGGCCTCGCAACACCGATTGCGTAAGCCACTTGAACCTCACAGCGGTCTGCGAGACGAGCGGCGACGATGTTCTTCGCCACGTAGCGAGCGGCGTACGCCGCTGAGCGATCGACCTTCGACGGGTCCTTTCCCGAAAACGCGCCACCACCGTGCCGCGCCGCACCGCCGTAGGTATCGACGATGATCTTGCGCCCGGTAAGACCGCAGTCACCATGCGGGCCACCAACGACGAAGCGGCCGGTCGGGTTGATCAGGAAACGAGGATTCGCGTTCAACAGGGACGGCGGCAGTACCGGCTTGATCACTTCTTCGATCACCGCCTCCGAAATCTGGGCGTGCGACACCTCCGGGTCGTGCTGGGTCGACACGACAACCGTATCGATCGCCACCGGCTTGCCGTCGACGTAGCGCACCGTCAGCTGGCTCTTCGCGTCCGGGCGCAGCCACGGCAAGCGACCATCGTGGCGAACTTCGGCCTGCCGCTGCATGATGCGATGCGCATAATGAATCGGCAGCGGCATCAGCGACGGCGTTTCGTTACAAGCGTAACCGAACATCAGGCCTTGGTCGCCAGCACCCTGGTCCAGGTCGATCCCCTGCCCCTCATTCACGCCTTGCGCGATATCCGGAGACTGCCGGTTGATCGCCGTCAGAATCGCACAACTCTTGTAGTCGAAACCGATGTCGGAGTTGTTGTAGCCGATACGGCGGACCGCGTCCTGAGCGATCTCACGGTAGTTGATGTGCGCCTTGGTGGTGATCTCGCCCGAAATCACCACCAGACCGGTCGACACCAGGGTCTCGCAGGCAACCCGCGCCGGCGGATCGTCGGCCAGGATGGCGTCAAGGATGGAATCGGAGATTTGGTCGGCTACCTTGTCCGGATGGCCCTCCGAAACCGATTCCGACGTAAAGAGAAACTCATTGCTCACGCTGCATCTGCTCCAAAAAGAAAAACCCCGGGAAGGCGGCGTTGCCAGCCCCGGGGTACGAGCAGACGACGCTTTAGCAGTATTTTTGAGCCGTTTGACGCGGCTGCGGCCGCCCTGCAAGTTGTCCTGATTAACTCGGCGGAGAGATAATTATAGTTTTTGTCGTCGCGACCGGTCAATTGGCTTCCCTGCGACGATCTGTGCATTATTTCTCCTTGATCACGCTTTGCCGCTTTCTCAGTCGCCTGCCGTTGTCGTGGCTGCACCTGCTCGGTGCGCTGCTCGGTTGGTTGGTCTGGCTCTCGTCACCGACCTATCGAAGGCATCTGCGCGAGAACATGACGCTCGCACTTGGCGCAGTCGACGCCCGTCGGCTGCGTGCCGCAGCGATCCGCGAAACCGGCAAAGGCGCCGTCGAGCTGCCGCGCATCTGGTTGCGACCGCTGGCGGACGCGGTGGCCAGCGTCGTCCAGGTCTCGGGATGGGAACTCGTTGAAGCCGCTATTCGCCGCGGCAAAGGCATCGTTTACCTGACTCCGCACCTCGGCTGTTTCGAAGTCACGGCGCAGTATCTCTCGAGCCGGGCACCGATTACCGTGCTTTATCGAGCGCCAAAGCATGCCTGGGTACAAACGATGATCGAGTCCGGTCGCGCCCGCGCACAACTGCACCTCGCGGCGGCAGATCTTGCCGGCGTGCGCACCCTGCTCAAAGCGCTGCGCCGCGGTGAGGCGGTCGGCATTCTGCCCGATCAGGCACCGCGCGCCGGGGAAGGCCGCTGGCTCGACTTCTTTGGTCGTCCCGCGTACACCATGACGCTTGCCGCGCGCCTGATCGAGAGCGGTGCCAGCGTGATCATGGTGTGGGCGGAACGTCTGCCGAGCGGCGTCGGCTACCACTTCCGCCTGCAGGAGCCGACGCAGGCGATCAGCGGCAGTCTCGAACAACGCGCCTTAACGATCAATCAAGAGATCGAACATCTGATACGACAGTGCCCGGCCCAGTACCTGTGGGGCTACAACCGCTACAAGCGGCGGCGGGGAAGTGGCGACCCGAGTCTGACGCGGGGCGTTCCGGAGTCGTCTTCGTGAACAGCCACCCCTTGCTCGATCGCTTGCACGCGGGTTAACACTGATGCAGCTCGCCTTTTGCCTTTACAAGTATTTCCCGTTCGGCGGCCTGCAGCGCGATTTCCTGCGCATCGCCCTTGCCTGCCAGAAGCGAGGGGCGCGGATACGCGTCTACACCCTCGAGTGGCGTGGCGACGTTCCGCTTGGTTTCGAGGTCGTAGGGGTGCCGGTCAGGGCCTGGACCAATCAGCGGCGCTACGCCAAGTTCAGCGCCTGGGTCGGCGAAGACTTGGCGCGGCGGGCAGTCGATCGCGTCGTCGGCTTCAACAAGATGCCTGGGCTGGACGTCTACTTCGCCGCCGATCCGTGCTACGAAGACCGCACCCGGACGCTGCGCAGCCCGTTGTACCGCTTGAGCAGTCGCTATCGCCACTTCTCGGCGTACGAGCGCGCGGTCTTTGCGGCCGACAGCAAGACCCTGATTTTGATGATCTCGCCCGCACAGCAAGCGCTCTTCCAGAAACACTACGCGACACCCGGCGAACGCTTTCACCTGCTCCCGCCCGGGGTTTCCCGTGACCGCCGCGCCCCGCCTGACGCGCCGCTCATCCGGGCGGATTTTCGTCAGCAGTTTGGGCTCGCCGACGACGAACGATTGCTCCTGCAAATCGGCTCCGGATTCAAGACCAAGGGATTGGACCGCAGTCTGCAGGCATTGGCGGCGTTGCCGAAGACCCTCGCCAGCCGCTGCCGCTTGATCGCCATCGGCGACGACGAAGCACGGCCTTTTCGTGCGCAAGCGCGGGCGCTCGGGGTCGGTGATCGCGTGCAAATCCTGCGCGGGCGTAGCGATATCGTTCGCTTCTTTCTCGGCGGCGACGTGCTGCTCCATCCGGCGTACAACGAAAACACCGGCACCGTGCTGCTGGAAGCGATGGTCGCCGGCTTGCCGGTGTTGACGACTGCGGTTTGTGGTTACGCGCCCTATATCCTTGAGGCGGGCGCCGGCGTCGTGCTGCCGGAGCCGTTCTCGCAGGCGCAACTCAACCAGACGCTGGCGGACATGCTGAGCGACGAACCAGCACGCGCGCGCTGGCGGAACAACGGACTGGCCTTCGCCGAGCAAGCCGACATCTACGACAACGCCGAACGGGCCGCCGATCTGATCGTCGGACAAGCACCATGAGTGACGCGCAACGGGTCCTTGACGAACCGTTTCGTTCGCTGTGGGCAGGGCACGATCCCTTCGTCGCCGTCGAGCGATTATCGGGAGAAATCTTCCGTGAGCTGGAAACGCGTCGCACCTTGCGCACTGAGGTCGCCGGCCGCGCCTATTTCGTCAAGATTCACCGCGGTGTCGGCTGGTGCGAGATCGCCAAGAATCTGCTGTCGCTACGCTTGCCGGTGCTCGGCGCAAGCGACGAATGGCGCGCGCTGCAACGGCTGCGTGCCGCCGGCGTCGACACCATGCACGCCGTCGCCTACGGCCGGCGTGGCTGCAACCCGGCGCGACAGCAGTCATTCATCGTCACCGAGGAACTCGCTCCGACGATCAGCCTCGAAGATTTCGCCCGCGACTGGCCCCACCAACCGCCGGCGCTGCGCTTGAAGTGGGCGCTGATCACCGCGGTGGCACAACTCGCGCGATCGATGCACGCCGCCGGCGTGAACCACCGCGACTTCTACCTCTGCCATCTGCTCGTCCATCTCGATCCGCCGCCCACTGCCGACGCCTGCCGCCTGTCGTTGATCGACCTGCATCGCGCGCAAGTCAGAGCGGTCACACCACGCCGCTGGCGCGACAAGGATCTGGCGGCGCTATACTTTTCTGCGCTCGACATCGGCCTCACGGGTCGCGACCTGATGCGTTTTCTCGCCGTCTATTTCGCCCGACCATTGCGCAGCGTCATCAACGACGAAGCGCGTCTGCTGGAGCGACTGACCCGTACGGCGCGCAAACTCCAGGCACGCTTCACGCGCAAGGTGGCGCTTGGAGAAATGACGTGAGCTACTGGTGGGTTGACGCAAAGCACACGAACGACGCGGCGGTCACTCTTTTTGCCGACCTCGATCAGGTTTTCGCCCTCGACGGCGACCTCGTCGCCAGCGACTCCCTGTCCCACGTCCTGCGTGTCAGCGCCGGAGGAAAGCGCTATTACGTCAAGCGCTACAGTGGTACCGGCAAGAATCTCAAACGACGCTGGTTCGGACTGCGCCGCTGGCTGGGGCCGCCCCGAGTCCGCGCCGAATGGCGTAACCTGCTCGCTTTTCGCCAGTGGGGAATACCGACCGCAACCCTCGTCGCCTATGGCCTCGAGCGTCACCTTGGCGGTTTCTTGCGCGGCGCTCTGGTCACCGAAGAGATCCCCGACGCGAACGACCTCGCGCAGTTGGCACGCGCGAACGATCCCCGCCTGCACGACCGACGATGGCTGGCGCAGGTGCTGGCGCAGACGGCGTGCATTGCACGCACGCTACACGCCGCCGGCTTTGCCCACAACGATCTCAAGTGGCGCAACCTGCTGGTGACCGTTGGATCGTCACCAACGGTTTACCTGATCGACTGTCCAAGCGGCAGTTTCTACCATGGTCCGCTGCTCGACTATCGAATCGTCAAGGATTTGGCGTGCCTCGACAAACTCGGGAAGCGTCTGCTCTCGCGCACCCAGCGCCTGCGGTTTTATCTTGAGTATGTGGAACAGCCACGCCTGCGCGACGAAGATCGTAGGCGAGTTCGCAAAATCGCGACTTTTTTCGATGGTCGCGACTGATTGCCAGCTCGCCCCCGGCGCTGGCCAACGGCGGGCCCGCGGATAGTGACGCCACCGCTACGCAGCGCGAGCGAACTCTGCGCATCCGGCCGACAGCCAGCGCTGCCTTTCCGGATCGCCCTCGCCGATGGTCGAGAACTGACGGTGACTCGCCTGCTGCGCGTGTTGCCGGCCAGGCGCCTGGTCGGCGAAGGGACGTTCGATCGCCAGCGAGTGCTGGTCAAGATGTTCATCGGCAAACACACTAAACGTCGCTGGCAGCAGGAGCAGCACGGACTGCAGGCGCTCGCTGCCTGCAGCCTGCCGACGCCTGCGCTGCTGGCCGCGCAGGCGATGGCCGGGGGAGGACACGTGCTGCTGACCGAGTTTCTTGACTCGGCTGAAAGCCTGGCCGAAACCTGGGCGAAACTGCCCCACCGTACCGCCGGTGACGCGCAGTCTGTCGCCTTGCTGACGCCCGCACTGGCGCTGCTCGGCCGGCTGCATTCGGCGGGACTGATCCAGGAAGACCTTCATCTGGGCAACTTCCTGCGCCAGCACGACTCGCTGTTCCTGGTCGATGGCGACGCCGTGCGCGTCGTCAGCCGCGGAACGCCGCTGCCGGCAGCGCGTGCGGGAGCCAACCTGGCGGTGTTTCTCGCGCAGCTGCCACCCGCGTGGGACTCTCAGGCAGCCGTGATGGTCGCCTCCTACGGCAACGAGTTCCGCGGCGAAACACCCTCCCTGCCGGCGCTGCTGGAGGAAATCGCTCGCGTACGCCGCTGGCGTCTGCGCGACTTTCTGGCGAAAACCGTCCGCGACTGTTCGCTGTTTGCCGTTGACCAAACCGCTACGCGCTTCAGCGCCGTCTGCCGCCGTGACGCCGCACGACTGGCCGCGGTGATGGCGTCGCCCGACGCGGCCATCGACCGCGCCGAAGTGTTCAAGGACGGCGGCACGACGACCGTCGCTCGCCTGCAACAGGACGACGCCGAGTGGTTGATCAAGCGATACAACCTCAAGGGCTGGGGACACGCCCTCGGTCGCGCCTGGCGCCCTAGCCGTGCCTGGCATTCGTGGCAGGCCGCACACCGCCTGCGCTTTCTCGGCGTCGCGACTCCTGCCCCGTTGGCGCTGATCGAGGAGCGCTGCGGGCCGTTGCGCCGACGTGCCTGGCTGATCAGCGACTACTGCCCAGGTCCGAACTTGCTGACGCATCTTGCCGCCGAGCGCGAACCCCCTCCCGCCGAGGCACAGGCGATCCGGGCGCTGTTCGATTCGCTGCATCGGCACCGGATCAGTCACGGCGATCTGAAAGCGACCAACCTGCTCTGGCACGCCGGGGAAGTTCTGCTGATCGACCTCGACGCGGTCGTCCAGCATCGGTCGGAACTTAGCTTCGCACGCGCCTGGCGCCGCGATCGCGCCCGCCTGCTGCGCAACTGGCCGATCGATTCGCCCCTCCATCGCTGGCTCGAGCGGACGCTTCCCCAAGCGTGAGGGCGCGCCGCCAGAACGTCGCTCGTTTCCCGAGTTTCAGACCGGCACCGCAGTGGCGACGGCAGCGCCGTTGCTCTGCTCACTAAACTGCAGCGCGTGCAGACGCGCGTAGGGACCACTCCGGGCAAGCAGGTCGGCGTGACGGCCGCGTTCGACAATGCGGCCTTCTTCCATGACCAGGATCAGGTCTGCCCTCTCGATCGTTGACAGGCGATGGGCGATCACCAGCGTCGTTCTTCCCGCCATCACCTGATCGAGTGCGCTCTGAATGTGGCGCTCGGATTCGCTGTCGAGCGCTGAAGTCGCCTCGTCGAGGATCAGGATGGGCGCGTCTTTGAGCAGCGCGCGGGCGATCGCCAGACGCTGCCGCTGCCCGCCCGACAACATGACGCCGTTTTCACCGACGACGGTGTCGAAGCCTTCGCCGAGCTGATCGATGAACTCGCGCGCGCACGCCGCGTCGGCCACTCCTTCGAGTGCCGCGCGCGGCGCTGCGGAGAGATCGCCATAAGCGATGTTGTTGGCCACCGTGTCGTTGAAGAGAACGACCTGCTGGGTCACCAGCGCAATTTGTCGACGCAGGCTGCGCAAGGTGTAGTCCTCGACGTCGACGCCGTCGATCAGGATCTGTCCCGACTCATGGTGATAAAAGCGGGGAATCAACGCCGCGAGCGTCGACTTGCCGCTCCCCGAGCGGCCAACCAAGGCCACCATCTGCCCCGGTTCAGCGACAAAGCTGACGTTCTCGAGCACCGGCTGGCTCTGCCCCGGATAGGTGAAACGGAGGTTCTTGACCTCGAGGCGGCCAGTGACCCGCGCGACTTCGGTCCGCCCGTGATCCGGTTCCGGCGCCTCGTCGAGTTGCAGAAAAATGCTTTCGGCCGCCGCCAGCCCTTTCTGAATCGTCGCGCTCACTTCCGAGAGCTGGCGGATCGGCTTCGGCAGCATTCCCGCTGCCGTCAGATAGGCAACGAGATCGCCCGCCGACGCATCTCCGCGCAGAAAGAGCACGAGAACCAGCAGCGCGGCCATCGCGCTGAAAGTCACCAGCTGCAGCGCCGGCGTATAACTCGCCGCGGTCTTCACCATGCTGAGCTGCTTCGCCTTGTTCGCCTGGCTGGCGGCACGAAAGCGCGCCGACTCATAGTCTTCGCCGCCAAAGCTACGCACGACGCGGTAGCCCTGAATCGTTTCCGATGCGACGTGGGTCAGATCGCCCATGGTCTCCTGGATCTTGCGGCTCTGCTTGCGGAAGCGGCGACTCGCATGGCTGACCATGAGGCCGATGATCGGCAGGATGGCAACCATCACCAGCGTCAGGCGCCAGTTCATCCACAACAGATAGCCGAAGAGGAAGATCACTGACAGGCCTTCCCGGATGACGACCTTGATCGCGTCGGTGGCCGCACCCGTCACCATCGTCACGTCGTACGTGATGCGCGAAATCAGATGCCCCGAGTTGTGCCGATCGAGATAGGCGTTCGGCAGCCGCAGCAGGCTGTCGAACAGCGCTCGCCGGAGATCGTCGATCAGTCCCAGCGAGACGCGAGCCAGGTAGTAGTTGCCCAGAAACGAGCCCGCCCCCTGCCAAGTGATCACCATCACCAGCAGCAACGGGACGGCGTAGATCAGGTCGACCGGACCGAGCAGCGGCAGCGTCGTTTGCGTCGCCTCGCGGCCGGCGTTCAGGCCATCGACGAAGAATTTGAGAATTCCGGCCAGCATCGGCTGCGACGAGGCGAAGATCAGGTAGCCGAGCAGGCTGACCGCGAACAGACCGATCAGCGGCCGTAGATAGCCGAGCAACCGCAGGTAGATGCGCAGCGAAGAAACGCGAGGCGGGCTGGTCGAAGGCATGAGTACCGAGTTTACCATGCCGCCTCAGGTTCGCCGGGGACGGCTCGCCGCCGAGCGGCGAGGGTCAGCGTCGCGGCGGATGAAGGCCGAATTGATCGAAGAAGCGGACCGCGGTCGGATCGACGGCTCCCGGCGAAATCACGTGCTCGCCGATCGCCTTGCCGCCGATGGCGAACTCGCCGACCGCCAACCCGCCCATCGCGGCGAAGCCGAACGCGGCACCGCCGATGGCAAACAATCCGACCGCCGCGCCACCAAACGCGAGCAATGCGCCGATCGCACAACCGCCAACCGCGAACACTCCGACAGCGAGGCCACCGATCGCGACCACGCCGCGCGCCATCCCACCGACGGCGACGATGCCGGTGGCGATGTCGCCCACCGCGAAAACCCCCCGGGCATGGCCACGCCGCTCACCACCCGCCGGGTCGGGACCCATCGCCACCGACCACAAAGGCATGCCCAACATCTGGACGTCGCTCTGGCGACGAACGCCGCGCCCAAATTGCGTCAACGGCGCCGGACTACCGGCTTGCTTGGTCCTCATCATCTTCTCCTCGTGTGATGCCAACGGTGCTCGCAGGCACTCTTGGCAAGAGCCCCCGGCGGGCGAGGGCGTCGCGTAAAAGAAACTCGATCTGCGCGTTGACGCTGCGTAGTTCGCCCTGTGCAAGGCGTTCGAGTTCGACCCAGAGAGTGGGGTCAATGCGCAGCAGAAACGCCTTCTTGTCGGCCATCGTCGCTGCGCTCAGGCAAGTTCAGGGCCTGTACTGGCGGCTTGCCAGCCCTCCGCGACCAGCGCCCGTTGCTCGGACACTGCGTCGTCACGCGTAGAGCGTGCCGGTGTTGATCACTGGCTGCACTTCCGACTCGGCGCAGAGGACGGTCATCAGATTGCTGACCATCGCCGCCTTGCGTTCGTCGTCGAGCGTGACTACCTGCTTCGCCGACAGCTCGGAGAGCGCCATTTGTACCATCGAGACGGCGCCATGGACGATCTTCTGTCGAGCGGCAATGATCGCCTCGGCCTGCTGTCGGCGCAGCATGACCTGGGCGATTTCCGGAGCATAGGCGAGGTGCGTCAGACGCGCCTCTTCGACCACCACGCCTGCCTGATCGAGCCTCGCCTGCAGTTCTTTTTCCAGCGCGCGGGCAACAACATCCGCCGAAGCGAGCAGTGTCGCGTCATTGGCACCCGCCGATTCGCCGTCGCCGACGTCGTAGGCGAAGTTGGACGCCAGATGACGAACCGCTGCCTCGCTCTGGACCTTGACGAAGGTTTCGTAGTCGTCGACGTCGAAAGCCGCTTTGGCGGTGTCTTCGACGTGCCAGACGACGACGGCAGCAATCTCTATCGGGTTGCCGCGTTTGTCGTTGACTTTGAGCTTGTCGCCGTTGAGGTTGCGCGCGCGCAGTGACATTTTCTTCCGCGTGTAAAAAGGATTGGTCGCGCGCAGCCCCGGAACGCGACTCGTTCCACGATAGTCGCCAAAGAGCTGCAGGATCGCCGCCTCGTTCGGCTGCAGCGTGTACAAGCCACCCAAGACGAGAGCGGCAACGATAAACAGCGCGGCAATGACGAGAACCGAGGTGAGGTTCAGTCCGCGCAGATTGGCGGCGTCCACCACTACGCTGTAGACGCGCCAGACGCCTGCAGCCAGCAGCCCAAAGCCGATGAGCAGGGCGAGGAAGCCGTTGTAGGTGCCGATTGGTGTTTCGTCGTGAGCACCGTCGTGAGTCGAGTTTGAGTTGCGGCGCATGGTTACTCTCCTTGAGGGGTCTGTCGTATCCGTGGCGAAAGCGCCGACGATCATCGGACATAGCAGAATGATATCACTGCAATATCTCGTTGGTCAAGCCTTGCTGCGAAGACACGGCTGCGGAAGCAGCCACCACAGGAGCAAGAGCATGACCAGAAGGACGAGGCGGAACCACGCACCGGCATTCAAGGCACAGGTTGCGCTTGCCGCGCTGAAGAGCGACAAGACGCTAGCGGAGCGGGCGCAGCAGTATGACATTCACCCGAATCAGATCACCGACTGGAAGCGACCAGTTACGGAGCGTGCGGGGCAGATTCTTGGTGACGCCAGCAGCCGGGCGAGCAATGATCCGGACCTGACGAAACTGCACGCCAAGATCGGCCAGTTGACGCTGGAAAACGATTTTTTAGAGCATGCGCTCACCAAGGCGGGCGGGCTTCCCGCAAGGCGATGATTGACCGCAACCACAAACTTCCGTGTCGCATCAGTTGCGCCCCGAGGGCTTCGAGGTCGGGCGATCTACTCGGCGCGGCGGGCCATCGCGCGGTGAATCATGGCTTCTACCGCAGGGGTCGCGTGGATCGGCACCAGCTCGGTTCCCGGATGCGCCGTCTGGAAGACGCGAAAGACCTCGTCCGCAAACGCCTGACCGATTTCCCATACACCTTCGAAGTCGAGCACTACCGTATGAAACTTCTCGAAACGCAACGTGAGTCGCTTCGCTTGCGAGCGCGAGACGAGCTTTTCACCTTCAACCTGGGCAAGGCGAACGGGGACGATCGTCTTCGCAAACGTATACTCCTCCGGTGCGGCAAAGCGAGCGAAGACCTCCTGCGTAGTACGTGTGGTCTCGTTCCCCAGGCGCATCAGAACGACCGTCCCCGGCGCCTCCTTGGGGCGTTCGAGCAGGATGTCGGTGAAGCCGTCATCGGGCATGAAATGAAGGTTGCCAGACCGGATATCGAAGACGTCGAAAAGCTTCGAGGCAAAGAAAATCCCCTCGCCGGTATGGTTTTCCGGATCGGTGGTGAGTTTGCCTTTCGCCAGCTCCAGGATCGCTTCGCGCGGATCGAAGAGTCCGAGCGCCTTCTGAATCTTGAGGAAAATCCCTTCGCCGTCATCAAAGACCCACGCTTGCGTATGGAGCACTGTTGTGGACATTCCCACCTGTACCGACTGCGAGCCGCTGTGGTCGATCGCGTTGTTGACCATTTCGGTGATGCCGTAATGCCAGATATCGCGTACGTTTTCCGGCATTTTCGCCACCAACGGGGCGCAAAGCGTTCGCCAGACAACGTCCTCGGCAAGCCCCGCTCGGGGAAAACGGCCTTCCTGGCGTTCTCTCTCGCGCAGCCGCCAGACCCTCGCCCGCGTCGCGCCAGCGGCTTCAATCAACCCGCGCGCGACCAAACGCGCGAGATGGTTGGCGACGCTTTGCCGGGATAGGCCGAACTCGACGCCAAGCGTCGCGGCGATCCTCGGCTGTTGAGTGGCAATGAGTTGAATTGCCCGCCTCTCAAACGCCTTTTTGTCAATCACAACGAGTCCTTTTGACCATCAAATGTGGCTTGATTGTCAACGAACGCCTATCGATTGTCAAAATGTGCGCGAGGTCTCTCAGCGCATGCTTGCGGCGTCAGGTCGCGCCTGGGGGATACCGTGTCGCCGATGCGCGCCACGACGCCGCGACCGAGGTGTGTTGTGGTAGATTTTCCGCCGCCCGTTTTCTGGCGTCTGCGCAGCGGTTCGACCGATCGCCGGACTTCACTCTTTCCCATCTTGTCCCGCCGATTCACTGCCAAAAGGAACCCACATGAAACCTTTCGCCCTCGCAACCCCGCTAGTGATCTTGTTTGCCGCCACCTCGACGGTCGCGCAGGACGCCGCTGTCCTGCGTGACCTCGATTCGGCGGGCCGGGTGACCCTGACCAAGGACCAATTGCTGCAGCTGCTTCCCGGCGCCAAGATGAGCCGGGTCTCGGCGCGGGGAAATACGCATTACTGGCAAAACGACGCTGACGGAACGTTCATCATTTCCAGCGACAACAAGGACCGCGGCAAGGGTTCCTCGACCGCGCGTGGCAAATGGCACATCTCGGACGACGGTCGCTACTGCGTACTGATCGAATGGAAGACGGTTGATAACGAAGAGTGGTGTCGCTACATCGTGCGCGCCGGCGACGTCTACTACGGCACCAAGTCCGACAAGACGGGAACCGAGAAGGTCTACCGACTGGAGATCGGCAAGTAGGTCCCGGGTCGCCGCCGCGTGCTGGCAGGCACCTCCAGCTTCACGGAATGACGTCGCCGCCGTCGGCGCGCGCATGATTCGCCAACACCAGAACCTCTGACGGCGGCAGTTGGCGCACCTCGACGAACGCGATGCCGTCGCTCGTATACCGTACCGGCAGGCGGCTGCCGACCGCGTGAGCTCCGGTGTAAGCGCCTTGGTGGGCCGCTTGCGCCGAATTCAGCACGACTTGCAGGCTCGCCCCCGGCGGATTGAGCGTCGCGTCGACGAGAACGTCGGCGCCACGATTCTCCGCGCCATGGCCATTGACGACGCACAGCAGTTCCTCGTCGTCGAGCAGGCGCGACCAGGCGATCAGTTCGCCCGGCCCATGGCAGTCGAACAGCCGTCCAAGAAAGGCGATCGGCCGCAGATACTGGCGGCCGCGGCGCAGGGCGGGGAACTGCGCGCGCACGGCGTTGATCGCGGCGATGCGCAGGTACGCCGGGCTCTGTTCGTCGAAGCAGTGCCGGCCGGCCGTACCGAAGGGGCCAAAGCCGGGCAACTCGAGGTCGGTCGCCGGCAGCAGGCTGTCGCGCCCACCGCGACGGGGATGCTCGGGGCCGAACATCGCTTCCCGCAGGTAACGATCCGAAGTTTTCCACTCGGGTAGCCAGACGCGTTCGGCCGCCTCGGGTCCGCCGAGACTCTGCTCGCTGCCGTAGTAAAGGCACGGAATGCCGAGTGTGAGCGCCTGCACGGCGACGGCGGCGGCAATCTGATGCGTGGACGCCGCCTCGCTCGAGAAGCGCAGTTTCTGGCCAAAGACGTGGTCGTGGTCGTCGACGATCGAAACGTGGCGGCGACCGAGGTTGCGGTGCGATCCCATGCCCGGAGAATGGGCGTCGAAACCGTCGAAGTAGGCGCGCGGAGGTAGCAATCCCTTGGCGACGCCGTTGATCGTCGGCCGCATCTCGCCGATGTCGAGCGCGGCGTTGAGGTTGCGTTCGAGGACGTCGAGGTAGCGGTCTTCGGCGTAGTCGCCGCCTGCGACCTCGCCGACGAGAAAGAAGTCGTCCTTGCCGAGGTTGCTGGCAAACTCCTTGATCGCGCCGCAAAAGTTGCGCGCGTCCTCCAGCGAGACGTGCTTCAGCGTGTCGATGCGGAAGCCGTCGCAATCGGTCAGCGCGATCCAGTATTTGTAGCAGCGCGCCAGGTCGGACAGCGCGCGCTCCAGCCGGAAGTCGCGCAAGGTGATGAAGTCGCTGCGCTTGTGTTCGGCTTGCGGGTCGTCGAGGTCGCCGGCGCCGAGGCTGCCGCTGCCGGCGCGCGTATAGTCCTCCGAATTCTGCAGTTCGCGCGGCCAGACGCCGTCTTCAGCGCCTGCGATGGCGCCGATCGTCTGACCGTGATCGCCGAGCCAGGAGCCGAAGTCGTAACGGCCGGTGGTGTAGTGCGGCGTCCACACGTCTCCCGGCGTTCCCGGCGGGTAAACCCAGTTGCAGCCGGAGTGATTGAAGATGATGTCGAGGATGACGCGCAGCCCGCTCTGATGCGCTTCGGCGACCAGCGCCACAAGGTCGGCGCGGGTACCGAAACGCGGATCGACGTCGAGAAAATCCTGCACCCCGTAGCCGTGGTAACTGTCGAGGTGCCCGCGCTGCTTGAAGACCGGACTCAGCCACAAGGCGGTGACCCCGAGCCGTTTCAGATAGCCGAGCTTGGAACGCACGCCGGCGAGGGTTCCCCCCTGCCAGCGCGCTGCTCCCGACTCCGCCCAGCGGTCCCAGCGCCACGGCTGACCGTCGGCCATGGCGGGTCGCGCTGCCGACAACTGATCGCGATCGAGCCGCGGTCGTGAGGCTTCACCGGCGTCGCTGAAGCGATCGACAAGCAGGAAGTAGAGCACCTGATCGCGCCAATCGCCTGGCGAACGGAAATAGCGCTGTCGGCGCGGCAGCCGGACGTTGTCGCGGACGCTGTCCGGGCGCGGGTGTTTGAGAGCCTGTTTGGCAAACGACATGGTGGCGACTCCTGGTTGGCGAGCGTTGGAAAGTGCGCTTCGGCACGAGACAATGCACATTAAAAAGGATACTTGGCGGACTTGCCAGTAGCTGTCGGCGAAAGCCCGCAGGGCTCGTCCACCGGCGGCGACGATTGCCCGCCAGGGCGTATTCCGCAAGCATCACGCGACTCGCCTGGGCAAGGCCAACAGCGGCCAGAGCAGCGTATACTGCCGGTTTGCCGATGATTTCACTTGCCGCCGTGCTGTTCTTCCGCCGCCGCCGTTTCTGGTTTGTTGTCGTCCTGTTGCTGTGCGCACCCCCGACGGCCCTCGCCGGCGTGGCGATCGCGCTCAATTCCGCCGATGGAACGATCAGCTTGATCGACACCGACACCTATCAGGTGACCGGCAAGGCGAACGTCTGCAAGGAGCCGCATCACCTGATGCCAACGCCCGACGACAAGTCGGTGATCGTTGCCTGTGCGGCGTCCAACCAGCTGGTTTTTTTCGATCCTGTCACCGGTCGCGAGCAGAAGCGCTTGCGCAACATCTCGGACCCCTACCAGCTCGGCTTCTCGCCCGACCGCAAGTGGTTCGTCACGACCTCGCTGCGTCTGGACCGGGTCGACCTCTACGACGCGAAGGATTTCCAGCTCAAGGGCCGCTTGCCGGCGCCACGAACGCCTTCGCACATGGCTTTCGACAACGCCAGCGAGTTCGTTTTCGTCACCCTGCAGGAGTCGAACGAGGTGATGGCGATTCATCTCGGCACGCAGCGCGTCGCGTGGGTGATGCCGGTGGCGGAGACGCCGGCGGGAATTGCCATGGCGCCGGACAATCGCCATCTGCTGGTCGCCAGCATGGGCGAAGGCGTCGTCGAAGTAATCGACTGGCGTTTTCAGCAAAGTGTGAAAAAGATCCCGGCCGACACCGCCACTCACAACCTGCAGCCGAAAGGCGATCGGCGCCACTTTTTCGTTTCCAATCGCAGCGTCAATGGCAGCATCTCGGTGCTCGACACCAAGACGATGACGATCGTCGACCGATTCGACCTGCCAGGCGGCCCGGACGACATGATGGTACGTGCCGACGGCAGGGAACTCTGGGCGACGGCCCGCTTTGCCCGCCGCGTGCAGGTGGTTGATCTCGCCACCAAGACCCTCAAGGCGTCGATTCCGGTCGGCAGTTCGCCACACGGGGTCTTCTTTCTCGACCACGCCGGGCTGCGATGACGGCACGACGGCGTTTCTTCCGGCTCTGGCCACGGGTGGCGCTGCTGCTCTGCAGCCTCGCCGGCGCGGCGCTTGCCTCGGCGGCGTGCAAGGGAACGCTGTACCTGACCTTTGATACCGGCAACATGCGACACGCCGAATGGATCGCCGAGACCTTGGCCAGACAGGGCGTGAAAGCGACCTTCTTTCTGGCGAACGAGAAAACCTTCCGCGGCGACTACGCGCTCGACGCCGCGTGGGCGCCGTACTGGCAGGCGCGCGTCGCCGAGGGCCACGCCTTTGGCAGCCATACCTGGCGCCATGGCAGCTTCCGCGAAGACTACGGCGATCGAGTGCGCTACCGCCTGCTCGACGGCCAGTCCGAGCTGCTCGACGCGCGCGCGCTCTGCGACGAGCTGAGGCGGCCCGACAAACGGTTCGAGGAGCTCACCGGCCGGACATTCGACCCGGTCTGGCGTGCCCCTGGCGGTCGCACGACGCGCAACACGCTGGCAGCCGCCGAAGCCTGCGGTTACCGCCACGTCGCTTGGGCGGCGGCCGGCTTTCTCGGTGATGAACTGCCGTCCGAAACCTATCCGAACGCCCTGCTCCTGCAACGTGCGCTCGACCGTCTGCGTGATGGCGACGTGATCGTCGCTCATCTCGGCATCTGGTCACGCAAGGACCCGTTTGCGCCGATGCTCGAGCCGTTGCTGAGCGGCCTGCGGGCCAAAGGCTTCTGTTTTTCCACCCGCCGCGGGCAGGCACGATGATCGAGCCCCTGCTCGAAACCTTCGTCGCCGTCCAGGGCTGGCTGCTCGACCGCGTCGTACAGCCGCCGCTGCTCGCCCTCGGGCTCGGCAGTTACATCGAACTCGCCTTTGACGGCATCGAGCTCTTCCTTTGTGGCTTGTTGCAACTTGGCTTTGCCTACCTGCTGTTGCGCCCGCTCGAAGCGCTGTGGCCGATCGAGGTCTGGCCCGACCGCAAGGCCGTGCGGGTGGACATCCTTTACTCTTTCCTCGACCGTCTGGGCGTCATTCCGCTGCTCGTCTTCGGGCTGCTGTCACCGTTGATCGCGGGAGTCGACGGCTGGTTGCGCCTGGCTGGCGTCATTCCGCCGCAGCTCGAAGACTTCTTGCCGGGGCTCGAAGACCGGCCGCTGCTCAGCTTTCTGGTCTATGTGCTGCTCCTCGACCTCGCCGAATACTGGCGCCACCGCCTTTCGCATACCTGGCGCTGGTGGTGGGCCTTGCACGCCATCCACCATACGCAGCGGCAGATGACGCTGTGGACCGACAGCCGCAACCATCTGTTGGACGATCTCAGCGGAGGCGTCTGGTTCGCCGTCGTTGCCTTGCTGATCGGCGTTCCTCCCGGTCATTTCGTCGGCTTGCTGATCCTCGTCAAGACGGTGGAGAATCTCTCGCACGTCAACGCGCGACTGTCGTTCGGCGACCTCGGTGAGCGCCTTCTCGTCAGCCCGCGTTACCATCGCTGGCATCACGCGCTAGACTTGCCGCCAGGCGATCGTTTCCGTTTCGGCTGCAACTTTGCCGTCCTCTTTCCGGTCTGGGACTGGCTTTTCGGCACGCAGTACCGGGAGCCAAACTTGCCACCGACCGGCGTCAGCCACGGACCGCTGCCGGATACCGCCGCCGACAGCGGTTTCTGGCGCCAGCAGTGGGAAGGACTGGCGGCCATGCTGCAGGCCTTGCGACCACGTACCGCCGACCGTCGACCGGCAAGCGGAACAAGCACTTATTGACCAATTGACGACGCCAGCAGGGATCTCACATGCTCGAAAAAGCTCGCTCCTTCGCGCTCGCTGCGCACGGGGCTCAGATGTACGGTTCACGACCGTACGCCTTTCACCTCGATGCCGTTGCCCGACTGCTCGCGCCTTGGGGTGCCGAGGCGCAGGTGATCGCGTACCTGCACGACGTGGTCGAAGACACGCCAGTCAGCGAAGGCGAGATCCGCCAACACTTCGGGGCCTTGGTCGCCGACTGCGTCAGCCTGCTCACTGATCCGCCGGGCAAGCTGCGCGCCGAGCGCAAGGCGCGTGCCTACGCCAAACTGGCCGGGGTTTCCGGAGCCGGCGAGCTGGCTTTGGTCGTCAAGACGGCGGATCGGCTGGCCAACGTCCGTTGTTGCCTGATCGACGACCGGCGCGCTCTGCACGAAGTCTATCGCGGCGAGCACGCGGCTTTCCGCGCGGCAGCGTATCGTCCTGGGCTGTGCGACGCCTTGTGGGCGGAACTCGATACCTTGTTGGCCCTTGATCCGACGACGACCGTCACTGCCTCCGGCTCGAGCACGAGCCCCGAGGACGTCTAGTGTCGAGCCCCCGTTACCGGCTCGCCGCGGCTGCGCTTGGCGCGGCTCTTGTCGTCGGTGGCTGTTTCCCCGGCCCGGAAAGGGTCGGCGAGCTGACGTTGGCGACGATGCAGGGACGCTTTCGCAGCGATCCGCAACTGAAGGCGAGCGGCGCCGAAGTCGTTTCGGTCAAGGTTACCGGCGGCAGCCGCACGCGATACGCCGCGATCGCCAGCATCCGTCACGGCGACAAGACGTACGACGTGCCCGTCACGGTCGTCCTGGACGGTTTCAATCTCGAATGGTTCGCCGAGCCGACGGCGTTCGACTTCCTGCCAAAAGCAAAGCCACCTGCCTCTGCGGAGCAGATTCCCCGCTGAGCCGAGCTCTCGGCAAGCCCGTGAGGCGCGTCGATCGGCGCCGGCAGCAGGCTCCGGCCCCCCTGAGGTACAATACGCGCCCCTTTGGCAACTTGATGATTTTTTAAGAGGTTTAGTCGTGCTCGTCGCCAGTAATGTGACCATGCAGTTCGGGGTCAAACCCCTTTTTGAGAATGTCTCGCTGAAGTTCGGCGAGGGCTATCGTTACGGCCTGATCGGCGCCAACGGCTCGGGCAAGTCAACGTTCATGAAGATCCTCGACGGCGAACTCGAACCGACGGCCGGCAACGTCAGCAAGGAGTTGCACGAACGCATGGCGTATCTGCGCCAGGATCAGTTCGCCTTCGAGCAGCAGCGCGTGATCGACGTCGTGATGATGGGGCACGCCGAAATGTGGACGTGCAGGCTCGAAAAGGACGCCATCTACGCCAACCCCGAGGCGAGCGAAGACGACTACCTGCACGCCGCCGAGCTGGAAAGCCGTTTCGCCGAATACGGCGGCTACACCGCCGAAGCGCGTGCCGGAGAACTGCTGCTCGGGGTCGGTATTCCCGCCGAGCAACACGAGGGACCGATGCGCGACGTGGCTCCTGGCTGGAAACTGCGCGTACTGCTCTGCCAAGCGCTGTTTGCCGACCCGGACATCCTGCTGCTCGACGAACCGACCAACAACCTCGACCTGGCGACGATCCGCTGGCTGGAGAACGTGATCAGCGAGCGCAGCAGCACGATGGTGATCATCTCGCACGACCGCCACTTCCTGAATCAGGTGTGCACACACATGGCCGACCTCGATTACGGAAAGATCACCGTTTATCCCGGCAACTACGACGACTTCATGGAAGCGTCGGCGCAGGCGCGTGAACGCCAGCAGAACGCCAACGCCAAGGCCAAGGAACGGATCGCCGAGCTGCAGACCTTTGTCCGCCGTTTTTCGGCCAATGCCTCGAAGGCGAAACAGGCGACCTCGCGCCTGAAGTTGATCGAGAAGTTGAAGCCCGAAGACGTCAAGCCGTCGTCGCGCCAATACCCGTGGATCCGCTTCGAGTTCGACGACAAGGAAAAGCTGCACCGACAGGCGGTCGAGATCGATCAGTTGAGCTTCGCCTATCCCGGCAGCTCGCGCCCGATCATCGACCGACTGACGCTGACCCTCAACGGCGGCGACCGGCTGGCGATCATCGGCGAGAACGGCGTCGGCAAGAGTACGCTGCTCAAGCTGCTGATGGGCGAGTTGAAACCTCAGCGGGGCAGCATCAAGTGGGCTGAAAAGGCACGTCCGGCGTACTACGCCCAGGATCACGCGCAGGAGTTCGCCAGCGACAAAACGCTGACCGACTGGATCGCAGGCTATGCGCGCGCCAGCCTGGCCGACGGCGAAGACCTCGAAACGCTGATTCGCGGCACGCTCGGCCGCCTGCTCTTTTCCGGCAACGAAGTGCGTAAACCAGTACGCGTGATCTCCGGCGGCGAGCAGGGGCGCATGCTCTTCGGCAAGATGATGCTGTCAAAGGCGAACGTGTTGGTGATGGACGAACCGACCAACCACCTCGACATGGAGTCGATCGAGTCGCTCAACACGGCGCTCGAGAAATACAGGGGAACGCTGATCTTCGTCTCGCACGACCGCGAGTTCGTTTCCTCACTGGCGACCCGGATTCTCGAAATCCGCCTCGATGGTCGGATCGTCACCTACCCCGGCACTTACGAAGAGTACCTCGGCAGTCAGGGATTGGTCTGACCGTCGTCGCGTCGCCCCAGCTAGCGTTGTGGGTTGCGGCCACTTCGGGGTATTCGACGGGGTAACGGCACGACGTGGCGGCGCGGCAGCTGAGCGTGTAGTCGCCGAGCACCGACGTCATCCGCATCGGTGACGTGGCTCCGGTGCACAACGTGCGTCACCTCGAGCGCGGCTCCGGTTTCCACCGCCGAGGGCTGCCGCGGCGAACAGGCTTGCGATCAACAGCCCCATGGCGTCGGGTTCGCTAATCGATGCCGCGCCTGCATCATCGATACCGATCCCCAAGCTGTCGAGAAGCCCGGTGACACCTTCCGGCCAATGCTGGATCCCGGTGAAGCCGAAGAACTCGTAGTCGACCAAATCGCGATCAATATCGACGGCCCCACGCGAGAAGACCTCGCAGCCCTCGGCTACGGGCTTCGATCCCCATCTGAACGCCGTGCTAGGGATGACCTTCCCGGTTCCGTCTGCTCTAACCCCCGCCAACATGGTCAGGAAGTGCACTTCTTGCCGACTGCAAGGGTTGTCAAAGAACTCCAACTCGTCGACATGCTCATCCAGATCGTTGTCGGTAAGGCGAGAGGCAAGCTCGGTCACGTATCCCGATCCGGGTGCTGCCAAGTGGCCATCACGCGAGAACTCCTCATCGAGGTACCAGCGGAGGTTGTCGCGCACCGGAAATGGACGCCGGAACAGGTCGACAAGGTACTGGTAACCCCCCGGAGGTGGGTCGGAGTAGGTTGGGTTGGGCGAGCGGCCCTTCTGGTCCTTCAGGCCGGGGTCCAACGAGGCTTCCGGATCGTAGGTGACGAGATTGAGCCAGTTGAAGTGGTCGTAGCCTCCGAGCAGGGCAGCGTCGTCGAGCGACAGCCCAATGACTTCGCCGGGCGACACCTCGAGCTTAGGTTGGAAGTAGGCATACATGCCCTTCTTGCCTGGCCCGGTATCGTTGATCGAGACCGACACCGATTTGCGAACGACATCGTGGAAGCCCCATTGCTTCGTGGTTGCACTCACACAGTCGTAGCAGTCGATGTCGTAGTACCGCTCCGACCCGCCAAATGTGCGAACCGCCTTTCGGACCGACATGCCGCCTCCCACGCCGCTCCTCCACGCAAGCTCGAGATAGTCTCTCTCAACATAGCCACCACCACCGGACCAGTTGTCGATCTCCACAAGCCATCGCCCAGGTTCCACCCGCGAGAAGCTCTCCGATTGAGGACCGAGATGCCAGACTTTCGAACCCGTGGTGAAAGAGAGCTGGACTGCGTGTCCCTCCTCTTCCTCGTCGTCCTCTCCACGCGGAATGCCCTGCACGAGGGTCACGCTGCCGCGGTAGGTTCCGACGCCCATCCCGTAGGGGGGCTCGTATCGGTACCAGTTGCCCCCGGAGACCGTGAAGTCGATGCGCGTGACTGAGCCGCCATAGGCGCTTGCGCAGCAGAGGGCTCCGACGACGAAGGCAGACAGGCAATGTCGCATCACACTTCCTCCAAGGCTTCGGGTCGACCGTAGCGGCGATCGTACGGAAAGGTAATTCTAAGCCATCGCTCGACACTTGGCTGCGCCAGCGGATCGGCGCCGCACTGCCCGGCCGCCACCCACAGGGGCGAGCCACGCGACGGACAACAGCTTTTTCTGTCACGGCATCTGCCTCGGCAAGCACGGCCTTCGTGCGCTACCGCCAGCGCCGTGATCGCGGAGCGCAGCGGCGAATTTCCCGCCAGCGCACCGTCGTCACGAGGTCGGTGTCGGCGTGGCGGCGGAATCAGCGCGGCCAAGCGGCCCGGCCGTTCGCGGAGCGTCGGATCTGGCTGGCGCGTCATCGTCGGCGAGGGCGCGAGTAAGGCGCACCAGTCGATCATCGATCCGCTCGATCGCACAACCCACTTCATCCACGGGTTCCCGCAGTACGCGATCCTGATCGCGCTGTTCAAGGATCTCACGCAAGAGACCACCGGCCTCTGCCGGCCGAAACGGCGCTCGCCCGCCTCAGCGCGGATGGTTTTCTGTCCATTCATCCAGAAGGGTGAGCGCGTCGCCCAGCGCCACGCCGAATCGCACCCCGGTCACGGCCGGACGGCGCGCCGCGGCGAGTTTCTGGACGCCGGTGCCGCCGGCCCAGATCTCCGCCCCTTCCGGCAGTGCCTCGCGCAACTGCCCGAGAACCGGCGCCACCTGACGCGACGGGAAAGCCGCCGAAAAGGACAACACGACCACGTCTGACCGGTGCGCACGCGCCGCCGAAACCATGTCGGCAATCGGCGTCTGCGTGCCCAGCGACACGCAGCTTGCGCCGTACATCGTGAACAAGGCTTCCAGCATCAGGAGGCCGAGGGCGTGCTGCTCCTCGGGCGCCGTGGTAAGCAGGATGCGCGGCGGCCGGGTGCCGGCCGGCATGCCGGCGATGGCCTGGCGCAGGTGCTTCTGCAGGAGTTCGGTGTAGAGGTGCTCCTCGAACACCTGCAGCTCGCCCCGCCCCCAGGCGTCGCCGACTTCGGCGTTCATCACCGGGACCATGTCCAGGACAAAACGCTCCAGTCCGCCCTGCATCACCGCCGTCGACAAAGTCCGGCGGACGGCCTCGACATCGTGGGCCACCAGGCGGGCCACGAGGTGCCGCGCCATGCGCGATGCCGCCTCCCCTTCCTCGCGCGGCGTAGCGGGACCGGCCTCTCCAGCCGGTAGCGACTTCCCGAGCCCGGCCGCCAGGGCCGCCAGTTGGTCGTCATCCGCGCCGACGAGGCGCCCGGGTCGGTACCCGAGGTCGATCAGACGCCGGATCAGGCGCAGCCGATCGACCTGGTCGGCCGGATAGAGCCGGTCGCCTGCGGCATCCCGAACCGGCCGGGGAAAGCCGTAGCGCCGCTCCCAGACGCGGAGGGTGTCCTTGCCGATCCCGGTGTCGCGCTCCACCACCGCGATGGGGGCACCTGAACTAACGTTTTCTTCCATTTTGTCCTAGACAATTACTTGACAGCCACGACCATTGACCTTATCTTAGGGACACAAACAGTTTTTGTCTAGGACATTTTGCAAGCCAGGAGTCACCCTTGAACACCCCGGAACGTTTTGCCCTCCCCGACATCCAGCCCGTCTTCGACCTTCGCCTCCTGCCGATCCCGCAGGCCGGCGTCCGCGACGCGCGTTCGCCGCTGGCGCTCAGCGCCGAGCTCGGCGGCTGCAAGCCGTAAGGAGCCCCCATGGAAACCGAACGCAAGAATATCGCCGTCGTCGGCTCGGGTATTTCGGGTCTCGCCGCGGCCTGGCTCCTGGCGCGGCGGCATCGCGTCACGGTGTTCGAGGCCGGACCCTGGGTCGGCGGCCACACCCATACCGTCGACGTCAAGGTCGATGGACGGGAGTTTCCCGTCGACACCGGTTTCCTGGTCTTCAACGACCGGACCTACCCCAAGCTCTGCGCGCTCTTCGACACCCTGGGGGTCGAATCGGTGGCCAGTGACATGTCCTTCTCGGTGAGTCTGCGCGCACCGGACATCGAGTGGGCCGGAACCAACCTGTCCACGGTGTTCGGACAGCGCCGCAACCTCTTCCGGCCCGAGTTCTGGCGCATGGTGGCCGACATCGTGCGCTTCAACCAGGCCAGCGTACGCTGGCTGGAGAAGAACTCCGGTGAAAGCGGCCCCGCGCTCGGCGCCTACCTCGACGCCCACGGCTATTCGGCTGCCTTCCGCGACTGGTACCTGCTGCCGATGGCCGCCGCCATCTGGTCCTGCCCGACGACGCAGATGCTCGACTACCCGTTCGCCACCTTCGTCCGCTTCTGCCGCAACCACGGCCTGCTGTCGATCGACGACCGCCCGCAGTGGCGCACCGTGAGGGGCGGCGGCCGCGAGTACGTCAGCAAGCTGCTCGCCGACATTCCGCGCGTGCGGACCGGCACGCCGGTGCGCGCCGTCTGCCGCGGCCGCTACGGCGTCGACCTGATCACGCGCCACGAACACCACGTCTTCGACGACGTCGTGCTCGCCTGCCACAGCGACCAGGCGCTGGCTCTGCTCGGCGAAACGGCGTCGCCCGCGGAACGCCAGATCCTGGGCGCCGTACGCTACCAGCCGAACCGCGCGCTCCTGCATACCGACGCCTCGCTCCTGCCGCGCGATCGGAAGCTCTGGTCGGCCTGGAATTACCTCGGCGACCCGCCGCAAAAAGGTTCGGCGGATGCCGGTTCGCGGCCGGTCAGCGTCTCCTATCTGATCAACAAGCTCCAGCCGCTGCCCGTTTCGTCGCCGGTGATCGTCACCCTCAACCCCAGCCGGCCGATCGACCCGACGACCCTCCTGGGCGAGTTCGACTATGCACATCCGGTCTTCGACGGCCCGGCCATCGCGGCGCAGCATCGCCTAGACGGGATCCAGGGTTGCCACGGGGTGTGGTATTGCGGCGCCTGGGCCGGATACGGCTTCCACGAGGACGGCCTGAAATCCGGCCTGCGCGTCGCCGCGGCGCTGGGCTGCCCGGCGCCCTGCCGCCCCGGGGGCTAGAGACGGCTTGGCGCCGGCGCATCGAAGAGGCTGCCTGATGGGCCCCCCGACCCGATCCGCGCCCTTCTTCGCAGCCGCCGGCGCATCGCCGCTCCTCATGCAGGGCAAGGTCGTCCACGCCCGCCTGCGGCCGGTCCGCCACCACTTCGCCTACCCGGTGCTCTATTGCGTGCTGCCCCTGCACGCGCTCAGCGACGCCGACCGGCCGGGCTTCGGCATCAACCGGCGAGCGGCGATGGCCTTCTGCGACCGCGACCACGGCCCGCGCGACGGCTCGCCGCTCCTGCCCTGGCTGCGCAAGCTCGTCGCTACCCGGCTTGGCGCCGCGCGCGCCGCCGAGATCGCCACCTGCTGGCTGCAGACCTTTCCGCGCATCCTGGGCTACGTCTTCAACCCGGTGAGTTTCTGGTATGCCTGCCGGGCCGACGGCGAGATCATCGCGGTCCTCGCCGAGGTGAACAACACTTTCGGCGAGCACCACAACTACCTGCTGGCCCATCCGGACGGACGACCGATCGCCGACGGCGACTGCTTCGAGCGCGACAAGGTCTTCCACGTTTCGCCCTTCTTTCCGGTGCGCGGCCACTACCGCTTCCGCTTCGCGCTCGAAGGCCGGCGGCCGACGGTGCATGTCGACTACGCCGACGCCGGAGGAGACCTCCTGCGCACCGCCATCGCCGGCACCGCCCGGCCGCTCACCGGGCGCACCGTGGCGCTGGCCCTCAGCACGCACCCCTTGTTCACCTTCGGCGTCATGGCGCGCATCCATTGGCAGGCCGCCAAGCTCTACTTCGGAAAGCGCGTCGTTTTTTTCAAAAAACCCCTCCCCCCGATCGAGGAAACCTCGTCATGAACACGCTCGCCTCCCCATCCGCCGCCCGTCCCGACGCCCTCGCCGGCCCTGCCGCCGCACTCGAACGCCTGGCCCAAGCCGTCCGCCCACGTTCGCCGTCGGCCCGGGAGCGGCGTGCCGCCGCCGAAATCGGCCGCCTGCTCGACGCCCTGTCCATCGGCCAGATCAGCCTCGTCCGGCCCGACGGCACGATCACGCGGCACGGACAGTCGACGACCGGCGCACACGAGATCGTGCTCGCCGTGCACGACTGGGCGGTGTTCGGCGAAATCCTCGCCAGGGGCGACATCGGCTTCGGTGAGGCCTACATCGACGGCCGCTGGCACAGCAACGACCTGACGGGCCTGCTCACCCTCCTCAACCGCAACCGGGAGGCGATCCGGGGCGTGATCTACGGCCGCTGGCTGCCGCTCCTTGCCGAGCGCCTCCGCCATGCCTTCAATGCCAACAGCCGCCGGGGCAGCCGCCGCAACATCATGGCGCACTACGACCTCGGCAACGACTTCTACCGCGCCTGGCTCGACGAGACGATGAGCTACTCGAGCGCGCTGTTCGAAAGCGGCGCATCGAGTCTCGCTGACGCGCAGCGCGCCAAGTACCGGCGCATCGTGTCGGAACTCGGCATCCGCCGCGGTGAGCGCGTGCTCGAGATCGGCTGCGGCTGGGGCGGTTTCGCCGAAATCGCGGCGGACGAGGCCGGTGCCCGGGTCACCGGCATTACGCTCTCGCCGGCGCAACTCGTCTTCGCCCGCGAGCGCATGGCGGGCCGGGGGCTGGCCGGCCGGGTGGACCTCGAGCTCTGCGACTACCGCGATGTCGCGGCCCGCCACGCCCCCTTCGACCACATCGTCTCCATTGAGATGTTCGAGGCAGTCGGCGAGGCTTGGTGGCCGACCTACTTCGAGACGCTGGCACGTTGTTTGAAGCCTTCCGGCAAGGCGCTGCTGCAGACGATCACCCTCGACGATCGCCTGTTTGCCGACTACCGGCGCGGCACCGACTTCATTCAGCGCCACGTCTTCCCCGGCGGCATGCTGCCCTCGCCCGGCGCCTTCCGCGCTCAAGCCGCCCGCGCCGGCCTCGCCATCGACGACGCCTTCGGCTTCGACTACGCGCGCACGCTCGCCCTCTGGCAGCAGGACTTCAACGCCCACTGGGATGCCATCGCCGCGCAGGGTTTCGATGCCCGTTTCCGCCGGCTGTGGAACTTCTACCTGTCGTACTGCCAGGCCGGCTTCTCCACCGGCTCGACCGACGTCGTCCAGTACCGGCTCCGCCACGCCGGCCAGCCATGATCCGCCATCTTCTGCCCGCGCTCCTCGTCGGGTCGTCCCTGGCCCTGGCCGACCTGCCGCCGGCCATCGCGATGGAGGCCCGGGAAGTCGTGCTGCGCCCGAACGCCGAGGAAGCGCGCTGGCTGCCGGCAGGCGACGACTGGCGGCGGCGCGGCAGCGGCGAGACCCGTTTCCTCGGCCTGCGGCTTTACCGAGCGACGCTCTGGACGGCGGCTCCGCCGCAGCCTGCCGGCGATTCGCCCACAAACCTGCTGGCGGCGCCGCATGCGCTGACTCTGCGCTATGTCCGCGACTTTTCGCGCGACACGCTGGTCGAGGCCAGCCTGCGCGAGATGCGCCGGCTGGGCGCGACGGCGGCGCAACTGGCGTTATGGAAGGACGACCTGGCGCGCGTCTTTCCCGACGTCAAGGCCGGCGAAGTCATCACCGGCCTGCACCGCCCCGGCCGCGGTGCCTGGTTCCTGCACCAGGGGCAGCCGACCGGCGAGGTGGCCGACCCCGAATTCGCCCGCCGCTTCTTCGGCATCTGGCTCGATCCGCGCTCGCGCGACCCGGACCTGCGGGCGCAGCTGGTCGCGACGCCGGGTGGGACGGGGCAATGACGACCTCCCTGCCCACCACGGCAATCGTCGGCGGCTACGGCTTGCTGGGCCTGCCGCTCGCCTTTGCCGCGCTGCCGATCTACGTGCACCTGCCGCGCCTGTACGGGGATTCGGTCGGCATTCCGCTCGCCCTCCTGGGCAGCGTGCTGTTCGCGGCGCGTCTCGCCGACGCACTGGTCGATCCCTGGCTCGGCGCCCTGTCGGACCAGCCGGGCCTGCGCCGGCCCTTGATGCTGGGCGCGCTGGGACCCTTCGCCGGCGGCGTGCTCGCCCTCTTCAACCCGCCAGACGGCACCGGCGTCGGCTGGCTGACGGTCGCGCTGACCATCACCTACTTCTCGTTCAGCCTGCTCAACGTGGCGTACTGCGCGTGGGGCGCCGACATCGGCGGCGACCTGCCCACCCGCACGCGGCTCACCGCGGCCCGCGAGGCGTGGGGCCTGGTCGGCGTCATCCTCGCCGCCGCCCTGCCGGGCCTGCTGTCGCCCGGGCTCGACAGCGGGCTGGCCCGCCTGTCATGGGCCTTCCCCTTCCTGCTCGGACTCGCGGCCGCAGCCAGCCTGACTGCCGGATCGCGGCTCGAACAACGCCTGCCGTGCCCCGCGCCTGCGCCGGCCGCGGGCTTTCCCTCGCCCGACATCCTCGGGCGCCGGCTGGCGGCGACGCTCGCCGACCGCGCCTGCCGCCGCCTGCTGGCGGTGTTCGCGGTAAGCGGCATCGCTTCGGCGCTGCCCGCCACGCTGGTCCTCTTCTTCATCGCCGACGTACTCGCCGCCGAACGCTGGAGCGGCCTGTTCCTGACCCTCTATTTCGCCGCTGGCCTGGCAGGCCTGCCGTTCTGGGTGCGCCGTGCCGCGCGGCGCGGCCACCTGCCGGCGTGGCGCGACGGCATGCTGCTGGCCTGCGCCGTGTTCGCCTGCGCCCCCTTCCTCGGCGAGGGCGACCTCATCGCCTTCGGCCTCATCTGCGTGCTCTCCGGATTCGCCCTCGGCGCCGACCTCGCGCTGCCCGCCGCGTGGCTGGCCGAACTCACCGACTCGGCCGCGCGCCGGCCGGGAGATGGCGAGGAAGGAACGCGGCTCGACAGCGGCAGCGCCTTCGGGGTGTGGAACCTCGTCGCCAAGCTGAATCTCGCACTCGCCGCCGGCATCGCACTGCCGCTGCTCGAATGGAGCGGCTACCGGCCGGGCGAAGCGGCCGGCGCGCTCGCCCTGCTCTACGGCGGCCTGCCGCTCGCCGGCAAGCTCGCCGCCGCGCTGCTCCTCACCCGCTGGCTGCCGGGCCGCCGCCCGGCCGCCGAGTCCCCCTTGTTCCCCGAAAGGCCGACGCCATGACCTCCCTTGCCGCTCCCCACCCACAACGTCCAGAAGGATCGGCCGCGCCCCGCGCGGGCCTCGCCACGCGCCTTGTCGCCATCGTCCTGCCGCTCGCGATCGCCGGCTGCACCGGGGTGCCGGTTGAGCGCTACCGCGCCGAAGCGCCGGCCCTCGACCTGGGCAGCTATTTCAACGGCACCGTTGACGGCTGGGGCGTTTTCCAGAAGCGCTCGGGCGAAGTCGTCAAGCGCTTCCACGTCGTCATCGACGCGAAGTGGCAAGGCGACACCGGCGTGCTCGACGAACACTTCTCGTGGTCCGACGGCACGCAGAGCCGCCGCGTCTGGACGCTGACCCGACAGGCCGACGGCCGCTACACCGGCCGCGCCGACGACGTGGTCGGGCAGGCCGACGGCGAGGTGGCGGGCAATGCGCTGCACTGGACCTACACGCTCGCCCTGCCGGTCGACGGCCGGACCTGGCACGTGAACTTCGATGACTGGATGTTCCTCGTCGACGAGCAAGTGATGCTGAACCGCGCCGAAATGTCGAAGTGGGGCTTCCGGCTCGGCGAGGTGACGCTCTCGTTCAGGAAGCGCTAGGGGCGAACCATGTCCCGTCCCAACCCGCGCATCGACGACTGGACCGACCGCAGCGTCTGGCTGGTCGGCGCCTCGGCCGGCATCGGCGAGGCGCTGGCCCGCGCTCTCGCCGCCCGCGGCGCCCGCCTCCTGCTCTCGGCGCGCAACAGCGCGGTGCTGGATCAGCTCGCGGCCGAACTCGGCCCCGGCCACCGGACCCTGCGCCTGGACGCGACCGACCCGGCCGCGATCGACGCCGCCTTCGCGCGCTTCGATTCCGGCGAGCTGCCCCTGCCCTCGCTCGGCATCTACCTCGCCGGCGACTACGCACCGCTCGACGCGGGCGATGGCGAGGCCGTGTTGCCGGCGGCGCGGCGCATGCTGGCGGTGAACTACACGGCGGCGGTCGAGTGGGCGCTCCGCCTCGCCCCGCGCCTCCTGTCCGAGCCATCAGGATCTCGCGCCGGCATCGCGCTCGTCGCCAGCGTCGCCGGCTACACGGGGCTACCGAAGGCGCTTACCTACAGCCCGTCGAAGGCGGCGCTGATCCGCTTCGCCGAATGCCTGCACATTGATCTCGTCCCACGCGGCCTCGGCGTGTGGGTGGTCAATCCGGGCTTCGTCGCCACGCGGCTCACCGCGCAGAACGACTTCGACATGCCGGCGCTGATCGACCCAGCCACCGCCGCGCGCGAAATCGTGCAGGGCTTTGCCGCCGGCCGTTTCGAAATTCACTTTCCGAAACGCTTCACCCGCCTCGTCAAGCTCGCCGCCAGCCTGCCGTACGCGCTCTCGATGCCGCTCATGGCACGCATCGCACGCAGGAGTCGACCCTGAAAGATGCCGCCGCCCTGGACGCCCTGGTCGCGTTCTACGAGACTCTGAGCCCCGAGACCCTGGGCCGGCTGCCCGAGTTATACGACGAAGACGCGCGCTTCATCGACCCCTTCAACGATGTGACCGGACACGACGCGATCGCCCGTATCTTCGCCGACATGCTCGGAAAGCTCGATTCGCCACGCTTTGTGGTCACCGGACGCTACGCCGCTTGCACGCCGACGCCTGCCGACGAGGCGATGCTGCGCTGGGAACTCCGGTTCACCAGCCGCCTGCTGGGCGGCGCGCAAGCCATCGAAGGCGCGACCCACCTGCGCCTCGGCGCGGACGGCCGGGTGATTCTGCACCGCGACTACTGGGATGCGGCTGGCGAACTCTACGCCCGGGTCCCGGTACTGGGCTGGCCGGTGCGCGGCCTGGCGCGGCTACTGCGTGCCGGCTGACGGACTCAGGCCAGATCCGCAGGCTCCGCAACCCCGAGGTGCACCTTCTTCAACGGCGGCCCATCATTCGCTTCGGTAGGTCACCTGGCTCAGGACCTCGGGGCTGCCTTCGATCCGGGTCACCTCCCTGCTGCGTGACCAGTAGACGGTGTAGGGCGCGGAACTCGCCCACCAGTAGCGCCAGTAGAGGACGTCGAGCCACGGCGTCTCGTCGCTCTGCGGGTAGCCGGCGGCCATGATGACCTGCTCTCGCGTCATTCCCCGCATCACGCGACCGAGCCAGATGGCCTCGCGGACGACGGGTGAAAAGGTGGCCAAGCGTAACTTGGGATCGTCGAGAACGACCACCTTGTTGACCCATTGCTCGGTGGATTCCTGAGCCCGGCCGTAATCCAGCCCCATGCGCATCGGTTTGCCGGCGACTTCGACGTAGGCACGATGGCGATAACGGTCGACCTTATGGACCGTTATCGGCGTGCCAACCGGGATGAAAGGAAGCTGCGCCAGGTTGGAATCGCTGATCCAGTCGCCGCTGTAATGCAGGTTGCAGCAGGCGTAGCCGATACGCAGCGGCACCGGTTTTTCCGTCTGCGTCGTCGGCTCGTCGCCAGGCCAGGTGCCCGCCGGACCGGGAGCGCACCCGGCCAACAGAACGACGAAGGCGACGGCGATCCCCTGTCTGCAAAGTCTGTCCAGCGCTTCTCTTGGCATGCCTGCTTTCTCCTGTGGTCGTCTCGGGCTCGGTGTCGGGATCCTATCACCCCCTCGGCGGCGGCACCGGCTACCCCGTGTTCCGCAGTCCGGCGGCGACGCCGTTGATCGAGATATGGATGCCTCGCTTGACCCGCTCCAGCGCCGGGTCGTCGCTTTGCGCGCTGGCGCGATGGCGGCGCATCAACTCGACCTGCAGGTGGTTGAGCGGATCGATGTACGAGAAGCGGTGTTCGATCGATCGTGCCAGCGAGGGATTCGACGACAAGCGCTGCTCTTGGCCGGTGATCAGCGACAGCGCGTCGTGCGTGCGCTGCCACTCGGCTTCGATCAGGCCGAAGATCCGCTCGCCGAGTGCCGGATCTGCGACCAGTTCGACGTAGCGCCGCGCGATGCCGAGATCGGTCTTGGCCAGGACCATGTCCAGGTTCGAGAGCAGGGTGCGGAAGAAAGGCCACTGACCGTGCATTCTGCGCAAGAGCGTCAGGCGCTTCGTGCGCGCGTCGGCTTCGCTGCCGAGGTAGGCTTCGACGCCGGCGCCGAAGCCGTACCATCCGGGCAGGGCGACGCGGCACTGTCCCCAACTGAAGCCCCAGGGAATCGCCCGCAGGTTCTCGATCGCGCGCGTCGCCTTGCGTGCGGCCGGGCGCGAGCCGATATTCAGTTCGGCAATCTCGCGGATCGGCGTGGCACTGAAGAAGTAGTCGGCGAAGCCTGGGGTCTCGTACACCAACCGGCGATAGGCGGCCATGCTGGCGACGCTCAAGGCCTCGGCGGCGGCGAGAAAGCGGGCCGGCTGCCGGCGCGTCGCAGGTAGCAGCGTCGCCTCCAGCGTCGCCGCGACCAGTGTTTCGAGGTTGCGGCGACCGTTTTCCGGGTTGGCGTACTTCGAGGCGATGACTTCACCCTGCTCGGTGAGGCGGATCTGACCATTCACCGTTCCCGGCGGTTGCGCCAGGATCGCTTGATAGGTCGGTCCGCCACCGCGTCCGACCGTCCCGCCGCGTCCATGGAAGAGGCGCAGGGTCACGCCCTGCGTCGCCTGCAGATCGGCAAACAGACTGACGAGTGCGGTTTCCGCCTTGTACAGTTCCCAGTTGCTGGTGAACGTTCCGCCGTCCTTGTTGCTGTCCGAATAGCCCAGCATCACCTCCTGCTCGCCTCCCGAGGCACGCAGCAGAGCGCCGATGCCAGGCAGGGTGAGGAACTGGCGCATGATCGCCGGCGCCTGCCGTAAATCGTTGATGGTCTCGAACAGTGGGACGACGACCAGTTCGCTGGTCGCCTCTTCGCTCAGCGTGCCGTGCAGCAGTCCGCTTTCTTTGAAGAGCAACAGCACTTCCAGCAGGTCGCTGACTTCCTCGGTGTGCGAGATGATGTAGTGGCGGATGGCGCCGGCGCCGAACTGCTGGCGCAGCGTCGCTGCCCGCTCGAAGATCGCCAGCTCGCCACGGGTGAGGGTCGAATACTGCGCGTTGCGTACCCGCAGTGGGCGCGCGTCGTCGAGCAGTTGCCGCAGCAGGGCGCAGCGCGCCGGTTCGGCGAGGGCGGCGTAATCGGCTTCCACGCGCGCGACGCGCAGGAGTTCCGCGAGCACGGCAGCGTGCTGGTCGGAGCTCTGTCGCAGGTCGACGGTCGCCAGGTGGAACCCGAAGACTTCGACGGCACGCAGCAAGGGGCCGAGACGCAGCGGAATCAGGGGATCGGCGTGATGCGCACGCAGCGAGTGCTCGATGACGCGCAGGTCGCCGAGAAACTCGTCTGCCGATCCATACGGAGCGGCGACGGCGACCGCGTGACGCAGCGCCGAGCGGCCGGTGAGTGTGCGCAGAGTGGCCGCGAGGCGGGCGTACATCCCGATCAGCGCGCGCCGATAGGGCTCGTCGCGCCGGTGCTCGCCGCTGTCCGGCGAGTGATCGGCAAGCGCGTCCATTTCCGGCGTTGTGCGCACCCAGAGCGCGGACATCGAGAGTTCGCCGCCGAGTTCGTGCACTTCGGCGAGGTAATGTTGCAGGGCGGTTTCCGCCTGCCGTTGCAAGGCTATCTCCAGCGTTTCTGCGCTGACGAAGGGATTCCCGTCCCGGTCGCCGCCGATCCAGGTTCCCAGGCGGAAGAAAGGCGCGATCCGCTCGCCGGGAAGCGCTTCCTCAAGCGCGTGATAGAGGCGCGGAACTTCACGCAGGAAAGTCGTGCGGTAATACAGCAGGGCGCTCTCGATTTCGTCGGCAACCGACAACTTCGCCTGCCGCAGCATCCGCGTCTGCCAGATCTGCGTCACCCGGGCCTTGATCATTGCCTCGTTTTCGGCTTGTTCGCGCGTCGTGTGCAGCGTCTCGCGCCGTTCCACGAGTTCGGCAATCGTTCGTTCGGCGACGAGGATGCTCTGCCGCTGGACCTCGGTCGGATGCGCCGTGAGCACGGGCGAGAGGTGCGCCGATTGCAGGCTGCGGACGATGGCTTCGGGAGCGACGCCAGCCGCCACGAGTTTCTGCAGGCTGAGCGCCAGAGATCCTTCCTGCAGATGCCCGGCGCGCTCGTGATGCAGGCGCCGACGCACGTGCTGCTGGTCTTCGGCGATGTTCGCAAGGTGCGAGAAGTAGCTGAAAGCGCGGATGACGCTGACCGTCTGCTCGTTCGACAGGTTGCGCAGCAGGTCGTCGAGGGCGTGCCCCGCCGCGGCGTCGCTCTTCAGCCGATAGGCAATCGACCATTGCCGTATCCGCTCGACCAGTTCGTAGGCCGCGGCGCCGTCCTGCTCGCGGATGACTTCGCCGAGGATACGCCCGAGCAGGCGAATGTCTTCAATGAGTGGGCGGTTCTTGTCGGCGGCGATGGCGGAGCTGGGGTGGCGGGTCATGGCGGCAGGGAAGGAAGCTGGATTCGCGACAGGGAATGCGGATCGTACGCTCAATGGCGCAAACGATGTCCGGGCCGCCGTGCAATTGACTGCGGGATGGCGCGCGAGTTTCCGGCCAGGCTCCTGCTCCGGCGCGGCCATTGGCGGAGTGTGTGCATTCGTCCGCCGCCGGCGCGCTGGCGGACGACCCGGACGAGCATCCGGGCAGGAAACTCCAGCGACAGCCAGGCGGCTTCAGCAGTCCTCTGCGACCGCGCGATCCGCCGATCGAACGCGAACTTGGGGCTTCGCCGAGTCATCAGATCGGTGCTGCACTGCCCGGCTGCCACTCACAGCGGCCAGCCAGACGCCGCGACGATTGTGGGGGCTCGGCGGGCTCGCCGAGGGGCCAGCAGACGCTCCCGCCCTGCCCGGTCGTGAGCTTCGATGCGCACGCTGACATCGAGAGAGAAACCGCCACCGTAGTCGCAGCAGCGCTCAGGCTTCACTCTCGGCGTGGTCGATCGGCCCGCGCCGGACGAGAACACTGACCCTAGCCGCCTGTCGGGCTTGACCAAGCCGGCTGCAAAAAGTGGGGCAGCGGTCCCTGTTTCCCCGAATTTCGGCGCCTATCATTCGACTATTGTTCGACCATTGAGGTGGCGAGGCGCGTTGGCACGAGGCGACGAGTTCGCCACACCGCCGAGCAACACCGGCAACGACCGGATCCAGTTCTGTCCGATGCCCGCGACCGCTCGCCGCGACATAAACTGCAGGAGACGGCCATGACTGTCGAGACACCCCTGACGATGGCAGTCATGACCCCTTCCCTCATCCCCGCTTCTTCTCTCGCACACAGGAGAAGGAAGATTCGCGAGTCGTTGACGTGACGGTCACATCAACCCGGAGCGGCCAACCTGCAACCGATCCGCCGCACTAATCCGTCAAGGCGGCTGCTGATCGCCCTACCCTCGGCGTCGAGCTGCGTGCCGCTTCATTTGAGCCAGCCGGCAATCTCCTCCTTGCTCGGAATATGGCCCGAGGACTTTACCGTCTCGTCGATCACCAGCGCTGGCGTGTTCATGATCGGGTAGGCCATGATCTTCTCCATATCGCGCAGGTGCTCGAATTCAGCCACGAGGCCGAGTTCGGCGACGACTTCGCGCGTCAGTTGTTCGAGCCGCTGGCACTTGGCGCAGCCGGTACCGAGGATTTTGATCAGCATGTCGCCTTCCTTTCGATGGAACGCAGGGCGGTGAGCAGCGAGCCGACGAAGCCGCCAACCAACAGCATGAGAAACACGATGGGTGTGCCATCGACCCAGGCACCGTAGGTCAGGCCGGCGGCGGTTGAGAACAGGGCAACGAGGCCGACGTACGTCCAGGCCTTGAGCTTGCCGATGATGGCAGCGGTGATGAGGATGCTCTGCAGCGACAGTTCGGGGTCGGCCATCAGGTAGGCGATTAGCGGGCCTGGGTGCATGCCGAGCGAGAGGAACATTTTGGCGATCGGCACTTCGACCAGCGTCGGGAAATACATGAAGACACCGAAGACGACCCCGGCCAGATTGGCGAGCAGCGTGTTGCTGCCGGCGACCAGCTGGATCCACTGCGGCTCGATGAAGACGCGGATGACGCCGACGATGAACACGCCGACCACCAGCAGGGGGAAGATCATCTTCACAAAGCGCCAGGTTTCCCACAGCCATTGCTGCATGTCCCACGCGTCGAAGCCACGCGCTTGTGACAGTAGCGCCAGGCAGAGCAGCGGCACGGCCAGCGTGCGGCCGGTGAGCGTCATGGTCAGCCCGGCATCGCTGACTCGCAGGCCGAAGGCAGCGAAGACCAGAGTCAGGGCCGTCAGCGTCAGCGCCAGCCAGGTCAGCCCGCCGACGCGCGTGTCTACCTGCCCGAGGCCGCGCCAGCCAGCCGCGCCGATGGCGGCAAGCAGCGCAATCAGCGCGGCACCCTGCAGCGACAAGGCCTCAGCCCCGGTGGCCTCGTTGGCCGGCACCCAGCGGTCGAGCAGCGCCTGCGCACCGGCCGCATTGGGTGCTGGCAACGTATGCTGCCAGAGCGGCGAGGTGAGCAGATCGACCTTGAGCGTCCCGGCGATCAGCAGCGCTACCAGCGTGCCGACGAAAAGCAGCGTCCGTGGGGGCACCCGGCTCTTGCCGATGAAAACGCGGGAATCGCCCTGCCGTTCTGCTTCGCTCTTGCGGAAGAGGATGGCCATGATCATGCCAATGCCGATACCGAACGAGAGTGCCAGCACGATGCGGGCAATGGCGATGTCGGCGCCGAGCGCGACACCGGTGTAGGACAGCGCGAGGATGTTGGCCGCCGGCGCGAAGAAGAGGAAGGTGATCGCCGGCCCCAGCCCGGCACCTTTCTTGTAAATGCCGGCGAAAAGCGGCTGCACGGTACAGGAGCAGACTGCGAGCAGGCTGCCAGCCCCGGCGGCGGCCGGATAGGCCACCCACGCCGGCGCCTCCGGCCCGAGAAAGCGTGTGATCGACGCCGGCGGCATTAATGCGGAGAGGGCGCCGGCAATGAAGAAGGCCGGCACCAGGCAGAGCAGAACATGCGCCGCCAGATAGGCAGCCAGGCTGGCCAATCCACTCTGTAGCGCGGTGATGACGAGGTCCATGATCAGGCGCCTTCGTGCCGTTCGTAGCAGAACGTGGTCGAGTTGACCCTGCGCACCCGCCCAAGCATGGTGAGGATAGAAAATTCACCCGCCATTCCTAAAGTATCCTCGCTCCGGCAGCCCATCGTCAATCCAGGGAGTTGGCGCGCCATTGCCGTCTGCGCCGTATCACCTCGGCGATCCGGTCAGGCCTGAGGGCTGGGAGCCGCCAGTTGATCGGCGTTTCGCAGTTCCCAGGGCCTGCGCGCTCCCGCCAAGCGGCTGCAGCGGCCCCCCGCGACCATGACGTGGGCCCGATTGCCCCCGCTGATGCGGCTCTTCGGCGTCAGCGGGTAGAGCCGGCGCTCTTGTCAACGAGGTCGATCGAGTCGCACCGCACGGCACCCGAGAAGTCGAGGGGAAACGACGATCTTCGTCTCGCGCGACCGCGAGTTCCTTTCCTCACTGACGACCCGGGTTCCCGAAATTCGCCTCGATGGTCGCCTCGTCACCTGCCCCGGCACTTACGAAGAGTCCGACGCCAGTCAGGGATTGGTCTGACCGTCGCCGCGTCGCCGCAGGTCGAGAGTGAAGGGAAAGCCGTCGTTGGCGGGTGGCGGCTGCAGCTCGATCCGGCCGGGGCTGTGGCCGAACGGCGTAAACCGTGCCAGCCGGCGGCCCTCGGCTTCATTGGCGTTCACCGGATAGCGTTCCGGGTTGCGGCCACCGGGGTGCTCAACATGGTAACGGCACCCCCCGAGCGAGCGCTGCATCCAGGTGTCGACCACGTCGAAGATCAACGGCGAGTGCACGCCGATCGTCGGATGCAGGGCCGAAGGCGGTTTCCAGGCGCGGTAGCGGACGCCGGCGACGAACTCGCCGACTCGGCCGGTGGCGCGCATCGGCAGCGCGTGGCGATTGCAGCTGACGACGTAACGCTCGCCGGCCATTCCGGTCGCCTTGACTTGCAGGCGTTCGAGCGACGAGTCCACGTAGCGTGCGCTTCCGCCGACCGCCCCTTCCTCGCCGAGCACGTGCCAGGGTTCGAGCGCGTGTCGCAGTTCGAGTTCGATGCCCATCACCTCGATTTTCCCGTGCCGCGGGAAGCGAAACTCGAAATGAGGCGCGAACCAGCGCTTTTCGAGCGCATAGCCGGCAGCGCGAAGTTCGTCGATAACGTCGTCGAAGTCCTGAGCCACGAAGTGGGGAAGCATGAAACGGTCGTGCAGTTCGGTTCCCCAGCGGACAAGTCGCCGCGGCGCATACGGCGTGCGCCAGAAGCGGGCGATCAGCGCCCGTAGGAGAAGCTGCTGCGCCAGCGACATGCGCGCGTGCGGCGGCATTTCGAAGGCGCGCAGTTCGAGTAGCCCGAGACGTCCGGCCGGACCTTCGGGTGAATAGAGTTTGTCGATGCAGAACTCGGCACGGTGAGTATTGCCCGTGGCGTCGATCAGCAGGTTGCGCAGCAGGCGATCGAGCAACCAGGGCGGCAGGTCGCCGTCGCCTGGCGAGCCTGCTGGCGGGAACTGGCTGAAGGCGACTTCGAGTTCGTAGAGCGAGTCGTGACGCGCCTCGTCGACGCGCGGCGATTGACTCGTCGGCCCGATGAAGAGACCGGAAAAGAGGTACGACAGCGAGGGATGGTTGTGCCAATAGCTGAGCAGGCTACGCAGCAAGTCGGGGCGGCGCAGAAAGGGCGAATCGGTGGTCGTCGGCCCCCCAAAGACGAAGTGGTTGCCACCACCAGTGCCGGTGTGGCGGCCGTCAAGCATGAACTTTTCGCTGCTCAGCCGTGACTGACGTGCGACTTCATAGAGATGGGTCGTGCGCGCGACGAGTTGATTCCAGTTAGCCGACGGTTGCACATTGACTTCGATGACGCCAGGGTCGGGGGTGACGCGAAAGCTGGTCAATCGGGGATCGCGCGGCGGTTCGTAGCCTTCCAGGATGACCGGCGTTGCCAGCGTCTCGGCGGTCGCTTCGATCGCCGCAACCAGTTGCAGATACGCGTCCAGACCATTCGTCGGCGGCATGAAGAGGTAGAGAACGCCGTTTCGTGCCTGCGCGCAAAGCGACGTCCGGATCACCGACGCTGCCGACTCGTACGCCGCCGGCGGGCGCTCGGCGCCACCGGCCGCGCCGCGGGCGAGGCCATCGAGCGCGCGCGCCACGGCTTCGCCGGCGAAGCGCTCGCCGCTCACCGCCGCGTCCTGGTCTATCCGGCTTTGGCTGCGACTGATCGGGAACTGCTCGCGAATCTCGGCGTGCGCCGGCAGCGGGGCAAAGCGTTGCGTCGGGTCGGGAGCGTGCAGGTAAGGATAGTCGTCGCCGGCTACCCACGGTTGTGAATCGAGTGGCAGCCGATGGCCGATCGGCGAGTCGCCGGGAATCAGGTAACAGCGCTCGTCGCGCAGGAACCAGCGGCCGCTGCGCCAGCCCCCTGGATGAGCGTAGGCCAGCGGCAGGACGTGGCCGACGACGGCGTCGAGTCCCTGGCGAAAGACCTTCGTCAGACGCTCCCGTTCGAGCGCGTCGTCGAGACGCGAGTCGAAGGGGTCGACGTTGATCGGCAGGCGGCGCTCACGCCAGAGGTAGTAGTAAATGTCCTCGTATGCGGGAAAGACGTGCGCCGCGTCGACCGCCAGACACTCGGCAAGCGTGTGAAGGAAGCGCTGGGCGAGCTTTTCGTCGGCCCCATAGTCGCGGCTCTCATCCGCGTAGAGCGCCGGGTTGCGCCAGATCGGCTGCCCGTCGACGCGCCAGAAACAGTTCAGCGACCAGCGGGGCAGCTGCTCGCCGGGGTACCATTTTCCCTGGCCAAAGTGCTGCAGACCCTGTGCTGCGTACTCCTCGCGCAGGCGCTGATAGAGTTCGCTCGCCCGCTGGCGCTTGCTCGGCCCCAGCGCTTCGGTAGTCCACTCCGCCCCCTCGTGGTCGTCGATCGAGACGAAGGTCGGCTCGCCGCCCATCATCAGGCGAACGTCGCCACTCGCGAGTTCGTCGTCGATCTGCTGGCCAAGCGTTTCAATCGCTTGCCACTCGTCGTCGCCGTAAGGGAGCGTCACCCGCGGCGCCTGCCAGACGCGTTCGACGTGCATGTGATGCTCAAAAGCACAGTCACAAGGCTCGGTCGATCCGGTGATCGGAGCCGCCGACGAGGGCTGTGGCGAGCAGGCGAGCGGAATGTGGCCTTCGCCAGCGAAGAGACCGGAAGTCGGGTCGAGCCCGATCCAGCCGGCTCCGGGCAGATAGACTTCGCACCAGGCGTGCAGATCGGTGAAGTCGACCTCGGTTCCGGAGGGACCGTCAAGCGACTTCACATCAGGGGCCAGCTGAATCAGGTAACCCGAAACGAAGCGTGCCGCCAATCCCAGATGGCGCAGTACGTCCACCAGCAACCAGGCCGAGTCGCGACACGAGCCACGCGCCAGCGCCAGCGTCTCCTCGGGAGTCTGCACGCCGGGCTCGAGGCGGATCACGTAGGCGATCTGGCGCTGCAGCTGCCGGTTGAGGTCAACCAGAAAGTCGACGCTGTGACGCGGCGTCAACGAAATCGAGTTCACGAACTCGCGCAGTCGAGGGGTCAACGGCCCGCGCTGTTGGTACGGAGCGAGTTCTTCCTGCTGCCAGTCTTCGTAGACGAAGGGAAAATTCCTGGCGTACGGCTCGGGAAAAAAGTCGAAGGGGTTGATCACCGACATTTCGGCGACGAGATCGACGGCAACCGAGAACTCGCGGGTCTTCTCGGGAAAGACCAGCCGCGCCAGATAGTTGGCCTGCGGATCCTGCTGCCAGTTGATGAAATGCGGCGTCGGCGTGACCGTCAGCGAGTAGCTGAGAATGGGCGTCCGCGAGTGCGGCGCCGGCCGCAAGCGAACGACCTGCGGCGACAGACTGACCGGACGGTCATAACGATAGTGGGTGACATGCGTCAGGGCGACATGAATCGACACGGCAAACTCCAGGGTGAAAAGCCGGCACGCGACCGACTAAAGGGCGTCTTCGTCGGCTGCACGCTCGACAGCGTCGTTTGCCGACCAGAGTCCGGCGTACGCGAAGCGGCGCTCATGGCCGCAACTGCTGCAACAGGTCGGTCTCCAGCCGGACCCGGCCGGAGCTTTCTTCGAGCGACCGGCCACTGACCAGAAAGGTATCTTCAACTCGCTCGCCGAGCGTTGCAATCTTCGCCGTATGCAGGTTGGCGTGGTGCGCGGCGAGTTGTCGCGCGACGAGGAACAACAGCCCGGGGCGATCGGCAGCGACGACCGTGAGCACGAAGTATTTGCCACTTTCGTCGGCCTCGAGACTGACCAGCGGCTGGATGTGCACCTGCGGCTGCAGCGGAAAGTGTCTAACCTGCCGCGAAACGCGGCCGTTCGCCGGTACTTCGGCCGGCGCCTGCCGGGCGAGGCGCTCGCTCAGTTCGTGCTCAATGTAGTGAATCATCGCACGGTCGTCGTCGCGACCGCCGATGTCGAGCAGAATGAACGAGTCGAGCGCGTAACCGTGGTGCGTGGTGTGAATTCTGGCGTCGACGATGCTGTAGCCGGCACGGCTCAGGAATCCCACCAGACGCAGGAAGAGGTCCGTCTGATCACGGGTGTACACCAGGACTTCGAGCCCTTCACCCGAGGGATTGAGGCGGGCGCGGACCAGCGGCTGCTCGCTTTCGAGATGCCCATAGGTGGTGCGCGCGTGCCAGGCGATTTCCTCGGCCGAATGCCGCAGGAAGTACGCCGTATCCAGTAAGCGCCAGAGTGACTCATGCGAACGTTCGGGCAGCACCAGATAACGCATCAGGCGCCGCGCTTCCTCCTGACGCTGAGCGATCGCGCCCGCCGGCATCGCCACTCCGTCTCCCGACTGCAGCAGGCGCCGCGTCGCTGCAAACAGCTGTTCGAGCAACTGGGCTTTCCAGCCGTTCCAGACTTTTGGGCTGGTCCCACGGATGTCGGCGACGGTCAGCAGGTAGAGCGCCACCAGACGTCGCTCGTCGCCGACTACGGCGGCGAAACGACCGATCACGGCGGGGTCGGAGATGTCCTGGCGTTGCGCCACGCGAGACATCAGCAGGTGTTGGCGAACAAGCCAGGTGACGAGTTCGCGATCGGCGTCGGTCAGGCCGTGATCGGTGCAGAACGCGTCTGCGTCGTCGGCGCCCAGTTCGGAATGGTCGCCGCCGCGACCCTTGGCAATGTCGTGAAAGAGTGCCGCGAGGTAGAGCAGCCAAGGCTCGCCGAAGTCACTCATCAGACGACTGCAGAGCGGGTATTCGTGGGCGAACTCCGGCATCGCCAGTCGTCGCAGGTTGCGGATCACCTGCAGAATGTGCTGATCAACGGTATACACGTGGAACAGGTCGTGCTGCAGCTGACCGACGATGCGGTTGAAAGCCGGGAGGTAGCGACCGAGCAGTCCGAAGTCGTTCATCCGTCGAAGCTCTTGTACCAGGCCCCTCCCCTCCTTGAGGATGGCCAGGAATCGCGCGCGATTCAGCGGCCGGCGACGGAAGTCGTCGTCGATCAGGTCGCGGGCGCGCCACAGCGCGCGTTGCGTGCGTGGGCTCATCTGATCGAGGTCAAGGTGCTGCTGGCGGAGAAGAAACGCCTCGAAAATCGCATCCGGCGCGTCGACAAACACTTGGTCATGGACGACGTCCAGCCCTTCATGCACCTTCTGGAAGCGCGCATTGATCGACTGCGGTTGCTCGTCGGGAAGGGGAAAGAGCGCGCTGCGGAGGTTCTGCAGGACGATGCGGTTAACCTGCGACACCTCTCTCGCCGTGCGGTAGTAGTCCTGCATCAGCTGCTCGCTCGAACGGCTGGTGTCGCTGGCGCGATAGCCCAGTTTTTCCGCCAAAGCAGTCTGGTACTCGAAAAGCAGGCGGTCCTCGCGCCGCCCGGCGTGAAGATGCAGCGAGACCCGCAAGCGACGCAGGAACGCCTCGCAGCGTTCGAGCAGCTGCCGTTCGTCGCCGCTGATCAGCCCCAACGACTCCAGATCGGCCCAGGTCGATCCGTATCCGGCGGCTTGCGTCATCCAGAGGATCGCCTGCAAGTCGCGCAGGCCACCCGGTCCTTCCTTGCAGTTCGCTTCCAGGCTGCCGGGCGTGTCGGCAAACCGCTGGTGGCGATCCTCCTGCTCCATGCGCTTGATTTCAAAAAACGCTCGTCCATCGACGGTGTCCTTGAGCAGGCGACGCAAGGCGACGAAGAGTTCGTTGCTGCCGGCGATGCGCCGCGTCTCCATCATCGCCGTCTGCACGGTGATGTCGCCGGCGGCTTGAGTCAGGCAGTCTTCGAGCGTACGCACGCTGTGTCCGGCCTCGAGGCCGACGTCCCAGAGCAGACAGACCAGGCGCTCGATCTGCGCCGACAACGTCCGGCCGGGCGGCTCGGGAAGCAGGATCAGCAAATCGACGTCGGACGCCGGATACAGCTCGCCGCGGCCGTAGCCCCCGACCGCCAGCAGGGCGAGCGACGGCGGCAGCGCAAGGGCCTGCCAGATCTCGCCAAGGAGCTCGTCGACCAGACGGCAGCGCGCGTGCAGCAGCGCAAGCGCGTCGCCGCCGGCGAGAAAACGTTCGACGATCGGTTGCTGACCGTCGCGAAAAAAACACTTCAGGTCGGGAACCAGGGCCGCAAAGGCCGCTTCCTTTTTCAAGCTCATGCTCATCGTCCAGCCTCCAACGCGTCGCGGGAGCAGTCGGTGTCGTCGTCGCGACGACGGATCGACTCCGAAGCCGCCAACGTCTGCTCCCACAAGCGGGATTCCAAGAGAGCGCTCGGTCCGGCGCCGAAGCGTCACAACAGCTTGTGACGGTCGTCGGGGCGAGCATGGGCAGGGCAAGCAAGAATCGTGCAGGTAAGCGGCGAGCTTCCGGATCGCGCGAAAAACCGTCGCTGCGCGCCGGGAAAGGCCCGTGACCCAGGAAAGAGAGCCCGAACGTGGTGCGTTTTCGCCCGGCGGGCCCCAGCTTGAGGCGTCAACCGGGCGTGGTCACGCTACATCAGCACGATGTCGTACTGCTCCTGCGAGTAGCTGGGTTCAGCTTGGAGCGAGATCGGCTTGCCGATGAAGTCGGAGAGCATCGCCAAACCCTGCGATTCCTCGTCGAGAAAGCGGTCGATCACCGCCTGGCTGCCGAGGACGCGGTACTCGCGGGCGTTGAACTGGCGCGCTTCGCGCAGCAGTTCGCGCAGGATCTCGTAGCAGACGGTGCGCGCCGTACGCACTTCGCCGCGGCCGCCACAGGTCGGGCATTCCTCGCAGAGAACGTGCGCCAGCGACTCGCGCGTGCGCTTGCGCGTCATTTCGACCAGACCCAGGGCGGTGAAGCCGTTGACCGTCAGGCGCGTGTGATCGCGCGCCAGCGCCTTGTTGAACTCGCTGAGGACGGCGCTGCGGTGCTCTTCATTCTCCATGTCGATGAAGTCGATGATGATGATCCCGCCCAGATTGCGCAGCCGGAGCTGGCGGGCGATCGTCTGCGCCGCTTCGAGGTTGGTCTTGAAGATCGTGTCGTCGAAGTTGCGCACGCCGACGAAACCGCCGGTATTGACGTCGATCGTCGTCATCGCCTCGGTCTGGTCGATAATCAGATAGCCGCCTGACTTGAGGTCGACGCGCCGCGCGAGCGCCTTCTGGATCTCGTCCTCGACGCCGTGCAGGTCGAATAGCGGTCGCTCGCCGACGTAGTGTTCGAGCAGCGGCGCGACGGTCGGCGTGTACTCGCCGGCGAAGACCGTCAGGCGCTGGAAGTTCTCGCGCGAGTCGATGACAATGCGACTGGTTTCGGGGTTCACGAAGTCGCGCAGGACGCGCTGCGCCAGCGACAGCTCCTGGTAAAGCAGTGTTGGCGCCGGCGCAGTCGTCGCCTGGCTTTGAATGTCGCGCCAGATCTTGCGCAGGAACTCGACGTCCTTGGCGAGTTCGTTTTCACTGGCGTTCTCGGCCATCGTGCGCACGATGAAGCCGCCCTTGTCGTCGCCGGCGACCAGGCGCGCGAGCTTGTCGCGCAGCGCTTCGCGTTCCGATTCACGCTCGATGCGCTGCGAAATGCCGATGTGCTTGTCCTGCGGCAGGTAGACGAGCATGCGGCCGGCGATCGAAACCTGGGTCGACAGGCGCGCGCCCTTGCTTCCCATCGGATCCTTGATCACCTGGACGACGAGACTTTGTCCTTCGCTGAGCAGGCGTTCGATCGGCCGCGCCGGTTCGTCACCAGCGCGCGGTTCGCGAATGTCGGCGACGTGCAGAAAGGCGGTGCGATCGAGACCGACATCGATAAACGCCGACTGCATGCCAGGGAGGATGCGTACGATGCGGCCGAGGTAGACGTTGCCGACGAAACCGCGGCTGGCGCTGCGTTCGATGTGCAGTTCCTGGACGACGCCCTGGTGCGTGACGGCGACGCGTGTTTCCTGCGGCGTAAAGTTGATCAGGATGGCTTCGGACATGGTGGGTTGATGGAGGGATGAGGTTAGAATCGCCGCTTGCCGCATTCTACCTTGTCAGGTCTTTCTCCCGGATGTCTCCCGCCGCCCCGGCTGCTCCCGAGTTGCTGGCTCCTGCCGGTTCGTTGGCGATGGTGCGCACCGCTGTCGCTTTTGGTGCCGACGCGGTCTACGCCGGGCCGCCGCGCTACAGTCTGCGCGTGCGCAACAACGACTTCAGCCGCTTCGAGACGCTGGCGGCGGCGATCGGCGAGGCGCGCGCCGCGGGCAGAAAGTTCTACCTGGTCAATAACGTCCTGCCACACAACCGCAAGCTACGGACGTATCTCGACGACCTGGCGCCGGTCGTCGCCTTGCAGCCGGACGCGCTGATCATGGCCGATCCAGGGCTGATCGACCGGGTCCGCGAGCACTGGCCGGAGCTGCCGATTCATCTCTCGGTGCAGGCGAATACGGTCAACTTCGCAGCGGTCCGTTTCTGGGGCAAGCTCGGCATCAAGCGTGTCATCCTGTCGCGAGAGCTGTCGCTTGACGAAGTGGCCGAGATTCGAGACGAGTGTCCGGACACCGAACTGGAGGTTTTCGTGCATGGTGCGCTCTGTATCGCCTATTCCGGGCGCTGCCTGCTGTCGGGCTACTTCAATCATCGCGATCCGAACCAAGGCGCGTGCACCAATTCGTGCCGCTGGCAGTATCGTCTGCAGCCGGGTGAAGTCGACGCCTCGGGTGACGTCCGCCCGGGCACGTCGGCAGCGCTTGCCGACGGTCGCGTCTGGCTGCTCGAAGAAGGCGAGCGCCCGGGCGAGCCGATGCCGATCGACGAGGACGAGCACGGCACTTACGTACTCAATTCGAAGGATCTGCGTGCCGTCGAGCACGTCCAGCGGCTATGCGCGATCGGCGTCGACGCGCTGAAGATCGAGGGGCGGACGAAGTCTTCGTATTACGTCGCGCGGACGGTGCAGGTCTACCGGCGGGCGATCGACGATGCGCTCGCCGGACGCCCCTTCGACGCCCGTCTGCTCGGCGAACTCGACGGACTGGCCAACCGCGGCTACACCGACGGCTTCTATCAGCGTCACCACCCGCACGAGCTGCAGAACTATCTCCACGGCCACTCGGCGTCCGGGCGCAGCCTCTACGTCGGCGACGTCATCGGTTGGGACGGCGAGCGTCAACAGGCGCTGATCGAAGTCAAGAACCGTTTTGCCGTCGGCGACCAGGTCGAAGTCGTCCATCCCGGCGGCAACCGGCGTCTCACGATCGAACGGATCGAGAACGCCTGCGGCGCCGAGATCGCCGTCGCTCCGGGCAACGGGCATCGCGTATGGATTCCGCTGCCGGCCGAGCTGACCGGGGCAATGCTGGCGCGCTTCGTCTGATCGTCCCCTGCCCCATGCGCGCACCCCATCTGTTCGTCGACGTGTCGGCGCACGGCCTCGGCCATCTGGCGCAGGTGGCGCCGGTGTTGCAGGTGCTGCGCTCGCGCCTGCCCAGCCTGCAGCTGACGATCCGCAGCGGCTTGCCGCGGGCGCGCCTGGCGACGCGCCTAGCGGGCGACTTCACGCACCTCGCCGAAAGCAGCGACTTCGGCTACGTGATGCACGACGCGACCCATCTCGACCTCGCCGCGACGGCGCTGGCGTATCGTCGTCAGCACGCCGACTGGCAAGCCGACGTCGATCGCGATGCCCGCCTGCTGGCGCATTTGCAGCCTGATCTGGTGCTCACCGACGTCGCCTATCGGCCTTTGGCAGCCGCGGCACAGGCCGGACTTCCGGCGCAGGCGATGTGTTCGCTCAACTGGGCCGACCTGTTTGCCCATTTCTTTGCCGGCGAGCGCTGGGCGGCGCCGATCCATCGTCAGATGTTGGCCGCTTACGACGCTGCCGAGTGCTTCTACTGTCTGACGCCGGGAATGCCGATGCCCGAGTTGGCGCGGCGGTCGATCGTCGGCCCGATCGCCGAAATCGGTCGCGATTGCCGACAGGAAGTGCGCACCCGCCTCGGGTGCGCCCCGGACGAACGCCTGGTGCTGGTCGCCTTCGGCGGCGTAAACAAGGAGTTGCCGGTCGCCGACTGGCCGCCGCTGGCCCACGTCCGCTGGCTGGTGCCGCAAGCGTGGCGGATGACCAGTCCCCGCGTCGTCGCTTTCGAGTCGCTGGCAAAGCCGCTGCCCGACCTCTTGCGCGCGGTAGACGCGGTACTGACCAAGCCGGGCTACGGAACGTTTTGCGAGGCGGTCTGCAACGCGACGCCAGTGCTCTACCTGCGGCGACCGGACTGGCCCGAGCAGACGTCACTGATCGACTGGTTGCGGCACCACGGCAGCAGTCAGGAAGTGGGGGAGTCAGAACTCGCCTGTGGCCGCCTTGGCCCGGCGCTGACCGCTCTGTGGCGGCAGCCGCTGCCGCGCGTGCCGGCGGCGACCGGAGCCGACGAAATCGCGGCGGCGCTGCTGCCGCGTCTGACGGGCAGCCCGTCAACGCGGATCGAGTCGATCAGACGCCGATGAGCCGGCGTGGCTGCGGTATCCTTGAGCAATCGCCGCGCCCGTCGGCAGGCGAACATCTTGCGCTGGAGACGCCATGAGATCACGCCCATCGACGTCGGAAAGAGAACCCTGTCGGGCCGAAATCGACGCGCTCACTGAACCGGCGGTGATCGAGTTTGGCGCCTCCTGGTGCGGCTACTGCCGCGCCGCGCAGCCGCTGATCGCACTCGCGCGGTCGAGTCACCCGCGCGTCCAGTGGATCACGATCGAAGACGGACCGGGCCGCGTCCTCGGCCGCTCGTACCGGGTCAAACGCTGGCCGACGCTGATTTTTCTGGCGCGTGGCCAGGAAGTCGCGCGTCTGGTGCGCCCGGCGGGCGCCGCCGAGATCGAACGCGCCCTGACGGCGATCGATCTCGCGGACCAGCCCTCCGCCGCCGAGCGGCCCCAGGCGACGCCCGGCCAGACCCGCCACCCCCCAGCGAGCGCCCAGTGATCGTCACCCGCAGGCGCGGCTTGCGACGGCTGCTGTTCGTCGCCCTGCTCACCGCGCTTTCGGGCTGCGCCTGCCGCCTGAGCGGCACTCCGCTCGACACGATGGAGAAAAACGTCAACCCCGCCTGCTGGTTCTCCTAAACCGGCGACGCGCCGCCGCCCGAAGCGTGCGGCGACGTGTGTTGGACGTCTTCTCCAAAAAAACTTCTGATTCGCACTCCTCGGGGCTCACTTTTTGCGCCCGCAAGGGCTTATCCTGCACGCCATCGCCCTCAAAACAGCAGGAACGAGCGCTTAGCCTGGATGGCAACGCTTACGGCGTCACCGCGCTGAAGGCGTGCGGACGACGCGTGGACTTCCGGCCGTGCAGACCGGGTTGCGGCGGTAGAGCGGGCGACGTTGGGAGCAGATGGGGGGCTTGTTGAAGAAAGGGGGGAGGAACTATGGGTGACGAGGAAAAAACCTTGACGGGGGATTATCCTGTTGCGGCCAAGTACCAAGAGGACCGGGCGATTGCTCATTGGCGGTCATCTGATCAAACACCGCAATACGTTGTGGATCATTTGCTGAATGTCGCGGCGTACTCACGGAGGTTCAGTCATAAGATTCGCCTTGAGACTCTGGGCGAACTAGCTGGATTACTTCATGACTTGGGCAAATACAGCGACGATTTTCGGTGCTATATCCATTCGGCCCTTGGGTTGCTCAATCCGGATGAGGACGATTATGTCGATTCGGATGCCCTTCGAGGCAAGGTTGATCACTCATCGGCTGGTGCTCAGTTCGTGTGGCGAGAATTGGCCAAGAAAGGGGAAAGGGCCTCTCTGGTTGGCCAATGGCTGGCGCTCTGCATAGCTTCCCACCATTCAGGCTTAATCGACTGCCTCGCTCCTGAAGGCTCGGATGTCTTTGGCAAGCGCATGGCAAAGCCGGAGGCAAAGGTTCATCTAAACGAGGTGACGGTTCGTGCTGATCCGGAAATACTTGAGCGTGCAAGGACTCTCATGGATTCTCCGATTATTCTTAATGAATGGCGTAGCTTGCTTGGTGGCATCAAGCATTACGAACGGCAAGCGCAACCGTTGAATCAGCAAATAGGTCTCGCTGTCCGCTTTTTGTTTAGTTGCCTGATAGACGCTGACCGAATCGATACGGCGAATTTTGAGCACAAGAAAGTGGCGGCCTTTCGTTCGCTGGGCGATTACGTACCTTGGGCAGTGTTGATCGCGCGCTTGGAGAGCAGTCTTTCAGCTTTTTCGCTTCGTCATCCGATCGATCATTTACGGCGAAAGGTCTCCGATGAATGCCTGGCCGCCGCCGCACGACCGCGCGGGATTTTTACGTTGACGGTGCCGACCGGCGGCGGCAAGACGCTGGCCAGCTTGCGGTTCGCCCTGCACCACGCGGCGGCCCGAAAGCTGGAACGCATCGTCTACGTCATCCCCTTTACGTCGATCATCGATCAAAACGCTAAAGTGGTACGCGACATTCTTGAGCCAGAAGATTGTCCGCAAGATCGGGACAAGGTCGTACTGGAGCATCACTCCAGCGTCACGCCGGAAAGGCAGACCTGGCGCGAGAAGATTCTTTGCGAGAACTGGGATGCCCCCGTGGTTTACACCACGATGGTTCAGCTTCTGGAAAGCTTGTTCGGTAGCGGTACGCGTGGCGCTCGTCACATGCACCAACTGGCCAATGCCGTCCTGATTTTCGACGAAATTCAGACACTCCCCATCCGTTGTGTTCACCTGTTCAACAATGCGATCAACTTCATCAGCGAACAGTGCAACAGTACCGTGGTGCTCTGTACCGCCACGCAGCCCTTGCTCGACAAAGTGAAGAGGGAACGGGGGGCGATCCGTCTGGCCAGCGAGCACGAAATGGTCAGCGATGTTCGCCAGCTTTTCGCCGATCTCCGGCGCGTTAATGTTCGCGATCAACGTCGCCCGAACGGCTGGCGCTACGACGAAATAGCTGAATTGGCAAAGAGTGAAGTCGAGCGGGCCGGAAGTTGCCTGGTCGTCGTCAATACCAAGGATGCGGCGAAGCAAGTTTTTCTGGCCTGCCAGGGAGTGGCCGAGGCTGGTACTTTGTTCCACCTTAGTACCGACATGTGTCCGGCACACCGCAAGGCGGAGTTGGCGACAGCGAAAGCACGGCTGAAGGCTGGCTTGCGGACGCTGTGCATTTCCACGCAATTGATCGAGGCGGGCGTAGACGTGGATTTCGGCTCGGTGATCCGTTCCATGGCGGGACTCGATTCCATCGCCCAAGCTGCGGGGCGCTGCAATCGAAATGGCCGGCCGGAGCCGGGGCATGTTCATCTGGTGAATCCGTGTGACGAGCATGTCACGCTAAAGTGCCTAAGAGACATCGCCATCGGTCGCGAGAAGAGCGCTTCGGTTCTTGACTTCTTTCGCGAAAATCCGGCGCGTTACGACCATGATTTGCTCGGTCCGCAAGCCATGGCCGATTACTACACCCACTACTTTTTCGCGCGACAACATGCCGATGACAAGCATCCGAACGAGATGATCTATCCCGTTTCAGAGCGGGAGTCACCGGACATAGGGCGTCACGATTCCCTGCTGAGCCTCTTGTCGAACAACCAGCTTTCATTGAGTGAGTCCGTGCGGAAAAAAAACCAACCGCCTTCGCATGGTGTACTGAATCAGTCGTTCATGTCGGCCGCCAATGCTTTCAAGGCCATCGATTCGCCAACTCAGGGAGTCATCGTACCCTTTGGCGAAGCAGGCGCCGACCTGGTTGGCCGCTTGTACGCAGCATTCGATATTTCCTTGGAAGGTGAATTGCTCCGCAAAGCCCAGCAATTTACCGTCAACGTTTTTCCTCAGGAGTTCAATAAATTATTCAAGGCTGGTGCGTTGCGGGAAATCAAGGCGGGCGTGCGGGTCTACAGCCTCGACCCTCGTTACTACAGCAAGCAATTCGGACTGGCGACTGAACCCGTTTCTTTGATGGAGACACTCAATGTCTAGATCCTGGCGTAACAGTATCGAATTTCGTTTATGGGGCCGCTATGCCTTGTTTACCGATCCGCTGACCCGAATCGGTGGCGAAAAGTGTTCGTATCACATCCCGACCTACGAGGCGCTGAAAGGGGTTGCCAAGTCGATTTATTGGAAGCCGACGCTGATCTGGGTGATTGACGAGGTGAGGGTCATGAAACGCATTCGCACCCAGACCAAGGGAACCAAACCGCAAGAGTTCAGCGGAGGAAATACCTTGGCCATTTATACCTTTCTCTCCAACGTCGAATACCAGGTCCGAGCGCATTTCGAGTGGAACATGCAGCGTCCCGCGTTGGAGTCTGACCGTGTTGAGGGAAAACACTACGACATTGCCAAGCGCATGCTTGAGCGCGGCGGGCGCCAGGATATTTTCCTGGGAACCCGCGATTGTCAGGGATATGTCGCCCCATGCGACTTCGGTTCTGGTTCCGGAGAACTCGACACCGATGGCGAACTCGGCTTCGGCCTGATGTTTCACAGCTTCGATTACCCCGACGAAACAGGTCCAGACGGGGACGGCAAACACAAGCTCTTCACCCGAAGCTGGCAACCGACGATGGTGAACGGCGTGATCCGTTTTGATCGGCCAGAGGATTGCAAGGTACGCCGGTTCGTCCGCGAAATGACCCCGAAATCGTTTGGTATGGCGCAGAGCCTGCGCCCAGTCGACAACGAGGCTGCCGATCTGATCCAGCAATTGGAGGCGCAATCATGAGCTGGATGCAGAAACTGTACGAAACCTACGAGGTTTGCGCCAGGAGTGTTGATCTGATAGGAACCAGCCTCTGGCCCGTGTCGCATGTTGTAAAGCAAGCGCACGTCGAGGTCGTCATAGATGCCAATGGGAATCTCAAAGTCGGACGTATTCGAAAACTGGACGCCGGCGAATCCGATACATTGATTCCAACGACCGAAAACTCCGCAAACCGCTCGGGAGCGTTAGTTGCACCGCACCCCTTATGTGATGAAGTTTCATATTGCGCACCGGATTCGCTGCCTTCGGAGAAGTTTTCTACGTATGTCGATCTTCTTTCGTCTTGGGCTCAGTCCACATACGCTCACCCAAAGGCAAGGGCGGTCCTCGCTTATGTCAAGAAACTTACCCTGAGAGGCGATTTGATTCAGGCTAACGTATTCCCTCTGGCCTTTACCAGCAAGAAGGGACAAAAAACCAAAGTTGCAGACGAAAAGGTGTTTATTCGTTGGCGAGTTGAAGAAGTTGAGAATCCCTGTTCTGGAACCTGGCAGGATTCCGGCCTTATTCAGTCGTGGCAGGATTTTGATCGAGCCAGCAATCCCGTAAATGGCATCTGCATGGTCACGGGGCGGCCAGGTCGGATAGCTAAAAAACATGCGCGATTTGTTCGGTATCCCGGCGACGGCGGAAAGCTAATTTCAACGAATGACACAGACGGATACACCTTCAGAGGAAGGTTTACTGACGGGAAAGATGATTATGGCAAACAGGCTTACGCGGTTGGTTTTGATGCAACCCAAAAGGCTCACAACGCTCTGCGCTGGCTAATTAGTCGCCAGGGGTATCGAAACGACTTCCAAGCCATTGTCAGTTGGGCTGTTTCAGGTGCGCCTTTGCCCGATCCGATCAAAAACTCATTCGATCTGCTGGGGATAGATGGTTCTGACATCCAGGCGAGCACCGCCTTCGCCAGCACCGACCAGCACTTTGCTCTGCGGCTGAAGAAAGCCATTGCCGGATATGGTGCAAAGCTCGATCCCAAAGAAGACGTTGTCGTAATGAGCCTGGATTCGGCTACACCTGGGCGCATGGCGATCAGCTTCTACCGGGAATTGAAAAGCTCGGACTTTCTCGCTCGCGTCGAGACTTGGCATACCCGCTATGCCTGGTATCAGAACTACGGCAAGGAAACCCGGTTTGTTGGTGCGCCGGCGCCCCCCGATATTGCGGAGGCAGCCTTTGGTCGTCGACTAGACGAGAAGCTGAGAAATGCAACGGTGGAACGGCTTCTCCCCTGCATCATCGACGGCTGGAATGTGCCGCTGGATCTCGTTCAAAGCGTGATACGGCGAGCTACCAATAGGGTCGGACTGGGCCACTGGGAGTGGGAAAAGGTTTTGGGAATTGCATGCGCGTTGTTCAAGGGATACCACACGGAAAGGAACTATCAGATGAGTTTGGAACCGGAGCGGAAGAGTCGTGATTACCTTTATGGGCGTCTGTTGGCTATCGCGGACAGCATTGAAAGTTATGCGCTGTCGGTAACAGACGAAGGCAAAAGGCGGGAAACCACCGCCGGACGGCTCATGCAGCGCTTTGCCGACCGCCCATTCTCGACTTGGCGCAGCATCGAACTCGCTTTGAAGCCCTATGAGGCCAGGATGCTGGCGGGAAGTGACAAATCAGTGGCCGTTCTGGCCAAACGTCGGCGATTGCTGGACGACGTCATGAGTGCGCTGGATGATTTGGGCGAGCGAATAAGTGATGCGCCCCTGAGCGGCGAATTCCTGCTTGCCTACCACTCGCAGCGCAAAGACTTCTGGCCATCGACCGACGTGGACAAGAACACCGCCGTGAGCGAAAGCTCTGCCGACACCACTAATCAAAGCAACCACCGGATTTAACGAAAGGAATTGTTATGAACACTCTGCAAAACAAAATTGATTTCGCCCTCGTACTGCGTGTACGCAACGCCAATCCCAATGGCGATCCGTTGAATGGCAACCGGCCACGCACCGACTACGGCGGTTTTGGCGAAATTACCGATGTCTGTCTTAAGCGTAAGCTGCGAGATCGGCTGCAAGAGTCTGGGCAAAGTATTTTTGTTCAGTCGGATGATCGAAAGGTTGATGGTGAAACCAGCCTGCGCAATCGCGCCGAATCGGAAAGCAATGGCTTAGGTAAGGAAGCCTGGAACCCGAAAAAAGCCAATAAAGACGAAACTGCGCAAAAAGCCTGCGCCAAATGGTTCGATGTGCGCGCTTTCGGGCAGGTTTTCGCCTTTGGCAAGGAAGGTGATGCCAGCGGGGTTTCCATTCCCATCCGTGGTCCGGTTACGGTGCAATCCGCCTTCAGCAAGCAAATTGTGGGGGTAACTAGCACGCAGATCACCAAAAGCGTCAGCGGCGAAGGCGACGGTAGCAAGCGCGGTCCCGACACGATGGGTATGAAGCATCGAGTTGATTCAGGTATTTACGAATGCTACGGCAGCATCAATCCTCAGCTCGCCGAACGCACAGGCTTCAGCGATGCAGACGCCGATGTACTCAAAAGCATCCTTCCGCGGATCTTCGAGAACGATGCTTCATCCGCCCGACCCGACGGCAGCATGCAGGTGCTGAATGTCGTCTGGTGGAAGCACAATTGCAAGACTGGGCAGCACTCCTCGGCCAAGGTTCACGATTCGCTGCGGAATCTGCTCAAGGAGGATGGCAGCTTCAATCGGGACGCCTTGTCTCAAGCACTCCCGGGGCTGGCTCCGGAAATCATCGAAGGCTTTTGAGTGCGGCACTCAGCGCCGCCCGGCCCAGTACCCAGGCTGGCGGCGCTGATGGGCAACGGCGTGAATACTTATGATGTCTGCGGAAAGCCGGTAGATCAGGGAGTAGGGGAAATGCCGGAAGGCCAATGCACGCAAGTGCTTGGAGACGGCTTTTCCGATTTGGGGGTGTTCGATCAGGCGTTGGCGCGTCTGCAGCGCATCATGCAGAAAAGCTTCTGCAACCCGGTCGCTGCCGTGTTCAGCGTAGTAATCGACTGCGGCGTCGAGTTCGGATTGTGCTGCCTTGAGAAATACAGCCTTCATGCGGCCCGGCGGTTGGCGAGGCGGGCGCGCGCTTGGGCGATGGCCTCATCAAAATCGATGGCTTCCATTTCACCTCGGTCGAAAGCTTCGCCCCGCCGTTCGGCTTCTGCCACCCAAATCGCCAGAATTTCGTCGTCTTCTTCCAGGCTCAGCAGCAGGCGTTCCGCCAGCTTGGCACGGTCGCTGGTCGCCAGTTGCAGAGCGGCTGCTTCGATATCTTCAAGGAGAGAAATGGTCATGGCAGGAACCTCACGGGATTCATTGGGCAATGCTACCTCAGAGAAGTTGCCAAAACCATCCTCCAGGAAACGGGATGAGTACCGGAGCCCTTGATTCAATTCCCCTCTCCGCTCTTCAGCATTGGTGCTATTGCCCCCGCCAGTGCGCGCTGATCCATGTCGAGCAGGTGTTTGCCGAAAACCTTCACACCTTGCGCGGGCAGGCGCTGCATCAGCGCGTGGACGATCCTGGCTTCGAGGTTCGCCAGGGCTTGCGCGTCGAGCGCGCCTTGCCGTTGTTCAATGACCGCCTTGGCCTCTCGGGCAAGGCGGACGTTGTCGAGTTTCTCCCGGACGGCACGCCGTATCCGGTCGAATACAAGCACGGTTCCCGCCACAAGCGCGCCGACATCGCCGCCTGCGACGATGTGCAGCTCGCGGCCCAGGCGCTTTGTCTCGAAGAAATGTTCGGCCGGACAGTCGATGAGGGCGCGCTCTACTACGCCTCGTCGCGCCGAAGGCGAGTGGTTCGCATCGACGACCCATTGCGCCGTCGCGTCGAAGACACGATCCTCGCGGTTCGCGAGGCGCTCGCCAGCGGCGCGATGCCATCCCCACGCAATGACGAACGTTGTCGCGCCTGCTCGCTGCGCGATCTCTGCCAGCCCGAGGCGCTGGCGTCGGCGGCGTCCTACAATCGTCAGCTCCTGAGCCTGTTCGAGCCCGGTGACTAAATGCAGATTTTGAACACTTTGTACGTGACAACGCCCGAGAGCTACCTCGCGCTCGACAACAACACCGTGCGTCTCGAGGTCACCAGGGAAACCCGCTTGCGCGTGCCCTTGCACCACTTGGGAACGATCGCCTGTTTCGGCCACGTCTCGGTGTCGTTGCCGCTGATGCACCGTCTGGCCGAGGAAGGGATCGGCCTGGTGTTGCTCGATGCGAACGGGCGCTTCAAGGCGCGCCTCGAAGGCGCCGTTTCCGGCAACGTGCTGCTGCGGCTGGCGCAATATCGCCTGGCGGCGGAAGAGGCGTTCGCGCTTTCGGTGGCGCGCAACTGCATCGCCGGCAAGGTGAAGAACTGTCGTCAAGTCCTGCTGCGCGGCGCACGCGAGGCGCAGAGCGAAGCCGACGCAGAGGCGCTGGCGCGTGGCGCCGCGGATCTTGCGGCAACGCTGCGCGCGCTGCCGGCCGCGGCCCACCTCGACACGCTGCGCGGTCTTGAAGGGGAAGCGGCTCGCCAGTACTTTGCGCTGTTCAACTGCCTGGTCAAGCCCTCCCTGCGGAGCGAATTCCGCATGGATGGCCGGCAGCGCCGGCCTCCGCGGGACCGCGTCAATGCCTTGTTGTCATTCATCTATTCGTTGTGGATGAACGATTGTCGCTCGGCGCTGGAAGCCGTCGGACTTGACCCGCAGGTCGGCTTTCTGCACGCCGTCAGACCGGGGCGTTCGGCGCTGGCGCTCGATCTGATGGAAGAGTTTCGGGCTTTCGCGGATCGCCTGGCGCTCTCGCTGATCAACCGTGGCCAGCTCGTCGGCAAGGATTTCGCGCATCGCGAAGGCGGCGCCGTCCTGCTCGAAGGCGACGGCCGCAAGACCGTGCTCGTCGCGTACCAGGAACGAAAGCAGGAGACGCTTTCGCACCCGTTGCTCAGCGAACCGCTGCCGTTGGGCCTGCTGCCGCACGTCCAGGCCCGACTGCTGGCGCGCACGCTGCGTGGGGACAGCGCGCAGTACCTGCCCTTCGTCATGAGGTAGGGGGATGCTGGTCATCGTCTGTTACGACGTCAATACCGAAACGCGCGAAGGCCGGCGCCGTTTGCGGCGTGTTGCCCGCGTCTGCGAGGCGACCGGCCAGCGCGTGCAGAAATCCGTTTTCGAATGTCAGATCGATCGCGCCCGGTTCGAACTGCTCGAGCGCCAACTGCTCGCCGAAATCGACGTGTCCCAGGACAACCTCCGGCTGTACCGAATCGCCGAGATCAAGGGTTACCAGGTCAAAGAGTACGGATGCTTCCGCGCGACCGACTTTGACGCACCGCTCGTCTATTGAGCACGCGCGAACCCTCAGTGCCCCTGATTTTCCCGGACCGTTCGCGCAAGGACGAACTCATTGAAAAAGGATAACTTTTTCCCTGTTGCAAGGTTTCCCGTAGAATCGGTAACGCTCTTCTCGTCAACGTACGCGCACACCGGCAAAACCGGCTTTGGTTTTCAGCGACTTGAGCGCGAAGGCGATCGCCCCCCGGCAACGGGGGGCGCGGATTGAAACCTTTTTCGACATTGTCGAAGATCGCGCAACGGCACGATCGCCCCCCGGCAACGGGGGGCGCGGATTGAAACAGCGAGCACTCGAAGCCACCGATGACCGTCTCGAACGATCGCCCCCCGGCAACGGGGGGCGCGGATTGAAACCGGATCGAGCCGCGCAACCTGATCTCGGGCGGGCGATCGCCCCCCGGCAACGGGGGGCGCGGATTGAAACGTTGGTTTGATTGTCGTTACCTCCGACAAAGGGCCGATCGCCCCCCGGCAACGGGGGGCGCGGATTGAAACCGACCGAGCGCCCGCTGTTAACCCACAAGGGCCCGATCGCCCCCCGGCAACGGGGGGCGCGGATTGAAACCTCTTTCCTCCGGCGGTAAATGCGGCTGATCGCGCGATCGCCCCCCGGCAACGGGGGGCGCGGATTGAAACCGGACGCCTCTCGTCGTGAGAAAAGAATTGTTCGCGATCGCCCCCCGGCAACGGGGGGCGCGGATTGAAACCCGATCGGCGTCTGCGGCAAGCGCTTCGCCACCCGCGATCGCCCCCCGGCAACGGGGGGCGCGGATTGAAACCTGCTCCTGTCGTTGTGGTTGCGATGTGTTTATCCGATCGCCCCCCGGCAACGGGGGGCGCGGATTGAAACCATTGCTTGGTCTTTGGTAAGAATCATTTTCGCCCGATCGCCCCCCGGCAACGGGGGGCGCGGATTGAAACAGCCGCCTCAACCTTAAAGCGCTCGTCGTGACTGCGATCGCCCCCCGGCAACGGGGGGCGCGGATTGAAACACGGCATGGGCGGCGCAGTTCGTGGGCCGCGAAGCGATCGCCCCCCGGCAACGGGGGGCGCGGATTGAAACGGCCATGCGCAAAGGGTTCTCGTCAAACGATCCGTCGATCGCCCCCCGGCAACGGGGGGCGCGGATTGAAACACCATCGCGCTGGCAGCCGCCCGCGCGTCTGACGCGATCGCCCCCCGGCAACGGGGGGCGCGGATTGAAACCGGCGCCGACCATCTCCCGGCCGTGCCGTGCCCAACGATCGCCCCCCGGCAACGGGGGGCGCGGATTGAAACCACGAAACCACGTTCCATCCGATCCAACGCGCCGGCGATCGCCCCCCGGCAACGGGGGGCGCGGATTGAAACAAATCGACAACTGAGGATAATCCATGCTCCCCGACGATCGCCCCCCGGCAACGGGGGGCGCGGATTGAAACGGCGGCTGGCGTCGCCTGCGACGTCTTGGCGACGCCGATCGCCCCCCGTTGCCGGGGGGCGCGGATTGAAACATATCGCGCTTGGCCTCGATCTGCAGCTTGCCGTCCGATCGCCCCCCGGCAACGGGGGGCGCGGATTGAAACCGGCGCCGACCATCTCCCGGCCGTGCCGTGCCCAACGATCGCCCCCCGGCAACGGGGGGCGCGGATTGAAACGAGTCTGGCCCGGAGTCCGGAACCACGACAACCGACGATCGCCCCCCGGCAACGGGGGGCGCGGATTGAAACTCGATCGACGCTGGAATCTGGGGACGTGCTGTGTCGATCGCCCCCCGGCAACGGGGGGCGCGGATTGAAACATCAGCACCACACGACAGACCGGAGAATGCTCCGACGATCGCCCCCCGGCAACGGGGGGCGCGGATTGAAACATCAGCACCACACGACAGACCGGAGAATGCTCCGACGATCGCCCCCCGGCAACGGGGGGCGCGGATTGAAACATTTAATCCTTGGTTGTGCGCTCATCACTTGCCGACGATCGCCCCCCGGCAACGGGGGGCGCGGATTGAAACCAGCCAAGCGACACGGAATCCTTCGAGGGATTTCCGATCGCCCCCCGGCAACGGGGGGCGCGGATTGAAACTGGCCTGATCAGCCGGCGAGTGACCTCTATCCGTCGATCGCCCCCCGGCAACGGGGGGCGCGGATTGAAACATCAGGTGACTTGGTCAGACGGATGGCCAGATCATCAGCGATCGCCCCCCGGCAACGGGGGGCGCGGATTGAAACGACCCGACCGGCAAAGACAGTGGCGTGAAGTGCACGATCGCCCCCCGGCAACGGGGGGCGCGGATTGAAACCTCGCGCTCGTCGATCTCGCCGCCGCAGGCGACACCGATCGCCCCCCGGCAACGGGGGGCGCGGATTGAAACCAGCGTCGATCGAAAAGCCAGCGCCTGCAGCCCGCGATCGCCCCCCGGCAACGGGGGGCGCGGATTGAAACCTCGCGCTCGTCGATCTCGCCGCCGCAGGCGACACCGATCGCCCCCCGGCAACGGGGGGCGCGGATTGAAACCAGCGTCGATCGAAAAGCCAGCGCCTGCAGCCCGCGATCGCCCCCCGGCAACGGGGGGCGCGGATTGAAACGGCTTGCAAGAACGGCAGCACCCGACCTACCAGGCGATCGCCCCCCGGCAACGGGGGGCGCGGATTGAAACCGGGGCCGGGCGCGAAGCTCGATCAGTACGGCAACCGATCGCCCCCCGGCAACGGGGGGCGCGGATTGAAACGGATGCATTACAGATGGCATTTCCATGATTACCCCCGATCGCCCCCCGGCAACGGGGGGCGCGGATTGAAACAGGGACGGCGGAGAACCGTAAGGCTCAGTCGTGCGCGATCGCCCCCCGGCAACGGGGGGCGCGGATTGAAACTGGAACGACTCGCGTTGGAAAGGGACTTGCAGAGTCGATCGCCCCCCGGCAACGGGGGGCGCGGATTGAAACTGCGCCGAGCGCCGCTGGTGCACGCCGACCAAGCGATCGCCCCCCGGCAACGGGGGGCGCGGATTGAAACTAGCTTTGAGGCGACGAG